>JAXMCI010000095.1:0-2242 GCA_046349435.1 Dongiaceae bacterium | reverse complement strand
ATGCGACGGGGGCAGGCTTTTCCGTCCGCTCCGGCAGCAGGGACCCAAGACCCTACGGGAATTACTGAATGCCAGTGAGGGGGGTGCGCGATTCGCGACCCGGGTGGTCGACGGCCGGGCGGTCGACGGCCAGGCGGTCGACGGGAAGAAGGCGGCGTTCATGCCTTCCATCTAGGGTTGGCCGTGCAAACGGGAATCAAGGTTGATGGTTTTCACTGCATTGTCTCTGCGATACGGCGCTCTATAGTCCGCCCCGACCCGACCGAAGGACCTCGATGACCCAGCCGATCCGCCGCCGCGCCGTGATGGCGGCCGCCCTGCCCGCCGCGCTCGCCACGCCGCTGCTCGCCACGCCGCTGCTCGCCCGCCGCGGCTGGGCGCAGGGCGACTATCCCAGCAAGCAGATCCGGCTCGTGGTGCCGTTCGCGCCGGCCGGCACCACCGACCTGCTGGGCCGCATCGTCGCCCAGCACCTGACCGAGGCGTGGGGCCAGCAGGTCATCGTCGACAACAAGGCCGGGGCCGGCGGCAACGTCGGTGCCGAGTTGGTCGCCAAGGCGCCGCCCGACGGGTACACCCTGCTGC
The DNA here is from genome assembly GCA_046349435.1 of Dongiaceae bacterium. Taxonomy (GTDB): domain Bacteria; phylum Pseudomonadota; class Alphaproteobacteria; order Dongiales; family Dongiaceae; genus JAXMCI01. Next base: position 1,657 of record JAXMCI010000095.1, on the reverse strand, counting down.
TCGGCACCATCGGCACGGCGGTGACCAACAACTTCCTCTACAAGAGCATGCCGTACGACAGCGTGAAGAGCTTCGCGCCGGTCGCCCTGGTCGGCGAGGTGGCCAACGTGCTGGCCGTGCATCCGAGCTTCCCGGCCAAGACGCTGGCCGAGTACGTCGCCGCCTGCAAGGCGCAGGGGCCCAACAAGGTGAGCTATGGCTCGCCGGCGGTCGGCGGCTCGGGCCATCTCGCGATGGAGTATTTCGCCGAGCTCGCCGGCATCAAGGTCGAGCATGTCGTCTATCGCGGCAGCTCGCTGGTCATGAAGGACCTGCTGGCCGGCCACATTCCCAGCACCATGGACAACCTGCCGCCCTACCTGCCGCACATCCAGTCGGGCGCCCTGCGGGCGCTGGGCGTCAGCACGTCGAAGCGCTGGTTCGCGCTGCCCGACGTGCCGACCATCGCCGAGCAGGGCTACCCCGGCTTCGACGCCGCCCCCTGGTGGTACGTCGCGGCCCCGGCCGGCACGCCGCCCGAGATCGTGAAGAAGCTGTCGGACGAGGTCACCAAGGGCATCCAGACCGAGGCGGTGATCAAGAGGATCCGCGACGCCGGCGCCGCGCCGCTGGCCGGCGACGCCGCGGCGCTGAGCAAGCACATGGAGACGGAGCACGCCAAGTGGAAGAAGGTGGTCGAGGCGGCCAAGCTGGAGCCGCAATGAGCGGCGCGGCGCTGCGGCGAGCCGACCTCGCCGGCAAGGTGCAGACGGTGCTCGGCCCGATCGAGCCGGAACGGCTCGGCCGCACGCTCATGCACGAGCACGTGCTGTGCGACATCCGTCCGCCCGGCACGCGCTCGGACAACGATCTCGGGCCGGAGATCACCCTGGAGAACGTCTGGCAGCTCAACTACGGCCACGGAATCCGGCGCGCCGGGCGCAAGTACATGCTCGACCTCGAGGACATCGCGACGCGCGAGGTGGCGATGATGAAGCACGACGGCGGCGACGCCATCGTCGAGCTGACCTGCGGCGGCCTGTCGCCCGACCCCGAGGGCCTGCGCCGCATCGCCGCCGGCACCGGCGTGCACCTGATCATGGGCTGCGGCTACTACGTCAACGACTACCAGGACCCGAGGAACCACGGCCGCACGGTCGACGACTTCGCGGCCGAGATGATCGGCCAGGTGCTCGACGGCGCCTGGGGCACCGACGTGCGCGCCGGCATGATCGGCGAGATCGGCTGCCAGTCGCCGTGGACGGCCACCGAGAAGCGCGTGATGCAGGCGGCGCTGCTGGCCGCCGCCGAGACCGGCGCGGCGATCAACGTCCATCCCGGGCGCGATCCCGACCAGCCGCAGCAGGTCGCCGACTTCATCCGCGCCGCCGGCCAGCCGACCGAGCGGGTGGTGATCAGCCACATCGACCGCACGATCTTCGACGTCGAGCGCCTGCTGCGCCTGGCCGACAGCGGCGTCACCATCGAGTTCGACCTGTTCGGCCAGGAGGCGAGCTACTACGGGCTGAGCGACATCGACATGCCGAACGACGCGACCCGGCTCAAGCTGATCCGTGCCCTGATCGACCACGGCCATCTCGAGCGGGTCGTGATCAGCCACGACATCTGCTACCGCACGCGGCTGGCCAGCTTCGGCGGCCACGGCTACGGCCACATC
>JAXMCI010000094.1:0-3372 GCA_046349435.1 Dongiaceae bacterium | reverse complement strand
CGCATCGGCACCGACATTGCCGCCCGAGCCGCCCTTGTTCTCGACCACGAACTGCTGGCCGGTGAGCTCGCTGAGCTTCTGGCAGGCGATGCGCGACAGCACGTCGGTCGGGCCGCCGGCGGGAAAGGAGTTGATGTAGCGCACCGGCTTGCTCGGCCAGTCGTCGGCGGCGCGGGCGAGGCCGCTGCCGAGCAGCGGCGAGGCGAGGGCGCCGCCGGCGAGGGCCAGCGTGCGGCGGCGGGAGACGGATGTCCTGGTACGGTGCTTCATGGCGCGCGAGAGTCTACTCTTTCATGGCTTTTTCATGCCGCCGACGGAGCCTGTCAGGCGGCGATCCCGGAGCGCGAGGGTCCGGCCGCCGGGGCGGTGGCGGCCGGTGCGCCAGCCACGCGGTTGCGGCCTTCGGCCTTGGCGCGATACAGCGCCGCGTCGGCGTGCAGGATCGCGGCCTCGACGTCGCCGTCGACGACCGGCGCCACGCCGATGCTGACCGTGACCGGCCAGGGCTGGCCGTGGATGTCGAGCGGCTGTGCCGCCAGCCGGGCGCGCAGCGACTCGGCCGCGGCCAGAGCCTGGGCATCGTCGACGTCGGCCAGCAGGGCGCAGAATTCCTCGCCGCCATAGCGGGCCACGGCGTCCTCGGGACGCAGATGGCGGCGCAGCAGGTCGGCGAAGGCGACCAGGGCGGCGTCGCCGCCGGCATGGCCGAAGCGCTCGTTGAGCGCCGAGAAGCGGTCGAGATCCATCATCAGGACATGCGCCTTGCCGCCGTTGCGCGTCGCCCGCTGCGCCGCGCGTCCGGCACGGTCGAGGAAGGAGCGGCGGTTGGCCAGGCCGGTGAGCTCGTCGGTCAGCGCCAGCCGGCGATGCCGCCGGCTCATGCGCTCGTTGGCCATCATCATGAGGCCGATTCCCAGGCACACGATGCTGATCGAGTTGGCCATCGGCAGCAGCCCGTGCAGCGGGTCGTAGTAGCCGCGTGCACTGACCTCGGCCGGCCGCAGGAAGGGCAGTCCGGCGCGCAATCCGAACAGCCCGGCCATGACCAGGAAGATGGCGGCGAGGATGAAGCGGCTGCGCAGCCGTTCGTCGGCGCGACCGCGCAGCAGCTCGGCGGCCGCGAGGACGGCGAGGATCGCCAGCGCCGCGGCGGCCAGCGCGGCACGGTGCCCGACCGGCACGTCGAGCGCGACGGCGATGGCGAAGGCGGCCGCGAAGCCCAGCACCAGCCAGAGGAACTTCCAGCGCAACGGCGGTCGGCCGTTGAACTGCCGCATGGTCTCCCACACCAGGACGTAGCCGGCGAACAGCAGGACGATCGCCGGCCCGCCGATCGCGGGCGTCGGCCTCGGCCCGAAGATCGCCAGGAGCATGAGGCCGGCGGCGCTGAGTCCGGTGGCCAGCGCCCACCACAGCGGCCAGGGCGTGTCGGGATAGTGCCGCCAGAACCAGGCGCCGGCGGCGGCGCTGAGCATCAGCACGGAGATGTTGATGAGGTAGAGGGTCTTGACGTCCAGTCCCATTGCCCCGGTCCGCCTTGCACGACTCGCCGGCCATGTCCGCGACCGGCTTCCCCACCGGTCGGCTGCATCCCAAGCGTCCCGCCGGACAGTACCGCTCGTCGGCCGGCGCGTCATCGACCAGTCTTGCCGGTAATTGTATTGCTGCTGGCCGGCGGCCCGGCGAGCGGACACACTCGGCGTGCCAGGCACTGGACGGGGGGCGGTTCCGATGAAGGTGGCATCCTACGAGATCTTCGGCTGCGACGCCGGCTGGCGCACGTTCTCCTTCCTCAAGCTGGTGACCGACGACGGACTGGTCGGCTGGTCGGAGTACAACGAGAGCTTCGGCAGCCCCGGCCTGTCGGGCGCGATCGCCAGCCTGATGCCGTCGGTGATCGGCATGAGCCCGATGGACATCGAGCTGGTCAATGCCGTGCTCGCCACGCGCTCGGTGCAGTCGCGTGGCGGCGTCGCGCGCCAGGCGATCGGCGCCATCGAGAACGCCCTGCTCGACCTCAAGGGCAAGGCGCTCGGCGTGCCGGTCTACCAGCTGTTCGGCGGCAAGCTGCGCGACCGCATCCCGGTCTACTGGTCGCACTGCGGCTCCTACCGGCTGCGCAATCCCGACATCGTGCGCACCCCGGCGGTGCGCACCTACGACGACATGACCCGCCTGGGGGCCGAGGTGAAGGCGCGCGGCTTCGGCGCGCTGAAGACCAACGTCGCGCTCGAGGTCGACGGCAGGCTGATCGCCTATCGGCCGGGCTTCGTCGTCGGCCGCGGCTTCCCGGAGCGCAACTGGGACGCCTTCATCGCCGAGAGCGCCGCCCGCACCGTGGCCGCCTTCCGCGCCGGCTGCGGTCCGGACGTCGGTATCATGCTCGATCTCAACTTCCATTTCCGCACCGAGGGGTTCCGGCGGATCGCCGAGGCGGTGGCGCCGTCGCGCCTGACCTGGCTCGAGCTCGACATGCACGATCCGCAGTCGATCGCCCTGATCCGCCGCGATGCGCCGTGCCTGATCGCCTCGGGCGAGACCTTGCTCGAACGGCGCGACTTCCGGCCGTACTTCGAGCACTATGCCTTCGACACGGCGATCGTCGACGTGGTGAGGAACGGCTTCGCCGAATCGCTGAAGATCGCCGCCCTGGCCGACCTGTACGAGGTCAACGTCGCGCCGCACAATTTCTACGGCCACCTGGCGAGCGCGATCAGCGCGCATTTCTGCGCCGCCGTGCCGAACTTCCGCATCATGGAGATCGACATCGACGGCGTGCCGTGGCGGGATGACATCGTCGATCGGTCGCCGGTGTTCGAGAACGGCGACTACCTGCTGCCCAGCGGCCCGGGCTGGGGCGTCGAGGTCGACGAGGCGGCGCTCGCCGCCCATCCGGTGAAGAAGTAGAGGAGGACCCTATGAAGTTCGGCGTGTTCGCAACCTTCATGTCGCCGCTGGCGACCCCCGCCATGATGCGCGACTTCGGGCGCCGCTCCGAGGAGATGGGGCTGGAGTCGATCTGGATGGGCGAGCACGTCGCCCTGTTCGATCGCAACACCTTCGGCTACCCCGGCTCGAAGGACGGCCGCATCCCGGTGCCGCCGGGCGGCGGCATGCTCGACGTCACGGCGAGCTTCGGCTTCCTGGCGGCGGCGACCAAGTCGATCCGCTTCGGCACCGGCGTCGCCCTCGTGCCGCAGCGCAACCCGATCTACACCGCCAAGGAGATGTGCACCCTCGACTGGCTGAGCGACGGCCGCATCGACTTCGGCATCGGCGTCGGCTGGAACAAGGAGGAGGTCGAGGCCTGCGGCTATCGCTGGGAGGATCGCGGCGCGCGCTGCAACGAGTTCCTCGAGGTGATGCGCCGGC
>JAXMCI010000093.1:0-1642 GCA_046349435.1 Dongiaceae bacterium | reverse complement strand
CGGCGGCGCACGCCGAGCTGTCGCGGTACGGCGCCGTCGAGGCCCCGTCGCCGGCGGCGCTGGTCGGCGACCCCGCAGCCCTGCAGCGCCTGCACGGGGTGATCCCGGTCGATCTCGCGTTGAGCCCGCGCGCCCGTCGGCCGCTGGTCAAGGGCGCACGCTATCGCGGCGCCGGTGCTGCCGACCTGCATCGCCGCGGTCGCCCGCCCCAGGACAACCTCGAGCAGCTGTGCCGCGAGCTGGCCAGCGCCTACTGGCTGGTGACCGGCCGCCAGATCAGCCGTGGCGCCGGGGCGCCCTTCGCTGCCTTCTTCGAGCGCCTGCTCTCCATCCTCCTCGGCGGCGACCTCGACGAGCGCGGCGACCGGGTGCTGCGCCGCGTCGTGGCCTGGCAGCGGAGCTTGCTCGCGCAGCGAGACCAGCTCGGCGACTGACGGCCGAATTTCGTCCATCCCGGGCCGTCGCCCGCCCGTCACAAGGACATCCGCCCCGACGCGGTGCCGCCCGCCGGCCGCACCGCCGCCAGCGCGGAGATGTCCTTGGGCAGTCTCATCACCCCCTCGCCTTCGCCGCCGCCGGCAGCCGGCCCGCAACCCGCCGCGGCCATCCGCCTCCTCGCCCGCCTGCTCGGGCGCCTGGCAGCGCGCGAGCAGGCCGAGCCGCGGCCCATCGGGACGGCCCCGACGGACGATGTCCGATGAGCCGTCGCCGTCCGTCCAGGCCGGCCAAGGGCGCGCCGGCCCGACTGCTGACCTATGCCGACGTCGCCGAGCGGCTGCAGCTCTCGGAGCGCTCCGTCCGCCGCCTGGCCGATGCCGGGGCGCTGAGCGTGATCCGCATCGGCCGCGCGGTGCGCATCGATCCGCGCGACCTCGAGCGCTTCCTGGCCGGCCAGCGTGACTGACCGTGCCGGGCCGCTCAAGTCACGTCAGGTCAACGACTTGGCCATGTCTCGTGAATACATCGCCACGTCAATGGTCTCGACGAATCATGCTAGGTCCTCACGAACGGACACTTGAGTCCGCACGAGTCCCCCGGAGTCACCTCATGACCCTCACGATCGACGACAAGCCCCGTACGGCCAACACCTTCCTCGATCCTGCCGCGCCGACGCTGGTGGCGGTGATCGCGGCGCTGGACCGGGCCGAGCCGGACCCGCGCCGGCGCGGCGAGCTGGCCTCCGGCATCCGCACCGTCTGCAGGGTGCTGGGCCACCTGCCGCACGAGCTGCCGGCCGATACCGCCCTGCTCCGCCGGCTGATCCGCAAGGCGGCCCCGGCCGCCGCCGGGGTCAGCCCGGCACGCTGGGCCAATGCCCGGAGCCTGCTGACCGCGGCGATGGCGCTGACCGGCCTGCGGATCATGCCGGGCCGCCGGCTGCACCCGTTGAGCGCCGCCTGGGCGAGCCTCGTCCTGGGCCTGGGCACCCGCCATGTCCGCGCCCAGCTGTCGCGGCTGATGGGCTGGTGCTCGGCCAACGGCATCGAGCCGGTGGCGGTGACGCCGGCGACGTTCGACGCCTTCCGCAGCGCCCTGCTCGACGACAGCCTGCTCGGGGATCCCTGGGCGGTGTGGCGGCAGACGGTGCTGGCCTGGAACCGGGCCGTGGAGGAGGTCCCGGGCTGGCCGGCGGTGTCGCTGG
>JAXMCI010000092.1:0-1980 GCA_046349435.1 Dongiaceae bacterium | reverse complement strand
GCCGGACGAGACCTTGCCGTGCAGGGCGCCGTCCCGCATCTGCCAGCGCTCGTCGCCGTCCCAGCCGGCCGCGGCGAGGCCGCCCGGGGTTGGCGGCGGCGCCTCGCCTTCCGGCCGCAGCAGGCCTGCCCCCTCGAACGACTTGCTGAGGATGGCGCCGATATCGACGCCGCCGACCGTAGCGCCCTTCTGGGCGAGGTTGCGGCCGCCCTTCAGCAGCCCCGCGGCTTCCAGCGAGGTGCCGATGATGCCGGGGATGTCGATGCCGAGGCCGGCAAGGCCGCCGGCCGGCGCCGCCTTGTCGCGGCCCGCTTCCTTCCGGCGGCCGGCGCCGGCGGCCGCCAGCGAGCGGGCGATGAGCTGCGCCAGGTCGGGAGCCGGGGCCTTCTCGGCGGCCGGCTTCGCTGTCTCGGCGCTGGCAGCCTGTGCGGCTGCGGCTGGCTGATCCTTCGCGGTCGGCGTATCGGCCGAAGCGTCAGCTGTGCCGGCGTCCGGCCGCCGTCCATTCCTGATCGGGATGGAGACGGCAGGGATGCGGAACGGGACCGCTTCGCCGTCGTCGGCTGCCGGCTCCACCGGGGTTGCCGGCCGCCGCGGCTTGGCCGGGCGGTCGCGCACCACCGCCGTCAGCCCCCACGAGCGGGCGATGTGGGTCGGCGAGGAGATGCCGGCATCGATGATGAACGGCTCGGGCTGGCCGCAGCCGTCGGGCGCCTGCGGATCGATCGCCTGGCCGTGCGGCAGGCCGGCGACCGTCCAGTGCTCGACGATGTCCTGGCCGGCGGCGTCGCGCCAGACGCGATGGCGGTGCGGTCCGACCTGCTCGTCGAGGGCGGGCTCGCCGGTGATCGCGTGCACGTTGCACCACTGCTTGACGACTTCCCCGGCGTTTAGCGGCTTGACCGTCACATCGGCGTCGCCGTGCCACACCTGCATCCGCGGCCACGGCCCGCTGTGGTTCGAGGCGGCCCGCACCCGGTCGCCCCACTCCTCGGTGGGCAGGCTGCGCCCCTGGAAGATGACCTCGAAGCCCTCCTGCAGGCCTTCGGCGCAGTGGTAGGGAACGCCGGCGACGACGGCGCCGCCGGCAAACACGTCGGGGTGCGTTGCCAGCATGACCGAGGTCATGGCGCCGCCGGCGGAGAGGCCGGTGACGAAAACGCGCCGCCGGTCGAGGCCGTGGGCGGCGACCAGGTGGTCGACCATCTGCCGGATCGATTCCGGCTCGCCGCCGTCGCGGGCGAAATCCTGCGGCCGGAACCAGTTGAAGCAGCGCAGCGGGTTGTTGGAGCGCCGCTGCTCGGGCAGCAGCAGGGCGAAGCCGTGGCGCTCGGCGAGGGTTGACCAGCCGGTGCCGGCATCGTAGGCGGCGGCGGTCTGGGTGCAGCCGTGCAGCACGACGACCAGCGGCGCGCTCGCAGGCAGCTCGTCGGGAATGTAGGTGAGCATGCGCAGGTTGCCGGGGTTGCTGCCGAATTCGGCGACCTCGGCGAGGTGGCTGCGCTCGCGCGCATCGATGCGCTCGATGACGTCTTCGGCGACGGCAGCGGCGGCGAGAAATTTCTCCCACGGGCGGCGGTTGCGGCGCTCGCGGGCGAGCTGCGCCAGGTTGGCGATTTTCTGGCCAAGGTCGAGCATCAGGGCTGTCCTTTCATCTGGCGGGGGGGAGGTGAGCGAGCCGATCTCGATCAGCTTGCTGGCAGGCAGGAATACCGTGTGGAACAGGCCGGGATCGGCCGTACCGCCGCGCTCCGGGTCGAGCCAGACGGGCAGTCTCGCCCCCGGCGCCGGTTCGTAGCGGCGGTTGATCGGGGTGCGGCGGCCTTCCGTCGCGGGAACGAGCTGCACTGCGGCGGCGGGAAAGCCGCGGCTGACCCAGATGCCGAACAGCTCGCGCGCCAGCGCCGCGCGGGTGGCGGGGTCGCGTGCCCGCTCGATCAGCCGCGCCAGCGCCTCGCCGAAGCGCAGGTGGCCCGGCAG
>JAXMCI010000091.1:0-2103 GCA_046349435.1 Dongiaceae bacterium | reverse complement strand
TGGGTGTCGGACAGGTGCAGCAGACGGCTCACGGCGCCCCCTGCGCTCCGATCAGCCACAGCGGCTGCGGTGCCACCGCGATGCGCAGCGGCAGCGGCAGCGTCATGCTCTCGCCGTCGATGGCGATGCGCACCTGGCGGCGCCCCGGCAGGTCGATGTCGAGGCTGGAGAAGTCGAAGTCGTGCACCGCCTGCGCCTGGCCGAGCCGCCCGGCCAGGCCCTGCAGGATCAGGCCGAGCATGCCGGCGCGGCCGACCGGCGCCAGCGTCAGCGCGCCGAGGCCGCCCTGGCGCAGCGCCGCGTCGGACAGGCCGACCTGGCGCAGCTGCAGCGGGTTGTTGCCGACGAAGAGGGTGGTGGCCTCGCGCTGCTCGCGGTGGCGTCGGCCGTCCAGGTCGGTGCGGGTGAGGTGCAGGCGCCAGCGCCGGTGCGGCCGCATCAGGCTGGCCAGTCCGGCCAGCCGCGCGACCCACTGGCTGCGGCCGTGGCGGCGCTTCATGGCTTCGCGCTCCTCCAGCAGCTCCGGATAGAGGCCGAGGCTGGCGTTGACCAGGAAGACGCGGCCGCCGATCCAGCCGAGCTGCACCGGTCGCACCGAGCCGCCGTCGAGCGCGTCGAGCAGCTGCGCCAGTGCCTGCGCGCCGTCGGCGCTCAGGCCGTGCTGGCGGCCGAAGAAGTTGAAGGTGCCCTGCGGCAGCGCGCCGAAGGGAATCTCGTGTTCCCAGAGCGCCTGCACGACGGTGTTGAGCGTGCCGTCGCCACCGGCGGCGATGACCACGCCGCCGTCGGCCTGCGCGCGCGCCACCACCCGCGCGGCCAGCGCGGGCAGCCCGGCCGGCGTGCGCGGCTGGTAGACATGCCAGCGCCGCGCACCGGGCGGCAGCTCGGCGGCCAGCCGCCGCGTCAGCTCGTCCGGGCCGCCGTGGTGGCGGCCGGAGCGCGGATTGACGATCAGGTGCAGCGGCGCGTCCTGCCAGTCGATCAGCGGCGCGGCCGGATCGGGGCAGAGCAGCTGCGCTGCGGGCTGCGGCGCGTTCATCGGAACACCGCCGGGTGCCGGGTCAGCGCAGCGTGCCGCCGGCCGGATCGACCGGCAGGCCGTAGTGCGCATGCACGTCGCGGTGCCATTGCAGATCGCCGGCCTGCGTCGGCCAGTGGTCCTTGTCGAAGCCGGGCGCGTCCTCGAAGGTCTCGGCGCGGGCGTCGAGCACGAAGCACTGCCGGTTGGTGTCGAGCGTCAGCGCGCCCCACGGGATGGCGAACAGCTTCTCGCCCAGGCCCAGGAAGCCGCCGCTGGACATCACGGCATAGGCGATGCGGCCGCCCGGCACGTCGAGCATGATCTCCTCGATCTTGCCCAGGGTCTCGTCGGCGGTGTTGACCACCTTGTCGCCGGTCAGCGTCGAGGCGGTCATCAGCTCCGGGCCGGGGCCGCTGGTGTCGGACAGGCCCTCGCCGATGATGCGGGCACCCTGGGCGGCGGTCGTCGGGGGAATGTAGGTCGAGCTCATCGCGGACTCCTTCTGGCCTCCGGGCGGAGGCATGGGTGGGATGGAGACCCATGATGGACAGCGGCCGGTGCGCCGCCCGTCAGGCCGGGCCGGCTTCGCGGGCAGGACGCCTCCTACGCCGGGCGGACGGGGCCCGGCCTCCGGTCGGTCAGCTCGCCCATCGCCCGCAGCACGTCCCAGCACGCGCCCATCGTGTGGTAGTCGGTCTTGCCGGCGGGGCTCTTCTCGTCGGAACAGGCGCGGTTGTCGGGCGTGAGGATGCGGAACCACGCGCCGTGGCGGTGGTCGACCAGGTGCGTCCAGCTGTAGGCCCACAGCCGATCGTAGGCCGACCAGCCTGCGGCGTCGCCGGTGCGGATCGCCAGCAGCGCCGCCGCCGCCAGGCTCTCGGCCTGGACCCAGAAGTACTTGTCGCCGTCGCAGACCGTGCCGTCGGGCGCGAAGCCGTAGACCAGGCCGCCGTGCTGCGCATCCCAGCCGCGGCGCATCGCCACCTCGAAGAAATGCCGCGCGGTCGGCATGATCCAGTCCGGGCGCATCGCCTCGGGCAGCCGGCTTTCGAGCTGCAGCAGCAGCTTGGTCCATTCGGTCA
>JAXMCI010000090.1:0-2155 GCA_046349435.1 Dongiaceae bacterium | reverse complement strand
CCAGCGCTTCCAGCCGCATCGCCGCATCGCCCTCGTGGCGCGCGTGGTGGATGCCGGCGATCAGGCTGGCCGCGGCGTCGAAGAGCCGGCCGGCGCTGGAGGTCGGCGGACAGTTCGTGCCGCGCGCGATCAGCGTGGCCAGCGCGCGTGCGGCCGGCTCGCCGGCATGGCGCGCGGCGATCTCGTCGCCGCGGCCGAGCGCGGCCAGCACCGCGGCGCCGAGCCGCCAGGGCTCGCGCGCGGCGCGGTCGCCGCCGGGCAGCGCCAGCGTCGGCAGGTGGCCGAGGCGCAGCATGCGTGCGCCGTCGAGCCGCAGCAGCTCGCCGCCCCACGCGCTGCCGTCCTCGCCCAGGCCGCTGCCGTCGAGCACCAGCGCCAGCGCCGGGCGGGCGAGCCCGCCGGCGTGCGCGGCGCAGACCGCGGCCGCGTGCGCGTGGTGGTGCTGCACCGCCAGCGCCGGCACGCCCAGCGCTTCGGCCTGCGCGCGCGCCTGCAGCGTGCTGAAGTAGTCCGGGTGCAGGTCGTGCGCGACCAGCGCCGGACGCACCGCCAGGAAGCGGCACAGCCGGTCGGCCGCGTCGAGCATCGCCGCGCGGCTGGCGGCGCTGCCCAGGTCGCCGACATGCGGCGACAGGAAGGCCTGGCGGCCGCGCGTCACGCAGACGGTGTTCTTCAGATGGCCGCCGAAGGCCAGCACCGGCGGCGCGTCCTCGTCGACGCCGTCGAGCTCGACCGGATCGGGCACATGGCCGCGGGCGCGCCGCACGAAGGGCGCATGCACCTGCCCGCGGGCGTCGCGCCCCATCCAGCGCCGCACGCTGTCGTCGAGCCGGCCGACGATGGCGCGGTCGTGCACCAGCAGCAGGTCGGCCAGATCGCCCAGGCGCGCCAGAGCGTCGACCTCGTCGATGACCAGCGGCTCGCCGCCGGGATTGGCGCTGGTGACCACCAGCAGCGTGTCGTCGGCCTCCTCGCGCCAGCCCGGATGCGTCGGGCGGCCGCGCAGCGCATGCAGCAGCAGCGCGTGCAGCGGCGTCGGCGGCAGCATCAGGCCCCAGTCGGACAGCTCCGGCGCGATCTGCGGATGCGCCTCGGCCACGCCCGGCCGGCAGCGCAGCAGCAGCACCGGCGCGGCCGGCGAGGCCAGCAGCACCTGCGCCGCCGGATCGTCGATCTCGACCCAGCGCGCGGCCGAGGCGAGGTGGCCGACCATCAGCGCGAAGGGCTTGCCCTGACGGCGCTTGGCCGCGCGCAGCCGCGCCAGCGGCGCGTCCTGGCGCGCGTCGCAGACCAGGTGATAGCCGCCGGCGCCCTTCAGCGCCACGATGCCGCCGGCGGCGATGCAGGCCGCGGCGTCCTGCACCGGATCGTCGCTGGACCGCACCGTGCCGTCGGGCTGCCACAGCGCCAGGCGCGGGCCGCAGTCCGGGCAGGCGATGGGCTGCGCGTGGTGGCGGCGGTCGTCCGGGTCGGCGTACTCGGCCGCGCAGGCCGCGCACAGCGGGAAGTCCGCCAGGCTGGTCTGCGCGCGGTCGTAGGGCAGCGCGCGGGTCACGGTGAAGCGCGGGCCGCAGTGGGTGCAGTTGATGAAGGCGTGGCGGTGGCGCCGGTCGGCCGGGTCGAAGAGCTCGTCCAGGCAGCGCGCGCACGGCGCCGCGTCCGGCGGCAGGCCGGTGCCGGGCGGCCCGCCGGCCTCGCTGGCCAGGATGCGGAAGACGCCGGCCTCGGGCGTGTCCAGCGGCGCCAGGTCGTGCTGCCACCAGCGCCGCACCCGCGCCAGCGGCGGCGGATCCTGCCGCAGCGCCTGCAGGAAGGCCTCGACCTGCGCGGCCGGGCCCTGGATCTCGGCCTGCAGGCCGCGCTCGTCATTGCGCACCCAGCCGCCCAGGCGGTGGCACGCGGCCAGCCGCGCGCACAGCGGACGCATCCCGACGCCCTGCACGGCGCCGTCGAGATGCAGGTGCACCCGGCGTGTCACCGGCCGGTGTCCTGCAGCAGCCAGTCCATCCAGGCATCCATGCCGACGCCGGTCTTCGCCGACACCAGCAGCACCTCGATGTCCGGATTGACGCGCTGCGCGAAGGCGATGCACTGCGCCACATCGAAGTCCAGGTGCGGCAGCAGGTCGACCTTGGTCAGCACCATCAGCCGCGCG
>JAXMCI010000089.1:0-1503 GCA_046349435.1 Dongiaceae bacterium | reverse complement strand
GCCACAACAGCCGCGAGGTCAGGAGACCTTGCCGCAACAGCCGCGACCTTGCTGCACCAGCCAGAGACCACAACGTGAAGTCCGCAGAGTGGCAAGGTCTTCCGACCTTGTCACTCTGCGGACCCTTGCCACAACGTACTCACCGTCGGACGCGGGTCACTTCGCTGCGTTCCGTGCCGGCCGGGTACGGGCGGCGTTCAACACCCAGCGCATCTGACCCTGCACCCGCTCCAGCGCCGCGGCGACGGCCGCCGAGTCCGGCCGACCCTGCCGCTCCAGGCGAGCGCCCTGGTCGAAGTCCTCGTAGGCCTCGCGCTTCCCCTGCGCCAACCGCGCCAGCCCGAGGAAGTAGTGATAGCGGGCGTCGTTACGATCATTCTCGACCGCCGACAGAAACTCCTTCTCGGCGCGGCCGTACTGGCCGGCGAAATACTGGTTCAGCCCGGCCGCGTAGTGCTTCTCGCTCCGCAGCGGGTTGGGCGTCTCCTTGCTCTCCGGCCGGCGCAGCACCGGGTGTCCGGCGATCAGCTCCAGAAGCGTATTCGCATACTCGGGAGCGAGTAACCCCTTATCACGGAGGCCGGCGGTGTACACCTCCAGCGCCCGCGTGTACAGCCCCTTGATCGCCAGCGCCTGCGCCCGGGCGTCGAACGGCGCCTTGTCGCCCAGCGACAGCACCTCGTCGGCCAGCTGCTCCGGAGTCGACGCCGGCTTGTCAGCCGGCACCCCGGCCTGCAGCGTCAGCGCCATCAGCACGGCGAGCATTTCGACGGCCGCCCGCTGCCGCGCCGGCGTTGCCGCCTGGCCGGTGCGCGTGGCCGGCGGGATCGGCTGCGGCGCCGGTTCGGCCGGCGGCTGCTGTTTGAGCATCGCCCGCGCCAGCGCGATCCGGTAGCGGCTGCCGGCCTCGTCCAGCTGGCCGTGCGTCCGCACCGCCTCGCGGTAGCTGGCGATGGCCTCGTCCAGCTGGTTCATGTCCTCGGCGATGCGGCCGAGCAGGTAGTGCCCCTCGGCCAGCCCGGCCTTCGCCGCCTCGGCGGCGTCGCCGCGGGCCGACGCGACCAGGGGGTCGGCCGGCTTGATGGCGCCGCGCGAACGGGCTGCCTCATAGGCGAACTTCGCCCGCTGCAGGTAGAGCGGACCTTTCGGCTCCGGTGCCGCCTTCAGCCCGCGAGCGAGGACGGCCTGCGCCTCCTTCGCCTTGCCCTGCGCCTGCAGCCCCTCGGCGCGGGCGGCGAACGTGGCGGCCGGGTTGGCCGTCTCCGCCAGCGCCGCCTCGGCCACCGCCGCCAGTTCGCTCTTACTGGCGAGCAGGCCGTCGTGCGCCTTCTTCAGCGCCGCCTGCGCCTCGGGATAACGATCCTCGTTGCGGAGCACCAGCCCCTGCACCAGCTGCGCCTCCGCCTTCGCCGGCGCCTTGGCGAACGGGTCGGTCAGCACCCGGTCGGCGTCGGCGCGAGCCTTGGCGGCGAGGTCGAGGCGATCGCGGTCGTTCTGCAGGAT
>JAXMCI010000088.1:0-2012 GCA_046349435.1 Dongiaceae bacterium | reverse complement strand
CTGAACACGCCCGGCGCACGCTCCTTGATGTCGGCCTGGATGCGCAGCTTCAGCGGCCGGGCCGGGCCGTCGAACAGCGCCGGAAAGCGCTCGCGCAGCTGGCGGGCGCATTCGGCCGGGCTCATGTCCGGAGTCTTGGCCGGGCTCGGTGCGGCCGCGGTCTGCTCGACTGCCGTTTCGGCGGCGATCTCGGGTGCGGCGTCAGGGGCCGGACCGGAGACGGCGGCTGCCTCGATCGGCGCGGGGGTCTCGGGAGCCGGAGTGGCGGCGGTGACCTCGGCGTCGGTCGGGATCTCGGGGGTGGACATGGTTCTGGTGGAACGGTGTTGGCAACGGAAGTCGCGATTGTGGCCCGAGTCGCGACCGGACGCCTTCAGGGCCGGCGCGGACGCACCTTCGAGGCCGCCAGGCGGGCCTGTTCGCGGGCCTTCTCCACATCCTCGTCGCGCACCAGCGCCACGCCCATGCGCCGGCGCTCGAAGCTCTCGGGCTTGCCGAACAGGCGCACCTCGGAGCGCGGCACCCGCAGCGCCTCGTCGACGCCCTCGAAGACCAGCCCCTCGGCCTCGACGCCGCCGTAGATGACCGCGCTGGCGCCGGCCGACTTCAGCGCGGTGTCCACCGGCAGGCCGAGAATGGCGCGGGCGTGCAGCTCGAACTCGTTCTGCCACTGGGTGCACATCGTCACCATGCCGGTGTCGTGCGGGCGCGGGCTGACCTCGCTGAACCAGACCTGATCGCCACGGACGAACAGCTCGACGCCGAACAGGCCCTGGCCGCCGAGGTCGTCGGTGACGGCACGCGCGATGCGCTGCGCCTCGGCCAGCGCCGCCGGCCGCATCGGGTGCGGCTGCCAGCTCTCGACATAGTCGCCCTTCACCTGCAGGTGGCCGATCGGGTCGCAGAAGTGCGTCTCGACCTGGCCGTCGGCGCCGAGCGCGCGCACCGTCAGCAGCGTGATCTCGTAGTCGAAGTCGATGAAGCCCTCGACGATGACGCGGCCGTGGCTGACCCGACCGCCCGCCATCGCGTGGTCCCAGGCCTTGCGCACGTCGTCGGGACCGTCGAGCCGGCTCTGGCCCTTGCCGGAGCTGCTCATCACCGGCTTGACCACGCAGGGATAGCCGATGCCGGCGTCGATCGCCGCCTGCAGCTCCTCGAGCGAGTCGCAGAAGCGGTAGGGGCTGGTCGGCAGGCCGAGCGTCTCGGCGGCGAGGCGGCGGATGCCCTCGCGGTCCATCGTCAGGCGCGCGGCGCGGGCGGTCGGGATGACGCGCACGACGCCCTCGGCCTCGAGCCGTTCCAGCTCCGGCGTGGCGATGGCCTCGATCTCGGGCACCACCAGGTCGGGCCGCTCGGTCTCGATCAGCGCGCGCAGCTGCGCCGCATCGCTCATCGCGATCGTGCGGGCGTGGTGCGCGACCTGCTGGCCGGGCGCGTTGTCGTAGCGGTCGACCGCGATCGTCTCGACGCCGAGGCGCTGCAGCGCGATCAGCACTTCCTTGCCGAGCTCGCCGCTGCCGAGCAGCATGACGCGGGTGGCATGGGCGGACAGCGGGGTTCCGATCGGTTTCATGCAGGCTCCTGGCAGGACGTGAGCAATCCTCCATTGTGCCGGCTGGCCTGAAATTGACCCTCCGCAAGGACGGCGCCGCGCGGGATTTTCATGATGTTGTCATCTGCACCCATCGTTCGGCCCATCTCGAACACCGACCAGGGATTCCGCCATGACCGCTCGCACCCGCACCCGCCCCTCGACCGTCACGCCCGAAGTGGCCAGCGAACCGCCCGCCGCCGCCGTGCCCCCAAGTTCACCCCGGGCACCCCGGCGGCGCAAGCCGGCCGCGCCGGTCGAGATGGCCGACAAGTCCGCACCGATCACCGCCACCAGGCTGGAGCACTACGAGGTCCAGGCCGCGACCGAGGCCGCGCAGGCCTCGCGCGAGATGGCACTGTCGGACGTGATGGCCCGGCGCCAGCGCGGCGAGATCGACGACGCCACCTGGCGCGAC
>JAXMCI010000087.1:0-1685 GCA_046349435.1 Dongiaceae bacterium | reverse complement strand
CGCCGCGCCGTTCAATCCGCGATAGCGCCGGCCCGCGTTCTGCACGCGGCCGATGCCCGGTCCGGTCACGCTGCGCGAGGCCCTGCCCGTCTGGATCCGGGTCGCCGCGCTGTCCTTCGGCGGCCCGGCCGGGCAGATCGCGGTGATGCACCGCATCCTGGTCGAGGAAAAGCGCTGGATCGCCGAGGACCGGTTCCTGCATGCGCTCAATTTCTGCATGCTGCTGCCTGGGCCGGAGGCGCAGCAGCTCGCCACCTATATCGGCTGGCTGATGCACGGCACCGCCGGCGGGCTGGTCGCCGGCGGCCTCTTCATCCTGCCGGGCATCGTCTCGATCATGGCGCTGAGCTGGGTCTACGCCCTGCTCGGCCAGGTCGGACTGGTCGCCGCCCTGTTCTTCGGGCTGAAGGCCGCCGTGCTGGCGATCGTGCTCGAGGCGGTGCTGCGGATCGGCCGCCGCGCGCTCGCCAACCGCCTGATGACGGCGCTGGCCGCGGCGGCCTTCGTGCTGATCTTCTTCATGGGCGTGCCGTTCCCCGTCATCGTGCTCGGCGCCGGGCTGATCGGCTGGCTTGGCGGCCGTGCCGGCCGGCCCGAGTTCCGCGTCGGCGGCGGGCACGGCAAGACCGTATCGGACAGCGCGAGCGAGCCGCTGCCCGGACCGCGCCCCACTCTGGGCCAGACCCTGCGCACCGCCGCGCCCTGGCTGGCGCTCTGGCTGGTGCCGGTCGCCGGCCTGCTGCTGGGGCTCGGCCCGGAGAACGTCTTCAGCCAGATCGCGACCTTCTTCTCGACGATGGCGGTGGTCACCTTCGGCGGCGCCTATGCCGTCCTGGCCTATGTCGCGCAGCAGGCGGTCGGCACCTATCACTGGCTGCAGCCGCGCGAGATGCTGGACGGGCTCGGCATGGCCGAGACCACGCCCGGCCCGCTGATCATGGTGCTGCAGTTCGTGGGATTCCTCGCCGCCTACCGCACCCCCGGCCCCCTGCCCCCGCTCGCCAGCGGCACGCTCGGCGGGCTGCTCGCCACCTGGGTGACCTTCACCCCCTGCTTCCTCTGGATCTTCGTCGGCGCCCCCTATGTCGAGCGCTGGCGGCGCAACCCGGCGCTGGCCGGCGCGCTCGCCGCGATCACCGCGGCGGTGGTCGGGGTGATCCTCAACCTCGCCGTCTGGTTCGCGCTGCACACGCTGTTCCGCGCGCAGCAGCCGGTGCGCTGGGGCCCGATCGCCCTCGACCTGCCGGTGCCGGCGAGCCTCGATCCCTGGGCCCTGCTGTTGTCGGCGGCCGCCGTGCTGGCGATCTTCCGCTTCAAGGCCGGCATGATCCCGACGCTGGCGGGGACCTCCGCGGCGGGGGTCGTGCTGTATCTGGCCGGGGCGCTGTGACGGGTCCTACTCGGCCCGATCCGAGAACCATGCCGCTCAACAACGGCGGGAATCGTCTCGCACGAAGAAGCATCGGCAGCCGTCAGGTCGCAGCCTCACCGGCACCGCGCTCATGGTCGCGCGCCGCGAGAGACGGGTGGCCAGCTACCTCGCCGCGACCTCCCCAAAAAGGCGGCGTGCCTGCATGTGCACGCGCAGATCGGCTCGGGCGACGTCGCCGGGTTCGAGCATTGCGGCGTGGCGCGCCGGGCGCGGTCGCTGCCGGCAGGCGGAAGCAGGCTCAGGCCGCCGGCCG
>JAXMCI010000086.1:0-1688 GCA_046349435.1 Dongiaceae bacterium | reverse complement strand
TCCTGCGGGATCGAGGAGAAGCCCAGCCGCAGATGGTTGGCGCCGTCGCCCGCCATGAAGAACACCGCGCCCGGCTCGATCAGGATGCCGGCCGCCCGGGCCCGCCCGGCGAGATCGGTGGCGTCGAGCGACGGCGGACCGGCCAGCCCGTAGCTGGAGCCGCCGAGCCCGCCGCGGCAGGCGAAGCCCGGCAGGTGCCGGGCGATCGCCGCGGCGAGGATCTCGGCGCGCGCCGCCATGACGTGGCGCATGCGCTGGAGCAGCGCGTCGTGGTGGCCGAGCGAGAGGCAGAGCGCCACGGCGCGCTGGTTGTTGGCCGGCGGCTGGCGGACCATCAGCCGGCGCAGCGCGCGGGCCGCCGCGATCACCGGCGCCGGCGCCACGAGGTAGCCGAGCCGGAGGCCGGGGGCGAGCGTCTTGGACAGGCTGCCGACATAGAGCACGCGCTGGCCGGCATCGAGGCTCTTCAGCGCCGCCAGCGGCGGCCGCGCGAAGTTGCTCTCGACCTCGTAATCGTCCTCGATCAGCACGATGTCGCGCTCGGCCGCCAGGCGCAGCAGCGCCTCGCGGCGCGCCAGCGGCAGGGTCACCGTGGTCGGGCACTGGTGGCTGGGGGTGACGTAGACATAGTCGCAGCCGGCGAGGGCGGCGTCCGGCACGACGCCCTCGCCGTCGACGGCGAGCCCGACCAGCCGGCCGGCCTTCAGCGCGAAGATGTTGCGCGCGTCGGGATATCCGGGATCCTCGACCCCGACGACGCTGGCCGGCGTCAGCAGCAGCTCGCCGAGCAGGAAGAGCGCGTGCTGCGCGCCGATCGTCACCAGGATCTCGTCGGGCGAGGCCCAGACGCCGCGCCGCGGCAGGATGCGGGTGCGCAGCTGCTCGATCAGCAGCGGGTCGTCCTCCTCGACCCGGTCGGGCGCCCAGTCGCGCACGTCGGCGACGCTGAGCGCCAGCCGGCAGCATTCCCGCCACTCGGCGAGCGGGAACAAGGCCGGGTCGAACTGGCCGTAGAGGAAGGGGTAGGGGTAGCGCTGCCAGTCCGGCGGCTTGCTGATGTTGCGCTGCCCGTCGAGGTCGTGGCGCAGCCGCGCCGCCCAGTCCGGGCCGCCCGCCTGCCCTTCCGCCGCCAAGGCCGGCGGGCTCGCCTCGGCCCAGCCGCCGGCGAGCTCGCGGCTGACGAAGTAGCCGCTGCGCTCGCGCGACACCAGCAGCCCCTCGTCGACCATCTGCTGGTAGGCGAGCACCACGGTGTTGCGCGCCACGCCGAGCACCTCGGAGAGCTCGCGGCTCGACGGCACCGGATCGCCCGGCAGCAGCGCCCGCTCGGCCACCGCCGCCGCCAGCATCTGGCGGATCTGCGTCTGCAGCGGCGTGCGCCCGTCCCCGGAAAGGCGGAACAGCCGCTCCCACATGGTGCGCGACGGGCGGTCGCGAATCGACATTCGTTCCCCCAGGGGTCCTGCGCTGTCACTCTGCGCAGGATCCCACCGACCCCGCAGCCGGTTCAAGGGCGGGCGGCACGCGGCGACTTGACGGACATCGCCGACGCGGATCACCGCTCGGGGCAGTGCCGCGTCTCTGGCGTCTTCACGCAGACGCGGAACTTGGCCAGCAGCCCGGTGGCGCTGTTTCGCATCTCCCCCGTGAGCGGCACATCCTGCGAGCGCGCTCTCGGCGGGAGGTTC
>JAXMCI010000085.1:0-1781 GCA_046349435.1 Dongiaceae bacterium | reverse complement strand
GGGCCTGATGTGGTACCGCTTCCCGGGCCTCGCGGGCTACCGGATCGCCACGCCGCGCGACGAGTTCAGCACCGACGGCGAGGCCGCCGACGTCGATCGCGATGGCGACCCCGACGTCGTCGTCCCCGACGGCAACGGCTCGGGCAACCTCGTCTGGCTGGAGAATCCGCGCCCCGGCGGCGATCCGAAGGTCGGCCGGCAATGGACGCGCCATGTCATCGGCAGCATCGGCGGCTGGGGCAAGGACATCGAGACCGCCGACTTCGACGGCGACGGCCGCATGGACGTCGCCGTGCGCGGCAAGACCTCCGTCCTGCTGTTCGTGCAGCCGGCGCCCGGCCAGTGGCGCAAGGTGGCGCTGCGGACGATCCCGGCCGGCGAGGGGATGGCCCGCGGCGACATCGACCGCGACGGGCGGGTCGACCTCGTGCTGCAGGGCATGTGGCTGCGCAATCCGGGCGGCACGCGGGCCCGCACCGCCGGCGCCTGGCAGCGCCTGCCGATCGGCAATGCGCCCGCGAACTTCAAGGCGCTGGTCGCCGATCTCGACGGCGACCGCCGGCCCGAGGTGATCTATTCGAGCTCCGAGGACACCGCCGACGTCACCGTCTGGACGCGCGGCACCTCCGGCTGGACGGCGCGGGTGGCGCTGCGCAACCTCAACCGCGCCCACACCCTGCAGGCCGGCGACATGGACGGCGACGGCGACGCCGACCTGGTCGTCGCCCAGATGCACACCTCGGTGCAGAAGCGGATCATGGTGCTGGACAATGTCGACGGCCGCGGCCGCCAGTGGCAGGTCCGCGAGATCGCCGGCGGCGGCCTGCACAACGGCCTCGTCGCCGATATCGACCGCGACGGCCATCCCGACCTGTTCGGCGCCAACTGGACCGGCAACCCGCCCGTCCGCCTGTGGCTGAACCGGCGCTAGGCGGCGCCGGATCCCGCCCCGTCGACCAGCCGCCGGCCCGTGCCCAGCAACAGCTCGTAGAGCCCCAGCAGCACCACCCCGAACAGCACGATCGCCGCCCCGATGACCTCGAGCCCGGCGCTGCGCGCGGCGAGACCGGCCAGCGCCGTCAGCGTCGCCCCGCCCAGCGCCGCCGCCGCCACCTGGAAGCCGATGGCGTTGTCGGCATGCGCCGTGCCGACCCGCGGCGGCGTCAGGCTGATCAGCGAGGCGAACACCGGGGCGTGGCCGAGGCCCAGCAGCATCAGGCCGGCGAACGCCAGGAGCCGCGTCGGCTCCAGCCACAGCAGCAGCGCACCCACGAGGCTGGCGAGGATGCACCCGCGCAGCGTCGCCACCATCGGCACCCGGTCGGCGACGATGCCGAACAGCACCCGCCCGACCATCATGCTGCCCCAGTAGAGGCTGACCATCAGCCCGGCCGTGGTCGCCGGCACGTCGCGGCCGATGGTCAGCAGCGAGTAGGTCCACTGGGCGGTGGTCACCTCCATGCCCGTGTAGAAGAAATAGGTCAGCATCCCGAGCCACACCGGCGGCAGCCGCAGCGTGTCGCGCGCCCGCGCCGCCCGCACCCGCGGCGCGTCCCCGCCGGCGGCGTGCGTCGGCAGCCGCTGCCATCCCGCCCGGCTCCACCAGAACACCGCCGCCAGCAGCCCCTGGGCGCTGCCGACCAGCAGGTAGCTCCAGCGCCAGTCGAGCCCGGCCCCCAGCACCGAGGTCACGATCAGCGGCCCGATGGTGGTCCCCAGCCCGAAGAAGGCGTGCAGCCAGTTGAGCGTGCGCGCACTGAAGTGGGTGGCGCCATAGGCAT
>JAXMCI010000084.1:0-1921 GCA_046349435.1 Dongiaceae bacterium | reverse complement strand
CGCTCGCGCAGGACCACGGCACCCAGCACCGTCATGATGATCGGCGAGGCGAAGATCAGCGTGGTGGCGTTGGCCAGCGGCAGGCCGCGTAGGGCGGCGAAGAAGGTGAACGCCACCGTCACCTCGACCGCGGCGCGCCACAGGTTGAGCCGCTGCAGGCAGACGTGCAGCGGCGGCAGGCTGTGCCGCCAGGCGAGGAAGCCGCCGATCAGCAGGCAGACCAGCACGCCGCGCAGGAAGGCGACCTCGCCGATCGGCAGGCGGCCGAACAGCAGCTTGAGGATGCTGTCGCTGCAGGCGAACAGGCCGATGGTCAGGACCATGATGCCGGCCCCGCGCAGGTTCTGGGCGAGCGGGGTCAACGGCGGATCCGGTAGCGCGCGAGCAGGCCGGCGAGCAGCATGGTGAGCAGCGAGGTGGCGACGATCAGGTCGGCGATGTAGCTGGAGACGCCGATCGCCCGGCTCATGCTGTCGGCGCCGACGAACACCGCGGCGATGAACAGGGCGGCCACCAGCACGCCCAGCGGATGCGTCCCGGCGAGCATGGCGACGACGATGCCGGCATAGCCGTAGCCGGGCGACAGGTCCTGGGTGAGGTAGCCCTTGAGGCCGGAGACCTCGCCGACGCCGGCCAGCCCGGCGAGGGCCCCCGACAGCAGGCCCACCTGCAGCATCACCCGCTCGACCGGCATGCCGGCGAAGCGGGCGGCCTCGACATTGGCGCCGACGGCGCGGACCTCGAGGCCCCAGACGGTGCGCTGGACGAGGAACCAGACGGCGAGGCCGGCGACCAGCGCCAGCAGCAGGCCGGCATGGACGCGCGAGCGGGCGACCAGCTTCGGCAGCGTCGCCGCATCGAGCATCGCCGCCGACTGCGGCCAGCCCATGCTCATCGGGTCCTTCATCGGCCCCTCGAGCATCATGCCGACGAACAGCAGGACCACGAAGTTGAGCAGCAGCGTGGTCACCACCTCGTCGATGCCGAGGCGGACCTTGAGCCAGGCCGGGCCCAGCATCAGCAGCGCCCCCGCCGCCATGCCGGCGAGCACCACCAGCGGCAGCAGCAGCGGTGCGGGCAGGTCGAGGGCGCCGGAGCCCAGCGCCACCGCGGCCAGGGCGCCGACATAGAGCTGGCCCTCGCCGCCGATGTTCCAGAGCCGCGCCCGGAAGGCGAGGGCGGCGGCGAGGCCGGTCAGCATCAGCGGCGTGGCGCGGGCCAGCGTCTCGGCGATGGCGAACCCGGAGCCGAGGCTGCCCTGGACGATCTTGCCGTAGGCCGCCAGCACGTCGGCGCCGGCCAGCGCCAGCGGCACGGCGCACAGGGCGAAGGCCACCACCACGGCGCCGACCGGGGCGGCGACGAGGCGCCAGGCCTCGACCCGGGCGCGCGGCTCAAGCCGCATCGTCGAGCTGCCCCGCCATCATCAGCCCGAGCCGGGCCAGGGTCAGCCGCCCTGTCGGCTCCGGCCGGCTCAGGCGGCCGCGGTACATCACGGCGATCCGGTCCGACAGCGCCAGCAGCTCGTCGAGGTCCTCGGAGATCAGCACGACCGCGGCACCGTCGCCGCGGGCCTCGAGCAGGCGGTCGTGGACATAGGCGACCGCACCCACGTCGAGGCCGCGGGTCGGCTGGTTGGCGAGGATCAGCCGCGGCTGCGGCGCCATCACCCGGCCGAGGATCAGCTTCTGCACGTTGCCGCCGGACAGCAGGCGGATGGTGGCGTCCGGCCCCTCGCAGCGCACGTCGTAGCCGGTGATGACGGCGCGGGCATGGCGGGCGATGTCGGCCCGGCGCAGCACCCCGCCGCGCTGCCAGCGGCTGCCGCGGCGCTCCTCGAGCACCAGGTTCTCGGCGACGGTGAGGTCGCCGACGACCCCCTCGCGGTTGCGGTCCTCGGGGATGCGGCCGACGCCGGCGG
>JAXMCI010000083.1:0-2084 GCA_046349435.1 Dongiaceae bacterium | reverse complement strand
CCCTGTTCGGCACCGCGACGCTGCCCTATGCCGGCGCGCTGCTCGGCGCCGCCATCTACCTCGTCATGGAAGGCCCGGGGCGCTGGTTCCTGCCGCTGCCGCTGCCGGCCGCCGCGCTGCTCGGCCCGCTGGAGGACCGGCTCGCCGCGCAGCCGCGCCAGCGCGCCCAGGCGATCCTGCGCGCGCTGACCGGGGCGACGGTGCTCTACATGGGCATCTCGGCCAAGCTGCTGAATCCCAACCTGATGATCGGCATCATCGAGATCTACCGCCTGCCGATCCTGTCGAGCGCGCCGCAGACCTTCACCCTGATCATGATGCTGGTCGAGGTGTCGGCCGGCATCCTGATCATCGCCGGCATCCTGCTGCGCCCGCTGGCGATCGTGCTGCTGGTCGCCTTCCTGTTCTTCGCCACCCTGCTGCCCGAGAGCTATATGGCGCACGTGCTGTTCTACGGCGTCGTGCTGTCGCTGCTGCTCAACGGCGCCGGCCACTGGCGCGCCCCGCAGCCGCGCGACCGGCCGGCCGGGATCGTCATCGTCGGCGGCAGCATCGCCGCGCTGGCCGCCGGCATGCGCATCGAGAAGCTGGTCGGGCCCTATACCCGGGTGAGGATCACCCTGGTGCACGACGACTCGAACCTGCTGTTCCACCCGCTGCTTCCCGAGGTGGTCGGCGGCACCATGCAGCCCGGCGACGTGGTCAACCCGATCCGCCGCATCCTGCCGCAGTCCGGGGTGCTGGCCGCCCGGCTCGAGGGGGTGGACACGGCAGCCCGCCGCCTCACCCTGCGGCGGCCGCACGGCGAGCTCCTGACGCTGGACTACGACCAGCTCGTCCTGGCGCCGTTCCTGCACCCCAATCTCGACCTCGTGCGGGGCATCATGGCCCATGCCTGCTCGATCGACTCGGTGGGCGACGCGCTGCATGTCCGCGAGCGCGTCGTGCACCTGATCGAGGATGCCGAGCTGGCGGACGACCCCGAGGAGCGCGCCCGGCTGCTGACCGTCGCGGTCATCGGATCGGGGCAGCGCGCCTGCGCCACCGCCGTCGAGGTCGCCGCCCTGCTGCGCACCGCCGCCACCTCCTACCCGGTGCTGCGGCGGCAGGGCTGGCAGGTCTGGCTCTGCGAGGATGCGGAGCGGCCCTACAGCGACTTCGAAGCGTCGATCCGCGGCCGCCGCGACCGCGAGCTGGCCAGGGCGGGGATCCGGCTCGGCGGGGCGGACCGGGTGGCGAGCGTCACCGACGGCGCCGTCACCCTGGCGGGCGGCGAGCGCCGGCCGGTCGGGCTGGTGGTCAACGCCGCCTTCCGGCAGCCCGCGCTGCCGATCGACGGGCGAGAGGTCCGCTGGCCGCCGGACATCGCCGAGGATCTCGGCCTCGCCGGCCATCCCGGGCTCTGGGTGCCGGCGGCCGGCCGGGCGGCCCAGCGGCTGTTCCTGACGACCGCCGACCTGGCGTCGCTCGGGCGCACCGCGGGCTACAATGCCTGGGCGCGCTCCCAGGGGCACGCCGCGCGCCGCTGGCAGCCGCGCTGGCGGCTGCTGAAGCCCTACAACATGGGGCGCCGCTCGCTCTGCAGCATCGGCGGCCTGCTGATCTCCGGGACCCCGGCCTGGCTGCTATCCCGCCTCACCAACCTCGCCGAGCTGCCCGGGCTGGAGCGCAACCTGCGCATCCTGATCGACTGGCTGCTCGACATCCCCTTCCGCCACGACATCGCGGTGCTCGCCCCCGATCGCAGCGAGCGGCTGCAGCGGCGGCACTACGAGCCCGGCGACGAGGTCATCGCCGAGGGCGAGATCGGCGACACCGCCTACATCGTCAATGCCGGCCGGCTGGCCGTGCTGAAGGGCGGGGTCGAGGTCGCCGCCCTGTCGGTCGGCGACTGCTTCGGCGAGATCGCGCTGCTGAGCAGCGTGCCGCGCACCGCGACGGTGCGCTGCCTGACGGCCTGCGACCTGACGGTGCTCGCCCGCGACGATTTCCGGGTGCTCAGCGCCGGCCGCGGTGCCCTCGCCGGGGCGATCCGGCGGCAGGCCGACGACCGCCGCGCCAGCCTGGCGGTCGAGAGCGGCGAG
>JAXMCI010000082.1:0-3387 GCA_046349435.1 Dongiaceae bacterium | reverse complement strand
CCGCCTACGAGCAGGCGTTGCTGGCCGCCGCCCGGGCGCAGGACCGCCGCGCCATCGCGCCGCCGCCGCCGCTGCCCGAGCCGAGCCTGCGGCTGGTCACGCGCCCGGCCCCGGCGTTCCGCGTCGGGCTGGAGCCTGGCGACTACCGGATCGTGCTGCTGCAGGACGGCCGCGAGGTCGCGGAGACGCGCCGGCAGCTGCGGGTCGTCGCCCCGGCCGGGCGGACCGGCCTCGTCGCCGACGTCATCCCCGAGGAGCGCTGGACGCGGCCGCTCGCCGCCAACAGCGAGGCCGCCCGGATCTACGCCCGGGCCGGCAGCACCTTCTACCTGACGCTGGCCGAGGCGACGCGGTTCGACGAGCCGGACTACCTGGCGATCGTCTCGCCGCAGGCTCCCGCGGTCGCCGGCCGCGACCTGTGGGTGCGCCGCCGGCCCGAGGAAGCGGCGACGCTGCAGGTCGTGAGCGCCGCCGGCACGACCGACGAGACGGCCGTGCCCCTCAAGGTCGAGCAGACCAGCGCCACGGGCTTCGGCTACATCGTGCGCGCGGCCAAGCCGGGTGAGCCGGCGGACCTCCGGGCCTACACGATCGAGGTGCCGTCCGACGCCGGCGCGCGACTGGCGCTGGCGATCCCGCAGGACGCGTTCCGGCGCGATGTCGTCGCCGTCGGGCCGCGCAACGCGCCCCTCGCCTTCCTCCTGGCGCTGCTGCCGGCGCTGCTTGGCGCCGCCCTGGTCCTCGCCCGGATCGCCGCCCGGCGCCGGGAGAGCGCCGAGCCGGCCGGCTGAAGCGTCGCCCCACCGGCCGGGTCCGTCAGCGGGCCGCGATGGGCCCGTAGTGCTGCGGCTGGCGGTGGTCGGCGAAGTTGAACATGTGCCGGCGCAGGTCCTGGCAGAGGTCGAGGTCGACGGAGGCGGTGATGACCTCGTCGTCGAGCGTCGCCGACAGCGCCACGATCTCGCCGGTCGGCGCGATGATGCAGCTCTGGCCGAGTTGCATGACCCCCTCCTCGAGCCCGGCCTTGGCCGCGGCGGCGACCCAGCAGCCGTTCTGGTAGGCGCCGGCCTGGCAGCTCAGCAGGTGATGGAAGGCGGTGAGGTGGTCATGCTGCGGCACGACGGGGTTATGGGTCGGCGTGTTGAAGCCGAGGCAGACCAGCTCGACCCCGGCGAGGCCCATCACCCGCCAGGTCTCGGGCCAGCGCCGGTCGTTGCAGATGCACATGCCGACCCTGCCACCGGCCATGTCGAACACCGGAAAGCCGAGGTCGCCGGGCTCGAAGTAGCGCTTCTCGAGGTTCTGGAACGGCCGCCACGGCTCGGGGTCGCGATGCCCCGGCAGGTGAACCTTGCGGTACTTGCCGACGATGGTCCCGCCGGCATCGACCAGGATCGAGGTGTTGAAGCGGCGCTTGCGACCCGCCTCCATGGCCAGCTCGGCATAGCCCAGGCAGAACGCCATCCCGGCGGCCCGGGCCGCCTCGAACAGCGGCTGGGTCGCCGCGTTCGGCATCGCCGTCTCGTACCAGGCATCGAGCTCGGTCTCGTCGTCGATTGCCCAGTGCGGGAAGAACGCGGTCAGCGCCGCCTCGGGAAATACGACCATCGCCGCACCCCGCCCCTTCGCCTCATGCAGCATGGCGATGAGCCGCGCCACCGCCCGGGCACGATTTTCGCTGCGCGCGATCGGGCCCAGCTGGGCTACGGCGAGACCTAGCCTGCGGGTCATTCGCACCTCCTGCGTGCACGGGGCTGCCGGCGTGGGCGCAGGCTAGCACCAACGGGGCCGATTGGCCCGCACGGGTCCCGGCGGCGGCAGCCCGCTCAGCGCTTCGGCTGCTGCACCGGCGCGTTGCCGCGGCGCTCGGCCTCGCCGACCAGCTTGCCGCAGGGCGCATCCTCGGCACCGCCGAGGTCGACGAAGGGCAGGATCGCTGCGAACGGGGTCAGCAGGACGCCCAGGGCCACCGCGGCGGCACCGCGGGCGGCGATGCCGGTGAGGTCGGCGTCGACCTCCACCGCCCCGAAGCGGCCGCCGATGTGGACTGGCGCTCGTGCCGAGAACAGGCTCATGTCCTTGGGGTGCGCCGCAAGGTCGAGGTCGAGCGTCTCCCTGGCGAGGTCGGCACCGCCCGCGGCGGTGATGACGCTGTCGGGGGTGTCGATCACCGCCGCGCGCAGCGTCGCCACGCCGCCCCTGAGGTCGATGTCGAGCACGGCGCAGGCCAGCGGGTAGCGCTCCTCGAGCGGGTCGGCCTTCGAGCTCGCCAGCAGCACGCCGACGATGTCGCCGGGGTCGATGCCCAGCCCCTCGACCAGTAGCATGCTGATCTCGCCCTCCTCCATGGCGACCGTCAGCTGCCCGTCGGCCGACGTGGCGAGCGCCTGCGGCGAGCGGCCGGTCCCGGCCAGCTTGAGGCGCAGCGACAGCGCCCCCTTGCCCTGCCCCTCGAGCCCGGCCTCGGCCAGCAGCCGCTCGAGGCGCAGCCGGCCGGCATTGAGGTCGAGCGTCACCGCCGGCGGCGCGCGGCTGGCGTCGATGGCGACCGTGCCGCCGACGCGGCCGCCGGCGAAGTCGGCCCCCAGCGGGTCGAGCCGCAGCCGGCCAGCGTCGAGCACCGCCCGCAGCTCGACCGCGGCGAGGCGCAGCGGGCCCGCCTGCAGCGTGCCGAAGGCGAGGCCGATATCGGCATCGATCCCGCGCAGGCGGTCGAGGCCGAGCCGGCCTTCCGGGATCACGTCCTCGCCCGTGCCGGAAGCTTCGGACGCGGGAGCGAGCTGCCGGCGCAAGGCTGCGACATCGATCCGCTCGCTGCGCAGCCGGCCGACAAGCTTCGGGCGCGGCCCGCCGATGGCGACGCCGAGCTCGCCGGTCACCGCCAGGTCACCCGACCGGGCATCGAGATCGCGGAGCGTCCAGCTGCCGGCGGAGCGGCCGAGCCGGCCGGCCACGGTGGTTGCGGGCAAGGGCAGGGCCGGCAGGCCGATGGCCTTCATTGCCGGGCCGAGGTTGCCGGCCTCGACCCGGACGGCGAGGTCGAGGCCCTCGAGCTTCGCCGCCTCGGCGACGGTGCCGGCGAGCGCAGTCCGCACGCCGCCGAGCTCGGCCGACAGGTCGACCGGGTAGGGCGTGCCACGGTCGGCCAGCTGGGCGAAGGAGCCGAAGCTGCCGGCGAGGCGCAGCGGCTGGTCGCCGACGCGGCCCGTCCCGTCGAGCGCGATCCGCTCGCCGCGATCCTCCAGCGCCAGCCGGTCGAGGGCGCCCTCGGTCGCGATCCCGGCGGCGGCGTCGCGGTAGGCGACGGTGGCGTCCGTGACGCTCAGCCGGCCCAGCCGCGGCAGCTCGCTCCGCTCGTCGGGCACCGCGGCGTCGGGCGGCTGCAGG
>JAXMCI010000081.1:0-4307 GCA_046349435.1 Dongiaceae bacterium | reverse complement strand
GAAGATCTGACCGCGGGGCGACCGGCGCCTCTTCGTCACCAGGCCAGGCGCAGCCCGGCCGCCAGCGCGTGGTTGGTGCTGCCGCCGATCTCGCCCTCGTAGCGCAGGTAGAGCTGGCTCGTCGTGCCGGTGCTGGTGTTGGCCGACAGGCCGACCACGGCGCTGTCGCGCGGCGGCGCGGCGCCGAACAGGGTGTAGCCGAAGCCCGGCGCGCCGGCGAACGTCGCCGTCAGCGGGCGGCTGGTGTCGGCGTACTCGTGCAGCCAGCCCAGGCGCAGGCCGACGCCCACCGCCCCGATCCGCGCCGCCAGGTCGGCGCCCAGCAGGCTGCGCAGCGACGACGTGGTCTGCGGCGCCGCACGCAGGCTGAGCGAGTCGGCGCCGCCCTCGGAGAAGCCGGCCTGCCACGTGGTCGAGCCCTGCAGCCGCGCGAACGGCGCCAGCGATAGATCGGGCGACAGGCGGTCGAGTCGCACGGCGTAGCCGCCCTCGACCTGGCCGAGCCCCTGCTGGGCGCCGACCTGTCCGGTCGCCGCCCGCGTCGCCAGGCCGGGAATCGCCAGGTAGCGGGTCAGCCGGTTGCTGGCATGGGTGTAGCCGGCGAGACCGTCGACATGCCAGGCCCCGGTCGCGAACGAGCCGTAGAGGCTGGCATTGACGGCGTCGGTCCCCGCCCAGCCCTGGAAGCCGTTCACCCATTGCGTGCCGGCGACGGCGCCGACCATGACTCCCAGGATGGTGCTCGACCCGAAGCGGCGCTCGGCGCCCGCCGCGGCGCCGCCGAACGTGTAGCCGAGGGTGGCCGCGTTGCCCGAGCCCGGCACGCTGCCGGTACTGCCCAGCGGGCTCAGCCAGGCGGCGATCGGCGAGTCGACGTCGCCGCAGGTCCGCTCGCAGCCCTCGGCCAGCAGCAGGACACGGCGCGGCTGGCCGGCCCGTGCGGCCGCAAGCTGGGCGCTCATCGCGTCGAGGAAGGCGTAGCCCATCTGCACGTTGACCGTGCCGAAGTCGGCATAGGGCTGGCCGCCCAGCACGGTCAGCGCCGCCGGTCCCTGCCCCGGAGCGAGCACCGCCAGCGCGCCGATCACCGTCGCGAAGTCGCCGCTCGCGGTGGGCGCGGCCCGATCGAGAGCGCCGCCGACGGCGCGCTGGTTGGCCGTCCGGCCGCCCTGCTCAAAGCTCTGCGACACGGTCACCTGGACGGCGTTGGCGCCGTACGTCAGCGACGGCGTCAGGAAGGCGAAGCCGTTGGTGGCGGCGAACGCACCGCCGACGCTGCCGGCGGCACCGATCACCGTGTAGGATGGACGATTCCAATAGTTGCCGGGTGCCGGCGCCAGCTGCAGCGTGCCGCCCTCCAGGCGGGCCGGACCGCTCAGCGCCAAGCCGTTGCCCTGGCCGTCGGCGGCGACGGCGATGCGCAGCGCGCCCCCGGCCAAAGCCAGCGAGCCGGCCGGCAGGCGGCCGGGATCGTGCGCCGCCAGATCGAGCAGGCCGCCGGCGTTGACCCGCAGCGTCGCCGACCCGCCCGAGCTGGCGCCGGTGAAGTAGGTCGCGCCGCCGCCGTTGGTGACGATCGTCGCGCCGCCGGCCGTGCTCGTGCCGAGAAAGGCGGTGACGCCGCCGGCGTTGCTGGTGATCGACGCCGTGCCGGCGCTGGCATTGTCGAGAAAGGCGGTCACGGCGACGTCGCTGCGCTGCGGCGGCCCGCCCGGCCGGGTCACGGCGTCGATGAAGCGGGCGATGTCGAAGCCCGCCAGGCTGCCGCCGTTGTTGACCAGGGTCGCGCGGCCGGCCGTCGTCGTCTGGTTGAACTGGGTGATGCCGCTGGTGGTGTTGGTGATCGAGGCGTTGCCCGCGGTGCTCGAGGCGATGAACACGGTGCCGCTGAACGGCGCGCTGCCGCCACTGTTGCTGATCACCGAGTCGGCGGCCGTGGCCGTCCCCAGGAATGCCGTCACGCCGCCGTCGCGGTTGGCGATGCGCGCGTTGCCGGCACTGGCGGCATTGAGGAACGCCAGTCCCGGCGCCGCGGCGACCGCGCCGCCATTGCTCACGGCGAAGCGGGGCGCCGGCGCCCCGGCGTTCACGATGCCGCTGCCGGCGAGCGACATGCCGGCCGACTCCGACGTCGAGCCGAAACTGAACGCCGGCGCGCCGCGGCCGAAGGACAGGCTGCCGAGCAGGGTGCCGCTGGAGAAGCCGATGGCGGCCTGGCCGCCGCCGGCAAACGCCGCCGTGCCGGTCGGCACCGCCGCCGGCAGCCAGTTGAACGGCGCGTTGAAGTCGCTCGTGACGCCGCGCCAGGTCGCGTCCTGCGCCGCCGCGGCGCCGGCGAGCCCGATCTCGCACAACAGAATCGCCAGGCCCGTCCAGCGGACGCGCTTCGTCATGACGCTCTCTCCCCCCGAGGGGAATGCTACACTAGGCGCCATGAACCTCGCCAAGCCGCATCTCGACGTCGGCCTGTTCTCGAACCGGCGCGACGAGCAGCTCGCCTTCTGGCAGCACACGGTCGGCCTGCCCTACGACCACATGGGCAAGCTGGGCGGCGGCATGCAGCAGCACCGCCATCACATGAACGGCTCGATCCTCAAGATGAACCACGCGCGCCACCCGCTGCCCGACCTGCCGCCGTCCGGCATCGTCGGGCTGCAGATCGCGCGCGACGGGCTCGCGGCGCCGCAGGCTCTGATCGATCCCGACGGCAACCGGGTGAGCCTGGTGCCGCGCCGCCGTGCCGGTATCGAGGGCGGCGTCGAGGGCATCGCCATCCTGCTCAGGGTCAACGACCCGGCGGCGCACGATCGTTTCTGGACCGAGGCGATGCAGTTCGAGCGCGCCGGCGACGGCCGCTACCGCTGCGGCGATTCGCTGGTCGTTGTCGTCGAGCAGGGCCGGGTCGAGCGCTCGACGGACTGGCGCGGGCCGGGCTACCGCTACATGACCGTGCAGGTCTGGGACTGCGTCGCCGAGTACGACGGCATCCTGGCGCGCGGCGGCACGTCGGGCGGCGAGGTCCGGGTGCTGGGCGACACGGTCCGCTTCGCCTTCGTCTGCGATCCCGACGGCAACCACATCGAGATCAGCCAGCGCGCCTCGCTGACGGGCGCCCTTTAGCGCCGACGACCTTTGTCCCCTCGGCCCCTTCGGGGCACCTGCCCGCGCCGCGCGCCGCGCGCCGGGAGGAACGAGCGGTGCTACTTCTTCTTGCGCGCCTTGCGGGCGGCGTAGCGGGCGTCCCGGGCCGCCTTGGCCTCGGCCTCGGTCAGGACCTTCTTGCGGCTCAGCCGCTCGGCCTCGCGGGCGGCCTCCTCGGCCTTGCGCGCCTCGCGCTCGGCGATCTCCTGCTGGCGCGCCGCGAGCTTGGCCGCCCGGCGCTCGTCCTCGCGCTGCTGGCGGGCTCGTTCGGCGGCCAGCCGCGCCTCCTGGCGCGCGGCGAACTCCGGATCCTTGGTCGGATCCTGCGAGCGCACCCGGTCGAGCAATGCCTGCTTCGCCTTGGCGGCTTCTTCCAGGCGATCCGTGAAGGTGGTGCCTTTGCTCTTCAACGATGGTCCTATTCTGCGGCGGCCGCCGCCTGCTTCTTCGCCCGCTTGCGGTCCTCGGGATTGAGGAAGCGCTTGCGCAGGCGGATCGACTTCGGGGTCACCTCGACCAGCTCGTCGTCCTCGATGTAGGCGATCGCCTGCTCGAGCGACATGCGGCGCGGCGGGGTCAGGCGCACCGCCTCGTCCTTGCCGGCGGCGCGGATGTTGGTCAGCTGCTTGCCCTTCAGCACGTTGACGTCGAGGTCGTTGCCGCGGCTGTGCTCGCCGATCAGCATGCCCTGGTAGACCGCGATGCCCGGGTCGATGAACATCGGGCCGCGCTCCTCGAGGTTCCACAGCGCGTAGGCCACCGCCGTGCCCTCGGCATTGGCGATCAGGGCGCCGTTGCGCCGGCCCGGGATCGGCCCGCGATAGGGGCCGTAGGAATGGAACAGGCGGTTCATCACGCCGGTGCCGCGCGTGTCGGTCAGGAACTCGCCGTGGTAGCCGATCAGACCGCGCGACGGGGCATGGAACACCAGGCGCGTCTTGCCGGCGCCCGACGGCCGCATGTCTTGCAGCTCGCCCTTGCGCTGCGAGATCTGCTCGACCACGACGCCGGTATAGGCGTCGTCGACGTCGATCACGACCTCCTCGATCGGCTCGAGCCGCTGGCCGGTCGCCGCGTCGTTTTGGAACAGCACGCGCGGCCGGCCGACCGCCAGTTCGAAGCCTTCGCGGCGCATCGACTCGATCAGCACGCCGAGCTGCAGCTCG
>JAXMCI010000080.1:0-4441 GCA_046349435.1 Dongiaceae bacterium | reverse complement strand
GCCCACGCCGATCCGCAGCAGCACGTTGCGCAGCATGCGCAGGCCGCGGCTGATGTTGGCCCAGGAGGCGCGCTCCGGGCTGTTCGGCGGGGTGATGCGGTTGGGGAAGGTGTGCCGGATGTTGTGGGCGAAGCGGCGATAGAGCGCCTCCGGCCGGTAGGCCTCCGCGATGCAGCGCCGCCACTGCGCCAGCACCTCCTCGTAGGGCAGCCGGAAGACGACGTTCGACTCGCGGCCGGGCTCGTCGACCAGCCGGCCCTCGGCGGCGAGCCGGTCCCAGAGCGGCGTGCGCGGCAGCGCCTGCAGCAGGTTGATGGTCAGCATCGGGATGGCCGAGCGCTCGATGAACTCGAGCACCCGGTCGGCGGTGTCCGGCGTGTCGCTGTCGAGCCCGAGGATGATGCCGGACACCACCTCGAGCCCGTAGCGGTTCAGCACCGCCACCGCCTCGAGGATCGGCATGGTGGCGTTGTGCTTCTTGTCGATCGCCGCCAGCGCCTCGACCTCCGGCGTCTCGATGCCGCAGAACACCGTGGTGAAGTAGGCCTCGCGCATCAGCGCCAGGATGTCGGGCCGCTGCGCCAGGTTGAGCGTCGCCTCGCAGGAGAGCTCGATGGGATAGCCGCGGCGGCGCTGCCAGGCGATGAGGTGCGGCAGCAGCTCGCGGGTCGCCCGGCGGTTGGCGATGAAGTTGTCGTCGACGAAGTAGACGGACCCGGGATTGCCGCGCTCGAGCAGCGCATCGAGCTCGGCCACCACCTGCTCGGGCGACTTGAGGCGCGGCGTGCGGCCGTAGAGCGCGGGGATGTCGCAGAACTCGCAGCGATAGGGGCAGCCGCTGGAGAACTGCACGCTGCCGAGGAAATACCGGGTGGCGTCGATCAGCCGGTAGGCCGGCTGCGGGAACTCGCTCAGCGGGCGGCGCTCGACGGTCTCCAGAACCAGCTGGCTGGCGCGCGGCGCCGGATCCGCCGCGAGCGCCGTGATCAGCCGGTCGGTGGCGTCGCCGAGCTCGCCGACATGAAGGTAGTCGAACTCGGGGTAGAGCCAGGGCGCGGCCGAGACCGAGGGCCCGCCCAGTGCGCTCGCCTTGCCGTGCCTGCGCGCGCGCCGCGCGATCGCCTGGAGCTGCGGCCGCTGGATGTGCATGCCGCTGGCCAGCACCGCGTCCGCCCAATCGTAGTCGGCGTCGCTGGCCGCCGTGACGTTCTCGTCGCGGAAGCGCACCTCCCAGTGCGCCGGCAGCGCGGCGGCGACCACCAGCAGCCCCTGCGGCGGCATGAAGCCGCGCACCCGGCCCATGATCGGGTAGGCGTGCTCGAAAGTGCCGAAGGAGGGGCTGTAGGCGGGGAAGACGCAGAGGATGCGGCGAGACCGGCCGGCTGGCTCCATGGATGCGGCACCCCTGCTGCTGCCTGTCTGGCATGGCTGTAACATGGCCGGCGGGCCGGCGGTTCCCGCCGCGCGACCGATCGGCAGGCGGCCAGCGCCGCCGGCCCTAGCCCGGGCGCCCGGGCCGCCTCCCGGCAGCGGTCGGGGCTATGCCGGCTTCGGCACCTGCGCCGCGAAGCTCTGCGCGATGTCGATCCTGCGCATGAAGGCCACGTCGTCGAACGTCCGGGCGTAGTCGATGAACCGCGCCAGCCCGTCGGAGCGCGCCGGGTTTCCCGTGATCCTCGGATGCAGCCCGACCGACATCATGCGTCCCAGGTCGTCGCCGTCGTTGCGCAGGCGGTCGAGGCAGGCCTTGGCCTGCTCGAAGAACTGCTCCGGGCTGCCATAGCCGGTCCCCAGGATGTAGCGCGCATCGTTGGTGACGAGCGTGTACGGCACCACCAGATGGGTGCGGCCATGGACCTTGGTCCAGTAGGGCAGGTCGTCGCTGTAGCAATCGGAATCGTAGAGGAAACCGCCCTCCTCGACGACGAGCTCGCGCGTGTTCGTGCTCATCTCCCGGCAGTACCAGCCGAGCGGCCGTGCGCCGGTCGTCTTCTCGATCGAGGCGATGGCGAGCCTGATCGCCTCGCGCTCCTCGTCCCGGCTCATCTCGTAGTGGTTGCTCCAGCGATAGCCGTGGCCCGCCACGTCGTCGCCGCGACGCGCCAGCTTCGCCGCGACCGCGGGGTTGCGCTCGAACGCGACGGCGCAGCCGAAGAACGTCACCGGGATGCCGGCCGCGTCGAAGACGCGGAACATGCGCCAGATCCCGGCCCGCGACCCGTACTCGTACATCGACTCGACCGCGAGGTCCCTCTGGTCCTCGACGGCGAAGGGCAGCTCGTACATGCCGTCGTTCTGACGGTCGCCCATCGCGAACGTCTTCTCCGACCCTTCCTCGTAGTTGACGACGATGTTGATGGCCACCTTGGCGCCGTTCTGCCAGCGCACGCGCGGCGGGTGCTCGCCATAGCCGACCAGCTCGCGCGGCAAGCCCGGCACATCGTCGATATCGGTGTTGCGAAAGAACTGCGGGTTCATCTTCATGCGATCTTTCCTCCAGGGAAGTCCGGCCTGTCAGTCCAGTCCGGCGAGGCTTCGCGCGCCGTCGACGACGAGCAGCTGGCCGTTCACGTAGGATGCCTCCGCGCTCGCCAGGAAGAGGAAGACATTTGCGATGTCCTCCGGGCGGCCGACGCGGCCGGCGGGAATCTTCCGCGCCACGGCCTCGACCCCGGCGGGGCCGAGCGAGTTGACGGGATCGAGCGCCTGTGGCGTGCGGATCACGCCGGGCGCGACGGCATTGGCGGTGATCCCGTCGGCCGCGAACTCGACGGCCAGCGACTGCACCATGCCGACCAGCCCGGCCTTGGAGGCCGTATAGTGCGCATGCAGCGGCCAGGCCGAGACGGTTCCGGCGACCGACGAGGTGGCGATGAGGCGCCCGTAGCCGGCGCGGCGCATGTGCGGCAGGGCCGCCCGGAAGCAGCGCCAGGCACCGTTCAGGTTGACCTCGAGGACCTTGCTCCAGGCGGCGTCGTCGAGATCGGCCAGCTCGACCTTGCGGGCGATGCCGGCATTGGCGACGGCGATGTGCAGGCCGCCGAGATCGCGAACGGCCCGCGCCACCAGCGCGTCGACGTCGGCGGTCCTGGTGACGTCGACCTCCGCCACCACCACCCGCCGGCCCGCCTGCTCCACGGCCCGGCGCACCGGCTCGATGTCGTGCCCGTCCGGGGGGTACCAGGCAAGCGCCAGGTCCGCCCCCGCCTCGGCGAAGATCCGGGCGGTGGCCGCGCCGATGCCCGACGCGGCGCCGGTGATGAGCGCTATGCGACCCGCGAGACTGAACATCACGTCCTCCCCTTGCGCCTCACAGCATCACGTCGCCGCCGTTCGGCCCCAGGGTCTGCCCGACATAGTAGGAGCCCTCCGCCGAGGCGAGCAGCACGGCCGTGGGCGTCACCTCGTCGACCGTCCCGAACCGCCCGATCGGCAGCTCCGCCAGCTTGCCGCTGCGCCACTCCTCGGTCTCGCTGGCGAGCAGCGGCGTCTCGATCGGGCCGGGCGCGATGGCGTTGACCAGCACGCCGCGCTGCGCCACCTCGCGGGCCAGCGACTTGGTCAGCCCGATGACGCCGGCCTTGCTCGCGGCGTAGTGCCCGATGGACCGGCCGCCGATCTGGCCGAGCTGCGAGGCGATGTTGATGATGCGGCCGTCGCGCCGCTCCAGCATCTGCCCGATCAGCGCCCGCGTGCAGAGGAAGACGCCGCGCAGGTTGACGTTCATCACCCGGTCCCAATCCTCGATCGACAGGTTCTCGATCAGGGACTCCGTGAAGATGCCGGCATTGTTGACCAGGATGTCGACCCGGCCGAAGCGGCCGAGCGCCGCCGCCGCCATGGCCCGCACGCTGCCCTCGTCGGCGACGTCGGTGCGCACGAACAGGGCGGCGCGGCCGGCCTGCCGGATGCCGGCCATGACCTCGGCCGCGCCCTCCTCCGCCACCCGGTCGGCGACGACGAGATCGGCGCCCTCCCGGGCGAAGGCCAGCGCAATGCCCTTGCCGATCCCCGAGGCCGCGCCGGTGACGAGCGCGACGCGGTTGGCGAGCCGGCTCATGCCGCGCCCCCGCTGCGGCCGGCATTGCGCGCCTGCCAGAGGCGCTGGATCTCGTCGCCGGGGGCGATGTCGAAGCGGTGGCGCATCAGCAGCATCGAGGCCTCGTGCTGGGCGCGATCGTCGCTGGCGACGCAATCCTCCGCGATCACCACATAGAGGTCGTTGAACATGGCGTCGCGGGCCGTCGATTCGACGCAGCCCTCCGTCGTGCAGCCGCCGACCACGACCGTCCTGATGCCGTTGCTGCGCAGGAGCATGGCGAGGTTGGTCCCCCAGAAGCCGCTCGAGCGGTACTTGCGCACCACCAGCTCGTTGCCGAGTGGGGCGAACTCCGGGGCGAAGTCGTGCCCCGGCGTGCCGGGGATCGTGTAGCGCAGCGGC
>JAXMCI010000079.1:0-4764 GCA_046349435.1 Dongiaceae bacterium | reverse complement strand
CCGCTTCCGCCGCGAGGTGGATTTCTGCTCCGGCGTCTTCCTGCTGCTGCGGCGCGCCGCCTTCGGCGCGGTGGGCGGCTTCGACGAAGCCTTCGCGCCGGCCTACTCCGAGGATGTCGACCTCTGCGTCCGCCTGCGCGAGGCCGGCTACCGCACCCTCTACGAGCCGGACGCGGTGCTCCGGCACTACGAGTTCGGCAGCTCGGCCGAGCGCGCGGTCGCCCTGCAGCAGCTGGCGCGACCGCGCTTCGTCGCCAAGCACGAGGCCTGGCTCGCCCGCCGTCCGCAACCGGACCTGCGCAACCTGCTGCGGGGCCGCACGGCCGAGCGCCGGGGACGGCAGCGCATCCTGCTCGTCGACGACGCCGTGCCGCATGGCTGGCTCGGCGGCGGGCTGCCGCGCGCCCGGCATCTCGCGCTCGCCCTGGCGGCGCGCGGCCGCTTCCTGACCCTCTATACGACAGCCGGCGCCGAGCCGGACTGGCCGGCCGTCCGGGAGACGCTGGGGGCCGAGGTCGAGGTCATCGCCGGCTCGCGCGCGGCGCTGCCCTCCTTTCTCGCCGACCGGCAGGGCTGCTACGACACGATCGTCGTCAGCCGGCCGCACAACATGCAGGCCTTCAACCGCCATGCCGAGGCCGACCCGGCGGGGCTGCGGCGCGTCCGCCTCGTCTACGACGCCGAGGCGGTCTTCGCGGTGCGCGGGATTCGCGCCGCGCGGTTGGCCGGCCGGCCGCTCGCGGCCGAGGCGGCCGAGGCGGCGATCGCCGAGGAGATCCTGCTGGCGGCGCGCGCCGACCAGGTCCTCGTCGTCTCGGAGGAGGAGGCGGAGCATTTCCGCGCCCGCGTGCCGGCGCCGGTCAGCGTGCTCGCCCATGCCATAGCGCCGCGCCCCGGCGCCGCCGCCTTCGCGCAGCGGCGCGGGCTGCTCTTCGTCGGACCGCTGAGCGAGGAGGGCAGCCCGAACGTCGACGCGGTCACCTGGTTCGTCACCGAGATCCTGCCGCTGATCCGGGCCCGGATCGGCGCCGTCGAGCTGCGCATCGCCGGCCGGGTGACCGTGCCCCGGATCGAGCGGCTGGCCGGCGACGGCGTGCATCTGCTCGGCACGGTGCAGGATCTCACCGCGCTCTACGAGGCGAGCCGGCTGCTCGTCGCGCCGGCGCGGTTTGCCGCCGGCGTGCCGGCGAAGGTGATCGAGGCCGGCGCGCACGGGCTCCCGGCGGTCGCCACGGGCCTGCTGGCGCACCAGCTCGGCTGGATTCCCGGGACGGAGCTGCTGGCCGCCGCCGACGCGGCCTCGTTCGCCGACGCCTGCATCGAGCTGCACGAGGATCCCGTCACCTGGGACAATCTGCGCCAGGCGGCGCTCGCCCGCGTCGCCGCCGACTATGCGCCGGAGGACTTCGCCGCCGGCGTCGAGCGGATCCTCGAGCGCTGACGCCGAGCCGGGTGGCCGACTGTCATCCAGGCCGCCCCGGGCCGCCCGGTCCGGCGGCCCGCCGCCGCACCATTCCCGCGGCATTGGCGAGCGCAAGCAGCGCGAAGAGCAGCGCGAAGGCGTAGCAGGGCTGCAGGTAGTGCGGGCTGATCAGCGGGTAGGCGGTCGCCTCGATGAGCGCGATGACCGTGGCCAGCGTCGCGGCGCCGGCGAGCAGCGCGGTCGACACCAGGAACAGCGCCGAGCGGGCGCCCCGGAGGAGCGCGATGCCGCAGGCGAGATGCGCGAGCAGCCCGATCAGGAGCAGCCACGGCCCGGCGATGCGGTAGCCGGCCTGGATGGCGGAGAGCACGCCCAGCTTCAGGCGCCTCGGCCAGGCGGGCAGGTCGTCGGCCGCCTCGGCGGCGCCGACCCGCGAGATCCTGTCGAGGTAGAGCGTCCCGTCCGGCGCGGCGAGGCGATGCGCGCCGGGGCCGGCGGCCTCCAGGGGCAGGAAGGTGGCGCGGTCGCCCGCGAGGACCACCAGCCTGCAGGGCGACGGGCAGTCGCCGGCCAGGGCGAAGCGCAGCCCGTGGGCCGCGGCATCGCCGAAATGGGCGGCGACGTCGCTGCCCTCCGTCCGCTGCATCGCGATGGGAAGCGGGGCGCCGGCGGCCTGGAGATGGACGCTGAACGGGCTGTGGTCGGGCAGGTAGACCCAGCCCGCCACGCCGGTGACGTCCCCGGGCCGCCGCGGCGGCCCGCCCTCGGCGGGGGCGACCTCGTTGTGCGTGAAGCGGGCGACCCGGTCGCGGAAGGGCTCGTCGGGGCGGCTCGGGACCTGCTCCGGCCCGGTGCCCGTGAACAGGACGACCAGCCGCACCGCCCGGTACAGCGCCTGCGGCAGGTGCCGGGCCACCCAGGCCCGGCCGCGCGGCGGCATCAGCGTGCGGCGTGGCGGCAGGCAGTCGAGGCGCCCGGCCGCGCAGGCGTCGTTCACCTCGCGGGCCAGCGTGGTGAAGAACTGGCGCATCGCCGCAGGGGATGCGAAATGGCCCGTCTTGGCGGCCGCGGTGCGGACGGCCCAGAGCAGGGAATATCCCGGCAGGTCGCCGCAGGCGTGCGGGTTGGGGTAGGTCCGGCAGCTCGAGCCGATCCAGTCGCGCTCCAGGCTGGGCGCCAGCGACCGGAAGGCCGGGCTCTCGCGGTAGATCGCCTGGCGCACGATGGCGGGCACCAGGATGAACGGCTCGTCGACCGGCTGGCGCACGCGCAGCAGGGCGGTGTAGGCCTCCCGGAACGGCCCGCTGCGATACTCGCTGGTGGCGAAGACGCCGTACTGCCCATAGTGGATCGCGGCATGGCCGAGGTTGAGCGCGGCGAAGGCCGGGATCGCGGCGGCGAGGCCCGCCAGCCGCCGCCGGCGCATCGCCCGCGGGCTGCGCCGCCACGCCGCCCAGGCCGCCCCGGCGCCGAGCAGGGCCACGGTCGGCACCAGCCAGACGCCCTCCTCGCGGGTGATCCAGAACAGGGCGCCGGCGAGGCCGAGCCCGACCGACCACGCGGCTGCAGCGCGGCCCTGCAGCGCGGCGCCGAAGGCGCCGACGCCGCAGGCCGCCACGATGACGGCGAGCGAGGTGTAGATCGTCTCGCGGATCAGGTGGTCGGCGGACCCCATGGTCGCGGTCGGGTCGAACAGGTACACGGCGAAGATCGCCACCCGCCAGCGCAGGTCCGGCAGCAGGGGCCTCAGGGCGCGCAGGAACAGCAGGCCGGCGGCGGCGTGGAGCAGCTGCTCGGCGAGCAGGACCGGGGTGCCGAGGATGTAGTTGGCGGCGAGGAAGAGCGAGTAGCCCGGCGGCTTGATCATGGTGAGCTCGCCGTACGGGCCGAGCCAGCCCGTCCGGACGATGCTCTCGGCCATCGCCTGATACAGCAGGTCGTCGTAGTAGGAATGCGCGAACGCGGCGACGGTCTTCCCGGTCGACAGGACCAGATGCAGGACGATCAGCCCGGCCAGGATGGCGATGGCGGTCCGCCGGCCGGCCGGGCCGGCTCCCGGCGCGACCGGGATCGCGGCGTCCGCCGCCGATGAGCGAGGCTCCTGCACTGCCGGCGGCCATGGGGCTGAGGGCGGGGGCGGGATGGTCGGCCGCGCCCGCCGCCACTGTCAAGCGATCGCCGCCTGCGGCGCGTCAGCCGCCCGCCCGTCAGCCGTCCGCTTTGGCCGCCGCCAGCTCGGCCTCGAGCTCGGCGACCCGCGCCTGGAGCTTGCCCACCGCCGCCGCCACGTCCTCGGCGGCGAAGAGCTGCGGGATGTGCTGCCGGCAGTTGGCGTCCCAGGCCTCCAGCGTGAACAGGATCGCCTGCTCCGGCGTCGCGTCGGTGCCGGCGGGCATCAGCCGGGCGAGCAGCGCCGGGTCGTCCTCGACGGCGCGCGCCCGGCCCCACAGCTTGATGCGCTGCCGGTTGGCGTAGTCCATCAGGAAGATGAAGGCGCGGTCGTTCTCGGCGAGATTGCCGAGCGTGATGTACTGCCGGTTGCCGGCGAGGTCGGCGAAGCCCAGCGTCCGCTCGTCGAGCACCGCGAGGAAGCCCGGCGGCCCGCCGCGATGCTGGATGTAGGGCTGCCCGGCGGCGCTCGCCGTGCCGAGGTCGAAGGAGCGGCACTGGGCGAGGAACGCGGCGAGGTCCGGCGTCACCCGGTCGCGCCAGCCGCCGCGCGCCTCGCGGCGCGCATAGGCCTCGCGCGAGCCGCGGCGGGCCTGGATCGCCTTGACGGCGGGGGAGAAGGCGACGTCGCTGGTGGCGGGCATGGCGTTGACCTTTCGGCTGCCGGTCCCCCCGATATCGTCCGCGCGCCGGCCGCGCGCCATCCTCGCGCTCCGCCGGTCACCCTTCCGCCCGGCGCAAGGATCGGCCGGTTGCGATCGGGCTTCGCGCCGGCGGGATCTATGGCGGTGCCGACCACCCCGGCGCCGCGGCACGCGCCGCGGGATCGCCGTAGAAGCTGTGGTCGCGAACCTCCGCAATGGCCGGCTGCCCGCCGAAATCGACCAGGCTCGGCGGCACCAGGCCGGCGGCGGCGCGTGCGGCCACCACGGCCCGGTTCTGGAAATAGAGGGCGCCCCGCGTCGGATCGGGGAGCTGTCCGCTCAGCATCGCCGCAAGCAGCAGGTCGAACTGCGCCTGCAGGCCGGGCGACAGCGGCGGGAGCCTCCGCCAGCCGCCGGCCCGGGCGACCGGCTCGAA
Source organism: Dongiaceae bacterium (assembly GCA_046349435.1). Classification (GTDB taxonomy): domain Bacteria; phylum Pseudomonadota; class Alphaproteobacteria; order Dongiales; family Dongiaceae; genus JAXMCI01. The sequence continues at coordinate 92 of JAXMCI010000079.1, read as the reverse complement.
CTGATCCGGCGCGTCGATCACCGCCTGGACGCTGCTCTGGAACCGGCCCGAGGCGACCCGATTGAGGATCGTGTAGGCGACCGCCGCGAGGC
>JAXMCI010000078.1:0-4765 GCA_046349435.1 Dongiaceae bacterium | reverse complement strand
TCCCCCACCGGCCCTGCCGGAGAGCTGCACCGGACTGGACGCCGCCGCCTGCTACCAAGCCGGTCAGCATGCGCTGCAGCAGCATAAGCTGGAGCCGGCGCGGCAGCTTCTGCAGCAGGCTTCGGCGCTTGGATCGCGGGACGGCAGCGTTGCCGTCGCCCGCATGTACGACCCGGACACCTGGTCGGCGGCGGCCAGTCCGGTTGCCAAGTCCGACTGGGAGACGGCGGTGTTCTGGTACGAGAAGGCGGCCGCCCAGGGCGACATCGCCGCCAAAACCACCGCCGGCAAGCTGCTGTGCAAGAACGCGACAATGGATCTCGAACGCAACCAGGGCCGCACCTACCTGGAGCAGGCGGCCAATGCCGGCAGCGACGAGGCGAAGCAGCTCCTTGCCACCTGCCAATAGGCGGCGAAAACCAGCAGGGGAACGGCGGGAGATGAGGGTTCGGGATCGACAGAGCAGGACGGCCGGCGTTGCGGCGGCGCTGCTTGCGGTGATGGCGCTGGCGCTCGTCATGCTGTTCGGCGGCGCGGCGCCTGGCGCAATCGTTCAAACCACCCGCCCGCTGCTGATGGACGGCAAGAAAACTCTCTATCAGCGGGTGCTGACGCGGCCCGGAGCGGCGCTCGCCCCGCAGCCGGGGGAAGCCGGCGGCAAGCCGGTACCGCCGCTCTCCCAATATTACGTCTACGAGCGCAAGGCCGTTGACGGCCGCGACTGGATCGCGGTCGGCACCGGCAGCCGCGGCAGGATCGACGGCTGGCTCGCGGCGGAGACGACCCTGCCGTGGCAGCAGCAGATGGCGCTGGCCTTCACCAATCCCGCCGGCCGCGACCGCACGCTGCTGTTCGACAAGCGCGAATCGGTCGCAGACATCCTCAAGGCAACCGATCCCGGCGCGGCGGCGGCGTCGATCCTGAAGGCGGTGGAATCCGGCGCCGGGGATCCGCGCGTCGTCTCGATCGAGCCCGAGACCTACATCGATATCGACAAGCAATTCTACCTGCTGCCGGTCTTGCAGGCCACCGAGGAAAGCTCGCAGGGTTTCCGGGCGCGGGTGATCGAGATCGCCTCGATTCCCAAGCAGGGCGGTACTGCGCCGCTCACGCCCGCGCAGCCGGCGCCGGCGGACACCGCGGACGCGCTGCGGGCGTTCTCGGCCGCGGTCGTGTTCGTCATCGATTCGACCATCTCGATGGAGCCGTACATCGACCGCACCCGCGCGGCGGTCCGCCGCATCTACGATACGGTGGAGAAGGCCGGCATCGGCAAGCAGGTCCGCTTTGGCCTCGTCGCCTTCCGCTCCTCGACCAAGGCGGTGCCGAAGCTGGAGTACGTCGCCAAGGTGTTCGCCGATCCCACCAAGGTCACCAGCGGCCAGGACTTCCTCGACAAGGTGGCCTCGCTGAAGGAAGCGGATGTCTCCAGCGCCCGCTTCAACGAAGACCCCTACGCCGGGGTGATGGCGGCGGTCAACGAGATCGACTGGACCCAGTTCGGCGGCCGCTACATCGTGCTGATCAGCGATGCCGGAGCGCTGGAGGGAGGCGATCCGCTGTCCTCCACCGGCCTTGATGCCCAGCAGGTCCGCCTGGAGCTGCAGCGCCTCGGCATCGGCCTTTATGCGCTACACCTGAAGACGCCTGCCGGCAAGGCCACCCAAGCCCAGGCGGCCACCCAGTACAAGGAGCTGTCGCGCAACCCCAATGCCGACAAGCCGCTCTACGTTCCGGTCGAGACCGGCTCGGTGGACCAGTTCGGCGCGCTGATCGACCAGCTTGCCAGCCAGATCACCGCTCAGGTCAAGGCCGCCTCGAAGGGCGAGCCGGTACCGGGCAGCGCGCGCACCGCCTTGTCCACCGCCCCCACACCGGCAAACCCGACGCCGGACCAGCTGCAAGCACAGGTGGCGGCCTCGACCGAGCAGCTCGGCCGGGCGATGCAGCTCGCCTGGCTGGGGCGGGTGCAGGGAACCGCCGCACCGCCGCTGTTCCATGCCTGGCTCAGCGACCGCGCCTTCGCCCAGCCGGACAAGGCAACAACCGACGTGCGGGTGCTGCTGACCAAGAACCAGCTTTCCGACCTGGCGCAGGTGGTCACCACAGTGCTGGACGCCGGCGAGAAGTCGCAGCAGACGGCGACCGCCGACTTCTTCGACCTGATCCGCTCCGCCGCCGCCAACCTCGCCCGCGATCCCGCCCGGCTCAACGATCCGAAGGCCACCCGCCTCGGCGAGCTCGGCCTGCTCGGCGAATACCTGGACGACCTGCCCTACAAGAGCGACGTTATGGCGCTGACCCGCGACGACTGGGTGTCGTGGAGCACATCAGAGCAGGAGGAGCTGCTCGACAAGCTTCGCCGCAAGCTGCGCCTCTACCAGCTGTTCAACGACGACACCGGCCGCTGGGTGGCGCTGGCGCCGGGGGCCGACGCCGGCGATACCGTCTACCCGGTTCCGCTGGAGGCTCTGCCATGACCGCCGCCGACGTGGTCCTCAGCCTGCGGGGGACGCGTCGGCAGCGGGGCAGCGAGCCGGACGGCTTCCGCCTCGAGGTGCCGCAGCTGGTGGTGCGGCAGGGGGAGTGCGTCGCCGTCACCGGCCCCAGCGGCTCCGGCAAGAGCACCCTGCTTGATCTGCTCGGCCTCGTGCTGGCCCCCGACCGCTCGGACGGCTTCGTGCTGAGGCCAACGGCGGACGCCGCCTTCGACGTGGCGGCGCTGTGGCGAGGCCGCGATCGCAATGCGCTCGCCGGCATCCGCGCCCGCCACATCGGCTACGTGCTGCAGACCGGCGGGCTGCTGCCGTTCCTGCCGGCGATCGACAACATCCGGCTGTCGCGGGCGCTGCTGGGGCTCGCCGAGGGCGACGGCCTCGTCGACCGGCTGATCGATGCCCTCGGCCTGCGCCGGCTGCTGCGCAAGAAGCCGCAGGCGCTCTCCATCGGCGAGCGCCAGCGGGTGGCGATCGCCCGCGCGCTCGCCCACCGGCCGGCGCTGCTGCTGGCCGACGAGCCGACGGCGGCGCTCGACCCCGGCCAGGCGGTGGGCGTGATGAAGCTGCTGCTGGCGCTGCTGCGCGAGTTCCGCATCACCGCGGTGATCGTCAGCCACGATTGGGAGCTGGTCTCGACCCTGGGGCTGCGGCGGGTGCAGGCGGAACCGCTGGCCGGTCAGCGGCTCGCCGTCACCCGGTTGGCCGGATGAGCGGGATGGCTGCGGCAGCCCCGGCCGGCCGGCAATGGCGGCAGGCCTGCCGCCTCGCCTTCCGCGACTTCCTGCACGAATGGCGCGTCTCCTTATGCCTGATCTTCGCGCTCGCCGCCGTGCTGGCGCCGCTGCTGGTGCTGTTCGGTCTCAAGTCCGGGATCATCGCGACGATGACCGAGCGGCTGCGCGCCGATCCGCGCAACCTGGAGATCAGCCTGCGCGGCCACCAGCGGCTCGACCCGGCCTGGTTCGCCGCCGTCCGCACCCGTCCCGAGGCCGGCTTCGTGCTGCCGCGCACCCGCCTGCTGGCGGCGACGATATCGCTGGAGAGCGACGCCGGCTTCGGCTTGCCCGACATCGACATGCTGCCGACGGCGGCGGGCGACCCGCTGCTCCCCGCCGGCACCGTGCCGGCCGCGGGCCTGCGGCAGATCTTGCTGACGGCGACCGCCGCCGGCCGGCTGAAAGTGAACGCGGGCGAGCAGGTGACCGGCCGGGTATTCCGGCGGCTGGGTGACCGGCCGCAGACGCTGGTGCTGCCGCTGACCGTCGCCGGCGTCATCCCGGAGACGGCCTTCGGCCGGGACGCGGCGTTCGTCTCTCTCGATCTGTTGACGGCGACGGAAAACTACCGCGACGGCGCCGCAGTGCCGGCTCTCGGGGTCCGCGACGGCGATGCGGCGGCGGCCACGGCGCCGGCGGCGCGCGTCTTCGCCAGCGCCCGGCTCTACGCCCGCAGCCTCGACGACGTTGCCCCCCTCGCCGCCTGGGTTCGCGACCAGGGCATCGAGGTGGCGACGCGGGCGAAGGAGATCGAGTCGGTCAAGGCACTGGACCGGGTGCTGGCCTTCGTCTTCCTCGTCCTCGCCTCGATCGGCGTCGGCGGCTATCTCTTCTCGCTGGCGGCGAGCCTGTGGGCGAACATCGACCGCAAGCGGCGGGAGATAGCTCTGCTGCGGCTGGTCGGCCTCGGCACCGGCCCGGTCATCGGCTTTCCGGTGGCGCAGGCGGTGCTGGTCGCGCTGGCCGGAATTGCGCTGTCGATGCTGCTCTACCTGGGGGTGGCGGCGGCGTTCAACACCGTTTTCGTCGATCAGCTCGGCCGCGACGAGTTCGTCTGCCGGCTGTCGCCGCGGGACGGGCTGATCGCCGCCGCGCTCACCGTGCTGTTCGCCGTCGCCGCGGCGATGGTGGGAGGATACCGTGCTGCCAAGATTGATCCGGCCGAGGGCCTGCGGGCGTCCTGACCGCCGGCGCCGGGTTTCCGGCGCCATAGTCGCCACCGCGATGGCGATCGCCAGCGCCGGGGCGGGCGGGCCGGCTGCTGCCGCTGCTCCACCTCCGGCCGCGGCCTATCACCCGAAGCCGGCGTCTGACGACGTCCTGCTGCCGATGCCGTGCGGCGGCGCGATGGCGTTCCGGCGGGTGGTGATTCCCTCGGAGGGTCCGCTCAGCGACCGGCTGGTATTCATCGGTGCCACCGAGAGCACCCATGGTTACGCCGAGAGCCTGCGGCCGGAGCACATTGCCGGCAGCTTCGGCGACGACGGCAGG
>JAXMCI010000077.1:0-5532 GCA_046349435.1 Dongiaceae bacterium | reverse complement strand
GGAGACCTCTGTGGATAACGGGGACAACCCGGCCCGGCGGCCCGCTGCAGGGGCTTGCGACGCGATCCTCTGTGATCCGAAGCGTGCGGCGATTGTGGTGGGGCGGCCGCGCCGGCCGCCTATAATGGCCGCCCCATGACGACCAGCTCCGCCCATCTGCCGCTCCCCGAGGACGCCCCGCCGGAGAGCGACCACAGCACCGGCATCCTGCCCTCGCAGGCGCTGCGCGCCGTGCTGCATCGCGAGATCCAGTCGGCCCAGCCGATCGACGAGGAGCAGATCCAGCCGGCCAGCATCGACCTGCGCCTCGGCGAGATCGCCTACCGCGTGCGCGCCAGCTTCCTGCCGGGCCCGAACGCCACCGTTCAGGAGAAGCTCGAGCAGCTCTCGATGCACCAGGTCGACCTCACCGGCGGGGCGGTGCTGGAGCGCGGCTGCGTCTACATCGTGCCGCTGCTCGAGCATCTCGCGCTGAAGAAGCGCACCTCGGCGATCGCCAACCCGAAGAGCTCGACCGGCCGGCTCGACATCTTCGCGCGGCTGATCACCGACCAGGGCACCGAGTTCGACCGGGTGCGCGAGCGCTATGCCGGCCCGCTCTATGCCGAGATCTCGCCGCGCACCTTCAGCATCCTGGTGCGCACCGGCACCCGGCTGGTGCAGCTGCGGCTGCGCCGCGGCTCGCCGCGCAGCAGCGAAACCGCGCTGCGCGAGCTGCAGGCGCAGCACGGGCTGGTGGCGGTCGACGGCGACGCCGTCGCCGTGCAGCGCGGCGGCGTCGCCTTCACCGTCGACCTCGCCGGCGATCCCGAGAGCGGCATCGTCGGCTACAAGGCGCGCCACCATGCCGGGCTGATCGACGTCGAGAAGATCGCGCATTACGACCCGCTCGACTTCTGGGAGCCGATCCCGGCGCGGCCGGGGCGCGGGCTGGTGCTCAACCCCGACGATTTCTACATCCTCGCCTCCAAGGAGGCGGTGATGGTGCCGCCCGACCACGCCGCCGAGATGCTGGCCTACGACACGCTGGTCGGCGAGTTCCGCGTCCACTATGCGGGATTCTTCGATCCCGGCTTCGGCCATCCGGAGACCGGCGGCGCCGGCACCCGCGCGGTGCTCGAGGTCCGCTCGCACGAGGTGCCGTTCCTGATCGAGGACGGGCAGGTGGTCGGCCGCCTCGTCTACGAGCGGCTGACCGGCCGGCCGGACAAGCTCTACGGCGCGGGCATCGGCTCCTCCTACCAGCGCCAGTGGCTGGCGCTGAGCAAGCAGTTCCGGCGGTAGGGAGGCCGTGCCGGCCTCATCCTTCGACAGGCTCAGGATGAGGCTGATGACCGCGCGCCCGCGTCCTCTCACCTCGTCCTGAAGGGCGAGGTCGGCACGGCCCCTCCGCGCGCCCGCTTGCCAGAGTCCCCGCAGCAAGCTATCGCAATGCCATGATCTACAGCGAGCCGCCGGCCGCGCCGGATCCGCTGCGGCGCCGGGTGCGCGCCGCCTACCGCGTCGACGAGACCGCGGCGGTCGAGGCGCTGCTGGCCATGGCGGAGCTGCCGGCCGACGCCGTCGACCGCATCGCCGAGCGGGCCCGCGGGCTGGTCCAGAAGGTGCGCGAGAGCCGGGTCGGGCAGGGCGGGCTCGACGCCTTCCTGCACGAGTACGAGCTGTCGAGCCGCGAGGGCGTGGTGCTGATGTGCCTCGCCGAGGCGCTGCTGCGCATCCCCGACGCCGAAACCGCCAACCTGCTGATCAAGGACAAGCTCGCCGACGCCGACTGGCAGCGCCATCTCGGATCCAGCGAGTCGGTGTTCGTCAACGCCTCGACCTGGGCACTGATGCTGACCGGCCGGCTGATCGGCCTGGAGCGCGGCGGCAGCGACCTCGGCGGCGTGCTGCGCCGGCTGGTGGCGCGCTCCGGCGAGCCGGTGATCCGCCAGGCGGTGACCCAGGCGATGCGCATCCTCGGCCGCCAGTTCGTCATGGGCCGGACCATCGCCGAGGCGCTGGAGCGGGCGCGCGCCCAGGAGAAGCGCGGCTATCGCTACTCCTATGACATGCTGGGCGAGGCGGCGCGCACGGCGGCCGACGCGACGCGCTACGACGCCGCCTATCGCAACGCCATCGCCGCCATCGGCAAGGCCGCCGCGGGGCGCGGCCCGGTCGCCAGCCCCGGCATCTCCGTCAAGCTCTCGGCGCTGCATCCGCGCTACGAACTGGCCCAGCGCGCCCGCGTCCTGGCCGAGCTGGTGCCGCGCGTGACCGCGCTCGGAGCGCTGGCGAAGCAGGCCGGCATCGGCTTTACCATCGATGCCGAGGAGGCCGACCGGCTCGACCTCTCGCTCGACGTCATCGACGCGGTGGCGGGCGCGCCCGAGCTCGCCGGCTGGGACGGGCTCGGCCTCGCCATCCAGGCCTACCAGAAGCGCTGCCACCCGCTGATCGGCTGGCTGCAGGAGCTGGCGCACCGGCACCACCGCCGCCTGATGGTGCGGCTCGTCAAGGGCGCCTACTGGGACAGCGAGATCAAGGCCAGCCAGGAGCGCGGCCTCGCCGGCTACCCGGTCTTCACCCGCAAGGTGGCGACCGACGTGTCCTATCTCGCCTGCGCCAGGCTGCTGCTGGCCGATGCCGGCGCCTTCTACCCGCAGTTCGCCAGCCACAACGCGCAGACGCTGGCGGCCGTGCTGGAGATGGCCGGCGAGCGCCGCGACTTCGAGTTCCAGCGGCTGCACGGCATGGGCGAGGCGCTCTACGACCAGGTCGTCGGCTTTCCCGAGAGCGGCGGGCTGCCGGTGCGCGTCTACGCGCCGGTCGGCAGCCACGAGGACCTGCTCGCCTATCTCGTGCGCCGGCTGCTCGAGAACGGCGCCAACACCTCCTTCGTCAACCGCATCGTCGACGAGAGCGCGCCGATCGACGCGCTGGTCGCCGACCCCGTGCGCACGCTGCGCCGGCTGCCCGCCAAGCCGCATCCGCGCATCCCGCTGCCGGCCGACATCTACGGCCCGGCGCGGCGCAACGCCCGCGGCCTCGACCTCTCCGACCCCGAGGGGCTGGGGCCGCTCGCCGCCGCGCTCGCCGAGGCCGCCGCCCGGCCGCAGCAGGCCGCGCCGCTGATCGGCGGCGTCGCGCTGGCCGGCGGCACGGCGCGGCCGGTGCACGATCCCGCCGACCACCGCCGTGCGGTCGGCACGGTGGTCGAGGCCGGCCCAGCCGAGATCGAGCAGGCGATGGCGCGCGCCGCCCGCGCGCAGCCCGACTGGGACGGCACGCCGGCGGGCGAGCGCGCGGCGGTGCTGGAGCGCGCCGCCGACCTGTTCGAGGCGCAGATGCCGGCGCTGATGGCGCTCGCCGTCCGCGAGGCCGGCAAGACCCTGGCGGACGCCGTCTCCGAGGTGCGCGAGGCGGTCGACTTCCTGCGCTACTACGCGCTCCGGGCGCGCGCCGACTTCGCCGAGCCCTTGCCGCTGCCCGGCCCGACGGGAGAGCGCAACGAGCTGGCGCTGCATGGCCGCGGCGTCTTCGTCTGCATCTCGCCCTGGAACTTCCCGCTCGCCATCTTCACCGGCCAGCTCTCGGCCGCGCTCGCCGCCGGCAACAGCGTCGTCGCCAAGCCGGCCGAGCAGACGCCGCTGATCGCCATGGCCGCCGTCCGGCTGCTGCACCAGGCGGGCGTGCCCGGCGACGTGCTGCACCTGCTGCCGGGCGACGGCCGGGTCGGTGCCGGGCTGGTCGCCGACGGGCGGCTGGCCGGCGTCGCCTTCACCGGCTCGACCGAGACGGCCCGCGCGATCAACCAGGTGCTGGCGGCGCGCAACGGGCCGATCGTGCCGCTGATCGCCGAGACCGGCGGCCAGAACGCGCTGATCGCCGATTCCTCGGCGCTGCCGGAGCAGGTGGTGCGCGACGTGCTCGCCTCCTCCTTCCAGAGCGCCGGGCAGCGCTGCTCGGCGCTGCGCGTGCTCTGCGTCCAGGAGGACATCGCCGACCGGCTGATCGAGATGCTGACCGGCGCGATGGCCGAGCTGCGCATCGGCGATCCCGGCCTGCTCGCCACCGATATCGGGCCGGTGATCGACCGCGCGGCGCGCGACGCGCTCGACGCGCATGCCGACCGCATGCAGCGCGAGGCGCGCCATCTCTTCACCCTGAAGCTGCCGGCCGAGTGCGCGCACGGCACCTTCTTCGCGCCGCGCGCCTACGAGATCGCGCGGCTCGACCAGCTCGAGCGCGAGGTGTTCGGGCCGATCCTGCACGTGCTGCGCTGGCCGGCCGACGGGCTCGACCGGCTGCTCGACGCGATCAACGCCACCGGCTACGGCCTGACCCTCGGCATCCACAGCCGCATCGACTCGACGGTGCGGCACGTCCATGGCCGGCTGCGCGTCGGCAACGCCTACGTCAACCGCAACATCATCGGCGCGGTGGTCGGCGTGCAGCCCTTCGGCGGCGAGGGGCTGTCCGGCACCGGCCCGAAGGCCGGCGGCCCGCACTATCTCCACCGCTTCGCCACCGAGCGAACGCTCACCATCGACACCACGGCCGCCGGGGGCAACGCCTCGCTGCTGTCGCTGCAGGAGGAGACGCCCGCCTGAGCACCACCGAATTCGACGTCCGGGAGACCGTGTGGATCACCCTCTCGGACGGCACCCGGCTGGCCGGACGGCTGTGGCTGCCGCGCGACGCGGCGGCGCATCCCGTGCCCGCCGTGCTGGAATACCTGCCCTATCGCCGGCGCGACCGGCATCGCGGCGACGACGCGGTGACCCACCCCTATTTCGCGGCGCGCGGCTATGCCGCGCTGCGCGTCGACATGCGCGGATCCGGCGATTCCGACGGGGTGATGCAGGACGAGTACACGCCGCGCGAATGGGCCGACGCCGCCGAGGTGATCGCCTGGCTGGCGGCGCAGCCCTGGTGCAGCGGCGCGGTCGGGCTGATCGGGCTCAGCTGGAGCGGCTTCAACGGGCTGCAGATCGCGGCGCTGCGGCCGCCGGCGCTGAAGGCGGTGATCACCACCTGCGCGTCGGACGACCGCTACGCCGACGACATGCACTACATGGGCGGCTGCCTGCTCAACGACAACCTGCAGTACGGCTCGACCCTGTTCACCTGGCTGGCGACGCCGCCCGATCCGGCCGTCGTCGGCGAGCGCTGGCGCGAGATGTGGCGGGCCCGGCTGGCGGCGGTCGATCCGCCGCCGGCGGCGCGCTGGATGGCGCACCAGGACCGCGACGCGTACTGGCGCACCGGCTCGGTCTGCGAGGATTACGGCCGCATCGAGGCCGCCGTGCTGGCGGTGGGCGGCTGGGCCGACGGCTATGTCAGCGCCGCGCTGCGGCTGATGGCCGGGCTGCCGGGGCCGCGCAAGGCGCTGATCGGGCCCTGGGGCCACGCCTTCCCGCATGTCGCGAAGCCCGGCCCGGCGATCGACTTCCTCGCCTACGCCACGCGCTGGTGGGACCACTGGCTGAAGGGCCGCGATACCGGGCTCATGGACGAGCCGATGGTGACCGCCTGGCTGCAGGCGAGCGA
>JAXMCI010000076.1:0-5631 GCA_046349435.1 Dongiaceae bacterium | reverse complement strand
CGCAGGCCGCAGAGCAGGCCGCCCACCATGGTGGCGCCGGAGCGCGAGATGCCGGGGATCAGCGCGGTGCATTGCAGCAGGCCGATCAGCACGGCGCGCAGCCAGCCGATCTCGTTGAGCCCGCTGTCCCCGGCGGCGCGGCGGCGCAGCCGCTCGCCGAGGAAGAGCACCCCGCCATTGACGATCAGGAAGATGGCGGCGACCAGCGGCGCGCCGAACAGGCCGCGCAGGAACTTCTCGAGCAGGAATCCGACGATCACCGCCGGCAGGGTGCCGGCGACGAGCAGCACCAGCAGGTGCAGCGCGTCGGCGCGCGCCTTGGGCGCGCCCTGGCCGAGCACCGCCATCAGCAGCTGCAGCCAGTCGCGCCAGAAATAGACCAGCAGCGCCACCGCGGTGCCGACATGCAGCACGACCAGGAACGGCAGGAACTCCGGCGAGCGCTGGTCGACGCTCCAGCCGAGCAGCCGCGGCAGGATCACGCCATGGCCGAGGCTGCTGACCGGGAACAGCTCGGTCACCCCCTGCAGGATGGCGAGCAGGATCGCTTGCAGGGCGGACATGGAGGCTCCTCGGCAGGGTCGGCGGCAGGGTCGGCGGGCAGGGTCGGCGGGCAAGGTCGGCGGGCGGGGCCGCCCGCCTAGCCCATCCTGATGACGCCAGCCTTACGTCAGCGGGCGAAGGTCACCGAGACCCGCCCGAGGCTGCCGAAATCGGCGACCAGCGCGTCGCCCGGGGCGATCGTCACCGGCTTGACGCAGGTGCCGGTGGTGACGACCTCGCCGGCCCGCAGCGGCCGGCCGCGCTTCACCCGGTCGTTGGCCAGCCAGGTCAGCGCCAGCCGGGGATCGCCCAGCACGTTGGCGCCACTGCCCTCGGCCACCACCGCGCCGTTGCGCAGCGCCTTCACCGGGTGGGCGGCGAGGTCGGCCTGCCGCCATCCGGGGGCGGCCTCCGGCCCGAGCACGAAGAAGCAGGCGCAGGCCTGGTCGGCGACCAGCTGCGGCGCGCCGGCCGCGGCGAAGTCGGCGTAGCGCGAGTCCGGCACCTCGATCGCGAGGAACAGCGCGTCGACCGCCGCCATCACCGCGTCGACGCCGTAGGGCGCCGCGCCGCCGGGCAGGTCGCGCCCGAGACGGAAGGCGAACTCCGCCTCGGCCGCCTTCATGTGGCCGAGGCCGAGCGGCATGGTGTCGCCGTCCTTGTAGGCCATCCGGCGGTAGAGCGGCGCGCCGAGCGGCTCGTCGACGCCGATATGGCGCTGCCCGTCGCGGCTGGTGGCGGCGATCTTCCAGCCGAGCTGCGGCCCGCCGATGAGTTCGCCCATCGCCGCCTGAACCTCATAGGCCTCGGCGAGGTCGCGCGGCCGGCAGTCGGGCGGCAGCCCGTCGAGAAACCGCTTGTCCTGCCAGGCGGACCACAGGATCCCCGCCGCCCGGCGCACCGCCTCTTGTTCCATCCGCTGTCCCCCTTCTCCGCTGTTCGGCTGCAACGTCGCCCCGCTCAGGGCAGGCCGGCCATGGCCGGCGCCAGCGCCCGCGACAATAGGGCGTAGCCGCGCCGGCTGAAATGCAGGTGATCGGGCGCCACGGCGGCCGGCAGCCGGCCGTCGCCATCGAGCAGCGTGGCGCCGAGGTCGACGAAGCGCACCATGCCGCCGTCGGCGCAGAGCGACAGCAGCCGGTTGGTGGCCGAGATGGCACGCCGGAAGGGCGTGTCGGGCGACTCGTCGCGGGGCAGGATGCCGACCAGCAGCACCGGCGCCTGCGGCACCCGGGCGCGCAGCAGCTCGAGGACGGCGCGGACCCCGTCGGCCACCGCCTCGGGCGGGTGGTGCCGGCCGATGTTGTTGGTGCCGATCTGCAGCACGAAGGCGCGCGGCGGCTGGCCGTCGAGCTCGCCGTTCTCCAGCCGCCACAGCAGATTCTCGGTGCGGTCGCCGGAGAAGCCGAGATTGATCGCCGAGCGCGCGCCGACCAGCTGACGCCAGGCCGCCGGGTCCCAGCGCTCGGTGATGCTGTCGCCGAGGAAGGCGAGGTCGAAGCGGCGGGCGCCGAGGATGTGGTTCTTGGCCAGCAGCCGCTGCCGCCAGGCGCTCTCCTGGCGCGGGCTGGGCGTCGTCGTCGGTCCGGCCGCCGCCGGGCCGGTGCAGCGCCACGCCTCCGCCGCGGCCGCCGGCGCGGCGGACAGGGCGAGCGCGATCCATGCCCCCGCCGCCATCCTCGCCCACGCCGCCATCGCCGCTCCACCGGTTGCCGGCGTCAGGCTTACGCCGGTCCGCGCACCGGCTCAAGCCCGCGCGACACCCCGGCTTTGCCACAGCTTGGCCTTGGCCATCGCATGGTATGCAGCCGACATCCAGGAACATAGGTATGAATACTTATGTGCCTGCAACAGAAGGAGATTTTCGGCACTCGTTAAGGTCTGGCCGCCATCGTCGGCGGCAGTTCCGGCCGCTCCGGCGCCGGAAGATCGCCAAGGCCGCCGCGCCCGGATCCCGGGGGAAGGGCCGGACGCGGCGCAGCGAAGACACGCAGAACGGGGGTTACGATGACCATCTCGACCAAGCGCAGGATGCGCGGATTGATACGGGGGTTCCTGGGGGCGGCGCTGGCCGCCGCCCTCGCCAGCGGCGGCCTGGCAGCCGCGCCGTCGGCCCAGGCGGCCGACCTCGGCGTCTACAAGGGCGCCGGCCCGACCGGCGCCTCGGGCGTGCCGAAGTTCGAGAGCTGGGTCGGCCGCAAGGTCCCCAGGGCGCTCGACTTCTTCTCGATGTACACCTGGACCGACCTGCTCAGCACCGCGATCTGGTCGGCCAAGGCCTGGAGCCCGGCCAACGGCAAGACCTGGAAGATGACCTTCGCCATCCCGATGCTGCCCAATGACGGGGTCAGCACGCTGGCGAAGGGCGCCACCGGCCAGTACAACGCCACCTTCGGGCAGATTGCCGATGCGCTGATCCGCAACGGCCATGCCGACGCCATCCTGCGCATCGGCTGGGAGTTCAACGGCGGCTGGTATCCCTGGTACGCCGGCAAGTGCACCAGCTGCTACGCGCAGTACTTCCAGCAGATCGTCACGACGATGCGGGCGCGGCCCGGCGCTGCCTTCAAGTTCGACTGGAACCCGGCGCTGGGCTATCTCGGCTTCCCCGCCGAGAAGGCCTATCCCGGCGACGACTACGTCGACGTCATCGGGATGGACACCTACAACGAGTACTGGGGCACCGACTACAAGACGGTGACGCCGGAGACCCGCTGGGCCAACTTGATGAACCAGGACCACGGCCTCGCCTGGCACAAGCGGTTCGCCGTGGCCCACAACAAGCCGATGAGCTTCCCGGAATGGGGCACCGGCATCCGGCCGGACGGCCATGGCGGCGGCGACGATCCCTACTTCATCCAGCAGATGTACAGCTGGATCGTCGGCGCCAACGTGCTCTACCACAACTATTGGGACTATCCGGCCTCGGACTATAACGGCCAGCTGTCGAACAACAGCAAGCCGAACGCCGGCGCCATGTTCCAGCAGCTGTTCGGCCCCGGCAACACGACGACCTCGTCGACCACGACGACGACGACCACCACCACCACCACCCCCACCACCCCCCCGGCGCCGAGCACGACACCGGGCGCCTCGACGACGCCGACCACGACGGTGACGACGCCGACCACCGCGCCGACGCCGACCACCCAGCCCGGCGGGCGCCGCCGCAAGAACGGTTAGTCAGCCCGCATCGCTCCGCCGGCCCGGCCGGCGGAGCGATCGCATCTGGCGAGCACCAGGACAGGGTTGAGCCAGTGGCCGGGATGGGCTACGCCGTCTGCGGCTACTTACCCGCCGGTGCCCGATGTCGCTTGCCCACCACCCGCTCTCGCCGCAGCTGCCGGCCGCCATCATCGCCGAGCGCGCGCCGGGGTTCCGCCCGCGCCTCGGGCTGATCCTGGGCTCCGGCCTGGGCGAGCTCGCCGAGGCCGTCGAGACGGTCGAGGCGATCGGCTACGAGGAGCTGCCCGGCTTTCCCCGGCCGAGCGTCGAGGGCCATGTCGGACGGCTGGTGCTGGGCCGGCTCGGCGGCCTCCCGATCGCCTGCCTGCAGGGCCGGCAGCATCTCTACGAGGGCGGCGACCCGACCCCGATCCGCATCCTGGTACGCACCCTGAAGCTGGCCGGCTGCGAGATCCTGCTCGCCACCAACGCCGCGGGATCGCTGATTCCCGGCGCCGGGCCGGGCAGCCTGATGATGCTGACCGACCACATCAACCTGCTGCCGACCAACCCGCTGGTCGGCCCGAACGACGACGATTTCGGCCCGCGCTTCCCGGCTATGGAGCGGGCCTACGACCCGGCGCTGCAGCTGCTGCTCGCCGCCGCCGCCGCCGATGCCGGGGTGATCCTTCACCGTGGCGTCTACGCCGCCTGCCTCGGCCCCAGCTTCGAGACACCGGCCGAGGTGCGGGCGCTCGGCCGGCTCGGCGCCGACGCGGTCGGGATGTCGACGGTGCCGGAGGTCATCCTGGCGCGGCATTGCGGCATGCGGGTGGCGGCGATCTCGGTGCTGACCAACGAGGCGGCCGGCCTCGGCACGGCCGAGCTGAGCCACGCCCAGACGCTGGAGGCGGCGAGCCGCGCCGCCGGCGCGATGCGCGGCCTGATCACCCGCTTCCTCGAGCGTCTCGCCGCCGGCGAGGGCCAGGCGTGAGCCTCTTCCCGCAGGAGATCATCCGCCGCAAGCGCGACGGCCTGGCGCTCGCCGAGGCCGAGATCGAGTTCCTGGTGCGCGGCCTGACCGACGGCAGCATCGGCGACGCGCAGATCGCCGCCTTCGCCATGGCGGTGTTCCACAAGGGCATGACGCGCGACGAATGCGTCGCGCTGACCCGGGCGATGACCCGCTCCGGCACGGTGATCGACTGGTCGGGCACGAAGCTGCCCGGACCGCGCCTCGACAAGCATTCCACCGGCGGCGTCGGCGACAAGGTCAGCCTGATGCTGGCACCGCTGGTCGCCGCCTGCGGCGCCGCCGTGCCGATGATCTCGGGCCGCAGCCTCGGCCATACCGGCGGCACGCTCGACAAGCTGGAGAGCATCCCGGGCTACGACGCCACCCCCGGCCTCGCCCGCTTCAAGGCGGTGGTCGCCGAGGCCGGCTGCGCCGTCATCGGCCAGACTGCCGAGCTGGCGCCGGCCGACCGCCGGCTCTACGCCCTGCGCGACGTCACCGCCACGGTCGAGTCGATCCCGCTGATCACCGCCTCGATCCTGTCGAAGAAGCTCGCCGCGGGGCTCGATGGGCTGGTGATGGACGTCAAGTTCGGCAGCGGCGCCTTCGCCGCCGCCGAGCCGATGGCGCGTGCGCTCGCCGAGAGCATCGTCGCGGTGGCGACCGGCGCCGGCCTGCCCACCACCGCGCTGCTCACCGACATGAACCAGGTGCTGGGCCTGACCGTCGGCAACGCGCTCGAGATCCGCGAGACGGTCGACTACCTGACGGGCGCGCGGCGCGAGCCGCGGCTGCATGGCGTGGTGCTGGCGCTCGGCGCCGAGATGCTGCTGCTGGGCGGGCTGGCGCCGGACCGGGCGGCCGCCGGGCGGCGGCTCGAGGCGGCGCTCGCCGACGGCGGCGCCGCC
>JAXMCI010000075.1:0-5935 GCA_046349435.1 Dongiaceae bacterium | reverse complement strand
CGAGCACATGCACGATGCCGCCTGCCTGGTCGGCGACATCGAGAGCGCATTCGACCGCCGGCTCGTCACCTCCGCCCAGGGCAACGGCAGCAGCTGGGAGGAGACGCTGGCCCGGGTCGCGGCCAGCCTGGAGGAGGGCTAGGCGGCCTTGCTCAGGGCTGGAAGCTGCCCCGTGCGGCGCTGACCAGGCCGGACTGGCGGATGGCCGCGGCCCTGGCCTCCGAATGGGTCATCGAGGTGGCGGCCCGCCGGGCGAGATAGAGCGTGAGCAGCCGGGCCTCGGTCTCCGTGGTCCAGCCGGCCGGAGCGGGCGAGGCGCCCTCGGCGAGGAGGTCCGAGACCGCCTGCCCGAGGGTGCCGCGGACATGCGCCGGCCGGTTGACGTGCTGGTCGAGCAGCAGGGCGATGCCGAGCTCCGAGGTGACGTAGTCCGCCGCGGTGGCCTGCGCCACGGGCAGCCGGCGCACCAGCTCGATGCGCCCGGCGCCGTGGCCGATCTGGCAGCGGCGCATCGGGTCGGCGTGCCCCGCCCGCCAGAAGCGGTAGGCCCACAGCCCGGACCGCAGCACCGCCTTGGCGGCCGCGCTGTCCAGCCGGCTTCCGGCCAGCGAGAGATGCCCCGTGGCGCCCGCCGCGGCGCCCGCGCCCGCCTCGGTGTCGAGGCCGAAGGAGCCGAAATACTCGTCGAAGGCGGCCGCATCGTCGCGCTTCAGCCGCGCCAGCAGGGCGCCGAGCTCGCCGGGGCTGCCGTCGGCGCCGGCCGTCCATTGCAGCATGCCGAACGACATGAAGGAGTTGTCGTAGCTGTTGACCGCCTCCATGCAGCCTTCGTTGGCCAGCACCGCCTGCAGCACGCGCTGCCCGGACGGCGCGACGGCGAGGCCGGCGGCGCCCGGCGTGGCGAGGAAGTCGCGCACCGTGGTCTTGCCGCGGGTGACGAAGCCGGCCGCGCTGCGGCTGACGAAGCGCTGGCCGGCGGGCGTGTAGGCGCCCTGGGCGTCCTCGCGGATCGTGCCGGGATCGCGCGGCGGAACGGCGGCGGGCGGACCGTCCTCGCGGCTGACGAAGCGCGCCGCGACATAGCCGGAGAGCGCGCCCTGGCTGACCTTCAGCCACTCCCCGTCCTCCGCCTCGATGGTCAGCCGCGCGCCGAACGGCAGCGCGGTGACGATCGCGCCCCCCGGCTCGGCACGCAGGTTGAGGCTGGAGGCCGTCACGGTTCCCGAAGCCATCGCGCTGCTCTCCTCAGGCCCATTCCCGGCGCGCCGGGTTGGCGATCTGCAGGCTGCCGGGGTCGGGCAGCGGGCACTGCAGCAGCGCCACGATGTCGAGCACGCCGGCGCCCCACTGCCCGGTGTTCCAGCCGTCCGGCCGGCGGGCGCTGCGCCGCAGGCACCAGCGGAAGGTCTCGACCAGCCGCCACGTCCCGCGCAGCGGCGCCAGCTCGGCGGCGCGGCAGGTCAGCCAGAGCGCGGCGGCGCCGGCGACATGCACCGTCGCGTAGGAGGTGCCGTCGCCGCCGGTATCGAGATACTCGTAGAGGGGCGCGCCGTTCCGCAGGGTCGTGTTGGCGCGGAACACGTTCTCGGCGGGGGCGCAGAGATCGACCCGGGCGCCGCGGCTGGAGCCGGTCCAGGGCACCATCGCCTGGGTGACGCCGCCGGCGGTGATCGCCCGGCTGTAGCGGCCGGGATAGGTCACCTCGCTGGTGATGTTGCCGGCGGCCGCGACCAGGATGACGCCGTGCTCGTAGGCGACGTCGAGCTGCGCGCCGACCGCCTCCGGCGGGAAGCACGGATCGCCCAGGCTGACGCTCATCACCTGGCAGCCGCCGTCATTGGCGGCGTGGCGGATCGCCTCGGCGAAGCGCGTGCGGTTGAGCGGATTGTCGATCACCACGCAGTCGGTGATCCGGTAGGGCACGATGTGCACGCCGGGCGCGACGCCGAGCATGGTGCCGCCGAGCAGGGCGCCGAGCACGCTCGAGGTCCGCGTGCCGTGCCCGGGCTGCCCGGCATAGCCGAGCGGGTCGACGGGCAGCTGCCCGGCCTCGACGAAGTTGATGCCGTCGGCCAGCAGGTCGAAGCTGCTGACCGGCGAGGCGGCGCTGAAGCCCAGCGCCGGGTGGCGCGTGGCGCCGGTGTCGATGTGGCCGATGCGGATCGCGCTCCAGGGCCGCTGCGCCAGGCCGCCCGCCATCGCCCAGGCCTCGGGCGCGCGCACCATCGCGACGTTCCAGGAGATGCCCTGGTCGTCGACCCGCGCCGCGCCGTGCGCCGCCGCGGCGACGGGCGGGGCCGGCGGCCGGGCGGCATAGGAGTCGCGCACCTCGAGGGCGTCCACCCACGCCGCGTTGGTGACCGCGGCCAGCCCGCCGAGCCGCCGCAGCACGCCCTGGCGGGCATCGCCCTTCTCCTGGGCGAGCAGCGCCTTGGCGGCCGCGCGGGCCACGGCGTAGCGCCGCTCGCCCAGCGCCGTCAGCGTGGTGCCCTGCTGCGCCGGGCTGTCGGTGATGATCTGGATCGAGCGGTCGACCTCGGCGGCCTTGCCGTCCTCGGACAGGGTGACGACCAGGAACGACGGCGCCGGGCGGGCCGGCGCGGAGCCCGGACCCGGCGCAGAGGCGGCCGGGGGAGGGGCGGCCGGGGGAGGGACCTCGCGCGACGCGATGGCCTGAGCGGCGCCGCGCGCCCGCAGGAAGCGGCGGTCGACGAAGCCGGGCACCGTGGCGCTGCCCGGCACCGAGACGAGCCACCAGTCGGCGCGCTGGTCGTCGAGCAGGATCACCGTCTGGCCCTGGGCCAGCGTCAGGATCGCGGGGAAGCCCGGTCCGGCGCCGGCCCGCACCTCGAGCGCGGCGGTGTCGACCAGGTACTCGTCGTGCAGCGGCATGGGGTGGCACCTTTCCCGGCGGTGCGTCGGCCCTGCCACGCTAGCACAGCCCGGGGACCCGGTCGATCCGGGCCCTCCGCCGGGCGCTCGGGGTAACGGACGCTATTCCTGCAGCATCGGCAGCTTCAGCCCGTGCTCGCGGGCGCAGGCGACGGCGATGTCGTAGCCGGCATCGGCGTGGCGCATGACGCCGGTGGCGGGGTCGTTGGTCAGCACCCGCTCGAGCCGGCGCGCCGCCTCCGGGGTGCCGTCGGCGACGATCACCATGCCGGCATGCTGCGAGAAGCCCATGCCGACGCCGCCGCCATGGTGCAGGCTGACCCAGGTGGCGCCCGACGCGCAGTTGAGCAGCGCGTTGAGCAGCGGCCAGTCGGAGACCGCGTCGGAGCCGTCGAGCATGCTCTCGGTCTCGCGGTTCGGGCTGGCGACCGAGCCGGAATCGAGATGGTCGCGGCCGATCACGATCGGCGCGCGGACCTCGCCCCGCGCCACCATCTCGTTGAAGGCGAGCCCGAGCCGGGCGCGGTCGCCGAGCCCGACCCAGCAGATGCGGGCCGGCAGGCCCTGGAACTGGATGCGCTGGCGGGCCATGTCGAGCCAGTGGTGAAGGTGGCGGTTGTCAGGAATGAGTTCCTTGACCTTCTCGTCGGTGCGGTAGATGTCGTCGGGCTCGCCGGACAGCGCCACCCAGCGGAACGGCCCGATGCCGCGGCAGAACAGCGGCCGGATGTAGGCCGGCACGAAGCCGGGGAAGTCGAAGGCGTCGCCGACCCCCTCCTCGAGCGCCATCTGGCGGATGTTGTTGCCGTAGTCCAGCGTCGGCACGCCCATGCGGTGGAGGTCGAGCATGGCCCGCACCTGGCTCGCCATCGACTGCTTGGCGGCGGCGACCACCGCGTCGGGATCGCTCGCCCGCCGGCGCTCCGCCTGGTCCAGCGTCCAGCCGGCCGGCAGGTAGCCGTTGAGCGGGTCGTGCGCCGAGGTCTGGTCGGTCACCGCGTCAGGCCGCCAGGCGGGATCGGCGGCGGCGCGCCGGGCGATCTCGGGGAAGAGCTCGGCGGCATTGCCGAGCAGCCCGACCGACACCGGCTTGCCGCGCTCGTGCGAGTCCCGGATGATCGCCAGCGCCTCGTCGAGCGCGTCGGCGCGGCGGTCGAGATAGCCGGTGGCGAGCCGGCGCTCGATGCGGCTCGGCTGGCACTCGATCGCCAGCATCGAGGCGCCGGCCATGGTGGCGGCGAGCGGCTGGGCGCCGCCCATGCCGCCGAGGCCGCCGGTCAGGATCCAGCGCCCGGCGAGATTGCCGCCATAGTGCCGGCGGCCGACCTCGACGAAGGTCTCGTAGGTGCCCTGCACGATGCCCTGGCTGCCGATGTAGATCCACGAGCCGGCGGTCATCTGGCCGTACATCATCAGCCCGGCGCGATCGAGCGCGTTGAACTTCTCCCAGGTCGCCCAGTGCGGCACCAGGTTGGAGTTGGCGATCAGCACGCGCGGCGCGTCGGCATGGGTGCGGAAGATGCCGACCGGCTTGCCCGACTGGACCAGCAGCGTCTCGTCGTCGCCCAGCGTCGTCAGCGCGGCGCAGATGCGGTCGAACGAGGCCCAGTCGCGCGCCGCCCGGCCGATGCCGCCATAGACCACCAGCTCCTGCGGCTTCTCGGCGACCTCGTCGTCGAGGTTGTTCATCAGCATGCGCAGCGGCGCCTCGGTCAGCCAGCTCCGGGCGGTCAGCGCGCGGCCGCGCGCGGCCTTCAGGTGGCGGGCATTGTCGAGGCGGGCATCGGCAGTCATGGCGCTCCTCCCGGCAGGGGAGGACCGGTATAGACGAAAGCCGCCTGATACGGGAGGGTCAGGGGGAAGCGGCCGCCGCTCGGCTCCGCTCGAACTCGTCGTTCAGCCGGTCGCAGATCTCCGCCGCCCGGTGGGGCTCGAGGTCGATCTCGACGATCTTCCCCGTCTTCTTGTCGAACACGACCCAGCGCCGGATGCCCCAGCGCTCGGTCGACACCGCCTTGTAGCGCATGCCATCCACCCGTCATCCGCCGCCGGACCCCGGGCGGCGCGCCCCTTATCGGGGGCATTGCTTGCGGAATCCCTTATAGCACGCGTCGGCCGGGAAGGAGGAAGCGCGGCGGCGCGCCCTGGCGTCGCCGTGGCGCGCGGCTATGATGGCGAGGCGGCGCTCATCGGGAGGTCCGGAGGCTCCCTCAAGCCGCCGGGGCAAGCCGCCGGGGAGGGGAATTGGAGCTCGAAGAGTGGCTGGCCGCCTGCGGCCTTGCCCGCCACGCCGACACCTTTCGCGCCAACGACGTCGATCTCGACGTGCTGCGGACGCTGACCGAGGCCGACCTCAAGGAGCTCGGCCTTTCGCTCGGCGATCGCAAGCGGCTGCTGCAGGCGGTCGCCGCCATGGCGGTCGTCACGGCGTCGACGGCGCAGACTCCGGCTCCGCCCCCGGCGCCGACGGCACCACCTGCCGAGGCATCGCCGGCCGAGCGACGCCAGCTCACCGTGATGTTCGTCGACCTCGTCGGCTCGACCGCGCTCAGCCAGCGGCTGGACCCGGAGGAGATGCGCGACGTCCTGCAGGACTACCAGAACATGGTGGCGGGAGAGATCGGCCGGTTCGAGGGCTTCGTGGCCAAGCTCATGGGCGACGGCGTGCTCGCCTATTTCGGCTGGCCGCGGGCGCGGGAGGACGAGCCCGAGCGGGCGGTGCGCGCCGGCCTGGCGGTGGTCGCCGCGGTGCGCCGGCTGCCGCGCGTCGCCGGCCAGCTCCTGGCCGCGCGGGTCGGGATCGCCACCGGGCTGGTGGTCGTCGGCGACCTCGTCGGCGAGGGCGCGGCCCAGGAGCAGGCGGTGGTCGGCGACACGCCCAACCTGGCGGCTCGCCTCCAGGCGCTGGCCGAGCCCGGCATGGTGGTCATCGGCGAGGCCACCCGCCGGCTGATCGGCGACCTGTTCGTGCTCCGCGATCTCGGCGGGCAGGTCCTGAAGGGGATTCGCGAGCCGGCGGCAGCCTTCGTCGTCGAGGGCGAGC
>JAXMCI010000074.1:0-6431 GCA_046349435.1 Dongiaceae bacterium | reverse complement strand
ACGGCCGCTCGCCCCACAGGAAGCGGGCCTCGAGCAGGCTGGTGCGGATGGTGACGTCGGCCCTGGCCTGGCGCAGGCATTCGTCGATCGAGCGGGCGGCCTGGCCGACCTTGAGGCCGAGGTCCCACAGCTTGTAGAGCATGAACTCGACGACCTGCTCGCCATGCGGCGTCTGCTTGTAGGGCAGCAGGAACAGGAGATCGATGTCGGAGAAGGGCGCCAGCTCGCCGCGGCCGTAGCCGCCGACCGCGACCAGCGCGATGCGCTCGCCGGCGCTCGGGTTGGAGGCGCGGTAGGCCCGCTCGTTGGTGAAGTCGTAGAGCGTGCGGATCAGCTGGTCCATCAGGAAGCTGGTCTCGCGCGCCGCCATGCGCCCGTCCGAGGCGCCGGATTCGAAGCGCCGGCGCACCTCGGCCCGCCCCGCCGCCAGCGCCTGCTTGAGGACCGTCAGCACGCCCGGCGCGCCGGCCGGATCGGCGCCGCCGGCCTCGACCAGCGCGTCGCCGAGGCGGCGGCGATCGAGGATGCTGCGCTGGTCGCGGATGGCGTTCATGACAGGACCGTGAGGGGCCGCCGGACGGGCAGGATAGCGGGAACCGGTAGGCTCCGATTGCGCCTATACTATGTCACGGACCGGGGCGCCGGGCGACCGCTTGCCGCGCCGCCGGGACAGTCGGGCGAGGGAGCCAGCCCCATGCGCCGCATCGCGCCCGTCGCAGCCCTGCTGCTCGCCGCCTGCGGCAGCGACCGCCCGCCGCCACGTTCCGCGCTGCAGGACCTGCCGCCGGCCGCGCCGCAGGGCAGCGTCACCTATGGCGGCCCGAACCAGCCGGGCGCGCCGATCACCGCCGCCTTCGTGCCGGGATATCCGCCGCAGATCGAGGTCCGCATCCGCGACCCGCAGCCGGCCGAGGCGGTGGCGCTGGTCACCCCCGACGGCCGCGTCCTGCCGGCGCCGCGGATCGAGACCAGCCGGATCTACCAGGGCGCGGGCGGCGACGGCTCCGCCCCATTCCTTCCCGGCATCGGCCTCGGGATCTGGGGCGGCAGCGGCGGCCATGTCGGCACCGGCATCGGCATCGGCCTGCCGCTCGGCGGCATCGACTATGGTCCCGCGACCGAGGCGGTGGTCAGCGTCGCCCGCCTCTCCCCCGACGACCCCGCCGCCTACCGCGCGACCTGGCCGCGCTGGACCATCCGCATCCAGCTCGGCAATCCGGCCACCATCCTGCGCAAGGTCGAGATCGCCGCCCCGCGACCGCCCGAGGAGTGAGCCTCAGCGCGTCCGCGGGAGCATCGTCCCGGCCAGGGCCAGCGCCGCGGCGGCGAGCGGCAGCCAGGCCTGCGACGAGCCCATGGCGTAGAGCGTCGCCCCGCCAGCGAGGCACCAGGCGGCGGGAACGAGCATCAGCAGCACGGCCCGCCGCGCCGCGGCCATCAGGAGCAGCCCCAGCGTCGCCACCGCCGTCGGGTCGGGCATGACGCCGAAGAGCTCCATGGCGGCGATCGGGCGGCCCCCGGCCGGGGCCAGGAGCGGGTAGGCAAGCAGCCCGGCAACGAACAGGCCGAGGCCGATCCAGCCGCGCGCCGTGGCGGTGAGCCGCCAGCCGAGGCGGCTGCCCGGCCAGAGCAGCAGGAGGGCCTGCAGGGCGAAGACCGGTACCGCATAGGCCGCCGCCCAGTTGATCACGGCGTAGCGGGCCCAGAGGAAGCCCCAGGCGATCCAGGCCCAGCCGGCGGCCAGCAGGGCGGCGACGACCGGCCCGGTCCAGGCGCGCGGCCGCGTCAGGCAGGCGAGGATCAGCCCGCCGGCGGCCAGCGCCAGCAGCTGCGCCGGCCACAGCGCCTCGTTGTAGCGCTCGACGAGGCGCCAGTAGGTGCGCGCAGAGAAGAGCAGGAAGTCCTCGGCCGAGTAGGTCCACCACTCCGCCATCAGAGGTCCCGGACGTAGTCCGCCATGCGCCGGCGCAGCGCCGCGTCGGGCAGCGGCCCGGCGGCGGCGGCCAGGTTCTCCCGCACATGGGCGACCTGGCTGGTCGCCGGGATCGCCACCGTCACGGCGGGATGCGAGACGATGAACCTGAGGACGTACTGCGCCCAGCTCGCGGCGCCGATCCCGGCCGCCCAGGCGGGCAGCGGCCGGCCGTCGAGACGCCGCAGCAGGGCACCCTGCTGGAAGGGCCGGTTGGCGATGACGGCGATGCCGCGGTCGGCCGCCAGCGGCAGGATGCGGTCCTCGACCTCGCGGTCGACGATGTTGTAGGTGACCTGGACGAAGTCGAGCGGCCGCTGCCGCATGATCGCCTCGAGCTCGGCGTGCCGCCGCCCCTCGGAGGTGGTGATCCCGACATAGCGGAGCTGCCCGGCCGCCTTCATCGCCAGCAGCGTCTCCAAGTGCTCTTCCCAGGCCAGCAGGTTGTGGACCTGCAGCAGGTCGAAGCGGGGCACGCCCCAGAGGCGCCGCGAGCGCTCGATCTGCGCCGGGCCGTCGCTGCCCGAGGAGGTCCACACCTTGTCCGCCGCGAGGAGCGGCGCCGGCCGGCCGAGCTTCGCCAGCCCGTAGCCGATCACCGCCTGCGCGGAGCCGTACATCGGCGAGGAATCGATCATCCGCCCGCCGCCCGCGAAGAAGGCCGCCATCACCGCAGCGCATTCGTCGCGCAGCTCCGGATCGTCGCCGACGTTGAAGGTGATCCAGCTGCCGAGGCCGACGACCGGGATGGGCTCGCCGGTCGACGGAACCGGCCGCGTCGCCGGTGCCGGAGCCTGGGCCCGGCCGTGTCCGGCCGGCAGCGCCGCCGCGATCGCGGCCGCCATCGCGCCGCGCAGGACCATGCGTCGTGTCGCCGTCATCGCCGCCGCCTCCCTTCGCCCGATGCGACTGAGATGGGGCGCGCGACGGCGAAATCACGCCCCGCCGGCGCTCTCCCGGAGCTTGCCGCGGATCGCGACCAGCGCCTCGGCGGCGCGCGACAGCTCCTCCGCCGACAGGCCGGTGGCGGCCAGGATCCGCTCCGGCAGGCAGGCGGCGCGCTCGGCGGCCTCGCGGCCCCGCTCGGTCAGCGTCACGCGTACCATCCGCTCGTCGGTGCTGTCGCGCTGGCGGCGCACGAAGCCGCCGGCTTCCAGGCGCTTGATCAGCGGCGTCAGCGTGCTCGATTCGAGGAACAGCGCCTCGCCGAGCTCGCCCACGGTGCGGCCGTCGCGCTGGGCCAGCAGCAGGATCGCCAGGTACTGCGTGTAGGTCAGGCCGAGCGCGTCGAGCAGCGGCTTGTAGACGCGGTTGAAGGCCAGCCCCGTCGAGTAGACGGCGAAGCAGAGCAGCCGGTCGAGCGGGTCGGGCGCGGTCATCGGTCGGGATGTAGATCGCGCGCGATTTGATCGCAAGGGAATTGACAAGACGACCGGGGGTCTTCTATATCGCGCGCGATTGCATCGCTCGCGATTATCATGAAAGGACCAACCATGCCGACCCAGGTTCTCTACAGCACCACCGCCACCGCCACCGGCGGCCGCGACGGCCAGGCCCGCACCGCGGACGGCAGCTTCCAGGTCACGCTGGCCACGCCGAAGGAGCTCGGCGGGGGCGGCGGCAAGGGCAACAACCCGGAGCAGCTCTTCGCCGCCGGCTATGCCGCCTGCTTCATCGGCGCGCTGAAGTTCGTGGCGTCGCAGGGCGGCCACCCGAAGGTGCCGAACGACGTCAGCGTGACCGCCACGGTGGGCATCGGCCCGCGCTCGGAGGGCGGCTTCGGTCTCGAGGTGGCGCTGGCCGTGTCGCTGCCCGGCGTCGACAAGGCGGCGGCCGAGACGCTGGTCCAGGCGGCGCACCAGATCTGCCCGTACAGCAACGCCACCCGCAACAACATCGACGTCAAGCTCAGCGTCGCCTAGAGCGCTCGTCGCCCTCTCCCGCGCGGGCGGGAGAGGGCGACGCGCCTGCAGGCCGAGGCGAGAAGTAGCTCTCGACCTGCTCGAGGTGGAGCATGCCGGCGGCGGGATCGTCGCCGCCGGTGGGTGCCATGAGCTCGAAGTAGCGCGACCGTCGGGGAATGCTTGCGGCATTGCGCTGAGCCTGCTCCACCGCCTCGCGGGTTTCCCAGTACAGCAGGTCGCACCAGCTGTTTTCCGGACCCTTGAGCAGCTCGCGCCGGATGAAGCCGCCCTGCCGGTCGAGGAACTCGACCTGGACGGCCCGCGCCGCGCGCAGCACGGTGGCCTCGTCGACGCCATCGACGGCCTGGAAGGGCGCCCACTCCCACGGTGAACCTTGGTTTCATCGCCGATCTCCCGAATTCGTGACGCCGCTTGTCACCTTGCAACCCTGACGAAACTGTCGGCAATGACGCGGGCTCACCGGCTGATGGACTTGGCCGACCTGCTGCGCGGGCACGGCGGGACCGTCGCGGCCCTGGCAGCCGAGCTCGGCGTCGGCCAGCGCACGCTCCATCGCGACCTCGCCGCGTTGCGCAGTCGCGGCATGCCGATCGCCGGCGAGGCCGGCTTCGACGGCATCCGCCTGGACGGCCATCGCGGCGTCACCGCCGTCCTCTCTCGATCGCCGAGGTCGTCGCCCTCGCTGGCTGGCGGCGCGGCTCTCCGGCGCCGCCAGCGACCTGCCCTGGAGCGGCGCGGCCGCTCAGCCAGGCCAGCTGCTCGGCGGCGGCTGACCCGCGCCAGGGCGGCCGAGCTGCGCGCGCTCTGCCGTCGCGTCATCGTCGGGCCGCCGGCAAGCGAGATCATCCGCGGCCAGGCGGGGTTGCCGCCGCGCGAACTGCTGGGCATGTTCGAGGAGGCCTTCTCGCGCCGCGTCGGCCTCGGCTTCCACTACACCGATCGCCAGGGCCGCTTCACCGTCCGGCGCATCGAGCCGCACGGCCTGATGGTCGAGCCGCCGGTCTGGTACATCCTCGCCCGCGATGTCGAGAAGGCCGAGCCGCGCACCTTCCGCATGGACCGCATCGCGCGGCCGCGCGTGCTCGACGAGATCCGCTTCCGCCCGGACTTCGCGATGATCGAGGCCCAGCTTCCCGACCGGAAGCGCTGGCTGCACCGCTGACGGCGTGAGGCGAGCTCTGGCGCAGCAGCCCGCGCAGCTCGTAGAGCAGCTCCAGCGCCTGCTTCGGGCTGAGCTCGTCGGGGTTGATCGCGGCGAGCCGCTGCTCGACGCGCGACGGCTCGGATACCGCCTGCGTCGGGCGGG
Organism: Dongiaceae bacterium; assembly: GCA_046349435.1. GTDB lineage: Bacteria > Pseudomonadota > Alphaproteobacteria > Dongiales > Dongiaceae > JAXMCI01. The sequence goes on along the minus strand of JAXMCI010000074.1, from coordinate 1,228 downwards.
AAGCGGCGGCGGCGAAGAGCGGCAGGTCGTCGGCGAGGCGGGCGAGCGCGCCCGCCGGCTCGCCCTGCTCGAGGCCGGCCAGCACCGCCTCGGCGCGCTCGATCACTGCCGCCGGCAGCCCGGCCAGCTTGGCGACGTGGATGCCGTAGGAGCGGTCGGCCGCACCCGGCGCGATCTCGTGCAGGAAGGCGATCTCGCCCTGCCACTCCTTGACGCGCAGCGCGTGGGGCGCCAGCGCCGGCAGCTTGGCGGCGAGCGCGGTCAGCTCGTGATAGTGCGTGGCGAACAGCGCGCGGCAGCGATTGACCTCGTGCAGGTGCTCGACCGTGGCCCAGGCGATGGAGAGGCCGTCGAAGGTGGCGGTGCCGCGGCCGATCTCGTCGAGGATGACCAGCGAGCGCGGCGTCGCCAGGTTGAGGATGGCGGCGGTCTCGACCATCTCGACCATGAAGGTGGAGCGGCCGCGCGCCAGGTCGTCGGCCGCGCCGACCCGGCTGAACAGCCGGTCGACGACGCCGATGCGGGCCGAGTCCGCGGGGACGAAGGAGCCGACCTGCGCCAGGATGGCGATCAGCGCGTTCTGCCGCAGGAAGGTCGACTTGCCGGCCATGTTCGGGCCGGTCACCAGCCACAGCCGCCGCTCCGGCCCGAGCGCGCAGTCGTTGGCGACGAAGCGGCCCTCCTGGCTGCGCCGCAGCGCCGCCTCGACCACCGGGTGGCGGCCGCCGGCGATGCTGAAGGCGGTGCCCTCCTCGACCACCGGCCGGCACCAGCGCTCGGCCGCCGCCAGCTCGGCCAGCGCCGCGGCGAGGTCGATCAGCGCCAGCGCCGCCGCGGCGCCGGCCACCGCCTCGCCGCGCCGCGTCACCTCGCCGACGAGGTCGTCGAACAGCGCCAGCTCGACCGCCAGCGCCTTGTCGGCGGCGCCGGAGACCCGCCGCTCCAGCTCGCCCAGCTCGAGCGTGGTGAAGCGCACCGCGCCGGCCAGCGTCTGGCGATGGATGAAGGTCTGGGCGGCTTCGCCCTTGAGCAGCCGGTCGCCATGCACCGGCGTGGTCTCGACGTAGTAGCCGAGCACGTTGTTGTGCCGGATCTTCAGCGAGGCGATGCCGGTCGCCTCGCGGTAGCGCGCCTCGAGCGCCAGGATCAGCCGCCGGCTGTCGTCGCGCAGCAGGCGGAGCTCGTCGAGCTCGGCATGGTAGCCCGGGGCGATGAAGCCGCCGTCCGA
>JAXMCI010000073.1:0-6879 GCA_046349435.1 Dongiaceae bacterium | reverse complement strand
GACGAGCCGATGGTGACCGCCTGGCTGCAGGCGAGCGAGCCGCCTTCGGTTCAGCCGGAGGCTCGCGGCGGCCGCTGGGTGGCCGAGCCGCTGTGGCCGAGCCCGGCGATCTGGCCGCTGCGCTGTCATCTCGCACCGGCCGGGCTGGCCGAGGCCCCGGTGCCGCTCGCCGCCTCGATTGCGTCGCCGACGACCGCCGGCACGGCGTCGGGCGAGTGGTGCCCCTATGGCTGGGGGCCGGACATGCCGACCGACCAGCGCGAGGATGACGGCTTCTCGCTGCTGTTCGACGGGCCGGTGCTCGACCGGCCGCTGGCGCTGCTCGGCACCGCGCGGCTGGAGCTCGAGCTCGCCTCCGACCGGCCGCAGGCGATGGTCGCCGCACGGCTCTGCGACGTCTCGCCGGACGGCGTGTCGCGCCGGATCGCCTACGGGCTGCTCGATCTCTGCCACCGCGACGGCTTCGACCGCGCCCGGCCGCTCGAGCCGGGCCGGCGGTATCGAGTCACGGTCCGCTTCAAGGATGTCGGCTACGAGGTGGCGGCGGGGCACCGCCTCCGGCTGGCGCTCTCGACCAGCTACTGGCCGCTCGCCTGGCCGTCGCCGGAACCGGTCTGCCTCACCGTCTTCGGCGGCACGCTCGAGCTGCCCCAGCGCGTTCCGGTCGGCGAGGAGGCTGCGCCGCCGCTGCTCGGCACCCCGGACGTGCCGCCGGCGCTGGCCGGCCGGGTGCTGACGCCGCCGGCGCGCGGCCGGCTCGGCGTGACCCGCGAGCTCGCCACCGGCCGCACCGAGATGCGCGTGGTGCGCAACCTCGGCGCCATCCACATCGAGGATGTCGACCTCGAGCTGCAGGCGCTCGGCACCGAGCTCTATTCGGCGTTTCCCGACGACCCCGCCGCGACCCGCTCCGAGACCACCCGCCGGGCGGCCTTCAAGCGCGGCGAGTGGCAGGCCAGCATCGACACCACAAGCGTGCTGACCGCGACGGCGGAGGCCTTCCGGCTGGAGGCCTCGCTGGAGGCGAGGGAAGGGGATCGCCTTGTCTTCGAGCGGCGCTGGGACCTCACCATCCCGCGCGCCGGAGCACCGGGGTCAGCCGGGGGGTCAGGCGGGGACTGACGCCTCCAGCCGCGGCGTGCTGGCCAGCAGCTCGCGGGTGTAGTCGGCCGCCGGCTGCGCGAACACCGCGGCGGTCGCGCCGCTCTCGACGATGCGGCCGCGGCTCATCACCACGACCCGGTCGGCGATGGTGCGGATCAGCGCCAAGTTGTGCGTGACGAACAGCATGCCGAGCTGCATCGAGCGCTGCAGCTCGCCGAGCAGCTCGACGATCGCCGCCTGCACCGAGACGTCGAGCGCCGAGGTGATCTCGTCGCAGACCAGCACGGTGGGCTCCGCCGCCAGCGCCCGGGCGATCGCCGCGCGCTGGCGCTCGCCGCCCGAGAGCTGGTCGGGGAAGCGGTCGAGGAAGGCCGGTCCGAGCGCTACCTGCTCGAGCAGCGCGGCGGCGCGGTCGCGGCGGCGCGCCGGCGTCAGGGCGGTGAAGATGCTGCTGAGCGGCCGCGACACGATCTGGCCGATGGTGCGCCGCGGGTTGAGCCGAGGCATAGGGGCTCTGGAAGACGTACTGCACCTTGCGCCGGTCGGCGGCGGCGCGGTCGCGCGCGCGGTGCGGCAGGCTCCCGCGTCCGTCGAGCGCGATCTCGCCGTCGAAGCTCGGATGCAGCCCGGCGATGCAGCGCGCCAGCGTGGTCTTGCCGCAGCCGGACTCGCCGACCAGCGCCGGGCACTGCCGCGGCTGCAGCGCGAGGTCGATGCCAGGTACGCGCACCTGCACCACCCGTGCCGCGCAGTGACGCCGCGCACCACGCCAGCACCCGGCCGGCTCGGCGCCGCCGGCAGCCGCGACCGATGCCGGCAGCGGCGCGCACCGCCAGCGCTGCGCCGAAGCATGCCAGCAGCGCACCGCGTGACGCGGCCCGACCTCGGTGGCGGCAGGCGCCTGCTCCGCTGCACCATTCGTGACCGCCTCGCAGCGCGGCGCGAGGCGCAGCCCGGCGGCCGGCGGCGCGGGGAGGGGGCGTAGCCGGGAATCCCGACCAGCCGGTGCCGCCCGTCGACGTCGGGCACCGCGGCGAGCAGCCGGCGCGTATAGGGATGCCGCGGCCGCGAGAACAGGGCCGCGGTCGGTGCCGCCTCGACCCCCCGGCCCGAATACATCACCAGCCCGCGGTCGGCGAGCGAGGCGACCACGGCGAGGTCATGGCTGACATAGAGCGCGGCGACGCCGTAGCGGCCGCAGAGGTTGCGGATCGTCTCCAGAACATGCGCCTGGGTGGTGACGTCGAGCCCGGTCGTCGGCTCGTCGAGCACGATCGCCGGCGGCCGGCAGGCGAAGGCCATGGCGATGGCGACACGCTGCTGCTGGCCGCCGGAGAGCTGGTGCGGGTAGCGGCGCAGGAAGGCCGGATCCTGCGGCAGCCGCACCTCGCCCAGCATCTCGGCGATGCGCCGGGCGCGGGCCGCGGCGTCGAGGGCCGGCGCGTGCACCGCCAGCATCTCCTCGAGCTGCAGGCCGATCAGCAGGGCGGGGTTGAGCGCCGTCGAGGGGTCCTGCGGGATGTAGGCGACCAGCCGGCCGCGGCGGTCGCGCCGCGCCTCCGGGGAGAGGCCGAGCAGCTCGGTGCCGGCGATGGTCGCGCGGCCGCCGCGGATCTCCGAGCCGCGCCTTGCATGGCCGAGCAGCGCCAGCCCGACCGTGGTCTTGCCCGAGCCCGACTCGCCGACCAGCCCGAGCACCTCGCCGGCGCCGATCGCGAAGCCGATCTCGTCGACGATCAGCGCCGGGCTGCCGGCGACGCCGACGCTGAGGTTCTCGACGCGGACCGCGGCCTCGCTCACGCCCCGGCGCTCCGCCCCAGCCCGATCGCCGCCCGGGCGATGCCGTCGGTCACCAGGTTCGTTCCGATGGTGAGGAGCCCGATCGCCAGCACCGGCAGCACCACCGGCCAGGGCTGGATGGTGAGGCCGATGCGGTTCTCGTTGATCATCAGCCCCCAGTCGGCGGCCGGCGGCTGCAGCCCGAAGCCGAGGAAGCTCACCGCCGCCACCAGCCCGATCGAGTAGGTCAGGCGCAGCCCGAACTCGACCAGCAGCGGCGAGGAGAGGTTGGGCAGCACCTCGCCGAGCAGGATCCATCCGCGCCGCTCGCCGAGCGCCTCGGCCGAGAGCACGAAGTCGCGGGTGATGACCTCGGCGGCGGCGGCGCGGGTGACGCGCGCCACCCGCGGCATGTGCGAGGCGGCGACGGTCAGCACGATCAGCCAGAGCTGCGGGCCGAGGGTCGAGATCAGCAGCAGCACGAAGACGATCTGCGGGAAGGCCAGCAGCACGTCCATCGCCCGCATCAGCACGTCGTCCAGCCAGTTGCGCGCATAGGCCGAGACCAGCCCGATGACGATGCCGGCGGCGAGCCCGATCAGCGTCGCGGCGAGCGACAATCCCAGCACCGACCAGCCGCCCCAGAGGAAGCGGCTCAGCGCGTCGCGCCCGAGATAGTCGGTGCCGAGCAGCGCCTTGGCCGAGGGCGGGGCGTAGGGCGGCGCCACGAACCTGGTCGGTCCATAGGGCGCCAGCGCCGGGCCGAGCAGCGCCACCGCCACGACGACGACGACGATGGCGAGGCCGATGCGCGTGCGCGGGAAGGCCAGCGCCGCGCCCAGCGTCAGCAGCCAGGGCGCCCGGCCGGCGCCGCGCTTCGCCTCCTCCGCCGTCGCCGCGCTCATGCCAGCCCCGTCTTGAGGCGCGGCGTCAGCAGGATGGTGGCGACGTCGGCGACCAGGTTGAGCAGCACGTAGAGCCCGCCGATCAGCAGGGTCAGCGCCTGGATCACCGGCAGGTCGCGGTTGGCGACGCCGTCGACCAGGCTCTGGCCGATGCCGGGGAAGCGGAAGACGTACTCGACCACCACCACGCCGCCGGCCAGCCAGGCGAGCTGCAGGGCCACCACCTGGATCGACGGCACGATGGCGTTGGGCACGGCGTGGCGCAGGATGACCAGCCGGCGCGGCAGGCCCTTGAGCTCGGCCATCTGGACGTAGTCGCTCTCCATCACCTCGACCATCGAGGCCCGCATGATGCGGCTCATATAGGGGACGACGGCGAGGATCAGGGTCAGCGCCGGCAGCGCCAGCTGCTGCGGCTGGCGCCACAGCGGGACGCCGTCGGCGAGCAGCGAGACTGCCGGCAGCCAGTGCAGGAAGCCGATCGACAGCACCAGGATGAGGCCGATGCCGATGACGAACTCGGGCAGCGCCGCCAGCACCAGCGAGGCCGTCGAGAGGATGTGGTCGAGCGCCCGGTCGCGCCGCACGGCGGCCGCGATGCCGGCGCCGAGTGCCGCGGGAATCGCGATGACCGCCGAGATCAGCACCAGGAAGGCCGAGTTGCCGATGCGCTCGCCGATCAGCTGCGTCACCGGCTTGCCGGTGGCCAGCGACAGCCCGAGATCGCCCTGCAGCACGCCGAGCAGCCAGCCGCCATATTGCCGCCACAGCGGGTCGGTGAGGTGCAGCTGCGCCCGCAGCGCCGCCAGCCGCTCCGGCGTCGCGGTCTTGCCGAGGATCGCGGTGGCCGCGTCCCCGGACAGCGCCTGCGTGGCGACGAACACCAGCAGCGAGACGAAGAACAGCGTCAGCACGCCGAGCGCCAGCCGCCGCAGGCAGAACCGCAGCAGCGGCAGCGCGGGCGTGCCAGCTCCGGCCATTCCGGACGGCTAGGAATTCCCTCCCCCCTTGCGGGGGAGGGCTAGGGTAGGGGGTAAGCCGCAGGCACGTTGCCGACGGCCGGTGCCGGCGCCGGCGGCAACGCCCGATTGGCGCACGCGAAGCCGCGAAGGCCGCGAAGAAGAGCGGGACCAATCCGGCGCCGGCGCGCCGGAGAGGCAAGAATATGGCACGCCGAGGCGCGGAGGACGCCGAGGGTGCGCCGGCCAGGCCCGCGCACCTCTTCCCTGCGCCTCTGCGCCTCGGCGTGAGTCAATCATCTGCTGGGCCGCGACGAAGAGATCGCCTCGCGCTCTTCGCGGCTTCGCGTGCGCAAATCGACCGGCGCCACCCCCTCTCCGCGGGCAGGCTGAGACGCCGTGCCGACCTCGCCCTCCGACACGCTCAGGGCGAGGTTCGGGGCGCGGGCGCGGCCTCGGGAGGCCTCATCCTGAGCTTGTCGAAGGATGAGGCCCGCACGATAGCGGGGGCGTGCACCTTCTGCCATTGCGGTGCACGCTCCCACCTCCTGCCCCAGGACGGTCAGACGAACGAGACCTGGGCAAAGCCGTAATTGCCGAGCGGCGTGCCGGTCTTCGAGGGCTGCAGGCCGGTGATCTTCGCGCTGTAGGCGTCGACCTGGTTGCGGAAGCCCCAGATGATGTGGCCGCCGTTCTCGTATTCCATCTTCTGCGCCTCCCGCAGCAGGGCGCAGCGCTTGTCCTTGTCGATGGTGGCGCGGGCCCGGTCGGTCAGCTTGATGTACTCCGGGTCGGCCCAGTGCGTCTCGTTGAACGGCGCCGTGGGCACGCTGCCCTGCGAGACCTGGGCGAGGTAGTCGCGGGTGAACCAGAAGTCCTGCGCGAACGGCCACTTCAGGTAGTCGTCGCCGTAGAACACGCCGCTGTCGACCTTCTTCACGTTGATCGTGATGCCGGCGCCCTTGGCCTGCTCGGCCAGCACCTGCGCCGCCTCGACCAGGCCGGCGGCCACCGGCGAGGTGACGAGCTCGATGGTGAGACCCTCCTTGCCGGCCTCCTTGAGCAGCGCCTTGGCCTTCTCCAGGTCCTGGGTGCGCTGCGGCAGCTCGGAAGCGAAGCAGGGGTCGAAGGGCGAGTACATGTCGTTGCCGACCCAGCCCTGGCCTGCCAGCGCCTGGTCGACCATCTGCTGCCGGTCGACGACCAGCCGCAGCGCCTGGCGCACCCGCGGGTCGTTGAACGGCGCGACGTCGACGCGCATGGTGAAGGGCAGCCACGCGCCGGTCTTGGCGACCAGCAGCTTGAAGTTCGGGTCGGCCTCGATCACCCGCATCTGCGCCAGCGGCAGGTTGTCGATCGCCTCGAGCTGGCCGCCGAGCAGCGCGTTGACCCGCGCCGTGTCGTCGGGGAAGTCGATGATCACCAGCTCGTCCGCCATCGGCTGGCCCTGCCGCCAGTAGCTCTTGTTGGCGGTGAAGCGGCTGCGGTCGCCGGGCTTGAAGTCGGCGAAGGCGAAGGCGCCGGTGCCGACCGGCTTGTTGAGGTCGAAGTCGGTCGGGACGATGCCGTTGAAGTACTGGCCGATCTGCTCGTCGAAGATGGCGAAGGGCCGCTTCAGCTGCACCGCCACAGTGCGGTCGTCGAGCTTCTTCATGCCGTTCGGATCGACGTCGGCGAGGCCGGCGGCGCCGACCTTCGGCGCCTTCGGGTCGATGATCCGGCGGATCGAGTAGATCACGTCGTCGGCGGTCACCGGCTTGCCGTTGTGGAAGGTCAGGCCCTGCTTCAGGCGGATCGTCCACAGGTCGGCGGCCGCGTTGCCCGAGATCTCCTCGGCCAGCAGCAGCTCGTACTCGTAGTTGGCGTTGCGCATCGCCAGCGGGTCGTAGAGCGCGAAGACGCGCGCGATGTCGGGATAGCCCACCGCATTGTGCGGATCGATGCTGTCCTTGGCGCCGCCGCCGGTGGTGCCGACCCGGATCGTGCCGCCCTTGCCGGCCGCCGCCGCGCCCTTGCTCCACAGGCCCGGCGCCGCGGCCACCGCGGCTCCCGCCAGCGCGCCCTTGAGAACCTGGCGGCGCGTCGCCCCCCAACCCTGCCTCATCGTTCGTCTCCCTTGTCCGGTCGGCCGA
>JAXMCI010000072.1:0-7455 GCA_046349435.1 Dongiaceae bacterium | reverse complement strand
GGACCCTGACGCAAGATTTTCTATCGTGCACAGTGAAAAAATATACTACGACAACACGAGGACTCTGATATGGACGAGAAAATGTACTGGATATTGCAAAAGATTCTCGTTTGAGAGTTAGGGTGGAGTCGGTGACAGTAATGCTCAAGACCTTCGCCGGCTGCGGCGATCGCAACCGTGGTGAAGCGCGCGTCGTCGGGATAGGGGGATGACCATGTCGAACAGCATCAATCGTCGCCAGGCTCTTCGGCTCGCTGGCAGCGCGGCGCTCGGCGCAGCATTGCTCGCCAGCCCTCGGATCATGCGGGTCGCGCGGGCGGCTGACGCGGCGCCGATCCGGATCGGGTTTCCGGTGCCGCTGTCGGGAATCTACGGCGACTACGCCAAGGACCAGGTGAACGGCGCCAAGCTGGCGATCGCGCAGGCCAATGCGAAGGGTGGCGTCCTCGGCCGCCAGGTCGAGCTGCTCGTGCGCGACGACCAGCTCGACGTCCAGGTCAATGCTCAGCTAGCCAAGGAGCTGGTGGAGAACGACAAGGTGGATTTCCTGTCGGGCGCGCTCGGCGAGAGCACCATCCTCTCCATGAACGAGGCCTCGCGGCAGTACAAGAAGATCTTCTTCGGCATCAACCAGTCGAACGACATCTTCACCGGCAAGAACTTCAACAAGTACACCTTCCTCGAGGCGCTGACGCCCTACCTGTCGGTGACCTATCTGGCCCGCTGGGCGCAGCAGGAGCTGAAGCCCAAGCGGGTCTTTACCATCGGGCCGGACTATCAGTGGGGCTGGAACAATCGCAACCAGTGGCGCCGGCGCGTCGAGGAGGCGGGAGGGCAGATCGTCGGCGAGATCATCTATCCCTTCAAGAACGAGGACTATTCCGCCTTCGTCCAGCCCATTCTCGACGCCAAACCTGACCTCGTCGCGGCGGCCAATTTCGGCGACGAGCAGGTGCTGTTCCTGAAGCAGGCGCTGGCCTACGGCCTGCAGAAGAAGACCAAGATCCTGCTGACGCTGACCGGCATCACTCCGCGCATTCCCGCCGGCTCGGATGCCTTCGAGGGCGTCTATGGTGGCACCTCCTTCTACTGGGAGCTCGCCAGCAAGATCCCGACGGCCAAGGCGTTCGTCGACGCCTACGAGGCCGCCTATGGCGGACCTCCCGGCGACTACGGCGCCACCGCCTACAGCGCGGTGCGCAACCTGCTGGCCGCCACCGAGAAGGTGGGCGCCATCAACAACGACGAGATCGTTCGCGCGGTCGAGGACCTCAAGTACGACAACTACAAGGGCCAGCAGTGGTTCAGGCCCTGCACGCACCAGTCGTTCCAGGATTTCTTCATCCTGCAGTCCCGCGCCAACCCGGTCGGGAAGTGGGGCTATTTCGACGTGGTCAACGCGCAGAGCTGGAACGAGAAGGACGAGCGGACCTGCGAGGCGCTGCGCAGCGCCGCCTGACCTCCGGCTGCTGGATCTCTCGGGGAGCGGCGTGCCGCGCTGCTCAGCGCGGCACGTTCGCGCCCTCCTGCCTCTGCCACCCCGTCCCGGAGCCTTGCCATGAAGTTCAACCTGTTCGTGCTGCCGACCGTGCCGGGAACGCCGGAGGAGCGCGAGCGCCTGCGGCCGATCGGCCGCAACAACGAGCACTTCCAGGAGATGATCCGGCAGATCCGGGAGCTCGCGGTGCTGGCCGACGAGATCGGGTTCGCCACCTTCAGCACCACCGAGCACCACCTGCATTCCGAGGGGTTCGAGGCGTCGGTCGCGCCGCTGCTGTTCTATACGGACCTCGCGGCGCGGACCCGGCGCATCAAGTTCGCCTCGCTCGGGCTCGTCCTTCCCACCTGGGATCCGATCCGCATCGCCGAGGAGATCGCGGTCCTCGACCATCTGACGCGGGGCCGCTTCATCGCCGGGTTCGCGCGCGGCTACCAGGACCGCTGGTCGAACATCCTCGGCCAGCACTATCACGTGACCGGGACGCCGATGGACGGTCGGCGGTCGACCTGCACAATCGCGAGGTCTTCGAGGAGCTCTACCGCATCGTCAAGGCGGCCTGGACCGAGGACTCGATCCGCTTCAAGGGCAAGTTCTACCAGATCCCCGCTCCCTCCGAGGAAGGCATCCGCCGCTGGCCGGTGGGCAAGACCTGGACGGCCCGCTACGGGGCACCCGGCGAGGTCGACGAGGACGGCGTGGTCCGCCGGGTCAGCGTCATCCCGAGGCCCTACACCCTGCCGCATCCGCCGCTCTGGCAGCCCTTCTCGGTGAGCGAGAAGACGATCCGCTGGTGCGCCGCCGAGGGGATCATGCCGTGGATCCTGATCTCGCACCCGCCGTCCTTTCCGGCACGGCGAGGCTCACCGGGACGAGGCGGCCAAGGTCGGACGGAACTTGGCGCTCGGGCAGAGCGTGGGAGCGCATCGTCGGCCCATATCGGCCGTGGACCTCGCCGAGGCCTACGAGCTGGCAGGAACGCGGCCGGTGCGGGATGGCCGACTATTTCGCGCCGTTCGGCTTCTTCGAGGCCTTCCGGCCCCCGGCGAGACGACCCCGGTGCCCGAGACCTACGACCGCATGATCGAGGCGAAGTTCGAGCTGGTCGGCACCATCGACGACATCAAGCGGAGGTCGAGAGCATGATCGAGAACGCCGGCGTCGAGTGGTTCGGGTGGTACTTCGACCAGGGCGTCATGGAGCTGGGACGACCAGCGCCGGCAGATGGATCTGTTCGCGGAGATCGTCGAGACGTTCGGCGACGAGGAGCCCGCCGCGGCCAGGCCGGCGGAGCTGGCCGCGGTGGCAGGCTAGGGCAGCCGGGAGCGCGTCAGCGAATCGCCGGGAGCCACCGGTGATCAATCTCGACGTCAGCCTTTCCTCGCTGCTCGCTCACCTCGTGGTCGGCCTCGCCAAGGGGCGATCTCGGCCACGCTGGCGCTCGGCCTGTCGCTCGTCTTCGGCCTGCTGGGGGTGGTCAACTTCGCCCATGGCAGCCTGTTCGTGCTGGGCGCCTTCGCCGCTTCTTCGTGCTGGGCGCCAGCGGCGCTTCTGGGCGGCCGTCGTCGTGGCGCTGTTGCTGGTCGGCATCGTCGCCTTTGCCATCGAGCGCCTGCTGATCCGCTGCTCTACGAGCGGCGATCGGCCGATGACGCGCTGCTCATCACCTTCGGCTTCTCGCTGATCGTGGTCGACGCGGTGCGGATGACGTGGGGCAAGCGCGGCGTCGAGTTCAACCCGCCGGCCAGCTTCACCGGAGCGCTCGATCTCGGCTTCACCCTCTTTCCGATGTACCGGCTGCTGGTGATCGGCTTCACCCTGCTGGTGCTGGCAGGCCTCTGGCTGTTCCTGGTGCGCACCGATCTCGGGCTGGTGATCCGCGCCGGCTCCAGCGACCCGACCATGACGCGCGCCCTCGGCGTTCGGCTCGACCGCGCCCGCCTGCTGGTGTTCGGGCTCGGTGCGGCGCTGGCCGGCCTTGCCGGGGTCCTGTCGGGCCCCGTGCGCATGGTTTCCGCCGAGATGGGCGTGAGCACGGTCATCGAGGCCTTCGTGGTGGTGGTGGTCGGCGGCATGGGCAGCGTCGCCGGGGCGGTCGCCGCCGGCCTGCTGCTGGGCGAGGTGGTCAGCCTCACCGAGATGATCGCCCCCACGATGGGGCAGATCGCCATCTTCCTGGCGATGGCGGTCGTCCTGCTGGTGCGCCCGAGAGGCTTGCTGGGCGAGGCCGGGGGGGTGCGGTGAGGCCGGCCGCGGCGCCGGCGCCGGGCCGGCCCTGGCAGCGCCTGGCGGCGCAGCCGATGATCCTGTTCGTGGCGCTGTTCGCCGCCTTCCCGCTGGTGGCGCCCTACGACGCGCTCGCCACCCAGGTGCTGATCTTCGGCCTGTTCGCGCTGTCGTTCAACCTGCTCTATTCTCATGTCGGCCTGTTCTCGCTGGGCCAGGCGGCCTTCTACGGCCTCGGCGCCTATGGCACGGGGCTGGCGCTGCCGAGCGCCTATGGGCTGGGCGCGGCGATCGCCCGCTTCAAGGTCGACTCGCTGTGGGTCGGGCTGGCCGCCGGAATCGCCGCGGCCGGCATCGGCGCGCTGCTGATCGGCGCGCTCTGCCTGCGCCGCCGCGGCATCTACTTCTCGATGCTGACGCTGGCCTTCGCGCAGGTGCTCTACTTCACCGCCCTGCAGGCTTCGCCGCTGACCGGAGGGCACAGCGGGCTGCGGGGAATTCCGGCCTATTCGCTCTCGCTCGGCGGGCTGGAGCTGCCGCTCGACCGCCCGGTCGCCTTCTACTACTTCACCCTCGCCCTGGTGGCGCTGGCGGTGGTCGCCATGCGCCGCCTCCTGGGGTCGCCCTTTGGCGCGGTGCTGCGGGCGATCCACGACAACGAGGCCCGCGCCGCCGCCTGCGGCCACGACGTCCGCCGGCTGAAGCTGCTCGCCTTCGTCTGGGCCGGCCTCTTCGCCGGGCTCGCCGGCTCGCTGAGCGCGCTGCACCTGCGGCTGGTGTCGATCAACGTCTTCGACTGGCCGACCTCGGCGGAGGTGGTGGTGATGACCCTGCTCGGCGGAGCCGGCTCCTTCTTCGGGCCGTTCGTCGGCGCCGCCGCCTACCTCGTCCTGCAGGAGGAGGTCAGCCGCGCGACCGAGTACTGGTCGATCGTGATCGGCTTCATCGTCGTCCTCTGCGTGCGCTTCTTCCCGGCCGGCATCTGCGGCTGGCTGCTGCCGCGGCTGGCGGCGGCGGGGCGCCGCCTGGCGGCCCGCCGGCCGCGGGGCGGGACCATCCTGGAAGGCGTCGAGCGATGAGCGGGAGCGCGGTGCTGCGCACCCGCGGGCTGACCCGCCGCTTCTCCGGCTTCGCCGCCGTGGACGGCATCGACTTCGCGGTGCAGCGCCACGAGCGGCGGGCCGTCATCGGCCCGAACGGGGCCGGCAAGACCACCTTCTTCCGGCTGCTGTCGGGAGAGATTCCGCCGACCGCCGGCGGGATCTGGTTCGAGGATCGCGCCGTGGCCGGCTGGCCGGCCCCCCGGCTGGCGCGGATCGGCATCGGCAAGTCCTACCAGATCAGCAACGGCTTCCCCAACCTCAGCGTGTTCGAGAACCTGCGCATCGCCGCGCAGCCGCCCGCCATCGACTACCGCTTCTGGACCAGCTATCGCCGCCACGGCCGGCTCGGCGAGCGGGCGGACGAGCTGCTGGTCACCGTCGGGCTGGTGCCGCAGCGCGAGCGCCTGGCGAGCCAGCTCTCCTACGGCGACCGCCGGCGGCTGGAGCTCGGGATGGCGCTCGCCGGCGATCCGCGCCTCCTGCTGCTGGACGAGCCGACCGCCGGGATGACCCCGCAGGAGACCGAGGAGACGACCGAGCTGATCGACCGGGTCGCCCGCGGCCGCACGGTGATCCTGGTGGAGCACAAGATGAAGGTGGTGATGACGCTGGCCGACCGCATCTCCGTCTTCCACCAGGGACGCATCCTCGCCGAGGGAACGCCGCAGGAGATCCGCGACAACCGGGCGGTGCAGGCCGTCTATTTCGGGCACGCCTGATGCTGGCGGTGGAGGCCATCGACAGCTTCTACGGCGCCGCCCATGTGCTGCAGGGCATCTCGCTCCAGGTGCCGGCCGGCGCCATCGTGGCGCTGCTCGGGCGCAACGGCGCCGGAAAGTCGACCACGCTGCGCAGCATCCTCGGCATCGTCCGGGTGCGCGCCGGGCGCGTGCTGCTGGGGCAGGAGGAGATCACCGGGCTTGCCTGCGACGCCGTGGCCCGCCGCGGCGTGGCCTTCGTGCCGGAGGAGCGCGGCGTCATCCCGAACCTCACGGTCGCCGAGAACCTCCGCCTCGGCATCATCGGCAGCGGCGGCCAGCGAGAGGCCGGCCGGCGGCTGGATCGCGCGCTCGGCTACTTCCCGGCCCTGAAGCCGCTGCTGCATCGCCGCGGCGGCCTGCTGTCGGGCGGCGAGCAGCAGATGCTCTCGATCGCCCGCGCGGTGGCGGCCGCACCCCGGCTGATGCTGGTGGACGAGCCCACCGAGGGTCTCTCGCCGCTGATTGCCGCCGCCGTGGTGGAGGGGCTGCGGCGGATCAACGGCGAGGGCACCGCGATCCTGCTGGTCGAGCAGAACCTGGAGGTGGCGCAATCGCTGGCGCGCCAAGTCTACGTCATCGATCAGGGGCAGGTCCGCTTCGAGGGGCCGCCCGACGCGCTCGCCCGCGATGCGGCGCTGACCCAGGCTCTGCTCGGCGTGTGACGGCGGTGGCGGCGTGCGAGGGGTGAGGCGAGATGAGCGAGATCACGAGGGTCCTGGCAAGCCGCAGCCATCTCGGCGAGAGCCCGCTGTGGGACGAGCGGGAGCAGGTGCTGTGGTGGATCGACATCTACCGGCCGACGCTCAACCGCTTCGATCCCGCCACCGGCCGCAACCTGGCAATCACCCTCGACCAGTCGATCCATGCCTTCGCGTTGCGACGACAGGGCGGGGTGGTGGCCTCGCTGCAGCGCGGATTCGGCTTCGTCGATCCGGTCTCCGGGCTGGTCGAGATCCTGGCCGATCCGCTGGGTGACCGTCCGGTCCGCTTCAACGACGGCAAGAGCGACCGGCAGGGCCGCTTCTGGTCGGGCTCCATGGCGAAGGACTGGGTCACCCCGCTCGGTGCCCTCTACCGGCTCGATGCGGACCGAAGGGTGACGGCGGCGGACAGCGGCTTCCGCCTGTCGAACGGGCTCGGCTGGAGCCCCGACGATGCCCGGATGTACTTCACCGACTTCGGCCGCGGCACGATCTTCGTCTATGACTTCGATGCCGCCGCCGGCACCATCGCCAACCGCCGGCCGCTGGTCGTGCTGCCGGATGCCGAAGGCCGCCCGGATGGCCTCGCCGTCGATGCCGAGGGGCATCTCTGGGTGGCGCTGTGGGATGGCTGGGCGGTGGCGCGCTACGATCCGCACGGCCGCCGTGTCGCCCGGATCGCCCTGCCGGTGCAGCGGCCGACCAGCTGCGCCTTCGGCGGGCCCGACCTCGCCACCCTCTATGTGACCTCGGCCGCCATGGACCTCGATGCCGCGGCGCTCGCTGCGCAGCCCGATGCCGGCTCGCTCTTCGCCATATCGACCGGCGCGCGCGGGCTCGTCGAGCCGCGCTTCGCCGGCTAGCCCGCTGCCCGGAGGACGCCATGACCATCGAGTTCATCGGCTACGTGCTTCCCAGGGACGGCTCGGAGACCCGCCCGCCGGAAGGGCCGGCGGTCGATCCGGGCTACATCGCCGCGCTCGCCCGGGCGCACGAGGCGGCCGGCTTCGACCGTGCCCTGGTCGCCTGGTTCTCGACCTCGCCGGACAGCCTCCTGGTGGCCGCGCACGCGGCGGCCGCCACGAGCCGGCTCGGCGTGATGATCGCCCATCGACCCGGCTTCGTCGCGCCGACCCTGGCGGCGCGGCAGCTGGCGACCCTGGACC
>JAXMCI010000071.1:0-8146 GCA_046349435.1 Dongiaceae bacterium | reverse complement strand
CTCGCCGACATCGACATCGTCGAGCTCAACGAGGCCTTCGCGGCGCAGAGCCTGGCGGTCGCCGACGAGCTCGGCCTCGACCTCGCGAGGACCAACCTCGACGGCGGCGCCATCGCGCTCGGCCATCCGCTCGGCGCCAGCGGCGCGCGCATCACCGGCAAGGCGGCGGCGCTGCTGCGCCGCGAGGGCAAGGCGCTGGCGCTCGCCACGCAATGCATCGGCGGCGGCCAGGGCATCGCCACCATCCTGGAGGCGGCGTGACCATCGCCCGCGTCGCGGTGATCGGCGCCGGCGTGATGGGCGCCGGCATCGCCGCGCACCTCGCCAATGCCGGGCTTCCGGTGCTGCTGCTCGACGTCCGCGCCGAGCCGCCGGCGGCGCCCTGCGCGGCCGCCGCGGCGGCGATCGAGCGGCTGCTGCGCACCGACCCGGCGCCGCTGATGGACCGCACCAATGCGAAGCTGATCACCCCCGGCACCGTCGAGGACGATCTCGGCGGGATCGCCGCGTGCGACTGGATCATCGAGGCGGTGGTCGAGGACCGCGCCGTCAAGCAGGCGCTCTACCGCCGCCTCGAGGCGGTGCGCCGGCCGGGGTCCATCGTCTCCTCCAACACCTCGACCTTGCAGCTCGCGGCGCTGGTCGGGGGCCTGCCGGCGCGCTTCCGCCGGGACTTCCTGATCACCCATTTCTTCAATCCGCCGCGCTACATGCGGCTGCTCGAGCTGGTCGCCGGCCCCGACACCTCGGCCGATGCGGTCGAGACCATCCGCGAGCTCGCCGACCACCGGCTCGGCAAGGGCGTGGTCGACGCCAAGGACAGGCCGGGCTTCGTCGCCAACCGGATCGGCGTCTTCTGGCTGCAGGCGGCGGTGGTCGAGGCGATCGAGGGCGGGCTCACCGTCGAGGAGGCCGACGCGGTGATGGGGCGCCCGGTCGGCGTGCCGAAGACCGGCGTGTTCGGGCTGCTCGACCTGGTCGGGCTCGACCTGATGCCCAAGGTCGACGCCTCGCTCGCCGCCGCGCTGCCGCCCGACGATCCCTACCAGGCGCTGCGCCGCGACTTCCCGCTGCTGCGCCGGCTGATCGCCGAGGGCTATACCGGCCGCAAGGGCAAGGGCGGCTTCTATCGCCTCAACCGCGCGGGCGGCGGCCGGGTCAAGGAGGCGCTCGACCTCGCCGGCGGCGCCTGGCGCACCGCGGAGAAGCCGCGCCTCGACAGCGTCGACGCCGCGAAGGCTGGCCCGCGGGCGCTGCTCGAGCATCCCGACAAGGGCGGCCGCTACGCCTGGCGCGTGCTGTCGGCGACGCTCGCCTACGCCGCCGCGCTGGTGCCGGAGATCGCCGACGACATCGTCGCGGTCGACCGCGCCATGAAGCTGGGCTTCGCCTGGAAATGGGGCCCGTTCGAGCTGATCGACCGGATCGGCGCGCCCTGGCTCGCCGAGCGGCTCGATGCGGAGGGCCGCGCCGTGCCGCCGCTGCTGCGGGCGGCCGCGGCGGCCGATGGCTTCTACCGGGTGGTCGAGGGCCGGCGGCAGCATCTCCAGCCCGACGGCAGCCATGCCGACGTGACGCGCCCCGCCGGCGTGCTGCTGCTCGAGGACGTGAAGCTGGCCGGCGCGCCGCTGGCGCGGAACGGCTCGGCCAGCCTGTGGGACCTCGGCGACGGCGTCGCCTGCCTTGAGTTCCACAGCAAGATGAACGCGCTCGATTCCGACTCGCTGGCGCTGACGCGCCAGGCGCTCGACATTGTCGGCAAGCGGATGAGGGCCCTGGTCGTCTATAACGAGGGCGAGAACTTCTCGGTCGGCGCCAATATCGGGCTGGCGCTGTTCGCCGCCAACGTCGCGCTCTGGCCGATGATCGAGAATCTGGTCGAGGAGGGGCAGAAGACCTGGCGCCGGATCAAGTACGCGCCCTTCCCGGTGGTCGGCGCGCCGGCCGGGATGGCGCTCGGCGGCGCCTGCGAGCTGCTGCTGCACTGCGCCGCCATCGAGGCGCATGCCGAATCCTACATCGGGCTGGTCGAGACCGGCGTCGGGCTGATCCCGGGATGGGGCGGCTGCGCCGAGCTGCTGGCGCGCTGCGCCGGCCGCCCGGGCCGCCCTGGCGGGCCGATGCCGCCGGTCATGCAGGCCTTCGAGACGATCGGCCTCGCCAAGGTCGCGCGCTCCGCCGCCGAGGCGCGCCAGCTGGGATTCCTGTCCGCGAGGGACGGCATCACGATGAACCGCGACCGGCTGCTCGCCGCCGCCAAGCGCCGCGCGCTGGCGCTGGCCGAGGGCTACCGGCCGCCGGTCCCGGCGCCGCTGGCGCTGCCCGGCCGCACCGGCAAGGCCGCGCTCGGCCTGGCGCTCGACGGCTTCGTGCTGCAGGGCAAGGCGACGCCGCACGACCGCACCGTGGCGCTGCAGCTGGCCGAGGTGCTGACCGGCGGGCCGGAGGCGGACGCCGCCCGGCCGACCAGCGAGGAGCAGATCGGCAAGCTGGAGCGCCAGGCCTTCATGCGCCTGCTGCGCGAGCCCGCCACGCTCGCCCGCATGGAGCACACGCTCGCCACCGGCAAGCCGCTCAGGAACTGAGGATGGTTGCTCTTCGAGCAGGCCGGCAGCGCTGCCCTCCGATGTCATCCCGGCGAAAGCCGGGATCCATGCTGCAAGCCATGCGATGCGGACAGATGGATCCCGGCTTTCGCCGGGATGACAGCCTTGTGTGCGACGCGGCGCGGGGCGTAACCCGATGATCCCCTACAAGGCGCCGCTGCGCGAGATGCGCTTCGTGCTCGACGAGCTGCTCGACGCCGGGCAGCTCGCAAGCCTGCCCGGCCATGCCGACGCCACGCCGGACGTCGTCGCGGCGGTGCTGGCGGCCGGCGCCGGCTTCTGCGAGGAGGTGCTGGCGCCGCTCAACCGCAGCGGCGATGCCGAGGGCTGCCGGCTGGAGAACGGCCTGGTCCGCACCCCCGCCGGCTTCCGCCAGGCTTATCGCGCCTTCGCCGAGGGCGGCTGGACCGGGCTCGCCGCGGACCCCGCTTATGGCGGGCAGGGACTGCCGCTGACCGTCGGCTGCGCCTTCTCCGAGATGGTGGCGGCCGCCAACCCCGCCTTCGGCATCTATCCCGGCCTCTCCAGCGGCGCCGCCAACGCGCTGACTCTCCACGGCACCGACGCGCAGAAGGCGCTCTACCTGCCGCGCCTCATCGACGGCAGCTGGAGCGGCACGATGTGCCTGACCGAGCCGCAATGCGGCACCGATCTCGGGCTGGTCCGGACCCGCGCCGAGCCGCAGCCCGACGGCAGCGTCAGGGTCACCGGCGGCAAGATCTTCATCTCCGCCGGGGACCACGACCTCGCCGAGAACATCGTCCATCTCGTGCTCGCCCGCCTGCCCGATGCGCCGGCCGGCACGCGCGGCCTCAGCCTCTTCGTCGTGCCCAAGCGGGTGCCCGGCCCGGACGGCACGCCGGGGCCGCGCAACCGGGTCGACTGCGTCCGGCTCGAGCACAAGATGGGGATCCGCGGCGCCGCCACCTGCGCGCTCGAATTCGACGGCGCCACCGGCTGGCTGGTCGGCCGCCCGCACAAGGGCATGAGCGCCATGTTCACCATGATGAACGCGGCCCGGCTGGCCGTCGGCATCCAGGGGCTGGCGATCGCCGAGCGCGCTGCCAGGCCGCGGTATCCTATGCCCGCGAGCGGCTGCAGGGCCGCGCCGTGTCCGGCGCCCGGGCGCCCGACCGGGCCGCCGACCCGCTGATCGTCCATCCCGACGTCAGGCGCATGCTGCTGACCATCCGCGCGCAGCTCGAGCCCGCCCGCGCGCTCGCCTATTGGACCGGCCTCGAACTCGACATCGCCGCCCGCCATCCCGACCCGGAGCGCCGCCAGGCCGCCGACGACCTCGTCGCGCTGCTGACGCCGATCGTCAAGGCCGCCCTCTCCGACCTCGGCTCGGAGGCCGCCAACCTCGCCCTGCAGGTCTGGGGCGGGCACGGCTACATCGTCGAGAACGGCGTCGAGCAGCTGGTGCGCGACGCGCGCATCGCCCAGATCTACGAGGGCGCCAACGGCATCCAGGCGCTCGACCTGGTCGGCCGCAAGCTCGGCACCGGCACCGGCCGGCTGCTGCGCCGCTTCTTCCACCCGGTCAGCGACTACATCGCCCAGGCACAGGGCAGGCCCGAGCTGGCCGAGTTCGTGCTGCCGCTGGCCAAGAGCTTCGCCCGGCTGCAGCAGGCCACCGCCTGGGTCGCCGAGGCCGGGATGAAGGACCCGGAGGAGGGCGCCGCGGCGGCCAGCGAGTACCTGCAGCTCTTCGCCCTGGTCGCCATGGCCTGGCTCTGGGCCCGCATGGCCGAGGTGGCGCTGCCGCGCCAGGCCGGCCCGGAGGGCGGCTTCTACCAGGCCAAGCTGGCCACGGCGCGCTTCTTCATGACCCGCCTGCTGCCCCGCCATGCGGCGCTGGCCGCGTCGCTCACCAGCGGTGCCGCGCCGCTGATGGCCCTGCCGGACGAGGCGTTCTGAGCCGCTGCCGCGCGGCAGGAATGAACCTTTGCCGCCTCCGCAGCGTTCAACGGCGATGGACGCCTTCGACTCGCTGCGCACCGTCACCCCCGAGCTGACCATCGCGCTCCGCCTCGGCCTGGCCGCGCTGCTCGGCGCCGCCATCGGCCTGGAGCGCGAGCTCAAGGAGCGGCCCGCCGGCCTGCGCACCCACACGCTGACGGCGCTCGCCGCCGCGCTCTTCACCGTCATCACCTTCGAGCTGTTCCACCGCGTCCAGGCGCTCGACGAGAGCGCACCGGCCGACCCGATCCGCATCATCGAGGCGGTCACCGCCGGCGTCGCCTTCCTCGCCGCCGGCGCCATCATCCAGGGCCGGGGCCGGGTGCAGGGCCTGACCACCGGCGCGGCGATCTGGCTCGCCGGCGCGATCGGCGTCGCCTGCGGCGCCGGCTACTACAGCATCGCCGTCATGGCCACGCTCTTCGCCATCGTGGTGCTGGCAGCGCTGCATCTCGTCGACCGCCGCGGGCGCGGCGCCGAGCCCGCCCAGGAGCGCTGACCCGCCGCGGAACCCTCGCCGGCGCCGGCCGTTTCAGGGGCAGGCGGAAGGAGCCACGACCAAGACCGAACCGGACATCACGACCCGCGGCGCGGCAGCGCCGGCGCGCGAGCGAGCCGCCATCGACCGCGGCGCGGCCGGCGACAAGGTCCCCGCCTCCGACCCCGCGGCCGCTCCGCTCGGCACCGACGACGAGGCGGCCGGCAGCCGCGCCACCGCTGCCGCGGCGGAGATCGCTGCACGCGACCGGCGCGCCATGGCCGCAGCCGCCGAGACGCCGGCCGATGCGAACGCCGCCGACCGCCCCGGCCGGCAGAGCTGGCCATCATCCTGGGCATCGCCGCCGTGCTCCTCGTGCTGGTGCTGCTGGCCGTCGTCGTCAGCACGGTCTGAGGGGCGAAGCTCTTCGGCAATGGCCGCGCTGCTGCCCGGCACGACCAGCCGCGGCTCGATCCTCGTCCCTCGTTCCCCTTGTCTCCCGCCCCGCCGCGCGGTTGGCTGCCGCAGCGGCAGATCGGCGGGAGCGGCATGGATCTGCGCGAGGATGGCGTCACGGTGGTGCCGGGGATTCTCGACCCGGCGATGCTGGGGCGGGCCCGGGCGCAGGTGGCCGCGTGCTCGGCGGCCTGCCGGCCGAGCACCGGGCCGAGCGCCGGGCCACCGGCCCCTGGTGCACATCGCCGCCGACCCGTTCTTCGCCGAGCTGATCGCCTGGCGGCCGGCGCTCGACGCGCTGGAGCGGCTGGGGCTGCCGGATGCGCGCTTCAGCTCGGGCTATCTCATCAGCAAGCCGCCGGGCGGGCCGCCGCTCTTCTGGCACCAGGACTGGTGGGGCTGGGACGAGCCGGCGAGCTACCGGGCGGAGCCGCTGCAGGTCTTCCTGATGTACTACCTCGCCGACACCGACGCGGCGAGCGGCTGCCTGCGCGTCCTCCCCGGTTCGCACCGCCGGCGCCATGCGCTGCACGACATGTGCCCGACGCGCACGAGGGCGAGCTGTCGCGCGCCGGCGACCTGCGGCATCCGCCTTCCAGACGGCCGCGGGCGAGGTCGCGGTGCCGGTCAGGGGCCGGCGACCTGGTGGTCGGCGACGCCCGGCTGCTGCATGCCGCGCACGCCAACGACGGCGGCGCCGAGCGGCCGCTGGTCACCCTCTGGTACCATCCGCGCTTCGCCGCGCAGCCGCCGGCGATCCGCGCCAGGTGGCGCGCGTGCTGCGCCGCGAGGGCGTCGACACCGATCCCGACGGCGCTGCCGTGGCCCGTTCCCGACGCTGGCCCGCCGAGGCGCGCGCCCGCATCGCGCCGCTGCTCGCCACGGATGATGGCGCGGCCGCGCCGCAGCCCTGGAACCGCGCCCCCGACCCGGCGCGGCTGGCGCCGTGAACGCCGCGGCGCAGCCCGACCTGCTGGCCGGCGGCGAGGCGCCGGCCGGACTGGCGCCGTCAGGGGGCGCGCGCCCGCTCGACGTGCTGCGCCGGGTCTTCGGCTTCGAGTCCTTCCGCGGCGCGCAGGCGGAGATCATCAACCACGTCGTCGCCGGCGGCGACGCGCTGGTGCTGATGCCGACCGGCGGCGGCAAGTCGCTCTGCTACCAGATCCCGGCGCTCTGCCGGCCTGGGCTCGGCATCGTCGTCTCGCCGCTGATCGCGCTGATGCAGGACCAGGTCGAGGCGCTGCGCCAGCTCGGCGTGCGCGCCGCGGCGCTCAACTCGGCGCTGCCCTTCGGCGCCGCCCAGTCGATCGAGCGGCAGATGCGCGAGGGCCGGCTCGACCTCGTCTACATCGCGCCGGAGCGGCTGCTGACCGACAAGTGCCTCGACCTGCTCGACCAGTGCAGCATCGCGCTCTTCGCCATCGACGAGGCGCACTGCGTCTCGCAATGGGGGCACGACTTCCGGCCGGAGTACCTGCAGCTCGACCTGCTGCAGGAACGCTATCCCAGGGTGCCGCGGCTGGCGCTGACCGCGACCGCCGACCGCCCGACCCGCAAGGACATCATCGAGCGGCTGCGGCTGGCCGGCGGCCGCACCTTCGTCGCCAGCTTCGACCGGCCCAACATCCGCTACCGCGTCGCGCCGAAGCAGGGCGCGCGCAGCCAGCTGCTGCGCTTCATCACCGCCGAGCACCCGAAGGAGTCCGGCATCGTCTATTGCATGTCGCGGGCCAAGGTCGAGGAGGTGGCGGCGGCGCTGGCCGGGCACGGGCTGCCGGCGCTGCCCTACCATGCCGGGCTCGACCGCGAGGTGCGCGCCGCCAACCAGGACCGCTTCGTCAAGGACGACGCGATGATCATGGTGGCGACCATCGCCTTCGGCATGGGCATCGACAAGCCGGACGTCCGCTTCGTCGCCCATCTCGACCTGCCGAAGAGCCTCGAGGCCTACTACCAGGAGACCGGGCGGGCCGGGCGCGACGGGCTGCCGGCCGAGGCCTACCTGCTCTACGGCATCAGCGACGTCGCCAAGCTGCGCGGCATGGCCGAGGGCTCCGAGCTGCCGGAGAAGCAGCGCCAGATCGAGCGCCGCAAGCTCGACGCGCTGATCGGCTATTGCGAGACGACGCGCTGCCGCCGCCAGGTGCTGCTGGAATATTTCGGCGAGACGCCGGGGGGCCCGTGCGGCAATTGCGACACCTGCCTGGAGCCGGTCGAGAGCTTCGACGGCACCGAGCTGGCGCGCAAGGCGCTGTCCTGCGTCTACCGCACCGGCCAGCGCTTCGGCGCCGCCCACGTCACCGACGTGCTGCTCGGCGCCGACAACGAGCGCATCCACGGCTTCGGCCACGACCAGCTCTCGACCTGGGGCATCGGCAAGGAGCTCGACAAGCTGGGCTGGCGCTCGGTCTTCCGCCAGCTGGTCGCCATGGGGCTGCTGCAGGTCGACCTCGAGGGCCATGGCGGGCTGCGCCTCGGGCCCGACTGCCGCGAGGTGCTGCGCGGCGAGCGCAAGGTCGAGCTGCGCCGCGAGAGCGCCCGGCCGCCGCGCCGCCGGGCGCGCGGCGAGGCCGCCGCGCCGGCCGCGCCCCGGCCGACCCTGTCGGGTCCCGGCGAGGAGCGGTTGTTCCAGGCGCTGCGCCAG
>JAXMCI010000070.1:0-9566 GCA_046349435.1 Dongiaceae bacterium | reverse complement strand
GTCACCCCGGCGGCGCTGATCCGCGCCATGCTGCGCGCGCCGGTCGACCTGCTCTGGCTGGGCGGCATCGGCACCTTCGTCAAGGCGCAGGGCGAGACCAATCTCGAGGCCGGCGACCGGGCCAACGACGCGCTGCGGGTCGACGGCCGCGAGGTCCGCGCCCGGGTGGTCGGCGAGGGGGCCAACCTGGGATTCACCCAGCGCGGCCGCATCGAGTACGCCGCCGCCGGCGGCCGCATCAACACCGACGCGGTCGACAACTCGGCCGGCGTCGACTGCTCCGACCACGAGGTCAACATCAAGATCCTGGTCAACGAGCTGGTCGCCGCCGGCGACATGACGAGGAAGCAGCGCGACAAGCTGCTGGCGGCAATGACCGACGAGGTCGCGGCGCTGGTGCTGCGCGACAACTACCT
This sequence comes from Dongiaceae bacterium, assembly GCA_046349435.1. Lineage (GTDB taxonomy): Bacteria > Pseudomonadota > Alphaproteobacteria > Dongiales > Dongiaceae > JAXMCI01. The sequence continues at coordinate 9,150 of JAXMCI010000070.1, read as the reverse complement.
GCAGAGCCAGGCGCTGACCGTCATCGAGGCCGGCGGCTGGCAGCAGCTCGACCGGCAGAACCGCTTCATGCGGGCGCTGGAGAAGGCCGGCAAGCTCGACCGCGCCATCGAGTTCCTGCCCGACGACGAGAGCGTGCGCGCCCGGCTGGCCCGGCGCGAGGCCCTGACCCGGCCGGAGCTGGCGGTGCTGCTCGCCTATGCCAAGATGGCGCTCTATGACGAGCTGCTGCCGTCGGACCTGCCCGACGACCCGCAGCTGGTCGACGATCTCGAGAAGTACTTCCCGGAGCCGCTGCGCCGGCAGTACGGGCCGGCGATCGCCGGTCACCAGCTGCGCCGCGAGATCATTGCCACGGTGGTGACCAACAGCCTGGTCAACCGGGTCGGTCCGACCTTCGTCAACGTCATGAAGGAGCGGGTCGGCGTCGGCGCGGCGCCGATCGCGCGGGCCTACGCGATCACCCGCGCCGCCTTCCGGCTGCGCGAGCTGTGGAGCGCCATCGAGGCGCTCGACAACCGGGTGCCGGCCGCCCAGCAGACGGCGATGCTGGCCGCCATCGGCCGGCTCGCCGAGAGCGGCACGCTATGGTTCCTGCGCAACGGCACCGAGCCGCTCGACATCGCCGCCCATATCGAGGCCTACGCTCCGGGCGTCGCGGCGCTGGGCGAGGCGCTGGACGCGCTGGTGTCGCCCGCCGACGCCGAGCGCCTGGCGGCGTCCGCCGCGGCGGCCGAGCAGGGCGGCGTCCCGGCCGACCTCGCGCGCCGCGTCGCCCGCCTCGAGCTGTTGGAGGCGGCCCCCGACATCGTCCGCATCGCGCACGCCACCGGCACGCCGGTCGAGACGGTCGGCCGGACCTATTTCGAGGTCGGCCGCCGCTTCGACCTCGACTGGCTCCGCGGTGCCACCGCAGGGGTGCCGCTCGACACCCACTGGGACCGGCTGGCCGTTGCCGCCATCCTCGACGACATCAACGGCCACCAGCGCGAGCTGGCCCAGCGCGTGCTGGACGGCGGCGGGCCCGGCGCCGGCGACGTCGACGCCTGGCTCGCCGGCCGCACCACGGCGATGCAGCGCACTGGCGCGCTGCTCGCCGAGCTGAAGGCCGCCGGCAAGCCCGACCTCGCCAAGCTCGCCATCGCCAACCGCCAGCTCCGCATGCTCACCGCCTGAGGCGGACTGCAGTCCTGAATGCGGCCGCTGCTTGCGCTGGCGCAAGGAGCCGGCCCGGGATCGCCTGATACACCCTCACGGGTCATCCCGGCATCCGCCGGGGATGACGGGAGGGACGGGCGCGGCAGGGGCCGTGCCCGTCGCCTCCGGGAGCGATGCACGGCGTGCCCGACCCGATGGTCACGGCGAATCTGGCGGTCGGCGAGGTGATGCGGCGCTGGCCGGCGACGATCCGGGTCTTCCTGGGTCACCGCATGGGCTGCATCGGCTGCACCATGGCGGAGCATGACAGCATCGCGGTAGCGAGCGCCGAGTACGCCGTGCCGCTCGCCCGGCTGCTCGCCGAGCTGGAGGCGGCGGCCGCCGCCGCGCCGGCGCCGCTCAGCGCGGCAGGTCCTCGGCGATCCGCACCAGGGCATGGGGCTCGCGGATGACGACGCGCTGGCGCCCGCCCTCGACGATGCCGTCCTCCTCCCAGGCGCTCATCACCCGGCTGACCGTGAACAGCGTCGTGCCGGTCATCTCGGCGAGATCCTGGCGGGTGATCGGGAAGTCGATGGCGACCCCGGCCTCGGTGCGGTGGCCGGCCTGCGCCACGAGGCGGAGCAGGGCGCGCGCGATGCGCCGCTCGATCCGCTCGGTCGACATCTCGCGGATCCGCTCCTGCGCCTCCTCCATGCGGGCGCCGAGCGTGCGCATGGCGTTCGCGGCCAGCGCCGGGAAGCGCTGGACCAGCGGCGCCCAGCGCGCCGTCTCCCAGGCGATCGCCAGGCTCTCGACCGCGGCGACCGCGGTCGCCGGATAGTCGGAGCGGCCGAGCGCCGCGGCGATGCCGAACAGCTCGCCGGGGCTGATGTAGCGCATCACCACCTGCTGCCCCGCCGGCGTCACCTGCACGACCTTGAGGCGGCCGTCGAGCAGCAGGTAGAAGAAGCCGGCCTCGGCGCCCTGGTCGAAGACGGTGGCGCCCTTCGGGAACCGGCGGGAGACGGCGCCGCGCAGGATCTCGTCGATCTCGGCGCCGGAGAGGCCGGCGAACGCCGCCAGCCCCGCCACCACCGACCGGTCGAGCCGCCCCAGCCCGGCGCTCATCCCGCCACCCGGATGGCGACCCGCCCCGCTGGCCGCGCTACTTCAGCGTGGCGAGATAGGCGATCAGGTCCTGGCGGTCGCCTTCCTTCTTCAGGCCGGCATAGGGCATCCGGTTGCCGGGGACCTTCTTCTTCGGGTCGGTGACGTAGGCGTCGAGCTCCTCCGGGGTCCAGGTGATGCCGGAATTCTTCATCGCGTCGGAGTAGTTGAAGCCCTCGACGCTGCCCGCCTTGCGCCCGACCACGCCGAACAGCGACGGCCCGATCTTGTTCTTCCCCGCCTCGGCCGTGTGGCAGACCGCGCAGACCTTCTTGAACACCGCCTGGCCCTTGGCCGCGTCGCCGTCGGCCAGGGCGCTGCGCGCCGCGAGCGCGGCCACCGCCGCCACCAGGATCATGGTCGTCCGCTTGCTCATCATTCCTCCGCCGGCCATTGGCCGCTGCCCCTTTGAGAGAGCGGCAGAAGACACCTTCGCACGCCGCTCTTCAACCCCATGGTTCAACGTGACGCAAGCCTTGCCGTGCGCAGCTCAGCCGCGGTCCAGCCGCTCGAGCCGGTCGGCGACCCCGGCCGCGAGGCGCTCGGCCGCGGCCGCCCCCGCGGCATCGACGGCGCGCCGCGCGATCGCGCGGTAGCGCGCCAGCGCGGCCGCGAGCGGCCGGCGCGGGTCGCCGGCGGCGGCGACATCGAGCACCGCGGGCGGGGTCGCCCCGATGCGCCCGGCGCACTCCCGGGCCGCGGTGGCCTCCTCCTCGGCGATCGTCCGCAGCAGGCCGGCATCCGGGCCGCCCGCCGCGGCGAGCTGCCGGTGCTGCAGCGCGGCCCGACCCTCGAGCCGGGCGGCGCTCGCCCACAGCGCCGCCAGCGACGCGGCCGCCGGATCGGGCGGGCTGCGGGCGCCCACGCCCTCGGCTCGGAAGGCCTTGCGCCGCTCCTGCCGCAGCAGCGCGGCGTGGGCCAGCTCCTCGCGCGCCAGCGCCTCGGCGAGCTCGCGGACGGCCGGCAGCGTCGCCGCGGCCGCGACGTGGCTGTAGAAGGCGAAGGCCCGCTCCTCGGACTCCACTGCCAGAGCCAGGAGCGCATAGGGCGTCAGGGAGGCCGGGTTGACGTCCCCGGCATGGCCCTCGGGCGCCGGCGCGGCCGGCTCGGCGGCCTCGCCGCCGCGCGCCGCCAGGGCCGCGGCATGGCGTTCCTCCTCGCCGGCGAGCCGCTCCAGCAGCGGCACGAGGTCGGCACGGCCGGCCGCCCGCATCGCGCCGGCGAAGGCGCGGTAGCGCGCGGCGGCGCGGGCCTCCATGGCGCGGGCCAGCGCCAGCAGCATCGCGACCGAGTCGATGGGTCCGGGCGGCTCCTGCTCCAGCAGGCTCATCAGCGGGTCCTCCTGTGCGCAGCCTGGGAGCGAAAACCGCGCCGCTCGTTGCGCTATGTCAATAAGCGCCTCGCCGGGCCCAGGCAGTGTCCGGGCAATGGCCGCCCCGGCGGCGCTTCCTGCCCCGAGCCAAGATGGCCCTGCGCACGACCTGTCTCCTGCTGCTCGCGATGCTCGGCGCCCTGATCGCCGCGCCCGCGGCCCACGCCGCCGGGCGGCTGGCCGAGCTGCTGCCGCAGCTGCGGCCGGCCGACCTCGTTCCCGGCGCCGACCGCTTCGGGCCGGTCGAGGGCGACCCGCCCACGGCGGCGGTGTTCGTCGGCGACCGGCTGCTGGGCTATGCCTACCTCAATGCCGACCTGGTCAATTCCGTCGGCTATTCCGGCAAGCCGATCGTCATCGCGGTCGGGCTGGGGCTCGACGGCAAGATCGCCGGCGCGAAGCTGGTCGAGCATCACGAGCCGATCGTCCTGGTCGGCATCCCGGTCGCCAAGGTCACGCACTATATCGACGGCTTCGTCGGCCGCAGCGGGCTGGAGCTGGCGGCAGCGGCCGACAAGGGGCCGCCGGTCGACCTGGTGAGCGGCGCCACGGTCACCATGATGGTGATCGGCGACAGCCTGACCCGCTCGGCGATCAAGGTGGCGCGGGCCCGCGGCCTGGGCGGGGCGCAGCCCGAGGCGGCCGCCGTGCCGCAGGCGGTGCGCACCATCGACCTGTCGCAGGGCGGCGGGGAGGGCGGCGGGGAAGATTGGGCGGCGCTGATCGGCGACGGCTCGGTGCGCCGGCTGCATCTCTCGGTCGGCGAGGTCAGCCGCGCCTTCGCCCAGGCCGGCAACCAGGCGGCGGTCGCGCATCCCGAGTCGGGCAATCCCGACGACACCGTGATCGACCTCTATGCCGCGCTGGTCAGCGTGCCGGCGATCGGCCGCAGCCTGCTCGGCCCGGCCGAGTACGCCCAGCTGGCACAGCGGCTGCAGCCGGGACAGCAGGCCATCCTGGTCGCCGGCAGCGGGCTCTATTCCTTCAAGGGCTCGGGCTATGTCCGGGGCGGCATCTTCGACCGCATCGCCGTGCTGCAGGGCGAGAACAGCCTGCGCTTCCGCGACCGCGACCAGAAGCGGCTGGCCGATCTCGCCGCCGCCGGGGCGCCCGACCTGCCGGAGATCGCGCTGTTCACCCTGCCCGCCGGCGCGCCGTTCGAGCCGACCGAGCCCTGGCGGCTGCAGCTGCTGGTGCAGCGCCCGGTCGGCGCGCGCGACAAGGCGTTCCTCACCTTCGAGCTCGGCTACGCGCTGCCCGACAAGTACGTCCATACCGAGCAGCGGGCCATCGTCGCCGCCGCGCCCGCGCCCGCTGCGGCGGCGGCGCCCGCCGCGGCAACGACCCCGGCCGCCGCCGCCCCTGAGGACGCCGCGGCCCCGCTCTGGCAGCGCCTGTGGTGGGCCCGGGTCGGCGACATCGCCATCCTGCTCGGCGCGCTCGCGCTGCTCTCCGGCATCTTCTTCTTCCAGGACCTGCTGGTGCGCCGGCCGGTGCTCTACGACCGGCTGCGGCTCGGCTTCCTCGTTTTCACCCTTTTCTGGCTCGGCTGGTACGCCCAGGCGCAACTCTCGGTGGTCAACGTGCTGACCTTCACCGGCGCGCTGCGCGGCGACTTCAGCTGGGACTACTTCATGATGGATCCGCTGATCTTCATCCTGTGGTTCGCGGTCGCCGCCTCGATCCTGTTCTGGAACCGCGGCGCCTTCTGCGGCTGGCTCTGCCCGTTCGGCGCGCTGCAGGAGCTGACCAACCGGCTCGCCCGGCTGCTGCACGTGCCGCAGCTGAAGATCCCCTTCGCCGTGCATCAGCGGCTCTGGGTGATCAAGTATATCGGCTTCCTCATCCTGTTCGGCCTGTCGCTCAACTCGCTGTCGGCGGCCGAGCGGGCCTCGGAGGTGGAGCCCTTCAAGACGGCGATCGTGCTGCACTTCCTGCGCGACTGGCCGTTCGTCCTCTATGCCGTGCTGCTGATCGTCGCCGGGCTCTTCGTCGAGCGCTTCTTCTGCCGCTATCTCTGCCCGCTCGGCGCCGCGCTCGCGATCCCGGCGCGCCTGCGCATGTTCGACTGGCTGCGCCGCTACAAGGAATGCGGCAGCCCCTGCCAGCGCTGCGGCAACGAGTGCCCGGTGCAGTCGATCCACCCCGAGGGGCACATCAACCCCAACGAATGCATCCAGTGCCTGCACTGCCAGATGCTCTACCACCACGACCAACGCTGCCCGGTGATGATCCAGCGCCGGCTGAAGCGGGAGAAGCGGCTGGCGACGACCTCGCCCAGCCTGCAGCCCCCGGTGCCGGCCAAGGGCAAGGCGGCGCGGGAACCTGCAACGAGCTGAGCACAAGGACGGCGGCGCAAGCCCGCGCCGATCGCCGAACGGAGGAGCGAGATCATGAGCGAAGAAACCAAGACCGAAGGCGCCGGGCTGAGCCGGCGTGGCCTGCTCGGCGGCGGCGCCAAGCTGGCCGGCGCGGCCGGTCTCGCCGGCGCGGTGGCCGGCGCCGCCGGCCCGATGCTGATGGGGCGGGCGCGCGCCGCCGAAAAGAATCCCGCCGAGGTCCGCCCTGGCGACCTCGACGAGTACTATGGCATCTCGAGCAGCGGCCATGACGGCGAGGTCCGCATCATCGGCCTGCCCTCGATGCGCGAGCTGATGCGCATCCCGGTCTTCAACCGCTGCAGCGCCACCGGCTGGGGGCTGACCAACGAGAGCCGGCGGATCATGACGGAGAACCTGCTGCCGCAGACCAAGGCGCTGATCGAGAAGCACGGGCTCTTCCTGCTCAACGGCGACCTGCACCATCCGCACGTCTCGTTCACCGACGGCACCTATGACGGCCGCTACATCTTCGCCAACGACAAGGCCAACTGCCGGGTGGCGCGGATCCGCTGCGACGTGATGAAGTGCGACAAGATCATCGAGATCCCGAACGCCTCGGACATCCACGGCCTCAGGCTGCAGAAGTACCCGCGCACCGGCTACGTCTTCGCCAACAGCGAGCACATCATCCCGATCCCGAACGACGGCAAGGTGCTCGACGACCCGAAGCAGTACTGGTCGGTCTACACGGCGATCGACGGCGACACGATGAAGATCGCCTGGCAGGTGCTGGTCGACGGCAACCTCGACAACACCGACGCCGACTACGAGGGCAAATATTCCTTCTCGACCTGCTACAACTCGGAACGCGGCGTCACCCAGGCCGAGATGACCTCGGCCGAGCAGGACTGGGCGGTGATCTTCAACATCAAGCGCATCGAGGAGGCGGTGAAGAAGGGCGACTTCAAGGAGATGAACGGGGTGCCGGTGGTCGACGGCCGGCACGGCTCGCCCTACACCCGCTACGTCCCGGTCGCCAACAACCCGCATGGCTGCAACATGGCCCCGGACGGCATCCACCTGGCGATCAACGGCAAGCTGTCGCCGACCGTGACGCTGCTCGACGTGCGCAAGTTCGACGACCTGTTCGACGACAAGATCAAGCCGCGCGACACGGTGGTGGCCGAGCCGCAGCTCGGCCTGGGCCCGCTGCACACCGCCTATGACGGCAAGGGCAACGCCTTCACCACGCTGTTCCTCGACAGCCAGGTGGTGAAGTGGAGCATCGACAAGGCGATCCGCGCCTATGGCGGCGAGAAGGTCGACCCGATCATCCAGAAGCTCGACGTGCACTACCAGCCAGGCCACAACCACACCACCAACGGCGAGGCCAAGGACGCCGACGGCCGCTGGCTGATGTCGCTCAACAAGTTCTCCAAGGACCGCTTCCTCAATGTCGGTCCGCTGAAGCCGGAGAACGACCAGCTGATCGACATCTCGGGCGACGAGATGAAGATCGTCCATGACGGCCCGACCTTCGCCGAGCCGCACGACATCTGCCTGGTGCACCGCTCCAAGATCAACCCGATCGGCGTCTGGAAGCGCGACGACCCGATGTGGGAGGGGGTCCGCCAGCAGGCCGCCAAGGACGGCGTCAAGCTGGAGGAGGCGGCCGACGTGATCCGCGACGGCAACAAGGTGCGGGTCTACATGCACTCGATCGCGCCGGCCTTCAGCCTCGAGAAGTTCGAGGTCAACGAGGGCGACGAGGTGACCGTCGTGGTCACCAACATGGACGACGTCGAGGACCTGACGCACGGCTTCACCATGGTGCGCCACGGCGTCTGCATGGAGATCGGGCCGCAGGCCACCGCCTCGGTGACCTTCATCGCCGACCGGCCCGGCGTGCACTGGTACTACTGCCAGTGGTTCTGCCACGCGCTCCACATGGAGATGGCCGGCCGCATGCTGGTCCATCCCAAGTCGGCCTGAGGCGATGGCCGGCCGTCGCACGATGCGGGCCCTGGCGCCGGCGGCAGCAGCGCTGCTCGCCGCCGGCGCGCTCGCCTGCCCGGCGGCGGCCGCCACCGTCGCGGTGCCGGCCGGGGACGGGCTGCAGCAGGCGATCGCCGCGGCGATGCCCGGCGACGTGCTGCGGCTCGCTCCCGGCCTGCATCGCGGCCGGGTGGTGATCGACAGGCCTCTGACGCTGGAAGGCGAGGACGGCGCCGTCGTCGATGGTGGCGGCGCCGGCCAGGTGATCCGGATCGAGGTCCCCGACGTCGTCGTGCGCGGCCTGGTGGTGCGCGGCTCCGGCCGCGAGCTGCCGGCGCGCGACGCCGGCCTCTTTCTCGACAAGCCGGCGGCCCGCGCGCTGATCGAGGGCAATCGGCTCGAGGACAATCTGATCGGCATCGACGACTGGGGGGCGCCCGACGCGCTGATCCGCGACAACCGGGTGGTCGGCCTCAGCGACCTCCGGCGCAGCGAGCGCGGCAACGGCGTGCAGCTGTGGAACGCCACCGGCAGCGTCGTCGAGGGCAACGACATCCGTGCCGGCCGGGACGGCATCTTCGTCAACACCAGCCGGAAGAACGCCTTCCGCAACAACGTGTTTCACGACGTCCGCTTCGCCATCCACTACATGTACACGCAGGACAGCGAGGTCAGCGGCAACCTGTCGGTCGGCAACGACATCGGCTTCGCCATCATGTACTCGGACCGGCTGGTGATCCGCGACAACGTCGCCGACGGCGCCCGCGACCATGGCCTGCTGCTCAACAGCGCCAACAGCTCGGAGATCTCCGGCAACGTGGTGCGCGGCGGCGAGAAGTGCGTCTTCATCTACAACGCCAACAAGAACCGCTTCCACGACAACCGGTTCGAGGGCTGCGCCATCGGCATCCACTTCACCGCCGGCTCGGAGCGCAACGTCATCCACGACAACGCCTTCATCGGCAACCGCACCCAGGTGATGTATGTCGGGACGCGATTCCTCGACTGGTCGGCCGACCGGCACGGCAACTACTGGAGCGACAACCCGGCCTTCGACCTCGACGGCGACGGCATCGCCGACACCGCCTACCGGCCGAACGACGTGATCGACCAGGTCGTCTGGCGGGCGCCGCAGGCCAAGCTGCTGCTCAACAGCC
>JAXMCI010000069.1:0-9838 GCA_046349435.1 Dongiaceae bacterium | reverse complement strand
GAATCGAGAGCCAGCGCCGGCTCGACGGGCGCGAGCGCCATCAGGCGGGCCGTCTCGAGCGCCCGGCACCAGCGGCTCGACAGCACGCGGTCGACGGCGACCCCGTGCTGGCGCAGGCGTTGGCCGAGACGCGCCGCCTGCGCCCGACCCTCGTCGGACAGGTTGCGCTGCGTGGCGCAGTCCTCGAGCACGAAGCCGGGCGGATCGCCGCCGCCCGGGGCGATCGCGTGGCGCACCAGGATCGCGTGCCCGCCGGCGCGCAGGGCGGCGAACACCGCGTCCTCGTCGGCGGCGGGGGCCGCCGTCGGAAGGGCTGCAGCGAGGGCGACGAGCAGCCGGGCGAGCGAGCGGCGGGACGGCAGCGGGAGCATCGCCGGCTTCTACGCGCGCCTCGCCGACGCGGTTCTGCGGCCGAATTGACGCGCGCGGGGTCTTGAAATCCACGGCCATGTTCCCTTTATGTTCTTTTTGGCGACGGCGCTCCCCGGAGTGCCATCGCGCGCGTTCCCTGTGGCGTCGGCAGCGAGTCACGGAGCTTCGCCATGCCCGCTCGAATTCTGTGCCCCTGGGCAGTACCGGACCGCAGCGCGAGGGCGCGCGGCGCGGCGCCTTGGCCGACGGCCAGCGCAAACAGCGGAAACCCCTGGGCCCCGCCGCTCCGTCCCCGGCCGAACTTCGCAGACCCCCTCGAATGGTATTCAGTAATTCCCGTAGGGGCATTTGCGACCGGATGGTCCCGGCCGCGAATCGCAGACCCCCCCGAATGGTGCCCAATAAATCGAGTAGGGGTATTCTCCGCCGGCGCGCGATCCTCCCTACGGCCGGAACTGCAGCGGCCGTGGCCCCAGGCGGGTCGGCTGGGCGACCAGCCGCCAGGTGTCGGCCAGCCATTCGCAGACCAGCCGCCGCGTGTCGCGCGGATCGACCATCTCCTCGAGCTCGAAGCGGTTGAGCGGCCCGACCGGCCCGCGCACGCTCTCGATGCGGGCGTTGATCTCGGCCCGCAGCGCGGCCGGGTCGGCCGCCTCGGCCAGCTGGCGCTTGTAGGCCGCCTCGATGCCGCCCTCGGGCGGGATGCCGCCGACGTCGGCTGCCGGCCAGGCGATGCGCACCGCAGCCGCCGAGCGCGGCGTCGCGTAGTTGTTGCCGGCGACCCCGAAGCTGCGCCGCATCAGCACGGTGAAGATCGGGATGGAGGCCTGGGCGAAGGCGACCATCCACTCGCCGCCCTTGCGGATCGTGCCGGCGACTTCGTGCTCGATGCCGACGGCGAAGCCCGGATTGTCGACCAGGTTGAGCAGCGGCAGGTGGAACAGGTCGCACAGGTCGATGTGGCGCTTGAGCTTGTCGCAGCCGTCGGCGGTCAGCGCGCCGCCGTTGATGTGCCGGCTGTCGGAGGCGATGACGCCCATCGGATGGCCGTTGAAGCGCACGAAGCCGACCACCTGGTCGGTGCCCCACAGCGGCCCGATCTCGAAGAAGCTGCCGCGGTCGGCCATCAGGCGGATGGCGCGGCGCACGTCGAAGGTCGCGGTGCGCTTGCGCGGCACCAGGGTGAGCAGCTCCTCGTCGCGCCGGTCGGCCGGATCGCTAGCGTCGGCCGGCAGTACCGGCGGCGCCTCGTGCACGCTCGACGGCAGGTAGCCGAGGAAGCGGCGGGTCATCGCCATCGCCTCCTGCTCGGTCTCGGCCAGGTTGTCGACCGAGCCGTTGCGGCAGTGGATGTGCCAGCCGCCGAGATCCTCCTTGGTGACCTCGTAGCCCATGGCGTGGCTGACCACCGGCGGGCCGGCGACGAACAGCTGGGCGACGTCGCGGACCATCACCGAGAAGTGGCCGAGCACCGCCTTGGCGGCGCCGATCCCGACGACGCTGCCCAGCAGCAGGTTGACCACCGGCACGGTGGCCAGCTGCTCGGTGTAGAAGGTGCTGCCGAGATGGCCGGGCAGGAACGAGCCGCCGCTGCCGACCACCCGTGGCCGTCCGGTCTTGACCGCGCCGGTGCTCTCCTTGGCCGAGGCGTCCCCCGACTGTTTCGGCACCATGGTGGCGACGCTGCCGCCGCCCGACGAGCCGTCGAGCAGGCGGATCGACGGCACCCTGAGCTCGATCGACAGGCGGTCGAGGTAGCGCGACTTGGAGGCGATGGCGCCGTCGGCATGGCCGCCGCGCGAGGTGAAGTCGTCGGCGCAGACGATGCACGGCCGCGCCTCGATGCGGCCCTGGCCGCCGACATGGCTGGCCGGGGTGAACTCGTGCACCGCGCCGCTGTCGTCGTAGGTCGCGAAGCCGGCCAGGCTGCCGATCTCGCGGAAGCTGCCGGGATCGAGCAGCGCGTCGATGCGCTCGCGGCAGGTCAGCTTGCCGCGGTCGCGCTGGCGCACCACGCCGGCCTCGCGCGAGCCGGGCGCCAGCCGCGTGTGGGCGATGCCCTGCAGCCGGGCCACCGTGTCCAGCATCGGCTGCCAGCCTTCGTCGGTCGCCGTGGTGCGGTTGATCGTGGCGCCGGCGGCCGGGCGGATCACCGCCAGGATCTGGCTGCCGTCGACCGAGTCGCCGAGCGCCAGGGCGGCGACGGTCGTGACCGTGCCGGCGCAGGGCGCGGCGACCGCCGTCTCCATCTTCATGGCCGAGACCACGAACAGGGTCTGTCCGGCGCTCACCGTGTCGCCGGCGCTCACCTTGACGTCGACCAGGCTGCCGGCGTGCGGGCTGTCGATCGCCTCGTGGCCGTCGGGCACCGGCAGCGGCGGCCGCGGGATGGCGGCCGACCCGCGGCCGCGGCCCAGCGCCTCGACCTGCTGGTCGAGGAACTGCAAGGTCGCGGGCTTGGCAGACGGCGGCGCGGCGGTCGCGGCCAGCGCCGGGCTCTCGGCCAGCAAGGTGGTGCGGGCATCACCGCCGCGCAGCGCCGGATCGGCCAGGATGGCGCGCAGCTGGTCCGTGTTGGTCGGCACGCCGGCGACGTGGAACTCGTCGAGCGCGCGGCGCAGCCGGTCGACCGCGGAGTCGAAGCTGCCGGAGGAGCCCGACTGGGCGATCAGCTTGGCGATCAGCGGGTCGAACTGCGGCGGCGGCGCCAGGCCGACATAGCCGCAGGCATCGACCCGCAGGCCCGGCCCCGACGGCTCGCGCCAGGCGGTCAGGGTGCCCGGCCCGTGGACGACGACCCGGGCCTGCACGGCGAAGCCGCGCGGCGTCGGCACCTCGGCCTGGTCGGCGAGCCGCAGGTCGGCCAGGGTGGCGCCGGCGGCGATGCGGAACTGCGCCTCGACCAGGTCGAGGCCGAGCACCTGCTCGGTCACCGTATGCTCGACCTGGATGCGCGGATTGCACTCGATGAAGAAGTGCTCGGCCTTCTCGGGATCGACCAGGAACTCGATCGTGCCGGCATTCTCGTAGCGCGCGGCGCGCGCCAGGCGGACCGCGTCGGCGAGCAGCCGCTGGCGCACGCCAGGATCGAGGTTGGGCGCCGGCGCGATCTCGACGACCTTCTGGTTGCGCTGCTGCACCGAGCAGTCGCGCTCGTGCAGATGCACGACGTTGCCCTGGCCGTCGCCCAGCACCTGGACCTCGATGTGGCGCGGCCGCGGCACCAGCTTCTCGAGGAACACCGCGCCGTCGCCGAACGCCGCGCTGGCCTCGCCCTGGCAGCGCGCGAAGGCCTCGTCCATCGCCGCGGCGGAGTCGACCCGGCGCATGCCGCGGCCGCCGCCGCCGGCCGCCGCCTTGAGCATCACGGGATAGCCGACCGAGGCGGCGAAGGCGCGCGCCTCGTCGGCCGAGGTCAGCGCCGCCGGCGTGCCGGGCACCACCGGCAGGCCGTGCGTGCCGGCGAAGGCGCGGGCTTCGACCTTGTCGCCGAACAGCGCCAGGGTGGCGGGCGCCGGGCCGACGAAGGCGAGGCCGGCGGCGCGGCAGCGCTCGGCGAAGTTGGCGTTCTCCGAGAGGAAGCCGTAGCCGGGATGGACGCAGTCGCAGCCGGTGTCGCGGGCGATGGCGAGCAGCGCGTCGATGTCGAGATAGGCGCGCACCGGGTCGCTGGCGGCGGTCGCGGTCTTGAGCTCGCGCGCCGTCGTGGCGAGCTTGACGTGCAGCGACAAGGCATCGGCCGGTGCGTAGACGGCGACCGAGTCGAGGCCGAGCGAGGCGGCGGCGCGGGCGATGCGGATGGCGATCTCGCCGCGGTTGGCGATCAGGACACGCTTGAACATGAGGATTCTGTCTTCCCGGATGAACGTGAACGGTCAGGGCAGGCGGTAGACGCGGCGCGCCGTGCCGCTGAACAGCGCCGCCTTCTCGCTGGCCGAGGCGCCGGCCGCCATGCGCTTGAAGGCGTTCCACAGCACGGCGTAGCCGGTCGACAGCTTGTCGACCGGGAAGTTGCTCTCGAACATGCAGCGTTCGGCGCCGAACAGCTCGATGCAGGTCGCGATCCACGGGCCCCAGGCGGCGGCGATCTCCTGCGAGGTCGGCGGCACCGGCCGGCGCATGTGGTCGAACGGGCCGATGTCCATGCCCAGGCCGCCCAGCTTGACGACCACGTTGGGGCAGCGCGCCAGCTCGGCGAGGTCCTTCTTCCAGGTCGCGAACACCTCGTCGCTGCGGCCGGCATAGGGGCCGAGGCCGAGCGGGCCGCCGCAATGGTTGAGGATCATCGTGGTCTGCGGCACGGCGCGCGCCAGGGCGACGACCTCGGGCAGCTGCGGATGGTATTGCCAGGCCTCGTAGGTCAGGCCGAGCGCCCCGAGCTGGGCCACGCCCTCGCGATAGTTCGCCTGGGCATAGAGTCCCTGCGGCGGGTTGGTGTGGCTGTTGCGCACCTCGGGGCTGGGATCCCAGCCGCCGGCATGGCGGATGCCGCGGAAGCGGCCGTTGCCGGCCGCGACATGCGCCTCGAGCACGGCGCGGGCCCGGGCGCCCAGGGTCATGTCGACGTAGGAGACGATGCCGGCGCAGGCCAGCGTCGCGCCGTACAGGCCGCTGGCGCTCATCGCCGCGACGCCGTTGGCAAACTCGGTCTCGCCCACCGGCCGCATCTCGGCCGGGCCGTCGGCGCGGTACATCGAGCGGCAGTCGATGTAGACGGTCGCCGTGATCTTGTGGCCGGTGCCGGTGTCGGCCAGCAGCTCGTCGAGCAGGTAGCGGTGGTTGGCGTGCTCCCACAGGTGATGGTGCGGGTCGACGATCGGCAGGTCGGGCTCGATGATCGCCTCGGGCGCCTGCCTGGCCAGCCAGGCCCCGTCCGGCACGTACGCGCGGCGCTGCCGCTCGGTGGTGGTCGCCGTCGCCATGGCCTTCCTCCTCGTTTTCCTCGCCGCGGCGATGCTACCCTTTCGCCGGCCGTTCCGAAGCCATGGCGTGAGGCGCGGCTTCGGCTGCCGAAACTGGCCGGTCCCGGCGAGGAGGAAGAATCCGATGGCTCCACCGCTGCGCCTGGGCGTGGCCTACGATTTCCGCAACCCGCCGGAATCGGGCCTCAGCCATCCCGCGCTCTACGCCGCGATCCTCGACCAGGTCGCCTGGCTCGACGGGCTGGGCCTCGACCTGGTGTGGTTCACCGAGCACCACTTCGTCGACGACGGCTATCTGCCGTCGTGGATCCCGGTGGCCGCCGCCATGGCGGCGCGCACCAGGCGGGTGCGCTTCTCGTGCGACGTCTGCCTGCTGCCGTTCAACCATCCGGTGCGGCTGGCCGAGGACCTGGCGGTGCTCGACAATCTCAGCGGCGGCCGGGTCGAGATCGGCGTCGGCATGGGTTACGCGCCGCACGAGTTCAAGGGCTTCGGGCTGCCGGTGTCGCGCCGCGTGTCGCTGACCGACGAGGGGCTCGAGGTGCTGCGCCGCGCCTTCACCGGCGAGAGCTTCAGCTTCGCCGGCAAGCGCTACACGTTCGAGAACGTGAAGATCACCCCGGGCTACGTGCAGCCCGGTGGCCCGCCGCTGTGGGTGGCGGCGATGTCGGAGGCCGGGGCGCAGCGCGCCGCCCGCTTCGGCGCCAACCTGCTGCCGCAGGGGCCGCGCGGCAAGGTGCTCGATCCGTGGCGGGCGGCGCTGGCGGCGCAGGGCGGCGACCCCGACGCGCGGCGGGTCGGCATCATCCGCTCCTGCCTGGTGACCGACGATCGCGCGCGCGACTGGGCGATGGTGCGCGCCGCCGAGCGGCGGCGCATGGAGGTCTACAACCGCTTCCGCAGCGAATCGGGCGGCCTGGGCGGCGTCGCCGGGGCCGCCGACGAAGAACGCATCCCGCAGACCTGGGTGGTCGGCACGGTCGACGACTGCGTCGCGCAGCTCGCCGCCTTCATCGCCGAGTACGGCATCACCGACATCGTCACCTGGGGCGTGCCGCCCGGCCTGCGGCCCGACGACATGAACGCCAGCCTGGAGCGCTTCGCGCGCGACGTGGCGCCCCGGCTGCGGGCGCGCTTCGCCTGAACGCCGACACGCCTCCGAGCGCTCGCGCGGTCAGCGCTGGATCGAGACAAGCGGCAGGGTGAAGGTGGCGCTGGCGCCCTGAATCTCGGGCGGCAGCGGCGCGTAGGGCGAGCCGGCGCGCACGCCGGCCAGCACGCCGCGGTCGAACTCGGGGTAGCCGCTCGACTGCACGACCGAGGCGTCGAGCAGGCGGCCGTCGCGGGCGACCACGATGCGCACCACGGTGACGCCCATGCTGGCCCGCACCTGGGCGTGATAGCGGTAGCCGACCAGGCGCTGCACCACCTGCCACAGGTAATTGTCCGAGACGCGGGCGCGGTTGAACGTGTCGGCCGGGTTGACCAGCGGCGACGGGCTCGGCCGCTCCGAGGTCGAGACCTGCGGCGCCTGGCGCTGCAGGCCGGGGCGCAGCGGCGACGGCTGCAGCTCGGGCCGCGGCGACGGCGGGCTGGGCCGCGGCGGCGGCGCCACCAGCGCCTGCTGCTGCGGCGGCGCCGGCTTCGGCGGTTCGGGCTTCGGCGGTTCGGGCTTCGGCGGCGGGGGCTTGGGCGGCTCCGGCTTGGGAGCCTCGGCCTTGACCGGCGGCGGCGGAGGGGGCGGCTCGGGCTTCAGCGGCAGCGCGTCTTGCGGCGGCGGGGGCTGCGGCTTCGGTTCCGGCCGCGGCTCGGGCGGCGGCGGCGGTGCAGCCGCCGTCTCCTGCGGCGGCGTGGGTGGCGTGGATGGCGGTGGGGGAGTCGGCGCGGCCTGCTGCGGCGGCGGCTCGACCGGGGTCGGCGGCTGCTGCTGTGTCAGGATCGGGAGCAGCGGCTCGTTGGACTCGGGCTGCGGCGCCGTCGCCTCCTTGCCGGGCGGCGCCGGCGGCGGCACCTGGGTCGGCGACTCGGCGGTCTGCTCGGCCGGCGGCCGGATGCCCGGCACGACCGGCGGCGGCGGCGGGCTGGGCTTGGCCTCGGGCGCCGGCTTCGGCGGCTCGGGGGGCGCCTCGGGGGGCGGGGGCTCGGGCGGCTTGGCCTGCTCCGGCTCCTTGGGCTTGTCCGGCGGCGGATCGAGCGTGACCTCGATCGCTTCCTCGACCGCCGGGGCGCGCTCGCGCCGCTCGGCCTCCTGCCACAGCAGCACGCCGACCGCGCCGTGCAGCAGCAGCGCCAGCGCGACGGCCAGCGGCGACATGCGCGCGAAGCGCTGCGCGGCGGAAGGGGAAGCGTGCGGCACGGCGGGCGAGAGGGCGACGGGCGACGGGCGGGGCTAGCGGAAGCGGTAGCGGAAGTCGCAATACGGGGCGCCCTGCATGATCGTCTGGGTGCGCTTGAACTCGACGCTGTCGCCGCCGACGTCGGCGATGTGGAAGTCGGAGTCGCACAGCAGGATGCCGCCCAGCTCGGGCTCGCCCAGGGCGCGGAAGAACTCGGCGTACTGGCAGCGCACGACGTTGTACTCGCGCACGGTGCCGTCGTCCTTGAGCATCTCGCGGTCGACCGCATTGCCGATGCGCGGCCGCATGTCCTCGGCCCACACGGCGTCCCACTTCTGGCGCGGCGTGCCGGGCTTGGCCTCGCCGATCCGGTGATAGAGGTCGCGCGCCCAGGCGCGCAGCGAGTCGCCGACCAGGCGATCGGCGGTTTCGCGGCCGAGCTCGGCGCGCATCGTGCGCAGGATGGGCAGGATCACCTCGGCCTGCAGCTTGACCTCCTCGAGCAGGGAGAGTCGGGGTTGGTCTGTCATGGAAGCTCCTCCGGTTGAAATGCGCGGCCGTCGCGCCGCCGTCATCCCGCCGCCGGCGCGGCCTTGAGTCGCGCCGCGCGCAGCGGCCGCAGGACCGCGATGCACAGGAAGGCGGCGGCAAGGTTCATGCCGACGGCGATGACGAACACCATCTGCCAGTCGCCGGTGGCGGCGACCAGGGGATCGACCAGCGGCACCAGCAGGGCGGCGACGCCCTTGGCGGTGTGCAGCATGCCGGCGTTGGTGGTGGCGAAATGCGGCCCGAAATAGTCGGTGCAGGTCGCCGGGAACAGGCTGGCGACCTCCCCCCAGGCGAAGAACACGGCGCTGGCCAGCAGCACGAACACCGTCGGGTCGCTGCCCCAGCGGGCGAAGGCCCAGATGCTGAGCGCGCCGGTCAGGAAGGCGATGAGCATCATGGTCTCGCGGCCGATATGGTCCGACAGCCAGCCGCACAGCGGCCGCGCCAGGCCGTTGGTCAGCCGGTCGAGGGTCAGCGCGAAGGTCAGCGCCGGCAGGGTGACGCCGAGCAGGCTGACCGGCACGCCGGCGACCTGGAAGTTGCGCGCGATGCCGGCGAGATGGGCGGTGAAGGTCAGGCCCGAGGCGGTGACCAGCAGCGACATCACGAACAGCAGCCAGAACAGCGGCGAGCGCAGCACCTCGCGCGGCGTGAAGTCCCGGCTGCCCTGGAAGACGTGGCTGGGCGGCGCCCGCGGATGGTCGGGCGGCTTCACCAGCAGCAGCGCCGCCAGCACGATCACCAGGCCCTGGCCGAGGCCGAACCAGAGGAAGGCCGATTCGAAGCCGTGGTGCTTGATGGTCTCGTGCAGCGGGATGACGGTGAAGGCCGAGCCGATTCCGTAGCCCGCGACGGTCAGGCCGGCGGCCAGGCCGCGGCGGTCGGGGAACCACTTGAGGGCGTTGCCGAGGCAGGTGCCGTAGACGCAGCCGGCGCCGATTCCGGCCAGGGCCGAGCCGAAGTACAGCACCGGCAGGGCGTCGGCGAAGGCGTTGATCGTCCAGGCCAGCGCCACCAGGACGCCGCCGACCAGCGCCACCGGGCGCGGCCCCAGCCGGTCGACGAACCAGCCCTCGAACGGCACCAGCCAGGTCTCGGCCAGGATGAACACGGTGAAGGCGACCTGGATCGCCGCGCTGCCCCAGGCGAACTTCTGGTCGATCGGATGCACGAACAGCGTCCAGCCGTGCTGCAGGCTGGAGATCATCACCATGCACAGCAGGCCGAGCGCGAGCTGCGCCCAGCGCTGGGCCGACGGGCCGGCCGGCGAACTCGGGGATGCATCCATCAGCGCCATTCTAGCCCTCCGCCCCGGCGCCGTCCGGGGCTTGAATTGGCCGCCGCCGTGTCGGAAAGGAGAGGCAAGGGAAGTCCCAGGAGGAACGTCACATGACTGCAACCCAGCTCGAGGGCCTGGTTGGCCTGCTGCGCTCGCGCCCCAGCCCCGAGACGCCCAGCGTGGCCGATTCGCGGGCCCGGTTCGAGAAGATGGCGGTGTTCCTGGGCGGCGCGCCCGACGCCAAGGTCGAGGCGGTGGACGCCGGCGGCGTGCCGGCCGAATGGGTCGCCGCGCCGGGCTGCGACCCGCAGCGCGCCGTGCTCTACCTGCACGGCGGCGGCTACGCGATCGGCTCGCTCGCCACCCATCGCCGGCTG
>JAXMCI010000068.1:0-10457 GCA_046349435.1 Dongiaceae bacterium | reverse complement strand
GAGCTCGACGATGTCGATGTCGGCGAGCGTCAGCCCGGCGCGGTCGAGCGCCTTGCGGGTGGCGCCGACCGGGCCGAGGCCCATGATCTCCGGCGCGCAACCGGAGACGGCGACGGCGCGGATCCGGGCCAGCGGCGCCAGCCCGTGGGCGCGGGCATAGTCCTCGGACACCACCAGCGTCGCGGCGGCGCCGTCGGTCAGCGGCGAGGAGGTGCCGGCGGTGACCGTGCCGTCGGCCATGAAGGCGGGCTTCAGCTCGGCCAACGCCGCGGCGCTGCTGTCGGGGCGGATGCAGCCATCCTCGGCGACGCGCTGGTTGCCGCCGCCGACCGGCACGATCTCCTCGGCGAGCCGGCCCGCGGCTCGGGCCGCGGCGGCGCGGCGGTGGCTCTCCAGCGCGAATTCCTCCTGCCGCTCCCGGCCGATGCCGTAGCGCCGCGCCAGGGTCTCCGCCGTCACCCCCATCGCGACATAGGCCTCGGGGTAGCGCTCGGCGAGGTCGGGGTTGGGCATCGGGTTGAAGCCCATCATCGGCACCCGGCTCATCGATTCGACGCCGGCGCAGAGGAAGGCCTCGCCGGCGCCGAGCTGGATGGCGCCCGCCGCCATGTGGATCGCCTGCATCGAGGAGCCGCAGAAGCGGTTGACCGTGGTGCCGGCGACGCTCTGCGGCAGCCCGGCGAGGAAGCCCACCAGCCGCGCCATGTTGAGCCCCTGCTCGCCCTCCGGGAAGGCGCAGCCGAGGATCAGGTCCTCGATGTCGCCGGGCGGCACGCCGGTGCGCTCGACCAGCCCGCGGATCACCGCGGCGGCGAGGTCGTCGGGCCGCGTCCCGGCCAGCGCGCCCCTGGTCGCGAACTGGAAGGGCGAGCGGGCGTAGCCGGCGATCACCACAGTCCTCATCGTCCCTCGCTCGGCCCGGCACCGGCTTCATGCTCGGCGACCAGCACCTTCTTGTCGATCTTGCCCACCACGGTCTTCGGCAGCGCGTCGCGGAACGCGTAGAGCGTCGGCTGCTCGAAGCGCGACAGGCGCTCGGCAAGATGGCGCCGCAGCGCGCCCTCGTCCAGCGCGGCGCCCGGCCGCGCCACCACCACCGCCTTCACCGCCTGGCCGCGATAGGGGTCGGGCACGCCGAGCACGGCGCACTCGGCGACGCCGCCATGGGCGTGCAGCGCCTCCTCGACCATGCGCGGATAGACCTTGAAGCCGCCGACGATGACCATCTCCTTCAGCCGGTCGGTGACGTAGAGGTAGCCGTCGGCGTCGAGCCGCCCGATGTCGCCGGTGTGGAAGCGGCCGCCGCGCATCGCCCGCGCCGTCTCGGCCGGCTGCTTCCAGTAGCCCGCCATCAGCTGCGGCCCGCGGGCGCAGATCTCGCCGGTCTCGCCCGGCGGCAGCACGCGCTCCGGCGCGTCGAGCGAGACGATCTCGACCGAGGTGCCGGGATAGGGCAGCCCGACCGAGCCCGGCCGGTCGCCCTCGAACGGGTTGCAGGCCAGCACCGGGCCGGTCTCCGACAGGCCGTAGCCCTCCAGCACGCGGCAGCCGGCGCGCGCCGCGAAGCGCTCGCGCACCTCGGCCGGCAGCGGTGCGCCACCCGACAGGCAGACGCGCAGCGAGCCGAGGTCCCAGCGCTCGATATCGGGCGCGTTGTTGATCGCCGCCAGGATGGTCGGCACCGCCGGCATCACCATCGGCCGCTTGCGGTGGATGGTGCGCAGCAGCTGCGGCAGCTCGAAGCGCGGCAGCAGGATCATCTCGGCGCCCCACAGCACCGCCCAGTTCATCACCGCGGTCATCGCGAAGGCGTGGAACAGCGGCAGCACGCCCAGCATCGTCACCCGCTCGGTGGCGGCGGCGGCGAACCAGCGGCCGCACTGCACCGCGTTGGTGTGAAGCGCGGCATGGCTCAGCATCGCCGCCTTGGGCACGCCGGTGGTGCCGCCGGTATATTGCAGCACGGCGATCGTGGCGGCCGGGTCGATCGCCGGCGGGGCGAGGCCGCCGGGATTGGCGACCAGCCGGCGGAAGGGAATGTGGCGCCCGTCGCGCGGAATGCGGGCGAGCCGCCCGCGGCCGGCGAGCTGCAGCAGCACGCGCTTGGCCGGCGGCAGCGCCGCGCCCAGCGGGCAGACGACGATCCGCTCCAGCCGCGAGCGCCCGAGCAGCGGCGCCAGCCTGCCGTAGAGCGCCGCGAGGTCGAGCGTGACCATCAGCCCGGTCTCCGAATCCTCGACCTGCTGCCGGATCTCCGGCTCGGCCGAGAGCGGGCTGAAGTTCACCACCACGCCGCCCGCCTTCAGCACGGCGTAGTAGAGGATCACGTAGTACGGGCAGTTGGGCAGGAACAGCCCGACATGGCGGCCCGGCCCGATGCCGAGCGCGCGCAGGCCCCGGGCCGCGCGGTCGACCAGCCGGCCGATCTCGGCATAGCGCCAGCGCCGGTCGAGGAAGTCGATGCAGGGCCGCTCCGGCCAGCGCGCCACGGCATCGTCGAGCATCGCCCAGAGCGGCCGCGGCGCCACCGGCTCGTGCCAGTCGACCCCGGCGGGGTAGTGCGCCAGCCAGGGCATGGCGCCCGCGGCCGGCGGCGTCTCGGCGATGCCTGCGGCGTCGCTCATGACGGGGATGATAGACCAGCGGCGGGCGGCGGGGGACAGGTTGCTCAGCGCGGCTCGCCGTCGTCGAGGGTGACGGTGAGCTCGCCGGCCTCGATCGCCTTCTGCTTGGCGAGCGCCGCGGCGGCGACCGCTGCCGGCACCGTCTTCGGGTCGTAGACCAGCGTGCTGCCGCCGTATCGC
Source organism: Dongiaceae bacterium (assembly GCA_046349435.1). Taxonomy (GTDB): domain Bacteria; phylum Pseudomonadota; class Alphaproteobacteria; order Dongiales; family Dongiaceae; genus JAXMCI01. Next base: position 7,653 of record JAXMCI010000068.1, on the reverse strand, counting down.
AGCAGGCTGTAGCGGCTGTAGTCGGCGGCGAGGATGCCGCGGGCGAGGTCGTCCAGCGCCTGCGCCAGGATCGGGCCGAAGCTCCACAGCGCGCTCGCCACCACCGTGCCGGGGAAGAGCGGGATGAGGTCGATCAGGCTGGCGGTCGCGTGGGCGCCGCGCGCCTTGCAGGCGTCGGCGGTGCCGAGCCGCTCGCCGAACATCACGTCGGCGCCGGCGTCGAGCTGGGCCAGCGCCGCCTCCTTCACCCGCGGCGGGTCGAACCAGGTGCCGACATAGGCGAGGCGGAAGGCGACCGACGGGTTGGCGGCGCGGGCGCCGGCGCGGAAGGCGTTGATCAGCCGCTTGACGTTGGGCACGGGGTAGCCGGCGACGGTGCCGATCTGGCCGGTGCGGGTCAGGCCGCCGGCGATCACCCCGGTGAGGTAGGTCGCATCCTGGTTCCAGGTGTGGAAGACGGAGAAGTTGCCGCCCGCGGGCTGGCCGGCCGAGCCCATCAGGAAGGCGGTGCCGGGATAGTCGGCGGCGACGCGGCGCGCCTGGCGCTCGACCGCGTCGGCCTCGCCGACGATCAGGCTGACGCCCTGGTCGGCGTATTCGCGCAGCGCCCGCTCGTAGTCGCCGTTGCCGATGCCTTCGGAGAAGACGTAGCGGATCCGGCCGCTCGCCTGGGCGGCGAGCAGCGCCTGCTGCAGCCGGCTGTTCCAGGGATTGTCGATCGGCGCCGCATGGACGCCGGCGACCAGCGGCGGCGCCGCCAGCGCGCGCCGCCGCGCCGCCGCCGCCAGGGTCGCCGCCGCGCCCGCGACGAGGACGCGGCGGCGGGTCAGTCGCGGCATGCGGCTGCCGTCCGGGAGGCGGCTCGGACGCCGCCCTATTTCGGCTCGCTGTCGTCGATCGGGACGGTGAACTTGCCGTCCTGGATCTCCTTCTGCTTGGCCAGCGCCGGGGCGGCGACGTCGGCGGGCACCGTCTTCTCGTCGTAGACCAGCGCGTTGCCGCCGTACTTCATGAAGGAGAACTCGCTGTAGTCGGCGGCCTTGATGTGGCCGCCGGCGACATCGGCGACGCAGTGCTCGAGGATCGGGCCGAAGTTCCACACCGCGTTGGCGATCACCGTGCCGGGATATTGCGGCGTGAAGTCGATCAGGCTGCCGATCGACTTGGCGCCCTTCTCCTTGGCGGCGTCGGCGGTGCCGATGCGCTCGCCGAACAGGATGTCGGCGCCGGCGTCGATCTGGGCGATCGCCGCCTCCTTGGCCTTGGGCGGGTCGAACCAGGTGCCGATGAAGCCGATCCTGTAGGTGACCGCCGGGTTGACCTCCCTGGCGCCGAGGCGGAAGGCGTTGATCAGCCGGTTGACCTCGGGGATCGGATAGCCGCCGACGGCGCCCAGCACGTTGCTCTTGGTCAGCTTGCCGGCGATCATGCCGGTGAGGTAGGCGGCCTCGTGGTTCCAGGTGCCGAAGACGGAGAAGTTGCTGCCGGCCGGCTTGCCGCTGGAGCCCATCAGGAAGGCGACGTTGGGGTAGTCGGCCGACGCCTTGCGGGCCGCCGGCTCGACGCCGTAGGACTCGCCGACGATCAGCTGCATGCCCTGCTCGGCATATTCGCGCATGGCGCGCTCGTAGTCGGTGTTGCTGACGTTCTCCGAGAAGACGTACTTGATGGTGCCGGCCTTGTCGGCGGCGAGCATCGCCTGGTGCAGGCGGCTGTTCCAGGGATTCTCCACCGGCACGGTGTGGATCCCGGCGACCTTGAGCGGCGCGGCCTGCGCGGCGCGGCGGGTGGCGGCGAGCGCCAGCGCGGCGGTCCCTCCGGCGAGCACGGCCCGGCGTGTCAGCATCATCTCGGCTCTCCCTGCGACGCCCGGGCGGACCCTCGGGCAGCGAATTTGACAATGCCGGCCGGCGCGGCGTCAATGCAATGCGGGACGGGCGGGGACGGCGGCGTGACAGGGGAGCGGTCAACCGGCAGCGGCGGCGGCGCGGAAATCGCCTTGCGGATGTCCGGCATCGGCAAGCGCTTCGGCGAGCTCGTCGCCAATGACGGGATCTCGATCGAGCTGCGGCAGGGCGAGGTGATGGCGCTGCTCGGCGAGAACGGCGCCGGCAAGACCACCCTGATGAACATCCTGTTCGGCCACTATGTCGCCGATGCCGGCAGCGTCGAGGTCTTCGGCCGCCATCTTCCGCCCGGCTCGCCGCGCGCCGCGATCGCCGCCGGCCTCGGCATGGTGCACCAGCATTTCACGCTGGCCGACAATCTCAGCGTGCTCGACAACGTGCTGGTCGGCACCCGGCCGCTGTGGCAGCTCCGGGCGGGCCGCGGCGAAGGCCGCCGCAAGCTGGCCAGGCTTGCCGCCGAGTTCGGCCTGGCGGTCGATCCGGACGCGCGGGTCGGCGCGCTCTCGGTGGGCGAGCGGCAGCGGGTCGAGATCCTCAAGGCGCTCTACCGCGACGCCCGCATCCTGATCCTCGACGAGCCGACCGCGGTGTTGACCCCCGCCGAGTCGGAGTCGCTGTTCGCCACGCTGCGTTCCTTCTCCGAGCGCGGCCTCTCGGTGCTGTTCATCAGCCACAAGCTGGGCGAGGTCATGGCGGTCAGCCGGCGCATCGCCGTGCTGCGCGCCGGCCGCAAGGTGGCGGAGCTCGAGACCGCCGCCACCAGCCGGGCGGCGCTGGCCGAGCTGATGGTCGGCCGCGCCCTGCCGGAGGTGAGCCGCGCGCCCTTGCCGCCCGGCGAGCCGGTGCTCGAGCTGGCCGGGGTCGCGGCGACCGGCCGCCAGGCGCCGCCGCTGGCCGGCGCCTCGCTGACCGTGCGGCGGCACGAGATCGTCGGCGTCGCCGGCGTCTCCGGCAACGGCCAGGCGGCGCTCGCCGACCTCGTCGCCGGGCTGGCCCGGCCGAGCGCCGGCCGGCTGGCGCTGTTCGGCCGCGAGATCCGCCATGGCAGCCCGCGCGGCATGGTGGCGAGCGGCGTCGGCCGCATCCCGGAGGACCGCCATGCCGACGGGCTGGTCGTCGACATGAGCGTCGCCGAGAACCTGATCCTGGAGCGCTATCGCGCGCCGCCCTTCGGCCGCTTCGGGCTCCGCGACCGCGGCGCCGCGGCGCGCCACGCCCGGGCGGTGATCGAGCGCTTCGACGTGCGCTGCCCCGGGCCGGACGCCACGACCCGGCTGCTCTCCGGCGGCAACATGCAGAAGCTGATCCTCGGCCGCGTGCTGACGCAGCAGCCCGGGCTGATCCTCGCCTGCCAGCCGACCCGCGGCCTCGACGTCGGCGCCGTCGCCTATGTCCACCAGCAGCTGCTGGCGGCGCGCGCCGAGGGCTGCGGCGTGCTGCTGATCTCCGACGATCTCGACGAGATCCTGGCGCTGTCCGACCGCGTCGCGGTGATCCATCGCGGCCGGCTGAGCCCGCCCGAGCCGCGCGAGGCCGTCACGCTGCGGCGGCTCGGGCTGCTGATGGCCGGCGCGTCGCCGGACGGGGTCGGCGATGCGGCTTGAGGCGCGGCCGCAGCCGCCGCTCGCCTGGACGATCCTGGCGCCGGTCGCCGCGGTCGGCGTCGCGCTGGCGCTCTGCGCCGTGCTGGTGGCGGCGAGCGGTGCGCCGGTGCTGCCGGCCTACGGCGTGCTGGTCAAGGGCGCGCTCGGCTCCTGGTTCGCGCTCTCCGAGACGCTGACCCGGGCGACGCCGCTGATCTTCACCGGCCTTGCCGCCGCGGTCGCCTTCCGCGCCCGGCTGTGGAACATCGGCGGCGAGGGCCAGCTCTATGCCGGCGCCGTCGCCGCCACGGCGCTCGGCACCGGCCTGGTCGACGCGCCCGCCTGGGTGCTGATCCCGCTGCTGCTGGTGGCGGGGGCGCTGGCCGGCGCGCTGCTGCTGCTCGGCCCGGCGCTGCTCAAGATCCGCTTCGGGGTCGACGAGGTGGTGACGACGCTGCTGCTCAACTTCGTCGTGCTGCTGCTGGTCGGGCTGCTGCTCGAGGGGCCGCTCAAGGACCCCGCCGCCTTCGGCTGGCCGCAAGGGGCGCCGATCGTCGATGCCGGCGTGCTGCCGCGGCTGGTGGCAGGCAAGCGGCTCCATGCCGGGCTGCCGATCGCGCTCGCCATGGCGGTGCTCGTCTGGTTCATCGAGCGCCGCACCACGCTCGGCTACGCCATTCGCGCGGTCGGGCTCAACGCCCGGGCGGCGGGATTCGCCGGCATCCCCGTCGGGCGGGTGGTGCTGATCGTGGCGCTGCTCTCGGGCGGGCTGGCCGGGCTGTGCGGGGTCAGCGAGGTGGCCGGCCTCAAGGGCAACCTGACCCGCGACCTCTCGCCCGGCTTCGGCTACAGCGGCATCGTCGTCGCCATGCTCGCCGGGCTGCACCCGCTCGGCGTCGTGCTGGCGGCGATCTTCGTCGCCGGCATCTTCGTCGGCGCCGACGCGATGAGCCGGGCGGTGCACGTCTCCAGCTACATCGCCGACGTCATCGTCGCGACCTCGCTGCTGACTCTGCTGGTGGCGATGCTGCTGGTCCGCTTCCGGCTGCGGCGGGGGTGAAATGATCTTCTTGTCATTGCCGGGCCTGACCCGGCACTCCAGGCGGCGGCGCAGGCTGGATGCCCGGCTCAATGCCGGGCATGACAGCATCAATGCGCGGCCTGGGAGCGCCGCGCCATGAGCTGGCTCGAGCTGCTGGTCACCGGCAGCTTCTGGGTGGCTGCCGTGCGGATCGCCTCGCCGCTGCTGTTCGGCACGCTGGGCGAGCTGATCTGCGAGCGGGCCGGCGTGCTCAACCTCGGCATCGAGGGCATCATGACCTTCGGTGCGCTGGCCGGCTGGCTGACCGTCTACCAGGGCGCCGACCTGTGGACCGGGGTGCTCGCGGCGGCGGCGGCCGGGGCGCTGCTCGGGCTGCTGCACGCGCTGCTCACCGTGCCGCTCGGCCTGTCGCAGCATGTCAGCGGGCTCGGCGTCACCCTCCTGGCCAGCAGCCTCGCCTACTTCATCTACCGGCTGGTGCTGCCCGACAGCGGCACGCCGCCGCGCATCCACCCCTTCCAGCCGCTGCCGATCCCCGGCCTGTCGGAGATCCCGCTGCTCGGGCCTGCCCTCTTCGCCCAGACGCCGATGACGTACCTGGCCTTCGCCGCGGCGGGGCTGGTGGCGTTCCTGCTCCAGGCGACGCCGCTCGGGCTCGCCGTGCGCATGGTCGGCGAGAACCCCGCCGCCGCCGAGGCGCAGGGCATCCCGGTGATCGCCGTGCGGATCGGCGCGGTGATGGCCGGCAGCGCGCTGATGGCGCTGGGCGGCGCCTTCCTGACGCTGTCGGCCTTCGACGGCTTCTTCATCAACATGGTCAACGGCCGCGGCTGGATCTCGCTGGCGCTGGTCGTCTTCGCCTCCTGGCGGCCGGGCAAGGCGGTGCTCGGCGCCATCCTGTTCGCGGCCTTCGACGCCTACCAGCTCCGCCTGCAGCAGCTGGTCGGCGGCGTCGTGCCCTACCAGCTCTTCCTCATGCTGCCCTACCTGCTCAGCATCCTGGCGCTGGTCGCCATGTCGCGGCGGGCGGGCTATCCGCGGGCGCTGATGGTGCCCTACCGCAAGGGCGAGCGCTGATCTCTGGAGGACCCATGGACCTGATCCTGCGCGGCGCCACCCTGCCGGACGGCCGCACCGGCATCGACATCGGCGTCCGGGACGGCCGCATCGCCGCCGTCGAGCCGCGGCTCGCGGCCACCGCCCGCGAGGAGGTCGACGTCGCCGGGCAGCTCGTCACCCCGCCCTTCGTCGACGCCCATTTCCACATGGACGCGACGCTCAGCCTCGGCCTGCCCCGGCTCAACCGCTCCGGCACCCTGCTCGAGGGCATCCAGCTCTGGGGCGAGCTGAAGCCGCACCTCACCGTCGAGGCGGTGGCGGACCGCGCGCTCGCCTATTGCGACTGGGCGGTGGCGCAGGGGCTGCTGGCGATCCGCAGCCATGTCGATATCTGCGACCCGCGGCTGCTCGCCGTCGACGCGCTGCTCGAGGTCAAGCGCCAGGTGAAGCCGTATCTGGACCTGCAGCTCGTCGCCTTCCCGCAGGACGGCTTCCTGCGCTCGCCCGGCGCGCCCGCCCAGCTCGAGGCGGCGCTCGACCGCGGCGTCGACGTGGTCGGCGGCATCCCGCATTTCGAGCGCACCATGGCGGAGGGCGCCGAGTCGGTGCGGCTGCTCTGCGGGACCGCCGCCCGCCGCGGGCTGCCCGTCGACATGCATTGCGACGAGACCGACGACCCCAATTCCCGCCATGTCGAGACGCTGGCCGCCGAGACGGTGCGGCTCGGGCTGCAGGGCCGGGTCACCGGCTCGCACCTGACCTCGATGCACTCGATGGACAACTACTATGTCAGCAAGCTGCTCGACCTGATGGCCGAGGCGCGGCTCAACGCCATCGCCAACCCGCTGATCAACATCACCATCCAGGGCCGCCACGACACCTACCCGAAGCGCCGCGGCATGACCCGCGTGCCCGAGCTGCTGGCACGCGGGCTGACCGTCGCCTTCGGCCAGGACTGCGTCATGGACCCCTGGTACCCGCTCGGCAGCGGCGACATGCTGGAGGTGGCGGGCATGGGGCTGCATGTCGCGCAGATGACCGGCACCGAGGCGATGCGCGCCTGCTTCCTGGCGGTCACCGAGAACGCCGCCCGGGTGCTCGGGCTCGAAGGCTACGGGCTGGCGCCGGGCTGCCGGGCCGACCTGGTGGTGCTGGAGGCCGGCGACCCGATCGAGGCGATCCGGCTGCGCGCCGCCCGTCGCCGGGTCTATCGCGGCGGCCGGCTGGTCGCCGAGAGCCCGTCGCGGCGCGCCCGGCTCAGCCTGCCCGGGCGGCCGGAGAGCGTCGATTTCCGCCGTCCGGCCCGGTCCTGAGCGACGCCCTGAGTGAGCCCTGGGCGGCCCGCAGCTTGACCAACTGATCAGGAATCGGTTGACCCCCACCGGCGCGGCGGTAGGCTGCGGCGCTTGCAGGGCAGCCGCAACCGCGCCGCAACCAACAAGGGGCCAGGAGGCATGAGCACCAACCTCAGGATCAACGGCCAGCGGCTGTGGGACAGCCTGATGGAGCTGGCGAAGATCGGCGCCACCGACAAGGGCGGGGTGTGCCGGCTGGCGCTGACCGACCTCGACCGCCAGGCGCGCGACCTGTTCGTGCACTGGTGCAAGGAGGCCGGCTGCAGCATCAGCGTCGACAAGATGGGCAACATCTTCGCCCGCCGCCCCGGCAAGGACAACGCGCTGCCGCCGGTGATGACCGGCAGCCACATCGACAGCCAGCCGACCGGCGGCAAGTTCGACGGCGCCTACGGCGTGCTGGCCGGGCTCGAGGTGGTGCGCACGCTCAACGACGCCGGCTACGAGACCAACGCGCCGATCGAGGTCGCGGTCTGGACCAACGAGGAGGGCTCGCGCTTCGCCCCGGCGATGGTCGCCTCGGGCGTCTTCGCCGGCGTCTTCGACCTCGCCTACGGCCTGTCGCGGGCCGACGTCGACGGCAAGACCATGGGCCAGGAGCTGCAGCGCATCGGCTATGCCGGCGAGGCGGAGGTTGGCGGCCGTCCGGTCGGCGCCTTCTTCGAGGCCCATATCGAGCAGGGCCCGATCCTCGAGGCCGAGGGCAA
>JAXMCI010000067.1:0-11964 GCA_046349435.1 Dongiaceae bacterium | reverse complement strand
GCGCGCGGCTGGCTCGGCCGCGCCGCCGCGGCCGGCCTGGCCGACGCCCAGGTGGCGCTCGCCGAGATGCTGGCCAATGGCCGCGGCGGCCCGCGCGAGATCGGCGAGGCGCTGGGACTGTTCGAGACCGCCGCTGCGGCAGGGCACAGCGGCGCCATGTTCGCGCTCGGCGCGCTCAATGCCGGCGGGCACGGGCTGCCGGCCGACCGCGCCGCCGCGCTGCGCTGGTTCCGCGAGGCGGCGGAGCTGGGCCACGGGCCCGCCCAGTGGATGCTCGGCCGGGCGCTGACCGAGGGCTGGGACGGCGATCCCGACCCGGGCGCGGCGCGCCGCTGGCTCGAGCGGGCGGCCGCCGCCGGCGTCGCCGAGGCGGCGGAAGAGCTCGATGCGCAGGCAGCGGAGACCGGCTTCGAGCCGAGCCACGCCTCGGCCTGAAGCGGCGGGCCGGTTCGCGCTCAGGGGCTCGCGGCCGGCCGGTCGCGGCAGGCGGTGTCCAGGGCGCCGGCCGGATCGGCGAGGAACCGCGCCGCGATCCGGCGGGCGCAGGCGGACTGGCCGACTACGCCATGGCCGACGCCCGGCATCACCACGTAGCGGCCGTGCGACAGCCGGCTGGCGGTGAGCCGGCCGACCGGCGGCGGCGTCGTGGCGTCGAAGCCGCCCTGCAGCACCAGCGCCGGAATGTCGCTCGCGATCGGCGCCTTCGGGATCAGCCGGGCATCGCCGTCGACCCAGGCAGCGCAGGCGAGCCGGTCATCCTGGTCGATGCCGTAGTCGGCGAGCCAGGGGTAGTGCCGCCCATCGGCCTCGACCAGCGCCGGGTCGGCGAACGGCAGCTCGGCGCGGCAGTCGGTGGCGAAGTAGCGGCCGCGGATCAGCCCGTCGGCGGCGTAGGCGCCGTCGGCCAGCGCCTGCGCCGCCGCCTCCAGCGCCTCCGGGCCGGCCGCGACCAGCCCGGCGATCGCCGCCGGGGCGTCCGGCTCGTCGAGCAGCTCGACCGCCCGCTCGACCAGCAGCGCGCCGGTGAAGCCGATGCGCCGCTGCGACGGCTTGCCCCGGTCGAGGACCACCGGCACCGGGCTGGCATCGTAGGCGGCGGCACGCTGCATCAGCGCCGCCTTGAGCGAGCCCGCGACCGGGCAGTCCGGCCGCGCCGCACAGGCCGCCGCGACGCTGGCGAAGGCGGCGTCGATGGCGGCATGCCGCGTCTCCCAGAAATGGTCCTCGGGCGGATAGGCCGAATCGAGGATCGCCGCCCGGATCCCGCCGGGATGGCGCTGCATGCTGACCAGCGCCAGCCGGGTGCCGTAGGACACGCCGTACAGGTTCCAGGACGCGATCCCGAGGGCGTGCCGCAGGTCCTCGAGGTCATCAGCCACGGCGGCCGTATCGAAGTCGCCCGGCTGGTAGCCGGCTGCCGACCAGCGCCGGCGGCAGTCCGCCGCGGCCGCGGCGTAGCGCCGGCCACGCTCCGGCTCGGCCATGCCGATCAGCCCGGGCAGCAGCGCGTCGACCTCGCGGCAGTCCAGCGTCACCGTGCCGCCCTGGCCGCGCTGCTCCATCAGCACGAGGTCGCGGCCCCGCATCCAGGCTTCGTGCTGCATCCGGTAGCGCCAGTGGCGCAGGCCGTCCGGATCGAGGTCGAGCGCGTAGCCCGGCCCGCCCCGGAGATAGACGAGCGGGTCGGCGTGGCTGCCGCCGCCCGGGATCACCACCACCGGCAGGGCGATCGAGGGCGTGCGCGGATCGCCGCGCCGCAGCGGCACGGTGAGGGTGTAGCAGCGCAGGCCGGCTTCGTCGGCCGCCGCGCCGCCGCAGCCCTGCCGGTCGAGTTGCGCCGGGCCGGCCGCCGCGGCGCAGCCGGCGAGCAGGATGGCGTGGAGCAGGATGGCCGGGAGGCAGAGCGGCAGGCGCCGCAGGAGCCGGAGCATGGGACGGGCGCTGAGCTTGGCCATGACCATTCGCGACTATAGGCGGGACCGCGCGGCCGCACGATGCCGTGCCGGATTCAGGTGACGGCTTCAGGCGACGGTATTGGCGACGCGGGCGGGTCGAGCGATTCTTGTTGCACTGCAGCGAGGATGCGTCACAATCGCGCGAGCCTAATTTTTCGGCACATCCGGAGCCTGCCTAATCCATGGGCATCGACGTCGGCCCGCTGCACGTTTCCGATCCGGTGATCCTGGCCCCGATGTCGGGGGTCACCGACATGCCGTTCCGCCGCCTGGTGAAGCGCTGCGGCGCCGGGCTGGTCGTCTCCGAGATGATCGCCAGCCAGGCGATGATCCGGCACTCCCGGCAGACGCTGCAGATGGTGCGCAACACGCCGGAGGAGTTCCCGATGGCCGTCCAGCTCGCCGGCTGCGAGCCGGAGGTCATGGCCGAGGCGGCGCGGCTCAACGAGGATCGCGGCGCGGCGCTGATCGACATCAACTTCGGCTGCCCGGTGAAGAAGGTGGTGAACGGCCATGCCGGCTCGGCGCTGATGCGCGACGAGGTCCATGCCGGGCGCATCCTCGAGGCCACCGTCAAGGCGGTGAAGCTGCCGGTCACGCTGAAGATGCGCACCGGCTGGGATCACGCCAATCGCAACGCGCCGCGGCTGGCGCGGATCGCCGAGGAGTCCGGCATCCGCATGGTCACCGTGCATGGCCGGACCCGCTGCCAGTTCTATGAGGGCCGCGCCGACTGGGGTTTCGTGCGCGCCGTCAAGGAGGCGGTGCGCATCCCGGTGATCGTCAACGGCGACATCGCCAGCTTCGCCGAGGTCCGCGCCGCGCTCGACGCGTCGGGCGCCGACGGGGTGATGATCGGCCGCGGCTGCTACGGCCGGCCGTGGTTCCTGCGCCAGGTGATCGCCTTCCTGCGCGGCGAGCCGGTCCCGGCCGATCCGCCGCTCGCCGAGCAGCTCGCCCTCCTGCTCGAGCACTATCGCGACATGCTGAGCCACTACGGCATCGACTCAGGCAACCGCATCGCCCGCAAGCACATCGCCTGGTACAGCAAGGGCCTGCCGGGCTCCGCCGAGTTCCGCGCCGCGCTCAACCGCAAGGCCGAGCCGGCGGCGGTCGAGGCGATGATCGCCGACTTCTACCGTCCCGCCATCGAGCGGCTGGCGGCGTGAGCGTGGCCGCCGCCGCGCTCCGCCGCGCCGCGCCGCCACCGGTCGACCGGGCGCCGGTCGACCCGGCGGCGGTGCTGGAGGCGCTGCCCGAGCCGGTGCTGGTGGTGGCGGCGGATGGCCGCGTCGAGCTCGTCAACCCCGCCGCCGAGCAGTTCTTCGCGGTCGGCCGCAGCGCGCTGGCCGGCCGCGCCATCGCCGAGCTGGTGCCGGCGGACAGCCCGCTGCTGCCGCTGATCGCCCAGGCGCGCGACGGCGGCAGCCCGATCTCGGAGTACGGCGTCACCCTGGAGACGCCGCGCATCGGGACCCACATCGTCACCATCGACGCCGCGCCGCTGGCCGACCGGCCGGGCGCCGTGGTGGTGTCGCTGCGGCCGCGCTCGATGGCGCACAAGATCGACCAGCAGCTGACCCATCGCGGCGTCGCCCGCTCGGTCGGCGCGATGGCCGCCATGCTGGCGCACGAGGTGAAGAACCCGCTCTCCGGCATCCGCGGCGCCGCCCAGCTGCTCGAGCGCGACGCCGAGCCCGGCGAGCTGACGCTGACCCGGCTGATCTGCGAGGAGTGCGACCGCATCGTCGGGCTGGTCGACCGCATGGAGATGTTCGCCGACCGCCAGCCGATCGAGCGCGAGGCGGTCAACATCCACCAGGTGCTCGACCATGTCCGGCGGCTGGCCGAGAGCGGCTTCGCCCGCGGCCGCCGCTTCGTCGAGCACTACGACCCGTCCCTGCCGCCGGTGCTGGGCAATCGCGACCTGCTGATCCAGGTCTTCCTCAACCTGGTGAAGAACGCCGCCGAGGCGACGCCGGCCGAGGGCGGGGTGATCCAGCTCTCGACCCGCTTCCAGCAGGGCGTGCGACTGGCCGTGCCGGGCAGCAGCGACAAGGTCCACCTGCCGCTGGTGATCGGCGTCCAGGACAACGGTCCCGGCATTCCCGAGGATCTCCGCCGCCACCTCTTCGACCCCTTCGTCACCACCAAGCCCGGCGGCAAGGGCCTCGGCCTGGCGCTGGTCGCCAAGATCGTCGGCGACCATGGCGGGGTGATCGAGTTCGACAGCGAGCCGCGCCGCACGCTGTTCAGCGTCATGCTGCCGATGGCCTCTTCCGACCGGGCGCGATGAAGCCGGCCACCATCCTGATCGCCGACGACGACCGGGCGATCCGCATGGTCCTGACCGAGGCGCTGGGACGCCTCGGTCACGAGGTCCGCACCACCGGCAATGCCGCCACCCTGTGGCAGTGGATCAGCGCCGGGGACGGCGACCTGGTGATCACCGACGTGGTCATGCCGGACGAGAACGGGCTCGACCTGATCCCGCGCATCCGCCGGCTGCGGCCCAACCTGCGCGTCATCGTCATGTCGGCGCAGAACACGCTGCTGACCGCCGTCAAGGCGACCGAGCGGGGCGCCTTCGACTACCTGCCCAAGCCGTTCGACCTGCGCCAGCTGGTCGCCACCGCCGAGCGCGCGCTGAGCCAGCCCGAGCGGGCGCCGCCGGCCGCGGCGCCGCCGCCCGACGCCGAGTCGCTGCCGATCATCGGCCGCTCGCCGGCGATGCAGGAGATCTACCGCGTGCTGGCCCGGCTGATGGGCACCGACCTGACGGTGATGATCGCCGGCGAGTCCGGCACCGGCAAGGAGCTGGTCGCCCGCGCGCTGCACGACTACGGCAAGCGGCGCGGCGGGCCGTTCGTCGCCGTCAACATGGCGGCGATCCCGCGCGAGCTGGTCGAGAGCGAGCTGTTCGGCCACGAGAAGGGCGCCTTCACCGGGGCGCTGGCGCGCAACCCCGGCCGCTTCGAGCAGGCGGCCGGCGGCACCCTGTTCCTCGACGAGATCGGCGACATGCCGTTCGAGGCGCAGACCCGGCTGCTGCGCGTGCTGCAGCAGGGCGAGTACAGCACGGTGGGCGGCCGCACCGCCATCAAGGTCGACGTCCGCATCGTCGCCGCGACCCATCGCGACCTCCGGCAGATGATCCGCCAGGGGCTGTTCCGCGAGGACCTGTTCTACCGGCTCGCCGTCGTGCCGCTGCGCCTGCCGCCGCTGCGCGAGCGCTCCGAGGACGTTCCCGACCTGGTCCGCCACTTCCTCGCCCGGGCGCGGGCCGAGGGGCTGCCGGCCAAGAGCTTCCACCCCGACGCGCTGGCGCGGCTGCGCGGCCATTCCTGGCCGGGCAACATCCGCGAGCTGGAGAACCTGGTGCGCCGGCTGGCGGTGCTCTGCACCGAGGACGTGATCGGGCTGGCCGCGGTCGAGGCCGAGCTCAGCGACCTGGCGGGGCCGGCGGCCATCGCCGGGCCGCCGGTCGGCGAATCGCTGAGCGAGGCGGCCGAGCGCCACCTGCGCGACTTCTTCGCCGCCCACCGCGACGGCCTGCCGGCGCGCGGCCTCTACGACCGGGTGCTGCGCGAGATCGAGCGGCCGCTGATCGAGCTGTCGCTCGCCGCCACGCGCGGCAACCAGATCCGCGCCGCCGAGCTGCTCGGCCTCAACCGCAACACGCTGCGCAAGAAGATCCGCGAGTTGGACATCGAGGTGGTGCGGGGGATAAAATAGCCCCCTCGATGCAGCCACAGGAGATGGCCGAGCCGGCGGCAAGCGACCTCCGCGGCGCCGGCAGCTTGATCGACAGGCCGCTGACGCTGCTGGGGCGGATCGGTGCCTGGGGGGCACGGGTCGGGCTCGAGCGGAAGCTCGCCCTGTCGCTGCTCGTCGCCTCGCTGGTCTCCGGCCTCACTACCTACGGCGCGATCACCGGCGTCATCGTCTCGCCGCCCGACCCCCGCCTGATCCTGCTGCTGCTGCTGCTCGAGCTGATCCTGCTGCTGCTGCTCGTGGTGGTGGTGGCGCGGCGGCTGGTCGTGCTCTGGCTGGAGCGGCGGCGCGGCCTGGCCGGCGCCCGGCTGCACGCCCGGCTGGTGCTGTGGTTCAGCCTCGGCGCGGTGACGCCGACCATCATCGTCGCGGTCTTCTCGGCGCTCTTCCTCAACATCGGCATGGCCGGCTGGTTCAGCACCGAGGTGCGCAGCGCGATCCGCGATTCGCTCTATGTCGCGCAGGCCTACCTGCAGGAGCACCAGCAGCAGCTCGGCACCGACGTGGTCGGGCTGTCCGAGGACATGCGCCGGGAGAGCCTCTTCCTCAACGGCAGCCAGGAGGAGTTCGAGCGCCAGCTGGGCATCCAGGCGACGCTGCGCGGCCTCGACGAGGCGGTGGTGCTGAACGGCGACCGCGAGGTCGTGGCGCGGGCCGGCTACAGCCTGCTGCTGGAGTTCGATTCGACGCCGCCCGACTGGGCCATGGTGCAGGCCCGCACCGGCCAGGTGGCGATCCTGCCGAGCGAGACCGGCGACCGGGTGCGGGCGCTGATCCGCCTCGACCCGTTCGCCGACAGCTACCTCTATGTCGGCCGGCTGATCGATCCCCGGGTGCTGGCGCATCTCGACAAGAGCCGCGGCGCGGCGCTGATCTACGAGAAGCTCGAGGGCCAGCGCTCCGGCCTGCAGATCACCTTCGCGCTGATCTTCGTGGTCATCGCGCTGCTGGTGCTGTTCGCCGCCGTCTGGCTGGCGATCAGCTTCGGCACTCAGCTGGTCCGGCCGATCACCAGCCTGGCCGCCGCCGCCGAGCGGGTCGGCGCCGGCGACCTCGCCGCCCGGGTGGAGGAGGGGGCAGGGGACGAGCTCGGCTCGCTGAGCAGCGCCTTCAACCGCATGACCGAGCAGCTCTCCAGCCAGCAATCGGCCCTGGTCGCCGCCAATGCCGAGCTCGACGAGCGGCGGCGCTTCACCGAGCTGGTGCTGTCCGGCGTCTCGGCGGGCGTCATCGGGCTCGACCACGAGGCGCGCGTCACCCTGCCCAACCGCTCCGCCTCCGAGCTGCTCGCCACCGACCTCTCGCAGCGCGTCGGCCAGCCGCTCGCCGAGATCGTGCCGGAGGTGGCCGAGCTGCTGGCGCACGCCCGGCAGCGGGCGCCGCGCAGCACCGAGCGGCAGATCAGCGTCGTGCGCGGCGCCGAGACGCGCACCCTGCTGGTCCGGGTGGCGGCCGAGGAGGAGCCCTCGGGCCTGGTCGGCTTCGTCGTCACCTTCGACGACGTTACCGAGCTGCTCTCGGCCCAGCGCAAGGCCGCCTGGGCCGACGTCGCGCGGCGCATCGCGCACGAGATCAAGAACCCGCTGACCCCGATCCAGCTCTCGGCCGAGCGGCTGAAGCGCAAGTACCTGAAGGAGATCCAGAGCGACCCCGAGACCTTCACCGTCTGCACCGACACGATCGTCCGCCAGGTCGGCGACATCGGCCGCATGGTCGACGAGTTCTCCTCCTTCGCCCGCATGCCGGCGCCGGTGAAGCGGGCGGAGGATCTCGCGCAGCTCTGCCGCCAGGCCCTGTTCCTGCAGCAGAGCGCGCATCCGCAGATCGAGTACCGGACCCGTTTCCCCGAGGAGCCGCCGGTGCTGTCCTGCGACGGCCGGCAGATCGGCCAGGCGCTGACCAACCTGCTGCAGAACGCCGCCGACTCGATCGAGGCGCGCCGCGCCGAGGGGCGCGACGAGCCGGGGCTGATCGAGCTCGCCATCGAGGTCGAGCGCCGCCGCCTGGTGGTCACCGTCGAGGACAATGGCCGCGGCCTGCCGACGCACCAGCGCGAGCGGCTGACCGAGCCCTATGTGACGACCCGCGCCAAGGGCACCGGGCTCGGCCTCGCCATCGTCAAGAAGATCATGGAAGACCATGACGGCAATCTGGTATTGGACGATCGCTCCGGCGGGGGGGCAGCCGTGCGGCTGGTCTTCCACCTCGCCACGCCGATGCCGGTGAGGCTGGGCTCCCATGGCGCGTGACATCCTGATCGTCGACGACGAGGCCGACATCCGGCTGCTGATCGCCGGCATCCTGCGCGACGAGGGCTACCAGACCCGCGAGGCGGCCGACAGCACCGCGGCGCTGGCCGCCATCCGCGGCCGCCGGCCGAGCCTGGTGATCCTCGACATCTGGCTGCAGAACAGCGCGATGGACGGGCTCGAGCTGCTCGACGCGGTCAAGCTCGAGCATCCCGCCATGCCGGTGGTGATGATCAGCGGCCACGGCAACATCGAGACCGCGGTCGCCGCCATCAAGCGCGGCGCCTACGACTTCATCGAGAAGCCGTTCAAGGCCGACCGGCTGCTGCTGGTGGTGGAGCGGGCGATCGAGGCGGCCCGCCTCCGGCGCGAGAACGAGGAGCTGCGCATCAAGGCCGGCGGCGAGACCGAGCTGATCGGCGAATCGGTGAGCATCCAGCTGGTCCGCCAGGCGGTCGAGCGGGTGGCGCCGACCGGCAGCCGGGTGCTGATCACCGGCGCGCCGGGCTCCGGCAAGGAGGTGGTGGCGCGCTCGCTGCACCGGCTGTCGAAGCGCGTGGCGGGGCCCTTCGTGGCGCTCAACTGCGCGACGCTGCGGCCCGACCGGCTGGAGATCGAGCTGTTCGGCACCGAGGCCGGCGCGGAGGGACCGGACAGCCCGGCCAAGGTCGGCACGCTGGAGCAGGCCCATGGCGGCACCCTGCTGCTCGACGAGGTCGCCGACATGCCGCTCGAGACCCAGGGCAAGATCGTCCGGGTGCTGCAGGAGCAGACCTTCGAGCGGGTCGGCGGCAAGAGCCTGGTCGAGGTCGACGTGCGGGTGATCGCCTCGACCAACCGCGACCTCGCCGCCGAGATGTCGGCCGGCCGCTTCCGCCAGGACCTGTTCTACCGCCTCAACGTCGTGCCGGTGCGCGTGCCGCCGCTGCGCGAGCGGCGCGAGGACATCCCGCCGCTGGCCCACTACTTCATGGGTCGCTCGGCCGAGATCGCCGGCCTGCAGCCGCGCCAGCTGGGCGACGACACGATCGCCGTGCTGCAGGCCTATGGCTGGCCCGGCAACGTCCGCCAGCTGCGCAACGTCATCGACTGGCTGCTGATCATGGCGCCGGGCGAGGCGGGCGAGGTGATCCAGGCCGAGATGCTGCCGCCCGACATCGGCAACCTGTCGCCGGCGCCGCTGCGCGGCGACAGCTTCGGCGAGATCATGTCGCTGCCGCTGCGCGAGGCCCGCGAGCTGTTCGAGCGGCGCTATCTCGACGCCCAGGTCACCCGCTTCGGCGGCAACATCTCGCGCACCGCCGCCTTCGTCGGCATGGAGCGCTCGGCGCTGCACCGCAAGCTGCGGCTGCTCGGCATCAACGCGGTCGAGCGGCCGCTGAAGCCCGAGGCCTGAGCCGGCGCCGTTCCCCTGACCGGAGCTTCCCCATGACGCGCCTGGCCTATGTCAACGGCCGTTACCTGCCGCACGGCCACGCCACGGTCCATATCGAGGATCGCGGCTACCAGTTCGCCGACGGCGTCTACGAGGTCATCCCGCTGCATCGCGGCCGCATGGTCGACGAGGAACCGCACCTCGACCGCCTGGGCTACTCGCTCGCGGAGCTGCGCATCGCCTGGCCGGTGTCGCGCCCGGTGCTGTCGTGCATCGTCCGCGAGCTGGTCCGGCGCAACGGGCTGGTCGACGGCCTCGTCTACATCCAGGTGACCCGCGGCGTCGCCCCGCGCGACCACAAGTTCCCGGCCCGGGCCGAGAGCGCGCTGGTGATCACCACCAGGCGGCTGAAGCCGCCGGCGCCGGCGCTGCTCGAGGGCGGCGCCCGGGTCATCACCGTGCCGGACATCCGCTGGCGGCGTTGCGACATCAAGTCGCTGGCGCTGCTGCCCAACGTGCTGGGCAAGCAGCAGGCGAGCGAGGCGGGCGCCTTCGAGGCCTGGCAGGTCGACGCCGAAGGGATGATCACCGAGGGCACCTCGACCAACGCCTGGATCGTCACCGCCGGAGGGAGCCTGGCGACCCGGCCGGCGACCGCCGCCATCCTCAACGGGATCACCCGGACCGGGCTGAAGCGGGTGCTGGCGGAGGAGGGCATCGCCTTCGAGGAGCGGGCCTTCTCGCTGGCCGAGGCCAGGGCGGCGCGCGAGGCCTTCCTGACCAGCAGCTCGGCCTTCGTCCTGCCGGTCACCCGGATCGACGATGCCGTCATCGGCGACGGCCGGCCCGGACCGGTGACGCGCCGCCTGCGCCAGCTCTACGTCGAGGCCGTCGCCGGCGGGACGTCGGCGTGAGCGCCGCCCTGCCCAGGCCCAGCGCCATCCTGTTCGACTGGGACAACACGCTGGTCGACAACTGGGCGGTGATCCACGAGGCGCTGAACGCCGCGCTCGGCCATATGGGCCACCCGCTGTGGACGCTGGCGGAAACCCGGGCGCGGGTGCGCGCCTCGGCCCGCGATTCCTTCCCGGCGATGTTCGGCGAGCGCTGGCGCGAGGCCGAGCGGGTGTTCTACGACGCCTTCATGGCGCAGCACCTGCAAAGGTTGCAGCCGATGGCCGGGGCGCTGCCGATGCTGCAGCGACTGGCCGGCGACGGCATCCACCTCGCGGTGGTCAGCAACAAGAAGGGCGCCGTGCTGCGCCGCGAGGCCGAGCATCTCGGCTGGACCGGCCATTTCGGCCGGCTGGTCGGGGCCGGCGACGCCGAGCGCGACAAGCCGGCCCGCGAGCCGGTCGTGCTGGCGCTCGCCGGCGCCGGGCTGGCGCCAGGGCCGGGGATCTGGTTCGTCGGCGACACCGACATCGACATCGAGTGCGGCGCCAACAGCGGCTGCAGCACCGTTCTGCTCCGCGCCGAGCCGCCGGGCGCGCACGAGTTCGTGCGCCACCGCCCCGACCGCCACGTCGCCGATTGCGCCGGCCTGGTCGCCCTGATCGAGGAACTGGCAATTCACCGGAAGTCTCTTATGTGATATGCGATCGGGCTCGGCGACGGTCCCGAACTTTGCCGGGAACCACCGTACGCCGCAGCGTCAGGTTGACTCTCCGGGCTCGGCTTCGGCCGGGCCCCAAGAACGACCGGGCCCCGATAACAGCAAGAAAGGGGAGCCTATGGCCGCCGACAAGACTCAGAATGTGCAGGACGTCTTCCTCAATCACATCCGCAAGGGCAAGATCCCCGTTACCGTGTTCCTGATCAACGGGGTCAAGCTCCAGGGCATCGTCACCTGGTTCGACAACTTCTCCGTGCTGCTGCGACGCGACGCGCATTCGCAGCTCGTCTACAAGCACGCCATCTCCACCATCATGCCGGCCGGACCGATCCAGCTGTTCGAGGGCGTGAAGGAAGGCGAAGAGGCGTGATTTGACGGACGCGGACCGGGGCACCCCGATCGACCGGCAAGGGACGGCTCTCCGCGCCCTGGTGCTGTGCCCCGTGCTGCGCGCCGGCGAGGCGCGGACCCGGCCGCCGGAGGCGATCCTCGCCGAGGCGGTCGGGCTGACGCGCGCCATCGGCCTGGAGATCGCCCATGGCGAGGTCGTCAAGCTGTCGCGGCCGCGCCCGGCGACGCTGATCGGCAGCGGCGCGGTCGAGACCTTCCGCGAGCTGGTCGAGGCCAAGGAGATCGGCGTCGCGGTGATCGATTCGCCGGTCAGCCCGGTGCAGCAGCGCAACCTGGAGAAGGCCTGGAAGTGCAAGGTCATCGACCGCACCGGCCTGATCCTGGAGATCTTCGGCGAGCGGGCCCGCACCCGCGAGGGCCAGCTGCAGGTCGAGCTCGCCGCGCTGACCTACCAGCGCAGCCGGCTGGTGCGGTCCTGGACCCACCTCGAGCGCCAGCGCGGCGGCTTCGGCTTCCTCGGCGGCCCCGGCGAGTCGCAGCTCGAGATCGACCGTCGCCTGATCGGCGAGCGCATCGCGAAGATCCGGCGCGACCTCGAGGAGGTGAAGCGGACGCGCGGGCTGCATCGCCGCGCTCGCAAGCGCG
>JAXMCI010000066.1:0-16509 GCA_046349435.1 Dongiaceae bacterium | reverse complement strand
CCTCCGGCGCCAGCACGCAGCCGACATGGAAGAAGTCGTCGGCGATCAGGGTCGGCGTGCCGAGACTGCGATAGTCGGCATAGCGGTCGTCGACCAGCTCGATCGCCGCCATGCAGGCGGCCACCGCCGGCGCCACGCTCGCCTGGGTCCAGGGCGCCGCCCCGGCCGGCAGGTCGGCGCCGAGCCGGACCGCGATCTCGCATTCGACCGCCGGCTTGATCAGCCGGCGATGCTCCAGCGCGCCCTCGCCGCGGAACCGGGTCGCCTCGAACATGCCGCCGGCGCACGGGCTGGGGATGTCGAGGAAGCGCTGCATCACCGGCGTGGTGCAGCCGATCTTCCAGCCGACCTGCGCCCCTCTGCCGGCCGCGCCCAGCAGCCGGTGCGCCGCCGCCTGGACGCGGTAGGCCGCGGCCTCGTCGGCCGGCCGGCAGCCCGCCGGCAGCGGCCCGATCGGCCGGCCCGCGAGCCGCGCCTCGACGAGCAGCCGGGCCGCCTCGGACTCTGCTGCGATCATCCCGCTCAAGCCCCCTCGAACCCGGCCAGCACGTTGACCGCGTTGACGCCGAGCGCCTCGACGGCATAGCCGCCCTCCATGACGAAGAGGGTCGGCAGGCCGAGCCCGGCGATGCGGCGGCCGATCGCGAGATAGTCGTCGTGGGTCAGCTTGAACTTCGAGATCGGGTCGTGCTCGAAGGTGTCGACGCCGAGCGAGACGACCAGCACGTCGGCGCCGAAGCGCTCGATGCGGGACAGCGCCACGTCGAGCGCCGGGCCGTATTGCGACCAGTCGCTGCCCCAGCGCAGCGGCAGGTTGAGGTTGCAGCCCTCGCCCTTGCCCTCGCCGGTCTCGTCGGCGAAGCCGAGGAAGAACGGGTATTCCTGGCGCGGATCGGCGTGGATCGAGGCGAACAGCACGTCGCCGCGGGAATAGAAGATCTCCTGCGTGCCGTTGCCGTGGTGGTAGTCGACGTCGAGCACCGCCACCCGCTCCGCGCCGTGGTCGCGGAAGGACTGGGCGGCGATCGCCGCGTTGTTGAGGAAGCAGTAGCCGCCGTAGAAGTCGCTGCCGGCATGGTGGCCGGGCGGGCGGCAGAGCGAGAAGACGGCGCGCTCGCCGTCGCTGACCAGCCGGCGGCCGGTCAGCGCCACGTCGGCGGCGGCGGTGATCGCCTTCCAGGTGCCGGCGGTGATCGGCGTGCCGGCGTCGAACGAGTAGTAGCTGAGCTTGCCGTCGATGACCTCCGGCTCGACCCGGCGCATGCCCGGCGCGCGCCAGTTGAGCGGCAGCGCGTCGTAGTCGCCGTGCTGGACGACCCACTGGTCCCAGGCGGTGCGCAGGAACTCGACGAAGTTGCGCGAATGGACGCGCAGCAGCGGCGCCAGGCCGAATTTCTCCGGCGGCAGGATCGGGCCGAGCCCGGTCGCCTCGACCCGCGCCCGGATCATGTCGGCGCGGCGCGGCATCTCGAAGCAGGGCAGCAGCTTGCCGTCGATCAGCTCGGACTTGCCGTCCTGCAGCCGGTGGTCGTCGCTGTAGATGGTCTTCATGCCGGGTCCTCGGGTTGCTCGCGAACGGGACCGGCCCCGCCGGGGCGGGCGGGGCCGGGTTTGGCGTGGCGCGTCGGCGCTACTTCTTCAGCTTGGTCCAGACCTTGTCGTTGAGGTCGCGGGCCGCCTGCGAGCAGTTCTTCACCTCGCGCAGCCGGTCGCCGTACTCGGCCGGCATGACGACGGCCGGGTCGCCGGCCAGCGCCTTGTCCATGAACTTGTCGGAGCCGTCGATGGCGTTGTTGTAGCCGGTGAAGTTGCTGGCCTGGGCGATGTTCTCCGGCGCCATGATCCAGTTGATGAAGATCTTGGCGTTCTCCGGGTGCGGCGCGTTCTTCGGGATGGTGAAGTTGTCGCGCCAGAAGCTGACGCCCTCCTTGGGATAGACGTAGACGGCGGTCGGCAGGCCCAGCTTGGTGCGGTGCGCGGCGCCGTTCCACTGGTGGTGCATCGCCACTTCCTTGGCGATCATCCGCTCGATCGTGCCGTCGGAATTGTAGACCTTGACCTTGGGCTTCTGGGCCAGCAGCAGGTCGAGGATCTTCTTGCCCTCCTTCGGATCCTCGGTGCAGGGATCGACCCCGAGATAGAAGGCGGCGGCGCGGTAGAGCTCGATCTGGTCGTCGAGCACGCCGATCTTGCCGGCGTATTCCGGCCGCGGCTCGAAGAACTCCTTCCAGCTCTCCTCCAGCTTGCCGCCCTGGATGACGGCCGAGTCGTAGGTGAAGCCGGTGGTGCCCCACATGTAGGGCGCCGAGTACTTGCGGCCGGGGTCGTACCACGGGTCGGCGAACCGCTTGTTGACGTTCTTGAAGTTGGCCATCGAGGGCGCGTCGATCGGCAGCAGCAGCCCCTCGTCGACCATCACCTTGACCATGTAGTCGGACGGCACGACGACGTCGTAGTTGCCGCCGCCGGCCTGCAGCTTGGCGAGCAGCGTCTCGTTGCTGTCGTAGCCGTCCATCGTCACCTTGATGCCGGTGTCCTTCTCGAACTTGGTCAGCAGCTC
This sequence comes from Dongiaceae bacterium, assembly GCA_046349435.1. GTDB lineage: Bacteria > Pseudomonadota > Alphaproteobacteria > Dongiales > Dongiaceae > JAXMCI01. The sequence continues at coordinate 13,949 of JAXMCI010000066.1, read as the reverse complement.
CGGCGGGAAGTAGTTCGTCCAGTTGTAGAAGAACAGCTCGCCGCCGGCCGCGCGGGCGGCGCCGGCGCCGAGCGCCAGGGCGAGCCCGGCCAGCGCCAGTGGCCGCATCAACCAGGAAAATCGCATGGTGGGGGGACTCCTCTCGGGCCGGCGGGTGGCGGGAGTGGGGCGGCGCGCCGGCCCGGCCGCGCCGCCCCCGGCGGTCTCAGGCGCGTCGTCGCCCGGCCAGGAAGGAGAGCGAGACGAAGGCGATCGAGATCACCAGCATCATCGCCGAGATGGCGTTGACCTCGGGCGAGATGCCGATGCGGATCAGCGTGTAGATGTAGATCGGCAGGGTCGAGGCGCCGGCGCCGGCGACGAAGAAGGTGATCACGAAGTCGTCGAGCGAGATGATGAAGGCGAGCATGGCGCCGGACAGGATGCCGGGCCAGAGCAGCGGCAGCGTCACCCGGCGGAAGGTCGCCCAGGGATCGGCGTAGAGGTCGGCGGCAGCCTCGCGCAGCGTGCGGTCCATCCCCTCCAGCCGGGCGCGGATCGGCAGGTAGGCGAACGGGATGCAGAACACGACATGGGCGACGATCACCGTGGCGAGGCCGAGCGAGACGCCGATCATCACGAAGAACAGCAGGGTGGCGATGGCGGTCACCACCTCGGGCACGACCAGCGGCAGCGCGATGGCGGCGTTGACCGGCGCCTGGCCGCGGAAGCGCTTCTCGGTGCCGAGCGCGGCGGCGGTGGCGAACAGCGTCGAGACGATCGTGGCGCTGGTCGCGACGATCAGCGAGTTGCGCGCCGCGGCGACGATCGTCTTGTTGACGAAGACCTCGCCGTACCAGTCGAAGGTGAAGCCGGTCCAGATGGTGGCCGAGCGGTTGGCGTTGAAGCTGAGCGCGATCAGCACGAGGACCGGCAGGTAGAGGTAGGCGAAGAAGAAGGCGCCGGCCAGCCCGGTGCCGGGGAAGCGGCGGAGCGCGTTGCCGGCGGCCATGGCGCCCGCGCCCTCAGCCCAGCGCCGCCGGGCGCCGGCCGCGGCCGAAGCGCAGGAGGTAGAGCATCATGGTCAGCAGCACGATGGCGAGCAGCGCGAAGCCCAGCGCCGCGCCGAACGGCCAGTTGCGCGAGGCGCCGAACTGCATCTGGATCAGGTTGCCGATCATCAGCGTCTTGCCGCCGCCGAGCAGCACCGGCGTGACGTAGGAGCCGAGGCAGGGGATGAAGACGAGCACTGCGCCGGCGACGATGCCGGGCAGGCTGAGCGGCACCAGCACCCGCCACAGCACGCGCCAGCGATTGGCGCCGAGGTCGTAGGCGGCCTCGACCAGCCGCCAGTCGAGCTTCTCCAGGCTGGCGTAGATCGGCAGCACCATGAAGGGCAGGAACGAGTAGATCAGCCCGACGGCGATGGCGAAGTCGGTATAGAGCATCTCCAGCGGCTGGCTGGTGATGCCGAGGCCGATCAGCGCCGAATCGATCAGCCCGTTGGCGCGCAGCAGCAGGATCCAGGCGTAGTTGCGCACCAGCAGGTTGGTCCAGAACGGCACGGTGACGAGGAAGACCAGCAGGCTGCGGTAGCGCGCCGGCTGCACCGCCATGTAGAGCGCGGTCGGGAACCCGACCAGCAGGCAGAGCAGGGTGGTGAAGCCCGACTGCAGGAAGGAGCGCAGGAAGATCTCGAGATAGTCGTAGTTGACGATCAGCGAATCGTCGAGGTCGCGGTCGAACAGGAAGTTGAGGTAGGCCTGGGCGCTGTAGGTCCCCCAGCGCACCCCGCCATTGGGCCCGCGCTCGAGGAACGAGACGACGCCCATCAGGCCGAGCGGCGCCACCATGAACAGCAGGATGGTGCCGAAGGCCGGCAGGATCAGCAGCCAGCGCTGCAGCGCCGGCCGGCGGAGCAGCCAGGCCGCCATCAGTCGCTCAGCACCTGGAGCGCGCCCGGCGACAGCGCGACCCCGACCTCGGCCCCGGCCGGGAAGGGCGGCCGCGCGCCGTCGCGGTTCTGCAGCCGGGCGGTGAAGGGCGCCCCGTCGGGCAGCCGCAGGTGATAGATCGTGTCGGTGCCGAAATAGACGATCGTCTCGACCCGGCCGCTGAGCGGCGCCGCCGACCCCGGCGGCACCAGCTGCACCCGCTCCGGCCGCACCGCGACGGTGACGTTGGCACCGGCAGCCGCAGCGCCGGCGGGCGCGCTCGCCGCCAGCTCGGCGCCCGACGGCAGCCGGACCCGGGCGCCGCCCTCGGCCGGCCCGGCGATGGTGGCGGCGAGGAAGTTGGTGTCGCCGATGAAGTCGGCGACGAAGCGGCGCACCGGATGCTCGTAGATCTCGGTCGGCGAGCCGACCTGGAGGATCTTGCCCTGGCTCATCACCGCCAGGCGGTCCGACATGGTCAGCGCCTCCTCCTGGTCGTGGGTGACGAAGACGAAGGTGATGCCGGTCTCCAGCTGCAGCTTCTTCAGCTCGATCTGCATCTCCTTGCGCAGCTTGAGGTCGAGCGCCGAGAGCGGCTCGTCGAGCAGCAGCACCTTCGGCCGGTTGGCCAGCGCCCGGGCCAGCGCGACGCGCTGCTGCTGCCCGCCCGAGAGCTGCGAGGGCCGGCGCTTGCCCAGGCCGCCGAGCTTGACCAGCTCGAGCATCTCGGCGACCCGGCGCTCGGTCTCGCCGCGCGCCGCGCCGCGCATCTCCAGCCCGAAGGCGACGTTCTCCGCCACGCTCATGTGGGGGAACAGGGCGTAGCTCTGGAACACCGTGTTGACCGGCCGCTTGAAGGGCGGCAGGTGGCCGACCGGCTGGCCGTCGAGCAGGATCTCGCCGGAGGTCGGCTGCTCGAACCCGGCGATCAGCCGCAGCAAGGTGGTCTTGCCGCAGCCCGAGGGTCCCAGCAGGGTGAAGAACTCGTTCTGGTGGATCGCCACGGAGACGTCGTCGAGCGCGCGGACGGCGTCCTCGCCGCTGCCGAACTGCTTGACGACGGAGCGCGCTTCGACGGCTTCGCCGGCCAATTGTCCCCCAGCCTCCTTCTTCGCCCCCGCGCGACCATACAGGGGCCGCCGGCCGCGCCGCAAGCGGCGGGCAGGGCTGCAGAAATGGCACGAGCGCCGGCGCGGCGGGCTGCGGTAGAGTGCCGCGCGAGAGTCCAGGAGCCCTGTCCTTGCCCGCCCCTCCCGCCGCCGGCGGCCCCGTCCGCGGGATCGTCATGATGCTGCTCAGCGTCTTCCTGTTCTCCTGCATGGACGCGACGGTGAAGCACGCCATCGCGACCTACCCGGTCGGGCAGATCATCTTCTTCCGCAACATGGTCGCCTTCCTGCCGATCGCCTGGTTCATCCACCGCGCCGGCGGCATCGGCGTGCTGCGCACCCGCCAGCTCGGCGCCCATCTCGGGCGCAGCCTGGTCGGCATCGTCGCCATGGCGACCGGCTTCCTCGGCTACGCCTACCTGCCGCTCGGCGACGCCGTGTCGCTGGAGCAGTCGGGGCCGCTCTTCCTCACCGCGCTCTCGGTGCCGCTGCTCGGCGAGCGGGTCGGCTGGCGGCGCTGGGCCGCCGTCGGGGTGGGCTTCGCCGGGGTGCTGGTGATGACCCGGCCGGGCGCCGGGCTGTTCAACCCGGCAGCGCTGTTCTCGCTGACCGCCGCGGGCTGCTACGCGCTGGCGATGATCGCCATCCGGCGGCTCGGCCGCACCGACGGGCCGGCCACCACCGTCTTCTACTTCACCCTCTGCGCGGCGCTGGTCGGCACCGCCAGCCTGCCCTTCGCCTGGGTCACCCCGGACGCGCGCGGGCTCGGCGTGCTGGTCGCCATCGGGCTCTTCGGCGGCTTCGCCCAGATGGCGATGACCGAGGCCTTCCGCATCGCGCCAGTGTCGCTGATCGCCCCCTTCAACTACGCCTCGCTGGTCTTCGCCATGGCCTTCGGCTTCGCCTTCTGGGGCGAGGTGCCGGACGGCTTCCTGCTGGCCGGCGCCGCCATCGTGGTGGCGAGCGGCCTCTACATCCTGCATCGCGAGGCGACGCTGGCGCGCCGCAGCCGCGCCGCCCGGATGGCCGCGCCGGCGCCGGCCGCGACCTCCGGCGGCGCGCGCTACGGCGGTCCCGCGAGAGGGACCGGATGACGTGGAGCGGGCGAATCGATCCAACCGGCGGGGAGCGCCCTAGTTGCAGACCTCGACCTCCTGCCTGGCGGTAACCGGGCCGAACACCTGCCTGCAGGGCGGCGGGAAGCATTCGAGGTGCATCGTGCTCGTCGTCCTCAGCTGGATCTCGGTGTGACAGTGCTGACCCGCCCCGGCAGAGCCGCCGCTCGCTGCGGGCGCGGTGCCGGGCGGCTTGGCCGCGCTCGCCGCACCCTGCGGCACTGCCGAGAAGCATGCGCCGGAGATCGCCTCGACACTGCCATCGGCCCAGATGATCTGATAGTCGCCTTGCGCCGTCGCCCACGTGCCGGTCGCGATCGGATCGGCCGCCGGCGGCGCGATCTCGACCGCCCCCCCGCTGTCGAACAGGACGTAGCGCCGGTCCCGGTCGGTCAGCGAACCGTTCAGCAGCCACTTCGCGCTGCTCGACTTGAGGACGCCGACCGCCGTCGTGCCGGTGAAGGATGGTGCCGCCTGCGGCTGCGCCGCCGCGGGGGGCCGCATGTCGCCGGTGGCATAGAAGCCGTACAACGCCTGCTTGGCTTCAGCGTAGTGGCCGTCGATCCTTGCTGCCGCCAGCGAGCCGAGCACGGCGCTCCATTGCGCCCGCCCCTGGCCCGCCTTGGCAAAGAAGTCCGCATGCCAGGCTCTCCCGTCGGCGGAGAACGTCGCTTCGGCGATCAGATACTTGCCCGTGGAGGCGCCGATCCGCAGGTTCGCGGTGGGATACTGGCCGGACCAGGCCAGGATGCGCGCCCTGATCTGCTTGCCGAACCAGCTTTCGAGCGACTCGCCGCCGATCGCGTAAGCCGGCATGTCGACGACGACGACGCTGCCGTCGACCGCGCCAGCGCAGGCCGCCAGCCACACGCGGCCATTCCGGCTCTCGAAGATGGACCAATCGTCGAATGCGTGGACGGTGCCGGTCCCGCAGAGGAAGACGGCAAGGAAGATCCCCAGAAATCGGCCCATCGCGCTCCCCGGATCTCGAGACGACGTCACCAGACAGACGTCAGATGTGACGCCAGTCCGACGCTACATACAATCCCTGCCTTGATCGCGCGAATCACGCGCGCCCTATGGTGCAGATGCAATGATGAGGGATCATTGACGCAGCTGCGGGTTCTTGCGGTTCTGGCGGGTGTCGTCACATGCCCGCGTCTCGGCGCGGCGACGGAGATCGGCTTCGTGCCGGCAGCGGGGCCGGCCGGGCCCCGGGGTCGGAATGGCCGCTGATCGCCGAGCGGCTCCGCGCCTGCAAGCCGCGGCGCTGCGGGTTCCTGCGCTGCCCGCCCATGCGCACCGGGTCAGCCAGCTCCGCGTGCCGGTCGACCTCGCCTGCCTAGCGGCTGGCCGGCCGGCGGCGCTCGATGGCGTCCCAGATGTCGCTTTCCAGCGACACCCCGTCGAACCGGTCGATCTCCTGCAGGCCGGTCGGCGAGGTGACGTTGATCTCGGTGAGGTAGTCGCCGATCACGTCGATGCCGACGAAGATCAGGCCGCGCTCCTTCAGCGCCGGGCCGATCGCGGCGCAGATCTCGCGCTCGCGCGGCGTCAGGGTCGCCTTCTCGGCGCGGCCGCCGACATGCAGGTTGGCGCGCGCCTCGCCCTGCGGCGGGACGCGGTTGACGGCGCCGCGGGGCTCGCCGTCGACCAGGATGATGCGCTTGTCGCCCTGCCGCACCGCCGGCAGGTAGCGCTGCACGATCAGCGGCTCGCGGTAGAACTGGGTGAAGAGCTCGAGGACGGCGTTGAGGTTGTCGTCCTCGGGCCGGATGTGGAAGACGCCGGCGCCGCCATTGCCGAACAGCGGCTTGACGATGATGTCGCCATGCTCGGCCCGGAAGGCGACGATCTCCGCGCGGTCGCTGGCGATCAGGGTCGGCGGCAGCAGCCCCTCGAAATGGGTGGCGAACAGCTTCTCCGGGGCATTGCGGACATGGACGGGATCGTTCACCACCAGGGTGCGGGGATGCACCATCTCCAGCAGGTGGGTGGCGGTGATGTAGGCCATGTCGAAGGGCGGGTCCTGGCGCATCAGGATGACGTCGACCTCGGCCAGGTCGAGCAGCTCCGGCGCGCCCAGCGTGGCGTGCCGCCCGGCCTCGCGGCGCACCTGCAGGCTGCGGGCCCGCGCCATCACCCGGCCGTCGCGGTAGAACATGTGGCGCGGCAGGTAGTGGTGCAGCCGGTGGCCGCGGCGCTGCGCCTCGAGCGCCAGCACGAAGGTGCTGTCCGCCTCGATGTTGATGCTCTCGATCGGGTCCATCTGGATGGCGACCTTGAGGGACATTGAGGCGGCCTCGCGGGGGGACGGGGGAGCGGCAGCAGTAGCGCCCCCCGCCGGGCCGGGCAAGCCTCTCGCCCCACCGGCCGCGGCCCGGATCGGCCGCGCCCGGATCGCCGTGCTCGCCGCCTTCCTCGGCAACGGCGCGGTGGTCGCCGGCTGGGTGCCGCAGATCCCGACGCTGAAGGCGCGGCTGGCGCTCTCCGACGGCGCGCTCGGCCTGTCGCTGTTCGGCAGCGCCGCCGGCGGCATCCTGGCCCTGCCGCTCGCCGCCTGGGCGGCCGGCCATCTCGGCAGCCGGGCCGTCACCGTCGCCACCGGCTTCCTCTACTGCCTGCTGCTGCCGCTGCTGCCGCAGACCGGCAGCTGGTGGTCGGCCAGCCTGCTGCTGGTGCTGTTCGGCGCCTGCCACGGCGCCATGGACGTGGCGATGAACGCCCAGGCGGTGGCCGTCGAAGGAGCCCGCGGCCGGCCCTCGATGTCCTCCTTCCACGCCTGCTACAGCCTCGGCAACTTCGCCAGCGCCGGGCTCGCCGGGCTGCTGCTCGGGCTCGGCCTCACCGCGCAATGGGTGATGCTGGCGATCGCGGCGACGGTCGCGGCCGGCTTCGCCCTGCTGCTGCCCGGGCTGCTGCCGGGGATCGGCGGCGGCCGCGGCGCGCCCAAGGCGCCGCCGCGGCGCTGGCGGCGGCCGAGCGGCATCCTGCTGGCGCTGGGCGCGCTGTGCTTCGCCGTGCTGCTCGGCGAGGAGGCGATGCAGGACTGGAGCACGGTGTTCCTGCGCTTCGAGCGCGGCCAGTCGGCGGCGCTCGCCGCCTGGGGCTACACCGCCTTCGCCGCCGCCATGGCGGCCGGCCGGCTGCTCGGCGACCGGCTGGTCGAGCGGCTGGGCGCGGTGGCGCTGGTGCGGGCCGGCGCGCTGCTCGCCGCCGCCGGCCTTGCCGCCGCCCTGCTGGCGCCCTGGGCCGCCGCCTCGATCGCCGGCTTCGCCGCCGTCGGCTTCGGCATCGCCAACGTCATCCCGCTGCTGTTCGGCGCCGCCGGCCGGGTCAATCCCGCCCGCGCCAGCGACGGCATCGCCATCGTCGCGGTGGCCGGCTACGCCGCCTTCCTCGTCGGACCGCTGGTCATCGGCTTCGTCGCCGACCGCGCCTCGCTGCCCGCCGGCCTCGCTTTGGTCGTGCTGGCGCTGCTGTCCGTCGCCGCCGCCGCCGGCATCGCCGGCCGCGCCGCCCCGCCGGGGAGCGGCTGACGGAGCCGCCGGCTCAGTTGAGGCGGCGGCGGAGCTGGACGATCAGGCCGGCCGCCTCGTGCCGCTGGCGGTCGGAGGTGCAGCGCGCGACGAAGGCGTCGAGGGCGGCGATGGCGGCGCCGAGATTGCCGAGCTGGGCGTGGCAGAGGCCGGATTCGCGCCACAGCGAGACGTCGTCCGGGGCGAAGAGCTGCATCTGCTCGATCACCGCCACCGCCTCGGCGATGCGGTCGGACTGGATCAGCCGGCTCTTCAGGTTGTTGTGCAGCCGCAGCAGCACCTGGCGGTTGGCGACCGGGGCGTGGTGCTCCGGCTGCAGCTCGGCCTGCGGCCCGGCGGTGCCCTTCAGCATCTCGCGCAGCGCGCCGGCATCGACTGCCGCGCCGTCGTTGAAGGGGTCGAGGATGAGGCGCCCGCCCGCCGTCTCCAGCCGGACCAGGAAGTGGCCGGGGAAGCCGAGCCCGTCCATCGTCCAGCCCTGGGCCCGGGCGGCATGGATATAGAGGATGCCGAGCGCCACCGGCAGGCCGCGGCGGCGGTCGATCACCCGCATCAGGTTGGCGTTCTGCAGGTCGTCGTAGGTCAGGCGGTCGCCGCGATAGCCGTTCTTGCCGGCCAGCGCACCGCGCAGCGCGTCGGCCTGGCGCTCGAGCTGCGCCGCCGGCGCATCTCCCTCGCCGCCCGCCGCCGTGCCGCCGGCCGCGGCGGCGACGTCGGCGGCGAGCGCCGCGAGATGCTCGCGATAGCGGTCGAGCGGCACCTGCGGCCGGCCCAGGCTGGCCAGCCGCAGCGCCGCCTCGCCGAGATCGATGGCGGCGTCGGGCTGCCGGCCCACGGCCTCCAGATAGGCGACGGCGTCGTCCTCGCTCATCGCGCCATCCTGCACGAGGCGGGCGGGCGGCGTCACCCTCTTCGCGCCGGCGGTCTCGAACCCCGCCGGTCAGCCCCGCCGGTCAGCTCCGCTCCGGCGCCCGCCAGGCGTCGGCGAGATGGCGCGGCAGGCGGCCGGGCGCGATCAGCACGATGTCGAAGCGGATGACGGCGCCGGCGAGGTCGGGCCGGCGCCCGACCAGCCAGGCGGCGGCGCGCGCGATGCGCGCCTGCTGGCGCGGCGCCACCGCCAGCGTGCCGGCGTCGCGGTCGGCGCGCCGCTTGACCTCGACGATGGCCAGCGTGCCGCCGCGCCGCGCCACGATGTCGATCTCGCCGACCGGGCTCTTCAGGCCGCGCGCCAGGATGCGATAGCCCTTGAGCCGCAGCCAGAGCGCCGCCAGCGCCTCGCCGCGCCGGCCGCGCCGCCAGCCTCGCGGCGGGCGTCGGGGTCCTGGGACCTCATTCCTCGGCCTCGTCATCGTCCTCGCCCTCGCCGCGCGCCGGCGCCGAGCGCCAGCGCCCGGCGATAGACCTCGCGGCGCGGCCGGCTGGTGGCGGCCGCCATCGCCGCCACGGCGTCGCGCAGGCTGGCGCCGGCCAGCGCCTGGCGCAGCGCCGCGTCGAGGTCGACCGCGGCGCCGGGCTCGGCCATGGGTGGCCCGACCACGACGACGATCTCGCCGCGCGGCGGCCCGGCCGCCGCGTAGTGGGCGGCGAGCTCGGGCAGCGGCGCGCGCCGCACCTCCTCGTAGAGCTTGGTCAGCTCGCGCGCCACCGCCGCCGGGCGCGGGCCCAGCACCGCCGCCATGTCGGCGAGCGACGCGGCCAGCCGCGACGCCGCCTCGAAGACGATCAGGGTGGCCGGCACCGCGGCGAGCGCCGCGAGCTCGGCGCGGCGCGCGCCGCCCTTGGCGGGCAGGAACCCGGCGAACAGGAAGCGGTCGCTCGGCAGGCCGGAGAGCACCAGCGCGGTCAGCGCCGCCGAGGGCCCGGGCGCGGCGGTCACCGGCAGCCCGGCCTCGATCGCCGCCCGCACCAGCTTGAAGCCGGGGTCGGAGACCAGCGGCATGCCGGCGTCGCTGACCAGCGCGATCCGCTCGCCGGCCGCCAGCCGCGCCAGCAGCTGCGGCCGCATGCGCTCGGCATTGTGCTCGTGATAGGGCAGCAGCCGGGCCTTCAGCCCGTGCATCGCCAGCAGCCGGGCGGTCACCCTCGTGTCCTCGCAGGCCACCAGGTCGACGGCCCCCAGCACCGCCAGCGCCCGCAGGGTGACGTCGTTGCGGTTGCCGATCGGCGTCGCCACCAGGGTGAGGCCGGGCGGCGCGGCCGCCCCGCCGCTCGATTTACTTCCCGCGGCGTCGCCTATAGGCTCCTCGCCGTCCCGCTCGGTCCCGCTGGAGGGCGTAAGTGAGCCTGCCGTCGATTCGCCGCCAGAGCGCCTGGTCATCGCCGCGCCGCTCCCTGCTTCTGCTGCTCGCCGTCGCCGGCGCCGCGCTGGCCGGCTGCACGACGCCGCAGAACGTACCCGTCCGCTCCGGCCAGGGGCAAGCGGCGGCCCCGTCGGCCCCCGCCCCGGTGGTGACCGCGCCGGCGGTGCCGGTGGTCCCGGGCAGCCCGGGGGCGCCGATCCGCATCGGCCTGCTGCTGCCGCTCTCCGGCAACAGCGCCGGCCTCGGCCAGGCCATGCTGCAGGCCGCCCAGATGGCGCTGTTCGACGTCGGCGGCGACGACGTGGCCCTGGTCGTGCGCGACACCGAGGCGGTTCCCGAGGGCGCCCCGGCGGCGGCCCGCGCGGCGATCGACGACGGCGCGCGCATCCTCCTCGGGCCGGTCTTCGCCAGCGCCGCCAAGGCGGTCGGCCCGGTGGCGCAGCCGCTCGGCGTGCCGGTGATCAGCTTCTCCAACGATCGCGACGCCGCCGGCGGCGGGGTCTTCGTCATGGGCATGCTGCCGCAGGGCCAGGTCGACCGGGTGGTCGGCTATGCCAGCAGCCAGGGGGTGCACCGCTTCGCCGCCCTGGCGCCGAGCACCGCCTACGGCAACCGCGTCGCCTCCGCCCTGCAGGATGCGGTCGCCCACTATAACGGGCAGCTCGTCGACACCCAGTTCTACGATCCTTCCAGCCGCGACCCCTCGGAGGCGGTCAAGGCGCTGGCCAGGAGCGTCGGCGCCGAGGGCGACGCGGTGATGCTGGCCGAGGGCGGCGACCGGCTGCGCATCGTCGCGCCGCTGCTGCCCTATTTCGACATCGATCCCAGCAAGGTGCACCTGCTCGGCACCATGCAGTGGGACGACCCGTCGCTCGCCGCCGAGCCGGCGCTGGTCGGCGGCTGGTACGCCGCGCCGCCGACCGAGAGCTGGACCGCCTTCGCGCAGCGCTACATGGCGGCCTATGGCAGCAGCCCGCCGCGGCTGGCCAGCCTCGCCTACGACGCCGCCACCCTGGCGCTGGCGCTGGCCAAGCGCGGGCCCGACTTCTCCACCGCGGCCCTGACCGAGCCTTCCGGCTTCTCCGGCGTCGACGGCATCTTCCGCTTCACCCCCGACGGGGTGGTCCAGCGCGGCCTCGCCGTCTACGAGATCCGCAAGGACGGCCCGGCCCAGATCGACCCGGCCCCCGAGAGCTTCGCGGTGCTGACGCAGTAAGATTTTTCTCACGCGGAGGCGCGGAGGCCGCGGAGGAGGACACCGTCGCCGGTCGCGCACCCCTCCTCCGCGGCTCCGCGCCTCCGCGTGAATCAATCCGGCTTCTCCGGCAGCACTACGCCAGCAGGGCTCGCAGGACGGCATCGAGCCGCTGCCGCCCGGCCGGGGTAGCCCGCAACCCGGTGGCGTCCGACTCCAGGTAGCCCGCCTCGACCAGCGGCGCACGGCGCGCCGCGGGCACCAGTGCATCGAGCCCGCGGCCGAACAGCCTCATGGATCGCGCCTCGCCGACGCCCTCGGCGAGGCGGAGCCCCATCATCAGCCATTCGGCGACCTGGGCGTCCTCCGGCACCGGCTCGCGCTGCCGGGTGGCGTGGCCGGCGCGCTCGACCGCGGCGAGCCAGGCCTCCGGCGCGCGATGCTGGCGGGTCGCCAGCCGCGCGCCGCCCAGCGTCAGGCGGCCATGGGCGCCGGGCCCGATGCCGACATAGTCGCCATAGCGCCAGTAGACGAGGTTGTGCCGGCACGCGGCGCCGGGGCGGGCATGGTTGGAGATCTCGTAGGCCGGCAGGCCGGCGCGCTCCAGCCGCTCCTGGGTCGCCTCGTAGAGAAGAGCCGCGTCATCCTCCCCGGGCAGCACCAGCTCGCCGCGCCGCGCCGCGCCCTCGAAGACCGTGCCGGGCTCGATCGTCAGCTGGTAGAGCGAGAGATGCTCGGCGGCCAGGTCCAGCGCCTCGTCGAGCTCGGCCAGCCAGCCGGCGAGGTCCTGGCCCGGCCGGGCATAGATCAGGTCGAAGGAGCTGCGGGCGAAGTGGCGCTGCGCCACGGCGATGGCGGCGCGCGCCTCGGCGGCGCTGTGCCGGCGGCCGAGCCGGGCCAGCGCCCGGTCGTCGAGCGCCTGGACGCCGAGCGACACCCGGTTGACCCCGGCCGCGCCGTAGGCGGCGAAGCGCCCGGCCTCGACCGAGGTCGGGTTGGCCTCGAGCGTCGCCTCCAGGCCGGCCGCCGCCGGCCAGTGCCGCGTCGCCCGCGCGATCACCGCCGCCACCGTCTCCGGGTCCATCAGCGACGGCGTGCCGCCGCCGAAGAAGATGCTGTCGAGCCGGCGCCCGGGGGTCTCGGCGGCGTAGTGGTCGAGCTCGGCGAGCAGCGCCGCCCGCCAGCGCGGCTGGTCGATCGCGTCGCGGACGTGGCTGTTGAAGTCGCAATAGGGGCACTTGGCCAGGCAGAACGGCCAGTGCACATAGAGGGCGAAGCCGCCCTCGCCCGTCATCGGCCGAAGCAGGCGCGCGTCAGCTGGCGGAAGGCGGCCGCGCGGTGGCTGATGGCGTGCTTGGCGGCAGGATCCATCTCGCCGAAGGTGAGATCGTGGCCGTCCGGCTGGAACATCGGGTCGTAGCCGAAGCCGTTGCCGCCGCGCGGCGGCCAGACCAGCGTGCCGGCGACGGTGCCCTCGAAGCTCTCGCAATGGCCGTCCGGCCAGCACAGCGACAGGGCGCAGACGAACTGCGCGCCGCGCCGCTCCGGCGCCGCGGCGCCGCGCGCCTGCAGCTCGCGCTCGACCCGCTCCATGGCGGCGCCGAAATCCTTGCCGTCGGCCGCCCAGCGCGCCGAGTAGATGCCCGGCGCGCCGTCGAGCGCCGCCACCGCCATCCCGGAATCGTCGGCCAGGGCCGGCAGCGCGGCGCCGTCGGCCGCCGCCCGCGCCTTGATCTCGGCATTGGCGATGAAGCTGGCGCCGGTCTCGTCGGGCGCCGGCAGGCCGAGCCCGGCCGCCGACAGCACCCGCACCCCGAAGGGCTGCAGCAGCTCGGCGATCTCGCGCAGCTTGCCCGGGTTATGGGTGGCGAGGACCAGCTTGTCCCCGGTGAAGCGGCGGGACATCGCGGCTCAGCCGAGCCCGACGGCGCGGCGCTGCAGCGAGACGAGCTCGGTGATGCCGTGCCGCGCCAGGCCGAGCATCGCCGCGAAGGCGGCCTCGTCGAACGGCCGCTGCTCGGCCGTGGCCTGGATCTCGACCAGCCCGCCCTGGCCGGTCAGCACGAAGTTGGCGTCGGCCTCGGCCTGGCTGTCCTCGGCATAGTCGAGGTCGAGCAGCGCGGTGCCGCCGACCAGCCCGCAGGACACCGCCGCGACATGGTCGGTGAGCGGCCAGGAGGGGATGGCGCGAACCCGCTGCAGGTGCTGCACCGCCAGGTGCAGCGCGACATAGGCGCCGGTGATGGCGGTCGTGCGGGTGCCGCCATCGGCCTGGATGACGTCGCAGTCGATCTTGATCTGCCGCTCGCCGAGCCGCGCGAGATCGGTCACGGCGCGCAGCGACCGCCCGATCAGCCGCTGGATCTCGTGGGTCCGGCCGCCCTGCCCGCCGCGCGCCGCCTCGCGGTCGCTGCGCGTGTTGGTCGCCCGCGGCAGCATGCCGTACTCGGCCGTGACCCAGCCGCGCCCGGTGTTGCGCAGGAAGGGCGGCACGCGGTCCTCGACCGTCGCGGTGCAGATCACCTGCGTGTCGCCGAACCGGGCCAGGCACGAGCCCTCGGCATGCTTGTTGACGTTCGGCTCGAGCAGCACGGGCCGGAGCGCATCGGCGGCCCGGCCGAAGGCGCGGGTCTCGGGGGTGGCTGGCATCGTCGGTCCTTGTCGGGGCGGGCAAAGCTAGTCGCGGGGGCGCGGCACTGCAAGGGGGTGGTTGGTTGGTGAGGACGGGCGATAGGGCGGAGCTTAGCTCGGTCAGCTCGGCCTAGAACTAGTGCA
>JAXMCI010000065.1:0-17277 GCA_046349435.1 Dongiaceae bacterium | reverse complement strand
CGTTCTCATGTGTCAACTGCAAAGCCACCGTAGCACACCAAGGACGGGCCGGCGAGAAGCCGTGTGGCGCCGGCGACGGAGTGGACCCGTGTTCCAGGCCATGAGCGGTTGCTCCGCGGTTTGCCAGTATCCTCTGAGGCGCACCCCAGCCACGAGCCGTGACGATCCGAATCCCGGCGTCGGCGTTCGCGGGGGTTATGAGGATGCGGAGCCGGCGATCGGTCACGGACGAGCTTGGCTTGACGTCCGCCGCAGGATCGCTAGGATTCGTCGCGCCTTGACAAGTCCTGCGGAAGCAGGCTCGGGGGGAGGAGCATTTCGATGACACGAGCAAGAACAGGCGGGCTCCTGATCGTAGTCCTGGGATTTCTGTCTTGGCCTGCGCTCGCGCAGCAATTGATCATCTATCCGGCGCAGGGCCAGACCCAGGCCCAGCAGGACCGCGACCGCTTCGAGTGCCATAGCTGGGCGGTGCAGCAGTCCGGCTTCGACCCGTCGATGGGCGGCGGCGGCGGATCCGGCTCCGGCTCCGGGTCGGGCTCCCAGCCGATTGCCGGCGGCCTGCTGCAGGGCGGCGCGCGCGGCGCGGCCGTTGGAGCGGTCGGCGGCGCCATCGCCGGCAATGCCGGCAGGGGTGCCGCGATCGGCGCCAGCACCGGTGCGCTGCTCGGCGGCATGCGGCGCGCCGACCAGAACCGCAACCGGAACTCCCAGCGGGATTCCGGGAACAACAACAACAACCAGCGCGACGCCTACAACCGGGCCATGAGAGCCTGCATGCAGGGGCGCGGCTACATCGTCAGCTAGCAGCCGGAGGACCTCAGATGCAATTCGCCAAGGCCATGTTGGCCGCGCTGCTTGCGATCGGCTCGGCCGGCGTCGCGACGGCGGCGCCCTTCGATGGCACCAAGCCCTTCACCTGCGCCCTGATCGACGCAGCGTCCTGCGAGCCGGGCAGCCAGTGCACGCGCGACAGTGCGGCCGCCATCAACCTGCCGCAGTTCGTCACGGTCGACGTCCAGCAGCACACCATTGCCGGCGAGACGACCGACGGCGCCGTGTCGACGAAGATCGACGTGGTCGGCCAGGCCGGCGACCTGCTGGTCCTAGAAGGCGTCCAGGACTCGGTGAGCTGGACGATCAATATCGGCCGTTCGTCGGGCAAGATGAGCCTCGCCGCGGTCGGCGACCAGGTGGGGTTCGTGGTCTTCGGTGCCTGCATCGCGCCGCCGGCCAATCCCTGATCGCCGGACCCGCGACGCCGACGACCAGGGCGGGGCGCGGACACCGGTGGACGGGGATCGCGACGCGGCGCCGACGCCGGCCAACAGGCTTGCGGATCTCGGTCGTCGGCAAGCGGGCCCCGGCTGCGTCGTCGGGCAACGGCCATTGCATTGGGGAAGGATCGGAAAAATGCGGCTGGCGGGTCTGTTCTGGGGCGCGATCCTGTCCCTCTGGGCCGGTTTCGCCTACGCCGAGGGTCCTTTCGACGGCGACTGGCATGTCGACCTCAGCACCTACCTCTGGGCGACATCGTTCGACGGCAACATCGGGGTGCTCGGCGGTCGCCAGATCCCCGTCGATGCCGGCTTCATCGATATCCTCGACAACGCCGATTCGCTGATTGCCGTCGAGGGGCGGCTCGGCGTCCGGAAGGGACGGGTCGGCGTCTATGTCGACGGCCTCTACAACCAAGTCGGGTTCGATGACCTGTCCGGCCCCTTCGGCTTCGCGCGGGGCGACGCGACCGTCGAGATGACCTACATCGAGAGCGCGGTCTTCTACAACTTCCTCGATGCGCCGCGGCAGTTGAGCCCGGATGGCCAGGGGACCTGGAACTGGGGGTTCAACGCGGACGTCTATGCCGGCATCCGGTATACGAACCTCGGCCTGGACTTCAAGCTCAAGCGCATCGGGCCGTTACGGATCAACCAGTCGGTCGACAAGAGCTTCGACTGGGTCGATCCGATCGTCGGCGGACGCGTCCAGGTCGACATCGCCGACCATTGGAAGGCCCTGCTGGACGCCAACGTCGGCGGCTTCGGCGTCGGCTCGGAGTTCGCGTTCTCCGGCATGGGGCTGGTCGGCTACCAGTTCTCCCTCTTCGGCCTCGAGTCGACGGTGTGGGCCGGCTACAAGGGGCTCTACCAGGACTATCAGCAGGGCAACGGCCGGAACGAGTTCCGCTGGGACATGTGGGTGCACGGACCGATCATCGGCTCGACCATCCGCTTCTTCTGACCGCGCCTTCCCCGCGCTCCGACCCGGCATCGGACGGTGGGGGCGCCCCTCGGGGGCCTGGATCTGTGATATGGCTTGGCTCCCATCCGTGCCCAGGGGGGAAGCCTCCTCATGGGTGCAGGACCTAGCCGCAAGTATCCGGGGTCATGGTCAGCGCCGTCGAACCCTTTGGCCTCGCGCTTCTGCTCGCCGCGATCTTCGTCTTCGGAGACCGCGTCTGGCTGCCCGGGCGACTGGTCCGCGACCGGCGCAGCCTGCTGTCGTTCTCGGCCGGGATTTCCGTCGCCTACGTCTTCGTCCATCTCCTGCCGGAAGTCGAAGCCGCCAGGGCGGTGCTGGTCCGTTCGATGGCCGATTGGACGACGAAGCTTCCGGCCTATCTCGTATCGCTGAGCGCCCTTGCCGGATTCGTGCTGTTCTACGGGGTGGAGCGCTTGGTGGTCTGGTCCCGCCCGGCCGGCGATCAGGCGTCGGGCAAGGCCCGGGCCCCGGGCCTGTCCTATCTCCTGCACATCGCCATATTCGCCGTCTATGCCGGAATGGTGACCTACACGAGGATCAACGCCATCGAGGAGCAGGAGGTACCCATCCTGCTTTTCGCCATCGCGATGGGCACGCACTTCCTGACGGTCGATCATTCGCTGCGCCGCGAATATGGCGACAGCTATGCCCGGTTCGGCTGCTACATCCTCGCCGGCGCGGCGATCGCGGGCTGGGCACTCGGCGTCGCGGGCGAGCTGCCGACGCCGCTGATGATCCTGCCCCTGGCGCTGCTGTCCGGCGCCATCATCGCCATCAGCCTGATCGAGGAGCTGCCGCACGGCAACGAGGGCCGCTTCTGGCCGTTCCTGGCGGGCGGCTTGATCTACGCCGCCATCCTGACGCCGTTCGGCTGAGGGCTCGGGGGCTGCGATGGACAGGGAGGGGCCGACAGATGCTTAGCTCGCTGCAATTGGCGGTCCTGGTCTTCTACCTGGTGACCTCGATGGCGGGCATCGGCCTGCGGGTCCACCTGCGGGACCTCGGCGCCACGGTTGCGCGAAAGGACCTGCTGCTCCGATCGCTCGCCGTCAACTACCTGGCGGTCCCCGCGCTCGGCTGGCTGGTGACCAGGATCGTCCCGATGACGCCGCTCGCCGCGGATGCCATTCTCGTGCTGGCCTGCGCACCGGGCGGGGTGACGGCCGTCCAGTTCACCAGCAAGCGCAAGGACGTCCTGGCCTTCGCCGGAACGACGGCGCTTCTTCTGACCGCGTCGTCGATCCTGCTGTCGCCTTTGCTGATGTCCCTCCTGCTACCTGCCGAATTGTCGCTGGTCGTGCCCTACGCACGGGGATTCGGGTACCTCGTTCTCTTCATGCTGCTGCCGATCGGGCTCGGCATCCTGCTTCGGCACCGCGCCGAGCACCTGGCCGATCGGCTGAGCCGCCCGATGGCGCTCGTCGGCACCCTGGCCTTCTTCCTCTTCATCGGCATCACGATGCAGGTCCGGCGAGACGCGATGGCCGAGATCGACGGGCCGGAGGTGGCGGCCATGGTCGGCTTCATCCTGGTCACCGGAGTCATCGGCTGGCTGAGCGGCGGTCCGGGCAGGGAGACGCGCCAGGTCCTGGCCGCGGCCACGAGCATGCGGAACGTGGCGCTCTCGCTGGCGATAGCCGCCCGCAGCTTTCCCGATGCCGGGATCCAGGCCCACCTGGCCGCCTTCTGCGCGCTGATGATCACGCCCAACATGATCTTCCTGGTCTCGACCCTGGTCATGGGCCGCCTGCGGCGACGCGCGTAGGGCCGGCCGGGACCGCTGCTCCGCGCACCGTCGGCGAGGCGCGGAGTGACCTTTTCGGGCCGCCCAGTTGTAAGGTTGCCCGCAATCGCGGCTGTGATAGAAGGTGCTGCAGAATGAGGGTCTTTTGCTCCGGGGGGAGAGATTGACGGAGCAGGCCGGCGGCTCTGAGGAGCGGTTTGCGCTACGCGTCACGGCCGACAGCCACTTCGCGTGGCTGCGCACCAGGCTGGCGATCGAGCGCACCTACCTGGCCTGGGTGCGAACGGCCGCCTCGCTGATCGGCTTCGGCTTCACGATCGTGCAGTTCTTCGAGCGCCTCCACAACGCGGAAGAGACGGCGCCCATAATCCCGCAGGCTCCACGATACCTCGGCCTGTCCCTGATCCTGGCCGGCGTCCTGGCGCTGGCCATCTCGACGCTGCAGTATCGCGAGCTGATACGCTACTTGTGGAGCGAGAATTTCAGGCCGCTCGCCGGGGTAGATCAGGTCAATCGCTGGCCCGCCTCCCTCAGCGTGGCGATCGTGCTCTTCTTCATCGGCGTCAGCGCCGCGCTCGCGGTGATTTTGCACGTAGCATAGCCAGGAGGTCGCCCGCCAGCAGCTCCATCCGGGATCCCCGCGGCAAGCCCAGCCCCTCAAGGGAGCGGGCGGCTGTCCCGGGCATCCCACCGATGCGACCAAGCGGCGCAGTCTCGAGCATCGACAACTCTTAGCCCGCCAACATCAACCGAGGAGACCCGAAAATGGCCGAGAAGCGCAAACCGAACATCCTGATCCTCTGGGGCGACGACATCGGCTGGTGGAACATCAGCTACAACAGTCGCGGCCAGATGGGCTACCGGACCCCCAATATCGATCGCATCGGCAACGAGGGGGTCGCCTTCACCGACTACTACGCCCAGCAGAGCTGCACCGCCGGGCGCGCCGCGTTCATCACCGGCCAGAACCCGATCCGGACCGGCCTGACCAAGGTCGGCATGCCGGGGGCCGACGTCGGCCTGCAGTCCGAGGACCCCACCATCGCGGAGCTGCTGAAGCCGCTCGGCTACGCCACCGGCCAGTTCGGCAAGAACCACCTCGGCGACAAGGACGAGTTCCTGCCGACGATGCACGGCTTCGACGAGTTCTTCGGCAACCTCTACCACCTCAACGCCGAGGAAGAGCCGGAACAGGCGGACTATCCGAAGGACCCCGCCTTCAGGAAGCAGTTCGGGCCGCGCGGCGTGCTCCATTGCTGGAGCGACGGCAAGGGCGGCCAGAAGGTCGAGGATACCGGCCCGCTCACCCGCAAGCGCATGGAGACCGTCGACGAGGAGGCGACCGAGCACGCCCTCAACTTCATCGACAAGAGCCACAAGGACGGGAAGCCCTTCTTCGTCTGGTACAACACGACGGGGATGCATTTCCGCACCCACTGCGCGGAGAAGCACAAGGGCAAGAGCGGCCAGGGCGACTACAACGACGTCATGGTGGCGCACGACGAGAACATCGGGCGGATGCTGCAGAAGCTCGACGAGCTCGGCATCGCCGAAGACACCATCGTGATGTACTCGACCGACAACGGCGTGCACTACAACACCTGGCCGGACGCCGGGATCACGCCCTTCCGCAGCGAGAAGAACACCAACTGGGAGGGCGGCTGGCGCGTGCCCTCGTTCATGCGCTGGCCGGGCAAGATCAAGCCGGGGACGGTGCTGAACGACATCGTCTCGCACCAGGACTGGCTGCCGACCTTCCTGGCCGCAGCCGGCGTGCCGGACATCAAGGAGAAGCTGCTCCAGGGCCACAAGGCCGGCGACCGGACCTACAAGGTTCACCTGGACGGGTTCAACATGCTGCCCTACCTGACCGGGGAGGCGAAGGAAAGTCCCAGGAAATCATTCTTCTACATCAGCGACGACGGCGAGATCCTCGCCATCCGCATGGGCGACTGGAAGGTCGTGCTGATGGAGCAGCGGGCGAGGCAGCTGCAGTGCTGGTTCGAGCCGTTCGTGAAGCTCAGGGCCCCGAAGATGTTCAACCTGCGCCGCGACCCGTTCGAACGGGCGGACGAGAACTCGAACACCTACTGGGACTGGGTGATCTCCCACGCCTACATCATCTACGCCATGCAGGCGGTGGTGGCCCAGCAGATCGCGGCGTTCAAGCAGTTCCCGCCGCGCCAGAAGCCGGCGTCGTTCAACCTCGACGCCGTGCTGCGGCAGATCCAGGACGCCAGCGGCGGCGCCAATCACTGACCCTGCCGCCTCGATGACCGGAGCAGCGGGCCGCGGCGACGCGGCCCGCTGCGACTTCATCCGGGGACATTCTCGCGAGCCGACGATGCAGTCATCCTCCGAACGACCGCTCTGCGATCCGGTGCCCGGGCCGCCCGGCGAGGCGCCGCATCCCGATATGCTGTGGATCCCCGGCGGCACCTTCCGGATGGGCTCGGAGGACTTCTATCCCGAGGAGCGGCCGGTCCATGAGGTCCGCGTCGACGGCTTCTGGATGGACCGGTACGCCGTCACCAACGAGCGATTTGCCGCGATGGTCGCGGCCACCGGCTATGTCACGGTCGCCGAGCGCCCGCTCGATCCGGCGGACTTCCCCGGCCTGCCCGCCGAGAAACTGCGGGCGGGCTCGATGCTGTTCCGTCCGGCCGCCGGACCGGTCGACCTGCACGACTATTCCCTGTGGTGGGCCTGGGTGCCGGGGACGAGCTGGCGTCATCCGCTGGGACCGGACTCCTCGCTGGACGGGATGGAGCGGCACCCGGTGGTGCATGTCGCCTACGAGGACGCCGAGGCCTTCGCCCGCTGGGCGGGAGCGGCGTTGCCGACCGAAGCGGAGTGGGAGCTTGCCGCCCGCGGCGGGCTGGACGGCAAGAAGTTCACCTGGGGCGACGAGGATTTCCCCGGCGGCAAGCCGATGGCCAACAACTGGCAGGGGGAATTCCCCTGGCAGAACCTGCTGATCGACGGCTATGCCGGGACCTCTCCGGTCGGAGCCTTCCCGCCGAACGGATACGGCTTGTGCGACATGGCCGGCAACGTCTGGGAATGGACCAGCGACTGGTACGTTCCGCGCCATGCCGACGACGGCGCCAAGCCATGCTGCACGCCGCGGATCAATCCGCGCATCCTCTCGCCCGACAAGAGCTACAACCCCAGGCAGCCGCAGTTCCGCATTCCGCGCAAGGTCGTCAAGGGCGGGTCGCATCTGTGCGCGCCCAACTACTGCCTGCGCTACCGCCCGGCGGCGCGCCAGCCGCAGATGATCGACACCGGCATGAGCCACATCGGATTCCGCTGCATCGTGCGGCCGGGCTGATCGGCAAGGTTCAGCCGAGATCCTTCAATGCGGCGAGGACCTCGAGGTTCTGCGGGCTGAGGCGGATGATGCCGCCGCGCGGGCTGTCGATATCGGCGATGAGAAAGAAGGAGATCGAGACGAGAAGCGGCAGGATCGCGTGCAGCATGCGTTCCGACCTGGCGTCCCGCGCGCCGTAGCCGATCAGCAGGTTGCAGCAGATGGCGATCATGGCCATCAGATACCATGCCGCCGGCGGGACCCGGTTCCACCAGGCCGCGCGGGTGTGGCCCTCGGCGTCGAAGACGTCGTTGAGGCCCGAGACCGCCAGGGCGACCACGCTGGTCTGCCGCGCAGCGGCGGCGGACTCGACGACCGACCACAAGGCGGCCTGCAGCTGCGCCGTGCGGGCAGTGACCGGCGGGATGTCCGCTTCGGTGCGAGCCTTGTGGAAGGCGATGCGCTGATCGAGATAGTCGCGCAGCAGCGCCCGCAGCTTCGCCGCGTCGTCGGCCGGCAGCAGGCCGGCCCGGAGGTATTCGGTGCGGATGGCGTTGGCCTCGGACGCCTCGTGGGTGTTGCGCAGATCGTAGTGGGCCGTCGCCATCGTGTAGCTGAAGCCGATGATGAGCCCGAGCAGGGTCAGCGTGGCGGCCAGGATCGGGCCGAAATCATCGCGGATCTTCTCCTGGAGCGGCACCAGCTTCCTGAGCAGGAGCGCGCCCAGCCGCGTCGTCAGCCACAGGCCGGCGAACGTGGCCGCGAAGACGAGAACCGGGGAATCCGTGAAGCGGGTCATCGGATCGAGGCGTCTCGGCGGGCATGCCTGCCGGCATGCCGCCGGGCGAGCTCGTTCGGCCGGGATCCTGGTCGCTGCACGGGAACGGGCGGTGCCGGGATCGTGCCCTGCCGTGCGCCCGGCTAGGCGCGGGCGGCGACGGCCTCGACCTCGAACAGCCAGGCCGGGTTGGCGAGCCCGGCGACGACCGCCAGCGTCGAGGCAGGCGCTCCGCCGGCGAGCTTCGCGTCGCGAATGCGGCGCGACTCGGCCAGGTCGCCGCCCCGCGTCAGGTAGACGTTGGCCTTGACGATGTCGGCCGGCCCCATGCCGGACGCCGCGAGGACGGCGAGCAGGTTGTCCCAGGCCCGCTCGGCCTGGGCCGTGAAGCCGTCCTCCAGCGTACCGTCCGGCCGCACGCCGACCTGTCCGGAGATGTAGAGCCAGCGAAGCCCTGCCGGAGCCTCGACACCCTGGCTGTAGCGGCTGAAGGGCGGTGCGATGTCCGGCGGGTTGATCGGCTTCAGCATGGCATCCTCCCCGGCAGCGGCGTCCGCGCCGACCGACGCTATCCGTTCGCCGAATGGACCGCAACGACGCCCGTGGATGAAGGCGCTGGCGCGGCGACGCCTACCGGTAGAAGGCAGGCGTCTCTTCGGGCGCGACCCTGGTGCGGGTCCGCGTTCGCCAGGCCTCGAGGCAGGCGGCGGCGGCGACCGAGGCAGCGTAGCCGTCCCAGGCGCTGGAGCCCTGCGGCGGGCCGCTGCGGATCCACTCGACCCAGGCGGCCAGCTGCTCGCGATAGGCGGCGCGGAAGCGGTCGCGCCAGTCCTGCTCGATGGCGAGGCTCTGGCTGCCGGACTCCCGCGTGGACACGGCCGGGCCGGGCGTCAGGGTGACCGCGCCGGCCTCGCAGACCAGCTCCGCCCGCACGTCGTAGCCGTAGCCGGCATCGACGAACGCCTCGACGTCGACCACCACGCCGTCGGCGGTCTCCAGCAGGATCAGCTGCGGCTGGCGCTGCGGCGCCATGCGGCTGGCGCGCGGGCTGATCACCGTCGCCCAGGCGAGCTCGCCGCCGAGCAGGAAGCGGGCGATGTCGATCTCGTGCACCGCCGAGTTGGCGATCACCAGCTCCGAGGTCAGGTAGTCCGGCCCGACCGCGTTGCGATGGATGCAGTGCAGGAACAGGGGCGCGCCGAGCCGGCCCTCGCTCAGCGCCTGCTTCATCGCGCGATAGCCGGGGTCGAAGCGGCGCATGAAGCCGACCTGCACCAGCCGGCGCCCGCCCTTGATCTCGGCGGCGATCACGGCACGGCACTCCTCGAGGCTGGCGGCGAGCGGCTTCTCGACCAGCACCGGCTTGCCGGCCGCGATGCAGGCGAGCGCCAGCGGCGCGTGCGTCGCGTCGGGCGAGCAGACCAGCACCGCGTCGACCGCAGGGTCGGCGATGAGCTCCGCGGCCGTAGCGGCGACGCGGGCCTCGGCGCCGGCCCGCGCCACGGCGCGGGCGCGGCCGGCATCCGCATCGTGGACCACTGCGAGCGCGGCGCCGCCGACCGACGTGACGATGGTGCGGGCGTGGTCGGCGCCCATGTTGCCGGCGCCGATCAGGCCGATGCGGATGGTCAAGGGTCGTCTCCTCAGTCCTCGGCCACCGGCACGGTGTAGTTGAGCGCCAGGCGCCCGCCATCGGGAT
Source organism: Dongiaceae bacterium (assembly GCA_046349435.1). Taxonomy (GTDB): domain Bacteria; phylum Pseudomonadota; class Alphaproteobacteria; order Dongiales; family Dongiaceae; genus JAXMCI01. The sequence continues at coordinate 7,481 of JAXMCI010000065.1, read as the reverse complement.
AGATCGTCTGGCCGGTGATGTAGGAGGCGTCGTCGCTGGCGAGGAAGGCGGCCACTGCGGCGACCTCGGCGGCGGCGCCGACCCGGCCGAGCGGGGTGCGCGACAGGATGCGGTGCCGGCTCGCGGGATCCTGCAGCACGAAGCCCCGCGCCATCTCCGTCATGATCGTGCCGGGGCCGATGGCGACGGCGCGGATGCCGTGCGGCGCCAGCGCGATCGCCATCACCTTGGTCAGCTGGTTGACGCCGCCCTTGGAGGCGGCGTAGGCGGCCTGGTTGGGGATCGCCACCACGGCGTTGATCGACGACATGGAGATGATCACTCCGCCGCCGCCCTGCCTCACCATCTGGCGGCCCGCCGCCTGGCCGCAGAGGAAGACCGACTTGAGGTTGGTGCGGATGACCCGGTCGAACTCCGCCTCGCCGAACTCGAGGAAGTCGGCGGCGTGCAGGATGCCGGCATTGGCCAGCATGATGTCGACCCGGCCATGCAGCTCGACGGCGCGGGCGACCAGCGCATCGACATCGGCCTTGACGCCGGCGTCGGCGCGCAGGAAGGGCACGCCGAGCCGGGCCGCCGCGGCCGCGCCCGCCGCCTCGTTGACGTCGGACAGCATCAGCCTGGCGCCCTCGGCACGGAAGCGCTCGGCGCAGGCCAGGCCGATGCCCTGCGCCGCGCCGGTGACGATCGCGACCCGGTCCTTCAGGCGCGGGCCGGCGCCGGGCTCAGCGGCCGGGGACATGCTTCCTCCAGTCATGCTGCTCCTTGAACCCCAGCACCTCGCGCGCCTTGCGGTTGGAAAGCGGCGCCTCGAAGCCCTCCAGCCGGCGGGTGACCGGCACGCCCGGGCTGTAGCGGGCGAGGAACTCCATCGTCGGGATGTCGGCGGTGATGGTGTCGTTGACGGCGTTGAAGACCTGGAAGCCGAGCCCGTCCTTCTCCAGGCAGAGATGGACGATCTCGCCGAGGTCGCGCGCGTCGATGTAGCTCCAGGCGTTGCGCTTGCGCGACGGCGGATCGGCAACGAAGCCGGGGAAGCGGTCATACTCGTGCGGCTCGATGACGTTGCCGATGCGCAGCGCGTAGATGTCGCTGCCGTAGCGCGCGGCGAAGGCGCGGGCGGTCTGCTCGTTGAGCTGCTTGGACAGGCCGTAGCTGTCCATCGGGTCGATCTCGTAATCCTCCTCGAGCGGGAAGCGCTTGTAGTCCTTGTCGCCCTCGGCGAAGCAGACGCCGTAGGTCGTCTCGCTCGACGCGATCACCACCTTGCGGACGCCGAGCTTCATCGCCGCCTCGATCACGTTGTAGGTGCTGATCACATTGACCGCGAAGGTCTTGTTGTCCGGCTCGATCAGCACCCGCGGGATGGCGGCGAAATGCACGACAGCATCGGGCGGGGCGGCGGGGCGGCCGGCCTCGAATCCCGCGAAGCCGAAATGCATGGTCAGCGCGTTGAAGGTCTGGCCGCTGTCGGCGAGGTCGGCGACCAGCGTGTTGACGCCCGGCAGGTCGAGCGGCTTGAGGTCGACATTGAGGACGGTGTGGCCGCGGGCCACGAGATGCGGCACGACGTGCCGCCCCGCCTTGCCGCTGCCGCCGGTGAACACGATGCGCTTGCCCATGCTGCCTCCGCTCCTGCGCTGAGGCGGGCGAGTGTGGCCCCGTACCGCGCGCCCGGGCAAGCGCGGACTGCGGTCCGGTCGACGGTCTGGTCGACGGTCTGGCCGCCGGGGACGATCCGCACGATCATGCCTTGGCCGGATCGCTGCCGAATTCCGTCCTCCGGCTGCGCGCTCTGCCCGACCCGGGCCCGGCCCGGGCGGTCCAGGCGATGGGAGCCCGACGACCGATGACGCCTTGGCTGTTCGTCGACCTGACAACCACCCTGGAAGAGGTCGGCCGGCACCCGCATGGCACGACGCGGGTGGAGCGCGGCATCGTCGCCTGCCTCGCGCGATCCGCCCCGCCCGACGTCCGTTTCGTCGCCTGGCAACGTGCGGCAGGACGCTTCGTCGAGATCCCGGCTGCGGAGGCCGCGCGGCTGGCGACGGCGCCCGCCGTCCCGGACCGCTGGCGTGCGTCGCGACCCGCCTGGCTGGATCATCCCCTGGTGGTGCCGCTGCGCGCGCTGCGCCGGCGGTTGCTGGCCCTCGCCCGCCGCCCGCGTCGCGTGCCGGTGCCGGCGCCGGCGCCGGCGGCCACCGCGGACCCGTTCACGCCGGGCGGCGTGCTGCTGATCCCGGCGGAGGCAAACCGGCAGGACTATGCCGCCCTGGTGCGGCTGAAGCGCGAGAAGGGGCTGCATCTCGTCTTCGTCTTCTTCGACCTGCTGCAGGTGCTGGAGGACGACGACCCGCGGCTCGCCGACCCGGGCGCCTCAGACCTGCCGCCGACCGATTTCATGGTGCGCGAGGGGGCCCTGCTCCTGGCAATTTCCGAGTTCAGTCGCGGCGAGCTGCAGCGCCATCTGCGCCGACGCGGGCTGGCCGGGCCGCCCGTGGTGACGCTGCGCCTCGCCGGCGAGGTCCCGCAGGGGGTCGCCCGGGCGGTGCCGGGGCTGCAGCCCGGCCGGTTCGTGCTCAGCGTCGGCGACGTCGTCGCGCGGAAGAACCATGCGTTGCTCCTGCGGGTCTGGCGGGCCTGGGCGCAGGCGGCGAGGCTGCCGGAGGCGGTGCTGCCGCTGGTGATCGCCGGCCGCATCGACGCCGAGGGCCGGCCGCTCGTCGCCGACGCGATGGCCGACCCGGTGCTGCGCGACCTCGTCCGCTTCCTGCCGAATGCCGATGACGAGGCGCTCGCCTGGCTCTATCGGCAGTGCCGGTTCACCGTCTTCCCCTCGCTGCTCGAAGGGTTCGGCCTGCCGGTCGCGGAGAGCCTGGCCGCCGGCAAGGCCTGCCTCGCCTCGACCGCCTCCTCGATCCCCGAGGCGGGCCAGGGTGCGGCCATCGGCCTGGATCCGACCGACGCGCAGGCGTGGCTGGATGCCGTCCGCCGGCTGGCGGGCGACGACGCAGCGCTGGCTGCCGAAGAGGCCCGGCTGGCGGGCGCCTATCGGATGGTGAGCTGGGAGGACACGGTGGCCGATATCCGCGCGGCCATCGCTGCCTGGCGAGCGGCGGAGCAGCGTCCGTGACGACGGGCCCGCCCGGTCCCGAGCAATCGCGGCCTGCGGCCGCCGCGCGACGGCGCGGTCACGGCGGCGGCAGCGCCGCGAACAGCCGCTCGAGCGCGCGGCCGGCAGCGCGGCCGATGCCGGGCGCGGCGCTCGCGCGCGGGCCCGCCACGTTGAGCGTCCGGATGGCGTGGCGGCCCACCCAGGCCGCGAACCCCGCCGCGTCCGCCGCGTCGCCCAGGTCGACGACGAGGCAGGGCTTGCCCTGCTGCCGGCAGAGCTCGACCGTCAGGCGGGTGCCGCCCGCCGGCACGCCGCGGGTGATGACCAGCGTGCCGTCGGAGTCGCGCACGTTGAGCCCGGTGCGGACGGGATAGTCGGGCGACGCGGCCTCGGTCAGCCGGTATCTCCCCGGGATGCGGCCGCGCTCCGAGCGGCGGCCGCGCGGGCACCAGCCGCCGTGGGGGATGCCGCGCCGGATGGCGAAATCGAGCGCCGCGCGATCGACGCCGGTCTGCCCGCCCGAGACGATCCGCTCGATCATTCTATCGCCGGATTTTCCTCGATTCCGCGGCCCGCCATGCCCATCTCCCTACGATAGCCGTTTCCGTCCGAATCAACCATGGGGCGAGGATCATCCGATGAGCAGACACATCGTGCTGGCCGGCGATTCGACGATCGACAACGCCGCCTATGTCGCGCCGGGGCAGGATGTGACGACGCTGCTGCGCGGGTTGGCGGGCGAGGCCCGCATCACCAGCATCGCCTGCGACGGCGGGCTGGTCGAGCAGACCATCGACCGGCTGTCCTGGGTGCCGGCCGACGCCACGCACCTCTTCCTCAGCGTCGGCGGCAACGACGCGCTGCTCGAGATCGACCTGCTGCAGCGGCCGGCCCGCTCGGTCGGCGAGGCGCTGGCCGCGGTGAAGCCGACGCTCGACCGCTTCCGCCAGGACTATGCGCGCCTGCTGGCGACCGTCGCCCGCCGCCGGCTCAGCGTCGCGGTCGCCTCGATCTACGCCCCCTGGTTCGAGGATGCCGGCCGCCGGCTGGCGGTCGAGATGGCGCTGCCGCTGTTCAACGAGGCGATCCTGGCGGAGTGCTTCCGCTACGGCTGCTCGCTGATCGACCTGCGCCTGCTCTTCGACCGCCCCGGCGACTTCTCGCACGAGATCGAGCCCTCGGCCGAGGGCGGCGCCAAGCTGGCCGCCGCCGTCGCCCGCTGGGCGGCGGACGACGGCCAGGGCATGCGCGTCTATGCCTGATCGGCCGGATCGCCGGCCGTAGCGGGCCGCCTCAGACCTTGATCGGCTCGGCCTTGCCGTCGAGGCCCATCAGGAAGGCCTGAAGCCCGAGCTTCGGCTGCTTGTCCCGGACCTGGCGGGCGAACTCGGTCAGGGTGGCGACGTGGGCGGCCAGCTCCTTCTCCGAGGTCGCCACAGCGTCGGCGCCGAGCGCCAGGCGATAGGCACCGCAGTCGCGGTGATCGACGACGATCACCTCCTCGATCGCATGCAGCTTGATGGCGACGTCGAGATGCTGCCAGAAGGTGGCGTGCCAGTCGGCGAACTTGTCGCTGACCACGCCGAGCGAGGCGCCGGCCAGGATCACGTAGTCGTATTCCTTGTCGAGGCCCTGCTCGCGCATGAAGCTGACATTGGCGTCGATCAGCCGGTAGTCCATGCAGCTCAGCATCAGCGCCTTGGCATGGCCGGCCAGCGCCAGGCGCGGCGCGGCGCCGTAGAGCAGCGCCACCCCGGCGCCGAGCGTCGCGAGCTTGATGAAGGTGCGGCGTCCCGGCGCGGCCGGCAGGCCGGGCCGGCAGGCGGCGCGCTCGTGATCGCAGGTGGTCATCGGTTTCCCCCACACGGATGATGGTCGCCGGAAGCTCCGGCGGCCATCATCCTAGGGCGATCCTGCCGAGGAATGGTACAGCCAGGCTTACCCGGGCTGACCGGCGTCGGGCAGATTGGCCTCGGCCGGCCCGTCGCGCAGGTCGATCAGCAGACGGGCCTGGTAGTGGTAGGAATCGACGCCGGCGCCGCGGTAGCGGCGGGCGGCGTAGGGCCAGTCGCAGGGGAAGCAGGCGCGGTCCGGCACGCCGGGATAGCCGTAGGCGGCATCCGCCACGGCGCCGTAGGTGGCCTCGGCGCCGCGATGCAGCGGGGTGCTCGGCCGGATGTCGCGACGCATCGCCTGCCGGGCGCAGCTGCCGCAGTCGTTGAGGTAGCGCGGGTCGCCCGGCCGGAAGCGGCAGGCGCGCAGCGGCAGCAGCGGGTGCTCGGCCAGCCGGTCGGGCGCCGCGCTGTCCGGCCGGCCGCCGACCAGCCCGCCCTCGAAGGCGTCGCGCAGCCCGTCGCGGATGCGCTGCAGGTTGTTGACCGGGTTGGCGATGAGGTCGCGCAGCTCCTCGGGCCGCGGCGGGTGGTGGTGGATGACATAGTGGCCGAGGCCGTAGCCGCGGGCCGTCACCCGATGGGGCGCCGCCGGGTCGCCGGCCAGCGACAGCCGCAGGAAGTCGTCCTCGTCGTGGCCGGACGGCTCGCGGAAGTGGAGCGCGCCGCTCTCCTGCCGCGCCATCGCGACGACGAACGGGGTCGGCGCGAGCCGGCTCGGCGCGGCCGCGGCGGCGGCCAGCGCCGCGACATTGGCGGCCGCGCCGTCGCCCGAGCGCGGCAGCTTCGGCACCGCCTCGTCGATGACCAGCGCCTCGATGCAGTCGGCGAGCCGCGCGTCGACGAGGCCGGTCTCCGCCGTGATGTGGCCGACATTGTAGTCGGTCATGGCGACCGGAGCCGGCCCGTCATTGGCGGCCGAGCGTCCGTCATTGTGCAGGAGATCGTGCTGCAGCCGGCGGACCGCCAGTCCGGTCCGCGGACCGAAGATCCCGTCGATGCCGCGGGCGAGATAGCCCAGCGCCCGCAGGTCGGTCTGCAGCCGGCGCACCAGCGCGGGGTCGTTGCTCGACCCCTCGGCCAGGCGGGCCTTGGCATAGATCAGCGTCATCCTTTGCCTCCGTTGGAAGATCGCATCGTCGGCAACCCTCCCCCCCGACCGTCAACGCACCGTGATTTTTTCTCTCCGCGCGCGACAAAACGCACCCCGGATCGCGATTTCCTTGACGCCGGCCCCGCCCGACAGGCAGTAGGGCGGCTCCCCGCCCCATCTATCCGCCTGCCCGGCCGGCCCCCGCCCGGCCCCAGCCCCATCAAGGAGTGCCCGATGGCCCGCAAGAAGCCCGCCCCCGCCGAGCTGATCAGCTTCGACGTCGTCTACGAGGACGGCGCCCAGAGCTCCAACCGCCGCGTCCCCAGCGACATCGACGGCGGCCTCGAGGACCTCGCCGCGGTGAAGGCCTTCCTGGCCGCGCAGGACCGCAAGCTGGCCGAGCTCTCCGGCCGCCCGCGCGGCACCATCAAGTCGGTCAAGCGCTCCGCCGGGCGCTAGCGGCCGGCCCCGGCCTGCGACGGCTTGGCGGCGCGGCGATCTGCTGTCACGATCCCGTCACAGCCAGACACAAGGACCGGGCGCGGCCGTCGCGCCGCACCCGCCCGCCGCCATGCCGCGCTCCATCTTCGGTTTCGCCATCCGCCACAGCGGCCGCCATCAACTCTGGCTGGCGGTGCTGACCCTCTCGATCTCGGCGCTCGAGATGGTGCCGCTCGAGTTCCAGCGGCGGATCGTCAATGAGAGCCTGGCCAAGGCCGAGCTCCGGCCGCTGCTGCTGCTCGGCCTCGGCTATGTCGGGGTGAACCTGCTCGAGGGGCTGCTCAAGCTCGGGCTCAACTTCTATCGCGGCTGGGTCGGCGAGACGGCGGTGCGCACCCTGCGCCAGCGGCTGCATCGCGTCGTGCTGGGCGAGCAGCTCACCCCCGACGCGGCGGAGGCCGAGGAGGGCGCGCGGGTCTCGGTCGCCGTCTCCGAGGTCGAGCCGGTCGGCGCCTTCGTCGGCTCCTGCTTCGCCGAGCCGCTGCTGCAGCTCGGCACGCTGACCGCGGTGTTCGGCTACCTCGCCCATCTCGACCTCTGGATGTCGCTCGGCGCGGTCGGGCTGTTCGCCCTGCAGCTGCTCTTCATCCCGCTGCTGCAGCACCGCATCAACCAGCTGGCGGCGCTGCGCATCGCCACGGTGCGGGCGATGGGCCAGAAGCTGATCAACGAGATGCGCACCGAGCGTCCGGTCGACGACCATCTCTACGGCCGCCGGGTGGACCAGGCCTTCCGCTACAACCTGCGGATCTACTGGGCCAAGTACCTGATGAACTTCCTGATGAACATCCTCTACCACTTCAGCGTCGCCGGCACGTTCCTGGTCGGCGGCTGGCTCGCCGTCACCGGCCGGCTGGAATATGGCGCGGTGGTCGCCTTC
>JAXMCI010000064.1:0-19051 GCA_046349435.1 Dongiaceae bacterium | reverse complement strand
GTGTACTGAGCGCCGGCATTGCCCGCCTGGGCGAGCCGGGTGCAGGCCGCCACCAGCTCGGCGGGCTTCGTCGCCAGGAGATGGTTTGCCGGCTCAGGGAAAGCGCAGATCTCGCGATCGGATGCCCATGCTGCGGGCCCCGCGGCAAGCGCGCCGATCAGCAGGATGGCACGCAGGAACATGGCGATGCACAGGCAGCCCGACCCGACGGCCCATATTCAGCCGCGCCGCGCGCGCTCCCGCGTTGACCTGGATCAAGCGCGGGAGCGAACCGGCCGCCGCCGCCCTTTTCGCGCCCTCGCGCCTTCGCGTGAGCCGATCCGAAGCCCGCCGCCGCGCCGGCAGCCCGCCGGGGGACTCCCTTGCCTAGGCCGACTTCGCCTGCTGCGCGGCGACCGAGCCCTGGCGCTTGGCCATGTAGCTCTTGGCCGTCTCGACCGCGACGGCGGCGTCGCGGCAATAGGCGTCGGCGCCGATGTTCTGGGCGAAGGCCTCGTTGAGCGGCGCGCCGCCGACCAGCACGACGTGGTCGTTGCGGATGCCCTTCTCGATCATCGCGTCGATCACCACCTTCATGTAGGGCATGGTGGTGGTGAGCAGCGCCGACATGCCGACGATGTCGGGCTGGTGCTCCTCGATCGCCGCCAGGTACTTCTCGACCGCGTTGTTGATGCCGAGGTCGACGACCTCGAAGCCGGCGCCTTCCATCATCATCGACACCAGGTTCTTGCCGATGTCGTGGATGTCGCCCTTGACCGTGCCGATCACCATCTTGCCCATCTTCGGCGCGCCGGTCTCGGCGAGCAGCGGGCGCAGGATGAACATCCCGGCCTTCATGGCGTTGGCGGCGAGCAGCACCTCGGGCACGAACAGGATGCCGTCGCGGAAGTCGATGCCGACGATGCGCATGCCCTCGACCAGCGCCTTGGTCAGCACGTCGTAGGGCGTCCAGCCGCGTCCCAGCAGGATGCGCACGCCCTCCTCGATCTCCTCCTTGAGGCCGTCATAGAGATCGTCGTGCATCTGCTGCACGAGATCGTCGTCGCCAAGCGAGCTGAGATCGAGTTCGCCGTCCTGGTCAGCCATACCGCGCACCTTGACTGCTGAAGCTGCTGAAGCCGTCGTCGCCGGCCGAAGCCCCGATCCTGGCACGCCGGGCACGCTAGTCAACCGCCTCGCCCGGGCGCGTGCCTCGGCGACGCTATTTGCATGCGACGCGACATGGGGTGCCGCGCCGCATCCGCACGGTTGATCCGGGATGCCTGTCGCGGGCACCCTCGTCGGCGATGCGCGCCGTCCTGCTCTGCCTCGCCGCCGGCTATGCCGACGCCTTCGGCTATCTCCGGCTGGGCGGCATCTTCACCGCCAACATGACCGGCAACAGCGTGCTGCTGGCGATCGCCGCGGCGCGCGGCGAGGCCGGCCAGGCGGCCGCCTGCGGGCTGGTGCTGGCCGCCTTCCTCGCCGGCGCGCTGCTCGCCGTGCTGCTGCGCCGCCGGCTGGCCGACCGCCGCGCCCCGGCGCTGCTGCTGGCCGCCCTGCTGCTCGCCGCCGCCGCGCTGCTGCTGCTCGCCGGCCTGCCCGCCTGGCCGGGCTGGCTGCTGGCCGCCGCGCTGGCGCTCGCCATGGGGCTGCAGGGGGCGAGCCTCGGCCGCTTCGCCGGCACCGCGCTGCAGACCGTGGTGGTGACCGGCACGCTGCTGCGCCTCGCCGAGCTGGCGGCCGGCATCCGCCCGGCCGCGGCCGCGGCGCCGGACCGGCGGCCGCTGGCGCTCACCGCCGCGGCGTGGCTCGCCTATGCCGGCGGCGCGCTGCTCGGCGCCGCCGCCGCCGACGCCGCGGTCGCGCTGCCCGCCGCCCTGCCCGAGACCCTGCCGCTGCTGGTGCCGGCGCTGCTGCAGGGCGCGGTGGCGCTCGACGTCGCCCGGCGCGGCAGCGAGGAAGCGTAGCCGGCAACCCCGTCGCCGCGGCGCCTCGGCTGACGCCGCGGCCGCTTCGGTGCTATCCCTGTCTGCCCTGACCGCCGCCCGGAGGAGCCCATGCCCGCGCGCCCGACCGTCACCCTCACCCCCGGGACGCTGACCTTGGGGGAGCTCCGCCGGCTCGCCGAGACGCCCTGCAGCGTGACGCTCGATCCCGCCTGCTGGCCGGCGGTGGAGCGCTCGGCCGCGGTGGTGCAGGCGGTGATCGACGAGGGCCGCGTCGCCTATGGCGTCAACACCGGCTTCGGCAGCCTGGCGCGCACCCGCATCTCCGACGAGGCGGTGGCCGAGCTGCAGCGCCGGCTGGTGCTGTCGCATGCCTGCGGCGTCGGGCCGCTGCTGCCCGACCGCGTCGTGCGGCTGATCCTGCTGCTCAAGATCAACAGCCTGGCGCGCGGCCATTCCGGCGTCCGCCGGCCGGTGCTGGAGATGCTGCTGGCGCTGCTCGAGGCCGAGGCCTATCCGGCGATCCCGGCGCAGGGCTCGGTCGGCGCCTCGGGCGACCTGGCGCCGCTCGCCCACCTCTCCTGCGCCCTCATCGGCGTCGGCGAGATCCGGCTCGACGGCACGCTGCTGCCGGCCGCCCAGGCGCTGTCGGCGCTCGGCCTCACCCCGCTGCAGCTCGCCGCCAAGGAGGGGCTGGCCCTGCTCAACGGCAGCCAGGTCTCGACCGCGCTCGCCGCCCACGGCCTGTTCGCCATCGACCGGGTGTTCGCCGCGGCGCTCGCCGCCGGCGCGCTCAGCACCGACGCGGCGGCCGGCAGCGACGTGCCCTTCGACCCGCGCATCCACGCGGTGCGCGGCCAGCCCGGCCAGGCGGCGGTGGCGGGGGCACTCCTGACGCTGCTCGAGGGCAGCGAGATCCGCCGCTCGCACGTCGATTGCGACCGCGTGCAGGACCCCTACAGCCTGCGCTGCCAGCCGCAGGTGATGGGCGCCGTGCTCGACCTGCTGCGCTACGCCGCGGGCGCAGTCGAGCGCGAGGCCAACGCCGTCTCCGACAACCCGCTGGTCTTCGCCGACACCGGCGAGATCCTCTCCGGCGGCAACTTCCATGCCGAGCCGGTGGCGCTCGCCGCCGACGCCGCGGCGCTGGCGCTGGCCGAGATCGGCTCGCTGTCGGAGCGGCGGATCGCGCTGCTCACCGACGCGCGGATGAGCGGCCTGCCGGCCTTCCTGGTGCCCGATCCCGGGCTCAATTCCGGCTTCATGATCGCCCAGGTGACGGCCGCCGCGCTGGCCTCGGAGAACAAGCAGCGCGCCGCCCCGGCGAGCATCGATTCGCTGCCGACCTCGGCCAACCAGGAGGATCATGTCAGCATGGCGACCCACGCCGCGCGCCGGCTGACGGACATGGCCGAGAACGCCGCCGGCATCGTCGCCATCGAGCTGCTCGCGGCCGCCCAGGGCGTCGATTTCCGCCGGCCGCTGGCGACCAGCCCGGCGCTCGCCGGGGTGATGGCCAGCCTGCGCGCCGCCGTGCCGTTCCTCGACGGCGACCGCGCCATGGCCCCCGACATCGCCGCCGCCACCCGCATGGTGCTCGACGGCACCATCGCCGCGCCAGTGCCGCTGCGGCTGGTCGAGGGCTGAGGCGGCGCCGGCTCGGGAGGCGAGGGCCGTCCGCTCCGGACAGCCGAGGCGCCCAGGCCGGCCCCGGTGCAGGTCGGGCCCTTCGGCAGCCCGGTCCGACCTGACGGGCGCGCAGTTCTGGCCGAGCGTGGGCCGCGGCTCAGACCAGGTCGCGCGGGATCGTCGCGGTCCAGTCCCGGGCGAAGATCTCGACCGTCCCGTCGCGGGCCTTCAGGGTGGCGGTGACGACGAAGCTGTCGGCCGTGCAGGCCAGTGCGGTCGAGGCCGTCAGCTCGGCGCGGCGCCCGCCGAAGTCGTTGACGTAGAGCTGCTCGATCTCCATGCGCGCGCTAGCGGGGTCGTCCTCCAGGATGCGGTAGCGCATTACCTTGCGGAACTCGGTCTCCACGCCGATGGCCTCGATCATCGACCGGCCGTCGTCGCGGGTGACGGTGAGGACCGTCTCGGCGCTGGCAAGGTCCCGCTCGATGCGACGTTGGACCCCCCCGGTCCGCAGGAAGGTGCGCCGGGTCGGCGGCGCCGTGACCGCCGGGCCGAAGCCGAGGTGCCGATCGGCGTCCGCCGGCAGCAGCGGCAGCTCGAGCCGGCAGCCGGCGGGCTCGATGGTCAGGATCGAGGTCCGCGGCGATGGCCAGACGATCGGCCAGTAGGCGTTCGACACGGCCAGCCGCAGCCGGTGCCCGGCCGGGAACACGTAGCCGACCTCGTTCAGCTGCACGGTGACCGTGACCGGCCGGCCCGGGTCGAGGGCGGCTGGCGTCGCGTGGCTCTCGCGGTGGGTCAGGTTGAGCACGCCATAGGTGACCCGGGTCGACGCGCCGTCCGGCGCGACGTCCTCGAGGCGGACGGCGACCAGCGCCTCCGGCCGATCGGAGGAAAGCGCGAGCTCGACCCGGGGCGCCCCGAGCAGCGACAGCGGGGCGGCCAGCGGAGCGCCGTCGAACACCAGCGACTTGCCGTCGTCCTCGCGCTGGTCGAGCGGCATCTCGGGCCCGAGCCCGCCCATGCCGTAGGGGCACCACTCGCCGCCGCCGAGGCCGGTGCTCTGCGGCGAGCAGAGCGCGCGAGGCGCGCTGTCGCCGGGGCGCTCGGCCAGGGTCCCCGCTCCGAGCCGCAGGGACAGCGCCGGCGTCGCCGCCCCCGGCCACGCCGCCAGGCCGACCCATTCCCCGGGCCGCTCGTCGTAATGCGGCTTGGGCGGCACGGCGTCCTGCAGATAGGCCCGCAGCATCGGCTCCCGCATGATTCCCGTGTCGACCGACTTGAGCCAGAAGTCCCACCAGCGCAGCGCCTCCTGCAGGAAGCCGATGGCCGGGCCCGGCACGCCGTTGAACGGGTATTTGTGGCCCCATGGGCCGACGATCGCCTGGCGGGGGCCCGGCAGGTCGCGCAGCATCCTGAAGATCGCGTTCGAGTAGCCGTCCGCCCAGCCGCCGACCAGCATGGCGGCCGCCTCGACCGATGCCGGGTCCTCGCAGATCGAGCCATGCTGCCAGTAGGCGTCCCGGCGCTGGTGCCTCAGCCACGTGGCGAAGATCGGGCTGGCCGCCGCCAGCCGCTCGCGCCAGCGCTCCCGCCACCCGGCCTCGCCGACTATGCGCGGGTCCGGCGCGCGCGCCATCCGGGCGAAGAAGCTGGAGCCCCAGGCCAGGGTGTCGGTGACGACGCAGCCGCCCATGTAGTGCATGTCGTCGGCGTAGCGGTCGTCGGTCGAGCAGACCGAGATGATCGCCTTCAATGCGGGGGGCCGGCGGGCCGCCACCTGCAGCGAGTTGAAGCCGCCCCAGGAGATCCCGATCATGCCGACCGCCCCGGTGCACCAGGGCCGGGACGACAGCCAGGCGATCGCCTCGACGGCGTCGTCCTGCTCCTGCCTCAGATACTCGTCGCGGATCAGGCCGTCGGAATCGCCGCTGCCGCGGATGTCGATGCGCACGCAGGCATAGCCCCGCGCGGCGACATAGGGATGCATGAGATCATCCCCGTCACGGGTGCCGTCGCGCCGGCGGTAGGGAATGTACTCGAGCACGACCGGCACCGGCCGGCTCTCGGCGTCCTCGGGCAGCCAGACCCGGGCGGCCAGCCGCGTGCCGTCGGCGAGCGGCACCCAGAGCGTCTCGATCTCCCGAACCGGCCGCAGCTCTTCGACAGCGCTCATCCTTGCCTCCTCGGGATCAGGGGACGGAGCGGCGCCGCCGCGCCATGCGGCGGCGCCGGGTGGGGATCAGGCGCTCTTGAAGCCGGGCAGGTAGATCTGCGGCCCGGGCAGCATCGCCGGCCGGATATCGCCGCGATGGATGACCTCGACCGGCTCGAACACCAGCCAGACATAGGCGCCGGTGTCCTCCATGATGTCCTGCATGCGGACATACATGGCGGCCCGCTTCTCCTCGTCGCGCTCGACGAGCGCCTTCTTGTGCAACTCGTCGAACTCCGGGCTCTTCCAGCGCTCCCAGTTCCACACCCCGACCTGGTCGGAGGTGTACCATTGCGTCATCTGGCTCGGGTCTGGCGAGTCGCCGAACCGCATGATCCACATCTGCAGGTCCTTCCAGTCGTTCCCTGCCTTCTCGACCCCGAGATTCCAGAAGGGCCCGGAGTCCAGCGGGACGACCTCCACCTTGATGCCGACCTCGCCGAGATTGGCCTGGATGACCTGCGCCGCGGTCAGCCGGTCGGTCTGGTTCAAGGTCTTGAGCTCAAGCGAGAGGTCGCTGACCCCTGCCTCGGCCAGCAGGGCCTTCGCCTTGGCCGGGTCCGGCTTGTCGAAGGCCGAGCGCGCGCGATGGCCCAGCAGGCCGACGGGCACCACGCCATGTGCCCGGGCCGCGGCGCCGGCATAGGCGGCCTGGTTCACCGCGTCGGCGTCGACGGCGAGCTGGATCGCCTTGCGGACGCGGATGTCCTTCAGCTTCGGGTGCTCGGTGTTCATCCCCATCCAGGTCCACCACAAGCCCGGCATCTCGAAGAGCTTGCTGTTGGTCGGGGCGCTCTTGCGGTAGCGCGGCAGCGAATCGAGGCTGATTCCGGACAGGTCGAGCTCTCCGGCCTCGAAAGCCGCCTCGGCCGGCTTCTCGTCCTCGATGAAGACCACCCGGATCGCCTCGAACTCCGGCGCCGGCCCTTTCCAGTCGGGGTTGCGGGCGAGGTCGATGTACTGCTTCGGGGTCCACTGCTTGATCAGATAGGGGCCGGCCTGGGCCGGGAACTCGGAGGTGAACTTGCCGCCCTTGGCCTGCACCGCCTTCTTGCAGACGATTGCCCCGGTGCCGTTGCACAGGGTCGTGTAGATCAGCGGTGCGAAGGGTTCCTTGAGGACGATGACGCCCGACAGCTTGTCCGTGATCTGCACCTCCTTGAGGGCATCCCACTTCGCCTTCCACGGGGCTTTGTTCGCCGGGTCGGCGATCCGCTCGAAGGAATACTTGACGTCCTCGGCGGTGACCTCGCCGAAGCCGTTGGTCCAGGTCATGCCGGGGCGCAGGCGGAAGCTGTAATGCAGCTCGTCTTCCTGGGTGAAGGCCTCCACGGCGTCCGACGGTCGCCAGGAGAGCTTGTCGCCGGGCGCGAACACCGCCAGGGTCGGCAGGCAGTTGATCTGCATGTCGATCTCGGTCCCGCCGATCATCCAGCCGGGATCGAGGACCTGGATGTCGCGGTTGCTGCGGATCCGCAGCGTCCGCTGCCCGGCACTGATGCCCGGCGTGGGGTGCAGCGCGGCGGTTGCGGCGGCCCCGGCGGTCGCCTGCAGAAAGCGGCGTCGGCTTAGCTTCAGATGCTTGATCATGCGTTCCGTCCTCCCTTCAGGTTTGCCGCCCTGCCGGCGGTTGTGGCTATACGAGGTCGCGGGGTATCCGGCGCCGCCAGCTTCGAGCGAGCATCTCGCGGTCCCCCTCCCGCGCGGTGACCTCGGACTCGAGCACGAACTCGCGGTCCGTTGCGGTGAGTCGGGTCCTCGCCTCGATCTGGGTCCGCCACTCGCCGCGGCCGATCAGGATGGTGCGCGACATCTCGGTCTCGGCCGAGAGCGGGTCGTCCTCGGAAATCGAAAGGCGCTCGGTCATGGCGCCGCCGATCTCCAGCCCGTTGTGCTCCAGGCGAGCCAGCCCGTCGTCGCGCAGGGCAGTCAGGGTCACCCGCCCGGTGGCGTAGTCCCGCGTCCCGGCGATCGTCCATGCCACCGGCGTGAGCTGGGTCCGTCGAGCGGGGCCTGCGGTCTGCGGCGCCGGGAACTCGGGCGCCGACCCTTCCTCAGCCGGGGCGCGCACCGGCAGGAACAGCTGCGTGCCTTCCAGGTGGACCGTGAGGGTGACGGGGCGCGGGGCCGGCCACACCATCGGCCAGTAGGTGGTGGCCAGCGCCAGCCGGATGCGATGGCCGGCGGCGAAGCGATAGCCGGCATCGTTCAGCTGCAGCCGCACGCGGTAGCGCTGCCCGGGTGTGAGGGGGGCAAGCCGCTCGTGGCCGTCGCGGTGGGTGAGGTTCAGAACCCCGAAGCTGATCCGCGTCGAGGCACCGTCCGGGGCGACGTCGCAGAGGCGCGCCACCAGATAGGCGATCGGCTGGTCGACGGAAAGCTCGGCCTCCAGCACGGGGGCGCCGAGGATCTCGCGCGGTGCATCCAGGAGCGCCGAATCGAAGCACAGGCTGCGACCATCATCCTCGCGCTGATCGGCCGGGAACTCCGGGCCGCGGCCGCCGGTGCCGTATGGGCACCACTCGCCCGCGGCCAGTCCGTGCGTCTGCGGCGAGCGGAAGGACAAGCTGCCCCGGCCCGAAGGACCATCGACCAGCCGCCCTCGCTTCAGGCCGAGGCTGACCGGCGCGACCACCGGGCTCGGCCACTGAGCTTCGGCCACCCACCGTCCCGGGCAACTCTCATAAAAGGGGCGGGCGGGAATCGACTCGCCGATCCAGGCCCGCAGCATGGGCTCGGCCTCGCAGCCATTCTCCACGCCTTTCAGCCAGCGATCCCACCACCGCACGGCGATCTGCAGGAAGCCGATGGCCGGGCCGGGCACCGCCATGTGCGGGAACATGTGTGCCCACGGGCCGATGATGCCTTGCCGTGGCACCTGCAGATGGGCCAGCAGGCGTGGTATCGCGTTGGTGTAGCCGTCGAGCCAGCCGCCGACCGCCAGGACCGGGCACTCGATCGCGCCATAGTCCTCGCAGACGGAGCCGTGCTTCCAGAACGCGTCGCGGCGCTGGTGCTCGAGCCAGGCCTCGATCGGCTGTACCAGCGCCTGCAGCCGCTCCTGCCACTGGCTGCGCCAGCGGTCGCCGACGATGGCCGGATCGGGCGGACGCGGCAGGAAGGCGAAGAAGGTGGTACCCCAGTCCAGCGTGTCGTTGAGCACGCAACCGCCCATGTAGTGCATGTCGTCGGCGTAGCGGTCGTCGGTCGAGCAGGAGGTGATGATGGCCTTCAGGGCCGGTGGACGGAGTGCTGCTACCTGCAGGGCGTTGAAGCCGCCCCAGCTGTTGCCCATCATGCCGACCGTGCCCGTGCACCAGGGCTGCGCCGCCAGCCAGGCGATCGCCGCCTTGCCGTCCTCCAGCTCCTGGGCGAGATACTCGTCCGTCATGACGCCGTCGGAATCGCCGGAGCCGCGCAGGTCGACGCGCACCGCGGCGTAGCCGTGGCCGGCGAAGTAGCGGTGCATCGGCTCGTCACGCGCCACGGTGAAGTCGCGGCGGCGATAGGGAATGTACTCCAGGATCACCGGCACGGGGTGCTGGTCGGCATCCACCGGCAGCCAGATCCGGCAGGCCAGCCGAGCCCCGTCCGGCATGGGGATCCAGCCATCCTCGATCACGCGCACTTCGCGGGGAAGGCTCGTCTGCACATCCATCACCGGGCTCCTTTGATCGCATCCGCGACGTCGTCGGGTGCACCTGCGGCTGGCCGATGCTCAGCCACCTGGGGGTGAGAGGCCGCCACCGACCGTCGCGCCTCGATCGCCTCCACCAGCCGTGCTCCGGCACCCAGGATGTGAGTTTCGGCTATGGCCAGCGCACCGGCGACGTCGTGCTTGCCGCAGGCGACCAGCAGGGCGCGGTGCTCCGCAAAGTCGCCATCAAGCGGAGCCACCGCTGCCTCGACCCGGATGTAACGCTCGATCGCATCGAATTGGCGTTGGATGAGCTGCTTGAGATATGGCCGGTCTGCTCCGGCGTAGAGGGCCATATGGAATCGCCGGTGCGCCTCGACATGCTCGGCAACGCCGTGCTGTGCCGCCAGAGCCGCGAGCTGCCGCCGCGCCTCCCGCAGCTGCACCGCCGTCAGTCTAGGTACCGAGAGTCGGAGCGCCATCCCCTCGAGGGCGAAGCGGACCTCGAATTTCTCGGTGATGTCCTGGGTCGACAGCGCGGCCACGACCGCCCCTCGATGGGGCTTGGGCTCGACCAGGCCCTCCGCCTCCAGCTGGCGCAAGGCATCGCGGATCGGCATCCGGCTGAGGCCGAAGCGCTCAGCCAGCTCGTCTTGCCGTAACACCGCGCCGTCGACCAGTGCGCCCATCAGGATGGCACGCCGAAGATGGTCGGCGACGTGGGCCGCCGCCGTCGCGAAACGCGGCGGCGGCACGTCAGGCCAAGCCGCCAGCTGCGAGCTCGGCGGCCGCGCAGTCGAGGAGGTGAGGTGGGCGGTACGCCGAGACATGCGAAACCCGCGGGGCAAGAGGGTTGGCCAAGGATATCGGATACGGTATACTTGCGGCAACAGCGGATACGCCGCGGGCGGAGCAGATCCGTCGAGGCAAAGCGTCGGGGAGACTCTCATGACCCAGTCCTGCAGGTTGAGCCGCCGCCGATTCTTGGCCGCGGCCGGCGTGGTGCCCGCTGCCGTTGCGCTCGGCTGGCCTGGGCGCGGGCGTTCGGCGACGGCCACGTTGCGGGTATCGAGCTCGGCCGATCTGCAGGTGCTCGATCCGGCCTTCCTGATCTCCTCCCAGGAGCTGAACCAGCTGGAGCTGATGCTTCGGCGTCTGGTTTCCTTCAAGGGGCGGGCCGACACCTCGGTCGAGATGGATGCTGCCGAGACGGTCGAGCAGGTCGATCCGCTGCACGTCAAGTTCACGCTAATGAAGGGTATCGCCTGGTCCGACGGATTCGGTGAGCTTACCGCCGAGGACGTGAAGTTCTCGTTCGAGCGGGTGATCGATCCCGCGCTGAAGTCCCCCTATGCCGGCGACTGGGCCGCTCTCGACCATGTCGAGGTCACCGGCAGTCATGCCGGGATCCTGGTGCTGAAGGAACCCTCGGCCACCCTCTGGACCATTGCGCTGCCAGGATGGTCCGGCTTGATCGTGTGCAAGAAGGCCGTTGAAGCCCTCCCCGGACGGCAGATCAGGACGCAGGTGCCGGCGGTCGCCGGCCCCTACCGGATGAAGGAGTGGGTTCCGAAGCAGCGAACCGTCTATGTGCCCAACCCGGCCTGGAGCGGTGCACCTGCGAGCTGGGCGGAGATTGTGATCACCCCGATCGACGATCCCAACGCCTCGGAGCTGGCCTATGAGGCCAAGGAGGTGGATCTCAGCCGCCTGAGCCTAGCGACCCTGGCGCGCTACAAGAAGGAGGGGACCCCGGCCGGCAGCAAGGTCATCGAGATGCCGTCCCTCGCCTATGTTTGGCTCGGCATGAATATCGACAACCCTGCATTGAAAGACATTCGCGTCCGGCGCGCAATCCAGAAGGCCGTCGACGTGAAGGCGACTGTCGAGGCCGCGTATTTCGGTGTGGCCGAGCCCTCGACTGGGATCGTCGCTCCCAGCCTGATCGGCCACCGCAACATCCCGCCGATGCAGCGCGACGTAGAGGGAGCGAGGAAGCTGCTTGCCGAGGCCGGGGTCGACCACTTGGGCCTGACGCTGGACATTGCCAACGATATGCAGCGGGTGCTGGCCGCGCAGGTCATCCAGGCCTCGCTCGCCGAGGTCGGGATAGACGTCACGATCAACAAGCACGATTCGGGCGTTATGGATACGCTCGGCCAGGAGAGCGCCGGGCCGGGCTGGAAGGACATCCAGCTGATCCTTAACCGGTTCTCAATGAGCCCCGACCCGTCCTGGGCGACCGAGTGGTTCACGCCGGAGCAGATTGGCGTCTGGAACTGGGAGCGGTTCAACAGCCAGGAGTTCGGCACGCTGCACAAGCAGGCCAAGGCCGAGCTTGACCCGGAGAAGCGGGCGGGACTCTATCGTCGCATGCAGGATCTCATGGAGGACTCCGGCGCCTACGTCTTTCTCACCCATGAGCTGCGGGCCTATATCTGCCGCGATGGCGTGGTCCCGGAGTTCAAGCCGGATGGCGAGCCGATGTTCGCGAAGTTCCGCCCGGCCTGACTGCAGTGCCCGTTTCGCTCTGACTTCGCACGGCTGCCTGAAGCGTCTAGGCTCGATCGACGGCGCGAGGCGCTGCGGGCCGCCCGCCGCTGCGACCGGTTGAACGGGCGAACCGACGACGCATGCTGCTGTACACTTTCCGACGGCTCGGCCTTGCCCTCGTCATCATGCTGGTTGCAATGACGATACTGTTTGGCCTTGTCTATCTCGTTCCCGGCGATCCGGCCTCGATCGCGCTTGGGCCGCGAGCCACGCCGGAGATGAGGGAGTCACTGCGGGCAAAGATGGGGCTCGATCAGCCGATCCCGATCCAGCTTTGGCACTTCATGGCGAACGCCGCGCAGGGCGATCTCGGCATTGACGTATGGAGCAACCGCAGCGTCGGGCGCATCGTCGCCGAGGCCTTGCCCTACACTATTGCGCTGACCGCATGTGGGATCGGCTGGGCGATCCTGCTCGGCATCCCGATGGGCGCCTACTCGGCGCTCCATCGCGCTACCTGGCTGGATCGGCTCGTCGCCTTGCTCTCGGTCGGGGCGATCGCCATTCCGTCCTTCATCGTTGCGCTCTACTCCCTGCTGCTGTTCGCGGTCGGGCTCGGCTGGCTGCCGGCAATCGGCGCCGGGGCGGCTGGCGACCTCGGCGACCAGCTCAGCCACCTTGTGCTGCCGTCCCTTGCGCTCGGCCTCGGCTGGGTCGGCTATCTCGCCCGCTTGGTCCGCGCATCGATGCTTGAAGTGATGGGGGAGAACCACATCCGCACGGCCCGGGCCTTCGGCCTGGCGGAGCGGACCATCGTCTACTGCTACGCCCTGCGTATCGCCATCCTGCCGACGGTGGCGCTGCTCGGAGTCGGCATCGGCAGCCTGCTGTCGAGCGCTGTGTTCGTCGAGATCGTCTTTGCCCGGCCCGGGCTGGGGAAGCTCGCCTATGACGCGGTGATCACACGCAACTATCCGGTCGTCATGGGGGCGGTGCTGGTCACTACCGGCCTCTATTCCCTCTGCACGCTTGCCTCCGACCTGCTGGCCGCCTACCTGGATCCGCGTGTCCGTGCCGCGCTCTGAGATGCTGCCCCCTGCGCTACGGCGCTTCCGGTCCGGCACCTTGACCGGCCTCGGCCGACTCGCCCGCGATCCGCTGACCTTGCTCGGAATCGTCCTCGTGGTCGCGATCGTGCTGGCGGCCGTGCTGGCCCCGCTGATCGCGCCTTACGATCCAAACAAGATCTCCGTCCCGCAGCGATTTGCCGCACCTTCGGCGGCGCACTGGCTCGGCACCGACCAGCTCGGTCGCGACGTGCTATCGCGTGTGCTGGTAGGAAGCAGGGTCGCGCTCTGGGTGGCGCTTTCCTCGATCGGCCTGTCGCTCGTACTCGGCACTGCGCTCGGGCTGCTCGCCGGCTATGGCCCGCGCTGGCTGGATGCGCTGCTGGTCCTGGCATTCGATTCCGTTCGCTCCTTTCCCACGGTGATGTTCGCGCTCGCCCTCGTCACCATTCTCGGGCCGAGCATCGGCACGATCATCCTCATCGTGGTGATCTTTCAGGTCCCGAGCTATGGCCGCCTGGTCAGGGCCCAGACCCTGTCGCTGAAGAGCGCGGAGTTCATCACTGCCGAGCGTTCGATGGGCGCCTCGCTCGGCCGTGTCCTCGCTGTGCATCTCACCCCCAACGTGGTCGGGCCGCTACTCATCCTCGCCAGCATGGATATCCCATCGGTCATTGCGCTGGAGGCCGGCCTCAGCTTTCTCGGGCTCGGGGTGCGGCCGCCGAATGCCAGCTGGGGAACCATCCTGAACGACGGCTACGCGTTCATCCGGACCACGCCCTGGATCGTCATCGCCGGGGGCGTCCCGGTCGCCCTGGCAACCCTGGGCTTCACCTTCCTTGGCGAGGGCCTGCGCGACACCTTCGACCCACGGCTGCGTGGTGGACGATGACGCGGCCCGACCGCGACGGGCCGGAACCCGCCGCCACCGCCGCGCCGATCCTCCAGGTTCGTGATCTCAGCATCGAGTACCGCACGCCGCGCGGCCGCGTGCGGGCGCTGCAGCGGGTCGACCTCGAGGTGCCGGAAGGCGAGATCGTCGGCATCGTCGGCGAGAGCGGCTGCGGCAAGACCACCCTCATCTCGGCGATCAATCGGCTGCTGCCGGCCAATGCGGTGGTCACCGGGGGCTCGGTGCTCTATCGCGGCGAGGACGTGCTGCGCATGTCGGCAAGCGAGCTGCGCCGGCTGCGCGGCTCGCAGGTGGCCATGGTCTTCCAGGATCCGATGACCTCGCTCAACCCGGTGCTGACGATCGGTCGCCAGATGACCGACATCCAGCACCGCGAGCCGTCGCCGGCCGCGGCAAAGCGCAGACGGGCCGCGGCGATGCTGCGGCGCGTCGGCATTCCGGACCCGGAGCAGCGGCTCGACACCTATCCGCACCAGTTCTCGGGCGGGATGCGGCAGCGCGTCGCGATCGCCATGGCGCTGCTGATGAATCCCGGCCTGCTCGTCGCCGACGAGCCGACGACGGCTCTCGACGTGACCCTGGAGGCGCAGATCGTCCATCTGCTGCGCGAGCTCCGGCGCGAGCTCCGGGGCTCCATCCTCTTCATCTCCCACACTCTGGGCCTCATCGCGCAGCTCTGCGACCGGGTCGTCGTCATGTATGCCGGCACGGTCGTCGAGCGCGCCCCGGTGCGCGAACTCTTCCACCGCCCCGGACACCCCTACACGCGTGCCCTGCTGCAGTGCGATCCGGCGCGCATCGATGTCGGCGGCGTCGATCTGCCCACGATCCCCGGCGAGATTCCCGATCTCGTGGCTGCCTCGCCCGGCTGCCTGTTTGCGCCGCGCTGCCCCAGGGCCCTCGATCGCTGCCGGATCGAGACGCCGGAGCTCCGCTCGCTCGCGCCGGCGCACGACGCCGCCTGCCTTCGGCTCGACGATGCCCCCGCTGCTTGAGGTCGAGGCGCTCCGGGTCGTGTTCCGCACAATGGGGCCGGTCCGTGCCCTGCTGGCCGGGGTGCGCCGGCCTTTCATCGATGCCGTGCTCGATGTCGATCTGATGCTGCAGCCGGGCACGACGCTGGCGCTGGTCGGCGAGAGCGGATCAGGCAAGACCACCTTCGGTCGCGCCTTGCTCGGGCTCGTGCCGGTTGCCGGCGGCAGCGTGCGCTTCGAAGGCGCGCCGGTGCCGCGCGGCCCGGATCGCGCCTGGCGGCCGCTGCGGCGCCGCGCCGCCATGATGTTCCAGGATCCGGTCGGGTCGCTCAGCCCCCGGCTCACCGTGCAGTCGCTGGTGACCGAGCCCTTCCGGATCCATCGGGTCGCCGTGCCCGACCTGGCCGCCGAGGCCCGGCGCCTGCTCTCGATGGCCGGCCTGCCCCCTGCAATGGCCGACCGCTATCCGCACGAGCTCTCGGGCGGTCAGGCGCGCCGCGTCGGCGTGGCCCGGGCCCTCGCCCTCTCGCCCCGTCTGGTGGTCGCCGACGAGCCCACGGCCGGGCTCGACGTCTCGGTCCAGGGAGAGATCCTCAACCTGATGCGGCGCCTGCAGCGCGAGCTCGGCTTATCCTACCTCGTCATCACCCACAACCTGCCGGTGGTGCGGCACATCAGCACCGAGCTGGCCATCATGTATCTGGGCCGCCTCGTCGAGCAGGGGCCGACCGCGGAGATCTTCGCGGCGCCGGCCCATCCCTACAGCCACGGCCTGCTCGCCGCCGTGCCGCCGCCCGATCCGGATCTGCGCCGGGAAGATGTCGAGCTCCAGGGCGAGGTGCCCTCGCTGGCACGGCGGCCGTCCGGCTGCGAGTTTCACACCCGCTGCCCGCGGGCGCAGCCGAGGTGCCGCGCCGAGGCGCCGGCCTGGCGGGAACTGATGCCCGGACGCCGCGTGCGCTGCCATTTTCCGCTGCTCGAGCCGGCGGGCTCCTAGCCCTGCCAATGGCGCGTGGACCGGAGGAGCCGGTGGCGGGGCGAAACAGGCCGCGCCGCTGCGACGGCGGCGCCGCGGGATCGACGGACGACCGCTCCGCGCCTATGATGGCAATGGGAGCTTCGGCCCGTCCGTGGGGCCGGAACGCAGCCCGCCCGCCGGGCGAGCTATCCCGTTTGCGACGTCGCCGCCCCGCCGGGCATGGGGTGGATCGCTCGGTTTTGCTTTTTTCCGCCGGGCGCCGCCCGGCGAGCCCCGACCGGCCTCAGCGCCACACCGCCTCGGGGTTGTTGAGCGCGTCGGGCGTCAGCTTCAGGCAATAGGCGCCGCGGGCGCGCAGCAGCAGGCAGGCGGCGCCGGCCTGGCGCTCGTCGAGGCCGACCAGCAGCGCGCTCCACTGGCGGCTGCCCTGGCGCGGCAGGGCGACCGGCTGGGCGGCGCGGCCGGCGCTGTTCAGGCTGGCCCGGGCCTGGGCCAGCACGCGGCGGGCCTCGGTCTCGTTCTGATAGGCGCCCAGCACCAGGCCCCAGCCGGACAGGGTCACCTTGGGCGCCATGCTGGCCGGGCTCGCCTCGCAGCTGCGCGCGCCCAGCTGGTGTGGCGGCGGCGGGTCGCCGGGCAGCGGCTCCAGGGCGGCGAGCTGCCGGTGCGGGCCGCCCGGCGGAACGGCGAAGCCGCGGTCGAGCAGGCCCGCCATCAGGGCGCGGCGGCTGTTGCGGTCGGTGGCGCCGAGCAGCACGCCGATCACCCGGCGGCCGTCGCGGGTCGCCGAGGCCACCAGGTTGTAGCCGGAATCGCAGGTGAAGCCGGTCTTCAGCCCGTCGGCGCCGCGGTAGCTGACCAGGATGCCGTTGATGGTCGGCAGGCTGGTGCGGCGGAACTGCACCTGGCGGGCGGCGAAGAAGTGGTAGTGCTGCGGGAAGTCGTGCAGCAGGGCCAGCGCCAGCAGCGCCATGTCGCGGGCGCTGGTCGTCTGCATCGGGTTGGGCAGGCCGGTGGGATTGCCGAACAGCGTCTGCTTCAGGCCGAGCGCCTGGGCCTGGCGGTTCATCGCCCCGACGAAGGCCGCCTCGCCGCCGCCGACCCGCTCGGCCAGCAGCATGGCCGCGTCGTTGGCCGACTGGGTGATCACGGCGAGGATCGCGCTCTCGACGGCGATGGTCTCGCCGGCGCGCAGCCCGAGCGCGGTCGGCGGCTGGGCGGCGGCATGGGCCGAGACGGTCAGCCGCTCGTCCAGCCGCAGCCGGCCGGCCTCGATCGCCGCGAAGGTCAGGTAGAGGGTCATCAGCTTGGTCAGCGAGGCCGGGTACCAGCGCTGCGTCGCCGCCTCGGCGACCAGCACGGCGCCGCTTGCCGCGTCGACCGCCAGGCTGGCCGGCTGCGCCGCCTCGCACCGCCGCGCCGGGCCGGCGAGCAGCACCGCCAGGGCCGCCGCAAGGAGTACAGGGATCGTGCCGCGCCGCATCTCGCTCCGCCAAACCACCCCGGCAGCAACGAACACGGGCGCGCCGGGCCGGTTCCCCTCGCCGTCTCCCATGCGTTCTTCCCTGGGCAAGCGCGGCGGCGCTTCGCTAGAGTGCCGCGATGCTGTCACGCCTGCGCCGCTTCGCCGTCCGGCACATCGAGGTCATCATCCCCGCGCTGATGCTGCTGGTGGTGGTCGGGTTCAGGATGCGCGAGCCGGCGCTGATCGAGCAGCTGCGCAACCTCGCCTTCGACAGCTACCAGCGCTTCAAGCCGCGGCCGAACGCCGACGCCCCGGTGCTGATCGTCGACGTCGACGAGGAGAGCCTGGCCAAGATCGGGCAGTGGCCCTGGCCGCGCGACATCATCGCCCAGCTGGTCGACCGGCTGACCGAGGCCAACGCCGCGGCGATCACCTTCGACGTGCTGTTCGCCGAGCCCGACCGGATGTCGCCGCGCGGCCTGCTGGAGCGCTGGAAGCGGCGCTCCGACGCCGCCCAGCTGGGCCAGCTGCTCGGCGACCTGCCCGATCCCGACGAGGAACTCGCCAAGTCGCTGGCCGCCGGCCCGAGCGTCGTCTCCTTCGCGCTGATCAACGGCACCGGGCGCGGCACGCCGCTGCTCAAGAAGGGCTTCGCCGTCGCCGGCGACGATCCGGTCGGCTTCGTCTTCAACTACCCCGCCGCGGTGCCCGCCCTGCCGATGCTGGAGAAGGCCGCCCGGGGCAATGGCGGCGTCACCACCGTGCCCGACGCCGACGGGGTGATCCGCCGGGTGCCGCTGATCTTCGCGCTCGGCAAGCAGCTCTATCCCAGCCTCGCCGCCGAGGCGCTGCGGGTGGCGCAGACCGGGCCCGACGGGCAGGGGCCGAGCTACGTCGTGAAGTCCTCCGGGGCCAGCGCCGAGCAGAGCTTCGGCGCCCAGACCGGCGTCGCCTCGGTCAGGATCGGCCAGTTCCAGGTGCCGACCGACGGGCAGGGGCGGGTCATCCTGTGGGACACCGGCTACCGCGCCAACCGCTACTTCCCGGCCTGGAAGGTGCTCGCCCGCCAGTTCGCGCCCGGCGCCTTCGAGGGCTACGTCGTGCTGGTCGGGACCAGCGTCGAGGGCCTCAAGGACATCAAGGCGACGCCGCTCGCCGGCTCGATCCCCGGGGTCGAGATCCACGCCGAGATCCTCGAGCAGATCATCACCGGGCAGTTTCTGCAGCGGCCCGACTGGGCGGGCGCCTCGGAGCTGTTCCTGGCGGTGATCCTGGGCGCGCTGCTGATCCTGCTGCTGCGCTGGGCGGGGCCGTTCTGGTCGGCCGGCGTCGGCCTCGTCTTCGGCGCCGGGGCGGTGGCGATCTCCTGGTTCGCCTTCGTCAGGTTCGGCTGGCTGCTCGATCCGCTGTTCCCGACCTTCGCCGCGCTGGCCGTGTATCTCGCCGGCACGGCGACGGGCTACGCCAAGACCGAGATCGAGCGCCGCCACATCCGCAGCACCTTCGGCCTCTATCTCTCGCCGGTCATGGTGTCGCGCATGGAGCACCACCCGGAGCTGGTCAAGCTCGGCGGCGAGAAGCGGCAGCTCACCGTCATGTTCTGCGACGTGCGCGGCTTCACGGCGCTCTCGGAGAAGCTCGATCCGGTGGCGCTCACCCACCTCATCAACATGTTCCTGACGCCGATGTCGAACGCCGTGCAGGTCCATGGCGGGACGGTCGACAAGTACATCGGCGACTGCGTCATGGCC
>JAXMCI010000063.1:0-20783 GCA_046349435.1 Dongiaceae bacterium | reverse complement strand
ATCGGCCAGGATGTGACGGATCGCGGCGCCGCGGGCCCGGAGCGCGCGCGCCACCAGGATGGTGCGGTGGCAGTCGAGCGGCTCCTTCTCGGCGCACATCAGGCAGATGCGGTGCCGCGCCGCGCCGGCGAGCAGCCGCTCGATGCCCTCGGCGAATGCCGCCGTCGCGGCGATCAGCGCGTAGTCGGCGACGCCGTCGCGGTAGCAGGCGGGGTCGGCCGGGCGCGCCCCGAGCTTGTCGCCGAGGAAGACATAGGCGATGCCGGCCTCGCTGACGGCGCGCTTCAGCGCCTCGCGCCCGAACTGGGGCAGGCGGCGGGAGTAGGGGGCCGAGCGCACGTCGGCCAGCGCGGTGACGCCGGCGCCGCGGAGCAGCCCGAGGAAGGTCGCGATGGAATGGTTGGAGTGGCCGATCGTCCAGAGGATCGGCGCCGCGTCCCCGGCCATGGCTCACCCTATCCGGGCAGGATGTTGTTGACCATGGCGAAGGCCATGCCGTCGTGGCTGGGATGGGCGAGGCCGAGGCGCAGATGCAGCCGCGTGCGGCCGCGCAGCAGCGCGTCCAGCGCCGCGATCCCGCCGGCGGCGAAGGCGGCGCGCAGGCCGCGCCCGACCACCGGCAGGTCGTAGACGGCGCCGGCCGCGTCGGCGAAGCGGCAGCGCGGCTGCGGCCCGCGCTCGGAATCGCGCCGGCCGAAGGAGATCGCTGCCGCCGCGACCGCGACGCCGCCGAGCGACGGGCAGTCGCGGCCGGCCATGACGAAGCGCCCGCCCTCGAGCGCGCCGGCGAACAGGCTCGCCACGTCGGGCGCCGCGATGACGCGCAGCAGCCGCGCGAAGCCATCGGCGGAGAGCCGCCCGGCATAGGCGGGCGGCTCGGCGACGACGAGGTCCTCGCGGGCATGCGGCAGGCCGCGCCCGCCGCCGGCGCCGGCGCCGGCGCCAGTCGGGGCCAGCGCGAGCTAGTTGCCCGGCGCCAGCAGCCGCGGCGTCGCCAGCGCCTCCGGCCAGTGCCGCCCCGGCCCGGCCAGCGGCCGCACCATGCGCCGCTCCGCCGTCGCCCAGCCGGCGAGGCAGACCCGGCCGTCCAGCATGTCGGTGACCTCGGTGACCACGATGCGCATGGCGAGCCCGAGGCTACGCCCGCCGGGCCGGGCGGAACAACCGCCGCGGCCGCGGGGTTGGCCCGGTCATGCGAAGCCAGCTCCTCCACGAAGCCGGCGGCCGGCGCAGCTGGGCCGTCGTGCTCGCCACCGGCGACGAGGCGATGGCCAGCCTGCAGGCCTTCGTCGACGGGCAGGCGATCGAGGCCGCGCAGCTCACCGGCATCGGCGCCTTCGAGCGCGCGACGCTCGGCTATTTCGACTGGCCGTCCAGGAGCTACCGCCGGAACGAGGTGCCGGAGCAGGTCGAGGTCGCCAGCCTGATCGGCGACGTCGCGGTGGCGCCCGACGGCAAGCGCACCCTGCACGTCCATCTCGTGCTCGGCCGCCGCGACGGGTCGGCGCTCGCGGGGCACCTGCTGGCCGGCACGGTGCGCCCGACGCTCGAGGTCATCGTCACCGAGTCGCCGGCCCATCTGCGCAAGCGGCGCGACCCGGAGAGCGGCCTGCTGCTGATCAGCCCGTCCGGCTAGGACCCGGGTTCCTCGCGTCGCTCGCTGCCGGCCTCGCCATCGGCCGGTCGAAGGTCGAGGCCCGCCGCCTCGCGCGGCTCGGGCTCGGCGGACGGTGGGCGCGAGGGGCGCGGCGCGGGGTCGGTGACGACGTCGAAATCGAATCGGGACATGGGAAGGCTCCTCCGGCTGTCGAGGCCGCCTCCGGACCGGGGCGGTGTTTCGTGCCTGGGAAGAGAGTCCCGAAAACGCGAAAGCCGCCTGGAGGAGGCGGCTTCGGGATGGTGCGATGAACGCGTGCCCTATACCGCCGGCTCGTACCAGCGGTACCAAAATCGTGCGGTGGGTCGCGTCGTCGCCATGCGCGGACCATACGCGCGGCGCACCGCCGATGCAAGGGCTCGCGATCGTGCCCCGATCGCGCCCCAGAATGTCATCCCGGCGAAAGCCGGGATCCATCTTGCCGCATCGCGACGGTGGAAGCATGGATCCCGGCTTTCGCCGGGATGACAGGTGGTGGCATGCGTGACGGGGGACAGGCCTGCGAGCCCGGGATGACGCCGGCGCGCGATCGCCTGTATCGTCGCTGCCGGGAGGACGCCATGCTCGATCGACCGCTTGCCGAGATCATCGCCGCCCGCTGCCGCCGCCGCGGCGAGACCGATCCGTCGCGCTGACCGAGGCCGCCATCGCGCGGCATGAGCGGCACGGCGCGGCGCTCAACGCCTACCGCACCTTCGCCCCGGCGCTGGCGCGCGAAGCCGCGCAGGCGGCCGACGCCGCGTTCGCCGCGGGCCGCGACTACGGGCCCTGCAGGGCATCCCGGTCTCGGTCAAGGACCTCTACGGCATGGCCGGGCTGCCCGTCTTCGCCGGCACGCCGCGGCCGCTGCCGGCGCGCTGGAGGCGGACGGGCCGGTGGTGGCCCGGCTGCGCGGCCAGCGCGCCGTCGTCACCGGCAAGAGCCACACCGTCGAGTTCGCGCTCGGCGGGCTCGGCACCAACCGCCATTGGGGCGCGCCGTGGAATCCGTGGGACGCCGCGCACCACCGCGTCCCCGGCGGCTCCAGCTCCGGGCGCCGGCATCGGCAGCGGAGGAGCTCGGCACTGGTGGCACTCGGCTCCGACACCACCGGCTCGGTGCGCATGCCGGCGAGCTGGACCGGCACGGTCGGGCTGATGGTCAGCCACGGCCGCTGGCCGGTCGAGGGCATCGTGCCGGTGGCGCCGGTGCTCGACGCGCCGGGGCTGCTGACCCGCACCGTGGCCGACCAGTGCCGGCCTTCCTGGCGCTCGACGGCGCGCCGGAGCTGGCCGCCACGGACGCGGTCGACCTCGGCGGCCGCGAGCTGCGCGGCGGTACGGCTCGGCGTTGCCGAGAGCTTCTTCTGGTCCGGGTGCTCACCCGGCGTCGCCGGGGGCGTGCGCGCCGCGCTGGCCGAGCTCGAGCGCGCCGGCGCGGTGCTGGTCGATCTGGCGATGCCCGAGCCGCAGCCGGTCTATGAGATGTTCCAGAAGGGCCACCTCTCGACCGCCGCCGTCTATGGCATGATCGAGGGCGAGTTCGCCGATCTCTGGGAGACGCTCGACCCCAATGTCCGGCTGCGGCTGGAGCAGCACGGCGCCAACCTCTCGGCGCACGAGTACGTCGCCCGGCTGCGCCGCATCGAGGAGCTGGATGCGCGCCGCCGACGCGCGGCTCGCCAAAGGTCGACGCGCTGGTGCTGCCGACCGTCTCGGTGACGCCGGCGCAGGTTGCCGACCTCGCCGAGCCGACGCCTACCGCGCCCGCAACCTCGCCGCCTCGCGCAACTGTGCGGTGCTGGCGCTCTACGGCATCTCGGCGGTCACCCTGCCGGTGGCGCTCGACGCGGCAGGCATGCCGGTCGGGCTGCAGCTCGCCGGCCGGCACGGCGCAGGACCGCGCCCTGATCGCGCTGGCGCTCGCCGCCGAGCGCCGGCTCGGCACGGCGGCGGAGCGCATCGGCCGTCCGCCGCTGCCGCGCGATTGACCCTGTCGAGAGAAGGACCGCCATGACCGCCCGCAAGAAGCCCGAGGCGCTGCGCAGCCTGCCTGGTACGGCGTCGACGATATGCGCTCCTTCGGCCATCGCTCGCGCGCACCAAGCAGATGGGCTTCGACGAGCGCGATTATGCCGGCAAGCCGGTGATCGCCATCATCAATACCTGGAGCGACATGAACTCCTGCCACAGCCACTTCCGCCAGCGCGGAAGTCAAGCGCGGGGTCTGGCAGGCCGGCGGCTTCCCGGTCGAGCTGCCGGCGATGTCGCTGGCCGAGCCGCTTCGTCAAGCCGACCACCATGCTCTACCGCAACTTCCTCGCCATGGAGGCCGAGGAGCTGCTGCGCAGCCACCCCGTGGACGGCGCGGTGCTGATGGGCGGCGCAACGGCCGTTCACCCCGGCGCTGCTGATGGGCGCCATCTCGATGGGGCTGCCCTCGATCTTCGTGCCGGCCGGGCCGATGCTGCGCGGCCATTGGCGCGGCGGCACGCTGGGCAGCGGCAGCGACACCTGGAAGTACTGGGCCGAGCTGCGCGCCGGGCGCTCGACCCGCGCTGCCTGAAGGAGATCGAGGACGGCATCGCGCGGTCGGCCGGGCACTGCGCTGACCATGGGCACCGCCTCGACCGCTGACCTCGGTGGCCGAGGCGCTGGGCATGACCCTGCCCGGTGCCGCCTCGATCCCGGCGGTCGACAGCGCGCATGCGGATGGCCTCGCGCTCCGGCCGGCGCATCGTCGAGATGGTCTGGGAGGACCTCAAGCCGGCCGACATCCTGACGCCAAGCCGCCTTCCGCAACGCCATCGTCACGGCGCTGGCGCTCGGCGGCTCGACCAACGCCATCATCCACCTGCTGGCGCTGGCGCGCCAGGCCAGCGTGAAGCTGGCGCTCGCAAACTTCGACGCCGTCTCGCGCGGAGTCAGTGCTGGCCAACATCCGCCCGTCCGGCGCCTTCCTGATGGAGGATTTCTACTATGCCGGCGGCCCTCAGGGCGCTGCTGACGCCTCGCCGACAAGCTCGACCTCGAGGCTCGCACGGTCGGCGGCGGGACGCTCGGGGCCGGGCTCGGGGGGCGCCGCGGTCGGCAATGACGAGGTGATCCGGCCGCGCGACAACCCGGTCTATGGCGAGGGCGCGCTCGCCGTGCTGACCGGCAACACGGCGCCCGACGGCTGCGTCATCAAGCCGCCCGCCGCCGAGAAGCACCTGCTGGTCCATACCGGCCCGGCGGTGGTCTTCGCCGACTACAACGACATGGCGGCGCGGATCGACGATCGGCCCTGCCGGCGACGCCGGACTCGGTGCTAGTGCTGTGCAATGCCGGGCCGCAGGGCGGGCCGGGCATGCAGGTGGGGCCAGCTGCCGATCCCCAAGAAGCTGCTGGCATCGGGGTGCGCGACATGGTGCGGATCTCGAACGCGCGGATGAGCGGCACCAGCTATGGCGCCTGCGTCCTGCATGCTCATCGCGCCGAGCTTCGTCGGCGGGCCGCTGGCGCTGGTCCGCGACGGCGACGCCGCATCGCGCTCGACGTGCCGCGCCGCCGGCTCGACCTGCTGGTCGACGAGGCCAGCTCGCCCGCCGGCGCGCCGCCTGGGTGCCGCCGAAGCCGCGCTATCGCGGCTACGGCGCGCTCCATGCCCGCCACATCCTGCGGGCCGACCAGGGCTGCGACCTCGGACTTCCTCGCCGACGAGGGCGCGGTCCGAGGAGCCGGAGATCCACTGAGACCGCGGCCCGATCCCTTGACGAGGAGCGGCGCCACGGCCAGTTCAGTGGGGTGGCACAAGGGCGATCTCGCGCGGCGCGTCCGCAGCTGGTTTCCGCGGCCGCGCCGGGCAGGCGGCACGGGCCGATCACCCGCACCTTGCGGGGATCTCGGGCGCGGGCTGCGCCGGCCGCCGGGCTCGGTCGGCGCCGTGGTCGACCGGCTGGGGCCCGAGGGCCTCGGCCTCGCCGTCCTGCTGCTGACCCTGCCGACGCTGATTCCCGTGCCCGGCCCGCTCGGCATGGTGCTCGGCACCCTGCTGGCCCTGCTGTCGCTGCGGGTCTGGCCGGCGCCAGCCGGCTCTGGCTGCCCGAGGCGATCCGGCGCCGCCCGGCGCCGAGCCGGACCCTGCAGGCCGCGATCGCCGGGGCGCTCCCTGGGTCGGCCATGCCGAGGCGGTGCTGCGCGAGCAGCGGATGAGCGCGCTGACCGGCCGCCGGGCGCGGATCCTGCTGGCGCTGCCCGTGCTCGCCGTAGCGCTGGTCATCACCCTGCCGATCCCGTTCGGCAATGCAGTGCCGGCGGTGGCCCTGATCGTCATCGCGCTCGGGCTGATGGCCCGCGACGGCGTCGCCATCCTCTGCGGCCTGGGGATCAGCGTCGTGGCGCTCGCCTGGACCGGGCTGCTGCTCTTCGCCGGCGCGGCGATGCTGGAGCTGGCGCTCGCGCTGCTGCCCTAGCCCGCCGATCAGCGCGGGGGCGGCACGAACACCCGGATCGCGGCCGGCAGGACGCGGAACAGGGCAGGGGTGAAGGTCACCAGCTCGCCGTCGGTGTTGATCGGGCGCGGCCGCCGCGTCTCGATCTCGAAGGCGGTGGCCCGCGCCGTGCGGACCTCTTGCCACAGCCCGTGCCGCCCGGTGCGGAAGGCGCGCAGCATCAGCAGCAGCTTCCAGACCCGCTTCAGCTCGAGCGAGTAGAGGTCGAGATGGCGGTCGTCGATCGCCGCGTTCTCCTCGACCGCCATGCCGCCGCCGTAGTAGCGGCCGTTGCCGACCGCGATCTGCAGCGTCTTGACCCGGACCGTCCCGTGGCGGCCGATGATGGTGGCGCTGAACGGCCGGGCCCGCAGCAGCACCGAGAGCGCCGTGCCGGCATAGCTGAGGCGGCCCCAGCGCCGCTTCGCCTCGCGGCTCAGCCGGTGCGCCAGCTCGGCGCTGAGCCCGAGGCTGGCGACGTTGAAGAAGGGATGCCCGTTCACCTCGCCGACGTCGATCCGCCGGAGGTGGCCGGCGGCGATGACCTCCGCCGCCTGCCGGGGATCGAGCGGCAGGCCGAGCGTGCGGGCGAGGTCGTTGGCCGTGCCGGCCGGCAGGATGCCGAGCGGCAGGCCGGCGCGCATCAGCCCCGTCGCCGCCGCGTTCATCGTGCCGTCGCCGCCGGCGACCACGACGGCGTCGACCGTGCCGGCATGCGCCTCGATGGCGGGCGAGATCTCGACCGCGCTGGCGAGCCGCGGGCGGACGATCTCGGCGCCGGTGCGCGCCAGCGGGTCGAGGACCTCGGCCGGCACGGCGCCGCCGTTGCGGCTGTACGGGTTGGCGATGAAGAGGATCCGGCGCGGTGCCTCCGCGGGCGTTGGGGCCGGCTGCTCTCGGTCCACGATGGTCCCCGATCTCGGGGCGCGCGACGTCGGCGCCCTGCCGACCCTAGCTGGGCCGGCGCTGCCGCATCGTCAATGGCGCCGGGCGCCCGGAATGGCGTTGCACCAATCCATCAGCTCTCGTAAGAAAGATATATCAGTCACTCGGGGAGGCGGCCGATGGCCCTGCGTACCGGCGAGCAATATCGGGAGTCGCTGCGCGACGGCCGCCAGGTCTGGATGAACGGCGAGCGCATTGCCGACGTCACCCGCCACCCCGCCTTCCGGCCGATCGTCGACGTCCGCGCCCGGATCTACGACCTGGCGCACGAGCCGGCGCTGCGCGACGTCATGTCCTACCAGGCCGGCGCCGAGGCCGGCGCCGAGCGCAACTGCATCGGCTACAAGCTGCCGGAATCGCAGGCCGACTGGCACGCCAAGTGGCGGGCGGTGGACACCGTCTTCAAGGACATCGGCGGCGTCGTCACCCGGGTCGGCGACGAGACGGTGGGCGAGCTCTGGTCGCTCTATGACGGGCGCGACGTGCTCGCCGAGGTCGATCCGCGCTTCAGCGCCAACATCGGCAACCACATCCAGAAGGTGCTGCGCGACGACGTCTTCCACGTCTCGGCCAACACCGATCCCAAGGGCGACCGCTCGCGCCGGCCGCAGGAGCAGGACCCCGACATGCTGCTGCATGTCGTGCGGGAGACCGACGCCGGCATCGTCGTGCGCGGCGCCAAGTACGAGACGGCCGCGGCCTACGCCAACCAGGCCTTCGTCAAGCCGACCATCGCCAACTGGGGCGACGACAAGCTGTCGGACTATGCCGTCGGCTTCATCTGCCCGATGAACGCGCCCGGCCTGAAGCACATCTGCCGCACCGGCTTCGCCGGCCGCGGCCCGGCGGCCGACTATCCGCTGGCCAACCGCTTCGACGAGGTCGACACGCTGCTGGTGTTCGACGACGTGACGATCCCGTGGGACGACGTGCTGTTCTACCGGCACACCCGGGCGGCCAGCTTCATCCGCGGCACGCTGCACCGCTACAGCGCCTTCCCCTACACGCTGCGGCTGCTCTACGTCGCCGACCTGATGATCGGCGCCGCCCTGTTCAACGCCCGCCAGACCGGCCTCGACAAGCAGCAGGCGGTGCGCGAGAAGCTGGCCGAGCTCGCCGTCTACCGCGAGACGATCAACGCCCACCTGCTGGCCGCGATCGCCACCGCGCAGCCCTCGCCGAGCGGCCTGCTGATGCCCAACCAGTCGCTGCTCTACACCGGCCGGGTGCAGGCGGTCTCGCGCCTGCCGGCGATGATGCACCTGGCGCGCGAGCTCTGCGGCGGCCAGATCTGCGTCACTCCCGACAGCGCCGGCTTCGACGATCCCGAGACGAAGTACTGGCTGGACAAGTTCTACAGCGTCAACGAGGCCTGGGGCGCCGAGGACCGGCGCAAGCTGCTGGCCTTCGCCCGCGACCTGCTCAACTCCGACTATGCCGGCCACCGGCTGACCTTCGCGCTGTTCGCGCAGTCGCCGCCCTTCGCCCACCTCAACGCCGTCTACACCAACTTCGACTTCACGGGGCCGCTGGGCTTCACCCGGCGCGCCGCCGGGCTGTCGGAGCGGGTGATGCAGGGCGCCTGACCCCCTCGACATCGCTGCCTCCCGGAGACCCGAGCCATGGCCCATCAGCGCTTCCGCAAGTTCAACACCCGCGCGATGTATCCCGAGCAGAAGCTCGACAACGACCTCTGCATGGTGGTGCGCGCCGGCAACCACGTCTTCATGCGCGGCCAGACCGGCTTCGACCTCGACGGCAGCTTCCACGGCGTCGGCGACGCCGCGGCGCAGGCCGAGACCGCGATGCGCTGCGTCAAGACGCTGCTCGAGGAGGCCGGCTCCCGGCTCGAGCACATCTGCAAGGTGACCATCTACATCACCGACCGGGCCTATCGCGAGCCGGTCTACAACGTCGTCGGCCGGTGGCTGAAGGGCGTCTACCCCGTCTCCACCGGCCTCATCGTCAACGGCCTGGCGAAGCCAGAGATGCTGATGGAGATCGACGTCGACGCGGTCATCCCCGAGGCGGAGACGGGAGCCTCGCGATGACCTTCTCGCTGATCGCCCGC
This sequence comes from Dongiaceae bacterium, assembly GCA_046349435.1. Classification (GTDB taxonomy): domain Bacteria; phylum Pseudomonadota; class Alphaproteobacteria; order Dongiales; family Dongiaceae; genus JAXMCI01. The sequence continues at coordinate 11,660 of JAXMCI010000063.1, read as the reverse complement.
TGCCCGGAGACCGGTGCCTTCGGCACGGTGGTGACCTCGTCCAGCATCTGCGTGGCCAGCCGCTGCGGCGGCTGGGCGCGGGCCGGCATCGGCGCCGTCGCCACCCAGAACGTCACCGACCCGCGGCTGGCGCTGCTCGGGCTCGACCTGCTGGGCCGCGGCTATAGCGCACCGGCGACGTTGCGCCAGATGATCGAGGCCGGCCGCTTCCCGGAGTACCGCCAGCTCGCCGTGGTCGATCGCGACGGCGCGGTGGCGCACCATTCCGGCGCCCGCACGCTCGGCCGCCACGCCGTCGCCGCCGGGCCCGGCTGCGTGGCCGCCGGCAACCTGCTCCGCCACGAGGGCGTGCCGCAGCGGATGGTCGACGCCTTCCTCGGCTGCGCCGGCGAGCCCCTCGCCGAGCGGCTGCTGCGCGCCGTCGAGGCCGGGCTGGCGGCCGGCGGCGAGGAGGGGCCGGTGCGCTCGGTCGGGCTGGCGGTGGTGGATCGCCAGCCCTGGCCGGTGGTCGATCTCCGGGTCGACTGGGACGACGCGCCGATCCCGGCGCTCCGCCGGCTCTGGACGCTCTACCGGCCGCAGATGCAGGACTACCTCGCCCGGGCGATCGATCCCACCGGCGCGCCGGCCTACGGCGTGCCGGGCGACCCGTGAGGTCGCCGGCGCCGGCGGCGGCCGAGGAGGCCGGGCGCGGCCCGGAGAGCTCGCTCGCCGGCCGCGCCTACCGCCGGATCAAGGAGAAGATCCTGCTCGGCGAGATCCCGCCGCTCGGCACCGTCGACGACCGCGCGCTGATGGCCGAGCTGGGGACCGGCCGGACGCCGATCCGCGAGGCGCTGCAGCGGCTCGCCTTCGAGGGGCTGGTCGTGGTGCTGCCCTATCGCGGCACCATGGCGTCCGGCATCGACATGTCGGAGCTCGACCAGATCATGGAGGTGCGCATCCCGCTCGAGATCCTGGCGGCGCGCGCCGCCGCCCAGCGCGCCACCGCGCCGGAGATCGCCGCGCTCGAGGCACTGGTCGGCGGCTACGACATCGAGCGGCTCTGCGCCGAGCGGCGCTTCGTCGAGCTGCTGCGCCTCGACCAGGAGTTCCACCACGCCGTCGCCGCCATCTCGCGCAACCGCTTCATGGTGCGCACGCTGGAGAATCTGCGCGACCTGACCTGGCGCTTCTACATCCTGTTCTACCGCCGCCACCCGCCGACGCCGCGCGACAGCTTCAACAACTACCGCGAGGTCATCGCCGCGCTCGCCCGCCACGACCCCGACCTCGTCGAGAAGCGCCTCGCCGCCCACTTCCGCGACACCCGCCGCCTGTTCCCGGCGTGAGGGCGGCTACGCCGCGATGCGGTCGATCAGCCGGTCGAGCATCGCGTCGCAGCGGGCGAGGTCGGCCGGGGCGAGGTGCTCGTCGGGCTGGTGCGCCACGCCGATGCTGCCCGGGCCGCAGATCACCGTCGGCACGGCGAGCCGGCGGTGGAACAGCCCGCCCTCGGTGCCGAAGTCGATCTTGCCGAGACGCCGCTCGCCGACCAGCCCGGCGACGAGGTCGACCACCGCGGCGTCGGACGGGGTGTCGAGGCCGGGATAGCTCGACCGCGCCGCGACCTCGACGGCCGCCTCGGGGAAGCCGGCATGGTGGTGCCCGGCCAGTGCCCGGCCGTGCGCCCGCAGCCGCTCGAGCAGCGCCTCCGGATCGTCGGCGGCGAGGTGGCGGATCTCGAATTCCAGGCTGCAGGCATCCGGCACGATGTTGAGCGCGGTGCCGCCGGCGATGCGCCCGACATGCAGCGTCGTGTAGGGCACGTCGTAGTCGGGATCGCGCCGCCCGGTCGCCGCGATCTCGTCCTGCAGGCGGCGGATCTCGCCGACCATGTCGCAGGCGAGGTGGATGGCGTTGAGGCGATGCGGCGCCAGGCTGGAATGGCCGGCCCGGCCGCGGCAGGCGATCGTGCCGGAGAGCTTGCCCTTGTGGCCGAGCATGACGGCGAAGCCGGTCGGCTCGCCGACCACGCAGCAGAGCGGCGGGGCGATGCGGTCGGGCAGCACCTCGAGCAGGCTGCGCACGCCGATGCAGCCGATCTCCTCGTCATGGCTGAAGGAGAGGATCAGCGGATGGCGGAAGGTCCGCCCGCGGGCGCGCTCCACGGCGGCCAGCGCCGCGGCCAGGAAGCCCTTCATGTCGGCCGTGCCACGGCCATGCAGGCGGCCGTCCCGCTCGGTCAGCCGGAACGGGTCGCTCGACCAGGCCTGGCCCTCGACCGGCACCACGTCGCTATGGCCGGAGAGGATGATGCCCGGCTTGTCGCGCGGCCCGATGATTGCCAGCAGGTTGGCCTTGTCGCCGGCCGCGTTGGCGACCAGCTCGACCGCCGCCCCGGCCGCCGCCAGCCGGTCGCGGGCGAAGCCGATCAGCGCGAGGTTGCTGTCGCGGCTGACCGTCGGGAAGGCGATCAGCCGGTCGAGGATGGCGAGGCTCTCGCTCATGCCGCCGGGCAGGATGAGCGCTCCGATTCCGCCTCGCCGGCCACGCCCCCCTTCTGTCATGCCCGGGCTTGACCCGGGCATCCAGCGTGCGGCAGCCCTGGATTGCCGGGTCAAGCCCGGCAATGACAATGGAGAGCAGGGGCGCGCCGGCGACAGCGACATGCTGCTAGATGCCCGCCCGGCCGGGCTGCGGTCAAGGGCGTGTCGCGGGCTCGGCGATTGACCGGCCGCCGGCCGAGAGCCTAGGTTCGGGCCATGATCGGGGTCGAGGATTTCCTGGCGATGATGCGGCGCGCGGCGACCGGCGTCACCGTCGTCACCACCGACGGCCCGGCGGGCCGGGCCGGGGTCACCGTCAGCGCCATGTGCTCGGTCTCGCTCGAGCCGCCCTCGGTGCTGGTCTGCGTGCGCAGCACCAGCGGCGTCGTGCTGCTCGTCCAGGGCAATGGCTGCTTCTGCGTCAACATCCTGGCCGGACGTCACAAGCTTGTGGCGGAGTGCTTCGCCGGCCGGGTGGCCGAGCTGCGCGAGGACCGCTTCGCCTGCGCCGAGTGGCATCAGCTCGCCACCGGCGCGCCGGTGCTGAGCGACGCGCTCGCCAGCTTCGACTGCAAGCTGACCAACGAGGTCGCCTTCGGCACCCACGTCATCCTGATCGGCACCGTGCTGGCCGGCCGCGGCCAGGAAGGCGGGCCGCTGATCTACACCAACCGCGACTACGGCGTGACCGCGCCGCTGACCGAAGCCTGAGCCGGCCCGCCGCTGCCCTGCGGCCGCCGGCGGAGCACCCGGACCCCGCCATGACCAACCCGCTCGAGCACCTCTACGCGCCGCGCGCCGCCGGCATGAGCGCGTCCGAGATCCGGGAGCTGCTGAAGCTCCTCGACAATCCCGGCATCATCTCCTTCGCCGGCGGCATCCCCGACCCGGCGCTGTTCCCGACCCCGCTGATCGAGCAGGCGACCGCCGAGATCCTGCGCTCCGGCAGCGCGACGCAGGCGCTGCAATACTCGGTCAGCGAGGGCTACCTGCCGCTGCGCCGCTGGATCGCCGGCACCATGGGCGCGGTGCGCGGCGTCGCCTGCACGCCGGAGAACATCCTGCTCACCGCCGGCTCGCAGCAGGCGATCGACCTGATCGGCAAGCTGCTGGTCGGCACCGACGACATCGTCCTGGTCGAGCGCCCGACCTATCTGGGATTCCTGCAGGCGATGCGCGCCTACGAGCCGCAATGGCGCGAGCTGGCGATCGGCGCCGATTCCTGCACGACGCCGGACCTCGCGCCGGCCGAGGCCGGCCGCGCCCGGATCGCCTACGTCATCCCGGACTTCGCCAACCCGACCGGCCGCACGCTGACGCCAGCGCAGCGCCGGGCGGTGCTGGAGCGGGCCCGCGCGCTCGACGTCGCCGTGGTCGAGGACGCCGCCTATGGCGATCTCGGCCATGACGGCAGGCGCCACGACGCGCTGATCCGGCTGGACTGCGACGCCGTCGGCGGCATCGACCGCAGCCGGGTGCTCTATTGCGGCACCTTCTCCAAGATCTTCGCCCCGGGCCTGCGGGTCGGCTGGATCTGCGGCGCCCGCGCGGTGATCGAGAAGCTGGTGCTGGTCAAGCAGGCCGCCGACCTGCACGTCTCGACGCTCAACCAGATGATCATGGAGCGGCTGGCGCGGGAGGGCTTCGAGGCGCAATGCGTGCGCAATCGCCAGGCCTATGCCGAGCGCAAGGGCTGGATGGCCGAGGCGCTGACCCGCCACATGCCGCAGGACGTGCGCTGGGTGCGCCCGGAGGGCGGCATGTTCGTCTGGCTCGAGCTGCCGGCCGGCTTCGACGGCGCCGCGCTTCTGGCCCGCGCGGTGCGCGAGTTCGGCGTCGCCTTCGTCCCCGGCGCGCCGTTCTTCATCGGCACGCCCGACCGCGCCACCATCCGGCTCAGCTTCTCGCTGGCCTCGCGCGAGCAGATCTTCGAGGGCGTCCGCCGGCTGGGCGAGCTGATCGCCAGCGAGCGCGGGACCGCGGCTTGACCCGGACTCGCCCGCTCTGAGCGCCGCCGGGGACCGGGCGGCGCGCATCCCCGCTTCCGGAGTCGCGATGCGCCGCATCGATCAAGTCCTGCTGGTCGGCGTGCTCGGGCTGCTCACCTCCTTCGCGCCGATGTCGATCGACATGTACCTGCCGGCCCTGCCGGCGATCGGCGCCGGCTTCGCCGTGTCCCAGGCGGCGGTGCAGGGCTCGCTCTCCGGCTTCTTCTTCGGCTTCGGGCTGGGCCAGCTCTTCTGGGGCCCGGTCGGCGACTGGCTCGGCCGGCGCTGGCCGAGTGCCGCCGGCATCCTGCTCTACCTTGCCGGCTGCGTCGGCTGCGCGCTGGCCGGCGACATCGCCACGCTGACCGCCTGGCGCGTGGTGCAGGCGCTCGGCGCCTGCGCCGCGCCGGTGCTGGCCCGCGCCATGGTGCGCGACACGCACGAGGGCGCGCGGGCGGCCAGCGTGATGTCGGCGATGATGCTGGTCGGCAGCATCGCGCCGATGGTGGCGCCGCTGATCGGCGGCCAGGTGCTGCGCTTCGCCGACTGGCGGGCGATCTTCTGGGTGCTCGCCGCCTTCGGCGTGATCGGCCTGCTCGGCCTCTTCAGCATCGGCGAGACGCTGCCGCGCGAGCGGCGGACCGGCGCGCCCTGGCGCACCATGCTGGGCAGCTACGCCGAGCTGCTGCGGCACCGGCACTATCTCGGCCACGTGCTGGCCGGCGCCTGCATCTATGGCGGGATGTTCGCCTACATCTCCGGCACGCCCTTCGTCTACATCACGATCTACGGCGTCGGGCCGCAATATTACGGGCTGCTGTTCGGCCTCAACGTCGTCGGCATGATGCTGGCGAACTCGCTCAATGGCTGGCTGGTGCTGCGCGTCGGCTCGGCCCGCATGCTGCGCCTCGGCTGCGCGCTGGCCGGCACCTTCGGCCTGCTGCTCCTGGCCATCGCCTGGCTCGGGCTCGGCGGCCTGCCCGGGCTGGTGGTCGGCATCTTCCTCTTCGTCTCGCTGATGGGCGTGATCGCGCCGAACGCGATGGCCGGCGCGCTGGCCGAGTTCCCGCACATGGCCGGCGCCGCCTCGGCGCTCGCCGGCACGCTGCAGTTCCTCGCCGGCGCGCTCGCTGGCTGGCTGGTCGGCCGGCTGGCGAACGGCACCGCGGTGCCGATGGCCGGCGTCATTGCCGCGATGGGCGTGGTCTGCGCCGGGGCGCTGCTGCTGCTGCGGGACCGGCGGGGCTGAGGCGGTGCGGGCCTCATCCTTCGACAGGGTCAGGGCATCGTTCTGGAGCCAGGACGGGATCGTCGTGCTGGTGGCATAGCGGGCGGGTGTGGCAGCCAATTAGGTCCATGGATTATAGGCCAGTAACATGAACAAGGCAGCTTTTACCCTGGCTTTCCAAGACGCCGTCGAGACCGCCTGCCGGTCCGCGGAGAAGTCTCTAGGTAAGACCCTTAGCCGCGACGTTATCGTGAGAATGTGCGGTGCGGGAACGAACAACCTCGATGTAAGTCCCGAACAATTTATTGATCGAGCTTACATTGGCAATGAGGTTTTCTATCGCTTGATCGATGTTATGGTGGTGGAGATTATTGGAAAACGGCCGGTCGTGTTTGCGAGGATAAGCAGCCACCCGCCGGCCCCACTGTCAGAATGCTGGAATGGAGACAAAGGGCCCTTCAAGCAATTGATCGCGGAGGCCATCGTCCAGAAGTAGGCGGCAAGCTGTGGACTTCGTTACCTTATACCGGCCTGTGGGACCGCATGAGCTTGCGCTTATCCAGGGGTCGGGAAACACGAGATTGCCACCGCGGCTTCCTGAACGGGGGCAGGTTCGAGTGCGTAAGCGGCGGCGAGTGGCTCGAGGCAGCTGTGACGGGAGCGTTGTTCGCCAGCGGCGCAGGCGGTGCGAGCCGCGTCGAGAGGCTGCTATGAAGAGGGAGAGAGGATGGCGGCGCGGCTGTGCCGACCTCGCCCTTCGACAGGCTCAGGACGAGGTTCTTGCAGCGGGCGCGGTCTTTGGGGCCTCATCCTGAGCCTGTCGAAGGATGAGGCTCGCACGATCGCGCAACGCGCATTTTCGGCCAACGTGGTGCGCGCCCCGCGCCCTCCTCGTCTCACGACGAGGTTCAAGGGGCCGGGCGCGATCTCCGGGGGCCTCATGCTGAGCCTGTCGAAGCATGAGGCTCGCGCACACCCTCACCGGAACGCCGGCTCGTCGAAGCTGCGCAGCTTGCGCGAATGCAGCCGGTCGATGCCGTCCTGGCGCAGGCGCTTCATCGCCTCGAGGCCGATCAGCAGGTGCTGGCGGACGCGCTCGCGATAGAGCGCGTTGGCCATGCCGCGCAGCTTGATCTCGCCGTGGAACGGCTTGTCGGAGACGCAGAGCAGGCTGCCATAGGGCACCCGGAAGCGGAAGCCGTTGGCCGCCACCGTGGCGCTCTCCATGTCGATGGCGATGGCGCGGGCCTGGTTGAGGCGCTCGAACAGCTCGTCGACGCGCAGCTCCCAGTTGCGGTTGTCGGTGGTCGCCACGGTGCCGGTGCGCATCCGCGTCTTGAGGTCGACGCCGGTCAGGCCGGTGACCGCCTCGACCGCCTCCTGCAGCGCCACCTGGACCTCGGCGATCGGCGGCACCGGCACCCAGGGCGGCAGGTCCTGGTCGAGCACGTGGTCCTCGCGCATGTAGGCGTGCGCCAGGATGTAGTCGCCGAGCAGCGTGGCGCGCCGAAGGCCGGCGCAGTGGCCGAGCATCAGCCAGCAATGCGGCCGCAGCACCGCGAGGTGGTCGGTGATGGTCTTGGCGTTGCTCGGCCCGACGCCGATGTTGACCAGCGTCACGCCGTCGCCGTCCGGGCGGACAAGGTGGTAGGCCGGCATCTGCGGCAGCAGGGCCGGCGGCAGCAGGGCGGCGTCCTCGGCGGGCGCGCCGGGGCGGACCTCGACGTCGCCCGGCTCGACATAGAGGGCGTAGCCGTCGCCGCCCTCGGCCATGGCGGCGCGGGCCAGCTTGCGGAACTCCTCGACGTAGCGCTGGTAGTTGGTCAGCAGCACGAAGCGCTGGAAGTGGCGCGGCGAGGTCGCCGTGTAGTGCGCCAGCCGGTGCAGCGAGAAGTCGACCCGCTCGGCCGAGAACAGCGCCAGCGGCTTGGGCTGGCCGTCCGTCGGGCGGTGGGTGCCGTTGGCGATGGCGTCGTCGATCGCCCTGAGGTCGGGCAGGCGGAAGCGGCTCTGCAGCGCGCGCACCTGCTCCTCGCTGACGTCGGCGGTGCTCTCCTCGATGACGAAGGGCAGCGGGATGACCCGGTCGCTGACCCCGACCCAGACCGGCATGCGGTGGTTGCGGATCAGCAGGCCGATCTGCTCCCGGTAATAGTCCCGGAAGACGTCCGGCCGGGTCAGGGTGGTGCCGTAGGTGCCGGGATCGAGCAGCACGCCGTAGGAGAGCCGGGCATCGACCGCGAGGTTGGCGGCCCGGATGCCGATGCCGACGAAGGGATAGCGCCCGCCGCCGTCGGCGGCGGTGCCGCCGCGGAAGGCGCGGCGGATGCCCTCGGCGCTGCTGTCGTAGATGGCGGCGATGCGGGCCACGGCGGCATCGGCGTCGCGGAAGCTCTCGAGGCCGCCGACGCCGGGGAAGCTGGGTTCGTCCATCGCGGGATCCTAGCCGCCCGGCGCCCGCCCGTCAGCCGGCCTGGCCCGCCAAGCACCCGCCAAGCCTGGTCGCCTGCCCCGGGGAGAAGTGTTAAGCTCCGCCGCGGGGATTAACGTTGCGGCGACCATCCAATCCGTCAGGGCAAGGCGTGGACGTCACGATCGTCATCGTGCCGCGCGACCGCTACAGCGTCGCGCCGCGGACCTTGCGCAGCCTGCTGGCCAACACCGGCGGGGCTTACCGGCTGGTCTATGTCGATGCCGGCTCGCCGCCGGCGATCCGCGACGAGATCGCCGGGCTCGCCGGCCGGCACGGCTTCGTGCTGCGCCGGCTGGAGCACTACGTGGCCCCGAACGCGGCCCGCAACATCGGCCTCGCCGATGCGGTCGGCGACTTCGTCGTGTTCGCCGAGAACGACGTGCTGTTCATGCCGGGCTGGCTGGAGGCGCTGGTCGGGGCGGCGCGCGCCACCGGCGCCGGCATCGTCTCGCCGCTGACCCTGATCGGCGAGCCCGACGAGCAGCGGATCCATTTCTGCGGCGGCGACCTCGAGATCGAGCCGCTGGCCGACGGCCGCATCCGGCTGGCCGACCGCTACTGGCGGGTCGGCCGCCGGGTCCCCGAGGCGGCCGCCGAGCTGGTGCGCGAGCCGACCGGCTTCAGCGAGCTGCACTGCACGCTGGTCCGGCGCGACCTGCTGGAGCGCATCGGCGGCTTCGACGAGGCGCTGCTCAGCTGCCAGGAGCATATCGACCTGGCGCTGGCGGCACGCGCCCAGGGCAGCCCGATCGTCACCGAGCCCGGCGCCCAGGTCTCCTTCTACGACATCGGCCTCTTCACCCTGGCCGACATCGCGCTGCACCGGCTGCGCTGGGGCGAGGACTGGGTCGACCGCAGCGCCGCGCACTTCGCCGCCAAGTGGCGGGTCGACCGCAGCTGCGTCTTCTTCGACACCTTCTACGACTGGATCGCCGATCACCGCCGGGTGCGGCAGTGGTGGCGGACGCGGCCGGCCGGCCCGATCGCCGCGGAGGAGGCGGAGCGGCTGGCCGCCGCCGACGCGGCGGCGGGGGTCCTGCTCGGCGACCCGGAGCGGCTGGCCCGCGACCGCAGGAGCGCGGCGCTGCTCGCCGGCCTCGGCGCGCCGCCGGCGGCGCAGGCGGCGGCATTGCTGCAGAGCGCCTACGGCGATGGCCGCTTCCCGGCGGAGGCCGGCGTCGCCATCGGCTCGCGCCGCGACTGGCTCCGGGAGCGCATCGGCGCGCCCGCCGAGGCGATCGTCTCGGCGCTGGCCCGCACGCTGCGCGCCGAGGCCGACTGGGCGCTCGATCCCGCCGCGCTGGACGGGCTGCCGGTCGAGCTCGCCCATGCGATGGCGGTCCGGCTGGCGGCGCTCGCCGCCGGGCCGCTGCCCGACGATCCGCCCGGGCCGGACCTGGCGGCGCTGGCGCCGGGCGGCGCTGTCGCGGCGGTGCTCGAGCGGCTGGAGCTGGCGCCGCTGCGCGACCGGCTGCCGGCCGCCTGGCCGCGGCGGGCGGCGCCGGCCGCGACGGCCCGGCGCGGCCGGCCGCTGCCTGAGCCGCTGGCCCGCGTCGCCGATCCGCTGGCCGCCATCCCGCGCGACGCCGAGCTGCTCGGCCTCGCGGTGGTGAAGAACGAGTGCGACGTCATCGAGCCCTTCGTCCGCTACAACCTGAGCCGGCTCGACGGGCTGCTGGTGATGGACCATGGCAGCGGCGATGCCACCCGCGCCATCCTCGGCAGGCTGGCCGGGGAGGGGCTGCCGCTGGCGATCTTCGAGGGCGGCGGGCCGGCGCACCACCAGGCGCTGCGCATGAACATGCTGCTGCGCCAGGTGCGCGCCGCCCGCCAGCCGCGCGCCGTGCTCGCGCTGGACGGCGACGAGTTCGTCCTGGCGCCCGGCCGTGATGCTTTGCTGGCGGCGCTGGCCGCGCTGCCGGGCCCGGTCGCCTGGCTGCCCTGGGTCACCTACATGCCGACCGTCGGCGACGACCCGGCCGAGGCCGATCCGATCCGCCGCATCCGCCACCGCCGCGACCGCGAGCCGAAGCAATTCTACAAGATCGCGCTGCTGCCGCCGGCCCTGGCCGACGAGCGGGTCCGCATCGGCGACGGCAACCACACCGCCTCGGACGCGGCCGGGCGCGAGCTGCCCTGGCTGGTTCCCGAGGGCCTCGCGGTGGCCCACTTCCCGGTCCGCCTGCCCGACCAGATCCGCGTCAAGGCGGCGATCGGCACCATGGCGGTCACCGTCGACGGCGAGCGCGGGCCGGGCCATGGCGAGTTCTGGCGCGACCTCGCCAGCCGGCAGCTCCCGGCGCTCGACGACCCGGCCAGCCCGGCCGCGCTGCAGGCGCTGGGCGCCGCCTACTCGGCACCGGAGCCGGCCGAGCCGGTGCTCGACCCGCTGCCGGGGATTCCCTATGACCGGCTCGCTTATGGCGATCTGGTGACGGTCGACGGGCTGGGCCGGCTGCTCGACTTCCTGCAGGAGGCCCGCGGGCCGCTCAGCGAGAGCATCACCCGGATGGAGGCGGAGCTGGTGGAGCTGCGCCCGCTGCGCGAAGCGCTGGCCGCCGAGCGGGCCGACGCCGCTGCGTTGCGGGACGAGGTGCGCCGGCTCGGCGACGGCCTGCGCGGCCTGGAAGAGGGGCTGCGCGGGCTGGAGCGGGAGGCGGCCGCCCTGCGCGGCTCGACCTCCTGGCGGGTCACCGCGCCGCTGCGCTGGGGAACGACGCTGCTGCGCCGGACGCTGCAGCGTTGAGCGGCGGCGAGGTCATCCCCATCTCCGATCCAGGTTCGTTCATCCGGCATTCAGGCTGGCGCGGCGATGCTGACGCAGCCCGCCTGGCGCCGCCCGAGGTGATTGCCATGTCCCTGTTCCGCCGCCTGTCGATCGCGCTTGCCGCCGCCGGCCTCGGGCTCGGCCTCGCCGCCCTGGCGCCGGCGCCGGCCGAGGCCAATGTCCGCGTCGGGGTGGGAGTCGGGCTCGGCTGGCCGCTGCTCGGCTGGCCCTCCTACTACGCGCCGCGGCCCTACTACTACCCGCCCGCCTACTACTACCGGCCGCCGGCCTACTACGCGCCGCCGGCCTATTACGCGCCGCCGCCGAGCTACTACGACCAGCCCCCGGCCTCCGCCTACCAGCAGCAGCCCCAGCAGCAGCAATGGCAGCAGCAGCCGGCGGCGCAGGGCCCCTGCCGCCCGTACGATTCGACGATCTATGTCGGCGGCCAGCCGCAGCACGCCTCCGGCACGGCCTGCCAGCAGCCCGACGGCAGCTGGCAGATCCAGAACTAGCGCCGCTTACGGGATGATCCGCTCGCGGCGCAGCCGGTCGAACAGGTCGAGGAACGAGCCGACCGAGCGCTGGTAGCCGAGGAAGCCGCGCTCGCGGCTGAGGCCCATGTCGGCCATCGTCTCCATGTCGCGGCCGAGATCGAGGTCGACGTGCCAGAAGG
>JAXMCI010000062.1:0-22344 GCA_046349435.1 Dongiaceae bacterium | reverse complement strand
TCGTGGAACTCGCAGTCGGCGGCGTTCGCCCAGGGCGTCAAGGCGACCGATCCCTCGGTCAAGATCCTCTACGCCGTGATCGGCCCGGCCGCCTACAGCGATGCGGCCGGCGGCAACCGCGTCACCGCCTCGGTGATCGGCGCCGGCGCCGACATCATCTTCGGCCAGGGCGACGGCGCCACCTTCGGCATGCTGCAGGCGGTCGAGACCGGCAAGTCGACCAAGGGCGGCAAGGTCTGGTTCATCGACGTGATCGGCGACAAGACCAAGATCGACAAGGGCAACCTGCTCTCGTCGGTGGTCTGGAACCTGGTCCCGGTCTATTCCGGCATGGTCGAGGACCTCAAGGCCGACAAGTTCGGCACGCACCCCTACTCGATCCAGCTGGCCGACGATTCGGTGCAGCTGCTGCACACCGGCCACATCGCCGACGGCACCTGGAAGGAGCTCCAGGCGGTGCGCCAGCAGATCATCGACGGCAAGCTCAAGATCGAGCCGGTCTGGGATGCGGCCGGCGTGCGCAAGCTGATGACCTCGGTCACCGAGCCGCCGAAGTAGGCGACCCGCGGAGACATGAGGGGGCCGCGCCGCGCGGAGGCCGTGCGGCGCGGCCCTCGTTTTCCGACATGACGAACCAAGCCCGAGACCCGGCCGGCGCGGCCGGCGGCGAGCCGGTCGCCGCGGTCCGCAACCTGACCAAGCGCTTTCCCGGCGTGCTGGCCAATGACGGCGTCAGCCTCGCCTTCCGCGCCGGCGAGATCCATGTGCTGCTCGGCGAGAACGGCGCGGGCAAGTCGACCCTGATCGGCATGCTGGCCGGCATGCAGCAGCCCGACGGCGGCGAGATCCTGATCCGCGGCCGGCCCGTGCGCATCGCCTCGCCCCGGCACAGCCTGGAGCTCGGCATCGGCACGGTCTTCCAGCACGTGCTGCTGGTGCCCAGCCTGACCGTGCTCGAGAACCTGATGCTGGGCGGCCCCTGGCACCAGCGGCTCGGCCGCGCCGCGGCGCTGGCGCGCTTCCGCGAGCGCGCCCAGCTGCTCGGCGTCGAGATCGACCCCGACGCCGAGCTCGGCCGGCTGTCGCTCGGCGAGCAGCAGCAGGTCGAGATCATGCGCGCGCTGTGGCGCGGCGAGAGCGTGCTGATCCTCGACGAGCCGACCTCGATGCTGACGCCGCAGGGCGTGCGCGACCTCGGCCAGGTGATGCGCCGGCTGCGCGACAAGGGCGTCGCGCTGATCCTGATCACCCACAAGCTGGTCGAGGCCTACGAGCTCGGCGACCGCATCTCGGTGCTGCGGCTCGGCCGCGTCGTCGGCGAGATCCCGCCGGAGCGGCGCCGCGCCATGGGCGAGGCGGAGGTCACCGAGCAGGTCATCGCCATGATGTTCGGCGCCCGCGGCGACGCCGCCGAGGCCGAGGCGCTCGCCGGGCGCGCCCGCCACCAGGCGCGCGCCGTCGACCGCAGCGGCCCGCCGCTGCTGGCGGTGCGCGGGCTCGGCACCGCGGCGGCGCCCGGCGAGTGCGCGCTGCGCGCCGTCGACCTCGATCTCTGGCCGGGCGAGGTGCTCGGCATCGCCGGCGTCGACGGCAACGGCCAGAAGCACCTCGCCGAGGCGCTGGCCGGCCAGCGCCGCGCGACCGCCGGCAGCATCGTGCTCGGCGGCGCCGACGTGACGGGGACGGGGGTGCCCGGCCGGCGTGCCCACGGCATCCGCTACGTCACCGACGAGCGGCTGGGCGAGGGCACGGTCGGCGGCTTCTCCGTCGCCATCAACCTGGTGCTGAAGGAGATCGGCGCCGCCGCCTTCTGGCGCGGCGGCATCACCGACTGGGAGGCGATCCACCGCCACGCCCGCGAGCAGATCCGCCGCCACGACATCCGCACCCCGACCGAGCGCACCCCGGTCGGGCGGCTCTCCGGCGGCAACATCCAGAAGCTGCTGCTGGCCCGCGAGCTCAACGCCGAGGCCAGCGTGGCGATCTTCAACAAGCCGACCTACGGGCTCGACCTGCAGAACACCCGGCTGGCGCATGAGCGGATCCGCGCCAGCGCCGAGCGCGGGCTCGCCACGCTGGTCGTCTCCACCGACCTCGACGAGCTGCTCGCCATCAGCGACCGCATCGCCGTGATGTACCAGGGCCGCGTCGCCGGCACCGTCGAGAACGGCCCCGAGGTCGAGCGCCGGGTGGGCCTGCTGATGACCGGGGCGGCGGCGGCATGACCGGCGCGGGCGGCGGCACCCTCACCCCGACCCTCTCCCGCCGGCGGGAGAGGGCGAAGGCTCAGAGCGCCTTCAGCACGGCCTCGGCGCTCGACACCTCGAAGGCGCCGGGGGCCTCGACGTTGAGCGCCTTCACGACGCCGTTGTCGACGACCATGGCATAGCGCTGCGAGCGCTCGCCCATGCCGTAGCCGGTGCCATCCATGGTGAGGCCGACGGCCCGGGTGAACTCGCCATTGCCGTCGGCCAGCATCATCACCTTGTCGCCGACGTTCTGGTGCTTGCCCCAGGCATCCATGACGAAGGCATCGTTGACCGACAGGCAGGCGACGGAGTCGACGCCCTTGGCCTTCAGCTGGTCGTGGTTCTGCACGAAGCCGGGCAGGTGCTTGGCCGAGCAGGTCGGGGTGAAGGCGCCGGGCAGCGCGAACAGCACCACCTTCTTGCCCTTGAACAGCTCGTCGGTCGAGACCGTCTGGATGCCGTCGGCCGTCTTCATCTTGAGCGACACCGAGGGGACGCGGTCGCCAACCTTGATGCTCATGGAGTCCTCCGTCTGCTGGGAAAGCGCGGGCCGCCCGAGACGGCGATGACCGCGATTGAGAAAGATAGTGAAGCGCTCCGGCCGCGGCCAGTGCTACCCGCCGGCCACCTTCATCCGCCGGCCACCTTCATCCGCCAGCCTGCCGGAAGCCGTCCTCGACGGCGCCGGGGGTGAGCAGCTCCGGCAGCGCCACGCCGTGCGGCGCGCGCGGCCCGTAGACCGCGTTGAACGGGATGCCGTAGCGGCCGAAGCCGGCGAGATAGCGGGCGATCGCCTCGCTCGGCCGGGTCCAGTCGGCGCGCATCGCCACGGTGGTGCCGCCGGCCAGCCGGTCCTGCACGGCGGGCGTGTCGATCACCAGCTTCTTGTTGACCTGGCAGGTGATGCACCACTCGGCGGTGACGTCGACGAACACCACCTTGCCGCCGGCGACCAGCGTCGCGATGCGCTCCGGCTCGAAGGCCTGCCAGAGCGGCTCCGCCGCGACCCGCGGCGCCGGCGCCGGGGCGGCCAGCAGCGCCGGGGCGGCGAGCGCCCCGGCGGCGAGCAGCACGGCCAGCCCGGCGGCGGCCGGCGCCAGCCGCGGCGGCAGCCGGCGACGGCCCCAGAGCAAAGGCGAGCGCCGCCACCAGCAGCGCGACGAGCAGCGCCGCCGCCGGCCCGACCTCGCTCAGCAGCACGTCGAGCAGCCAGAGCGCGGTGCCGGCGAGCAGCAGGCCGAGCACGGCGCGCAGCCAGACCATCCAGCGCCCCGGCCGCGGCAGGCGCGTCGCCAGCCTCGGCCAGGCGGCGACCGCCAGGTGGGCAGCGCCAGGCCGATGGCGATGGCGGCGAAGGTGGCGAGGATCTCGCCGGCGCTGCCCGCCATGGCGAAGCCGATGGCGGTGCCGAGGAACGGCGCCGAGCAGGGCGTCGCCAGCAGGGTGGCGAGCGCGCCGGTGAGGAAGTTGCCGATCAGCCCGTGCCGGCCCGGCTCGCCGGGCAGCGCCCCGGCGAGGTCGCCGAGCCAGCCCGGCAGCGGCACCTCGAACCAGCCCAGCATGTTGCAGGCGAAGAGGGTCAGCACCACCACCATGGCGGCCAGGAAGAGCGGCTGCTGGAACTGGATGCCCCAGCCGATCGCCACGCCGCCGGCGCGCAGCGCGATCAGCAGCCCGGCCAGGACGAGGAAGGAGACGAGCACGCCGGCGGCCGAGGCGAGGAAGGCGAAGCGCACCTCGCGCCGCTCCCGGCCGCCATGGCCGACGATGCCGAGCAGCTTCAGCGACAGCACCGGCAGGACGCAGGGCATCAGGTTGAGCACCAGCCCGCCGAGCAGGCCGAGCAGCAGGATGCCGAGCAGCCGCCGCTCGGGCGGCGGCGCCGCGGCCGGGGCCGCCGGCGGGGGGCCGCAGGCGCGGCCGCCGCGGCCAGCGGGCCGCTCGGCGTCACCGCCTGCTCCAGCCCGCGCGCGCGGTCGACCAGGGTCAGCACCAGCCGGGCGCCGGCCAGCGCCGGCGCCTGGTCGTCGCGGCCGACCGGCAGCGTCAGCCGGGCAGCGCGGCCGCCTTCGGCCAGCGTCACCTTGGGGGCGCCGAAATGCAGCCCGGCCGGCGCCTCGACGATGAGTTCGGGCTTGTCGAAGGGCAGGGTCGAGCGGGCCTCGACCTCGAGGGTCGGCGCCGCCGCCGTGCCGCCGATGCCGATGCCGGCCAGGGCGAGGCCGTGCGCGCCGCCATCGTCCGGCACCTGGTGGCGGAAGCGGTCGATCAGCTGGACGAACGCGCTGGGCGCCGCCGGCCCGGCGGGCAGGTCGAGCGCCAGCGCGGCGTGGCGTGGCACGCAGATCTTCTCGCAGACCAGGTAGTCGACGGCGGCCCGGAGCGCCACCGGCGCGCCCGGCGTCTCGGGCGTGACGGCGATCGGCAGCACCACCTCGCCGCCATAGCCGAAGGTCTCCAGCCCGAACAGCTCGAAGCGGTGCGGCGCCGGCCAGGCGATGGACGCGGCCTTCAGGTTGCGCGAGCCCTGCCAGTCGATGGTGACGGGGAAGCCGGCATCGCCCGGCGAGCGCCAGTAGGTCTTCCAGCCCGGCTGCAGCTGCAGCTGCAGCCCGGCCGGCAGGCTGGCCGCATCGCCGACGGCCGTCACCGCCGAGACCAGCCGCACCGCCGCCTGCTCGTTGCGCTCCCACGGCGAGGCGGGATCCTCGGCGCGCGCCGCGCCGGCCGCCAGGACGGCCAGGAGAAGCAGCGGCAGGCAGCGGGCGAGCGGGCTCAGGCGCAGCATCGGGTGAACATAGTGTCGCGGTGCCGTCCGTCCGATCAGATTTTGGTGTATCATCGCAACCCGTGCCGCGCCTGAGGACTTGTCCAGGGCGGCGGCGAGAGCGACGGATCGCGATGGCGGAGCAGGATACTACAGGCTATCTGACGGGCCAGCTGCTGGTCGCCATGCCGCAGATGCGCGACCCGCGCTTCTCGCGCTCGGTCATCTACATGTGCGCCCACAACGCCGACGGCGCGATGGGGCTGGTGGTCAACCGCCTCGCCGGCAGCATCACCTTCCCCGACCTGCTGGAGCAGCTCGGCATCGCCCGCGGCGACCACAGCGAACGGATCCGCGTGCATTTCGGCGGCCCGGTCGAGTCGGGGCGCGGCTTCGTGCTGCACAGCACCGACTACACCCAGAGCGGCACGGTCAAGGTCGACGACCTGGTGTCGCTCACCGCCACCATCGACATCCTGCGCGACATGGCGAGCGGCTCCGGGCCGCGCCGCAGCCTGCTGGCGCTGGGCTATGCCGGCTGGGGCCCGGGCCAGCTCGACGCCGAGATCCAGGCCAATGGCTGGCTGACCGTGCCGGCCGACGCCGCGCTGGTCTTCGACGAGGATCTCGAGGGCAAGTGGGACCGGGCGATCGGCAAGCTCGGCATCTCGCACGCCATGCTCTCCGGCGAGGCCGGGCACGCCTGACCGACGCAGCCTGCCGGCTCGTCCTGCCGGCTCAGTGACCGGGCCGCGGATCGTCCTGCATCAGCGCGTAGAGCACGTGGTCCTGCCAGACGCCCTGGATGCGCAGGTAGCGCCGGCCATAGCCCTCCTCGCGGAAGCCCACCTTGCGCAGCAGCGAGCGGCTGGCCTCGTTGTGCGGCAGGCAGGCCGCCTCGATGCGGTGCAGCCCGAGCCGGTCGAAGGCGAAGGGCAGCAGCACCTGGAGCGCCTCGGTCATCAGCCCCTGCCGGGCATAGGGCTGGCCGATCCAGTAGCCGAGGCTGGCGGTCTGCGCGACGCCGCGCCGCACGTTGCTGAGCGTCACGCCGCCGAGCAGCGCCTCGTCGTCGCGGCGGAAGATGAAGAAGCCGTAGCCCGAGTCGCTGTTCCACTCCAGGATCGTCTGGCGCAGCCGCCGGCGGTAGGCGGCGCGGCTCAGCGCGTCGGGCTGCCAGGTCGGCTCCCAGGGCACCAGGAACTCGCGGCTGGCGGCGCGCAGGTCGGCCCAGGCGCGCCAGTCGCGGAAGCGCGGCGGCTGCAGGAAGACCCGCGCGCTCTGCAGGCGGTGGCCGCGGGGCGGATAGAAGCGCCCCAGCCCGAAACGCAGCAAGGGAAGACGAGCCCGGCTCAGGCGAGGCGGCGCCGCACGCTGGCCAGCGCCTCGACGCGGTCGACAGGGCCGATGGCGGCGAGCGTCGGGGCGCCGGCGAGGATGCGCGAGGCGACCTGCGACACCGCCTCGAGGTCGACCGCGTCGATGCTGGCGACGATCTCGGCCGCGGTCAGCGGCCGGTCGAAGATCAGCAGCTGCTGGGCGAGCTGCTCGCAGCGCGCGCTGGTGCTCTCGCGCGACATCAGCAGGCCGGCGCGGATCTGCGCCCGGGCCCGTCGCACCTCCTCCTCCGTCAGCGTGCCGCCGACCCTGGCGAGCTCGTCGCAGACCAGCGGCAGCAGCTCGGCCGCCTCCTCCTCGCCGGTGCCGGCATAGATGCCGAACAGCCCGCCATCCTGGTAGGAGCTGGCGAAGCTGTAGATGCTGTAGACCAGCCCGCGCTTCTCGCGGATCTCCTGGAACAGCCGCGACGACATGCCGCCGCCGAGCAGCGTCGAGAAGACCGAGAGCGGATAGAAGTCGGGGTCGCGATGGTCGACCCCGGGGAAGCCCAGCACGATGTGCGCCTGCTCGAGGTCGCGGTCCTCGCGGAAGTCGCCGCCCTGGTAGGCGGCCGGCTCCGGCCGGGCGGCGTCGAGCACCGGCAGGCTGTCGAAGGCGCGGGCCGCGAGCTCGACCAGCCGGTCGTGCTCGATCCGGCCGGCGGCGGAGAGCACCAGCTGGCCGGCGCCGTAGTGCCGGCGCATGTAGCCGCGGATCGCGTCGGCCGACATCTCGCCGACCGTCTCGGCCGAGCCCAGCACCGGCCGGCCGAGCGCCTGGGCGGGGAAGGCGGTCTCCTGGAAGCGGTCGAAGATGATGTCGTCGGGCGTGTCCTCGGCCTGGCCGATCTCCTGCAGCACGACGGCGCGCTCGCGCGCCAGCTCCTCGGGATCGAACACCGAGTGCTGCAGGATGTCGGACAGGATGTCGATGCCGAGCGGCAGGTCGTCGGCGAGCAGCTTGGCGTAGTAGGCGGTGTGCTCGCGCGAGGTGTAGGCGTTGATCTGGCCGCCGACGGCCTCGACCTCCTCGGCGATCGCCCGGGCGCTGCGCGTCTCGGTGCCCTTGAAGGCCATGTGCTCGAGCAGGTGGGCGACGCCGTTGATCTCCGGCGTCTCGTGGCGGGTGCCGGCGCCGGCCCAGACGCCGAGCGAGACGGTCTCCACGCTCGGCATCAGGTCGCTGGCGACCCTGAGGCCGTTGGCCAGCGTGGTGACCTGCACGCCGGAGCCGTCGCCGCTCATGCCGCCCCCTTGAGGCGCCGGCTGCGGATGTGGGCGAGCAGCGCGCCGAGCTCGGCCGGCAGCACGGTGCAGCGCTCCGTCCGGCGGTAGAGGTCGGCGAGGTGCGGCGGCAGCGGCGGCCGGATGCCGGTGGCGCGCTCGACGGCGTCGGGGAACTTGGCCGGATGCGCGGTGCCGAGCGCCACCAGCGGCGGCGCCCCCGGCTCCCGGCGCTGCCAGCCGCCGGCCACCGCGATGGCGCTGTGCGGGTCGATCAGCTCGCCGGTGCGGCGGTGGACGTCGCGCATCACGGCCAGCGTCTCCTCGTCGGAGACGCGGTAGCCGGCGAAGACCCGGCGCGCCCGCGCCAGCCGGTCGGCGCCGAGCGGCAGCTTTCCGTCGCGGCGGAAGGCCGCCATCGCCGCCGCCACGCCCGCGCCGTCGCGGTCGCCGAGGTCGAAGAGCAGCCGCTCGAAGTTGCTCGAGATCTGGATGTCCATGCTGGGCGAGAGCGAGGGCTCGACCGGCCGCACCGACATGTCGTCGGCCTCCAGGCAGCGGGTCAGGATGTCGTTGCGGTTGGATCCGACCAGCAGCCGCGCGACCGGCAGGCCCATGGCGCGGGCGGCATAGCCGGCATAGACGTTGCCGAAATTGCCGGTCGGCACGGCGAAGGCGACCTGCCGGTCCGGCGCGCCCAGCGCCAGCGCGGCGGCGAAGTAGTAGACGGTCTGGGCCATGACGCGGGCCCAGTTGATCGAGTTGACCGCCGACAGCGCCATCTCGTCGCGGAAGGCGGCATCGGCGAACATCGCCTTCACCAGGTCCTGGCAGTCGTCGAAGCTGCCCTCGATCGCGATGTTGTGGACGTTGGCCGACGCCACCGTGGTCATCTGCCGCCGCTGCACCTCGGAGACGCGGCCATGCGGGTGCAGCATGAAGATGTCGATGGCGGCGCGGTCGCGCACCGCCTCGATGGCGGCCGAGCCGGTGTCGCCGGAGGTCGCGCCGACGATGGTGATGCGCCGGCCGCGCCGCCGCAGCACGTGGTCGAACAGGCCGCCGACCAGCTGCAGCGCGACGTCCTTGAAGGCCAGCGTCGGCCCGTGGAACAGCTCGAGCAGCCAGAGGCCCTGGTCGAGCTGCTTCAGCGGCGCCACCGCCCGGTGGCCGAAGGAATCGTAGGCCCGGTCGATCAGCGGGGCGAGTTCGGCCGCGGACAAGGCCTCGCCGACGAACGGGCGGACGACCTCGAAGGCGAGCGCGCGGTAGGAGAGCCCGGCCAGCCGGCCGAGCGCGGCGGCGTCGAAGGCGGGCCAGCTCTCCGGCACGTAGAGCCCGCCGTCGCGGGCGAGGCCGGCGAGGAGGACCTCCTCGAAGCCGAGGGTCGGGGCGGCGCCCCGGGTGCTGACGTAGCGCAAGGCAAACCTTTCCCGTCGCGGGCGGCGCCGACGAGCGCCCCGGACGAACCGGTACCCTATAGACCCGGCAGCCGCGGCGGTGCAAGCCGCCGGGCCGGCGCCTTGCGGCCAAGCCACGGCGGGCCTGGGCAAGCGCGCGCGTCCCGATATGATCGCGCCCGAACCCGAACACCCACACCCGAACAGCCACACCAGGGCGGAGGCCCGTTCCGATGCGCATCACCAAGGTGGACCCGATCCTGCTGCGCGGCGACCAGGGCTATCGCAGCACCGCCGGCGGCGAGGAGGCGGTCGACAACGGCGACTGGCAGCTGCTGATCCGGGTCGATACCGACGAGGGGCTGACCGGCTGGGCCGACGTCGAGACGCTCGGGCCGGCCGCCGTCGCCATCATCGCCGGCCAGGGCATGGGGATCCTGGGCTTCCGCACGCTGGGCGAGCTGCTGGTCGGCGAGGATCCCCGCGAGGTCGAGCGGCTGTGGGACAAGCTCTATGTCGGCAGCGCCTATTACGGCCGGCGCGGCATCGCCATGCAGTGCATCTCGGCGCTCGACAACTGCCTGTGGTCGATCCGCGCCCAGGCCGCCGGCATGCCGCTGGCGACCCTGCTCGGCGGCCGCCGGCGCGACCGCGTCATGGCCTATGCCTCGACCCTGTTCCGCGACACCCCGGAGGGCATGGCGGCGGCGGCGCAGGGCTATGTCGAGCGCGGCTTCCGCGCCGTCAAGTTCGGCTGGGGCGTGTTCGGCGAGGATCCCGGCCGCGACCGCGAGCTGGTGGCGGCGGCGCGCCAGGCGCTCGGCCCCGACCGCCACCTGCTGGTCGATCCCGGCTGGTACCCGATCGGCTGGTCGAAGCCGGGGCCGATGCGCAGCCGGCGCGAGGCGATCGCGCTCTGCGAGTGGCTGGCCGACTACCGGGTCGGCTGGGTCGAGGACTTCATCCATCCCGAGCGCTTCGACGAGTACGCCCATGTCCGGGCGATGAGCCCGGTGCCGGTGGCGGCCGGCGAGCAGGTCGCCACCGTGTGGGACTTCGAGCGCTTCATCGGCGAGGGCTGCGTCGACGTCGTGCAGCCCGACCTGTCGCGCTGCGGCGGGCTGACCGTGGCGGTGCGGGTCGCCGAGCTGGCCGAGCGCGCCGGCATCGACCTGGTGCCGCACAGCTGGCTCACCCACCTGCTGACCGGCTACAGCCTGCAGCTGCTGGCGACCCTGCCGCGCGCCCGCTTCCTCGAGTTCAACGTCAGCCAGAGCCACCTCACCCGCGGCATCGCGCCGGCCCCCTTGCGGCTCGACGCCGACGGCATGGTGGCGATCCCCGAGGCGGTCGGCATCGGCGTCGAGGTCGACCTCGACTTCGTCCGGGCGCACCGGGTGAACTGAAGGGCTGAGCGCTCCCATTTCTGCCAGTCCCGGGCCTGACCCTGGGCCTGACCCGGCAATCCAGGACGGCCGCGGGAACGAGGCCGGCGAAGCGCGACGCGGACCGATGCCCCCTCCTCAGCTGAGGTAGCGGGCCTCGAGGTGGCGCTTGAAGATGGCGGCGTCGAGCGGGCGGCCGGTGGCGCGCTCGATCAGCGCCGGCGTCGGCAGCGCCGAGCCCAGCGCGTGCAGGTGCTCGCGCAGCCAGCCGAGCAGCGGCGCGAAGTCGCCGCAGCCGAGCCGCTCCGGGATCTCCGGCCGGGCGTGGCAGGCGGCGTCGAAGAGCTGCGCGGCGGTGAGCGCGCCCAGCGTGTAGGTCGGGAAGTACCCCCAGGCGCCGTCGTACCAGTGGATGTCCTGCAGGCAGCCCTCGCGGTCGCTGGGCGGCACGATCCCGAGCAGGTCGCGCATGCCGGCGTTCCACGCCGCCGGCAGGTCGGAGGGGTCGAGCTTGCCCTCGACCATGCGCCGCTCCAGCCGGTAGCGCAGGATGACGTGGGCGGGATAGCAGACCTCGTCGGCGTCGACCCGGATGTAGCCCGGCCGCACCCGGGTGTAGAGCCGGAACAGGTTCTCCGCCTCCCAGGCCGGCTGGCGGCCGAAGGCTTCGGCCAGCAGCGGCGCCAGGTAGCGCAGGAACGGGCGCGAGCGGCAGGCCTGCATCTCCATCAGCAGCGACTGGCTCTCGTGGATGCTCATGCCGCGGGCGTGGCCGACCGGCTGGTTGCGCCAGGCGGCGGGCAGGCCGCGCTCGTAGAGGGCGTGGCCGGTCTCGTGCAGCACCCCCATCAGGGCCGAGGCGAAGTCCGCGTCGCTGTAGCGGGTGGTCAGCCGGACGTCGTCCGGCACGCCGCCGCAGAACGGATGCAGGCTGGTGTCGAGCCGGCCATGGGCGAAGTCGAAGCCGGCGACGCCCATCAGCCGCTCGCCCAGCGCGCGCTGCGCCTCGATGCGGAACGGGCCGTCCGGCGCGACCGGCGGCGGCAGCGCCGCCTGGTGCTCCATCACCCGCAGGCGGAAGCCCGGCAGGAAGGCGGCGAGGTCGGCGAAGAGCGCATCGATCTCGGCGGTGCGGCCGCCCGGCTCGTACTCGTCGAGCAACGCCTCGTACGGGGTGACGCCGAGCTTCTCGGCCTTGGCCGCGGCCGCCTCGCGGACCAGCGCAAGCACCTCGCGCAGGGCCGGCAGGATGAGGACGAAGTCGGCGGCCGGGCGGGCCTCGCGCCAGAGCTGCTCGCAGCGGCTGTTGGCGCGCGACAGGGCCTCGACCAGCCGCGGCTCGAGCGCCGCCGCATGCACCCAGGCGCGCCGCATCTCGGCGAGGTTGGCGCGCTGCCAAGGATCGAGCGCGCCCGCCTCCGCCTCGGCGGTGGCGAGCAGCTCGGCCAGCCGCGGGTCGGTCAGCAGCTCGTGGCAGACCAGCTGCAGGTTGGCGAGCTGGTCGGCGCGCGCCGCGGCACCGCCCGACGGCATCATCGCCGCGAGGTCCCAGTGCAGCACCGCCATGGCGTCGCGCAGCAGGCCGAGGCGGCGGAAGCGCTGCTCCAGCTCGGGATAGGCGGCGGCCATCGACCCTCCTGCCATTGGCTCAGCGGCGGACGACGAGCCGGCCGCGCTGGTGGTGGAACACCAGATAGACGCAGGCGAGCCCGATGGCGAGGGCGAACCAGGTGAGCGCGTACTGCAGGTGGTCGTTCGGCAGCTCGACCCGGGTCTGGCCGCCGATCGGCAGGCCGCCGGGATTGGCCGCCGGCCCGGCCTCGACCAGCACCGGCGCCACCGGCCCGTCGATGCCGGCCGCCCTGGCCATCGCCGGCAGGTCGATCCAGAACCAGATGTTCCTGGCCGGCTGGTTGTCCGGCACCATCCAGTTCTGTCCCAGCGGGCGCCGGATCACCCCGTCCAGGGTGACGGTGCCGGCGAGCTGCCCGGCGGCGCGCGAGGCCGGGTCCTTCCGCTCCATCGGGACCCAGCCGCGGTCGACCATCACGGTGGTGCCGTCGGCCAGCCGCAGCGGCGTCACCACATGGTAGCCGGGCGCCCCGCGCAGCGAGCGGGCGGCGAGGTAGAGCTCGTGGTCGTTGAGGAAGCTGCCGGTCAGCCGGATGCGGCGATACTCGGCGGCGGCGACGTCGGCGGCGGCAATGGGCAGCGCCGCCACCGGATCGGCCTGGATGCGCTCCGTCCGCTCGGCGATCAGCGCCGTCTTCCAGTGCAGCCGCTGCACCTGCCAGACGGCGAGCCCGAGCATCAGCAGCACGGCGGGGACGGTGAAGAGGGTCGGCCCGAGCAGGGGCCGGAATCGGATCATCACGGGAGCGCGCTCACTTCGGCGAGCGCGAGGCCTCGCCGGCACGGTGGTGGAACTGCAGCGAGAGCATCAGCGACTTCAGCGGCCGCAGCAGGCCGATGGCGCCGCCCAGGATGAGCGGCGGCCAGAGCACCGCATGCACCCACATCGGCGGCTCGAGCTTGGCCTCGACGATGAGCGCGGCCAGCACGACGACGGCGCCCAGCACCAGGATCACCAGCACCGCCGGCCCGTCGCCGCTGTCGGCCGGGCCGTAGTCGAGGCCGCAGGCCGGGCAGCTCTGGCGGACCGTCAGGAAGCCCTGGTAGAGCCGCCCCTGCCCGCAGCGCGGGCAGCGGCAGCGCAGCCCGGTGCCGAAGGGCGACGGCCCGGCCATCACCCCCGTCCGCGGTCAGTGCGGCGCCGCCGACGGGATCGAGCTGCCGACATAGATGCAGATGAAGAGGAACAGCCAGACGACGTCGACGAAGTGCCAGTACCAGGCCGCCGCCTCGAAGCCGAAATGATGGTCCGGCTTGAAGTCGCCGCGGTTGGCGCGGAACCAGCAGACGATGAGGAAGATGGTGCCGACGATGACGTGGAAGCCGTGGAAGCCGGTCGCCATGAAGAAGGTCGAGGGATAGATCCCCTGGCGGAAGCCGAAGGCGGCGTGGCTGTACTCGAAGGCCTGCACGCAGGTGAAGGTGAGGCCGAGCAGGATGGTGAGCCCCAGCCCCTGCAGCATGCCCTTGCGGTCGCCCTCGCGCAGCGCGTGGTGCGCCCAGGTCACGGTGACGCCCGAGGTCAGCAGGATGAGGGTGTTGAGGAGCGGCAGCTCGAAGGGGTTGAAGGGCCGGATGTTGGCCGGCGGCCAGACGAAGCCGATCGCCTCCTTGGGAAACAGGCTGGCGTCGAAATAGGCCCAGAAGAAGGCCGCGAAGAACATCACCTCGGAGGCGATGAACAGGATCATGCCGTAGCGCAGGCCGAGCTGGACGACCGGCGTGTGGTAGCCGCGGAAGGTCGCCTCGCGGATCACGTCGCGCCACCACATGGCCATGGTGCCGAGCACGCCGAGGAAGCCGATGATCAGCAGCCACGAGCCGTGGCCGTGCATGAAGAGCACGGCGCCGAGCGCGGTCAGGCCGGCGGCGATCGAGCCGACGACCGGCCAGGGGCTGGGATCGACGAGATGGTAGGGATGCTTCGGCGCGTGGTCCGCGTGCACGGTGTCGGTCATGGTCCGCTCGTCTTTCCTGCTGGTCTCCAACCCCGCGTCCGGGGCGCCTCACTGTTGCGTCGTGGCCGCCGCGCCGGGCGGGGCGAGATCGCTGGTCTGGGTGCGGTCGTCGGCGGCGCGGAAGAAGGTGTAGGACAGCGTGATCGTCCGGATGTCGTCCATTCTGCGGTCGTCGGCGAGCTTCGGATCGACGAAGAAGGTGACCGGCATGTCGACGCTCTGCCCGGGCTGCAGCACCTGCTCGTCGAAGCAGAAGCACTGGATCTTGTTGAAGTAGATGCCCGTCTTGTCGGGGGTGACGTTGAAGGTCGCCTGGCCCTTGACCGGGCGGCTCGCCAGGTTCTGGGCGCGGAACCAGGCCATGCCGGTCTCGCCCACCTTGATCCGCACCTCGCGCTGCAGCGGCTGGAACAGCCAGGGCATGCCGCCATTGACGTCGGCGTTGAAGCGCACCGTCACCATCCGGTCGGTGACCTGCTTCGGCGCCGCGTCGGCGCGCCGGGTGGTGCCGCCGAAGCCGGTCACCTGGCAGAAGATGCGGTAGAGCGTCACCGATTCGGCGGTCAGCCCGACCATGACGCCGAGCATGACGAGCAGCGGCAGCACGACCAGCAGGTTGCGGGCGCGGCGGCGCGGCGCCGGCGGCGGTGCGTCGGGCCGGCTCATCCGCCCGCCATCCGCACGACCGCCACGGCATAGACCAGCACGACGAAGGCGAGCAGCGCCGCCATCACCGCGAGGTTGCGGCCGCGCAGCCGCCGCCGCCGCTCCTCCGCGGTGAGCGGCGCCGGGACGGGCGCGCTCGGCGCCGGCCGCGTCATGCCGCCCCCAGGCCGACGGCGGCGAGCAGCCCGGGAGCCAGCCCCGGCGCGCGGTCGGCCATCATCAGGCCGAACAGCAGGAAGAGGTAGAGGATCGAGAAGCCGAACATCTGCTTGGCGGCGCGGTCGCCCTCCTCGCGCAGCACCCGCACGCCGAGCAGGACGAAGAAGGCGCCGAGCAGCAGCGCGCCGAGGCCGTAGACCGGGCCGGCCACCCCGAGCGCCCAGGGCGCCAGGCCGAGCGGCAGCAGCAGCACGGTGTAGGCCAGCATCTGGCGCTTGGTCGAGCGCGCCCCGGCGACCACCGGCATCATCGGCACGCCGGCCTTGGCGTAGTCGCCCTCGCGGAACAGCGCCAGCGCCCAGAAATGCGGCGGCGTCCACATGAAGATCAGCAGGAACATGACGATGGCCGGCAGGCCGACCTCGCCGGTCACCGCCGCCCAGCCGATCATCGGCGGGAAGGCGCCGGCGGCGCCGCCGATGACGATGTTCTGCGGCGTCCGCCGCTTCAGCCAGACCGTGTAGATGAAGACGTAGAACAGCGTGGCCAGGGCCAGCAGCCCGGCGGCCACCCAGTTCACCGCCAGCCCCATCAGGGTGACCGAGAACAGGGCGAGCACCATGCCGAAGGCGAGCGCCTCCTGCGGCAGGACGCGGCCGGTCGGGATCGGCCGGCGGCGGGTGCGCTCCATCAGCGCGTCGATGTCGCGCTCGTACCACATGTTGATGGCGCCGGAGGCGCCCGCCGCCACGGCGATGCAGAGCACCGCGACGGCGGCCAGCACGGGATGGAGGTGGCCGGGCGCCACCACCAGCCCGGCGAAGCCGCTGAACACCACGAGCGTCATCACCCGCGGCTTCAGCAGCGCGACATAGTCGCCGACCGCGGCGTCGCCGAGCGCGACGCCGCTGCCGGCGCGATCATCGAGGGAGAGGTCGGACAAGGCTGACCCGATCGCCGCCGCGCCGGTCCTAGCGGACCTGCGGCAGCTCCTCGAAGCTGTGGAAGGGCGGCGGCGAGCTCACCGTCCACTCCAGGGTGGTCGCCCCCTCGCCCCACGGGTTGTTGGCGATGCGCCGGCCGGCGAACACCGTGTAGATGGCGATGAAGACGAAGAGCAGCGTCCCGGCGAAGGCGATGTAGGCGCCGATCGACGCGACGTAGTTCCACCCGGCGAAGGCGTCGGGGTAGTCGGGATAGCGGCGCGGCATGCCCGACAGCCCGAGGAAGTGCATCGGGAAGAAGGTCATGTTGACGCCGACGAAGGTGATCCAGAAGTGCAGCTTGCCCAGCGTCTCCGGATACTGGCGGCCGCACATCTTGCCGATCCAGTAGTAGAAGCCGCCGAAGATGGCGAACACGGCGCCGAGCGACAGCACGTAGTGGAAGTGGGCCACCACGTAGTAGGTGTCGTGCATGTAGGTGTCGACGCCGGCATTGGCGAGCACCACGCCGGTGACGCCGCCGACGGTGAACAGGAAGATGAAGCCCATCGCCCACAGCATCGGCGTGGTGAAGCGGATCGAGCCGCCCCACATCGTGGCGATCCAGCTGAACACCTTGATGCCGGTCGGCACCGCGATGACCATCGTGGCGGCGGTGAAGTAGGCGCGGGTGTCGACGTCGAGGCCGACGGTGAACATGTGGTGCGCCCACACCACGAAGCCGATGACGCCGATGGCGATCATCGCCCAGACCATGCCGAGGTAGCCGAACACCGGCTTCTTCGAGAAGGTCGAGACGATCTGGCTGATCATGCCGAAGCCGGGCAGGATCAGGATGTAGACCTCGGGATGGCCGAAGAACCAGAACAGGTGCTGGAACAGCAGCGGGTCGCCGCCGCCGGCCGGGTCGAAGAAGGTGGTCCCGAAGTTGCGGTCGGTGAGCAGCATGGTGATGCCGCCGGCCAGCACCGGCAGCGACAGCAGCAGCAGGAAGGCGGTGACCAGCACCGACCAGACGAACAGGGGCATCTTGTAGAGCGTCATGCCCGGGGCGCGCATGTTGAAGATGGTGGTGATGAAGTTGATCGCCCCCAGGATCGACGAGGCGCCGGCGAGGTGCAGCGCGAAGATCGCCATGTCGACGGCCGGCCCGGGATGGCCGAGCGCGCTCGACAGCGGCGGGTAGATGGTCCAGCCGGTGCCCGCCCCGCCCTCGACGAAGGTCGAGCCGAAGAGCAGCGCGAAGGCCGGGACCAGCAGCCAGAAGCTGATGTTGTTCATCCGCGGGAAGGCCATGTCCGGCGCGCCGATCATGATCGGCACGAACCAGTTGCCGAACCCGCCGATCATCGCCGGCATGACCATGAAGAAGATCATGATCAGGCCGTGCGCGGTGATCAGCACGTTCCACAGCTGGCCGTCGGCCAGCCCGTCCGGCCCGACCAGGATCTGCGCCCCCGGATCCTGCAGCTCCATGCGCATCAGCACGGAGATCGCGCCGCCGATCAGGCCGGCGACGATGGCGAAGATCAGGTACATCGTGCCGATGTCCTTGTGGTTCGTCGAGTAGACGAACCGCTTCCACCCGGTCGGATGGTGGGCGTGGTCGGCGTGGCCGGCCGCGTGGGGAGTGGCTGCGTTCATCCTTCAGGTCCTTCCCGGAAATCTTGCTCGCTGGGGCCGGTCACTCGGCGGCGGCCTGCGCCAGCTTGGGCGCGGCCGCGACAGGCTGGTCGACCGATGCGAACTTGGTCTTGGCCTCCTCGGCCCAGGCCTTGAACTTGTCCTTCGACATGGCCTCGATCTCGATCGGCATGTAGGCGTGCCGGATGCCGCAGATCTCCGAGCACTGGCCGTAATAGACACCTTCCTTCTCGACCCTGAACCATGTCTCGTTGACGCGGCCCGGCTCGCCGTCGAGCTTGACGGCGAAGTTCGGCATCGCCCAGGAGTGGATCACGTCGGTGGCGGTGACCAGCAGGCGGATGTTGGTGCCGACCGGCACCACCACGCGGTTGTCGGTGGTCAGCAGCCGGAGCTGGCCGGGCTTCAGGTCCTTCTCGTCGACCAGGTTGGCGTCGAAGGTGAAGTTGCCGTTGTCCGGGTACTCGTAGGACCAGTACCACTGGTGGCCGATCGCCTTGATCGTCATCTCCGCGTCGTGCGTCCGGTCGGCGAAGTAGAGCAGCTTGAAGGACGGGATGGCGATGATCACCAGCAGGATCACCGGCACCACCGTCCAGATCACCTCGATCAGCGCGTTGTGCGAGTTGCGCGAGGGCGTCGGGTTGCGCCGCTCGTTGAAGCGGAAGACCACGTAGGCCAGCAGCACCAGCACCAGCAGCGTCACCAGCGTGATGATGATCAGCAGCTCGTTGTGCAGGGCGTGGACGTGATCGGCGACCGGCGAGAAGGCCGGGCGCATCCCGGTCTCCCAGGGCTTGGGCGCGCCGACCACGCCGCCCGCCGCGTCCTGGGCGAACGCACGTCCGCCGTGAGCCGCGCAGGCCATGGCCAGCGCCGACAGAATCGAGAGTCTCGACAACCGCATGATGTCTCCGTCTCTGGGCAACCCGACATGCCCCCGGCGACGGCCGCCCCAACCCGCACGCCGACCCCCGGACGTGACGGCAGGGCAAAGCGCACGGGCGCCGGCCTCCCCCATCCCTGTGCCGGGTCGCGGCGGAAGCTACAACGCCCGCAACCCTGCCACAAGTCTTGCGACGACCCGCCGCAGAATGCGAGGCAGACGCGCCAGCGGGACGCCGGCAAGCCGCGGAAATCCGCCGCTTTGCCCGGCTCGGGCGGGCCTCGAAGGGACCGGGTCCGCCGCACCGCGAGTCGCGAATCCGCGACGGGCCGCGCCGCCGCGCCGCAGGGCGCGACGACCGCTCGCCGCCGGCCGGGACTGCGCGATCGGGACTGCGCTATGCTGGCGCCGTCCGATGGCGGCGTCCGCGGGTCGGAGCCGCGGCGACCGCCGGCCCCGAGGCATCAGGTTCAGGAGGAACCCGCCATGGCCGTCCGCGACATCCGCAATCCCATCGAATGGAGCTGGGACCAGCTCACCACCGCCAACCGCTCGGCCGCGGCGGCGCTGCGCGCCGTCCGCCGAGCCCACCCGGCGGAGACGGCACCGCCGGAGGTGCGACGGATCGCCCCCGGGGCGTTGCGGGAGGTCCTGGCGAAGGGCTTCGCCGACTTCCAGGCGCTGCGCACCGACGTCGTCTTCCTCTGCGTCGCCTATCCGGTGATCGGGCTGGTCCTGGCCCGCATGGCGCTGGGCAGCGACCTGCTGCCCCTGCTCTTCCCGCTGGCCTCCGGCTTCGCCCTGGTCGGCCCGTTCGCCGCGGTCGGCCTCTACGAGATGAGCCGCCACCGCGAGCAGGGCCGCGCCGCGGGCTGGGGCAGCGCCTTCGGCGTCGTCAGGTCGCCCGCCTTCGGCGCCATCCTCCTGCTCGGCCTGGTGCTGGTGGCGATCTTCCTGCTCTGGCTGGCGGCGGCCTGGGGGATCTACGCGCTGACCCTCGGCCCCGAGCCGCCGGCCACCCCCGGCGCGTTCCTGCGCGACGTGCTCACCACGGCGCCGGGCTGGGCGATGATCGCCATCGGCATCGCGGCCGGCTTCCTGTTCGCGCTGCTGGCGATGACGATCAGCGTCGTGTCGTTCCCGCTGCTGCTCGACCGCGAGGTCGCCCTCGGCACGGCAATCCGCACCTCGGTCCGCGCGGTCCGCGCCAATCCGGGCACCATGGCGGCCTGGGGCCTGATCGTCGCCGGCGGGCTGGTGCTGGGCTCGCTGCCGCTGCTGGTCGGGCTCGCGGTGGTGCTGCCGGTGCTCGGGCACGCGACCTGGCATCTCTACCGCAAGCTCGTGGCGGGCTGAGCGGGCTGGCCGGCGGGACCACATGAGCGCGCCGGCGCTGCGCGCACCGGCGGCGCTCGAGATCGGGCCGGGGCGGCTCGTCGCCATGCTCGCGCCGGCCGGGCGGCCAAGGGCGTCGTCCGCCGAGCTCGCCTGTCGAGTGCCGATCGCCCCGGCCCTGCGGCCGGCTCGGCCCAAGCTATTGCGGCCGGGAGCGCGGCGTCCTGATCGGCCGGTCCGGCAAGCCCAGCGCGGCCAGCGAACCGCCGCAGCGCGAGTGCCGTCCGCCATCCTCGACCAGCACGTAGCCGCCGTCGGCGCGCTTCGCGACCAGAACCCACCGGCCGGCACGGCCACAGGCGGAGAAGACGTCGGCGGCGGCGCCCGGATGGTGAGTGCCGCCAGGCCAGATGGAGATCAGGACCGCCAGCTCGGCGGCGGTCAGCGATGCCTTCCCATCCATGAGCCCCTGCCTGGAACTCGTCCCAACCCGCGCATGACGCCCTGGTTGACCCCGGGCTCCGCGGCGATGTGTTTCGCGGAGGATGGCACAAAGGCGGCGAGCGCGGTGTGACAAGATCGACAGCGGGATGCGAACTCGTACGCCGGGGAGGGCGTCGTCCCCTCCGGTCGTCCCTCCGATCGGGCCCGGGGCCGGCTTCGCGCCGAACGGCCCAGGGGCGAGCCTCCGACCCCGCGCCGAGGGCACGCCCTGACTTTTCGCTCGCCCCGCCCCATATTCCCCGGCATGGCCTCAGCCCAGGAGCCTTGCCCGATGTCCAGCCTCGCCGCCACCGACGACCTGTTCTTCACCCGCGCCGGCCTCGACCGCGGCCGCCTCGAGCGCATCGTCGGCGAAGCGATGCAGGGGGCCGACGACGGCGAGCTGTTCCTCGAGTACAGCCAGTCGGAGGGGCTCGCCTATGATGACGGGCGGCTGAAGAGCGCCAGCTTCGACACCAGCCAGGGCTTCGGCATGCGGGCGATCGCCGGCGAGGCGGCCGGCTACGCCCACGCCAGCGAGCTGTCCGAGGCGGCGATCCGCCGGGCGGCGGAGACGGTCAAGGCGGTGGCGCACGGCCATGGCGGCAGCCTGGCCCTGGCGCCGGCCGGCACCAACCGCAGCCTCTACACCGACGAGAACCCGCTCGGCACGGTCGATTTCGCGGCCAAGGTCAAGCTGCTCGCCGACATCGACGCCTATGCGAGGGGCCGGGATGCGCGGGTGCGGCAGGTCATGGCCTCGCTCGCCGGCAGCTGGCAGGCGGTGCAGATCCTGCGGCCCGACGGGGCGCGGATGGCCGACATCCGGCCGCTGGTCCGGCTCAACGTCTCGGTCATGGTCGGCGACGGCGACCGCCAGGAGAGCGGCAGCCACGGCACCGGCGGCAGGGTCGGCTTCGACATGTTCCTCGACCCCGCGCACTGGCAGGCCAGCGTCGACGAGGCGCTGCGCCAGGCGCTGGTCAATCTCGGCTCGGTGCCCGCGCCGGCCGGCGAGATGACCGTGGTGCTGGGGCCGGGCTGGCCCGGCATCCTGCTGCACGAGGCGATCGGCCATGGGCTGGAGGGCGACTTCAACCGCAAGCAGACCTCGGCCTTCGCCGGGCTGCTCGGCCAGCAGATCGCGTCGCCGGGGGTGACGGTGGTCGACGACGGGACGATGGCGGCCCGGCGCGGCTCGCTGACCATCGACGACGAGGGCACGCCCAGCCAGTGCACCACGCTGATCGAGGACGGCCGGCTGGTGGGCTTCATGCAGGACCGGCAGAACGCCCGGCTGATGGGCATGAAGCCGACCGGCAACGGCCGGCGGCAGAGCTACGCCCACATCCCGATGCCGCGCATGACCAACACCTACATGCTGGCCGGCAAGCACGACCCGAAGGAGATCCTGGCCTCGGTGAAGAAGGGCCTCTACGCCGTCAATTTCGGCGGCGGCCAGGTCGACATCACCTCCGGCAAGTTCGTCTTCAGCGCGGCCGAGGCCTACCTGATCGAGGACGGCAAGGTCGGCCCGGCGGTCAAGGGCGCGACCTTGATCGGCAACGGGCCGGACGTGCTGACCAAGGTCAGCATGGTCGGCAGCGACCTCGAGCTCGACCCGGGCATCGGCACCTGCGGCAAGGACGGCCAGGGCGTGCCCGTCGGCGTCGGCCAGCCGACCCTGAAGATCGACGGGCTGACGGTCGGCGGCACGGGCTGAGCGGCGGCGGGCGGGGTCAGGACGGGAACAGCGCGTCCTGCTCGGCGCGCAGCCGGTCGCAGAGGCGGCCGGGCGGGCGCGCCACGTCGGCGGCGGTGAGGACGGCGTCGCGGGCCACCGGACGCACGATGCGGCAGCCCGGCGCCAGCCCGATCGGCAGCAGGTCCTGGCGCCGGCTCTCCTCGTAGCTGTCGCACACCCCGTAGACCGTGTAGCCACCGAGCCCGTCGACGAGGTCGCCCGGCGCCAGGTCGACCTTGGCGGCGGCGACGACCTCGACCACCGGGCCGGCCAGCGGGGCGATCGCGGCGTCGCCTAGCAGCACGGCGCGGGCGACTGTCGTCGGCACCTCGAAATGGCAGAGATGGTAGGGGGTGTAGAAGCAGTAGAACGGGCCGTCCGACATCTTGTAGAGCGCGAGGTAGTGGCGCTGCCGCGGGTCGTCGATCTCGCCCAGCACGAAGACGCCGGGGCTGGGAGCGGCGCCGACGACGTAGTCGACGATGCCCG
>JAXMCI010000061.1:0-23076 GCA_046349435.1 Dongiaceae bacterium | reverse complement strand
AGGCGAGCGCCACCACGCTGATCCCGAGGCCGCAGAGGATGGCGACGCCGTCGCGGGCCATCAGCCCGAGCGCGATGACGATCAGGGCCACCGCCGGCACGGCATTGCCGAACGGGATCGGCAGGGTGATGACCAGCGCCATGGCGAGCACGGGCAGCGCCAGCAGGATCCGCGCCCGGCGGCCGGTCAGCCCACTCATCCGCCGCTCGCGCAGCACCGACTCGGCATGGCCGACCCAGGGCAGCGCCCCGGCGATCGCGGCGCGCAGGGTCCGGCTCGGCGCCGGGCGCCGCCGGATCGCCTCGGGCAGCCAGAGCCGGCTGGCGCCGGCCAGGACCTGCAGCGACAGCAGGGCCAGCAGGGTGCCGAGCACCATGCCGAGCGGGCCGGGCACGGGAATCAGCGTCGGCAGGGTCAGCAGCAGGACGGCGAGGCCGAGGCCCTCGGGCC
This sequence comes from Dongiaceae bacterium, assembly GCA_046349435.1. GTDB lineage: Bacteria > Pseudomonadota > Alphaproteobacteria > Dongiales > Dongiaceae > JAXMCI01. Next base: position 22,626 of record JAXMCI010000061.1, on the reverse strand, counting down.
CGAGCCGGTCGACCACGGCGCCGACCGAGCCCGGCGGCTGCCGCAGCCCGCGCCCGAGGTCGCGCAGGGTGCGGGTGATCGGGCCGTGCCGCCCGGCCCGGCGCGGCCGCGGAAACCAGCTGCGGACGCGCCGCGCGCGAGATCGCTCCTGTGCCACCCCACTGAACTGGGCCGTGGCGCCGCCCTCGTCAAGGGATCGGGCCGCGGCTTCAGTGGATCTCCGGCTCCTCGACCGCGCCCTCGTCGGCGAGGAAGTCGAGGTCGCAGCCCTGGTCGGCCTGCAGGATGTGGCGGGCATGGAGCGCGCCGTAGCCGCGGGGATAGCGCGGCTTCGGCGGCACCCAGGCGGCGCGCCGGCGGGCGAGCTCGGCCTCGTCGACCAGCAGGTCGAGCCGGCGGCGCGGCACGTCGAGCGCGATGCGGTCGCCGTCGCGGACCAGCGCCAGCGGCCCGCCGACGAAGCTCTCCGGCGCGACATGCAGGACGCAGGCGCCGTAGCTGGTGCCGCTCATCCGCGCGTCGGAGATCCGCACCATGTCGCGCACCCCGGATGCCAGCAGCTTCTTGGGGATCGGCAGCTGGCCCCATTCCGGCATGCCCGGCCCGCCCTGCGGCCCGGCATTGCACAGCACCAGCACCGAGTCCGGCGTCGCCGGCAGGGCGGGATCGTCGATCCGCGCCGCCATGTCGTTGTAGTCGGCGAAGACCACCGCCGGCCCGGTATGGACCAGCAGGTGCTTCTCGGCGGCGGGCGGCTTGATGACGCAGCCGTCGGGCGCCAGGTTGCCGGTCAGCACGGCGAGCGCGCCCTCGCCATAGACCGGGTTGTCGCGCGGCCGGATCACCTCGTCATTGCCGACCGCGGCGCCCTCGAGCCCGGCGCCGAGCGTCCCGCCGCCGACCGTGCGGGCCTCGAGGTCGAGCTTGTCGGCGAGGCGGGCCAGCAGCGCCCTGAGGCCGCCGGCATAGTAGAAATCCTCCATCAGGAAGGCGCCGGACGGGCGGATGTTGGCCAGCACCGGGACCTCGCGCGAGACGGCGTCGAAGTCGGCGAGCGCCAGCTTCACGCCGGCCCGGCGCGCCAGCGCCAGCAGGTGGACGATGGCGTTGGTCGAGCCGCCGAGCGCCAGCGCCGTGACGATGGCGTTGCGGAAGGCGGCCGGCGTCAGGATGTCGGCCGGCTTGAGGTCCTCCCAGACCATCTCGACGATGCGCCGGCCGGAGCGCGAGGCCATCCGGGCATGCGCGCTGTCGACCGCCGGGATCGAGGCGGCGCCGGGCAGGGTCATGCCCAGCGCCTCGGCCACCGAGGTCATGGTCGAGGCGGTGCCCATGGTCATGCAGTGCCCGGCCGAGCGCGCGATGCCGTCCTCGATCTCCTTCCAGGCGGCGGGCTCGAGCCGGCCGGCGCGCAGCTCGGCCCAGTACTTCCAGGTGTCGCTGCCGCTGCCCAGCGTGCCGCCGCGCCAATGGCCGCGCAGCATCGGCCCGGCCGGCACGAAGATCGAGGGCAGCCCCATCGAGATGGCGCCCATCAGCAGCGCCGGGGTGGTCTTGTCACAGCCGCCCATCAGCACCGCGCCGTCCACGGGGTGGCTGCGCAGCAGCTCCTCGGCCTCCATGGCGAGGAAGTTGCGGTAGAGCATGGTGGTCGGCTTGACGAAGGGCTCGGCCAGCGACATCGCCGGCAGCTCGACCGGGAAGCCGCCGGCCTGCCAGACCCCGCGCTTGACCTCCTCCGCGCGCTGGCGGAAGTGGCTGTGGCAGGAGTTCATGTCGCTCCAGGTGTTGATGATGGCGATCACCGGCTTGCCGGCATAGTCGCGCTCGTCGAAGCCCATCTGCTTGGTGCGCGAGCGATGGCCGAAGGAGCGCATATCGTCGACGCCGTACCAGCGGTGGCTGCGCAGCGCCTCGGGCTTCTTGCGGGCGGTCATGGCGGTCCTTCTCTCGACAGGGGTCAATCGCGCGGCAGCGGCGGACGGCCGATGCGCTCCGCCGCCGTGCCGAGCCGGCGCTCGGCGGCGAGCGCCAGCGCGATCAGGGCGCGGTCCTGGCCGTGCCGGCCGGCGAGCTGCAGCCCGACCGGCATGCCCGCCGCGTCGAGCGCCACCGGCAGGGTGACCGCCGAGACGCCGTAGAGCGCCAGCACCGCACAGTTGCGCGAGGCGGCGAGGTTGTGGGCGCGGTAGGCGTCGGGCTCGGCGAGGTCGGCAACCCGCGCCGGCGTCACCGAGACGGTCGGCAGCACCAGCGCGTCGACCTCGGCGAGCCGCGCGTCGGCGGCGCGCATCCAGCCCTCGATGCGGCGCAGCCGGGCGACGTACTCGTGCGCCGAGAGGTTGGCGCCGTGCTGCTCCAGCCGCAGCCGGACATTGGGGTCGAGCGTCTCCCAGAGATCGGCGAACTCGCCCTTGATCATGCCGTAGACGGCGGCGGTCGAGAGGTGGCCCTTCTGGAACATCTCATAGACCGGCTGCGGCTCGGGCATCGCCAGATCGACCAGCACCGCGCCGGCGCGCTCGAGCTCGGCCAGCGCGGCGCGCACGCCCTCGGCGACGCCGGGTGAGCACTCCGACCAGAAGAAGCCTTCGGCAACGCCGAGCCGCACGCCGCGCAGCTCGCGGCCGCCGAGGTCGACCGCGTCCGTGGCGGCCAGCTCCGGCGCGCCGTCGAGCGCCAGGAAGGCCGGCACCAGGTCGGCCACGGTGCGGGTCAGCAGCCCCGGCGCGTCGAGCACCGGCGCCACCGGCACGATGCCCTCGACCGGCCAGCGGCCGTGGCTGACCATCAGCCCGACCGTGCCGGTCCAGCTCGCCGGCATGCGCACCGAGCCGGTGGTGTCGGAGCCGAGTGCCACCAGCGCCGAGCCCTCCGCCAGGCTGACGCCGGCGCCCGAGCTGGAGCCGCCGGGGACGCGGTGGTGCGCGGCGTCCCACGGATTCCACGGCGCGCCCCAATGGCGGTTGGTGCCGAGCCCGCCGAGCGCGAACTCGACGGTGTGGCTCTTGCCGGTGACGACGGCGCGCTGGCCGCGCAGCCGCGCCACCACCGGCCCGTCCGCCTCCCATCGCGCCGGCAGCGGCCGCGGCGTGCCGGCGAAGACGGGCAGCCCGGCCATGCCGTAGAGGTCCTTGACCGAGACCGGGATGCCCTGCAGGGGCCCGTAGTCGCGGCCCGCGGCGAACGCGGCGTCGGCCGCTCGCGCGGCTTCGCGCGCCAGCGCCGGGGCGAAGGTGCGGTAGGCGTTGAGCGCCGCGCCGTGCCGCTCATGCCGCGCGATGGCGGCCTCGGTCAGCGCGACGGACGTGGTCTCGCCGCGGCGCAGCGCGGCGATGATCTCGGCAAGCGGTCGATCGAGCATGGCGTCCTCCCGGCAGCGACGATACAGGCGATCGCGCGCCGGCGTCATCCCGGGCTCGCAGGCCTGTCCCCCGTCACGCACGCCACCACCTGTCATCCCGGCGAAAGCCGGGATCCATGCTTCCACCGTCGCGATGCGGCAAGATGGATCCGGCTTTCGCCGGGGATGACATTCTGGGGCGCGATCGGGGCGTCCGCCGAGCCCTTGCATCGGCGGTGCGCCGCGCGTATGGTCCGCGCATGGCGACGACGCGACCCACCGCACGATTTTGGTACCGCTGGGCACGAGCCGGCGGTATAGGGCACGCGTTCATGCGCACCGAAGCCGCCTCCTCAGCGCTGCGTTTTCGGGACTCTCTTCCCAGGCACGAGCACCGCCCCGGTCGGAGGCGGCCTCGACAGCCGGAGGAGCCGTCCCATCATCCGGAGATTTCGACATCGTCACCGACCCCGCGCCGCGCCCCTCGCGCCACGCCGTCCGCCGAGAACCCGAGCCGCGCGGGGGCAGCGGGCCCTCGACCTGTCACCGGCGGTCGCGACGATGGACGCGGGAGGACACCATGGCGAGGCCGGCGCAGCCCCGGCGCCGTGATCCGCGGCGCCGCCGTGCCGACCTCGCAGCCACAGCAACTTGTCGGCCTCATCCTGAGACACGGAGCGCACGGGGCGTGCACCACGATGCGTGAAAGTCTGCGCCGTCGCTGCCGCAGCGCTCCTCTCCCGCTGGCGCGGGAGAGGGCTCCAGACCTCGACTTTCATAGCAGCTTGTCGGCCGCGGCGGTTGTTCCGCCCGGCCCGGCGAGCGCGTAGCCTCGGGCTCGCCATGCGCATCGTGGTCACCGAGGTCACCGACATGCTGGATGGCCGGGTCTGCCTCGCCGGCTGGGCGGCAGCCGAGCGGCGCATGGTGCGGCCGCTGGCCGGGCCCGGCCCGGCACTGGCCGGAGGCGCTGGCGACGCCGCGGCTGCTGGCGCCCGACGGCAAGCTCGCGCTGGCGCCGACCGGCGCCGGCGGCGGGCAACCTGCCGTACGCGAGGATCTCGTCGTCGCCGAGCCGCCGGCCTATGCCGGCCGGCTCTCCGCCATTTCGCGCGGCTGCTGCGCTTCATCGCGGCGCCCGACGTGGCGAGCCTGTTCGCCGGCGCGCTCGAGGGCGGGCGCTTCGTCATGGCCGGCCGCGACTGCCCGTCGCTCGGCGGCGTCGCGGTCGCGGCGGCGGGGATCTCCTTCGGCCGGCGCGATTCCGAGCGCGGGCCGCAGCCGCGCTGCCGCTTCGCCGGCAGCCGGCGCCGTCTACACCTGCCGGTGGTCGGCCGCGGCCTGCGCGCCACCTTCACCGCCGGCGGGATCGCGGCGCTGGACGCCGCTGCTGCGCGGCCGCACGCGGCTGCATCTGCGCCTCGGCCTCACCGCCCATCAACCACGACGGCATGGCCTTCGCCATGGTCAACAACATCCTGCCCGGATAGGGTGAGCCGCGGCCAGGTTGCGGCGCCGATCCTCTGGACGATCGGCCACTCCAGCCATTCCATCGAGACCTTCCTCCCAGGCTGCTCCGCGGCGCCGGCGTCACCGCGCTGGCCGACGTGCGCTCGGCCCCTACTCCCGCCGCCTGCCGCAGTTCGGGCGCGGGCGCTGAAGCGCGCCGCCCAGGCCGGCATCGCCTATGTCTTCCTCGGCGACAAGCTCGGGGCGCGCCCGGCCGACCCCGCCTGCTACCGCGACGGCGGCTCCTCGGCTACGCGCTGATCGCCGCGACGGCGGCATTCGCCGGGCATCGAGCAGCTGCTCGCCGGCGCGGCGCGGCACCGCATCTGCCTGATGTGCGCCGAGAAGGAGCCGCTCGACTGCCACCACACCATCCTGGTGGCGCGCGCTCCGGGCCCGCAACGCCGCGATCCGTCACATCCTGGCCGATGGCGGCATCGAGCCGGCCGAGGCCACCGACCGCCGGCTGCTCAAATCGACCGGCCAGGAGACGGGCGACCTGTTCGCGCCGGCGGCCGACCCGGTCGAGCTCGCCTATGCCAGCCGCGGCCAGGCGATCGCCTTCCGCGGCGAGGCCGAGGAGGCGCCGTGATCCGGATCGCCACCATCGGCTTCACCAAGAGCTCGGCCGAGCGCTTCTTCGGCCGGCTCACGGCAGCCGGCGTGCGCACGGTGGTCGACGTCCGGCTGCACAGCAGCTCGCAGCTGGCCGGGTTCGCCAAGGCCGGCGACCTCGCCTGGTTCCTGCGCACGATCGGCGGCATCGCCTACCGGGCGGAGCCGCTGCTGGCCCCGACCGAGCCGATGCTCGCCGCCTATCGCGGCAAGGCGATGGGCTGGCCGGCCTACGAGGCCGCCTTCCGCGCCCTGCTCGCCGAGCGCCGCGCCGAGGCGGCGATCGCGCCGGACAGCCTCGACGGCGCCTGCCTGCTGTGCAGCGAGGCGACGGCTCATCATTGCCACCGGCGGGTGGCGGCCGAGTACCTGACCGAGCGCTGGGGCCGCACGGTGGCGATCGAGCACCTCTGAGGTCAATTGAGGAGCGAGTCGACCGTCGTGCCGTGCCAGCCGGCGCGGCGCTTCTCCCAGTAGAGATTGCGGATGCTGTCGGTCATCAGGCCAGGGGTGCCGTTGCCGAGCGGCATGTCGTTGACCCGGGTTATCGGGATGATCGCCCCGGCGGTGGTCGAGAGGAAGGCCTCCTTGGCGCCCGTCAGCCGCTCGGGCTCGAGGTCGACCGCCTCGGCCTTCACGCCCATCTCATCGGCGAGGTCGAAAACGGTCCGGCGGGTGATGCCCTCCAGAAGGTTGTCGCGAGGCGTGACCAGGGTCTTGCCCTCGACCACCCAGACATTGAATCCGGCGCCCTCCGCGACCTGGCCCTGCGTCGACAGGAGCACCGCCGCGTCCGCTCCGTGATCGAGCGCCTCGAAGGTGCCCCTGGTCAGGTCCATGCGGTTGAAGTTCTTGGCCCGCTGGTCGATTGCGTCGTTAGGGGCGCGCCGCGTCTCGGCGATCCAGATGTGCGCGCCGGTCTTGATGCGTTCCTTCGGCACGACGTAGTAGTACGGCACCGCATAGGCATAGAAGCCGTTCTCGCACTCGCGCGGATCGCCCAGCGCGGCACCGCCACGATAGAGGCCGCGCGTGCCGCACATGAAGACGCAGGCGTCGTCGAAGCCCGAGCGGTGGATGCACTCGGCCGAGATGCGCTTGATCTCATCGCCACTCACTGGCGGCTTGATCCGTACCTTCGCGCAGGAGGCCTCGAAGCGCTCGACGTGGTCGTCGAGCCGGAAGAAGGTGCGGTCGGTGGCGGATACCACGTCGAACACGATGTCGCTCTTGGTGACCACCGGATCGACAATGGAGATCCTGGCGTCCTTGAGGGGCATGTACTGGCCTTCGAAGAAAGCAACGCTTTCGCTTGCCATGGTGGCCACCCGTCCCTTGGTTCGACGATGGCTGAACGTAGGATCCGCCTGCGCGCAGCGTCAAGTCGGGACGACTGTTTGCCAGCGCGCCGGTTGTTGCTCCGCGGCCGTAACCCCGCCGCCGTCATGCGCATTCTCTGAGGCCGAGGTCAGGTCAGGTCAGGTCGAGCTCCCGGCGGTGCCGCACGAAGGGCGAGTAGGCCGGCGCCTCCGGCCGGATCCGCCCGTCGGCGCCCCATTCGGCCATGCGGTTGAACGGGATCATGCGGCTCTCCTCGAGCCGCCGCAGACGATCGGCGAGGTCGCGCTCGGCCTGCGCCAGCCGGGCCGCGACCGCCGCCTCGTCGGAGTAGCGCAGGCCGGCCTCGACGCCGTAGGCGACGAACGGCGCCAGCACGGCGAAGCCGACATAGGCGAGGGTGAAATGCACCGGCCAGAGCAGCAGGTCGATGTCGCCGCTGCGGCCGTCGAAGGCGTAGGTCTCCAGGCTGGTGCCGACGGTGACCGAAACCATGGCCCGCTTGCCGGCGAAGCGGCCATGCTCGAAGCGCTTCCGGCTGGTATAGACCTCGCCATAGATCAGCACCCGGTCGTACCAGCCCTTGAGCATGGCCGGCGGCAGGTGCCACCACATCGGATATTGCAGGACCAGGAGGTCGGCGCGGTCGAGCGCGGCGATCTCGTCGGCCACCATCGCGGGAATGGTGCCACCGTCGGAGGCGTGCCGCTGCTCCAGCTGCACGTCGAAGCGCTCGGGCTGGCGCCGGCCGGCATAGTGCTCCGCCCGCTCGCAGGGGTCGAAGCCCATGGCGTAGAGGTCGGAGAGCGAGGTGCTCCAGCCCTGCCCCTCCAGGGTCGCGGCCGCGGTCCGGGCAAGGTGTGCGTTGTAGGAACGCGGCTCGGGATGGGCGAGGACGATGTGGGCGTGCATGGGCGTTTCCTGTGCGCGGCGCGGCCGTGCCGACCTCGTCCTCGACAAGCTGCTATGAAAGTCGAGGGTCGCGCTGTGCCCTCCCCCTTCGAGCAGGACGAGGTTCAAGTGGCAGGCGCGACTCTCTCCCACTCTCCTGAGCTTGTCGAAGGATGAGGCTCGCGCGATCGCGGTGCGTGCCTCTTCTGCCATCGTGGTGCACGCCCCCCCCGGCGTGCTTCGTGTCTCAGGACGAGGTGAAAGGACGTGGCGCCATCTCAAGGGCCTCATGCTGAGCTTGTCGAAGCATGAGGCCATACGCGCCTACTCGGCGCCGTCGACGATGTAGAAGTTGCCCTTGCTGCTGTTGAGCCGGAGCGGCAGGAGCTTCTGGTACTCCGGCGAGCGGTACCAGCCCTCGGCGTGCGAGCGCGAGGGGAACTCGATCACCACCAGGCGCGGATAGGGCGCCTCGCCCTCGAGCACCGTCATGGCGCCGCCGCGGACGACGAAGCGGCCGCCGAAGGGCGGCAGCGTCGCCACCACGTCCTTGCGGTAGGCGTCGAACATCGCCTGGTCGTCGACCCGTTCCTGCACGATGGCATAGGCCTTCATCGTCGGTTCTCGCTTCTCGTTGATCTCAATGCAGCGCGGCGTGGGCCGCGGCGAAGGCGCGCGCGTTGGCGGCGACCTCGTCGAGCGCCAGCGCCGGGGTGAAGAGGGCGGAGCCCAGGCCGAAGCCGCTGGCGCCGGCCTGCCGGTAGGCGGCCATCGTCTTCGGCGTGATGCCGCCGACGGGATAGAGCCCGACCTCGCGCGGCAGCACCGCGCGCCACGCCTTGACCACCGCGGGCGGCAGCGCCTCGGCCGGGAACAGCTTGAGCCCATCGGCGCCGGCATCGAGCGCGGCGAAGGCCTCGGTCGGGGTGGCCACCCCCGGCATCACCAGGAAGCCCAGCCGCTTCGCCTCGGCGATCACCGCGGCATCGCCGTGCGGCATCACCACCAGCCGGCCGCCGGCCTGCCGGAGCAGGCCGAGATCGGCGGCGCGGCGCACCGTCCCGGCGCCGATCAGCACCGCCTCGCCGAAGGCCTCGGCCAGCGCCGCGATGCTGTCGAAGGGCCGCGGCGAGTTGAGCGGCACCTCGATGGCGCGGAAGCCGGCCTCGACCAGCACGCGGCCGGTCTCGACCGCGCGCTCCGGCAGCAGGCCGCGCAGGATGGCGACCAGCGGCAGCGGCGCCAGCCGCTCGGCGAGCGCCGCGCTCATCGGCCGGCGCCCAGCCTGTCGATCGGGCAGGCCGGCGGCGGCGGCGATCGCCGCCTGGCCGCAGGCGGTGACGTTGCCGTCCGGCACCGTGGCGGCGAGGCCGAACGCGGCGAGCGCCTGCCGGTAGCGCCGGGTCAGCGCCTCGCTGCCGACGATGGTCGCCGCGGTCACGGCGTGCTCGACCTCCCCGGACGCGGCGAGCCGGGCGAGGCCGGCGAGCTCGCTGCCGATCAGCAGGCCGGAGAGGTAGGAGCCGGCGGCCGCCTTGGGCAGGCGGTCGAACAGGCCGAGCGTGCGGACGCTGAAGAGGTCGTGCAGCAGCGGGCCGTCGCGCCGCGCGCGGGCCAGCCCGGCGGCGAAGGCGGCGTCGTCCTCCGCCTCGCCCTCCATCAGCCGGCCGAGGATCGAATGCTGGCGCAGCACGGCATAGACCTCGCCGGTCATGAAGGTGAGGAAGCGCACGATCCGCCCGCCTGCCGCCAGGACCCACTTGCTGTGGGTGCCGGGCAGCACGAGCCAGCGCGGCGCGGCCGACGCGGCCTCGGCGCAGCCCATCACCTGCGTCTCCTCGCCGCGCACCACGTCGGGCGTGCCGTCGCCGCCGCGGCAGGAGACGCCGGGCACGAGGTGCAGCGTGCCGCTGCCGGTCTCGAAGGCCAGCAGCCCGCGCGCCAGCTCCGGCAGCCCCGCCGGGCATTCCACATAGGGCGCCTCGCGCCAGCCCTGGCGGCTGCCGATCATGCCGGACGCGATCATCGGCAGGTCGCCATGCGCGGCGCGCCAGCCCGCCACCTTCTCCGCCAGCACCGCGTCGAAGCCGCCGGCCGGCACGGCGAGGATCCCCTCGCCGCCGGCCCGCGTCTCGAGCACGGTCCCGTCGGGGCGCATCAGGTAGGCGCGGCAGCTGCTGGTGCCCCAGTCGAGGCCGATCAGGAGAGTCGTCATGGCGGCAGTCTGTCAGAGCCGTCCGGCGGCGCGAAGGCGAATCCGAGCGATCCACCCCATGTCCGGCGGGGCAGCGTCATTCGGCATGTCGCGGATAGGACAGCGCGCGCCCGGCGAGGGGAACCGCGATCCTTGCAATACCTTACTCGATTCGCAGGCTGGCGGCCAGCGGGGACCGCCGCCGGCCCGATCGGCGCGCACGGCGCGGATGCAACGAACCCGGGGTCAGATCTGTTGTCGTAGCACGCGGCCAAGCTGGAGTTCCGGCACGCTCATGCAGTCCTCGAACCAGGCAACGCCCGCCCACCCGGGAGCCGACCGCTCGACCGGCGCCGGCAGCCCGCGAGGGTAGCCATGGCGGATATGGAAGCGTCGACCGGCATCGCCGGCCTGGACGACGTGCTGGGCGGCGGCCTGGCGCGGGGGCGGGTCTTCCTGCTCGAAGGCAGCCCGGGCACCGGCAAGACGACGATCGCCACGCAGTTCCTGCGGGCCGGCGCGGCGGCGGGCGAGCGGTGCCTGCTCGTCAGCCTGTCGGAGACGGAGGACGAGCTGCGGTCGTCGGCCGCCTCGCATGGCTGGACGTTCGACGGGATCGACATCTGCGAGCTGATGCCCCCCGAGAGCCTGCTGGACGAGAACCAGCAGCAGAGCCTGCTCTACTCGTCGGACCTCGAGCTCGGCGAGACGGCCGGCCGGATCTTCGAGACGATCGAGCGGCTCGTGCCGGACCGCGTGGTGCTGGACAGCCTCTCCGAGATCCGGCTGCTGGCCCAGAGCACGCTGCGCTACCGCCGCCAGGTGCTGGCGATCAAGCAGTACCTGGCGATGCGGCATGCCACGGCCCTGCTGCTCGACGACTGCACCGTCGGCGCGGAGGACGCGATCGCGCACAGCGTCGCGCACGGCGTGCTGCGGCTCGAGGAGCTGGCGCCGGAATACGGCGCAGAGCGCCGGCGGCTCCGGGTGCTGAAGTATCGCGGCCGGCGGTTCCGCGGCGGGCATCACGACTTCGCCATCGCCACGGGCGGCGTCCGGGTCTTCCCGCGGCTGGTTTCGGCCGAGCATCGGTCGAGCTTCGAGCGCGATGCCGTGCCGAGCCTGTCGCCCGAGCTGACGGCGCTGCTCGGCGGCGGGGTCGAGCGCGGCTCGAGCGTTCTGGTGATGGGCCCATCGGGCACCGGCAAGTCGCTGATCGCCCTGAGCTTCCTCCAGGCCGCCGCGGCCCGCGGCGAGGCCGCGGCCATGTTCGTGTTCGACGAGGAGCGCGGGGTGCTGGTCCAGCGCGCCAAGGGGGTCGGCATCGACCTCGAGCCCCTGATCGAGAGCGGCAAGCTCGTCCTCGAGCAGGTCGACGCGGCCGAGCTCACGCCCGGCGAGTTCTCGGAGCGGGTGCGCCGCTCGCTGGAGGAGGCCGGCGCGCGCACGGTGGTGATCGACAGCCTCAACGGCTACCAGGCGGCGATGCCGGGCGAGCAGGCCCTGATCCTGCACATGCACGAGCTGCTGCAGTACCTCAACCGGCGGCAGGCCACGACCTTCCTGACCGTGGCGCAGCAGGGCGTCGTCGGCGACATGCGCGCGCCGATCGACCTCACCTACCTCGCCGACACCGTCATCCTGCTGCGCTACTTCGAGGCGCTGGGGCGGGTGCGGCGGGCGATCTCCGTCGTCAAGAAGCGGACCGGCCGGCACGAGGACACGATCCGCGAATATCGCATCGACGAGCGCGGCATCAGCCTGGGCGAGCCGCTGACCGGCTTCCAGGGAGTCCTGCGGGGGGTTCCGGTCCTGGTCGGAGAGACCGCCGCCCTGCTCGAGCCGATGGAGCGATGAATCGGCCGAGCGTCTCCGAGCGGGGACTCGTGCTGGCCCCGTCCGGGCGGGACGCGAGCGTCGCGGCGCGGATCCTGGGCGAGGCCGGCATCGGCACCGAGGTGACGGCCTCGATCCCCGCCCTGGTGCAGCAGCTCGACCACGGGGCCGGGTTCGTCGTGCTGACCGAGGAGGCGCTGGCCGGGGCCGGCCTCCACGCGCTGGCGGCCTGGATCGCCGGGCAGGCCGAATGGTCGGACCTGCCCTTCGTGCTGCTGACCCGGCGCGGCGGCGGGCTGGAGCGCAACCCGACCGCCCGCCGCCATATCGAGGTGCTCGGCAACGTCACCTTCCTCGAGCGCCCGTTCCACCCGACCACCCTGGTCAGCCTGGCGCAGTCGGCGCTGCGCGGCCGGCGGCGGCAATACGAGGCGCGCGCCCGCCTGGCCGCGCTGCACGAGGGCGAGCAGCGCTATCGCACCCTGTTCGATTCGATGGACGAAGGGTTCTGCATCATCGAGTTCCTCGACGGTCCGGCGGGACCGTGCAGCGACTACGTTCACGTCGCGGCCAACCCCGCCTACGAGCGCCATGCCGGCATCGGCGACGTCGTCGGCCGGAGGGTCCGCACCCTGGTGCCGAACGAGGCCGATGGCTGGGTCGCGCTCTACCGCGGCGTGCTGGAGACCGGGCGGCCGATCCGCTTCGAGCGGACGCTGGTCGCCACCGGGCGGGAGCTCGAGCTGGCGGCGTTCCGCGTCGAGCCCGCGGAGCGGCGCCAGGTCGCCGTGCTGTTCCAGGACGTCACCGCCCGCAAGCGGGCCGAGCTCGCCATCCGCGAGCTGAACGAGACGCTGGAGCGCCGGGTGGCGCTGGCGCTGGCCGAGCGCAAGCTGCTCGCCGACATCGTCGAGGGCACGGACGCCTTCGTCCAGGTGGCGGACCTGGAGTTCCGCTGGCTGGCGATCAACAAGGCCGCCGCGGACGAGTTCGAACGGATCTTCGGCACCCGCCCGAAGGTGGGCGACTGCATGCTCGACCTGCTCGCCGGCCGGCCCGAGCATCGCGCAGTGCTCGAGTCGGCCTGGCGGCGCGCCCTCGCCGGCGAGGTCTTCACCGAGATCGCCGCGTTCGGCGAGCCGGGGCGCGACCGCCGCTTCTACGAAATGAAGTTCAACCTGCTGCGCGGGCCGTCCGGCGAGCGGATCGGCGCCTACCAGTTCGTCTACGACGTCACCGAGCGGCTGCGCAGCCAGGCGCGGCTCGAGCAGGCGACCGCGCAGATGCACGAGATGGCGAAGCTCGAGACGCTGGGCCAGCTCACCGGCGGCGTCGCGCACGACTTCAACAACCTGCTGACGCCGATCACCGGGGCGCTCGACCTGCTGAACCGCCGCTATGCCGACCAGGACTCGCGGGCCGCCCGGCTGATCGGCGGCGCGCTGCAATCGGCCGAGCGCGCCAAGACCCTGGTCGAGCGCCTGCTGGGCTTCGCCCGCCGCCAGGTGCTGGAGACCCGGGCGATCGACGTCGCGGCGCTGGTCGAGGGCATGCGCGACCTGATCGCCAGCTCGATCGGCACGGCGATCGCGCTGCGGATCGAGCCGGCGGCCGCCCTGCCGCCCGCCCTGGCCGACGCCAACCAGCTCGAGCTGGCCATCCTCAATCTCTGCGTCAATGCGCGCGACGCCATGCCGGGCGGCGGTGCGCTCCGGATCGAGATCGCGCCCGTCGCGCTCGGCCCGGGCTCGCCCGTGGCACTGCCCGCCGGCTCCTATGTCCGGCTGTCGGTGGTCGACAACGGCGTCGGCATGGGCGAGGCGACGCTGGCGCGCGCCATCGAGCCCTTCTTCTCGACCAAGCAGGTCGGGCGGGGCACCGGCCTCGGGCTCAGCATGGTCCACGGCTTCGCCGCACAGCTCGGCGGCGCGTTCTCCCTGTCGAGCGCGCCCGGGAAGGGCACCCGCGCCGAGCTCTACCTGCCGGTGGCGGACGTCCGGGCCGAGCCGCGGCAGGTCCGCCCGGAGTCGATCGCCACCCTCCCCGGCCGGCCGCTGGCGATCCTGCTGGTCGACGACGAGGAGCTGGTCCGCGCCGGCACCGCCGAGATGCTCCGCGAGCTCGGCCACGCCGTCACCGAGGCGAATGGCGCGGCCGAGGCTCTCGTGCGGCTCGCCGACGGCACCCCGTTCGACCTCGTCGTCACCGATTTCATGATGCCGCACATGAACGGCGCGGAGCTGGCGCAGGCCGTCCGGGACCGCCGGCCGGACCTGCCGGTCCTGCTGATCACCGGCTATGCCGGCGCCGAGAACGAGCCCGATCTGCCGCGCCTGGCCAAGCCCTTCCGGCAGGGCGATCTCGCCGCCCGGGTCCAGGCGGTGGCCGACGCGGCGGCGAGCCGGGCGCGCTGAGGCGCGCTACAGCGCCTTCGCCACCTCGTCGATGGCGTCCTTCGTCGCGGCGACGATGATGGTGCAGTCGGGCCGCGCCGATGCCGCGGCGCTCCCTGCGCTCTCCATCGCCGACATGGCGAAGAAGGGAGGAACGGCCGCGGCCCGACCGCGCTGCTGACCGGCGCCAACCACGGCGACGAGTACGAGGGTCCGGTGGCGCTGATGGAGCTCGCCGCCACGCTCGACCCGGCCGCCCTCTCCGGCCGGGTGATCATCATGCCGGCGATGAACTACCCGGCCTTCCGCGCCGCCACCCGGACCTCGCCGATCGACCAGGGCAACCTCAACCGGCTGTTCCCCGGACGGCCCGACGGCACGGTGACGGAGAAGATCGCCGACTACTTCCAGCGCACCCTGCTGCCCCAGGCCGATCTCGTGCTCGACATCCACTCGGGCGGCAAGACGCTGGAGTTCGGCGAGCCCGGCCAGCACCGCGACCGCGACGTTGCCGGCATGGTTGAAGGCCTCGTTGCGGCCGATCCGGACGGCGAGCGCGCGCTGCCCGACCAGCCCCAGGCTGATGGCGGCGAGCGCCGGCGCGAACACCGCCGCGGCGGCGCCCATCGCCGCCTTGGACAGCAGGACGACCCAGAAGTCCGGCACCAGCGTGACGAGCACGGTGGTGACGGCGACGATCGCCGCGGCTGTCGCGATGGTGAGCCGCTTGGCGCGGGTACGGTCGATCCAGGCGCCGGCCGGGGTCTGCGCCAGCAGCCCCGCCACGCCCACCACGGTCAGCACCAGCCCGATCCGCGCCTCGTCCCAATGCCGTGCCGTCAGCAGCCAGACGGCGAGGAACGGCGCGAGCCCGTCCCGCACGTCGGCGAGGAAGAAGTTCAGCCAGTCGAGCGGCGCGCAGGGGGCCGGCCGCGACGCGCTCGGCGCCACCTCGGCTGCCCCCACCCTCCCGGCGCCGCCGCGCCGGGCCGCCTCCTCTCCCGCGGCGCGGGAGAGGGAATCTTCAGGCGGCACCGTTGGCCCGTCTTGCCGCCCTGGCCCGCTTTTCGTTTGCCGCCAGCGCCCTCAGTCCATCGAATCCTGCGGGCGGCAGCGCCGCCAGGAAGTCGCGCACGGCGGCCTCGGCGGGGCTCAGCCTGCCGGACTCCGCGGCGGCCTCGATCGCTTGGCGCAGCGGCGCCACCAGCGTGCCGTTGGTCCAGCACTCGATGATGCCGGGGTGGATGTAGCTGTTGCGGCAGACGGTCGGCGTGTTGCCGAGGCGCGCCGCGACCTGCTTGATGGTTTCCACCAGCGGCGCCTTGCGGCCGAGATCGGCCTCGTCCTCGACCGCCTCGATCAGCGTGCTGGCGGCGAGCACGGTGCCCGCCCAGGTGCGGAAGTCCTTGGCGGTGAAGTCCTGGCCGCTCGCCCGGCGCAGGTAGTCGTTGACGTCGGCCGAGCCGATGCCCTGCCGCTCGCCCTCGGCGTCGATGTACTGGAAGAGGTGCTGGCCGGGAATGTCCCGGCAGGCGCGGACGATGCGCGCCAGCCGGCGGTCGGCGAGATCGAGGCTGAGCAGCTTGCCGCTCTTCGCCTTGAACTCGAAATGCAGCGTCGCGCCGTCGATGGCGACATGCCGGTCGCGCAGGGTGGTCAGGCCGTAGCTCTTGTTCTGCCGGGCGTACTCCATGTTGCCGACGCGGATCAGCGTCGTCTCGAGCAGCCGGACCACGGTCGCCACCACCTTCTCGCGCGGCAGGCCCGGCCGCCTGAGGTCCTCCTCCACCCGGGCGCGGATGGCGGGCAGCGCGTCGGCGAAGGCGACCATGCGGCCGAACTTGCCGGTGTCGCGCACCCGCCGCCAGTCGGGATGGTAGCGGTACTGCTTGCGGCCGCGGGCGTCGCGGCCGGTGGCCTGCAGGTGGGCGCGCTCGTCGGCGGCGATCCAGACGTCGGTCCAGGCCGGCGGGATGGCGAGCTTGCGGATGCGGGCCAGCGTCGCCGCGTCGGCGATCGCCCGGCCCTCGTCGTCGAGATAGGCGAAGCCCTCGCCGCGCCTCGTCCGGCGATAGCCCCGGCCGCCGAGGACGGAGACGTAGTGGAGCTTCGCCACCTTCGCGGCGATGGTGGGCTCGGCCGCGACCCGCTCCGGGATCGCGTGGGCCGGGATCGCGTGGGCCGGGATCGCGTGGGCTGCCGCCGTCCTGGCTGCCATGATGCTGTTCCTATGACTCGAGGCCGAGCGCGCGGCGGGCCTTGACGGTGAGGGACTGGCGGACGCGGCCGATCTCCGCCCAGGGGTCGCGGAAGCCCGTGGCGGCGAGCCGCTCGGGCACGGTCGCGACGGTGAAGGCGGCGGGCGCGAGGTCGTCGGTCAGCTCGCTCCAGTCGAGCGGGGTGGCGACGGTGGCGCCCGGCCGGGCCCGGGTCGAATAGGGGGCGATGGCGGTGGCGCCGCGCCCGTTGCGCAGGTAGTCGACGAAGATGCGGCCGCGGCGCCTGGCCTTGCTCATCACCGCGAGGTAGTCGCCGGGCGCATCGGCCGACATCGCATCCGCCAGCCCCTTGGCGAAGCCCTTTACCGTGTCCCAGCCGTGCCGCCGGTCGATCGGCGCCACGACATGCAGCCCCTTGCCGCCGGTGGTCTTGAGGAAGCTCTCGAGCCCGAGCGCGGCGAGCCGCTCCCTGATCTCGCGGGCGGCGGCGACGAGCCGCGGCCAGGGCACGTCCTCGCCGGGATCGAGGTCCATCACGATCCGGTCGGGATGCTCGATGTCGTCGGCGCGCGAGCCCCAGGGATGGATCTCCAGCACGCCCATCTGGACCAGCGAGACCAGCCCGGTGGCATCGACCACCACGAGATAGGGCCTGGTGCCCGACTTCTCGCGGATCATCACCTCGCGGATGCGCTCGGAGAAGCCCTCGCGGCCATGCTTCTGGAAGAAGCAGGAGCGGCCGGGCCCGGCCGGGCAGCGCACCAGGCTGAGCGGCCGCTCGCCGGCTTCCGGCAGGATCCAGCCGGCGATCGCCTCGTAATAGGCGGCGAGGTCGCGCTTGGTGACCCCCTGCTCCTCATAGACGACGCGGTCGGGGTGGCTGATGACGATGCCGGCGAAGCTGTCGCCCGCGGCGCGCGGGCGCGGGGCGGCGGCCGGCTTCGCCCTGGCCCCGCCACCGGCCTTGGGCGCGCGCTGCCGGCGGGCCTTCGTCGGCGTGGCCGCGGCGGGCGCCTCGTCCGGCGCGGGCGCCGGCACCTCGCGCCGCACCTCGGCTGCCGGCTTGTCCTCGCGCAGGCCCTGGAAGGAGGCCTGCCGCACCTTGCGGTCGGCCGTCCAGGTGGCGAACTCGACGGCGGCGACCAAGGTCGGCTCGACCCAGCGCGCGTCGCGCGCGTCGGCCCGCGCAATGCGGTCATAGGGCGGGTCGTCGCGGCGGATGGCGTCGAGGCGCCGGCGCAGCTCGGTGCCGCTGCGGTCGGTGAAGCCGGTGCCGACCCGGCCGGCATAGACCAGCCTGCCGTCCTCGTAGTAGCCGAGCAGCAGCGAGGCCAGGCCGCGCGCCGCGTCGGTCGGCTCGGTGTAGCCGGCGACGACGAACTCCTGCTGCTGCCGGCACTTCGCCTTCAGCCAGTCGCGGCCGCGGCCGCCGGCATAGGGCGCGTCGCGGCGCTTCGACACCATGCCCTCGAAATTGAGCCGGCAGACCTGCCGGTAGAAAACGGCCGCGTCGCTGTCGAAATGCTCGCTGTAGCGCCAGCCGCTCTCCGCGCCCAGGCCCTCGACCAGCGGCTTGAGCAGCGCCTTGCGCGCCTCCAGCGGCTCGGCGCGGAGGTCGCGGCCGTCGAGATGCAGCAGGTCGAAGGCGAAGAACAGCAGCTTGTGCAGCGCACCCGCCTTGAGGGCGGCCTGCAGGTCGGCGAAGGAGCTGACGCCATGGGTGTCCGGCACGACGATCTCGCCGTCGATCATCGCCGTCGCGACGGGCAGCGCCTCGGCGGCCCGGGCGAGCGGCGCGAACCGCTCCGTCCAGTCCAGCCCGCTGCGGGTCAGGATCCGGACGGCGCCGTGCTCGATCCGGCAGAGGGCGCGATAGCCGTCCAGCTTGACCTCGTGCAGCCAGCCCTGGCCGGCCGGCGGGTGCTCGACGCGGGTGGCGAGCTCGGGCGGGACGAAGTCGGGCAGCGGGTCGCCCGTGGACGGCTTGCGGCGGCGCGGCTTAGGCTTCGGCGGCGGCCGCCTTGCGCGCCGGCTCGGCTTCGCGGCGGGCGCCGCCGCGGCGCGGTCCGACCGGTGCACACGGTCGCGGTCGCGGGCGATGTCGTCGAGGCCGCGCCCGGTCGCCACGCTGCGCGTCTCGCGCTCGGTCAGGTCGTCGACGGCGCCGGGATGGGCCGCCTCGTCCTGCTCCTTGATCAGCAGCCAGCTCGCGCCGCTCGCCGGGCGCGCGGCCGCATGCGGACCAGCGTCCAGCCGCCGCGCAGCTTCTCGCCATGCAAGCGGAACTTGAGCTTGCCGGCCCGGTAGCCCTCGTGCGGGTCCTCGAGCGGCCCCAGGTGCCGCGGTCCCAGACCATGACGGTGCCGCCGCCATACTGGGCCTCCGGGATGACGCCCTCGAAATCGCCGTAGGACATCGGGTGGTCCTCGACATGGACCGCCAGCCGCCGTCCGCGGATCGAGGCTGGGGCCCTTGGCGACCGCCCAGCTCTTCAGCACCCCGTCGAGCGCCAGCCGGAAGTCGTAATGCAGGCTCCGGGCGGCGTGCTTCTGCACGACAAAGAAGTCGTCGAAGGTGCGCGGCGTACGGCCTCGCGGCCGCTCGGCTCCGGCGTCCCGGTGAAGTCGCGCTTGCTGTCGTAGCGCCGAGCAGCTTGGCGTGGAAGCCATGACGATCCATCTCGAACCGGCGCGAGAGCCGCCGGGCTCGCCCCGATCAATGCCGCCAGGCCTGGCGGGTTGCCGGGGCCGGAACGAATCGCTGGCGCGGCCGTTCAGCTCCCGTCGCCAACTCCCGTCGCGAGGGTCAGGAGGTCGGGGCCATGGCGGAGCGCGCGTCCTGGAAGGGATTCCTCAGGCTATCGCTGGTCGCCTGCCCGGTGCAGCTGTTCAACGCCATCACCCGGCGCAACGACGTCTCCTTCCACCTGATCAACCCGAAGACCAGCAACCGCATCCAGATGCGGACGGTCGACCCGGAGGCGGGCGAGGTCGAGCGCAGCTCGCTGGTGCGCGGCTTCGAGATCGCCAAGAACAAGTACGTGGTGCTGACCAACGAGGACCTGGAGAAGGTCAAGCTGGCCTCGTCCAAGGCGATCGAGGTCGAGCAGTTCGTCGATCCCGGCGAGATCGATCCGGTGCTCTACGACAACCCCTACTACATGATCCCGGACGGCAAGATGGCCGAGGAGGCCTTCGCGGTGATCCGCGAGGCGATGCGGCGGCAGGGCAAGCTGGCGATCGGCCGGCTGGTGCTGTCGAGCCGCGAGCACCAGGTGGCGATCGGGCCGCGCGACAAGGGCATGGTGCTGACCACGCTGCGACCGGTGCGCGAGGTGCGGCCGGCCGCCGCCATCCTCGACCAGGCCGGGGACGGCAAGGTCGACGACGCCATGGTCGAGATCGCGACGCGGATCATCGAGCAGAGCGAGAAGCCGTTCCATCCGGAGAAATTCGTCGACCACTACGACCAGGCGGTGCGCGCCCTGATCGAGGCCAGGCGCAAGGGCGTCGAGCCGGTCGAGGCGCCGGAGCCCGAGGCGACCAACGTGGTCGACCTGATGGAGGCGCTGAAGCGCAGCCTGAAGCAGTCCGGCGCCGCGGCGCCGCGGCCCAAGGCTTCGAGCAAGCCGAGCCGGGCCAAGCCGAAGCGGGCGGCGCCGAAGCGTGCCGCGGCGCGGAAGTCGGCCTGAAGCGGCGCAAATGAAAGAGCCCTCTCCCGGGGGGTCGGGAGAGGGCTGTAGGCCGCCCTGCGAGGGGCGGCGCAGGAGAGGGCCCTTGGGGGGCGGGCCCTCCCTGTCCTTGGCTACCGCGCGCCCTTGCAGATCAGCACGGTGAGCACGGTGCGCATCAGGATGGCGAGGTCGAGGCCGAGGGACCAGTTGCGGACATAGGCGCCGTCCCACTGGACGAAGGCGGCGTTGTCGCCGTTGCTGCGGCAGGAGATCTGCCACAGGCCGGTCAGCCCGGGCACCACCGACTGGCGCAGCCGCACGAAGCCCGCGTCGAAGGCGGCCAGGTGGTAGTCCGGCAGCGGCCGCGGCCCGACCAGGGTCATCTCGCCGCGCAGGATGTTCCAGAGCTGCGGCAGCTCGTCGAAGCTCGAGCAGCGCAGCACGTGCCCGACCACCGGCAGGATCCGCGGGTCGCGGCGCAGCTTGAAGCTCCGCGCCCACTCGGCCCGCGCCGCATCGTCCCCGGCGAGGTGCCGCTCCAGCCGCTGGCCGGCGTCCTGGTACATGGTGCGCAGCTTCCACACCCGGATCAGCCGGCCCTCATGGCCGCGCCGGGTCTGCGCGTAGAACACCGGCCCGCCGTCCGCGAGCTTGATGGCCAGCGCGGCGAGGACCACGATCGGCAGGGCCAGCAGCCCGCCGGCCAGGATCGCGACCAGGTCGAGGCCGCGCTTGGCGGCCCGCTGCAGGCGCAGCCCGGGGCCGCGAGCCCCGGCCCGTGCGACCGGGCGGATCTCGCCGCCGGCCGCCGGGACGAGAGCCCGACCCGCACCAGCCACCACCACCCCGCCGGAACCGCTCATCGCACCCACCAGAATTTCTTATGCCCGGCTCGAGGCCGGATGCCGCAACGCACGCACGCCCCATGCCAACGGCCGGCCGGCCGTAGGGCGTTGAAAAGACTGGATTAATGAAGATGAACGCGGTTCGTCGCCTCGTCTTCATTTGCAAATCGAGAGTCGCAACCTGCGGAATCCGCGTCTTGCAAAGCTGTCGCCGCGGGCCCGGCGGGGACTGCGCCCGCGTCGCCCTCCCCGCCGGCCGCGCTGCGCCTCAACCGCTGCGGAGTTGCGACGCAGCATCAACTCGCGTAACGATTGACGGGCGGAGGCCGGTCCGTGGCGCGCGGGCGGCGGCCGGCTGCAGACCGCTGGTGGCGCCCCGATGCCCGCTGAACGCTTGCTCTTCCGGCTCGCTGGCCCATTCGCCGTGCTCGACGGCCAGGGGCGCGCGCTCACCCCGAACAGCACCAAGGCGCAGTGCGCGCTGGCCTATCTGGCCTTGCAGCCGCGTCACTCGGCGACCCGCCCGACGCTGATGGGGCTGCTGTGGAGCGACCGGGCGCTGCCCCAGGCGCAGGCCAGCCTGCGGATGTGCCTGTTCGAGATCCGCACCGCGCTGAAGGAGCGGGCCGGGCTGCTGCGCGGGGCGCGCGGCGAGGTCGCCCTCGATCCCGAGGCGCTGGCGGTCGACATCCCGGAGTTGATGGAGCGGGCCCGCCGGGGCGAGCCCGAGCCCGAGCCGCCCTGGTCGGGCGCGCTGCTGTCCAACCTGGACGGCGCGGATCCGCAGTTCGACGAATGGCTGTTCCTCGAGCGCGCCCGGCTGCGCGACGATTACTGCGGCGCGCTGGAGGCGCGCAGCTGGCAGGCCGCCGAGCGGCTGGACTGGCGGCAGGCCGCGATCCTGGCGGGCGGGCTGCTGAAGCTCGACCCGACCCGGGAATCGGCGCACCGGCTGCTGATCACCGGCTTCGCCGAGCAGGGCGACATCGGCGCCGCGCTGCGGCAGTACGAGCTGCTGCGCGAGCTGCTCGCCCGCCTGCTGGACGCCCGGCCCTCGGAGGCCACCGAGGCGCTGATCCGCCAGCTGAAGTCGGGCCGCTACGTGCGCCGGCGCGCCGCGGCCGAGGCGGCGGCCGACCTCGCGCCCGCGATGGCGGAGGCCGCCGGCATCGCGCTCCCGGCCGGCGGCGGCCGCGGCGCGGTCCCGCGCCCGGGCAGCTATCCGCAGCTGGCCATCGACAACACCGCGGGCCCGGCGGCCGGGCCGGAGCGGCCCGAGCCGGCGCGCAACCGCGTGGCGATCGCCGTGCTGCCCTTCGAGACGCTCGGCGGCGACCCGCAGCAGCAGCTGTTCAGCGACGGCATCTGCGAGGACATCATCGCCGACCTCTCGCGCTTCAGGGAGATCTTCGTCATCGGCCGGCACACCGCCTTCCACTATCGCGGCCGGCCGCTGCAGAGCCGCCGGATCGGCGCCGAGCTCGGCGTGCAGTACCTGGTGCAGGGCACCGTCCGGCATGCCGGCGACCGGGTCCGGGTCTCCGTGCAGCTGGTCCGGTCCGAGGACGGCTCGGCGGTCTGGACGGAGCGGTTCGACCGGCCGCTCGCGGACATCTTCGCGGTGCAGGACGAGGTGACGCGCATGATCGTCGCCAGCATCGCCGTGCGGATCGAGGACGCCGAGCTCGCCACCCCGCTCCGCCAGCGGCCGGAGCAGGTCAAGGCCTACGATTTGTGGCTGCGCGGCAAGCGCTGCCTCAATGGCTGGAC
>JAXMCI010000060.1:0-24289 GCA_046349435.1 Dongiaceae bacterium | reverse complement strand
GGCCTGGTCGAGCGCCAGCCCGCGCACCTCCGCCTCGCGGCTGCGGCGCAGGTCGAGCTCGTTGTAGCCCTGGATCACGATGGCCGGCAGCAGCGCGATGGCGACCAGCATGAATAGCCGCTGCGCCAGCGTCATCGGGCAATCCGCCGGGATGGCCAAGCATGCACGGGCTAGAGATATAGAGCGGAACGCCCGAAGCGGCCATGGCTGACTTTTTCGAAGCTTCGCGGGAACTGCGGAGCCGTCTTCGGGTTTGCAGGTTCGACGGCTGCTCCATCCGCCGATGACTTGGCTTGATCCGTCGATGACTTGGCTCGGCTGTCGCGCAGGTCGCCCCGCCAGCGGGCGATCGGTGTCGTGCGGGTCGGCGCCGAGCGGTGCCACGCTGCGCTGCGGCGGGTCGGCGTGACGGCCTGCCCATCTCTGGGAGGAATGCATGCAGCCTGACGCCGACGGCCTCACCGCCCTCAATGCGCCCTCGCCGACCATGGTTCCGCCGCGCAACGGCGCCGGCCCGGCCGAGGCCGAGGAGCTGCGCGAGCTGCTGCATGCGCTGCAGGCGGTCCGCGTCGGCGACTTCTCGGTGCGGCTGCCCGGCCACCGCGTCGGGCTGGTCGGCAAGATCGCCGACACCTTCAACGACATCGTCGCCGCCAACCAGCGCATGGCGCAGCAGCTCGAGAAGGTCGGCCAGTCGGTCGGCCGCGAGGGCAAGACGCGGCAGCGCGTGCGGCTCGCCGGCCTGAGCGGCGCCTGGGCCGAGATGGAGGCCTCGGTCAACACCCTGATCGACGACCTGCTCTGGCCGACCACCGAGGTGACGCGCGCGATCGCCGCGGTGGCCCAGGGCGACCTGTTGCAGACGGTGCGGCTCGACGTCGACGGCCGGCCGCTCAAGGGCGAGTTCCTGCGCTCGGCCAACATCGTCAACACGATGATCAAGCAGCTCGGCGTCTTCACCTCCGAGGTGACGCGCGTCGCCCGCGAGGTCGGCACCGACGGCAAGCTCGGCGGCCAGGCGCAGGTGCGCGAGGTGACGGGGGTCTGGAAGGACCTGACCGAGAGCGTCAACTCGATGGCGAGCAACCTGACCGCCCAGGTCCGCAACATCGCCGAGGTCACCATCGCGGTCGCCAACGGCGACCTCTCGAAGAAGATCACCGTCGACGTGCGCGGCGAGATCCTGCAGCTCAAGGAGGCCATCAACACGATGGTCGACCAGCTGCGCTCCTTCGCCTCCGAGGTGACGCGCGTCGCCCGCGAGGTCGGCACCGACGGCAAGCTCGGCGGCCAGGCGATCGTGCCCGGCGTCGCCGGCACCTGGAAGGACCTCACCGACTCGGTCAACGCGATGTGCGGCAACCTGACCGACCAGGTGCGCAACATCGCCCAGGTCACCACGGCGGTGGCGCGCGGCGACCTCAGCCGCAAGATCACCGTCGACGTGCGCGGCGAGATCCTCGAGCTGAAGGACACCATCAACACGATGGTCGACCAGCTCAACGCCTTCGCCTCCGAGGTGACGCGCGTCGCCCGCGAGGTCGGCACCGAGGGGCGGCTGGGCGGCCAGGCCAACGTGCTCGGCGTCGCCGGCACCTGGAAGGACCTCACCGACAGCGTCAACTCGATGGCCAGCAACCTGACCGCCCAGGTCCGCAACATCGCCGAGGTGTCGACGGCGATGGCCAGCGGCGATCTCTCGAAGAAGATCACCGTCGACGTGCGCGGCGAGATCCTGCAGCTCAAGGAGACGATCAACACCACGGTCGACCAGCTCAACGCCTTCGCCTCCGAGGTGACGCGCGTCGCCCGCGAGGTCGGCACCGAGGGCAAGCTCGGCGGCCAGGCCGTGGTGCGCGGCGTCGCCGGCACCTGGAAGGACCTCACCGACTCGGTCAACTCGATGGCCAGCAACCTGACCGGCCAGGTGCGCAACATCGCCGAGGTGGCGACCGCGGTGGCGCGCGGCGACCTCTCGAAGAAGATCACGGTGAACGTCAGCGGCGAGATCCTGCTGCTGAAGGACACGCTCAACACCATGGTCGACCAGCTCAACCGCTTCGCCGGCGAGGTGACGCGCGTGGCGCGCGAGGTCGGCACGGAAGGGCGGCTCGGCGGCCAGGCGCAGGTGCCGGGCGTCGCCGGCACCTGGAAGGACCTCACCGACACGGTCAACGTGATGGCCGCCAACCTGACCGAGCAGGTGCGCGGCATCGTCAAGGTGGTCACCGCGGTCGCCGACGGCGACCTCAAGCAGAACCTCACCGTCAAGTCGAAGGGCGAGGTGGCCGCGCTGGCCGAGACGATCAACAACATGACCGACACGCTGGCGACCTTCGCCGACCAGGTGACGACGGTGGCGCGCGAGGTCGGCGTCGAGGGCCGGCTCGGCGGCCAGGCCAACGTGCCGGGCGCCGCCGGCACCTGGAAGGACCTGACCGGCAACGTCAACCTGCTGGCCGCCAACCTCACCACCCAGGTCCGCGCCATCGCCGAGGTGGCGACGGCGGTGACCAAGGGCGACCTCACCCGGTCGATCCAGGTCGAGGCGCGCGGCGAGGTCGCCGAGCTCAAGGACAACATCAACACGATGATCGACAACCTCCGCCTGACGACGGAGCGCAACACCGAGCAGGACTGGCTGAAGACCAACCTCGCCCGCTTCACCAACATGCTGCAGGGCCAGCGCGACCTCGCCACGGTCGGCCGGCTGCTGCTCTCCGAGCTGTCACCGCTGGTCGACGCGCAGCAGGGCGTGATCTACCAGCTGGAGGCCGCCGAGCCGCCCTACCTCACCCTGCTCTCGGCCTATGCCGACGACGCGGCGGGCGGCCATCCCGAGCGGCTGCGGCTCGGCCAGGGGCTGATCGGCCAGTGCGCCGCCGACCGCCGCCGGCTGCTGATCACCGAGATGCCGGGCGACGTGGTGCCGATCGGCTCCGGCCTGTTCAAGGCGGTGCCGCGCAACGTCATCGTCCTGCCGGTGCTGTTCGAGGGCCAGGTCAAGGCGGTGATCGAGCTCGCCTCGGTGGCCGTGTTCACCACCCTGCAGATGTCCTTCCTGGAGCAGCTCACCACCAGCATCGGCATCGTGCTGAACAGCATCGAGGCGACGATGCAGACCGAGGGGCTGCTGAAGCAGTCGCAGCAGCTCGCCACCGAGCTGCAGACCCAGCAGAAGGAGCTGCAGCAGACCAACGAGCAGCTCGAGCAGAAGGCGCAGCAGCTCGCCGAGCGCAACGTCGAGGTCGAGCGCAAGAACCAGGAGATCGAGCAGGCGCGGCGCGCGCTGGAGGAGAAGGCGACCGAGCTGGCGCTGACCTCGAAGTACAAGTCCGAGTTCCTCGCCAACATGTCGCACGAGCTGCGCACGCCGCTGAACAGCATCCTGATCCTGGGCCAGCAGCTCGGCGAGAACCCGGAGGGCAACCTGTCGCCCAAGCAGGTCGAGTTCGCCCGCACCATCCACGGCGCCGGCACCGACCTGCTCAACCTGATCAGCGACATCCTCGACCTCTCCAAGATCGAGTCCGGCACGGTCAGCATCGACGCCGAGGAGATCTTCTTCGCCAACCTGCTCGACATGGTGGCCCGCCCCTTCCGCCACGAGGCGGAGAGCCGGCGCCTCTCCTTCGACGTGCAGGTCGACCCGCATGTCGGGCGCAGCATCGTCACCGACTCCAAGCGCCTGCAGCAGGTGCTGAAGAACCTGCTGTCGAACGCCTTCAAGTTCACCGAGCATGGCGGCGTGCGGCTGACCGTCTCGGCGGCGCCGAGCGGCTGGAGCGGCTCGCACCCGACGCTGAAGCAGGCCGGCACGGT
Organism: Dongiaceae bacterium; assembly: GCA_046349435.1. GTDB lineage: Bacteria > Pseudomonadota > Alphaproteobacteria > Dongiales > Dongiaceae > JAXMCI01. Next base: position 20,467 of record JAXMCI010000060.1, on the reverse strand, counting down.
GGTCGCCTTCGAGGTCTCCGACACCGGCATCGGCATCCCGCTGGAGAAGCAGAGGATCATCTTCGAGGCCTTCCAGCAGGCCGATGCCAGCACCAGCCGCCGCTATGGCGGCACCGGCCTGGGGCTGGCGATCAGCCGCGAGCTCGCCAGCCTGCTGGGCGGCGAGATCCAGCTGCGCAGCGCGCCCGGCATCGGCAGCACCTTCACGCTCTACCTGCCGCTGCGCTATGCCGGCTCGGCCCAGCCGACCCGCAGCCCGGCGCCGGGCCCGGCGGCCGCGCCGCCCGGCCTGGCGGCGATCCGCCATGGCGACCGGCCGCTCGAGCCGATCCCCGACGACCGCCACGCGCTGGCCGAGGGCGACAGCGTGCTGCTGATCGTCGAGGACGATCCGCACTATGCCCGCATCATGGTCGACCTCGCCCACGACAACGGCTTCAAGGTGCTGGTGGCGATGCGCGGCGGCGACGCGGTGGCGCTCGCCCGGCAGTACGGGCCGACCGCCGTCTCGCTCGACGTCTTCCTGCCCGACATGCTCGGCTGGACGGTGCTGAGCCAGCTGAAGCAGGACCCGGCGACGCGCCACATTCCGGTGCAGATCGTCACGCTCGACGAGGACCGCCAGCACGGGCTGGCGCGCGGCGCCTTCTCCTTCCTCAGCAAGCCGAAGACGCCGTCCGACCTCGGCGCCGCGCTGACCCGGATCAAGGACTACGTCCGGCCTCGCCGCAAGCGGCTGCTGGTGGTCGAGGACAACGACGCCGAGCGGCTGGGCATCGCCGAGCTGCTCGGCCACGACGACATCGACATCGTCGCCGCCGGCTCGGGCGGCGAGGCGCTGGCCCTGCTCCGCCGCGAGCCGCCCGACTGCATCGTGCTCGACCTCAGGCTGCCCGACATGTCCGGCTTCGAGCTGCTCCAGGCGATGCGCGACGACGACGGCACGCCCGACATCCCGGTGGTGGTGTTCACCGGCCGCGAGCTGTCGCCCGAGGAGGACGCGCAGCTCCACACCATGGCGCGCAGCGTCGTGGTCAAGGGCGTCGAATCGCCGGAGCGGCTGCTCGACGAGACGGCGCTGTTCCTGCATCGCGTGGTCGGCGACCTGCCGCCCGACAAGCAGCGCATGCTCGAGCGGCTGCACAGCTCCGACGAGGACCTGGTCGGCCGCACCGTGCTGCTGGTCGACGACGACGCCCGCAACATCTTCGCCCTGTCGAGCGTGCTGGAGCGGCGCGGCATGCAGGTGCTGACCGCGACCACCGGCAAGGAGGCGCTGTCGCTGATCGAGGGCACGCCCGGCATCGCCATCGTGCTGATGGACATCATGATGCCGGAGATGGACGGCTACCAGACCATGCAGTTCATCCGCGCCAATGCGGCCTTCCGCCGGCTGCCGATCATCGCGCTGACCGCCAAGGCGATGAAGGGCGACCGCGAGAAGTGCCTGGAGGCCGGCGCGTCGGACTACCTCGCCAAGCCGGTCAACACCGAGCAGCTGCTGTCGGCGCTGCGCATGTGGCTGCACCGCTAGGACGCGCCGAGGGGAATCCGATCATGTCCGCCGCCGAGCCGGTGAAGATCCTGCTGGTCGACGACCAGCCGGCGAAGCTGCTGAGCTACGAGGTCATCCTCTCGGAGCTGGGCGAGATCCTGCTCAAGGCGGGCTCCGCCCAGGAGGCCTTCCAGCACCTGCTGCAGAACGACGTCGCGGTCGTCCTGGTCGACGTCTACATGCCCGACCTCGACGGCTTCGAGCTCGCCCGCATGATCCGCGAGCATCCGCGCTTCCAGCGCACCGCCATCATCTTCATCTCCGGCGTGCTGCTCACCGACCTCGACTTCCTGCGCGGCTACGAGGTCGGCGCCGTCGACTACGTCTCGGTGCCGGTGATCCCCGAGGTGCTGCGCGCCAAGGTCCGGGTCTTCGCCGAGCTCTACCGCAAGACCCAGCAACTCGAGCGGCTCAACCGCGACCTGGAGCGGCGGGTCGCCGAGCGCACCGCCGCGCTCGAGGCCTCGACCCGGGAGCTGCGGCGCAGCGAGGAGCGCCTGCGCCTCGCCTTCGAGGCGGCGCAGATGGGCTGGTGGGACTACGACTTCGCCAGCGGCGCGCTGCGCTGGTCGCCGAGCCTGGTGCGCATCATGGGCTTCGCGCCGGAGGATTTCGGCGGCGGCTTCGCGGGCTTCCTCGGCCACGTCCATCCCGAGGACCGCGAGCGCTTCCGCGCGCTGGTCGAGCCGCCGCCGGGCGGCGAGAGCGGCACCTGCGAGCTGCGCTTCATCCGGCCGGACGGCTCGGTGCGCTGGTCGCTGGCGGCCGGCCACCTGACCCGCGAGGACGACGGCACGCCGCTGCACTTCGCCGGCGTCGACCTCGACATCACCGAGCGCAAGGAGGTCGAGGAACGCCAGCAGGTGCTGGTCGGCGAGCTCGACCATCGCGCCAAGAACCTGCTCGCCGTCGTGCAGTCGGTGCTGCACCTGACGCGCGCCGCCACGACGGCGGAGTTCGTCGCCGCCGTCGAGGGCCGCATCAAGGCGTTGTCGCGCACCCATGCGCTGCTCTCGGAATCGCGCTGGCGCGGCGTCGAGCTCGGCCGCCTGGTCGGCGAGGAGCTGGCGCCGTTCCGCCGCCCCGGCCGGCAGATCGAGGCGTTCGGGCCGGTGATCTCGCTGCGGCCGGGCAGCGCGCAGTCGCTGGCGCTGGCGCTGCACGAGCTGGCGACCAATGCCGCGAAGTACGGCGCGCTGTCGGTGCCGGAGGGCGGTCTGACCCTGACCTGGACGGTCGAGGACGGCCGCCTGGTGCTGCGCTGGACCGAGAGCGGCGGACCGCCCGTGACGCCGCCGACCCGCAAGGGCTTCGGCACCAAGGTGATCGGCGCCAGCATCGAGCAGCAGCTCGGCGGCGCCGCCGAGCTCGACTGGCACGGCGACGGTCTGCGCTGCCGGCTGTCGGTGCCGCAGCGCCACATCGAATCGGGCCGCCCGGCGCGCGACGAGCGGGGCGGCGGCCGGCCGGCGGAGCCGGCGACCGGACCGATCGCGGTGCGCGGCGGCCGCGTGCTGGTGGTCGAGGACGAGGCGCTGGTCGCCACCATGCTGCGCGAGCAGCTGGCGGCGCTCGGCTACAGCGTGCTCGGCCCGGCGGCCAGCGTCGCCGCGGCGCTGACCCTCATCCTGGAGCAGCAGCCCGACGTCGCCGTGCTCGACCTCAATCTCGGCGGCGAGCTCGCCTATCCCGCCGCCGACCTGCTGGCCGCCCGCGGCGTCCCCTTCGCGTTCATCACCGGCTATGACGGCGCCACGATCGAGCGGCGCTATGCCGGCGTGCCGGTCCTCGCCAAGCCGCTCGACCCGCAGTTGCTCCGCCGCCTGTTCGACGGGTCCCCTGGGACGGCGCCGGCCCGCGCCTGCGGCTGACGGCGCGGGCTCGGAAGAAAGCCCGCCGGGCCCGCCGGCGCCGGCCACATTCTTCCAATCATTGTTTTCAATCTTTGAATAGTATATATGATGAATCTGCACACTGCGTCGCTGCAGAGACGCCTCATATTGTACTGTAGAATTTATATCGACGGGGGATCTCCATGGCCACCAAGATCGACAAGGTGATCGTCACGAACCTCGCGGCGCTGCGCGCCAAGTACGGCGCCGCCGGCCTCACCCGGCTGCAGAAGGCGGTGAATGCCCTGGTCGCCGCCGATCGCGGACGCGGCCTGGTCACGCAGCTGGTGGGTCTCGACGACAAGACCGACATGGGCCGGCTGTCCGCGACGCCGGTGACCGATCCGGCCGACGCCCGGCAGAACAAGACGGCGATCGACGCCGTCTATCGCGGGCTGGCGCCGGACTACCTGATGCTGCTCGGTGCCGTCGACGTGATCCCGCACCAGGACCTGAAGAACCCGCTCTACACCGGCGGCACCGGGCCGGAGGACGACGTCGATCCGCTCGCCCTGGGCGATCTGCCCTATGCCTGCGAAGCGGCCTACAGCCAGGCGATCACCAGCTTTCTCGGGCCGACCCGGGTGGTCGGGCGGCTGCCCGACGTGACCGGCGCCACCGACCCCGCCTACCTGCTGGGCGTGCTCGAGACCTGCGCCGGATGGACGGGGCGCGACCGCAGCGCGATCGCCGGCTGTTTCGCCGTCACCGCCCAGGTCTGGCAGGCGTCGAGCCGCCAATCGACCGCGAACATCTTCGGCAGCGCCCGGGACCTGCAGAGCGTGCCGCCGAAGGGCCGGCCCTGGCCGGCCGCCCGGCTGCGGGCGCCGGTACACTTCTTCAACTGTCACGGCGCCAAGGGCTCGCCGCAGTTCTTCGGCCAGCCGGCGAGCGGCGCTGCGCAATATCCGGTGGCTCTCGATTCGGCCGATCTCGCCGGCCGGATCGGCGAGGGAACGGTCGCGGCCGCCGAATGCTGCTACGGCGCGGAGCTGTACGGGCTGTCGGCGACGCGCCGGCAGATGGGGATCTGCAACAGCTATCTGGAGAACAAGGCCTACGGCTTCCTCGGCAGCTCGACGATCGCCTACGGTCCCGCCTCCGGCAACGGCCAGGCCGACCTCATCTGCCAGTATTTCCTCGGTCGCGTGCTGGCCGGCAGCTCGCTGGGACGCGCCACGCTCGAGGCCCGCCAGCGCTTCGTGCAGGCGGCCTCGCCGCTCGACCCGTCCGAGCTCAAGACCCTGGCCCAGTTCAGCCTCCTCGGCGATCCCTCGATCACCCCGGTGACGCCCGCCTCGCCGGTGGTCGCGCGGCCGAAGGACGATGCCGGGCGGGCGGGCCGGCAGGATCGGCGGCGCGCCCTGTTCAGCCGCGGCCTGGCACTGGCCGGCAGCGAGCCGAAGCTGTCGCGCCGGCGCGCCCCGCCGCCGGCGCCGCTGCTGCGGCCGCTGGAAGCCCAGGCCCGCGAGCTCGGGCTCGAGCCCGGCCAGGCCCTGTCCTTCGACGTCCGGCATCGCCCGGTGCGCCGGCGCATGCCCGAGGCGATGGCCCGCGACGAGCAGATCACCAGCGCCTATCATGTCCTCTTCGCGCACCGCGCCGTGGGCCGCGCCCGCGAGGCCGCCATCGGCGAGCCGGCCAGCGGGGTGCCGAGGGTCGTGCTGCTGGTGGGCAAGGAAGTCGACGGCAGGCTGGTGTCGGTGGAGCAGATCCACAGCCGGTGACGCGGGACCTGGAGGATCGCGGCGGGTTGTCGGGACTACGCGAGTTCACGGGCAAGGTGACCGAGCAGCCCTTCGCACGGGGCAGCAAGAGCGAGCACCGCGCCGTCTGCCTGGAGACGTCGGACGGCGTCTTCGTGCTGCGCCGTCAGGGCGGCAACCCGTTTCGCGACCCGCTGCTCGACACGCTGGTCGGACGCACCATCCGGTGCCGAGGCGAGCTCAGCGGCTATCTGCTGGTCATGGTCGACTGGTCGGTGGTCGACGCCGCATAGCCACCTCCGGCCCGCTCACCCCCGGCGCAGGTTCTTGCGCACGATGGCGGCGATGATCAGCAGGTAGCCCAGCAGCCGGATCAGGTAGATCCAGCCCTGCTCCTCGCGCGGCGTGCCGGAGAGCACGACCAGCGCCTGGTTGAGGGCGAGCAGCGCGAAGGCGCCGGCGAAGGTCAGGAACAGCGCGTCGCGGCTTCGGGTCCAGAAGCGCAGGAAGAAGAGGGCGGCGACCAGGTACCCCATGGTCACCGCGCCGGAGAGGAAGGCGATGCCGATCATGCCGCCCACCGTCGCACCCTAGTCGGTTTCCCAGACGAAGCCGTAGAGCAGCACCGCCAGCGCGGCGAGCGTGACCAGCAAGCGCAGGATCTGCAGGTCGACCTCCGGCAACAGGATCAGGTCGATGAAGAGGATCAGGTTGGTCACGGCCAGCCCGGCGAAGCACAGCGCGCTCCACAGCAGCAGCCGGGTGCGACCGCGGCGCCAGCTGCGCAGCAGCAGCAGGAAGCAGGCGAGGCTCGTGCCGAGGCAGAGCAGGTAGACGATCGAGGGCAGCGCGTCGTTCACGGTTCCCCGTCCTTCCTCACCCTGAAGGCGTCGGCAAAGCTGCGGATGCGCTCGTTCGGCGCATCGAGGATGGCGCGGACCACGGCCAGCGGCCGGGCGGCATGGGCTTCGGCGAGCTGCTCGACCGACCGGCGCAGCTCCGGCGTGGCCGGCCGGAAGCGATAGGCGTCGCCCTCAAGGGCCAGCAGGCCGGCCTGCACCAGCGCGGCCAGCGTGCTGCGCACCAGGCCGGTGCTGCCGCGCAGCGCGCGGTTGGCCTCGTCCTCGGTCCAGGCTCGGTCCGGCTCGCCGGCCAGCAGCAGCAGCAGCTCGAGCGCCCAGACGGACCTGATGGTGGTGCGGATGAAGTGCTCGAGTTCTTCCGGCAGCAAGGCCCACCCACGACCTACCTGGCTCGCGTCCGGCTTCGCCCCGCGGCGCAGGATCGAATCCGGGCGATCGACCCCATGCCCCGCGGGCGCGCGACATGCGACATGTCGCGAACCGGTGATTGCCGCGCCCGGCGGCAGGAGCGATCGATCGCCCGCCGATGCTAGCGGACCGCGGCCGCGGCCGTCGAGAGCGGCGGCGAGGCGAGGCGCCGAGGAATCAGGCCCTGCCCCCTGTCACGCCGCCGAGGCGGCGGCGGACGCGGCGAGCCGGCGCAGCGCCTCGGCGGTGGCCGCGTCGGCGGGATAGAAGGCCTCGAGCGCCAGCTCCGCCAGGGTGACGTCGATCGGCGTGCCGAACACCGTCGTGGTGCCGAGCAGGGCGAGCGGCCCGGCCGGGCTGCGCAGGCGGAGCGGCACGACGATGCCGGGATCGGCCGCCGGCGCGGGCGGGCGCAGCGGCGAGGGCGGCGCCGGGTAGGCCCGGAGCTCGGCCAGCAGCTCGACCAGCACCGGGTCGGCGGTGGCCTCGACCTGCCGGCGCAGCCGCTCCAGCAGGTGGCCGCGCCACTCCGCCGGGTTGAGGATCGCCGGGGCGAGGCCCTCGGGATGCAGGCTGAGCCGCAGCACGTTGACCGGCGGCGCCAGCAGCCGGGGCGCGACGCCGCCGAGCAGCGGCGCCACCGCGGCATTGGCCGAGAGCAGCGTCCAGTGGCGGTCGACGGCGAGCGCGGGACAGGGCTCGTGCCCCTTCAGCACCAGCTCGACGGCGCGCCGGGCCGCCGCCAGCGCCGGGTCGCCGAGCGGCCGCTCCGGATAGGCGGCGGCGAAGCCGGCGGCGGTGAGCAGCAGGTTGCGCTCGCGCAGCGGCAGGCCAAGCTCGCTCGGCGAGGTGCAGCACCATCTCGCGGCTGGGACGCGCCCGGCCAGTTTCGAGGAAGCTGAGATGGCGGGTGGAGATGTCGGCCTCGAGCGCGAGCTCGAGCTGGCTCATGCGGCGGCGCTGCCGCCATTGCCGCAGCAGCGTGCCGACCGGAACGGAGGTGCCCATGGCGCGACGATAGCGGCGCGCCCGCCGCCCTCCAATGACCTCGGAGGTAAGGGCGCCGCTACCAGACGGCCGGGCCGGGATTGTAGTACCAGGGATCGGGCGCCCAGCAGAGGCGGCGCGCCAGTTCTCCCGCTGCAGGCAGGCCGAGAAGGCGTCGCTGCCCGGCTTGAAGCCGTAGCCGGCGCATTGCCGGGCATCCTGCTGGCGGATCTCCTCCGCCGTGGCGCAGCCGGCCAGCGGCAGCAGGAGAAGCAGCGCCAGCCCGGCGCGGATCGAGCGAACCTTCGGCATGCGGCTGTCTCCGGAGTTGCCGGCCGCATCTGGATCTGGGCGGCGCCCGGCCGGCATCAAGGGCGGCCGCCGGGCGGCGGCTGCGTCGTTCGACCAGGCGAGCGGAACCCTTCGGCAAGCGGGGCTGTTCGACCGCGACGTAAGTACCTGCGTACAGCTGCCGGCCCTGCCGGCCGGAGAGGGAGTGTTTCCATGCTTGCGAGAGTCGTGGCGGTGGCGGCAGCGGGCCTGCTCGCCGTCGCCGGAACCGGCATCGTCCTGAAGCTGTCGGCGCGGCCGGCCCATGCCGCCTGCAGCGTCGGCGGCGGCGGCGGCATCGGCCATACCGGCTCGGGGACGGCATCCACCTGACCGGAGGCAACCACCACCGGCCGCGCTTCGGCGCCGGCTTCGCGCACAACGCCGCGATCATCCACGCGGCCTACCAGGGCGGGCGCGACCGGCCGCGCTTTGGCCGGGTGTTCGAGGCCTTCGTCGCGCTGCCGACCGGGGTGCATCAGGGCGCAACGCCGCCAGGTAACGCGGCGCCTCGCCTGTCGCGGCGGGCCGGGCCCGGCGAGGGCCCGGCCCGCTCGCGACATGACCTCCGGGATAATCGACCGGCCAGGCCCGCCCGGCGATGCTCCGCCCCGTGGAAAGCCACCCACGAGGAGGATGAGATGAGCATCGATCGCACCGCGCTCGTCGAGCGCTACATCGCGACCTGGAACGAGACCGACCCGGCGCGGCGCCGCGCCCTGATCGCCGCCACCTGGACCGAGGACGCGCTCTACCTCGACCCGCTGATGCGGGGCGAGGGACAGGCCGGCATCGACGCGATGATCGCGGCGGTGCAGCAGCGCTTCCCCGGCCACCGGTTCCGCAGCACCGGCGCGCTCGACGCCCATAACGACCGCATCCGCTTCGGCTGGTCGCTCGGGCCGCAGGACGGCCCGGCGCTGGCCGCCGGGCTCGATGTCGGGGTGGTCGCCGGCGACGGCCGGCTGCAGTCGATCACCGGCTTCATCGACGCCATGCCCGAAGCCGCCTGAGCGGGACCGCTTCGGCCGCCCTCTGCCGCCCCGGCGCGGCGGAGGGCGGTGCCGCGGGCGGCAGCTGTGCTAGACCCCCGGCATGGCGCTGCCGATCGAAGCCGTGCTGCCGGAGCTCCGGCGCATCCTCGCCGCCGGGACCGGGCTGGTGCTGCAGGCGCCGCCCGGCGCCGGCAAGACCACCGCCGTGCCGCCGGCCCTGCTCGACGAGCCCTGGGTCGCCGGGCGGCGCATCCTGATGCTGGAGCCGCGGCGGCTGGCGGCGCGCGCCGCCGCCCGGCGGATGGCGGCGCTGCGCGGCGAGGCGGTGGGCGAGACGGTCGGCTACCGCATCCGGCTCGACAGCCGCATCGGCCCGCGCACCCGCATCGAGGTGCTGACCGAGGGCATCCTGACCCGGCTGCTGCAGGAGGATCCCGGCCTCGCCGGGGTCGCGGCGGTGATCTTCGACGAGGTGCATGAGCGCTCGCTGCAGGGCGATCTCGGCCTGGCGCTCTGCCTCGAGGCGCGCGCCGCGCTGCGCCCCGACCTCAGGCTGGTGGCGATGAGCGCGACGCTCGAAGGCGAGCGCCTGGCGGCCCTGCTCGGCGCCCCGGTGCTGCGCAGCGAGGGCCGCGCCTTCCCGGTGGAGACCCGCTTCCTCGCCCGCGAGCCCGCCGGGCGACTGGAGGAGGAGGTCGCCGCTGCGGTCCGCCGGGGGCTGGCCGAGAGCGCGGGCGACCTGCTGGTCTTCCTGCCCGGCGAGGCGGAGATCCGCCGCACGCTCGCGCTGCTGCAGGAGCGCGTCGGCGACGACGTCGCGCTGCATCCGCTCTACGGCAGCCTGCCGGCCGCCGCGCAGGACGCCGCCATCCAGGCCGCGCCGCCCGGGCAGCGCAAGGTGGTGCTGGCCACCGCCATCGCCGAGACCAGCCTGACCATCGACGGGGTGCGCGGGGTGATCGACGGCGGCCTGTCGCGGGTGCCGCGATTCGATCCGGCGCGCGGCATGACCCGGCTCGCCACGGTCCGCGTCAGCCGCGCCGCCGCCGACCAGCGCCGCGGCCGCGCCGGCCGCCAGGCGCCGGGGACCTGCTGGCGGCTGTGGACGGCGGAGGCCGATAGGGCGCTGGCCCCGCAGGGCCGGCCGGAGATCCTCGAGGCCGACCTCGCGCCGCTCGCCCTCGAGCTCGCCGCCTGGGGCGCGGCGGCCGGCGCGCTCGCCTGGCTCGACCCGCCGCCGGCGGCGGCGCTGGCCCAGGCGCACGACCTGCTGCAGGCGCTGGGCGCCCTCGACCCGGCCGGCCGGATCACCGCGCACGGCCGGGCGCTGCTGGCGCTGCCGCTGCATCCGCGGCTGGCCCACATGGTGCTGCGCGGCCAGGCGCTCGGCCTCGGCACGCTGGCCTGCCGGCTGGCGGCCTTGCTCGGCGAGCGCGACATCCTGCGGCGCCGGCCGGGCGCGGCGGCCGAGTCCGACCTGCGGCCGCGGCTGGAGCTGCTGGGGGCGCTGGGCCATGCCGCCGCCTCGCACGGCCTGGCGGTCGACCGCGCGGCGGCGCAGCGCGTGCTGGAGAGCGCGCGCGACCTGGAGCGCCGGCTCGGCATCCCGCCGGGCCGGCGCGGCGCCGCGCTCGCCACCGGGCCGGCGGGCCTGCTGCTCGCCTTCGCCTGGCCCGACCGCATCGCCCGCCGCCGGCCGGGGCCGGAGCCGCGCTACGCGCTGGCCAATGGCGGCGGCGCTTTCCTGGCCGGGCCCGAGCCGCTCGCCGCCGCCGAGTTCCTGGTGGTGCCCGAGCTCGACGGCGAGCGCCGCGAGGCGCGCATCTTCCTCGCCGCGCCGGTGGAGCGGGCCGAGCTCGAGGCCCATCTCGCCGACCGCATCGTCGCCGAGGATCTGGTGCGCTGGGATTCGCGCGAGGAGGCGGTGCTGGCGCGGCGCCGCCGGCGGCTGGGGGCGCTGACCCTCGACGACCGGCCACTGCCCGATCCCGACCCGGCGGCGGTCGCCGCCGCGCTCATCGCCGGGATTCGCGAGCTCGGGCTCGGCTGCCTGCCCTGGAACGACGCGCTCCGCGCCTGGCGGGAGCGCGTCGCCTTCGCCGCCCGGCTCGAGCCGGAGGCGGGCTGGCCCGACCTCACCGACGCCGCGCTGTCGGCGACGCTGGAGGACTGGCTGGCGCCGTTCCTCGCCGGCTGCGCCAGGCGCGCCCATCTCGCGCGGGTCGATCTCGCGGCCGCGCTGGCCGCGCGGCTGACGCACGCACAGTCGCGGACGCTCGACCGGCTGGCGCCGACCCATGTCGCCGTGCCGACCGGCAATCGGCTGCCGATCGACTATGCCGGGGCGCGGCCGGTGCTGGCGGTGCGGCTGCAGGAGATGCTCGGGCTGGCGGAGACGCCGACGGTGGCCGGCGGCCGGGTGAAGCTGCTGCTGCACCTGCTCTCGCCGGCCCGCCGCCCGCTGGCGGTGACCGACGACCTGGCGAGCTTCTGGGCGGGCCCCTACCGGCAGGTCAGGGCCGAGATGCGCGGCCAGTATCCGCGCCACCCCTGGCCGGACGACCCGCTGCAGGCAATGCCGACCGCGCGGGCCAAGCCGCGCGGGCGGTGACGGGACGAGCCCGCGATGCGCCGGTCCCCGGGAGGAGGCAGGACCGGCGCATCGGGCTCCGGCATGGCCTGGCTATCGCTTGCCGATCCGGCGCGCGACGACGATGGTGCCCTCGGCCATGGCGCTCGACGCGGCACCGGCAGCGGCGGCGTGGCCGGCCGTGGTGCCGTGCGGGACATGGCGCTTGCCGCGGGCCTCGGCGGTGGTGGCGAGACCGGCCGCGAGGAGCAGGGCGAAGGCGAGGGTGAAGGCGGGCTTCAGCATGGCGGGAACTCCGTCTCGGGTTGCGGCCGCCGGCTCTTGCGCGGCGCCGGTCGGCAGCACCTGCCGACCCGTGCATCCTGGAACCGCCCTGTTTCCGTCCTATTCCTGCGGGCCGGGTTTCTGGTTTCCAGCGTTTCCGGCCGCTCAGCCGGGCGGAAGCTGGCGCGGCACCAGCGCCGGGTCGAGCGGCCCGTCGCAATAGGGCAGCCGCACGCGGCGCGGCCGGTAGGCGCCGCTCGCGGTGAGCGACTGCATGTGGCGGGCGATCTCCTCCATGGTGGCGAACCAGACGCCGCCCTTGGCCAGCATCGCCTCGATCATGCGGGCGATGCGCAGGGCGCGGGCCGGGCGGCCGGAGACCCAGGGGTGCCAGACGGCGACCCACAGCCCGCCCAGCTCGTGCATCGCCTCGAAGTCCGACATGAACACCGCCATCGCCTCGTCCGGGGCGCGGATGCTCATGGTGTAGCCGAGCTCGATGTTGTGGACGTAGGGCGGCCAGTCGTCGAGCGTCCAGTGCGAGGGCAGCTCCCAGAAGCTGCCGGCCTCGGTGTCGACGAGGTGCGGGACGTCGTCGCTCATCAGCGTGGCGTCGTAGAGGAAGCCCTCCTGCGCCAGGATCCCGGCGGTGCGGCGCGAGAAGTCGTAGACCGGGGCGCGGAAGCCGCGCGGCCGCCGGCCGGTCATCCGCTCGATGGTCTCGATGCCGCGGCGGATCCAGCCCTGCTCCTCCTCCGGCGGCAGCCGGTTCATGCTCTCATGCAGCCAGCCGTGATGGCCGATCTCGTGGCCGTCGGCGAGGATCGCCTCGACCAGCCGGGGATGCTGCTCCATGCACCAGGCCGGATAGAAGAAGGTCTGGCGCAGCCCGTAGCGGCGGAACATCGCCAGGATGCGCGGCACCGCGATCTCGTCGTAGCGCAGCCAGGACTGGGTCGTGACCATGTCCGGCACGCGGCCGCCGAAGCCGAGATGCAGGAAGCTGTCGGTGTCGACGTCGAAGGTGATCGCCACGGCGCAGCGCGCGCCGTTCGGCCAGGGCACCGGGTTCTCGATCATCGTTGCTCTCCTGCCGCTCAGCGGATGAGGTGCCCGCCATCGACGACGAGCTCGCTGCCGGTGACGTAGCGCGACTCGTCGGAGGCGAGATAGAGGATCGCCCAGCCGATCTCCTCGGGCGCGCCGATGCCGAGCGGGCAAAGCGCGCCCCATTCGCGGCGCACCGCCGCGTCGTCGGCGAGGCCGCGGGCGCGCGTCACGTCGGCGATCTCGCGCTCCACCATCGGCGTGGCGATGACCCCGGGATGCACCGAGTTCACCCGGATGCCGAGCCCGGCGCAATGCAGCGCCGCCGCCTTGGTGAAGTGGCGCACCGCCGCCTTGGAGGCGCAGTAGGCGGCGTTGAGCGGATCGGCGACCATGGCGTAGGTCGAGGACAGGTTGACGATCGAGCCCGAGCGGCGCGGCGCCATCGCGGCGATCGCCCGCCTGGTGCCGAGGAAGACGCTCTCGGCATTGACCGCCATGACCCGGCGCCAGTCGGCGAGCGTCGTCTCGTCGAGCGCCTTGGAGAGCTGGATGCCGGCGTTGTTGACCAGCACGTCCAGCTGCCCGAAGCGGGCGCAGGCGGTGCCGACGACATGGTCCCAGCCGGCCTCCTCGGCGACGTCCTGGGCGAGGAACAGCGCGGTGCCGCCGGCCTGCGCGATCGCCGCAGCCGCGGCCGTCCCGCCCGCCTCGTCGAGGTCGGTCAGCACCAGGCGGGCGCCCTCCCGCGCGAAGAGGGTCGCGGTGGCGCGGCCGATGCCGGCGGCGGCGCCGGTGAGGATCGCGACCTTGCCCTCGAGCCTGCCCATGCCCTGGCTCCTCAGCCGATGAAGTGGCCGCGATCGACGCCGATCACCTGGCCGGTGACGTCGGCGGCCGCGGGCGAGGCGAGGAACAGGTACATCGGCACCATCGCCTCCGGCTCCATCATGCCGGCGATCGGCTGGTGGCGCATCGCCTCCTCGAGCAGGGCCTCGACCGGGCGGCCCTCGCGCGCCGCCTCGGCCCGCACCGTCCACATCGCCCCTTCGGTGCGCACCCAGCCCGGACAGACGGCGTTGACGGTGATGCCGGCCGGCCCGAGCTCCATCGCCAGCGCGCGCATCAGCCCGATCACCGCATGCTTGGAGGCGGTGTAGCCGGCATAGCGCGGCGCCCCGGTGCGGCCCCAGATCGAGCCGGTCATCAGGATGCGCCCGCCGCGCCGCATCCGCGGCAGGGCCTGGCGGGTGACCAGCCAGGTGCCGGTGACGTTGACGTCGATGACGCGGCGGAAGGCGGCGTCGATCGCCGGGTCGGGATCGCCGACCGGCGTCAGCGGCTGATAGCCGGCGTTGTTGACCAGCACGTCGATGCGCGCGAGCCGGCCGACCGCCTCGGCCACCGCGGCGGGGTCGGCGATGTCGCAGCGCAGCGCGGTGACCGGCCGGCCGGCGTCCCGCCCGATCGCCTCCGCCGCGGCGTGGATGCCGTCATCCTCGGCGAGGATGGCGAGCTCGGCGCCGGCCGCGGCGAAGCCGGCGGCGATCGCCCGGCCGATGCCCTGGCTGGCGCCGGTGACCAGCACGGCGGTGCCGGCGAAGGACTGGCTCATCTCTGCCTCATCCGTGGTAGCGCGTCAGCCGGAGCGCGACGACGCTGGCCCCCACCGTGGCGGCGAGGATCAGCGTGCCGAGCGCGTTGACGCTGGGGTCGAGCGAGGTGCGCAGCATGCCCCAGACCAGGGTCGAGAGGGTGAGGCCGCCGCCGATGGTGAAGAAGGTGATGACGAAGTCGTCGAGCGACACCGACATGGCGACCAGCGTCGCGCCGATCAGGGTCGGCCGGATCATCGGCAGCACCACCGTGAGGAAGGTCCGGGTGCGCGTGGCGCCGAGGTCGCGGGCACTGTCGATGACCGCGTCGCTGAAGGCGGCCATCTGGGCATAGACGACGAGGATGACGAAGGGCTGGGTGAAGACGAGGTGGCTGGGGATCACCGAGTAGAGCCCGAGCCGGAAGCCCAGCGCCGCGTAGAGCGTGGCCAGCGCCAGCGCCAGGACCAGCGGCGGCAGCATCACCGGCATGCTGAGCAGGGTCGAGAGCCAGCCCACCGTGCGCGGCCGCATGCGCGCCAGCGCGAAGGCGGCGAGCGTGCCGACCACCGTCGAGAGCAGCCCGACCGAGAGGGTGACGATCAGGCTGTTGCGCAGCGCCGAGAGGAAGTTGGCGCTGCCGAGCAGCGCCCCGTACCAGGCGAGCGTCAGCCCGCCCACCGGCAGGGTGGCGTGGCGGTTGACGGCGAAGGAGAAGAACACCACCAGCAGCAGCGGCGAGACGAGGAAGACGAGGCCGAGGACGCCGACGGCGCCCCAGGCGAGCCGCGCGAGCGGGCCGTCGCGCATCGCCTCAGCGCGGCCGCAGGGCGCGGCGAAGCGCGCCGCGCACCAGGAGGAGGACCAGCAGGCAGGCGGCGAGCAGGCTGTAGCTCAGCGCCGAGCCGACCGGCGCGTTCAGCCGGTTGAGGAACTGGCTCTGGATGAAGGTGCCGACCATGACGGTCTGCGGGCCGCCGACCAGCAGCGGCGTGACGTAGTCGCCGGCGGCGACCAGGAAGGAGAGCGCGAAGGCGGAGAGCAGGCCGGGCAGGCATTGCGGCAGCACGACGTCCCACAGCACCCGCCCCGGCCCGGCGCCGAGGTCGCGCGCCGCCTCGAGCGGCACGTCCCTGATGCCGGTCATCGACGCGTAGAGCGGCAGCATCGCCAGCGGCAGCAGGAAGTGGACCAGGGTGACGACGACCGCGGCCGGGCTGTAGAGCAGCCATTCGATCGGCGCGTCGACCAGCCCGAGGCCGAGCAGCAGCTGGTTGAGGATGCCGTCGACGCCGAGAATGGTCTTCCACGCGTAGATCTTGACGAGGTAGCCGCCGAACAGGGTGACCAGCGCGACCGACAGCAGCAGCCGGCCGAAGCGCGGCGCCTTGAAGCGGATGAGGTAGGCGAGCAGGAAGGCGAAGAGCGTGGTCAGCACGGCGATCAGCGCGGCGATGCCGACGGTGAAGAGCCCGGCCGGAAGATACTCCTCGACCACCGTGGCGTAGTTGCGCAGCGACAGGTCGGGATAGAGCTTGTAGTTGCGCAGCCGCCAGAAGCTGACGACCAGGAACCAGGCCATCGGCAGGACGAAGAAGACGAGGAAGACGCCGAGCGAGGGCAGCAGCCGCAGGGGCAGGCGCCCCGGCCTCACCGCCGCCGCCCGGCCGGCGTCCCCGCGCGCCCTAGCCCTTCAGCACCTTCTCCCAGGCTTCCTGGTAGTCGTCCCAGACGGCGTGCACGCCGTCAGACTTCAGCGGGTACATCGGGACGACGTCGGTCTTGACGTGGAAATAGTCCTCGAGCGCGTCGTAGTTGTAGAGCGCCTTGTTGGCGGCGCTCGCCTGTCCCATGGCGTCGGCCACCACCACCGGCATCGAGTTGGCCTCGGCGCCGGCCAGCTGGCCGGCCACCGACAGCGCGTTGTTGATGTAGTCGTAGGCGGCGTCGACATTGCCCGAGCCCTGGCCGATGGCGTAGCCCTCGATGAAGCCCATCGACTGCTCGGCGGGGTAGGCGATCTTGATGTTGGCGGCGTTGCCGACCCAGCTCGCCACCGGCTCCCAGCCCTGGGCGATCACCACCTCCTTGGCCGACAGCATGTTGACGAGGTCGCCGTAGCTGGGGGCGATGGCGCGCAGGTGGTTGCGCTTCAGGTCGATCAGCAGCTCGACCGTCTTCTTCAGCTCGTCGTAGGTCATGAAGGTCGGCTGCTTCACCCCGGCGACCCGGGCCCAGGCGAACATGTTGCCGGGATAGTCCGAGGTGATGGCCGCCTTGCCCTTGTATTCCGGCTTCAGCATGTCCTTCCAGGAGGTCGGCGCGGCCGCCTGGTCGGCGTTGTACATCATGCAGATCGCGCCGTAGGTCATCGGCACGGCGTACCACTTGCCGTCCCTGGCCATGTTGGGCTCGCAGATCTTCAGGATGGTCGGGTGGATCGCCTTGAAGCGCGGGATGCGCGCGGTGTCGATCTCGGCGATCAGCTGCTCCTCGGCGAGGAAGTGGTCGTAGATGAAATAGGGCGTGCAGAGATCGACCTGGGCCGATCCCAGCCGCAGCTTGGTGGTGACCTCGTCGGCGTTGGAGATGAAGCTCTTCTCCAGCTCCAGCCCGTGCGCCTTGCCGAAGTCGCCCGCCTCGAGGAAGGTCTCGTAGCCCTGCCAGCCGATGAAGGTGAGCTTGGTCGCCGCGGCCGCCGGGCGATTCGGCAGGCCGCCGGCGGCGAGCGCCGCGGCGGCGCCGGCGGCGCGTAGGAAGCCGCGCCGAGACGGCAGGAAATACTGGCGCACCGGGATCAGCCCGGGCCTGCTGCTGCTCTCCATGACTGGCCTCCTGTTGGTCGTTGCCGCGGCCGTTTTCCCGGCCGCGTTCTCTCACCTAGTCCGGGTCGCGCCGCAGCTCGTGGCAGGAGCAGTGCACCCCGCCGCCGCCGAGCGCGAACATGTCGTAGTCGCCCGCGACCACCTCGAAGCCCTCGTCGCGCAGCCGCGCATTGACGTTGACGTTGTGCGCCATCGACAGCACGCGGCGCTCGCCGAGGCTGACCAGGTTGCCGCCGAGCTTGACGCAGTCGGCATAGGCGACCGGGATCACCCGGATGCCGTGCTTCTGCTTGATGAAGTCGAGGCCGTAGGGGGGCAGCGCGTCCTCGCAGACCAGCGCCAGCCCCTTCTCCAGCATCACCACCACGGCGTCCATGTGGACGAACTGCGGCGGGATCGGCACCACGAAGGCCTCCCAGCCCTTCTCGCGCATCCAGCCGGCGACCTGGTCGGCGCCCTCCTTGGTCGAGCGGTCGCCCGACCAGCCGAGCAGGGCCACGCCAGGCTTCAGGATGACGAAGTCGCCGCCCTCGAAATGGTTGGCGGTGACCCACTTCCAGATCGGGATGCCGGCACTGCGGTAGAACTCGGAGACGACCGCGTAGTCCTGCCGGCGCGGCGGCGTCTGGATGCTGGCGATCACCGCGCCCCACGGCGTCATGAAGCTGGAATCGCGGGTGAAGACGCTGCTCGGCAGGCCCTCGTCGGCCTCGACGAAGTGGCAGCGCACGCCGGCCGCCTCGTAGGCGTCGACCATGCGGCGATGCTGCTGCATGGCCTTCTGCTTGTCGAAGCGGTAGCCCATCGCCTCCTGGTTGCTGAAGGTGACGGCGGAGATCGAGTTGAGCGGCACCCAGCGGAAATGGTCGGGCTTGCCGAGCAGCACGTCGCGCAGCCGTCCGGTCTGGGCGGTGACGCCCCAGCCCTGTGCCGCCGCCTGGTCGCCGGCGCCGCCGGCCTGCTGCGAGATGCTCATCCTGCTGCCCCTCCTGCCTGCGGCGTCGCGGCCGCCGCAGATCAGGCTAGGAGCGCGGGGGGCGCCCACCAAGCGAGAAATCCTCCCCGCAAGGTGAGCTGGATTCACGCCGCGACGCGCTGGCTCGCTTGAGAACCTTGCCCATCGCGTGAGCACTGCTCACAATGTGGGCGTGGCCGAGCCGCGACGCACCCTGCCGCTCTATGGCCTGCGCGCCTTCGAGGCGGCGGCGCGGCACCTCGCCGTGGCCAAGGCGGCGGAGGAGCTGGGCGTCACCCACAGCGCGGTCAGCCACCAGATCCGCGCGCTCGAAGGCCAGCTCGGGGTCGAGCTGTTCGACCGCCGCCGCAAGCCGGTGCGCCTCACCGCCGAGGGCGAGCGGCTGCTGCGCCGGGTGCGCGAGGCCTTCGATTCGCTGTGCGACGCCACCACCCGGGTCAAGGCGGGGCATCTCGAGGGCGAGCTGTCGATCTCCTGCGTGCCCGGGCTCGGCGCCAACTGGCTGGTGCCGCTGCTCGGCCAGTTCCTCAAGGCCTTCCCGCGGCTGCGGCTCAAGGTGCTGACCGAGCATTGGCGGCAGCCCGCGGCCTCGGCCGAGGCCGACCTCGCCATCGTCTATGGCAGCGCCGAATATCCCGGCCGGCGAGTGATCCGCCTCGGCCACTCGCAGTTCTTCCCGGTCTGCAGCCCGCGGCTGGCCGAGGGCGAGGCGCCGATCCGGCGGCCGGCCGACCTGCAGCGCTGCGACCTGCTGCACGAATATGACGAGGAGGCGTGGTCGCGCTGGTTCGCCTCGGCGGGCGTGCCGTGGGCGAGCGGGGCGGCGAGCGAGGCGCGCGGCATCTTCTTCGACAGCGCCCACTGGTCGCTGCAGGCGGCGCGCGCCGGCTACGGCGTCGCGCTCGGCGACCTGCCGACGGTCGATGCGGATCTGCGTGAGGGCCGGTTGGTCCGGCTTTTCGAGGAGAGCGTCCCGGCGCTGCATCCCTACCACCTGCTGACCCCGGCGGCCGACCGGATCAGCGGCCCGATCCGCGAGCTCGAGCGCTGGATCGTCGAGGGCTTCCGGCGCTTCCGTGCGGAGGAGACCGGCGGCTGAGGCGCCGAGGCGATGCGCCGGCCGAGGCCACCTTGCGGCCGGTGCATCCCGTCGAGGCAAGCAGCCGGCTTACGGCCTGGATCCGTGGTTCGCGCCGACGCTGGTGCTGGACCGCAGGCCGGCATGGGCCGAGGCGGCAAAGCCGATCGCCAGCATCAGGGCGAAGGTGGCGACGAAGGTACGCTTCAGCATGGCCGTGACTCCCTGGATCCGCTTGCGGCGGCCTCTTCATTCCGCCGGTCGGCGCCTCGCGTCGACGGGAGCTATCCTGCAAGCCGTCGGTTTCTGCGATATTCCAGCCGAGCCAATTTGTGGTTTGGGTTGTTTCGTCGCAGCGGGGGGCGAGTCGTCGTGGGGCAGGGGCGAGCCATCGACCGGGCGGGGCGGCGCCGAGCGCTCTCCTGGCTGCTCGCGCTGCCGCTGCTGCCCGCGGCAGCCGTCGCGGCCGCGGCCGGGGACGCCGGGCTCGACCGCTTCGTCGGCCTCTTCCAGGGGCAGGCGCAGGGTGAGGCGACCGACCGCTTCTTCGTCAGCAGCTATCGCGACGTCCGGGTCGAGCTGCGGCGCGAGGGCGACGGCTTCCGCCTCGCCTGGAGCACGCTGATCCGGGACGCCGAGGATGCGGCCGGCCAGCGCCTGCGCCGCAGCGAGCTGCATTTCATCCCCGGCCCGTCACCCCGGACCTGGCGCACCGCCGCCGCGGCCGAGCCCTTCACCGGCCGCCCCGGCGCCTGGGCGGTGCTGGCCGGCAACCGCCTGACGGTGCAGGTGCTGGCGATCGACCCGGCGGGCGGCTGGGAGCTGCAGACCTACGAGCGCACGCTCGAGGGCGATGCCATGGCGCTGCGCTTCAGCCGGCTGGCCCCGGGCCGGCCCGAGCTGGTCGTCACCGGGCGGCTGACCCGGCAACCCGATTGATCGCCGAGGAGGCGCCTGCCCGATGACCACGATCTTCCTGCTGATCGTCCTGCAGCTGGTCGGCGAGGCGATCGCCTCGGTCGCCGGGCTGCCGATCCCGGGCGCGGTGATCGGGCTGGTGCTGCTCTTCCTCCTGCTCTGCGTCCGCGGCGGCGCGTCGGAGGAGCTCGGCCGCACGGCGGGGTTCCTGCACGACAATCTCGGGCTGCTGTTCGTGCCGGCCGGGGTCGGGGTGATCGCCTGGCTGCCGCTGATCGAGGGCGCCTGGCTACCGATCGCCGTCGGCCTGCTGGTCTCGGTGGTGGCCAGCCTGGCGGTGACCGCGCTGGTCATGTCGGCGCTGTCGCGGCGCCTGCCCGGCCGCCAGGGCTGAGGGCGCGGGGATGGGCCTCGCCCATGCCGAGTACCTGCTGGCCT
>JAXMCI010000059.1:0-24893 GCA_046349435.1 Dongiaceae bacterium | reverse complement strand
TCGGGTCGCGCTAGGCGGAGAGGACCGTCTGGCCCGCGCGGGCGATGCGGGCCTGATGATCGGGCTGCTGCCGCCGGCGTGGCGGCCCGGCGGCGGGTCCTCCCTGAGAAAAACTTGCGCCAGCGGCAAGCGCTTCTCGTTTGTCGGCCGGGCTGGCGCGCGGCCAGGATTGACACTGCGACGCGGGGTTTCGGGCCGCCCGGGCCGCATTCGAGAGGGGTGACCGTCAGCGTGCAGCGCAGCCGAGCGAGGAGAGCGACCCCATGAGCACAGCATCGCGGCAGGTCATCGCGCGCATCCTGCTCGCCGGGCTGGCGCTCGGCCTGATCGCCGCGCTCGGCGTTCGCCACGCCTCCTCGGCCGAGCCGGCGGGACGTGCCCTCGCCGGCCCCGTCGTCAGCCTGGAGTGAACGCCGGCCGGCTACCGCCGCTCCCGTAGCGGGCGCCCGCCATCCCGCCTAGGAGGCACCCGGGCGCGGCCGCCGCCGGCGGCCGCCGGGGGAGCGGCCGGGCATGATCGTCAACTTCGCGAAGCGCGCGCACGACCACAATTTCGAGTCGGACTGGATCGTCCGCTCGCTGCTCGACGACGACTTCTACAAGTTCCTGATGGCGCGGGCGATCCTCGAATCGCCCTATCGCGACGTCCCGGTCACGTTCGAGCTGATCAACCGCAGCAGGACGGTGCGGCTCGCCGAGATCATCGATCTCGACGAGCTGCGCGCCCAGCTCGACCACGCCCGCACGCTGCGCTTCAAGCGGTCGGAGCTGGTCTGGCTGGCCGGCAACAGCTTCTACGGCACGCGCGGCATCTTCGGCCCCGGCTTCATCGAGTGGCTGACCACCTACCGGCTGCCGGAATACCGGCTCGAGGTGGCGGACGGGCAGATCCGGCTGACCTTCGAGGGGCCGTGGCCGGAGGTCTCGCTGTGGGAGATCCACGCGCTCGGCATCGTCAACGAGCTGAAGACGCGGGCCGGGCTGGCCGGGATGAGCGAATCCGAGCTCGACATCCTCTATGCCCGGGCCAAGGTCCGGCTGTGGGAGAAGATCGACCGGCTGCGCGGCGTGCCCGGCCTCAGCATCGCCGACTTCGGCACCCGCCGGCGCCACGGCTTCCTCTGGCAGGACTTCGTCGTCCAGGTGATGGCGGCCGAGCTCGGCCCGGCCTTCATTGGCACCTCCAACGCGCTGATCGCCTTCCGCCACGACCTCGAGGCGATCGGCACCAATGCCCACGAGCTGCCGATGGTGCTGGCCACGCTGGCCGAGGACGAGGCCGGGCTGAAAGCGGCGCAGTACAAGGTGCTGGAGCTCTGGCAGAAGACCTACGGGCCGGTGCTGCGCATCATGCTGCCCGACACCTTCGGCACCACCCAGTTCCTCGCCGACGCGCCCGACTGGGTCGCCGACTGGACCGGCATCCGGGTCGACAGCAAGGATCCCGCCATCGCCGGGGCGGAGTACATCGAGTGGCTGAAGGCGCGCGGGCGCGATCCGCGCGACAAGCGGATCCTGTTCAGCGACGGGCTCGACGTCGGCTCGATCCTGGCGCTGCATGCCCGCTTCGGCGGCCATGCGCCGGCCGAGCGCGACCCGGCCAGCTTCACCACGGCCGCCGACTTCCAGGATCCGGCGGCCTGGCGGCCGGAGCCGGCGATCAAGGTCGGCTTCGGCTGGGGCACGCTGCTGACCAACGACTTCCGCGGCTGCCACCCGCGCGGCGGCGACCTGCTCGACCCGATCTCGCTGGTCTGCAAGGTGACCGCGGCCAACGGCCGGCCGGCGGTCAAGCTCAGCGACAACTACGCCAAGGCGACCGGACCGGCCGAGGCGGTGGCGCGCTACCGCGCGGTCTTCGGCAGCCGCGGCCTCAGCAACCTGCCGGTCGAGGTCTGAGGCCTCAGCGGCCGCAGGACCGGCCGCCGTCGATCATGTAGACGCCGCCGGTGCAGTAGCTCGACTCGTCGCTCAGCAGGAAGAGAATCAGCGCGGCGGCCTCGGCCGGGGTGCCGTAGCGGCCGAGCGGGATCATCGCCAGCATCTTCTGGTGCACCGTGTCGAAGTCGGCGCCGGTGCCCTCGGCGACCTGCTCCTCGATCGAGCGGATCATCCGGGTGTCGATCGGCGCCGGGTTGACGGTGTTGACCCGGATGCCGCGCTCGGCGCCCTCCAGCGCGGCCGTGCGCATCAGCCCGACCACGCCGTGCTTGGAGGCGACGTAGGCCGCAGCGCGGCGCGAGCCGCCGACGCCGGCGGTCGAGGACAGGGCCACGATGCTGCCGCCGGTCGCCTGCATGCCGCGCATGGCATGCTTCAGCCCGAGGAAGACGCCGCGCAGGTTGACCCGCACGACGCGGTCGAAATCCTCGACCGGGAACTCGGTCAGCGGCGTGATGCGGCCCTCGATGCCGGCATTGAGCACGGCGCCGTCGAGCCGGCCGAAGCGCTCCTGCGCCACGGCGACGGCGCGCGCCACGTCGGCCTCCTCGGCCGCGTCGCCGGCGACCGTGACCAGCCGCCCGCCGGATTCCGCCGCGAGCCCGTCGAGCGGACCGCAATCGAGGTCGGAGGCGACAACCCGGGCGCCTTCGGCGAGGAAACGCCGGCAGATCTCCTGCCCGATGCCGCCGGCCGCGCCGGTGATCCAGGTTACCTTGTCCGCCAGCCGGCCCATCGCGCTCTCCATGCCCCGCCGGCCCCGCGCCGGCGGGGGGATCCTAGCGGCGGCCGGCCGCCGTGACCATGCGCGCTGCGGCAAAGTTGTGCCACCCGCAACGCCGGGCCGCCTCGCCTGTTGGCAGCCTCGTAAGGGAACCGCCCGCCCGGGCCCGACGGCGGAGACAAGAGATGCCCCGCACGACCTTCCTGTCGCTTGCGCTGGCGGCGCTCGCGCTGCTGGCGCCCTTCGGCGTCCGCGCGGCCGACACGCCGCCTCTGCCCGCCGCGACGCCGGCGGCCGCGCCGGCGATCATCAAGGAGACGCTGCAGCCCGAGGACCTGCAGCCACTGCTCGGCCAGCAGGTGGTGAGCAGCGGCGGCGACGACATGGGACGGATCGTCGACGTCGTCGTCGACCGGGCCGGCCACATCCGCGCCGCGGTGATCGATTTCGGCGGCTTCCTCGGGGTCGGCAGCCGCAAGGTGGCGGTCGACTGGCAGGCGCTGCACTTCGCGCCCGACGAGAAGGGCGGCCGCATCGTCCTGACGCTGGAGCGCAAGGAGGTCCAGGCGGCGCCGGAGTTCAAGCCCGGCGATCCGGTCGCGGTGATCGGGGCACCGGCGAGCCCGGCCGCCGCCCCCGGCGCGGCCAAATGACGAGGGCGGCCGATCGGGCCGCCCCGCTGCCGCCGCCCGCAGCGCCGCCGCCGGCCGCCGCCGCCGGCACGGCGAAGCGGGAGCGGCGGCGCAGCCTGCGGGGGCTGGACTGGCTGTGCTTCTTCGTCGCCGACGTGCAGACGGGCTTCGGCCCGTTCATCGCCGTCTACCTGACCGAGCGTGCCTGGACGCAGGGCGACATCGGGGTGATCCTCAGCCTGGGCACGCTCGCCGGCATCGCCGCCCAGGTGCCCGGCGGCGCGCTGCTCGACGCCACGCGCTCGAAGCGGCGCCTGCTGCTGATCGGCATCGCGGCCATCGCGGCGAGCGCGCTGGTCATCGCGCTGTGGCCCGAGTTCCTCTCCGTCGCCATCGCCAAGCTGCTGCACAGCCTGGCGAGCAGCGTGGTCGCCCCGGGCATCGCGGCGATCAGCCTCGGGCTGGTCGGGCGCGCCGCGCTCGGCGACCGCTTCGGCCGCAACGCCCGGTTCTCCTCGGCCGGCACCGGCGTGGCGGCCGGGCTGATGGGCGCCTGCGGCTATCTCGTCTCGAACCAGGCGGTGTTCCTCGTCACCGCGGCGCTGACCTTGCCGGCGCTGGCTGCCCTCTTCCTGATCGACTCCCGGTCGATCGCCGCCGGGCTGGCCGCCGGCGCCGGTCCGGAGCGGACGGCGCCGAAGGCCGAGCCGATGCGGACCCTGCTCGGCGATCGCGCCCTGATCGTCTTCGCCGCCAGCGCCGGCCTCTTCCAGTTCGCCAACGCGGCGATGCTGCCGCTGATCGGCGGCTTCGTCACCAAGACCTCGGGGGACTGGGCGACGCCGCTGATCGCCGCCTCGATCATCGTGCCGCAGGCCATCGTCGCGGTGCTGTCGCCCTGGATCGGGCGCCAGGCCGAGTCGCGCGGCCGCAAGCCGCTGCTGGTGATCGGCTACGGCGCGGTGGCCCTGCGCGGCCTGCTGTTCTCGGTGACCGCCAGCCCCGGCCTGCTGATCGCCGTGCAGCTGCTCGACGGCATCACCGCCTCGGTGTTCGGCGTCGTCTCGCTGCTGGTGGTGGCGGACCTGACCCGCGGCGGCGGCCGCTTCAACCTGGCGCTCGGGCTGGTCGGCCTGGCGAGCGGCGCCGGCGCCACCCTCAGCACCACCGTCGGCGGGCTGATGGTCGATCACGTCGGCGAGTCCGCCGCATTCCTCCTGCTGGCGGCGCTGGCGCTCGCCGCCGTGGCGCTGATCGCCTTCGCGCTGCCCGAGACGCGCGATCGCGGATCGCCGGACGCGCCGGCGCATTGAGGCGGAAGGAACGAGGGGGGACTCCCATGACCCAGCGGGATCCTGTGCCGTGATCGCCCTGTCGCCGGCCGATGCGCCGGACTTCTACGCCACGCCCTCGCAGCGCAGCCTGACGGCGCTGCTCGGCCTCAACTTCCTGCTCGCCGGCATCCTGGTCGGGTTCGGCCCGTTCGTCGCCGTCTATCTCGCCGAGCATCGCTGGGGCCAGGCGCAGATCGGCATGGTGCTGACGGCGGGCGGGCTCGCCAGCCTGGCAAGCCAGATCCCCGGCGGCGCGCTGCTCGACAGCATCGCCGCCAAGCGGCTGATGGCCGGGCTCGGCATCGCGCTGCTCGGCCTCGCCGCCGCCACCATCGCCGTCGCGCCCCGCTTCCCCTACGTGCTGAGCGCCGAGCTGATGCAGGGGGTGACCGGCGGCGTCGTCGGGCCAGCGCTCGCCGCGGTGACGCTCGGGCTGGTGGGCTATCGCGGCATGGCCCGCCAGCTCGGCCGCAACGCCCGCTTCGCCTCGGCCGGCGGCATCGCCGCGGCGGCGCTCCTCGGCATGGTCGGCCAGCTGGTCTCGACCCGCGCCATCTTCGTCCTCACGGCGCTGCTGGCGATCCCGGCGCTGCTCGCCCTGACCCGGATTCGCGGCGACGAGGTGGTGCCGGCGCGCGCCCGCGCCGCGACCGTGCCCGGCCACCCCGGCGAGGTCCGCCGGCCGATGCCGGCCTCGGCACTGTGGCAGGACCGCCGGCTGCTGATCTTCGCCGGCTGCGAGATCCTCTTCCAGCTGGCCAATGCCTCGCTGCTGCCGCTGGTCGGCGAGGAGCTCGCCTATGCCGGGCACCAGCGCTCGTCGCTGATCATGTCGGCGATGATCATCGGGCCGCAGCTCATCGTCGTGCTGCTGGCGCCCTGGGTCGGCCGCCGCGCCCACCGGTTCGGCCGCCGGCCGCTGCTGCTGCTCAGCTTCGGCGTGCTGCCGCTGCGCGCCCTGCTGTTCGCCGCCACCACCAGCCCGCCGCTGCTGGTCGCCATCCAGCTGATGGACGGGGTCAGCGGCGCGGTCGCCGGCGTCATGGCGGCGCTGGTCATCTCCGACATCACGGCGGGCAGCGGCCGCTTCAACCTGGCGCAGGGCGTCTATGGCACGCTGATGGGCATCGGCGCCTCGCTCAGCACCACCCTCTCCGGCTTCGTGGTCGAGCATTTCGGGCGGGCCGCGGGCTTCCTCGGCCTCGCCGGGATCGCCCTCGCCGGCTTCGCCCTGATCGCCGCGCTGATGCCCGAGACGCGGCCGCTGCCGGTCCCGGAGAGCGCCGGGCAGGCACCCCCGCCACCCCTAGCCAAAGTATCGTGATCGTTGAGAATTTCCGATTCGAGGCGAGACGCCGGGAGGGTTAGTGTGAGCGTCATCCCGATCCCGGAATGCCGGAGTCGCCCGATGACCACCATCCCGTTCCCCCTGCTCCGCCCGGCCGGCTGCTTCACCTCCTCGGACGCCTGCGAGCTGCTCGCCCGCTATCCCAAGGGCCGCATCAGCCACCACCGCGCCGCCGACGGCGAGCGCTACGAGGTCTTCAGCGCGCTCGGCCCGGCGGACTGCGGCCGGCTGCTGCTGATCTGGAAGAACCCGCGCGGCCGCTACTATCGCGGCGACCCCGTCGCCTGCGCCATCCTCGCCGAGGGCCCGGCGCTCGCCGACGTGATGCCCGACGCGGCGACGCACCGCCGGCTGGCGCTCGCCGGCTAGCCGGACTATGAACCCCCTCGCCATCGCGCGAGGGGGACCATGATCGTCGACGCGCACGTCCATGTCTGGGCACAGGACCCGGCCCGCTATCCCTGGCAGCCGCTGCTGTCGCACGTGCCGGTGCCCACATATCCGGCGCCGGTCGAGGACCTGCTGGCCGAGATGGACGCGGCCGGGGTCGACCGGGCGGTGCTGGTGCAGCCCAGCGTCTATGGCTGGGACAATTCCTATCTCTGCGACTGCCTGGCCCGCTGGCCCGACCGGTTCGCCGGCATCGGCCTGGTCGATCCGCGCGGCCGCGACCCCGCGGGCGCGCTGGCCCGCTGGCGCGAGCGCGGCTGCCAGGGGGTGCGCCTCAACCTGATCCGCCAGGGCGATCCGGCCTGGCTGGCGGAGGCGGGGTGCGATGCGTTCTGGCGGGCGGTCGAGGCGCTCGGCCAGGCCGTCTCGTTCCACATGGACATCGAGCAGGCCGGCACCGTCGCCGCGCTGGCGCGGCGGCACCCGGCGGTGCCGTTCCTGGTCGACTATCTCGGCCCGTCGGTGCATCGCGGCGGCGATCCCGGGCCGTGGCTCGACCGGCTGGCGGCCGAGGCCAATCTCGGCTTCAAGCTGCTCTCGGCCGGCGAGGATTCGCGGCAGCCCTACCCCTTCGCCGACCTGATGCCGTTCTATGCCGAGGTCTTCCGGCGCTTCGGGCCGCATCGCATGGTGTTCGGCAGCGACTTCCCGGGCGTGCGCTTCGCCTGCCGCTATGCCGAGGCGATGGCCTGGCCCGCCCGCCTGCCCTTCCTCTCCGAGGCCGACCGGCGGACCATCCTCGAGGAGACGCCGGCCCGCCTCTGGCGCTTCGGCCGGTTGTCAGACAAGTAGGCAGCCCCGGCATTGACCCTGGCGGGGCGGTCCACCTAAGGTGGCGGCAGCGCTCCGGAGGGCAGCCCATGCATGACGATCTCTCCCGGTCGGTCCTGGCGGTGCCGCCGCTGGCGCGGCGGCCGGACCTGCGGCTCGACCGCGCCGCCAATGCGGCGCTGATCGGCTATCTCGAGCGCGGCGGCATCTCGACCCTGATGTATGGCGGCAACGCCAACCTCTACCATGTCGGCGTCTCCGACTATGCCGAGCTGCTCGACCAGCTGCTCGAGCTGGCGCGGCCGGACACCTGGGTGATCCCCTCGATCGGGCCGGATTTCGGCAAGATGCTGGACCAGGCCGATCTGCTGCGCGACCGCCCCTACCCGACCGCGATGGTGCTGCCCTCGACGGCGCCCTCGACGGTCGCCGGCGCGGAGGCGGGCATCGCCCGCGTCGCCGAGCGCCTGGGCCGGCCGCTGATCGTCTATCTGCGCGGCGAGACCTTCCTCGACCCGCCGGCGATCCGCCGCCTCGTCGAGCGCGGGCTGGTGCGGGCGGTCAAGTACGGCATCACCCGCGCCGAGCCGCGGCAGGATCCCTTCCTGCGCCGGCTGATCGACGAGGTCGACCGCCGCATCGTGGTCAGCGGCATGGGCGAGCGGCCGGCGATCGTGCATTGGCAGGAGTTCGGCCTGGCCGGGTTCACCTCGGGCTCGGTCTGCGTCGCGCCGCGCGCCTCGCAGGCGATCCTGCGGGCGCTCAAGGCCGGCGACGTCGCCGGGGCCGAGCGGATCCGCGCCGCCTTCCTGCCGCTCGAGGACTGCCGCGACACGCTGCACCCGGTGCGGGTGCTGCACGAGGCGGTGCGGCTCGCCGGCATCGCCGACACCGGCGCCATGCTGCCGCTGCTGAGCAACCTGGAGCCGGAGCATCATGAGCGGGTTCGCGCCGCGGCCCTGACGCTGCGCCGCTACGACGAGAGCGAGGCGCTCGCGGCCTGAGCGGACTCTCCCTCCCCCACTTCGGGGGCGAGGGAACTACGGCTCGACGCTGTTGGTCAGCACGCGGATGCGGGCGTTGTCGATGTGGGTGCGCATGGCGTCGCGCGCCGCCGGCGCGTCCTCGGCGCGGATCGCCTCGTAGACGCGGATATGCTCCTGCTGGACCAGCTGGAGGCGGCGGGCGGTGCGGCGCAGCGAGAGCTGGCGGGCGAGTTCCATGCCCTTGATGGTGTGCTCGGCATAGACCTCCATGGCGTGCACGAAGAGGCGGTTCTGCGAGGCCTCGGCGATGGCGACGTGGAAGGAGCGGTCGGCCGCGCTGCCGACCTCGCCGCGGGCGATCACCGCGTCGAGATCGGCCAGCGCCTGCTCGAGCCGGGCGAGGTCGGCCTCGGTGCGCCGCTCGGCGGCGAGGAAGGCGGCCTCGCCCTCGAGCGCGATGCGGAACTCCAGGCAGCGCATGACGTCGGCGATCGAGCCCATCGGCGCCAGCTGGGCGAAGGCCTGGTTGGGCCGGCGCTGCACGAAGGAGCCGGAGCCGTGGCGCGAGACGACGACGCCGTCCGCCTGCAGCCGCGACAGCGCCTCGCGCACCACCGGCCGGGAGACGCCGAACAGCTCGCAGAGCTGGCTCTCGGAGGGCAGCTTCTCGCCCACCGGCAGCGCGCCCGAGACGATGCGGTCGAGGATCTGCTCGTAGAGCCGGTCGCCGAGCTTGGCCTGGCGCTGCGGCGCCGCCACCCGCCAGCCGAGATCCGCCTTCTGCTGCCTGGAACCGCTCCGCCCCGCCACGCCCGTCCCTGCCCTCGCCGTCACCGCCGTCTCCGTGCAGATTGCCAACCCCGGCCGGATTTGTAAAATCGTCGTACAAGCTGGCCCGTCCGCGGCCGCTCTCCCCAGCCTCGAAGGATCGCCATGGCCGACACCCGACCGCTGCTGCTGACCGGGGCCGCCGGCGTGCTCGGGCGCTGGCTGCGGCCGCGGCTGATCGCCCGCTACGGCCGGCTGCGCTCGACCGACATCGTCGATCCCGCACCGGCGCTGGACGGCGAGGAGCTGACGGTCGCCGACCTCGCCGACGCCGCCGCCATCGACCGGCTGGTCGCCGGCGCCGGCCGCATCGTGCATTTCGGCGGCATCTCCTTCGAGACCGATTTCGACAGGATCCTCGAGGCCAACCTGCGCGGCACCTACAACGTCTTCGACGCGGCGCGCCGGCACGGCGCCGGGCCGATCGTCTATGCCAGCTCCAACCACGCCATCGGCTTCTACGAGCGCACCGAGCGGCTCGACGCCGGCGTGCCGCAGCGGCCGGACTCGCTCTACGGCGTCAGCAAGGCCTTCGGCGAGGACCTCGCCAGCTTCTATGCCGACAAGTACGGCCTCGACATCGCCTGCCTCAGGATCGGCACGGCGGCGCCGGAGCCCAAGGACCCGCGCCACCTCTCGACCTGGCAGAGCTACGAGGACCTGCTGCGGATGATCGAGGCCTGCTTCGCCGCGCCGAAGCTCGGCTGCACCATCCTCTACGGCGTGTCGGCGAACGACCGCAGCTGGTGGAGCAACGCCGGGGCGCCGCATGTCGCGTACCGGCCGCAGGACAATGCCGAGGCCTATGCGCCGCGGCTGATCCCGGACGGCGACAAGCGCGATCCCGAGGCGCCGGAGGTCAAGTACATGGGCGGGCCGTTCGTGTCGGACGGGTACGTGCGGCGGCGGTGAGATCGCGCGTGGCGCTCATGCTTCGACGGGCCAGGCATGAGGGCGCCAGGAACGGAGCCTCGTCCTGAGCTCGTGGAAGGGCGCGGCGGCCCGCGCTACGCCGTCGCCGGCTCGTACCGGATCCGCTTGATCGTGCCGCGCAGGCGCGGGTCGGGCTTGGGCACGGCGGAGATCAGCGAGCGCGTATAGGGGTGCTGCGGGTCGGTGCAGATCGCCTCGGTCTCGCCGATCTCGACGATGCGGCCGCGATGCATGACGGCGACGCGGTCGCACATGTAGCGGACCACGCTTATGTCGTGGCTGACGAAGAGGTAGCTGAGCGACAGCTGCTCGCGCAGGTCGAGCAGCAGGTCGAGCACCTGGGCGCGCAGCGAGACGTCGAGCGCCGAGGTCGCCTCGTCGGCGACGATCAGCTGCGGGTCGAGCGCGATGGCGCGCGCGATGCCGATGCGCTGGCGCTGGCCGCCGCTGAAGGCGTGGGGATAGCGCCGCATCATGTCGGGCGACAGCCCGACGCGGCGGAGCAGCTCGGCGACGCGGTCCTGCAGCGCGGAGCCCGAGTCGATGCCGTGGTTGCGCATCGGCTCGGCGACGATCTGCAGCACCGTCATGCGCGGGTTCAGGGACGAGAACGGGTCCTGGAAGATCATCCGGATCTCGCGCCAGAACGGCTTCACCGCCCTTCGCGGGAGCGCGGCCAGGTCGGCGCTGCGGCCGGCGCGGTCGCGGAACAGGATGCGCCCGGCGGTGGGGTCGAGGATGCGCAGGACGCAGCGCCCGAGCGTCGTCTTGCCCGAGCCGCTCTCGCCGACGATGCCGAGCGTCTCGCCGCGCCGCAGCGTGAAGCCGACGCCGTCGAGCGCCTTGACCGCCTCGCTGCCGCCGCGGCCGAAGCGGCGCCGCCGGCCGGCGAAGGTCATGTCGAGATCGGCGACCTCGAGCACCGCGTCGGCGGTCGCGGCCGCGGTCGCCGGCGCAGTCGCGGCGGCGGCGGCCGGCCGCCGTGCCCGGCTCTCCAGCTTCAGCACCGAGCCGAGCAGCAGCTTGGTGTAGGGATGCTGCGGGTCGTGGAAGATCGCGTCGACCGGCCCCTGCTCCACCACCCGGCCGAGCCGCATGACCGCGACCTCGTCGGCGATCTCCGCCACCACCCCCATGTCGTGGGTGATGAACATGACGGCCATGCCGTAGCGCGCCTGCAGCTCCTTTATGAGGTCGAGGATCTCCGCCTGGGTGGTGACGTCGAGCGCGGTGGTCGGCTCGTCGGCGATCAGCAGCTTCGGCTCGCAGGCCAGCGCCATGGCGGTCATCGCCCGCTGGCGCATGCCGCCGCTGAACTCGAAGGGATAGGCGTCGATGCTCTGGGCCGGGCGCGGGATCTTGACCTGGCCCAGCACCTCGATGGCGCGGGCCCGCGCCTCCGCCTTGCTCACCCGGCGATGCAGCCGGATCGCCTCGACGATCTGGCTGCCGATGGTGTGGACCGGGCTCAGGCTCGACATCGGCTCCTGGAAGATCATCGCGATCTCGCGGCCGCGGATGTCGCGGATCCGCCGGCTCTTCGGCGGCAGCGCGGTGATGTCGATCGGCGCGCCGCCGGCCCAGGGCAGCGCGCTGCCATGCAGCAGGATGCGGCCGGCGACGATGCGGCCGGGCGTCGGCACGATCTTCAGGATCGAGCGCGCGGTGACGCTCTTGCCGCTGCCGCTCTCGCCGACGACGCAGAGCGTGCGGCCGCGCCGCAGCGTCAGGCTGACGTCGTCGACCGCCTTGACGGTCTGCTGCCCGCTGTCGAACCAGGTGCCGAGGTTCTGCACCTCGAGCACCAGGTCGCCGGTGGGCAGGTTTGCCGGGGCGCTCATTGGCGATAGGGGTCGGCGGCGTCGCGCAGCCCGTCGCCGACGAAGTTGAGGGCCAGCACGGCGACGATCACCGCAATGCCGGGGGCGAACAGCCAGGGCGCGGTGGCGATGGCGCGGATGTTCTGCGCCTCCTGCAGCAGCACGCCCCAGCTGACGATCGGCGGCTGCAGCCCGAGCCCGAGGAAGGAGAGCGCGGTCTCCGCCAGGATCATGTTGGGAATGGCGAGGCTGACCTCGGCGATGATGTGGCTGACGAAGGAGGGCGCCATGTGGCGGAAGATGATGCGCGGCTCGCTCGCCCCGTCGAGGCGGGCGGCGACCACGAAGTCCTCGGTGCGCAGCGACAGGAAGCGGCCGCGCACCACCCGCGCCAGGCTGGTCCAGCCGATCAGCGACAGGATCAGGGTGATGCAGAAATAGACGCGCAGCGGCGGCCAGGTCGAGGGCATCGCCGCGGCCAGGCCGAGCCAGAGCGGCGTGGTCGGCAGCGACAGGATGAACTCGATCACCCGCTGGATCAGGTGGTCGATGCGGCCGCCGTAATAGCCGGAGATGCCGCCCAGCACGACGCCGAGCAGCAGGCTGAGGGTGACGCCGATGAGCCCGATCGACATCGAGATGCGGGTGCCGTAGACGATCCGGCTGAGCAGGTCGCGGCCGAGCCGGTCGGCGCCCAGCAGGTACATCGGGGCGTGCCGGTCGAGCGGGCCGAAGAGCTTGGTCGTCAGCGTGAAGGCGCCCCACATGCTGTAGGGCTCGCTCTCGACGAGGAAGCCGACGGGGATCTTCACCGTCTCGTCGACGACGAAGACGCGGCGCAGCGCCGCCTTGTCGATCGTCACCTTGTAGCCGTTGACGTAGGGCCGCAGCACCAGCCCGCCATCGGCGTCGCGGTCGAAGAGATGCAGGCGCTGCGGCGGCGCGTAGGTGTAGCGCGGCGTGAAGGCGATCGGGCTGAAGGGCGCGATGAACTCGCAGAAGATGGCGACGAGCGCGATCAGCAGCAGCACCACCGCGCTCGCCATCGCCAGGCGGTGGCGGCGGAACTGCCACCACATCAGCCGCCATTGCGAGGCCGAGCCCGGCCGCGGCGCGGCGCCGGGGAGATGCTGGGCGGTGTCGGCCGGCAGGTCCGCCGGCTCCGGCTGGCTACCGGTCATAGCGGATGCGCGGGTCGATCCAGACCAGCAGCACGTCGGAGAGCAGCGTGCCGACCAGCACCAGGATGCACTGGAACATGATCAGCGCACCGCCGAGATACATGTCCTGCGTCTTCAGCGCCTGGATCAGGATCGGCCCGGCGGTCGGCAGGCTGAGCACGCTGGAGACGATGACGTCGCCCGAGACCAGCACCGGCAGGACCCAGCCGACCGTGCTGATGAATGGGTTGAGCGCGACGCGCGTGGGATAGCGCAGGATCAGCGCCAGCTCCGGCATGCCCTTGGCGCGGCCGGTCACCACATAGGGCTTGTTGAGCTCGTCGAGCAGGTTGGCCCGCATGATGCGGACCAGCGCCGCGATGCCGGCGACGCCCAGCACCAGGATGGGGATCCAGAGATGGTGCAGCAGGTCGCCGATCCGCGCCCAGCTCCACGGCGCGTGCACGAAGTCGGAGGAGAACAGCCCGCCGACGTCGTAGCCGAGGAACACCACCGACATGTACATGACGAACAGCGCCAGCAGGAAGTTGGGCGTCGCCATGCCGAGGAAGCTGAGAAAGGTGACCAGGTAGTCGCCGACGCTGTACTGCCGCACCGCGGAATAGATGCCGACCGGGAACGAGATCAGCCAGACGAACACCAGCGTGCAGCCGGCGACCAGCGCGGTCATGCCGAGCCGGCCCCAGATCAGGCCGGAGACCGGCGTGCGGTACTCGAAGGAGTCGCCGAGATCGCCCTGCAGGGCGTTGCCGATCCAGCGCAGGTACTGCAGCACCCAGGGATCGTTGAGGCCGTAGCGCAGGCGCAGCGCCTGCAGGGTCGCCTCGTCGGCCGGCGCGCCCGAGGTCGCGAGGTCGGCCGCGTAGGAGGTGACGAAGTCCCCCGGCGGCAGCTGGATGATGATGAAGGAGACGAGCGAGACGGCGAGGAAGGATGGGATCATCCACAGCAGGCGTCGCACGACATAGGCGAACATCGGCCGGTTCCGGAGGATCCCGCGGCGGCGGCCGGCCCCGGATCGCCCCGGAGCCGGCCGTCGCTCGCGAGCTCGACTACTTGCTGAAGAAGTACTGCTCGGTGCCGCTCGCCACCGGGCTCGGATAGGTCCAGGAGAAGAACGCCACCGGCACGTTGTGCATGTTGTTCTTCACCACGGCGTAGAGCGGGCCCGGGGTGCTGATGCCGAAGGCGTAGAACTGGTCGGCGGCGATGTCGAGGATCTCCTTCATCAGCGCCTTCTGCTTGTCGACGTCGGCGACCCCCTTGACCTGGCGGTAGAGGTCCATCTGCTTCTTGATCTCCGCCGGCGGCTCCTCGCCGGACTTGCCGCCCGAGGCGTACCAGTTGCCCCAGGCGACGGCGAACAGCGACTCGTTCCAGAAGGGGAAGTAGAAGGTCGGCTCGAGCAGCGCGTCGGCCATGCCGCCGGCGCCCTGGAAGACCGTCGCATCCTGGTCGTTGTGGTCCTTGCGGTCGTAGAACAGGGTGCGGTCGACGGTCTGCACCTTGGCGTCGATCCCGACCTTCTGCCAGTACTGGCCGACCAGCTGCGCGGCATCGACGAAGTCGCCCAGCGCCGGGATGACCAGGATGGAGAAGCTGATCGGGTTGCCGTCCGGCCCGAGCCGGATGCCCTGCGCGTTCTTCTTCGGGAAGGCCTTGTCGAGATACGCGTTGGCCTTGGCCTCGTCGTACTCGGTGTACTGGGTGGCCAGCTTCTCGTTGAAGTACGGGCTCTCCCGGCGCGGCCCGGCCTGCCAGGGCTCGCCCTCGCCGAGATAGGCGGCGTCGATGATCGCCTTGCGGTCGATCGCGTAGCTGAGGCCGATGCGGAAGTCCTTGTTGTTGAAGATCTGCCGCTTGACCGCGTCCTTGCTGTTGAGGTTGAGCGAGAAGATCGCCGTGTTCATGTCGGCGTTCTTCTCGTCGACCAGCCGGTAGTTGCCCTGCTTGGCGCTGTCGAGGAACACCGCGCGGTTCGAGTTCTTGTTGATGTGGCGGTCCTGGTAGTCGATCTCGCCGTTGACCACCTTCAGCACCAGGGTCTGCGCGTCGGCGTTGACGCTGACCTGCAGGTGGTCGATGTAGGGCAGCTGGTTACCGGCCGGATCGACCTTGTGGTAGTAGGGGTTGCGGTCGAGCGTGACGAGGGTGGCGCCGCCGACATAGGGCTGCTTGATCACCCAGGGCTCCATCACCGGCCGCTCCGGGTTCTGCCAGCGCTCGTTGGCCTCGGTGTCGAGGCCGCACTTCTTGATGTAGAGCTCGCTCCAGCTCTTCACCCCGGCCGCCGAGACCAGCCCGTCGAGCTTGTCCTTGTTGTAGGCCGGCAGGAACTGCGAGCAGTAGTGCTTGGCCATCATCGCGATCTGCACGCCGTAGACCGAGGCGAGCCGCTGCGGGAACAGGCCGTAGGGGGCCGCGAAGCTGATCTTGAAGGTCTGGTCGTCGACCTTCTGGTAGGTGCCGACCTTGTCGTTCACCGTCAGCCAGTCCGGCGGCGACGGGAACAGGTCCTTGTTGGTCGCGAGGTCGCGCACGAAGAACCCGACATCCTCCGAGGTGAAGGGCTGGCCGTCGGACCACTTCAGGCCCTTGCGCAAGGTGAAGGTGAACTCGGTGGCGTCGGCGTTGCTCGACCAGGTCTCGACCAGGTTGGGCTCCAGCTTGCCGGTCCAGTCGCGGTCCCAGGCGAGCAGCGGCTCGTAGCCGGCGATGCGGAACAGCCAGTTGCGGTCGGAGCCGCCGACCATGCCGCTGCGCCAGGTGCCGCCATACTCGCCGACCCGCTCGACCGGCTGGATCACGCGCGGATGCTCGGGCAGGCGCTGCTCCACCGGCGGCAGCTTGCCCGCCTTGACCAGCTCCTCCAGCATCGGCGCCTGATGATACTCGGCGGCCGCGGCGCTCGCGATCGCCAGCGCCGAGGCGCCGGCCATCAGCGCGCCGGCGAGGCCGAGCGCCAGCAACGAACGACGCGCCACCGGACGCCCGGTGCGCGCGACCGAAACCTCTCCCGTCATCTCCACTGTCTCCCTTGCTTGACCCGCCCTGTCCCAGGCTTTGCTCGAGGGCCGGGCAAGGCTTGCATGGCCTCCCGGCGGAGTCAACGAACCGGGTGCAACTTGTCAGTCAACTTCGGAGGATTCATCCCGGCCAGCGCAGCACGGCCTCGGCCGACTGGTCGGCGAGCGGCGGCGGCTCGACCGGCCCGAGGGCCCGCGCCGCCGCCGCCGCCGCGCGAATCCGCCCGGCGACCAGCGCCAGGGTCGGCGGATCGAGCCGCCGGACGTCGATCTGCAGGATGCCGCGATCGGCCTGCAGCGAGCGCACCAGCACCTTCGGCCGCTCGGCCTGCAGCGCGCGGGCCAGCGCGTAGGCGCTGTATCCCGCGGCCTGGGGATCGATCGTCAGCACGACGCGGCAGAACGGGTTGCCGGTCTCGTCCTCGACCCGCGCCGCCGCGACGCCGGGCAGGTCGCCGAGCTGCGCCATCAGCGCGTCCGCATTGGCCTCCACCGCCCGCCGCCGCGCCGCCGGGTCGACGGCGCGCCAGCGCCGCAGCGCGGCGATGGTGCCGACCACCGCCTCCTTCCCCGCCTTCATCGGCCGGCCGATGCCGCGGCTCTGGGCGTAGCAGGCGCGGACCAGGTCGCGCCGCCCGGCGACGATGCCGGCGGTCGGGCCGCCGATCGCCTTCTGGGCGCTGAACAGCACGAGGTCGGCGCCGGCGGCCAGCACCTCGCGCCAGCCATATTCGGCCGCCGCGTCGACGATCACCGGCACGCCGGCGGCATGGCAGGCTGCGGCGAAGGCGGGCAGCGCGATCATGCCGGTCGGGGCGGCATGATGCGAGACGACGTAGACGGCCGCCGCCGTGCGCGGCCCCAGCGCCGCGCGCAGCTGGTAGAGGCCGCTCTCCATCGCCGCGCCGATCTCGACGACCTTCGCGCCGGTCAGCCGGATGTCGCCGGAGATGGCGGAGCCGTAATTGACGATGTGGCCCTTCTGGATGACCACCTCGTCCTTCAGCCCCGTCGTGTCGGGCAGCCGCTCGATGGCGGCGAGGTCGAGGCCGGTCATCGCGCTGGCGACCGCGATGACGATCGCCGCCGCGCTGCAGCCGGTGACGAAGCCGGCCTCGGCGCCGGTCGCCGCGGCGATCTCGGCGCTGGCGGCGCGCTGCAGCTCGGCCATGTCCACCGAGTGCGGCAGGATGCCGGCGATCGCCCTCACCACCTCGGGCGAGACCGGGCTCGCGCCGAACACCGTCTCGGTACCCGAGACGTTGACCAGCGGCGTCAGGCCGAGCTCGCCGACCACGTCGTCCCATGCCATGTGCCGCGCTCCCTGCCCGCCTCGCCTTGCGAAAATCTGTCTTACCAGTTTACATTTGTCGAGCGCCCCGCCCCTCGGGATCCCCGCCATGAAGATTTCCCGCATCGAAGCGCTGCATCTGCGCCTGCCCCGGATCGAGGGCAAGGCGGACGGGACCCAGGAGGTGGTGGTGGTCCGCGTCGAGACCGACACCGGCCTGGTCGGCCATGGCGAGGTGGTGTCGAACTCCACGGTCGCCCGCGCCATCGTCGAGGCGCCGATGTCGGCGCCGTTCCGCCACGGCCTCGGCGCGGCGCTGGCCGGGCTCGATCCGCTCGAGCCCGAGGCGCGCTGGGCCGACATGTACCATGCCAGCCGCTGGTACGGCCGGCGCGGCGCGGCGATCCACGCCATCGCCGGCATCGACACGGCGCTGTGGGACATCGTCGGCCAGCATCGCGGCCTGCCCTGCCACGCCGTCTGGGGCACCCGGCGCCGCCGCATCCCGGCCTATGCCAGCGTGCTGTTCCCGGAGACGCCGGCGGCGGCGGCGGCGCTCGCTGCCGAGCTCGCCGGGCGCGGCTTCGGCGCCATCAAGTTCGGCTGGAACCGCTTCGGGCGCGAGCGCGACTGGGACCTCGCCGTGCTCGCCGAGATCCGCCGCGCCATCGGCGACAAGGTCGGGCTGGCGGTCGATGCCGGCCGGGTCTGGAGCGCCGAGACGGCGATCGCCCGCGCGCCCGAGCTGTTCGAGCGCTTCGACCTGCTGTGGCTCGAGGAGCCGCTGCACGAGGACGACCTCGAGGGCTATGGCCGGCTCGCCGCCGCGGTCACCGGCCGCATCGCCACCGGCGAGACGGAGGAGCGCGAGTCCGACTTCCGGGCGCTCGTCGAGCGCGGCGTGCGGGTGATCCAGCCCGATGTCGGCCGGGCCGGCGGGCTGACCGTTTGCCGCCGGCTCTCGACCATGGCCGCCGCCAAGGGCATCTGGTGCCTGCCGCACAGCTTCGGCACCGGCGTCAACCTGACCGCGTCGGCGCAATGGATGGCCAGCGCCGAGGAGGCCCAGTTCATGGAATATCCCGTCACCCCCTCGCCGCTGCGCAACGATCTGGTGCACGGCATCCCGGTGATGGTCGACGGCGAGGTCGAGGTCGGCGACCGGCCGGGGCTCGGCGTCACGCTCGACCCCGCCACCATCGAGCGCTTCCGGGTGCGGCCATGATCGACCTCGCCCGGCTGGCGGCCGAGCCGGTCGACGGCCGCACCAAGGGCATGCCAGGCAACATCGCGCCGCTGCCGCTGGGCGCGATCGGCAGGCAGGGCTGGAACCTGCTGCGCGAGGACCTGCCGCTGCCGGTCGCCGTGCTGCGCCAGTCGGCGCTGGCCCACAATGGCGACTGGATGCGCCGCTTCCTCGCCGCGTCCGGCGCCTTCATCGCGCCGCACGGCAAGACGACGATGAGCCCGGCCCTGTTCCAGCGCCAGATCGTCGACGGCGCCTGGGCGATCACCATCGGCTCGGTGCAGCAGCTTCAGGTGGCGCGCCACTATGGCTGCGACCGGGTGGTGCTGGCCAACCAGCTGGTCGGCGGGCGGGCCATCCGCTACGTCCTGGAAGAGATCGCTGGGGATGCCGCCTTCGACTTCTACGCCTTCGCCGACTCGGTCGAGTCGGTCGAGCGGCTGGCCGCGGCCGCCGCGGCGGCGAAGCTGCCGCGGCCGCTGCAGCTGCTGGTCGAAGGCGGCTTTCCCGGGGCGCGCACCGGCTGCCGCACGCTCGAGGGCGCGCTCGCCGTGGCCCGCGCCGTGGCGGCGGCGCCGCAGCTCGCGCTGCGCGGCTCGGCCGGCTACGAGGGCGTGCTGAAGGACGCCGACGACGCCGCCACCGAGGCGCGGGTGACGAAGTTCCTCGACTTCCTGGTCGAGATCGCGCTCGCCTGCGAGGCGGAGGAGCTGTTCGCCCCCGGCCCGATCCTGCTCTCGGCCGGCGGCTCGACCTTCTACGACATGGTGGTGCAGCGCTTCGCCGCCGCCGGCATCAACCGCGAGCCGATGGTGCTGATCCGCAGCGGCTGCTACCTCACCCACGACTCCGGCGAGTTCGTGAAGCGCTTCAACCGGATCCGCGAGCGCAGCCCGTCGATCGACGCGCTCGGCCCCGGGCTGCGCCCGGCGCTCGAGGTCTGGGCCTATGTCCAGTCGCGCCCGGAGCCGACCAAGGCGCTGCTCACCATGGGGCGGCGCGACGTCTCCTTCGACCAGCATTTGCCGCAGCCGGTCGCCTGGTTCCGGCCCGGCGGCAACGCCGCCCTGCCGCAGCCGGTGGCGCCCGGCCACGTGGTCACCGAGCTCAACGACCAGCATTGCCACCTCACGGTGCCGGCCGACAGCCCGCTCGCCTATGGCGACATGGTGGCGTTCGGCATCTCGCACCCCTGCACCACCTTCGACAAATGGCAGCTGCTCTGCGTCGTCGACGACCGCTACGACGTCGTCGACGCCGTCCGCACCTACTTCTGAGGCCGCCGCCGCATGGCCAGGGATCCCCGCCACGACATCCTGTTCGAGCCGGTCCGCATCGGCCCGAAGACCCTGAAGAACCGCTTCTACCAGGTGCCGCAATGCACCGGCGCCGGCGTGCTCCGCCCCGGCACCAACGCCGCCCACCGCGCGGTCAAGGCGGAGGGCGGCTGGGGCGCGCTCTGCACCGAGTCCTGCTCGATCCATCCAGAGGTCAACCAGACGCTGTCGACCTGCACGACGCTGTGGGACGAGGGCGACGTGCTCAACCACCGGCACATGACCGACGAGGTGCATCGCTGGGGCGCGCTGGCCGGCGTCGAGCTCGGCGCCGGCGGGGTCAAGGACAACCTGCAGACCCGCTACGTCGCCGCCGCCTTCGACCGCTTCCCCTCGGCCGGCATTCCCAAGGTCTATACCTACGACGCCACCGAGGAGGACATCGCCCGGTACATGCAGATGTACGCCGAGGCGGCGAAGCGGGCGATCGACGCCGGCTTCGACATCCTCTACGTCCACGGCGCCGCCGGGGTGTTCCCGCCGCACGCCCTGTCGCGCCACTTCAACCGCCGCACCGACCGCTATGGCGGCAGCTTCGAGAACCGCGCCCGCTTCTGGATCGAGGCGCTGGAGACGCTGCGCCGCGTCGCCGACGGCCAGTGCGCGGTGGCGACCCGGCTCGCCATCGACGACCTCGCCGGCCCCTGGGGCGTCGAGATGGAGGATGAGGGGCTGCGCTTCGTCGAGCTGGTGACGGAGCTCGGGCTGGTCGACCTCTGGGACGTCATCCTCGGCGGCTCCGGCGAGGATGCCTGGGGCGAGGATTCCGGTCCGTCGCGCTTCTACAAGACCAACCACCAGGCGCCGTGGAACGGCGAGGTGAAGAAGATCGCCAAGGTGCCGGTGGTGGGCGTCGGCCGCTTCACCGATCCCGACGAGATGGTGCGGGTGGTGAAGTCCGGGCAGCTCGACCTGATCGGCTGCGCCCGGCCCTCGATCGCCGACCCCTGGCTGCCGCGCAAGATCGACGAGGGCCGCGCCGACGAGATCTGCGAGTGCATCGGCTGCAACGTCTGCATCTCGCGCTTCAACCTCAACAACACGATCATCTGCACGCAGAACCCGACCGCGCTGGAGGAGTACCGGCGCGGCTGGCACCCCGAGCGCTTCGCGCCGACGGCCAAGCCCGAGACGGTGCTGGTGGTGGGCGGCGGCCCGGCCGGGCTGGAATGCGCGCGGGTGCTCGGCCTGCGCGGCCACGACGTGCATCTCTGCGAGGCGAGCGAGACGCTGGGCGGCCATCTGCGCGACGTGGTGAAGCTGCCGGGGCTGGCCGAGTGGGGCCGCGTCGTGGCCTATCGCGAGGCGCAGCTGAAGCGCATGGCCAATGTCCGCATCTTCCGCGGCACCGGCGAGGTCACCGCCGGGGACGCGCTCGACTACGGCGCGGCGGCGATCGTGCTGGCGACCGGGGCGCGCTGGGTCGGCGACGGGCTCGGCGCCGGCGGCCCGGACGGCGTGCCGGGCGTCGATGCCGCCCTGCCCTTCTGCGTCACCCCCGAGCAGTACTTCGCCGGAAAGCCGGTCGGCGAGCGCGTCGTCGTGCTCGACGCCGACGGCTACTTCATGGCGATCGGCATCGCCGAGCAGCTGGCCGACGCCGGCAAGCAGGTCACCCTGGTGACCCAGCTCGAGAAGGCCTCGCCGATGACCGACCTGACGCTCGAGGGCTTCAACCTCAAGCGCATGATGCGCGAGAAGGCGATCCACGAGCGGGTCGGCCACTGGGTCGAGCGCGTGACGCCGTCGGGCAACGGCGTCGAGGTCGCACTGTTCGACGTCTGGCGCGACGGCTCGCAGCGGACGACGACGCCGAAGCGCGGCGAGCTGCCGCGCCGCCAGGGCACCGCGGTCGAGCCGCTGCAGTGCGACACGGTGATCCTCTGCACCGCGCGCGAGTCGGTCACCGCGCTCTATGACGGGCTCGCCGCGCGGCGGCCGGAATGGGCCGACCGCGGCATCCGCACGGTGGTGCGGGCCGGCGACTGCCTGGCGCCGCGCTACCTCGCCGACGCCATCTTCGACGGCCACCGCATCGCCCGCGAGTTCGAGGACGCCAACCCCGAGCGCCCGCGCGCCATCATCCGCGAACGCCAGATCTGGGGCCACGAGGTCTTCCCCAAGCTCGGCGACCGCGTGCTGTGACTGTCGAGGCCGTGCAGGTGGCGA
The DNA here is from genome assembly GCA_046349435.1 of Dongiaceae bacterium. Taxonomy (GTDB): domain Bacteria; phylum Pseudomonadota; class Alphaproteobacteria; order Dongiales; family Dongiaceae; genus JAXMCI01. The sequence continues at coordinate 2,876 of JAXMCI010000059.1, read as the reverse complement.
GATGGATCCCGGCTTTCGCCGGGATGACACATTCAGGGCGGCAACGGCGCCCCCACTCCCGTCATCCCGGCGAAAGCCGGGATCCATGTCGACACGGACCCAGTCGGCCCTGGCCATGAAGATCCTCGAGATCCGCACCTACCTGATGCAGGTCGGGGCGCCGTCGCTCAAGGCGTGGGCGGCGGACGGGTCGTTCGGGTCGCACCGGCCGGACGGGGCGTCGAGCCGCAACTGGCTGTTCGTGCGGGTGGTGACCGACGCCGGCATCACCGGCATCGGCGAGTGCAGCGGCTGGCCGCGGGTGGTCGAGACGGCGGTGCGCGACCTCGCCGGGCTGCTGATCGGCGAGGATCCGGCCGACATCGAGCGGCTCTGCCAGAAGATGCACATCGCGATGATGGGCCACGGCCTCTCCGGCGTGGTCGGCTGGGGCGCCGTCAGCGGCATCGAGATGGCGCTCTGGGACATCAAGGGCAAGGCGCTCGGAACGCCGGTCTGGAACCTGCTCGGCGGCCGGGTGCGCGACCGCATCCGGATCTATTCCCATGCCGGCACGCCGGAGGTTGCCAGGAGCCTGCTCGAGCGCGGCATCACCGCGGTCAAGGTCGGCGGCGTATCGCAGCCCGTCGCCAAGGTAGCGGCGATCCGTGAGGCGCTCGGCATGACTGTAGACCTGATGGTCGACCTGCACGGGCCGCCCTGGCTGACCCCGGCCGACGCGGTGCGCATGGGCCGGGCGCTCGAGCCCTACGACCTGCTGTTCCTCGAGGATCCGATCGCGCCGGAGAACGTCGAAGGCTATCGCCGGTTGCGGGATCAGCTTGCGCTGCCGCTGGCGGCCGGCGAGCGCATGGCCGGGATCTGGGGCCTGCGGCACCTGATCGAGGAGGAGCTGGTCGACGTCGTGCAGCCCGACACCGGCCGCGCCGGCGGGCTGCTGCAGATGCGCAAGATCGCCGCCATGGCCGAGGCGCATTCGATCACCGTGGCGCCGCACTCCGGCTCGCTCGGCCCGGTGGCGGAGTATGCGGCGCTGCATTTCCTCGCCTCGATTCCGAACTGCCTGATGCTGGAGCGCATCGAGGACGACTGGCCGGTGCGCCACGCGGTGATCACCCCGGCGCTGCACAGCCACGACGGCCACCTCGCCGTGCCAGAGACGCCGGGGCTCGGCGTCGACATCGACGAGGCAGTCGTCGCCGCCCACCCCAGCCACTTCAACGTCGCCGTGCCGATCGAGGAATCCTCGGGCGCCTACGAGCCCGGCACCTTCCGCGAGCATGTCTACTACCAGACCCGCTTCCGCCGCGGCGCCTGGTTCAGCCCGCAGCCGCGGCGGAGCAAGACGGAGGATTAGCCCATGGACACACGCGAGAAGCTGCTCTCGGTCAGCACCGCCACCCTCACCACCCAGCTCTTCAAGCGCGGCTTCCGCAACGTCTTCATCCACGGCCTGAGGCCGCTCAACCCGGCGCGCGACCGGCTGTGCGGCCCGGCCTTCACGCTGCGCTACATCCCGGCACGCGAGGATCTCGACCATATCGGCGTGTTCGAGGACCGCAGCCACCCGCAGCGCGTGGCGATCGAGCAATGCCCGGCCGGCGCCGTGCTGATGATCGACAGCCGCGGCGACTCGCTGGCCGCCTCGGCCGGCGGCATCCTGATCACCCGGCTGATGGTCCGCGGCGCCGCCGGCATCGTCACCGACGGCGGGCTGCGCGACACGCCGGAGATCGCCCGCATCGACTTCCCGAGCTTCTGCCGGGCGGCCTCGGCGCCGACCAACCTGATCCGCCACCACGCCGTCGGCATCAACGAGCCGATCGGCTGCGGCGGCGTCGCGGTCTATCCCGGCGACATCGCTGTCGGCGACGGCGACGGCGTCGTGATCATCCCCGCCCACCTCGCCGACGAGGTCGCCGAGGCCTCCTGGCAGCAGGAGCGCTTCGAGGAGTTCGTCACCGAGAAGGTCCGCGAGGGCCGCTCGATCTTCGGCCTCTACCCGCCCGACGCGGCAACCAAGGCCGAGTACGAGGCGCGCCGGAAGTAGCCTTCGGCCATCCCCGCCTCCAGGCCTGTTCCCCCCATCCGGCTGGCGCGCCCAAGCACCGTCCCGACGGACACTGCTACCGGTCATTCGGATGGAGCAAGCTCATTGCGATGATCATGGGATTTCTTCCCATTGTCACTTTGTCCTATTGTCTCATCACCCGGAGCGATGGCTCGCAATGGCGGATGCGGTCACCGCCGGTGTCGCGGCGATCGCGCGCTGGCTCCAGAGGATGGCGCCGAAGCGCGGACAGCGGTCTCGCCGCTAGGTCGACAAGGGGAGAACATCAATGCAGGTGCGCTACGTACGACTCTTCACAAGATCGGATGGCGCGTCATGTTTTGAGGACCGAGAAGCCGGACTTGAGGCCGGCTTCGCCGTGCCACCCGCGGAGCCCCTGTATTCCGCGCGGTTGTCGTCCGCGGAGGTGGTGTTTTGGATAGGGGGATCCGCAACATGGAAGGGCGACGTGCCGCACCCCGCCCCGCGCCGCATGATTTTCGTAACCGTGCAGGGTGAATACCAGATCGAGGCCAGCGATGGCGCGATGCGGAAATTCCCGGTGGGGCGCGTGCTTCTGATTGAAGACATCACTGGCGCCGGACATGTGACCAAGGTCACGAGCACGGAAGATGCAATCATCCTCGCAGTGGGCCTGCCCGCGGCCTGATTCGGAGGGCCGCCTGCGCCTCAACGTCAACGTGGTACAGTGTTGCGCGATTGCACGAGACGCAGCTGTCGTGTGGCTCGCAAAGATGGCCGACGGCGGCTTGCCGCCGCGTTGAGACATGAGACGCACTGACATCATAGCCGTTGCCTTAGGTGT
>JAXMCI010000058.1:0-30377 GCA_046349435.1 Dongiaceae bacterium | reverse complement strand
GGCGCCGGCACGGTGGCCGTGCTGCTGCCCGGCGCCTTCTACTTCCTGCGCGAGACCCGGCTGCCGCCGGTCGCGGCGCTGCGCGCCGCCGGCGTGCCGATCGCCATCGCCACCGACTGCAACCCCGGCAGCTCGCCGGCCACCTCGCTGCTGCTGATGCTCAACATGGCCTGCACCTTCTTCCGGCTGACCCCGGCCGAGGCGCTGGCGGGGGTGACCCGTCACGCCGCCAGGGCGCTCGGGCTCGGCGACAGCCACGGCGTGCTCGCCGCCGGGCGGGTGGCCGATTTCGCCGTCTGGGACGTCGAGCGGCCGGCCGAGCTGGCCTATCGCATCGCCTTCAACCCGCTCCATCAGGCGGTGCAGGGCGGCCGGATCCGAGCGCTATAGACGGCCGGCCCAGGCGATCATCGCCTCGACCAGGCGGCGCAGCAGCGGCTGGATGCCCTCGGCCAGATCCTGGCGCCAGGCGAAGGGCGGCTCCTCGTCCATGTAGGTCCGCTGCGACAGCTCGAGCTGCACGGCGTGGATGTTGCGGTCCGGCCGGCCATAGTGGCGGGTGATGTAGCCGCCCTTGAAGCGTCCGTTCAGGACAGCGCTGTAAGAGCCTGATTCGGCGATGCTCGACAGGGTGGAGCCGAGCGTGGCCGCTGCGCTGCCCCCGGCCGCCGTGCCGAGATTGAGGTCGGGCAGCCGGCCCTCGAAGAACCGCGGCACCACCGACCGGATCGAATGTGCGTCGAAGAGCAACGCGATCCCGAAGCGCTCGCGCAGAGCCCCCAGCTCCGTTTCGATCTTGGAATGGTAAGGCTGCCAATATGTTCCAAGCCGATCCCTTACCTCTACATCATCTGGAGCGGCACCCGGCCGGTAGACCGGCCGCTCGTCGAACAGGGTGAGCGGCACCAGCTCGGTGTTGCGCGCCCCGGGATAGAGCGGCTCGTCGTCGGGCGGCCGGTTCAGGTCGATGACATAGCGCGAGTGCGTGGCGGCGAGCACGCCGGCGCCCAGCGCGGCGGCGAACGCGTAGAGCCGCGGCACATGCCAGTCGGTGTCGGGCAGCGCCAGTGCCGCCTCGGTCAGCCGCGGCCGCAGCGCCGGCGGCAGCCAGGTCCCGCCATGCGGGATGCTGATCAGGAGCGGGGTCCGCCCCGGGGTGAACTCGAAGATGTCCATCGACCCTCGCCGCGACGCGTCGCCCCGGGGCTGCCGGCTGAGCGGACAGCTTGCATCGGCCGGCCCCGGCGCTACAACCCCGCTGCAACCCCGCTCGGTGGTAGCCAGCGCGGTGGCGAACCTCTACAACGCCCGCTTCCCAGCCGCCGAGGATCCCATGCCGAAGAGCAAGCACCGGAAGAACCACAAGGAGAAGGCGGCGGCGCGGCGGCAGGAGCTGGCGGCGACGCCGGAGAGCGGCGACGAGGAGGTTCCGGTGCCGAGCCGCGCCGATCTCGAGGCCTATGTCGCGGCGATCCCGGCCGAGGAGCGCGCCGCGGCGCTGGCCGAGGCCGAGGCGAAGCTGGAGCAGATCTTCGAGGCCGAGGATCCCGAGACGCAGCTCGAGATCGCCACCGACGCGCTGGCGACCTCGCCGCTCTGCGCGCGCGGCTATCTCATGCTGGCGGCGATGCTCGACGGAACGATGGAGGAGGCGTTGCCGCTTTACCGCGTGGCGGTCGACGCGGCCGAGCTGGCCGCCGGCGGCTTCGGCGGCCCGGGCTCGCTCACCGACGAGCACGGCGAGTATCTCTGGGCGGTCGCCGCCCTCGCCGACGCGCAGTGGGCCGCCGGCGACAGCGAGGGCGCGATCGCGCTGCTCGGGCAGGTGCTGGAGCTGGCCGGCGACAACGATGTCGGGGTCCAGTACGAGCTCGCGCCGTGGCTCGCCGAGCTCGGGCGCGTGCCGGAGTTCGCATCCCTGCTGGCGCGCTATCCCGACGATGACGGCGTCGACTGGACCTTCAACCGCGCGCTGCTGGCCTTCCTGCAGGAAGGCGACACCGAGGCGACGCGGGACCGGCTCACCGAGGCGACGGCGGAATACCCGGCCGCCATCGATGCGCTGCTCGACGAGATCGACGTCTGGGAGGCGCTCCAGGCCGGCGAGGAGCCCGAGAGCGATCCCATGGACGAGCTCGACGACGACGACCCGGAAGCGGAGGACGCCAAGGCCTATGCGCTGCGCGCCACCACGGCCTGGGCCAACATCCCGGGCGCCGTGGACTGGCTGGTCGCGACCCTGGGCCTCGAGGGGGACGAGGCGGAGTGACCGTCGATGCCGCCCGCTTCGCCGCGCCGCCCGACGGGCGGCTCAGTGCGGCGATGGCGGCGGCCTGGGACCGGGACGGGTTTCTCCTGCTCGAGGACTTCGTCCCGGCCGCGGCCTGCGCCGGGCTGATCGAGCGCACCGCGCAGCTGGTCGCCTCGGCCGATCTCGACGGGCCGGCGACGATCTTCTCGACCACCGACCACCGCCACGCCGCGGCCGCGTACTTCGCGAGCTCGGGCGACAAGATCAGGTTCTTCTTCGAGGCGGAGGCGTTCGACGCCGCCGGGCGGCTGCGGCAGGAGCGCGCCCTGTCGCTCAACAAGATCGGCCACGCGCTGCACGACCTCGACCCGGTCTTCGCCGCCTTTTCGCGCACCCCGGCGCTGGCCGCGCTCGCCGCCGGGCTCGGGCTCGCCCGGCCGCTGCTGCTGCAGTCGATGTACATCTTCAAGCAGCCCGGCATCGGCGGCGAGGTCGCCTGCCACACCGACGCCACCTTCCTGCGCACCGAGCCCTCGAGCGTGATCGGGCTGTGGTTCGCCCTGCAGGACGCCACCCTCGAGAACGGCTGCCTCCACGCCCTGCCCGGGCGGCATCGCGAGCCGCTGCGCAGCCACTTCCGCCGCACCGCCGACGGGCTGCGGCTGGAGACGCCGGATCCCCGCCCCTGGCCGGTCGAGGAGGCGGTGGCGCTGCCGGCCCGCCGCGGCACGCTGATCGTGCTGCACGGGCACTTGCCGCATCTCAGCAGCGCCAACCGCTCGCCCCGCTCGCGCCATGCCTACACGCTGCACCTGATCGACGGCACCGCGCGCTACGCCGCCGACAACTGGCTGCAGCGCGATCCGGCGATGCCGCTGCGCGGCTTCGACGGCGCCGGCTGAGCGGCGCCGCGGCACCCTGCCCCTACGCGGCGGCCGCGACGGCCGCCCCCGGGCGCTCGCCGTCCAACGTCGCGGCGACCGCATGCACGACGGCGGCGATGCGCACCGCGGCCTGGATCGCCTCGACGCCGAGGCCGGCCTGGCGCAGCACCTTCTCGTGGCTGTCGATGCACATGCCGCAGCCGTTCACCGCCGAGACGGCCAGCGACCACAGCTCGAAATCGACCTTGTCCACCCCGGGCCTGGCCATCGCGTTCATGCGCAGGCGGGCCGGCAGGGTCCGGTACTCCGGCGCCGAGGCGAGGTGGGTGAAGCGGTAGTAGATGTTGTTCATCGCCATCACCGCATGCGCGGCCTTGGCCGCCTCCAGCGCTGCCGGCGACAGGCGCGGGCCGAACTCGGCGAGGAGCGCGTCGGTCACCTCCGGGTTGCGGGCGGCCAGCGCCGAGACGACGAAGGTGCCGGCCCGCTGCTGCTCGGTCAGCCCCGGCTCGGCGGCCAGGCTGGAGAGGTTGAGCTTGAGGTCGCGGGCATGGTCGGGCAGCCGGTTCTTCAGGGCTTCGAGCGACATCGGACGGATCTCCTGGAACAGCGGGGCGGCGCCGGCGGGCGCCGCCCCGGGATGGCGGGGGCTGGCTCGACGGGGATCAGGCGGCCTTGAGGACCGCGTCGCCCTTCTGCCAGTTGCACGGGCAGAGCTCGTCGGTCTGCAGCGCGTCGAGCACCCGCAGCACCTCCTGCGGGTTGCGGCCGACCGAGAGGTCGTTCACCGAGACGAAGCGGATCACGCCCTCGGGGTCGACGATGAAGGTGGCGCGCAGGCAGACGCCCTCCGCCTTGTCGAGGATGCCGAGCGCCGCGCTCAGCTCGCGCTTGATGTCGGCCAGCATCGGGAACGGCAGCGCCTTGAGGTCGGCGTGGTTCTGCCGCCAGGCGAGATGGACGAACTCGCTGTCGGTCGAGACGCCGTAGATCACCGCGTCGCGGTCGGCGAACTCGCCATTGAGCTTGCCGAAGGCCGCGATCTCGGTCGGGCAGACGAAGGTGAAGTCCTTCGGCCAGGCGAAGACGACCTTCCACTTGCCGGCATCCGACTGCTCGGTGACCTCGGTGAAGGCGTTCTTCGGGTCGGTGGACACCACCGCCTTGAGGGCGAAGGAGGGGAACGTGTCGCCAACGGTCAGCATCGGTCTGGTCTCCCATGTCGGGGTTGGAATGGCTTGACGCACCGGAAGATGGCCACCACTTTGTAATCGTTCCAATTGATTTTTCCGGTCAGACTGATCGATGCAGACGAACGTCAACCTGCCGACCCTGAAGCAGCTCCGGCACCTCGTGGGCCTCGCCGAGCATGGCCATTTCGGCCGTGCCGCCGAGGCCCTGGCGGTCACCCAGTCGACCCTCAGCGCCAGCCTGAAGGAGCTGGAAGGCGTGCTCGGCGCAGCCTTGGTCGATCGCACCCGGCGCCGCGTCGTCTTCACGCCGCTCGGCCGCGAGACGGTGGAGCGGGCGCGCCGGCTGCTCGAGGACGCCGAGGCGCTGGCGCGGGCCGCCGCGGCGAGCCGCGCCCCGCTCACCGGCACGATCCGGCTCGGCGTCATCCCGACGATCGGGCCGTTCCTGCTGCCGCCCGTGCTGCCGGCGCTGCGCCGCGCCTACCCCGCCCTCAGGCTCTATCTGCGCGAGGACCTGACCGAGCGGCTGCTGGCCCAGCTGCAGGAGGGCAGCCTCGACCTGCTGCTGCTCGCCCTGCCCTACGATTGCGGCAGCGCCGAGACCCTGCCGCTGTTCGACGACCGCTTCGCCGCGGCGCTGCCCGAGGGCCATCGGCTCGCCGCCGGCCGCGTGGTGGCGCCCGACGCGCTCGAGGAGGAGCCCCTGCTGCTGCTGCAGGACGGGCACTGCCTGCGCGACCACGTGCTCTCGGCCTGCGGCCTCGGCGCGCCGCGCCATGCCGACGAGTTCGCCGGGACCAGCCTGCCGACCCTGGTGCAGATGGTCGATAACGGCCTCGGCGTCACGCTGCTGCCGGAGCTGGCGCTCGCCTCGGGATCCTCGCCGGCACCCGGGTGGTGACCCGGCCGCTGGCGGCCGACGCGCCGGTCCGCCAGATCGGCCTTGCCTGGCGCCGCGGCACGGCGCGCCGCAGCCGAGTTCGCGCTGCTCGGCCGCGAGATCGAGCGGCTGTGGAAGAAGCGGCTGGAGCGCCGCCGCGCGAGCGAAAGCCCCGCCGGCTGACGCGGCCGGTCAGGGCGCGCAGCCGCTCGACCAGGGCCGTGGCCGCCGCCAGGTCGCCGCTGCCGAAGCCCTCGGTGAAGCCGGCGCAGACCGGCGCCAGGAGCTCGAGCGCTTCGCTGCGCCGCCCCTGCTCCGCCATCAGCTGGGCGAGCGGTGGCCGAGCGCAGTTCCCAGAGGCGGGCCTGCTGCGATCGCGCGGTCGCCAGCGCCCCGCGAAGGCGGCTTCCGCCGCGTCGGGGGCGTCGGGACGCAGCCGCCGCAGCACCACGCCGCGGCGGCGCTGGATCTCGGGAAGCGCATAGACGGCGCCGCTCTGTGCCGCCAGCGCCATCGCATCGTCGATGGCGCGCAACCCGGCGGGATCGCCCAGTACCGCCAGGGCCTCGCCCAGGACCGAACGCGCGAGGCTCCCGAAGAGGCCGCTGCCCGACGTCTCCGCCGCGCGGAGCGCGGCCGGCATCGCCGCAGCGGCGCTGGCCGCGTCGCCCAGCCCCAGCCGGCTCCAGGCCAGGACGACCTGGGCGATCCCCTCCCAGAACGGCAATCCTCTCTGGCCGGCATAGGCGACGAGCTCCGCGGCAAGCGTCCCCGCCTCCGCGGCATCGCCGGCGAGCACCAGCAGCACCGCACGGTGCCACATGCCATAGGCGCGGGTATTGACCAGCTCGGATTGCAGCCAGATCTCCCGGGCCACGTCCGCCTCCAGGCGGGCACGGTCGGGAAAGCCCAGCGCCAGCTCCGTGAGCGAGGAGTAGGAGTTGATCGAGACCAGCGGGTTGGTCCCGGTGCTGACGCTCAGCGCCTCGTCGCGGGCGGGAACATAGAGGGCGCGCGCCCGCCCGGCGGATTCGCGGGCCTCCAGCAGCCGCCCGCCCATGGTCTGGCTGGTGGCCAGAAGACGGTAGAGCATCATGGTGAGCTGCGGATCGTCCCAGCGCGCCGCGACCGTGCGGAACTGCTCCAGCATGGCGAGCGCCGGCCCGACCTCCTCCCGCACGTGGTAGTAGACCCAGAGGCCGTAGCGGGCGGGCATCAGCAGCCGCGGATCGTCGGCCGCCTCGGCGAGCGCGTCGGCGCGGGCGTAGAGCGCCCGCGTCTCATCGTGGGCATAGCCGCGGCTGACCAGCGAGGCGTGGGCGCGCGCCGTGGCGATCACCGCCTCCTCGCGCTTGCGCCGGGTCGCGTCCTCCAGCGCGGGCAGCAGGGCCTGCGCGGCGTCGAGATGCGCCGCCGCCTCCTCGAAGGCGGCACGCCCGACCGCCGCCTCGCCCGCCTCCCGCCACCAGGCGATCGCGCGCCCGGCGGCGCCCGCAGCCTGGGCATGCTGCGCCAGCAGCTCCGGCGGCGTCGTCCCGCCGGCCTCCAGGATGTCGACGAGGCGCAGATGCAGCGCCTGGCGACGGCTCTTCAGCATGCTCTCATAGGCGGCGTCGCGGACCAGCGCGTGCTTGAAGAGGTAGGTCGCGTCGGGCGGGACGCCGCGCCGGAAGACCAGCTCGGCCTCGACCAGCTTGCGCATCGCCTCGGCGAGCTGGACCTCGGGCATTCCCGAGAGCGCGGCGATGGTCGCATGGTCGAAGCTCCGGCCGATCACCGCGGCGGTCTGCGCGACCATCTTGACCGGCTGCAGCCGGTCGAGCCGTGCCATCAGCGAGTCGTGCAGCGTCGTCGGGATCGCGAGATGGCTGAGCGGACCGGCAAGCCGGTAGGATTCGCCGGTCTCCTGCAGGGCGCCGGATTCCAGCACCGCCTTGGTCATCTCCTCGACGAACAACGGCACCCCGTCGGTGCGGGCGGCGATCTCGTCGAGCAGCGCATCCGGCAGCGCCTTGCCCCGGGTGATCCGCGCGACGATCGCCTGCATGGCCGCCCGGGCGAGCCGGTTGAGGGCGACACGCGTCACCACCGGGTGGCTGGCAAAGGCGGGCGTGAAGGTGGGCCGGGCGGTGATGAGCGCCAGCACGCGCGTGCCCTGGATGGCGTCCAGCCCCGCCTCGATCAGCTCGAGCGTCGTCGGATCCACCCAGTGCGCGTCCTCGACGACCCACAGCACGGGCCGGCGTCGCGCCAGGCCGGTCAGCTGCTGCACCAGGATGGCAAGCGTGCGGGCCCGGCGCTGCTGGGCCCCCATGGCCGGCGCGCCGTAACGCGCCGCGCCGTCGAGCCCGACCAGCGCCGCCAGCAGCGGCGCCGCCTCGCCGACATCGTCGGTCGCCCGGGCGAGCACCGCCTCCAGCCGGTCGAGCCGTCGGGCGAGGTCCTCCTCGGCCGCCAGGCCGGCGGCAAAGGAGAGCTGCTGGATGACCGGATAGAGCGCCGAGTCGGTGTGGTAGGGCGAGCATTGGTAGCGCAGCAGGAAGTGCGGCTCGGCCGCCACCCTCTGGATCAGCGCCTCGGTGATGTGCGACTTGCCGATCCCCGCCTCGCCGGTCAGCAGCACGACCTGGCCCTCGCCGCTGCCCGCCTGCCGCCAGCGCTCGAGCAGCAGCGCCAGCTCCTGGTCCCGCCCGACGATCGGCGCCAGCGCCATGGTGCCGCCCTGGCGCGCCGCGAACCGGCTCTCCACGGCGCGCTCGCCCTCGACGACGAAGGCTGCCGCCGGCTCGCGAATCCCCTTCAGGACCTGCCCGCCGAGATCGCGGAGCACGAACAGGTCGCCGATCAGCCGGCGGGTCGCCTCGCCGATGACCACCATGCCGGGCTCGGCCAGCGCCTGGAGGCGAGCCGCCAGGTTGGGCGTGTCGCCGACCACCGCCTGCTCCTGGGCCGCGCCCTCGCCGACGAGGTCGCCGACGACCACCAGCCCGGTGGCGATCCCGACCCGCGCGGCCAGGAGCTGGCCGGCGACGCGCGGCAGCCGGCGCACCGCGGCGACCACCGCCAGGCCGGCGCGCACCGCCCGCTCGGGCTCGTCCTCCCGCGCCCGCGGCCAGCCGAAATAGGCGAGCACGCCGTCGCCCATGAGCTTGGCCACGAAGCCCTCGAACCGGCCGATCTCTCCCGCCACCATGTTCTGGTAGTCCTGCAGGACGTCGCGCATCTCCTCCGGGTCCAGCCGCTGGCTGAGCGCGGTCGAGCCGACGAGGTCGACGAACATCACGGTGAGCTGGCGTCGCTCGGCCGGCGATGCCTCGGCAGGCGGTGCCGTCGGCGCCGGGGGCGGAGCCGGAGTCCGGCGTCGCGCCGTGACGACCGCCATGGCGGCGACCGCCTGCAGCAGCCGCTTGCGATCGCCGAGCGAAAGGCCGAGCTCCTTGAGGTCGGCCTCGGTCAGCGTCCGCAGCACGTCGAGATCGACGTCGTTGGCGCGAGGGGCGGCGTGGCGGGAGCAGGCCGCAGGCGGCCGAGATCCTCTACCAGCGCCCTCTGCCGGCGGCTTCGAGGTCGCCCGCCTCCTGGGCGGCGCCAACATCCTGGCCGGCGCCGTGGCGGGACGGTCCGGCGACGGCCAGGTCGATGTCGGCGACGGCGAGCGGGTGTTCGGCGAGTCGCCGCAGCACCTGCCTCCCGGCAGCCCCGTCGAGGTCGTGTTCCGCCCCGAGGCGGTGGCCCTGGAGGCGCCGAACGGCGGCTCCTCGGACCCGCAGCGCAACCGGCGCGGGCGCGCGTCGCCGCGCGGCGGTCTTCCTCGGCGACGAGCCCAAGCTGGTGGCCGAGCGTGGCAGCGGCTGCGCCATCGCCCGGAAGCCGGGCCGCGGCCGCCGTGCGCCAGCTGCAGCCGGGCGCCGAGGTGGTGCTGTCCTGGACCCTCCCGGGCCGAGGCGGCTTTCGGCTGATGCCGGCCGACGGGAAGGCCGGGCCGATGGCGGCGCGCCCGGCCCGCCACCGCAGGCGCGCGCGCGCACATTCCGCTGCTGCTGCTGGCGCCGACCGGCATCTGCTATGAACTCCCTCGACCTGGTGCCGCTCGGCCTGATGCTGGTGCGCAGCTTCGATGGCCCGGACGGCGTCACCGCCGCGCACTATCGCGAGCTGTTCTCCACGCCGCTCTATGCAGGGTGATCTGGACGACGCTGAAGTTCGTCGGTGATCAACCGTCGGCTGCCTGGTGCTGGGCTATCCCGTGGCCATGCTGCTGACCCGCTGCCGCGGCACCTGCGAGAGTTCAACGTTCCTCTCGCGGTGCTGATGCCCTACGGCCGATGATCGCCGGACCTACGCCTGGATGGTCTGCATCGGCGCCGGGCGCGGTCAACGGGGGCTCGTCGCGGCCGCCGGCTGGTGACCGATCCGCCGGGCTGCTGGATCCGTCGGCGGCCGGTCGGCATGGTGCAGGTGATGCTGCCCCTGATGATCCTCGCCTCTATGCCGGCATGCTGCGCATCGACCCATCGAGCGCCTGCGCGCCGCCGAGGCGCACGGCGCCGGTCCCTGGCGGCGCTTCCGCGAGGTCTTCCTGCCGCTGAGCGCGCCCGGCATCCTCGCCGGCTCGCTGCTCACCTTCGTCAACGCCCTGGGCTTCTACATCACCCCCGCGCTGCTCGGCGGGCCGAAGCAGACGATGATCTCGCAGACCATCGGCATGCTGGCGAGCCAGCTGCTCGACTGGCCCCTGGCGAGCGCCGCCTCGGCGCTGCTGCTCCTCCTCACCATGACGCTGCTGGTCGCCTTCAACCGGCGATTCGGATTCGAGCGTGCCTTCGGGGGCCAGGCATGAGGGCCGGCTGGCTGCTCTGGCTCGCCGGCCTGCTGGTCATGGCCTACCTGCTGTTCCCGGTGGCGGTGGTGATCGGCGTCTCCTTCAGCAGCAGCAGCTTCCTCACCTTCCCGCCGCCGGGCCTGTCGCTGCAGTGGTACGACAAGCTGCTCGGCGATCCCGACTGGCTCGCTTCCTACGGCATCACCGCCGAGGTCGGGCTGGCGACCGCGCTGCTCTCGACCCTGCTCGGCGTGCCGGCTGCATTCGCGCTGTCCCGCGCGCGCCTGCCGGGCAAGGCGATCATCGAGGCGCTGCTGCTGGCCGCGCTGGTGACGCCGCCGATCATCCGCGCCATCTCGCTCTACCTCTTCTACGTGCCGCTGCGGCTGGTCGACAGCGTGCCGGGCCTCGTGCTGGCCCACACCGTGACCGGCATTCCCTACGTCGTGCTCAACGTCATGGCCGGGCTGCGCTCCTACGACCGCGACCTGGAGCGCGCGGCGATCATCCATGGCGCCAGCCCGCTCGGCGCGGTGCTGCGCATCACCCTGCCGGCGATCGCGCCCGGCATCGCGGTCGGCGCGATCTTCGCCTTCCTGCAGTCGGCGCAGGAGCTGCTCGTCGCGCTGTTCCTGCTCGGCACCGTCGAGAAGCCGCTCGCCGTCCGGCTCTGGGAAGGCGTGCGGATGTCGCTGCAGCCGATCATCGCCGCTGCGTCCACCACCCTCATCGCCATCGCGCTGGCCGCCTTCGCCGCGGCCACGCTGATCGAATGGCGCGGCCGGCGTCGCCGGCTGGCGCCGGTCGCTTAACCACCACGAGCAGAACGGGGAGAACGAACATGTTCGATCGCAAGGAACAGGACCGGGCCTCGGCGGAGCTGAGGCAGATTCTCGAGGAGACCAAGGGGCTGGGCCGTCGCGAGTTCCTCGCCCGGCTGACCCAGGCGGCGGCCGGCTCGGCGCTGCTCTCGGTGCTGGTCGGGCTGGCCGGCCAGCGCTCGGCCCAGGCGGCCGATCCGGTCACCACCATGGGCTGGGGCGGCGAGTGGGACGACCGCATCAAGCAGTCCTACTACCAGCCCTTCACCGACCGGTCCGGCGTGCCGGTGAAGATCATCCCGTACGACACCGCCAAGGTGATCGCCATGCACGAGGCGGGCAACATGGCGATCGACTTCATCGGCGGCGCCGGCCTCGACACGCCGATGTTCATCAAGAAGGGCGTGGTCGACCCGGTCGACTGGAGCATCGTCGACAAGTCGGCGCTGACCCCCAACCAGATGCATTACGGCGACTACGCCATCTCCTCCAACACCCTCTCCTACGTCATGGTCTACAACAAGGAGAAGTGGCCGGGCGACGACCACCCGAAGGACTGGCGCGACTTCTGGAACGTCGAGAAGTATCCGGGGCCGCGCGCCTTCGGCAAGTACACCGCCTACCCGACCATCGAGTTCGCGCTGCTGGCCGACGGCGTGCCGATGGACAAGCTCTATCCGCTCGACCTCGACCGCGCCTTCAAGAGCCTCGACAAGATCAAGCCGCACGTCGTCACCTGGTGGGAGAGCGGCGGCCAGCAGCAGCAGATGATGGAGGACAAGGAGGTCGACCTCCTCTACGTCTGGAACGGCCGCGGCCTGGTCACCATCCGCGACCGCGGCGCGCCCTACCAGTTCGTCTGGAACGAGGCCGCCTACCAGGGCGAGGTCGAGGCCTGGCTCTGCATGAAGGGCCGGCCGAACAAGAAGGGCGGCATGGAGATCATGAACTGGCTCGGCCGGGCCGAGCCGCAGGCCGCCTTCGCCCGCCTGATGTATTACGGGCCGACCAACGAGAAGGCCTTCGAGCTGATCGCCCCCGACCTCGCCAAGCTGCTGCCCTCCTATCCCGAGAACGTCAAGGTGCAGTTCCACATCGACTGGAGCTGGTGGGAGCAGAACTACGACGCCACCCAGAAGCGCTTCGCCGAATGGCTGCAGTCGTAGCCGCCAGCCGTCGCACCGCCTCGCGCACGCGCCCCCCCTGGCGGGGGGGAGGGCGCGGCTCGCCGGAGCAGCCGCCGCACCGCGTCCGGGGCGGGAATGACGTCCTCGCGCCGCGGCTCGCCGGGCTCGGCCCGCCGCGCTCGGGAGGCGACGGCCGAGCCCAACCCGGCGCGCCGCGGCTCGAGGGCGAGGCGCGGGCGGACGTCGCCGTGGTCGGCGGCGGCATCGCCGGGCTGTCGACGGCGCTGCACCTCGCCGAGCAGGGCGTCGACGTCGCCCTGCTCGAGGCCGAGGCGATCGGTCACGGCGCGCTTCGGGCGCAATGGCGGGCAGGTCATCCCGCTGAAGCGCGACCCGGACGACCTGATCGCCACCTTCGGCCGCGACGCCGCCGAGCCGATGATCGCTTCGCCGGGCGCACCGCCGACGTCCTCTTCGCGCTGGTCGATCGCCACCGCATCGACTGCAACGCCGTCCGCCATGGCTGGATCCAGGCGGCCCATGACGACGCCGCCGTCCGGCTGGTGCAGGAGCGCGCCCGGCAATGGGGCGAGCGCGGCGCCCCCGTGGCCGCGCTCGACGCCGCGGGAATCGCCGACCATTCGGGCGCGCGCGGCTATCGCGGCGGCTGGATCGACCGGCGGGCCGGCCGGCTGCAGCCGCTCGCCTACACGCGCGGGCTGGCCCGCGCCGCGGCCGCCGCGGGCGCCCGGCTGCTCGAGCACAGCCGGGTCGAGAGGATCGCCCGCAGCGGCGACCGCTGGCACCTCGCCACGTCGGCGGGCCGGCTGGCGGCCGAGCGGCTGGTCCTCTGCATGAACGCCTATGCCAACCGCGCCTGGCGCGGCCTCGCCGAGAGCTACATCCCGGTGGCCACCTACCAGATCGCCACCGGGCCGCTGCCCGAGGCCGAGCGCAGCCGCCTGCTGCGGGACGACATCGCCGTCTCCGACACCCATCCCCTGTTGCGCTACTTCCGCAAGGATGCGGAAGGTCGGCTGGTGATGGGCGGTCCGGGCTCGCTCAGGCCGCTCGCCCACGGCACGCAGGTGGCGCACCTCGTCGGCTATGTCGAGCGGCTGTTCCCGGCCCTCGCCGGCCGCTGCCGGCCGGAATTCTACTGGGGCGGCGACGTCGCGGTGACGCTCGACCACCTGCCGCATCTGCACGATCTCGGCGACGGCGCCTTCGCCTTCCTCGGCTGCAACGGCCGCGGCGTCGCGCTCGCGACGGCGATGGGCGCCGAGCTGGCGCGGCTCGCCGCCGGCGTCGATCCGCGCGACATCCCCTTCCGCTTCAGCCCGCTGGCCGCCGTGCCGCTGCACGCCGCCTACCCGCTCTACATCCAGGCGGCGACCGCGTGGTACCAGCTGCGCGAGAGCCTGCGGCGGGCCGGCTGACCACCGTCAAAGCTCATGAGGAGGAGTTTCATGCCCGAGGACAAATCCTATATCGGCCTCGCCCCCGGGGCCTTCGAGCCGCTGCCCGAGAGCTCGCGCGAGCTCGCCTTCGCGCCCGAGGAGTATCGCGCGCGCATCGCCAAGGTCCGCCGCCTGATGGCGGAGCGGAAGATCGACCTGCTCTACGTCACCACGCCCGACCACGTCGCGTGGCTGCACGGCTTCTTCGCCAGCTGGTACAAGGCGAACAGCCCGATGCGCTACCCGCAGCTCTACGGCACGGCGATCCACGTCGATCACGACGAGTTCGTGCATTTCGACAACCCGACCGAGCTGCCGGTGCTGGCGAAGACCTCGATCTCGACCGACAACCGCTTCTTCCCCAGCCGCGAAGCCTCGGTCAGCCTGCCCTTCGTCATCGCCGAGCTGCAGGCCAAGGGCTGGCTCAACGGCACGGTGGCGATGGAGCATTGGAGCTACATCCCCAACCCGGCGGTGAGCCGCATGCTGGAGGGCGCCTTCCTCGCCGCCGGCTGCCGCGTCGTCGACGGCAGCGAGGTGGTGCGGCTGGCCCGGCGTGCGAAATCGCCGGCCGAGGTCGCCTGCATCGAGAAGGCTGTCGCCTTCGCCGATCTCGGGCACGAGACGATCAGGAAGACGCTGCGGCCCGGCATCACCGAGCTCGAGCTGTTCGGCGAGGCGACCCGGGCGATGATGGCGGCCGGCAGCGAGTTCCCGGCGCTGATCCCGATCTTCAACGCGACGCCGGTCAAGGGCGGGAAGTCGGTCTCGGCCGGCCAAGCCCAGGCCGGGCGCAAGGTGATCCAGGCCGGCGAGTTCCTCACCGCCGACCTCAGCGGCGTCTACAACCGCTATCACGGCAACGTCATGCGCGGCTTCTATCTCGGCGATCCGCCGAAGGAGATGCTCGACCTCTATCGCCGGGCCGGCGGGGTCTACCCGGTGATCGCCCGCGAGGTGAAGGCAGGCATGACCGTGCGCGAGGTCAACGCCGTGCTGCGGCGCTACTACGAATCGGTCGGGCTGTGGAACGAGCCGGGCTGGGCCTTGGGCTACGAGCTCGGCCTCAGCCTGCCGCCGGACTGGGTCGGCGAGTTCTACTTCCACTTCAAGGACGACAAGTACCTCGACCGCGTCTTCGAGGAGAACATGGTCACCAACTTCGAGAGCCTGTTCAACACCTGGCTCATCGACACCTGCGTCTATACCCGGAGCGGCACCCGCTTCATGTCGCGGCTGCCCGCCGAGGTGTTCGCGGTGTGAGCCGCGCCGGCCGCCCCCGCCGTCGCGGCGGGGGCGGATCGGCTGGGCGTCTCAGTAAATGCGAATGAGTTGCAATCGCATTTAAGGCGTCCTATCGTCTGCTCTTCAACGTCACGGGGAGAGCCGATGCGCACCGCCGCCGACAACCGACCGACGCCGGACGAGCTGGCCGGATTCACGCTCGCCGAGCAGTTCCTGCTCTGGGCCTGCCGCCACTGGGTGGCTCACCATCGCAACATCGCCGAGGCCATGCCGCGGCTGCGCCAGGGCTTCACCGTCGCCGGCGTCGAGGAGGCGATCCTCCCCTTCCATTGCATGATGACGGTGCTGGCCCAGCACCATACGCGGCCGCTCGACCTGCGCTGCGGCGGATGCCGGGTGCTCGGCGCCGACGAGGCGCTGCTGCTGCGGGTCGTCGGCGGCTGCCAGCGCTGCTGCTACAGCCTGGCGGCCACCCTGCTCCAGGATTGCCTGCCGGCCGCGGCGGCCCGCGCGGCCGCCGACCATGCCGACCGGGTCGCCCGTCACTTCGCCGCCGCCGGGCTGGTCCTGCCGGTACGGCCCGCGGCCGCCGCGCCGGGACGCTATCCCGATCGCGGCCTGTCGCTGCTGCAGTAGAGAAGGATCGGGCGGCGGCCGTGGCCGCCGCCCGCCGGGTCAGCCGTTGACGCTCGCCTTGGACTTGCCGTCGGGCGCCAGGGTGACCTTCACCCGGGTCGCTCTGCCCGACTTGATCTCGAACGGCACCTCGTAGGTGATGGCAGCCGCCTTGACGATGGCGACGTACTTGGCCTCGCGCAGGATGAAGTCCTGCGTGGCGCCGGTCAGCTCGGTGATCGGCTCGCGGGCGCCATCGGCCCCGGGCGTGGCCTTGACGATCTGCCAGGTCACCTTGTCGACCGGGGTCGTGCCGCGCACGCTGACCGCGTTCAGGCTGAGCCGGCCGGCATAGAGGTTGATGGTGTAGTCGTAGCCGATGCCCGGCCCGAGCGGCACGACCACCTCGCTGACCGTGTTCTGGTAGGTCGCACGAACGGTGTAGCCGCCGGCCGGCAGGTAGAACTCGGCATTGGGCCCGACCGTGGCGGCCATCTTCTTGCCGGCATCGGCCCGCTTGCCGCGGACGTAGGTGTAGATCTCCCAGTTGATCGGCTGGGTGATCCTCGGGCTGCCGGCGTTGGGAATCATCGAGAGCGTGATGTAGCCGGCATGCATGTCGACGGTGAGGTGGTTCGGCTTGCCGGCGACGACCTTGAGCGGCGACGTCGCCGTCTGCAGGCCGAGCACCGCCTTGACCGAGTAGTCGCCGGGCTGCAGCGCCACCGCGATCGAGGGCGCGGTGGAGTTGTGCACGACCTCGCCCGGCTTGGCCGGGTCGGCGCTCGCCTTGGTGATGGTCCACTGGATCGGCTTGGTGATCAGGCGGGCGCCCGAGGTCAGCGCCGCGTCGATATGGACCTTGCCGTCATTCACGGCCGGCTTCGCCTGGGTCTTGGCGGCGGGCTTCGGCTTCGGCTTGGTGGCGGCGGCCTTGGTCGTGGTGGTGGTGGTCTTCTGCGTGGTGCTGTTGGTGGCGGCGGCTGCCGGACCGATGGCCAGGACAGCGGCCAGCAGGGCGGTGAGGAACGGGATGCGCAAGGCTCGGATCCCCCTGTGGAGTGCGACGGCGGAACTGGGCGGTAGATAGCCCATCGGACCCTGGAAGGACAACGTGAAATTCCATGTGATTCAGTAATTTAATGGTTGGGCGGCAGGCTGTGCAACAGCGCTTCGGGGCGTCCCTGCCGGCGCGACGGCGACGGCCGTCCAGTGATCGAGAAAGGCGTCGAGCCAGCCGGCGAGCCGGTCGTTGCAGCGCTCGCAGTCGGCCAGCTGCCGCTCCAGCGGCCGCGCCCCCGGCCGGGTCAGCTGGTGCGCGCCGTCCTCCAGCCAGCGCCGCAGCATGCGCGGCGTCACCTCCGGGTGGAACTGCAGGCCGTAGCACCGGCCATGGCGGAAGGCCTGGTTGGGGAAGTCGGGGCCGGTCGCCAGCAGCTCGGCGCCGGCCGGCAGCTCGAAGCCCTGCTCGTGCCAGTGATAGACGTCGAGCGGCGGGTCGGGGAACAGCCCGGAACCGGCCGGCGTCGCCTGCACCGGGAAGTAGCCGATCTGCGTCATCCCCTCGGGATGGGCGCCGACCCGGCCGCCCAGCGCGTGGGCCAGCAGCTGGCTGCCGAGGCAGATGCCGAGCAGCGCGCCGCCGCCGGCGACATGGTCGGTGATCCAGCCGATCTCCTCCTGCAGCCAGGGCAGCTGCGGCGCATGCTCGACATGCATCGCGCCGCCGAACACCACGACCCCGGCATAGCGGCTGGTGTCGGCCGGCAGCCGCTCGCCCGCCGGCGGCCGCAGCCAGTCGACGCTGTGCCCCTTGGCGGCCAGCATCGGCTCCACCCGCTCCTCGCGGTCGACGCCGTGATGCACCAGCAGGAACCTCGCCATCTCACCCTCTCGTGCCGTGCCCGCGCCGCGCCCGCAGGAAGGCGGCCATGTGGAACCCGGCGGCCGCCGGTGCATAGCGATAATCGGACCCGACCGGACAGGCAAGCCGCGCCTGACAGCCCGCGGCGACGCAGGCGCCGCCGGCCGGCCCGTCGAGGTGGGCGACGCATCGCGCGACGTCGTAGCCGGCCGCCGCGAAGGCGCCCACCGGGCAGGCCTCGAGGCATGGCCGCCCGCGGCACGAGGCGCAGGGATTCGGCGCGGCCGGGGGCGCCGGCAGGGCGAGCCGCTCCGCGAAGGCGAGTGCGCCGCGATAGGCGTGCCAGAGCCCGTACTCGGGATGGATCAGGATGCCGAGCGGCGACGGCGCCACCGGCTCGGCACGCCCGGCCCAGCGCTGGAACGGCAGGTAGGGCGGGCCGCCGAAGGGGAACAGCGCCGCCGCGGCGTGCCGGGCCGCCAGATCCGTCAGCAGCCGCCGCGACCAGCGATCGAGCGGGTCGGCCGCGCCGTCGCGGGCCTCGGGCGACGGCGCGAAATCCGCCCACCAGGCCGAGCCCACCGTGCCGGCGAGAATCAGGGTCGCCGCCGCCCGGCCGCCGGGCAGCGCCGGCACGCCGTCCTGCGGCGCGGGATGGAAGCCGCCGCGCCAGGCGAGGCCAGCCGCCGCCAGGTCGGCGACGATCGCCGCGACGGCCGGCCGATCTGTGCTCGACGAACCCTGGGCAGCGGGCGGCGGAACGGGCATGCTGCCGGCCACTACAACCATGCCGCCGCGCCAGCAAGAGGAAACGATGCAGAGTCCGACCGTCGCCGAGATCGCCGCCGCCCGCCAGAAGCTGGGGGACCTCGTCCGCGAGACCCCGACCCATGTCTGGCGCGGGCCGGACATCGCGGCCGCCGCCGGCGACAAGACCGAGGTCGTGCTCAAGCTCGAGCTCTTCCAGTACACCGGCACCTTCAAGCCGCGCGGCGCCCTCACCGTGATGATGAACCTGCCGAAGGAGGCGCTCGCCCGCGGCGTCACCGCGGTCAGCGCCGGCAACCATGCGATCGCCACCGCCTATGCCGCGCGCATCCTCGGCACGACGGCCAAGGTGGTCATGATGCAGACTGCCAACCCGTTCCGCATCGAGCGCTGCCGCAGCTACGGCGCCGAGGTGGTGCTGGCGCCGGACGTGCACGCCGCCTTCGAGCTGGTCCGCCGCATCGAGCAGGAGGAGGGCCGCAGCTTCGTGCATCCCTTCGAGGGCCCGCTCACCACGCTCGGCACCGCGACGCTGGGCTGGGAGCTCTGCCGCCAGGCGCCCGCGCTCGACGCGGTGATCGTGCCGATCGGCGGCGGCGGCCTGATCGCCGGCATCGCCGCCGCGGTGAAGCAGATGCAGCCGCAGGCGGCCGTCTATGGGGTCGAGCCGGAGGGCGCCGATTCGATGTATCGCAGCTTCAGGAGCGGCAAGCCGGAGAAGATCGAGCGGGTCCGCACCATCGCCGACAGCCTGGGCGCGCCCTATGCCCTGCCCCAGAGCTTCGCGCTGGCCCACGCCCATGTCGACGAGATCGTGCTGATCGACGACGACGCCATGCGCCGCTGCATGCGGCTGCTGTTCCGCGAGATGAAGCTGGCGGTCGAGCCGGCCGGCGCGGCCGCCACCGCGGCGCTCTGCGGCCCGCTGCGCGAGCGGCTGGCCGGCAAGCGCGTCGGGCTGGTGGTCTGCGGCAGCAACATCGACCTCGGCACCTTCGCCACTCATGTCGGCGCCGCCGACGCGGCCGCGGCCGCCGCCTAGGAAGGCCGCCGCCGACGCGCTATGATTCCCGCCTTGCAGCCTGGAGCCAGCCGATGAACGAGACCGTCAGCTTCACCCGGATGGACGAGGGAACCTGGGACGACTACCAGCTTCTCGACCGCCGCTTCCACGCCCACGCCGCCGGTTTCGCCGACGAGGTCCTGGCGATGCTGAAGAAGCTCGGCGGCGACCCCATCGGCTACAAGATCGACCGTCTGCAGCACTCGCTGCAGACGGCGACCCGGGCGCAGCGCGACGGCGCCGACGAGGAGACCGTCGTCGCCGCCCTGCTGCACGACATCGGCGACGTGCTGGCGCCCTACAACCATGCCGACATCGCGGCCGGCATCCTGCGCCCCTACGTCTCGCAGGCGACCCACTGGCTGGTCGCCAAGCACGCCGTCTTCCAGGGCTACTACTACTGGCACCATTACGGCCAGGACCGGAACGCCCGCGAGAAGTATCGCGGCCATCCCTGTTTCGAGCGCACCGTCGAGTTCTGCGAGCGCTGGGACCAGACCGCCTTCGATCCGGCCTACGACACGCTGCCGCTGGTCGCCTTCGAGCCGATGGTCCGCCGCCTGTTCGAGCGCCCGCGCTATGAAGACTACGTCGCCAGCGACCCGGCGTGAGGCCCCGGCCGGCCGCGCCGAGATCGGCGACATCGCGCCGCCCTTCGCGCTGCCGTCCGACGACGGCACCACGGTAGACCCGACCGCCGACCACATCGCCGGCCGCTTCCTGCTGCTGGTCTTCCTGCCCGACCCGGAGCGCCGCGGCGCCTTCGACGCGGTGCTGGCGGAGGCGGCGGCGCTGGCGGCGGCCGGGACCTGGACCTACGTCCTGGCGGGCGCGCCGGCGGCCGGGCTGGCGGCGCTGAAGCAGCGGCTGGGATCGCCCTTTCCGCTGGTCGCCGACGCCGACCGGGCGATCGCGCGGGCCTATGGCTGCGCCGCCGGCGGCGCCGTGCTGCTGCGGCCCAACCAGCACGTGCTGGCGCGCTTCGCGGCGGACGGTGCCGGGATCGTGGCCGGCACGCTGTCGGCGGTGGCGGCGGCCCGGGCGGCGCGCGCCAGCCCGCTCTGCCATCCGCCGATCCTGGTCGTGCCGGACGCCTTCAGCCGGGCCGACTGCCAGCGGCTGATCTCGATCTACACCATGACCGGGCACCGCTTCGTCGAGCCCGGGCACAACGTCCGGGACATGACCAGCGACTACAAGATGCGCATCCCCGACTACGGCCGGAAGGACCGCATCGACCACTGGCTGATCGCCGCCGAGCCGAACCAGCTGGTCGACAGCCGGCTGCAGGCGCGCGTCTTCCCGGAGGTCCGCAAGGCCTTCCAGTACAACATCACCCGGCGCGAGCGCTATCGCATCGGCTGCTACGAGGGCGAGCGCGGCGGCGAGGCCCACGGCCACCGCGACAACACCGCGGCGATCGTCGCCCACCGCCGCTTCGCCTGCTCGATCAACCTCAACACCGAGGAGTTCGAGGGCGGCGGCCTGCGCTTCCCGGAATTCGGCGACCAGATCTACCGTCCGGAAACCGGCGCGGCGATCGTCTTCTCCTCCTCCGTCCTGCACGAGGCGATGCACGTCACCGCCGGCCGCCGCTTCGTGCTGCTGTCCTTCATCTACGGGGACGTGTAGGCAATCGCTGGCGGATCGGGTCTCGACAGCCCATCTGCAACAGAGAGTGACGATCCTGTCGACCAGCGCGCCTTCGCGAGGTGAACCATGAAGCCTACCGCCAAGCTGAGTGAGATCGGCCAGAGCCTGTGGCTCGACAACATCACGCGCGAGCTGCTCGGCAGCGGCACGCTGCAGCGCTACATCGACGAGCTGTCGGTCACCGGCCTGACCTCGAACCCGACGATCTTCGACCACGCGCTCAAGAACAGCGCCGACTACGACGCCGACATCGACCGGCTGGGCGCCTCGGCCGGCAAGGACGAGGACCTCTTCTTCCAGCTGGCGCTGGCCGACCTCACCCGCGCCGCGGATCTCTTCCGCCCGGTCCACCAGCGGACCGACGGGGTCGATGGCTGGGTCTCCCTCGAGGTCTCGCCGCTGCTCGCCCACGACACCGCGAGCACCATCGCCGCGGCGCGCGACCTGCACGGCCGGGCCGGCAAGCCCAACCTCTTCATCAAGATCCCGGGCACGCCGGAGGGCCTGCCCGCCATCGAGGAGGCGATCTTCGCCGGCGTGCCGGTGAACGTCACCCTGCTCTTCTCGCGCGCCCAGTACCTCGCCCAGGCCGACGCCTACATGCGCGGCGTCGAGCGGCGCATCGCCGCCGGGCTCAACCCGGCCGTCGCCTCGGTCGCCTCGGTCTTCGTCAGCCGCTGGGACGTGGCGGTCGCCGGCAAGGTGCCGGCCGAGCTGACCAACCGGCTCGGCATCGCCACCTCGCAGCAGACCTATCTCGCCTATCTCGAGCTCTTGAGCTCCGCCCGCTTCCGCCGCGCCGCCAATGCCGGCGCGCGCGCCCAGCGGCTGCTCTGGGCGAGCACCGGGACCAAGGACCCGAAGGCCCCGGACACCCTCTATGTCGACGCCCTGGCGGCGCCCTTCACCGTCAACACCATGCCGGAGGGCACCCTCAAGGCGGTCGCCGACCACGGCAAGGCCGGCGCCGCGATGGCGACGGACGGCGGCGACAGCGCCGGCGTGCTGGCCGCCTTCGCCAAGGCCGGCACCGACGTCGACGCGCTCGCCGCGAAGCTGCAGGACGAGGGCGCCGCCGCCTTCGTCAAGTCGTGGAACGAGCTGATCGCCCGGCTCGCCGGCAAGCGGGCCGCCATCCGCAAGGCGGGCTGAGGACGCGACCTCTCCCGCTCGCGGGAGAGGGGCTCAGGCGGCGCTCAGCGGCGCGTCCTCGGGGCGGGCCGGCAGGCTGCGCTCGCGGCGCGGCGTCTTGCCGAAGAAGTCGCGGTAGCACTTGGAGAAGTGCGAGGGCGAGACGAAGCCGCAGGCGAGCGCCACGTCGATCACCGACAGGTTGGTCTGCAGCAGCAGCAGGCGCGCCCGGTTGAGCCGCAGCTCGACATAGTAGCGGGCCGGGGAACGGTTGAGGTACTTGCGGAACAGCCGCTCGAGCTGCCGGCTGGAGAGGCCGGCGGCGGCGGCCAGGGCGGCCCGGCTCAGCGGCTCCTCCAGGCTCTCCTCCATGCGCTGGATGACGGCGATCAGCTTGGGGTGGCGCACGCCGAGCCGGGCCGGCAGCGCCATGCGCTGGTGGTCGTGGCGGTCGCGGATCCGCTCGTGGATGAACTGGTCGGAGACGGCGGCGGCCAGCTCGTGGCCGTGCTGGCCGGCGATCAGGTTGAGCATCAGGTCGAGCGCCGCGATGCCGCCGGCGCAGGTGAAGCGGTTGCGGTCGATCTCGAACAGCTCGGCGGTGACGTCGATCTCCGGGAAGGCCTCGCTGAAGCTCGCCAGGTTCTCCCAGTGGATGGTGCAGCGATAGCCGTCGAGCAGCCCGGCCTTGGCCAGGATGTGGCTGCCGGTGCAGAGCGCGCCGATGTCGGCGCCGGCGCGCTCGAGCCGGCGCAGCTGGGCGAACACCTGCCGGTCCTCGTAGAGATGCCCGTCGATGCCGCTGCACAGGATCACCGTGCCGAAGCCGGTGGCCTGCTCCAGCGCGCCCTCGGGATGCAGCGTGATGCCGTTGCTGGCGGTCACCGGCCGGCCGTCGCCGGAGAACAGGTGCCAGCGATAGAGCTCCTTGCCGCTCGCCCGGTTGGCCAGCCTGAGCGGCTCCACCGCCGCGGTGAAGGCGATCAGCGAGAAATGCGGGACCAGCAGGAAGGCGAGATGCTGCGGCAGCTCGCGAGGACGTTGCCCGAACATGTGTCTTGGTTTTCGGCTCGTCGGATGAATTGGTCGGCCTCAGGATAGCGCTTGTCGCTATCGGAATAAACAGCATCCTTTCAGCGTCGGGGTGTCGCATCGGCCGGCCATAGTGCGGCACGGGCGACGCGTCGCGAATTCGACAGAGCGCGCCGCGCCGTCGCGGCGTCGGCGGCGGGAACTGCGCTATCCCGTCGCCCGAGCCCGGCGAAGCTTGATCGGCGCCGGGGGCGCTGCCAGAGTGCCGCGCCGCCAGCAGGATCCGCCGCACGCCGATGAAGTCGCGCTACTCGATCTTCAGCCTCGCCCGCAACGCGCTCGCCTATCACGAGGATTGGGAGCTCGCCTGGCGCAGCCCCGAGCCGCGTCCCGAATACGACATCGTCATCGTCGGCGGCGGCGGCCACGGTCTGGCCACCGCCTACTACCTCGCCAAGGAGCACGGCATCGCCAACGTGGCGGTGATCGAGAAGGGCTGGCTCGGCGGCGGCAATACCGGGCGCAACACCACCATCGTGCGCTCCAACTATCTGTGGGACGAGAGCGCGGCGATCTACGAGCATTCGCTGAAGCTGTGGGAGGGCCTCAGCCAGGACCTCAACTTCAACGTCATGTTCAGCCCGCGCGGCCTGCTCAGCCTGGCCCACACCCAGCACGAGCTGCGCGAGCTGCACCGCCGGGTCAACGCCATCCGCCTCAACGGCATCGACTCCGAGTTCCTGACGGTGGCGCAGCTGCGCGAGTTCTGCCCGATCCTCGACTGCTCGCCGGCGGCGCGCTACCCGGTGCTCGGCGCCTCGCTGCAGCGCCGCGGCGGCACGGCGCGGCACGACGCGGTCGCCTGGGGCTACGCCCGCGGCGCCGATTCCCGCGGCGTCGACATCATC
Organism: Dongiaceae bacterium; assembly: GCA_046349435.1. GTDB lineage: Bacteria > Pseudomonadota > Alphaproteobacteria > Dongiales > Dongiaceae > JAXMCI01. Next base: position 6,660 of record JAXMCI010000058.1, on the reverse strand, counting down.
CAGAACTGCGAGGTCACCGGCTTCCGCATCGCCGACGGCCGGGTGCAGGGCGTCGAGACCACCCGCGGCTATATCGGCGCGCGCCGCATCGGCATGGTCGCCGCCGGCCATTCCGGCGTGCTCGCCGGGCTCGCCGGCTTCCGCCTGCCGGTCGAGAGCCACCCGCTGCAGGCGCTGGTCTCCGAGCCGATCAAGCCGGTGCTCGACACGGTGGTGATGTCGAGCGCGGTGCATGTCTATGTCAGCCAGTCCGACAAGGGCGAGCTGGTGATGGGCGCCGGCATCGACAGCTACAACTCCTACGCCCAGACCGGCAGCCCGCCGGTGGTCGAGCACCTGCTCAACGCCCTGCTCGAGCTGTTCCCGATCTTCAGCCGGCTGCGCGTGCTCAGGCAGTGGGGCGGCATCGTCGACACCTGCCCCGACGCCAGCCCGATCATCGGCCGCACCCCCGTCGAGGGCCTCTACATCAACTGCGGCTGGGGCACCGGCGGCTTCAAGGCGACGCCCGGCTCCGGCTGGGTCTTCGCCCACACGCTGGCGCAGGAGCGCCCGCACCCGCTGGCCGAGCCCTTCGCGCTCGAGCGCTTCACCCACGGCTATCTGATCGACGAGCACGGCGCCGCCGGCGTCGCGCACTGACGGCAGGACGAGGCCCGATGCTGCTGATCACCTGCCCCTATTGCGGGCCGCGCGACGAGGAGGAGTTCAGCTACGGCGGCGAGGCCCACATCGCCCGCCCGGCCGATCCCTTCAAGGGCTGAGCGACGCCGAGTGGGGCGACTACCTGTTCATGCGCAAGAACCCCAAGGGCGTGCATTACGAGCGCTGGAACCATGCCCGCGGCTGCCGCCGCTGGCTCAACGTCGCGCGCGACACCGTCACCCACCGGATCTACGCCGTCTACCGCATGGGCGATCCGCCGCCGCCGGTCGAGCGCGAGAGCCCGCCGCGATGACCCAGAGCCACCGCCTGCCCGCGGGCGGCCGCGTCGACCGGCTGCGGCCGGTGCGCTTCACCTTCAACGGCCGCAACCTCGAGGGCTTCCACGGCGACACGCTGGCCTCGGCGCTGCTCGCCAACGGCGTCGCGCTGGTCGGCCGCAGCTTCAAGTACCATCGCCCGCGCGGCATCATGAGCGCCGGCTCCGAGGAGCCCAACGCGCTGATCCAGCCTCGGCGTCGGCGCCTGCAGCGAGCCCAATGTCCGCGCCACCCAGATCGAGCTGCATGACGGGCTGGTCGCCGCCTCGGTCAATTGCTGGCCGTCGGTCGAGCTCGATGTCGGGGCGGTGAACAACACGCTGTCGCGGCTCTTCCCGGCCGGCTTCTACTACAAGACCTTCATGTGGCCGCCCTCGGCCTGGATGCGCTACGAGGCGGTGATCCGGCGGGCCGCCGGCCTCGGCAAGGCGCCGCGCGAGCCCGATCCCGACCGCTACGACAAGACGCACGCCCATTGCGACGTGCTGGTGGTCGGCGCCGGCCCCGCCGGGCTGGCGGCGGCGCTGGCCGCGGCGCGCACCGGGGCGCGGGTGATCCTCGCCGACGAGCAGGCGGAGATGGGCGGCAGCCTGCTGGCCGCCCCGACCGCAGCGTCGAGGGCGAGCCGGCGCCGGCCTGGGTCGCCGCCGCCCTGGCCGAGCCTGCGGCGCTGCCCGAGGTCCGCTGCTGCCGCGCACCACCGTGTTCGGCTATTTCGACCACAATTACCTCGAGCTCGCCGAGCTGGCCTCCGACCACCTGCCGCCGACCGCCTCGGCCCGCCGTGCGCCAGCGCCTCTGGCGGGTCCGCGCCTGGAGGTCGTGCTGGCGACTGGCGCTATCGAGCGCCTGCTGGTCTTCGCCGACAACGACCGCCCCGGCGTCATGCTGGCCGCGGCGGCCGCCACCTACGTGACGCGCTACGGCGTGCTGCCCGACGCCGGCCGCTCTTCCTGGCCAACAACGACTCGGCCTACCGCGCCGCGCTCGCCTTCGCCGAGGCCGGGGCCGAGCACGTCGCCGTGGTCGACCTGCGGCCGGCTGCCGACGGCCCCCTGCCCGCCCAGGCCCGCGCCCGCGGCGTCGAGGTCCTGGCCAACCACGCGGTGGTCGGGACGATCGGCCGCGGCCGGGTCGAGGGCGCCAAGGTGATGGCAGATCGGCGCCGGCGACGCGGTCGCGGGCGCCGCCCGCAGCATCGCCTGCGACCTGATCGGCATGGCCGGGGCTGGAACCCGACCGTGCACCTGTTCTCGCAGTCGCGCGGCAAGCTGGTGCTGGGACCTGCGCTGGCCGCCTTCGTGCCGGGCGTCTCGGCCCAGGCCGAGCGCTCGGCCGGCGGCGCGCGCGGCAGCTTCGGGCTCGCCCAGTGCCTGGCCGAGGGCTTCGCCGCGGGCCGCGAGGCGGCCGCCCGCGCCGGCTTCGACGGCCCGGCCGGCGAGGCGCCGGAGACCAGCCCGGAGCCCGAGGAGGCGCCGCTGAGGCCGCTCTGGGTGGTGCCGGCCGACCGCCCGGTGGGGCGCGGCCACAAGCACTTCGTCGACCACCAGAACGACGTCACCGCCGCCGACGTGCTGCTGGCGGCGCGCGAGGGCTACCGCTCGGTCGAGCACCTCAAGCGCTACACCACGATGGGCATGGGCACCGACCAGGGCAAGACGAGCAACGTCAACGCGCTGGCGATCATGGCGGCGACGCTCGGCACGGAGATCCCGGCGGTCGGCACCACCACCTTCCGCCCGCCCTACACGCCGGTCACCATCGGCACCTTCGCCGGGCACGAGAAGGGCGACCTGCTCGACCCGATCCGCCGCACCCCGATGCATGGCTGGCACGAGGCCCGCGGCGCGCTGTTCGAGAATGTCGGCCAGTGGCGGCGCGCCTGGTACTACCCCAAGCCGGGCGAGACGATGCACGAGGCGGTCAACCGCGAGGTCAAGGCGACCCGCACCGGCGTCGGCATCGTCGACGCCTCGACGCTCGGCAAGATCGACCTGCAGGGCCCGGACGTGCCGGTCCTGCTCAACTGGGTCTACACCAACGCCTTCACCAAGCTCGAGGTCGGCCGCTGCCGCTACGGCCTGATGCTGGGCGAGGACGGCATGGTGCTCGACGACGGCGTCACCACGCGGCTCGGCGAGCAGCACTGGCTGATGAGCACCACCACCGGCAACGCCGCGCGCGTGCTCGGCTGGCTGGAGAACTGGCTGCAGTGCGAGTGGCCGCACCTCAAGGTGTTCTGCACCTCGGTCACCGAGCAGTGGGCGACCGTGGCGATCAACGGCCCGATGGCCCGCCGGCTGCTCGGCGAGCTGACCGCCGACATCGATCTCGACCCGCAGCTCTTCCCCTTCATGGCGGTGCGCGAGGGCCATGTCGCCGGCATCCCGGCGCGCGTCTTCCGCATCAGCTTCACCGGCGAGCTGAGCTTCGAGATCAACGTCCCGGCGAGCTACGGGCTGGCGCTGTGGCAGGCGCTGATGGCGGCCGGCGAGAAGTACGGCATCACCCCCTACGGCACCGAGGCGATGCACGTGCTGCGCGCCGAGAAGGGCTACATCATCGTCGGCCAGGAGACCGACGGCACGATCACCCCCGGCGACCTCGGCATGGACTGGATCGTCAGCAAGCAGAAGCCCGACTTCCTCGGCAAGCGCTCGCTGCTCCGCGCCGACACGGCGCGCGCCGACCGCAAGCACCTCGTCGGGCTGCTCACCGAGAACCCCAGCGAGGTGCTGCCCGAGGGCGGCCAGATCGTCGCCGAGCTCCGGCCGCAGCCGCCCATGACCATGCTCGGCTACGTCACCTCGAGCTACTACAGCCCCAATCTCGGGCGCTCGATCGCGCTGGCGCTGGTCAAGAACGGGCGCGCCCGGATGGGCGACACCGTCCACGTGCCGCTCGCCGGCCGCACCATCAGCGCCAAGGTCACCGAGCCCCGCTTCATCGACCCCGAGGGAGCGCGCCTCAATGGCTGAGCCCTATCTGCGCCGCAGCGCGCTCGCCCATCACGGGCTGCCGGCCCGCGCCGCCGAGGACGCGCCGCGGCGCGCCGGCGCCGGCCTGCTGCTCGCCGAGCGGCCGCATCGCTGCCAGGTCGATCTCCGCGGCCGGGCCGGGGAGCCGGGCTTCGTGGAGCGGGTGCACGGCGCCATCGGGCTCAACCTGCCGCTGCTCCCCAACACCACCACCAGCGACGACGGGATCACCGCGCTGTGGCTCGGTCCCGACGAATGGCTGCTGGTGGCGCGGCCCGGGCGCGAGGACGAGATCGCCGGCAAGCTGCGCGACGCGCTCGCCGGTCAGCTCGCGGCGGTGACCGACGTCAGCGAGGCGCGCACGGTGATCGCCATCTCCGGCCGCGAGGCGCGCACGCTGCTCGCCAAGGCGACCGGCATCGACCTGCATCCCCGCGCCTTCCGCGCCGGGCTCTGCGCCCAGACCGGCGCGGCCCGCGCCAACGTCATCCTGCACCAGACCCGCGACGACGGGCCGGACGGGCCGGAATACGAGCTCTACGTCGCCGGCAGCTTCGCCGACTATCTCTGGCGCTGGCTGACCGCGGCGGCGCAGGATCTCGACCCGGTGGTGACCGAGGGCTGAGCGGCCAACCCCACCGCTCGAGCGATCTTGATCGGCAGCGCCAGCGGGCCACGCGATAATCCCGGCGGACCCACCATGGAGGACGGGCATGGGCAGGCAGGCGACGACGGCGCTGCTGGCCGGCGCATTGCTGCTTGCGGCCGCCGGCGCGAGCGCCACGGAGCAGCGCCTCGGCGGCGCCGAGATCCAGGCGACGCTGGCCGGCAACAGCGTGCATGGCACCTGGGGCAGCACCGAGTACTGGAGCTACTTCGACCCGGGCGGCACGACCCTCTATCGGACGGCGCGAGGGACGGAGGCGGGCCAGTGGCGGGTCAAGGGCGACCAGTACTGCTCGGTCTGGCCGATGTCGGGCGAGAGTTGCTATGGGCTGGCGCGCGACGGCGACCAGCTGATCTGGCTGACCGGCGAGGGCAAGCGCTATCCCTCGACGGTGTCGTCCGGCATGGCCGCGGGATTTTGAGCTGGTGACCGGCGGGAAGACGACGCGGCGCCGCTCCTGGATCGCCGGCCCTGGATCCGCACCCCGTTGTCATGCCCGGGCTTGACCCGGGCATCCAGCTTGCGGCAGCCATGGATTGCCGGGTCAAGCCCGGCAATGACAGGAATGAGCGCGGGGTGGGTGGAGGAGAGGAGGTCGCATGTCGTCCCTGGAGATCGATCGCGATGCCGTCACGCGGCACTACGCCCAGGGCGGCCTCGCGGAACGCCTGCTCGCCGCGCTGGCCGCGGCGGGCAAGGATCCCGACCGCCTGACCGCCGAGGACCTCGCCCCCTTCGACCAGTTTCACACCCGCGGCGCCGCCGCCACGGCGGAGCTCGCGGCGCTCGCCGGCATCGGGCCGGCGGACCGCGTCCTCGATGTCGGCTGCGGCATCGGCGGCCCGGCCCGCTCGCTCGCGCTGGTCCCGGGGTGCCGGGTCACCGGCATCGACCTGACCCCCGAGTTCGTCGCCGTGGCGACGATGCTGGCCGACCGGCTCGGCCTCGCCGGCCGGGTCGAGTTCCGCGTCGCCGACGCCTGCGCCCTGCCCTTCGCGGACGCCGCCTTCGACGTCGCCTGGACCCAGCACGCGGCGATGAACATCGCCGACCGGCCCCGCCTCTATGGCGAGATCCGCCGCATCCTGCGCGCCGGCGGCCGGCTGGCGCTGCACGACGTGCTGGCCGGCCCGGCGGGACCGCCGCTCTATCCCACGCCCTGGGCCCGGCGCCCCGAGGAGAGCTTCCTGCTCGACGCGGCGGCGACCCGGGCGGTGCTGGAGCAGGCCGGCTTCCGCGTCCTGCACTGGCAGGACGTGACGGCCGAGGCGGCCGCGTGGTTCGCCCGGCGATTCGCCTCTCCGGCGGCCGCGGCCGGCCCCGGGCTCGCCACCCTGATGGGCCGGAACTACCCCGAGATGGCCCTCAACCAGGGGCGAAACCTCGCCGAAGGCCGCGTCGCAGTGCTGCAGGCGGTGCTTACCGCAGCCTGACCGCGCGACAGCGGCCGGCCGGCCGTGCTATCAGGGCCCCCGCGCCCCGGCAGGGTCCGCCGCGGGCGCCCGATCATCCCTGGGGGAGTCGTCCAGCCGTGCGCCCGATCCTGCTTGCCGTCCTGCTCGTCCTCGCCGCGCTCGGCGCCGGGAGGGCACTCGCCGCGCCGCTGCCGCAGGCCTGCGCCGCGGATGCCAAGCGCCACTGCGCCAGCCAGCCCGCCGGACCTCGCCTCGACCGCTGCATGCTGGAGCACGAGAACGTGCTGTCCGGCCAGTGCAAGGCCGCGCTGGTGGCCCAGAAGCCGGCCCCCTGCCAGGCCGAGTTCGACAAGTTCTGCAAGGGCGTGCAGCCCGGCGCCGGCCGCGTCCAGGCCTGCCTGAAGCAGCACGACGCCGAGCTGTCGAAGAGCTGCAAGGCCAGCCTTGCCGCGGCGCAGAGCCGGGTCGATCCCTGCAAGGCCGACGTCGAGCGGCTGTGCAAGGGCGTGCAGCCCGGCGGCGGCCGGATCGGCGCCTGCATGCAGAAGAACGCCGCCAGCATCTCCAACGGCTGCAAGGCCGAGATCGCCGCCCTGCAGCGGGCCCAGCAGCAGAAG
>JAXMCI010000057.1:0-31584 GCA_046349435.1 Dongiaceae bacterium | reverse complement strand
CAACGATGGATTGCCGGGTCAAGCCCAGGGTCAAGCCCGGCAATGACACGTTTAATGCTGCATCGCAGGTATGGATCCCGGCGTTCAGGAGGGACTTCGCCGGGCGCGATGTCGCAATCGTCCCGCGAGAATCCTCGCCGGGCATGGGGTGCATCGCTCGGATTCCTCCGCGGCGCCCCGCGGGGCTACTTCTCCCACGCGGCGGCCTTGACGCAGGGCGGCAGCTTGGCCTTGGCGAGGTCGAGGTCGTCGTCCTTCACCGGGAAGCTGGCGGTCGCGACGTCGGGGCCGGACGGCCAGGCGGCGCTCCAGCTCAGGCGGATGGCGATCGGCGGCTCCTTCTTGCCCTTCGCGCCATGGTGCCGGGGCGCCAGCGACAGCTCGCGCTCGGTGTCGGCATAGGCGCGCCACTGGCGCGCCTTGTCCGTGTCGCTGCAGGTCAGCAGCACGCGGCGGATCACCCGGTCCTCGGCAGCGTAGGCGAGCACGCCCAGCACCTGCGGCTCGGTCAGCCGCTTGTCCGCGGCGTCGTCCGGCGGCACCTCGAAGCCGACATAGCGCGGCGTCAGCACCTCGCTGGAGAGCGAGAAGCGCAGCGGCGCCACGTGGGTGTCGAACAGCGCGGCGCCGGTGCCGAGCGCGTGCACCGACCACCACTCGACCTCCTCGGTGCCGCGGTCGAAGACCAGCACCTCGAACTCCTCGATCTGGGCGCCGACGCCGTCATGGGTGATGCTGTAGACGGGCGGCCCTTCGAGCGGCTTGCCGAGCGGGAAGGCCTCGACGGTGACCTTGCCCTCGATGCCGACCTCGTCGATCACCTCGTGCCGCGTCACCGTGGTGCGCAGCACCAGGCGCTCGCCTTCCGGCCGTCCGGGCAGGCGGTCCGGGGTGGTGGCGAAGCTGATGTTGGTGATGTCGATGCTGCGCTGCCCGTCCTTCTCGGCGGTGGCGAAGCTCGAGGTCGATTGCGCAGTCACCGCGGCCGGGTCGGCGGCGCCGGCCGGCGCGGCAGCGGCCGGCAGCAGGGCGGCCAGCAGGGCCGCGGGCAAGGACAGGCGCATCTCGGTGTCTCCCCCTGGAACGGCACAGTCTAGCACGGGTCGGGCTAGCACGGGTCGGGGCGCGGTCGGGGGCGGGCGCTCGACAGCCGGCGGGCCGCCGCATAGCCTGTCCGGGGCGACAGGGGCAGGAGGCCAGCCATGCAGGAGGCAGACCGGCAGTTCGTCGGCTCGATCCCGGCGCTCTACGACCGCTACCTCGTCCCGTTCCTGTTCGAGCCCTATGCCCGCGACATGGCCGGCCGGCTCGCCGGCCTGCGGTCGGGACGGCTGCTCGAGATCGCCTGCGGCACCGGCGCGGTCACCCGGGCGATGGCGGCGGCGCTGCCGGCCGCGGTCGAGATCGTCGCCACCGACCTCAACCAGCCGATGCTCGACTATGCCGCGAAGCAGCCGATCGCCCGCCCGGTGACCTGGCGGCAGGCCGACGCGCTCGCCCTGCCGTTCGCCGATGCCGGCTTCGACACCGTGATCTGCCAGTTCGGGGCGATGTTCTTCCCCGACAAGGAGGCCGCCTACCGCGAGGCCCGCCGGGTGCTGCGGCCGGGCGGCCGGCTGATCTTCAGCGTCTGGGACCGGCTCGAGGCCAACGAGGCCTCCGCCGTGCTGTCGGCGGCGGTCGCCGCCTGCTTCCCCGACGACCCGCCGCGCTTCGTCGCCCGCACGCCGCACGGCTACCACGACGCCGCCGCGATCCTGGCGGCGCTCGGCCGGGCCGGCTTTTCCGAGATGGCGGCCGAGATCGTGCCGGCGCGCGGCCGGGCCGCCGCCGCCCGCGAGCTCGCCATCGGGCTCTGCCAGGGCAGCCCGCTGCGCGGCGAGATCGAGGCGCGCGACGCCGCCCGCCTCGCCGCGGTGACGGACGCGGCCGCGGCGGCGCTCGCCCGCGCCTTCGGCGACGGGCCGGTCGACACCGCCATGCAGGCGATCCTGCTCACCGCCCGGGCCTGAGCGGTTCCCGGCCGCGCCCTGAGCCGCGGCTTGCCGCCCCGCGGCAAACCGGATATTAGCCCCGCGGTCCAACACCGGGCGGGGCGGGCGATCGGGATGAATGCGGGCGGGAACCAGGCGCTGCTGCCGGCCGGGCTGCGCGACGTGCTGGCGCCCGACGCCGCCTTCGAGGCTGACATCGTCGGCCGCCTGATGGGCGAGCTCGCCGCCTTCGGCTATGAGCGCGTCAAGCCGCCGCTGATCGAGTTCGAGGACAGCCTGCTGAGCGGCCCGGGCGCCGCGCTCTCGGCCCAGACCTTCCGCCTGATGGACCCGGTGTCGCAGCGCATGATGGGGCTGCGCGCCGACATGACCGTGCAGGTCGCCCGCATCGCCGCCACCCGGCTGCGCAACGCGCCGCGGCCGCTGCGGCTCTGCTATGCCGGCCAGGTGCTGCGGGTGAAGGGCTCCAACCTGCGGCCGGAGCGGCAGTTCGGCCAGGTCGGCGCCGAGCTGATCGGCACGCCCTCGGCCCATGCCGATGCCGAGATCGTCGTGCTGGCGGCCGGCGCGCTGGCCGCCGTCGGGGCGGCGCATCTCAGCGTCGACCTGACGCTGCCGACCCTGGTGCCGAGCGTGGCGTCCGGGCTGGGCTTCGCGCCGGAGGCCGCTGCGGCGCTCGCCGTCGCGCTCGACCGCAAGGACGCCGCCGCGGTGGCGGCGCTGGCCGGCGACCACGGGCCGCTCTTCGCCGCGCTGCTCGCCGCCGCCGGCCCGGCCGAGCGGGCGGTGGGGCGGCTGCAGAAGCTCGAGCTGCCGGCCGCCGCCGCGGCCGAGCGGGCGCGGCTGGTCGAGGTGGTCGGTCTGGTCCGCGCCGCGGCGCCGCAGCTGCTGCTGACCGTCGACCCCGTCGAGAATCGCGGGCTCGAGTACCATTCCGGCGTCTCCTTCGCCCTGTTCGCGCGCCGGGTGCGCAGCGAGCTCGGGCGCGGCGGCCGCTATCTCACCGGGGCGAGCGGGGAATCCTCGACCGGCTTCTCGGTCTATCTCGACAGCCTGCTGCGCGCCCTGCCCGAGCCGGCGGCGGCGCCGCGGCTGTTCCTGCCGCTGGGCACCGACCCGGCCCGGGGCGCTGCGCTGCGCGCCGAGGGCTGGGTGACGGTGGCCGGCCTGACCCCGGCGGCCGAGCCGCGCGCCGAGGCCCGCCGGCTCGGCTGCAGCCATTGGTACAATGCGGGCGGGATCGTCCCGCTGGACGGAACGGATCGAGGGTAGGACCTAGGTATGGCGAACGTGGCGGTCGTCGGCGCCCAGTGGGGCGACGAGGGCAAGGGCAAGATCGTCGATTGGCTGTCGGAGCGGGCCGACGTCGTGGTCCGCTTCCAGGGCGGACACAATGCCGGCCACACGCTGGTCATCGGCGATCGCACCTTCAAGCTCAGCCTGCTGCCCTCGGGCGTGGTCCGGCCGGGCAAGCTGGCGATCATCGGCAACGGCGTGGTGGTCGATCCCTGGGCGCTGTTCCGCGAGATCGAGACGGTGGGGGCGATGGGCGTCGCCGTGTCGCCGGCCAACCTGATGGTCGCCGAGAACGCGCCGCTGATCCTGCCGCTGCACGGCCAGCTCGACCGGCTGCGCGAGGAGGCGCGCGGCAGCGCCAAGATCGGCACCACCGGCCGCGGCATCGGCCCGGCCTACGAGGACAAGGTGGCGCGCCGCGCGGTGCGCGCCTGCGACCTCGCCGACCCGGCCGGGCTGGCGGCGCGGGTCGACGACCTGCTGCTGCACCACAACGCGCTGCTGCGCGGGCTGGGCGCGCCGGAGGTCGACGGCCGGGTGCTGCTCGACCAGCTGCTCGAGATCGCGCCCAAGCTGCTGCCCTTCGTCGGCTGCGTCTGGCAGCGTCTGGCCGAGGCGCGCCGGCGCGGCGACCGCATCCTGTTCGAGGGCGCCCAGGGCCTGATGCTCGACATCGACCACGGCACCTACCCCTACGTCACCTCCTCGAACGCCGCGGCGGGGCAGGCGGCGACCGGCTCGGGGCTCGCCGTCGGCGCCATCGGCTACGTGCTGGGGATCACCAAGGCCTACACCACCCGGGTCGGCAGCGGCCCGTTCCCGACCGAGCTGACCGACGAGGTCGGCAAGCTGCTCGGCGAGCGCGGCCGCGAGTTCGGCGTCGTCACCGGCCGGCCGCGGCGCTGCGGCTGGTTCGACGCCACGCTGGTCCGCCAGGCCGTCAAGGTCGGCGGCATCCACGGCATCGCGCTGACCAAGCTCGACGTGCTCGACGGCCTGCCCGCGCTCAAGGTCGGCGTCGGCTACTCCATCCGCGGCGAGCGCTACGACCACCTGCCGGCCTCGACCGCCCTGCAGGCCGCCGCCGAGCCGATCTACGAGACCATGGAGGGCTGGAGCGAGTCGACCCGCGGCGCCCGCTCCTGGGCCCACCTGCCGGCCACCGCCATCAAGTACATCCGCCGCATCGAGGAGCTGATCGAGGCCCCGGTCGCCCTGCTCTCGACCAGCCCGGAGCGCGACGACACCATCCTGGTGCGCAACCCCTTCGCGGATTGAGCTCCCGGCACCGCGGCGCCTGGGACGGCCGCGCGGCGCAGAGCCGCGTCTTCCTCCGGCCCCCGATATCGGCCATCCTCTCCGGGCCAATTCGCGGGAGGCCGGTGATGCCGATGTTCGAGACCTCGAAACGCAAGATGGCCGCGGCCGCCCGGGTCATTCCCGGCGGCGCCAGCAGCAACTTCCGCATCGGCATGCAGCCGACGCCGCTGGTGATCGAGCGCGGCGAGGGGCCCTATCTCATCGACGCCGACGGCAACCGGCTGATCGACTACTACCTGGCGCTGGGGCCGATGATCCTCGGCCACAGCCCGCCGGCGGTGATCGAGGCGGCCCGCCGCCAGCTCGACCGGGGCATCCTCTACGCCGCGCAGACCGACGTCGAGCTCGAGGCCGCCGAGCTGTTCTGCTCGATCGTGCCCTGCGCCGAGCGCGTCCGCTTCACCGGCTCCGGCTCGGAGTCGGTGCAGGCGGCGCTGCGGCTGGCCCGCGCCGGCACCGGCCGTTCGGTGATCGTCAGGTTCGAGGGGCACTATCACGGCTGGCCCGACAACATCCTGTGGAGCGCCGCGCCGCCGCTCGACCGCGCCGGGCCGGCCGAGCGGCCGAGCAAGGTGATGGGCTCCGCCGGCCAGGATCCGCGCGCCGGCGATGCGGTCGAGGTGCTCGGGTGGAACGACCTCGAGGCCGTGCGCACGCGGCTGGCGCAGGGCGACGTCGCCGCGGTGATCATGGAGCCGGCGATGTGCAACAGCTCGGCGATCGCGCCCCGCCCGGGCTATCTCGAGGGCGTGCGCGAGGCCTGCACCCGGGCGGGGACCGTGCTGATCTTCGACGAGGTGATCACCGGCTTCCGGCTGGCGGCCGGCGGCGCCCAGCAGCTCTTCGGGGTCACCCCCGACCTCGCGGTGTTCGGCAAGGCGCTGGCCAACGGCTTCCCGGTCGCGGCGGTCGCCGGACGGGCCGACCTGATGGACCTCTTCGTCACCGGCGGCGTGATGCATGGCGGCACCTACAACGCGCACCCCGTCGGTATGGCGGCGACCGTCGCCACCCTCAACGAGCTGAAGCAGGGCGAGGTCTACCGGCGCATCGAGCGCAGCGGCCGCCGGCTGATGGACGGGCTGACCCGTCTCCTCGCGGAGCGGCAGATCGCCGCCCGCTGCCAGGGCTTCCCCGGCATCTTCCACCTGTCGCTCGGCTCGACCGCGCCGATCGAGACCTACCGCGACATGCTCGCCCGCGATCGCGCCGCCTATGTCCGCTTGGCCGGCGCGATGGTCGAGCGCGGCGTGCGCACGCTCGAGCGCGGCGCCTGGTTCCTCTCCGCCGTGCATGACGACGCCGTCATCGACCGCACGCTGGAGATCGCCGAGGCGGCGCTGGCCGGGCGCTGAGGAGCCGGGTGGCGCGCCGCGATCTTGCGAGCCCCGCCCGGTCGGCGGCCCGTTCGTGGATCGGCGGGCAGTCGTCCCCCGACTCGCCCCGACTCCCGGCAGCCGTGTGTTTTATGCGCCAATGGCGTATAGTGCGCGGTTGTGCAGATCGAGTTCGATGACGACAAGGACCGGATCAACCGCGCCAAGCACGGGCTGCCGCTGGCAGCGGGGTACTTCGTGCTGGCCAACAGCGTCCACAGCACGATCGACGATCGCCTCGACTATGGCGAGGAGCGCCGGATCGACTACGGCGTGGTGAACGGTCGGCTCATGGTCTGCGTCCATACGGTGCGGAGCGGGGTACACCGCATCATATCCGTCCGGAAAGCCAACCGCCGGGAGCAGCGTAGATGGCTAAGGTGAGAATGGACAAGGCGGCGGCGGCGGCCGAGATGGCCAAGGTCGACTGGGCCGCTGTCGACGCGATCACCGACGCGGAGATTGCGGCTGGGATCGAAGCCGACCCGGATGCTGCGCCGGACCTCACGCTGCGCGCCCTGCAGGCTCGCTTTCGCGACAAGCATTGGGCCCTGCCGGCGGGCCGGCGCGTACGGCTGGTGCGCATGGCCCTCGGCCTGTCCCAGTCGGAGTTCTCCGCCGCGTACCGCATCCCGCTGCGGACCTTGCAGGGGTGGGAGCGAGGGGCGCGGGCGATGGGCGAGACGGCGGCTGCCTACATCCGGGCGATCGCCTTCGAGCCCGACCGGGTGCGCCGGGCCCTGCGAAATGCGGCGTAGGCCGATCCGCCCCCTCACGACGGGGTCAGGGTGCTCCCGGCAGAGTGCCGGGTGCGCGCCGGATTCGGCCACCTCATGAGATCGGGACCGAGCGCCGGCCTGCTGCTCGCAGCGCTGGTCGCGGTCGGCGGGGCGGCGGCGCGGGCGGACGGGCCGCCGCGGCCGGTGCCGATGGCGGGACAGCCGGGGCTGCCGGCGACCACCTCCTGGGCCTATGCCGGGGTCACCGTGCCCTATGCCGTGCTCGAGGCGGCGGCCGGGCAGCTGCTGCCGGAGAGCTTCGCGGGCGAGGCGCGCCAGCCGCTCTGCGGCAAGGACGGCCATGGCGGGCCGCTCGGCGGGCTGCTCGGCAAGGCGGCCAACCTGCTCGGGCGGCTCGGCGGCCATCATGACGGCGCAGCGTGCGAGGACGTCGCCGTGCGCTACCGGGCGGTGCGCACCGGGCCGCTCACGCTGGCACGCAGCGGCGAGCGGCTGCGCGTCGCGGTGCCGCTCGCGGTCACCGGCGAGGTCGGGCTGGACGGGCGGCTCGGCCAGTCGCTCGGGCTCGACCACAAGCCCTTCGCCGGGGCGCTGGTCGCCTATGCCGACGTCGCGGTGAGCCTCGGCCGCGACTGGTGCCCGGCGATCCAGGCCAGCCCCGGCTTCCACTGGACCGACCCGGTCCGGGTGGAGGTCGCCAGGGGCGTCGAGGTTTCGGTCGAGCGGCTGGCCGACGCGCGCATCGAGAAGGCGGTGAAGGACGGCGTGCGCAGGCTGCAGGGTCAGATCCGCTGCGCCGACATCCGCCGCGCCGCGGCGGCGGCCTGGCATCGCTACGCCGTGCCGGTGTCGCCGCCCGGCGGGCCGCCGCTGACGGTGGTGGCCCTGCCGCGGCAGGCGGCGGCCTCGCCGGTCCGCTTCGGGCCCTCGGCGGCGAGCTTCCGGCTCGGCATCGCGGCCGACCTCTCGGCCGGCACGGCGGCACCGCCGGCCGCGGCGGCGCTTGCGCTGCCAGTGCTGCAGCCGCTTGCCGCCGCGGCGCCGCCCAGCGACCTCCTGGTGCCGGTGCGGCTCGGCTACGACGCCCTGCAGCGGCGGCTGGCCGCCGCGCTCGCCGGCCGCGACTGGGGCGGCGACACGGCGGTCGGCCATATCGGCGTCACCGTCGAGCAGGTCGATCTCTACCCGGCCGGCGACCGGGTCGCGGTCGGGCTGGCGGTGCGGCTGGCCACGCCCGACCCGGCGCTGAGCGGCGGCGGCTGGGTCTACGCGACCGGCCGGCCGGTGCTCGATCCCTCGGGCCAGACGCTGCGCCTGGCCGACCTCGCCCTGACGCCGATACTCGACAACCGGCTCTGGACGACGCTGTCGCAGTTCCTGCTGAAGCCGCTGCAGGACGCGCTCGAGCAGCACGCCGCCCTGCCGCTTGACCGGCCGCTGGCCGAGCTGCAGCGCAAGCTGCAGGCCGGGCTGACCGATTTCGCCGCGCGGAACGGTGTACGGGTGGCGCTCGGCGGGCTGGGGCTGCGCGTCCGCGAGGTCCGCGTCGGCGCCGCGGCGCTCGAGCTGCTGCTCGCCGTGCACGGCTCGCTCGACGCCGTGGTCGAGCGGATCCCCGGCCTGCCGGCCGGGCGCGGCGGCTAGCGCAACTGTCCTCTGTCCTCCGGCCGCGCTCTTCTGTATGTAATGCGAGCCGGGGGCAAATCTGGGCCATCGCAGGATGAAGATCGGCATCGTCAGGGAACGCCGCGCTCATGAGGCGCGCATCGCCGCCTCGCCCGAGACGGTGAAGAAGCTCATCGCGCTCGGCGCGACCGTCACGGTCGAGGCCGGCGCCGGCGCCAGCGCCGCTTATGGCGACGACGCCTATGTGGCGGCGGGGGCGACCATCGCGCCGGACGAGGCGGCGGCGCTGGTCGACGCCGACGTCGTGCTCAAGGTGCAGCGGCCGCTCTCGGCCGGCGAGGGCGGACCGGACGAGGTCGCGCTGATCAGGCCGGGCGCGATGCTGATCGGCATGCTGGCGCCCTACGCCGCGCGCGAGCAGCTGGCGGAATACGCGGCCCGCAGGATCGACGCCTTCGCCATGGAGCTGCTGCCCCGCATCACCCGGGCGCAGACCATGGACGTGCTCTCCTCGCAGTCGAACCTGGCCGGCTACAAGGCGGTGCTCGACGCCGCCGCGGTGTTCGGCCGCGCCTTCCCGCTGATGATGACGGCCGCCGGCACCATCCCGCCGGCCCGCATCCTGGTGATGGGCGCCGGCGTCGCCGGGCTGCAGGCGATCGCCACGGCGCGCCGCATGGGCGCGGTGGTCTCCGCCACCGACGTGCGGCCGGCCGCCAAGGAGCAGGTCGAGAGCCTGGGCGCCAGCTTCGTCGCCGTCGAGGACGAGGAGTTCAAGCAGGCCGAGACCGCCGGCGGCTACGCCAAGGAGATGAGCGAGGCCTACAAGCAGAAGCAGGCGGCGCTGGTCGCCGAGACGATCCGCAAGCAGGACATCGTCATCACCACAGCGCTGATCCCGGGCCGGCCGGCGCCGAAGCTGGTCACCGAGGAGATGGTGCGCTCGATGAAGCCGGGCGCGGTGATCGTCGACCTCGCGGTCGAGCAGGGCGGCAACTGCGCCCTGTCGCGCCCCGGCGAGATCGTCGAGGTCGGCGGCGTGCGCATCGTCGGCCACCGCAACGTGCCGGGCCGGCTGCCCGAGGTGGCGAGCGCGCTCTACGCCCGCAACCTGCTCGCCTTCCTGACGCCGCTGGTCGACAAGAACACCAAGGCGCTGGCCGTCAACTGGGAGGACGAGATCGTCAAGGGCACCGGCCTGACCCGGGACGGCAAGATCGTGCATCCCGCCTTCGCCGCGCAGGGAGCCTGACCCATGGATCCGACCCTCGCCGATCGCGCGCGCGACCTCGCCAAGGGCGCCGCCGACCTGTCGCAGCAGGCCACCGACCTGGCGCTGCAGCTCGGCGGCGGCGGCGCGCCGGCGCTGCACGAGCACCCGCCCTTCATCTTCCTCTTCACCGTCTTCGTGCTCGCCTGCTTCGTCGGCTACTACGTGGTCTGGCGGGTGACGCCGGCGCTGCACTCGCCGCTGATGGCGGTGACCAACGCGATCTCCAGCGTGATCATCGTCGGCGCGCTGATCGCCGCCGGCAGCGCCACCCTCGAGTTCTCCCAGATCATGGGCGCGGTGGCCGTGGCGCTGGCCGCAGTCAACATCTTCGGCGGCTTCATCGTCACCCAGCGCATGCTCTCCATGTTCCGGAAGAAGAAGTAGGGCGGCCGCCATGAACCAGACGATCGCCGCCTTCGCCTACCTCGTCGCCTCGATCTGCTTCATCCTGGCGCTGCGCGGCCTGTCCTCGCCGGTATCGGCGCGCAACGGCAACCGCTTCGGCATGGCCGGCATGGCCATCGCCGTGGTCACCACCCTGGCGCTGCCCGGCATGCGGCTGTCCTCGCTGCCGCTGATCCTGGTCGCCGTGCTGATCGGCGGCGGCGTCGGCACGGTGATCGCCCGGCGCATCCAGATGACCGCCCTGCCGCAGCTGGTCGCCGCCTTCCACAGCCTGGTCGGGCTGGCGGCAGTCTGCGTCGCGGCGGCCGCCTTCTACGCGCCGGCCGAGTTCGGCATCGGCGCGCCGGGCGCCATCCACCCCGGCAGCCTCGTCGAGATGGGGCTGGGCGTGGCGATCGGCGCCATCACCTTCACCGGCTCGCTGATCGCCTTCGGCAAGCTGCAGGCGCTGCTCTCCGGCGCGCCGCTGGTCTTCAAGGGCCAGCACCAGCTCAACGCCGCCCTCGGCGTCGCCATCGTCGTGCTGATCGCCTGGCTGGTGATCGGCCAGCCGCCGGCCGCCTTCTGGGCGCTGGTCGCGGTCTCGCTGGCGCTGGGCTTCCTGCTCATCCTGCCGATCGGCGGCGCCGACATGCCGGTCGTCGTCTCGATGCTGAACAGCTACTCGGGCTGGGCGGCCTGCGGCATCGGCTTCACCCTCGGCAACACCCTCCTGATCGTCACCGGGGCCCTGGTCGGCTCGTCCGGCGCCATCCTCAGCTACATCATGTGCAAGGGGATGAACCGCTCGATCTTCAACGTCATCCTGGGCGGCTTCGGCACCGATTCGGGCACCATGGCGGCCGGCACCAAGCAGGACCGGCCGGTCAAGTCGGGCAGCGCCGAGGATGCCGCCTTCCTGATGAAGAACGCCAGCTCGGTGATCATCGTCCCCGGCTATGGCATGGCGGTCGCCCAGGCGCAGCATGCCCTGCGCGAGATGGCCGACCTGCTGAAGAAGGAAGGGGTGAAGGTCAGCTACGCCATCCACCCGGTGGCCGGCCGCATGCCCGGCCACATGAACGTGCTGCTGGCCGAGGCCAACGTGCCCTATGACGAGGTCTTCGAGCTGGAGGACATCAATCGCGACTTCGCGGCGACCGACGTCGCCTTCGTGATCGGCGCCAACGACGTCACCAACCCCGCCGCCAAGACCGACCCGAAGAGCCCGATCTACGGCATGCCGATCCTCGACGTCGAGGCGGCCAAGACGGTGCTGTTCATCAAGCGCTCGATGGCGTCCGGCTATGCCGGCGTGGAGAACGAGCTGTTCTTCCGCGACAACACGATGATGCTGTTCGGCGACGCCAAGAAGATGTGCGAGGACGTCGTCAAGGCGATGGGATGAGCGGCGCGCCGGCGCCGCGGTCGATCGTAGCAGCGGCGCCTGCGGCGCCGCCGTCGGTCGTAGCAGCGGCGCCTGCGGCGCCGCGGGCCCGTGTCCCCGGGCGGACGGTGCCGCCCGGGGCGGCGAGGCTGGGCTAGGCGTGCACCAGCTGGGCGATCTCGTCCTTGATTCGGAGCTTCTGGCGTTTCAGTTGGGTGAGCAGAGCCTCATCCGGATGCGGCCGGGCCTCTTCCTGGTTGATCAGCCGGTCGAGGTCGGCGTGCTTGGCCTTGAGCGAATCGACATGCTCCGGTACGGACATTCTCAACCCTCCTTCCTGGCCGGTCAGGCCATCGGGAGAATGCTAGCCCCAGGGGCCCGCCTTGGCAAATGAGGGCGATCGCCGCGGCGAGCCGGCCGGTCCCGGCGGCCCGGCCGGCCCGCGGCCCCGCCTGATCGTCGGAATCAGCGGCGCCTCGGGGGCGATCTACGGCATCCGGCTGCTCCAGCTGCTGCGCGACCTGCCGGTCGAGACCCACCTCGTGATGACCCGCTCGGCCGAGCTCACCATCGCCACCGAGACGGCGTGGAAGCCGGCCGCGGTGCGGGCCCTGGCCGACGTCGCGCACGGCGCCGGCGACCTCGCCGCGCCGATCTCCAGCGGCTCGTTCCGCACCATGGGGATGGTGGTGGCGCCCTGCTCGGTGCGCAGCATGTCGGAGATCGCCACCGGCACCACCTCCAACCTGCTGACCCGCGCCGCCGACGTGGTGCTGAAGGAGCGGCGGCGGCTGGTGCTGATGGTGCGCGAGACGCCGCTGCACACCGGCCATGTCCGCAACATGCTGGCGCTCTGCGAGATGGGCGCGGTGATCGCCCCGCCGGTGCCGGCCTTCTACGCCGCCCCGGCCACCATCGCCGACATGGTCGACCACACGCTGGGCCGCGTGCTCGACCTGTTCGGGCTGGAGTCCGGCACGGTGCGCCGCTGGGGCGAGGCGCCGTCCGGCGCCGCCCCGGTCAGTGCGTCGGGTGGGCCACGGCCGACGGAAGGGTGACCGGCGCCAAGCCGAAGCAGCCGGCGAGCAGCGCGGCGAGCGCGGCCGCGTGGCCGGCCGCCGCCGCCCCGGCATAGAGCCGGAGATTGGCGGCGGCGCAGGCCGCCTGGTCGGCGTCGCCGGCCTCGCGCGCCGCGAACGGCACGGCGGCGGCGAGCAGCTGCTGCTCGGCCTCCTCGGCGGCGAGCTCGAGCGCCTTGGCCTGGGCGTAGAGCGCGGCGCCGGCCTCGAGCTCCAGCCCGGGCGCGTGCTTCAGCTTGCGGCGGATGGCCCGCAGCGGTGCCAGGATCTCCTGCTGCCACGGCCCGGCGGCCGCGGCGGCGTCGTCCAGCTCGGCGCGGCTGAAGCGGTGGCCGCGCAGGCCCGCCCAGCAGCAGAACAGCAGCAGGTTGACGTCGAGCCCCGCCTCGTCCTGCAGCGCCAGGCAGGCGGCGGACACGCCGGGCCGGCCATAGACGGCGAGCGTGAACCGCCAGAGCTCGGCGGCCGGGTCGCCGGCCCGGGTCGGGCGCTCAGTCGCCAAAGCAGATTCCCAGGCCGCGCGCGGTGCGCATCAGCGTGCCCTGCGGGTCGACCGCCTGGTAGTGCTCGATCGCCTCGCGGATCGGCACGTCGACGACGCGGCGGTCGCTCCACGCCACCATGCGGTCGAAGCGGCCCTGCAGGATCAGCTCGACGGCGGCGACGCCGAAGGCCGAGCCCAGCACCCGGTCGCGCGGCTCCGGCACGCCGCCGCGCTGGACGTGGCCGAGCACGGTGACGCGGGTCTCGGCGCCGGTCAGCTGGCCGACATGCTCGCCGATATAGTGGCCGATGCCGCCATAGGTCGGCTTGCTCCCGGCATGCAGGTTGACAAGCTGCTCGCCGCCCTCGGTCCTGACCGCCTCGGCGACGATGACCAGCGCGAAGTTGCGGCCGCTGCGCTTGAGGTCCTCGATCTTGGCGGCGATGCTCTTCAGCCGATAGGGGATCTCCGGCAGCAGGATGACGTCGGCACCGCCGGCGATGCCGGCGGTGAGCGCGATGTGGCCGGCGTCGCGGCCCATCACCTCCAGCACCATGACGCGGCTGTGGCTGGCCGCCGTCGGCTGCAGGTGGTCGAGCGCCGAGGTGGCGGTGGCGACCGCGGTGTCGAAGCCGATCGAGACCTCGGTCAGGCCGAGGTCGTTGTCGATCGTCTTGGGGATGCCGACCAGGTTGATGCCGCCGCGCCGCGCCAGCTCGCGCAGGATGCGCAGCGAGCCGTCGCCGCCGATGCCGATCAGCGCGTCGAGCGCCAGCTGGCGGACGCCCTCGATGACCTCGCCGGAGCGGTCGAGCAGCTGGCCGTCCGGCATCGGGAAGGCGAAGGGATCGCCCTTGTTGGTGGTGCCGAGCACGGTGCCGCCCATGCGCAGCATGTCGCTGCCGGTGACCTCGGGGCCGAGCGCGGTGAACTCCACCGGACGGGCGAGCAGCCCGGCGGTGCCGTTGCGGATCCCGATCACCGCCCAGCCCTCGGCCGCGGCGCGGCGCACCACGCCGCGAATCACCGCGTTGAGGCCGGCGCAGTCGCCGCCGCTGGTGAGTATGCCGATCCGCTTGGCGGCCATCGCTTCCCCTCGACCTCCGTTACCCCGAGGCGGGGCCGTCGCACTGACGATCGGATCCGTTTTGGGGTATAGAAGGCCCGGGCAAAATGCCACTCGGACCGGCGATGATCAATGGCATGGAAGATCTGCGGCGCCAGCTGGAGGAGCTGCGCAGCGAGCACCGCGACCTCGACAGCGTGATCACGCGCCTGGCCGGCCATGCGCCGTTCGACCAGCTCACCCTGCAGCGCCTGAAGAAGCGCAAGCTGCTGCTGAAGGACCAGATCATCCGGCTGGAGAGCAAGCTGCTCCCCGACATCATCGCCTGAAGCGGGGAGGGACCGCGGGATGCAAGGCTCGGCGCCGCTCGTCGGCATCGTCATGGGCAGCCAGTCGGACTGGGAGACGATGCGCCACGCCGCCGCGACGCTGGAGCGGCTCGGCGTGGCGCATGAGCGCCGGATCGTCTCGGCGCACCGCACGCCGCAGCGGCTGGTGCGCTATGCCGGGACGGCGCGCGAGCGCGGCTTGAAGGTGATCGTCGCCGGGGCCGGCGGCGCCGCGCACCTGCCGGGCATGCTGGCGGCGATGACGCCGCTGCCGGTGCTCGGCGTGCCGGTCGAATCGCACGCGCTCAAGGGCATGGACAGCCTGCTCTCGATCGTCCAGATGCCGGCCGGCGTGCCGGTCGGCACGCTCGCCATCGGGCGGGCCGGCGCGGTCAACGCGGCGCTGCTGGCGGCCGCGATCCTGGCGCTCTCCGATCCCGCCGTCGCCGCCGCGCTCGACGCCTGGCGGACGGCGCAGACCGACGGCGTCGCGGAGAGCCCGAGCGAGGCGGCGCCGGCATGAGCGTCGATCGGGGGCAGGCGTTCGCGCCCGGCGCCACCATCGGCATCCTGGGCGGCGGCCAGCTCGGCCGCATGACGGTGCTGGCGGCGGCCCGGCTCGGCTATCGCTGCCGCATCTTCTGCCCGGAGCCGGACTCGCCGGCGAGCCATGTCGCGCCGGCCGAGGTCGCGCCCTACGACGACCTCGACGCGCTCGCCCGGTTCGCCGGCGCGGTCGACCTCGTCACCTTCGAGTTCGAGAACGTGCCCGACCGCACCGCGGCGCTGCTCGCCGAGCGGCGGCCGACCCGGCCGGCGCCGCGCGTCCTGCATCTCTGCCAGGAGCGGGTGCGCGAGAAGGGCTTCCTCAACGGGATCGGCGTCGCCACCACGGCGTGGCGCGCCGTCGAATCGGCGGCGGGCCTGCCCGCCGCCGCCGCGGCGCTCGGGCTGCCGGCGATCCTGAAGTCGGCGCAGTTCGGCTATGACGGCAAGGGCCAGGTCCGCATCGCCCCCGGCGACGATCCCGAGGCCGCCTGGCGGCATGGGCGCCGGCCGCGGCATCCTCGAGGGCTTCGTCGATTTCGAGCGCGAGATCTCGGTCATCGTGGCGCGCGGCCCGGACGGCGCCATGCTCGCCTATCCCGCCGTCGAGAACCGCCACCGCAACCACATCCTCGACGTCACCCTGGTGCCGGCCGCGATCCCGCCGGATCTCGCCGCCGAGGCGGAGCGCATCGGCCGCCACATCGCTGAGCGCATCGGGCTGGTCGGGCTGATCGCGGTCGAGATGTTCGTCACCCGCGACGGCCGCCTGCTGGTCAACGAGCTGGCGCCGCGGCCGCACAATTCCGGCCACTGGAGCATCGACGCCTGCGTCACCAGCCAGTTCGAGCAGTTCGTCCGCGCCATCTGCGGCCTGCCGCTCGGCGCCGTCGACCCGCTCGGCGAGGCCGAGATGAAGAACCTGATCGGCGACGAGGCGGATGGCTGGCGCGAGCTCCTCGCCGACCCCGCCGCCAAGCTGCATCTCTACGGCAAGGCCGAGGCCCGCCCCGGCCGCAAGATGGGCCACGTCACCTGGCTGAAGCGGCGGGGGTGATTCCGCCCCCTCCCGCTTGCGCGGGCGCGGGGGAGTGGGCTACCGCCGCAGCGGGCGGAGCAGGCGCAGCGGGTTGGGCAGCAGGGCGCCGATCCGGCCGAAGCGGGCCATCGCCGGCGGGATGCGCATGACGTCGGCGATGCGGCGCTCGAGGAAGGCCCAGCTCTCGGCCGAGCCCGGCGACTTGTCGTTCAGCCAGTAGAGCACGGTGGCGCCGTAGACGCCGGCGAGCAGGCCGCGCTTGGTGTAGAAGTTGAAGTCCGTGGCGGTGTCGCCGGCGGCGTACCACAGCGCGTCGACGGTGCGGTAGAGCACCTTGCTGGCGAGCGGCATGTTCTGCGGCAGGGTGAGGTGGGCGAGGCCGAGGCGGATGGCCTCGCGGTAGGGCGCGTTGGCCTCGATCCGGCGGCGGACGCCGAGCGCGATGCGCTGGCGCACCTTGAGCTGCCCGAGATCCACCGCCTCGAGCTCGGCCACGGCGCGCCGGTCGGCCCACTGGTTGAAGAACTCGATCATCTCGCCGGCGCCGCCGGGAAAGGCGTCGGCGGCCAGCGCCGGATCGATGCCGGCGTCGCGCGCCCCGGCGCCGAGCGCCTTCTGGGTCCAGCCGTCGAAGGGCACGTGCGGCAGGGCGGCCAGCAGCAGCGTCTCGCGCCGCCGCTCGTGCTCCGGCAGGGCCTCGCCGCTCTCCATCCCGTCATCCGTGTCGGTGGTCATCGCTCAGTCCTCGCCGGGTTCGGCCGACGCCTCGACCGGCAGGTCGCCGGGGCGCGGCTCGGGCATGCCGTGGCGCAGCTCGTCGGCGAAGGCGAGCAGCGCGAGGTCGGTCATCCGCTGCGGGTAGAGGACGCCGTCGAGATGGTCGCATTCGTGCTGCACGACGCGGGCGTGGAAGCCCTCGGCGACCCGCACCAGCCGCTCGCCCTGCGGCGTCCAGCCGGCATAGCGGATGCGCTGCCAGCGCGGCACCATGCCGGTCAGGCCGGGCACCGACAGGCAGGCCTCCCAGCCCAGCCGCTGCTCGCCGCCGAGCGGCTCGATCTCCGGATTGATCAGCGCCGTCATGCCGATCGCGCCGTCGGGGCCGGCCCGCCGCTCCGGCACCTCGAAGATGACGACGCGCAGCGGCACGTGGACCTGCGGCGCCGCCAGCCCGATGCCGCCGATATCGGCCAGCGTCTCCAGCATGTCGGCGATCAGCCCGTGGATCTCCGGGTCGGTCGGGTCCTGCACCGGGTCGGCGCGGCGGCGCAGGACGGGGTGGCCCATGCGGGCGATCTTCAGGATGGCCATGGCCGCAATATGAGGCAGGGACCATGCCGCGGAAAGGGGGCGGCTGGCCCGCCGGCGCCCGCCGCGCCCCGGAGGGGGCTCGCGGTGGGCTTGCGCGCCCGGCCCTTCCCAAGCCGCCGGGCTTGTGGTACCAACATTCGCATCCGCCGGGCGGCCGCGATGGTGATCGCCGCTCGGGCGGTTTTTCGTCTTGGCATGGAGCAACGGCCAACGTGCAAGTCCTCGTCCGCGACAACAATGTCGATCAGGCCCTCCGCGCGCTGAAGAAGAAGATGCAGCGCGAGGGTATCTTCCGCGAGATGAAGCTGCGCCGGAACTACGAGAAGCCCTCCGAGCGCAAGGCGCGCGAGCGGGCGGAGGCGGTGCGCCGCCATCGTAAGCTCATGCGCAAGCGCATGGACCGCGAAGGCTACTGATTCGTCGCCGCCGGCGACGGCGGCTCCTGGTTCCTGCAGAGGTTTCAAGGCCGCCCACGCCCCGGCGTCGGCGGCCTTTCGGCGTTGGGGCAATGGGGGGGAACCCGCGATGCTGCGCCTCTACGACTTCCTGTCTTCCGGCAACGGCTACAAGGTCCGGCTGCTGCTGCACAAGCTGGACATGCCGTTCGAGCGCATCGAGCTCGACATCACCCGCGGCGAGACCCGCACCCCCGCCTTCCTGGCGAAGAACCCGAACGGCCGCATCCCGCTGCTCGAGTTCCCCGACGGCCGGCGCCTCGCCGAATCGAACGCCATCATCTTCCACCTCGCCGAGGGCACGCCCTTCCTGCCGGCGCATGCCTATGAGCGGGCGCTGGTCCTGCAATGGCTGTTCTTCGAGCAGTACAGCCACGAGCCCAACATCGCGACCGCCCGCTTCCTGCTGCACTTCACGCCGGAGACGGACGAGCGCCGGGCGGGGCTGCCGGGCATGACCAAGCGCGGCCACCAGGCGCTGCAGGTGATGGAGACGCACCTCACGGGCCGGCGCTGGCTGGTCGGCGAGCGCTGCTCGATCGCCGACATCGCGCTCTACGCCTACACCCACGTCGCCGACGAGGGCGGCTTCGATCTGGCGCCCTACAAGGCGGTGCGCGCCTGGCTCGACCGCGTCGCCGCCGAGCCCCGCCACATCCCGATCACCCAGGGCTGACGGCACCCAGGGCTGAGCGGGCTCGCTCTCCGCCGGGGCGGGCGAGGCGTCAGGAGTTCAGCGCCGCGGCCCGCTGGCGCAGCACGAATTTCTGCACCTTGCCGGTGGCGGTCTTGGGCAGCGTCCCGAACACCACGGTGCGCGGCACCTTGTAGCGGGCGAGGTGCTGCCGGCTGAAGGCGATGATCTCCTCCGCCGTGGCGGCGGCATCGGGCTTCAGCGTGACGAAGGCGCAGGGCGTCTCGCCCCAGGTGGCGTCGGGCCGCGCCACCACGGCCGCCTCGAGCACCGCCGGGTGGCGGTAGAGCACGCTCTCGACCTCGATGGTCGAGATGTTCTCGCCGCCGGAGATGATGATGTCCTTGGAGCGGTCGCGCAGCTCGATGTAGCCGTCGGGGTGCAGCACGCCGAGGTCGCCGCTGTGGAACCAGCCGCCGGCCAGCGCCTCGTCGGTGGCGCGCGGGTTCTTCAGGTAGCCCTTCATCACGATGTTGCCGCGGAAGAACACCTCGCCCATGGTGGTCGCGTCGGCGGGCACCGGCTCCAGCGTCTTCGGGTCGGCCACCATCAGCCCCTCGAGCACGGGGTAGCGCACGCCCTGGCGGGCCTTCAGCGTCGCCTGCTGCTCGATCGGCAGCGCGTCCCACGCGTGGTGCCACTCGCAGACCACCGCCGGGCCGTAGACCTCGGTCAGGCCGTAGACGTGGGTGATGTGGAAGCCCATCCGCTCCATCGCCTCGATCACCGCGGCGGGCGGTGGCGCGGCGGCGGTCATCAGCTCGATCTTGCGGCCGAAGCGCGGCCGCTCGGCCTCGGGCATGTTGACCAGCATGTTCATGACGATCGGCGCGCCGCAGAGATGGGTGACGCCGTGCTCGGCGATCGCCGCCATGACGGCGCGCGCCTCGACCCGGCGCAGGCAGACATGGGTCCCGGCCAGCGCCGTCACCGTCCAGGGGAAGCACCAGCCGTTGCAGTGGAACATCGGCAGGGTCCAGAGATAGACCGGGTGCGGCGGCATGTTCCAGGCCAGCACGTTGCCGAGCGCGTTCAGATAGGCGCCGCGGTGGTGGTAGACGACGCCCTTCGGGTTGCCCGTCGTGCCCGAGGTGTAGTTGAGCGCGATGGCCTGCCACTCGTCCTGCGGCAGGATCGGCTCGAAGCCGTAGTCGCCCTCCTCGAGGAAGCGCTCGTAGTCGGTGTCGCCGAGCCGCTCGCCGCCCGGGCCGAGCGGGTCGTCGATGTCGATCACCGGGATGCGCCGCTCCAGCCGACGCAGCGCGTCGCCGATCACCGGCGCGAACTCGCGGTCGGTGATCAGCAGCCTGGCCTCGCCATGCTGCAGGCTGAAGGCGATGGTCTCGGCGTCGAGCCGGATGTTGAGCGCGTTGAGCACGGCGCCCGCCATCGGCACGCCGAAGGTCGCCTCGAAGGCGGCCGGCACGTTCGGCGCCATGACCGCGACGGTGTCGCCCGGCCGCACCCCGCGCCGCACCAGCGCGGCGGCGAGACGGCGGCAGCGCTCGGCCGTCTCGGCCCAGGTGAAGCGGCGCTCGCCGTGGATCACCGAGATCCGGTCCGGGTGGATCAGCGCGGTGCGCGGCAGGAAGGAGAGCGGCGACAGCGGCACGTGGTTGGCGGCATTGCGGCCGAGGTCGGTGTCGTACATCTGCAGGCTTCCCTCAATCCTCGCGGCGGCGATCTTGGCGGCAAACGGCCCCGCCGTCCACGCGCCGCGACGCCCGAGCCGGTGGGCAGGGCAGGCCCGGCTGGTCTAGAGTTCGCAGCGGGGCGGGGCGCGCCCGAGGAGGGGAGATCATCGATGCTTGCGGCAGCCTTCCGGGCCGGGCTCCTGGCCATGCTCCTGCCGGCCGGCCTGCTCGCGGGCGGATCCGCGCGCGCCGAGGACGTCAGGGCCGAGGAGGTCAAGATCGGGGTCGTCCTCGGCGAGTCCGCCGCCATGCAGGACCTCGCCGCTCCGATGATCGACGCCATGAAGCTGGCCGCCGACCAGATCAACGGCCAGGGCGGCATCCTCGACGGGCGCCGGTTGACGCTGGTCGTCGCCGAAAGCAAGGGTGGCGATACGCAGGTGGCGGTCGAGACGGCACGGCGCCTGGCGACTGTGGACCATGTCTCGGCCCTGATCGGCGGGCTGACCAGCGCCACCACCCTGGCGCTGACCGTCAAGGTCGCGATCCCCGAGGACCTGCTGCAGATCTCGCCCAGCGCGACCGCGCCGGAGCTCACCCGGGTGGACGACAACGACCTCTTCTTCCGCCTGGTGCCGAGCGACGACTACCAGGCCGCGGTGCTGGCCAAGCTGACCTACAGCCAGGGCTATGACCGCGTCGCCCTGGCCTATGTCGACAACCTCTACGGCAGCAACGTCGCCCGCATCTTCCGCGACGCCTACGCGCAGCTCGGCGGCCGGATCACCGCCGCGGTGCCGCACCTGCCGGACCGCCGCGACTTCGCCGGCGACCTCAAGGCGCTCGCCGCCGGCCGGCCCAAGGCGCTCGTCGTCGTCGCCTATCCCGAGACCGGCATTCCGCTGATCGCGCAGGCGGTGGCGGCCGGCCTCTCCGTCGACATCATCGGGACCGACACCCTGGTCGATTCCCGGCTGATCGAGGAGGTCGGCGCCGACCGGCTCCGCAATGCCTTCTTCACCGCCCCCTCGGCGCTCGGCAACACGCCCGGCGCCCGGCGCTTCGCCGACGACTACGAGGAAGCCCATGGCCCGCTCGGGGCCAGGCTGTTCGTCGCCCAGGCCTACGA
The DNA here is from genome assembly GCA_046349435.1 of Dongiaceae bacterium. Lineage (GTDB taxonomy): Bacteria > Pseudomonadota > Alphaproteobacteria > Dongiales > Dongiaceae > JAXMCI01. The sequence goes on along the minus strand of JAXMCI010000057.1, from coordinate 10,422 downwards.
CTCGGTGATGCTGGCCGCGCTGGCCATGGAACGGGCGGGATCGCCGCACGAGCCCGACCTCGGCAAGTGGCTGCGGCGGATCTGCTGCATGCCGGGCCGCCAGGTCGGCCCGGGCGAATGGGCCCGGGCCAAGGCGCTGATCGCCGCCGGCAGCAAGATCAACTACCAGGGCGCCTCCGGCCCGGTCGAGTTCGACGCCAATGGCGATGTCCAGGGGCTGATGGGCTGGTTCGACGTCGAGAACGGCGCCTTCAAGCAGGTCGGCGTGGTGACGCGCTGAGCCTCAGCCGCCCAGTGCGATGGCCGTCAGCACCAGCACCACGCCCATCGCCATCATGCCGAGCCCGCTGAGCCAGGCGTTGGCGCCGGCGTAGCGGGCCCAGCGGAAGCCGACCAGGAACAGCAGCGCGACGAGGATGACGTTGGAGACGCGCAGCGCCGCCTGGGCGTCGGCCATCAGCAGGAACGGGACGACCGCCGGCAGGGCCGTCGCCACCACCAGGCAGCCGGCGGTCAGCGCGCCGCCGAGATCGTCGGCGGCGAAGCCGCGCCGCCGCGGCCGGGCCGCCCGGACGATCGCCAGCACGCCGGCATAGAACCGCTCGCGCTGCGGCCGGTCGACGAGGTCGGCGATGCCGTCCTCGAACTCGGCACGGATGGTCTCGAGCGCCCCGGCGTCGCCCTCCTGCTGCAGCGCGCGAACCAGCATCGCCGTCCGGTTCCGCTCGAAGCGCCGGCCCATCAGGAAGAAGACGCCGTCGATGATGCCCCAGGCGAGGTTGCAGCCGAGCGCCGCCAGCAGCAGCCCGCGGACATCCGCCTTGGCGTCGCTCGCGAGGTTGGCGCCCAGCGTGATGCTCAGCACCATCACCAGGCCGAACAGGATCTCGGCCAGCGATTCCCCCGGCTCGATGGCGCGGAACGGGCTGCGCATCCCCATCTCCCCCCGGCCCATTTGAGCCGCAGGCGGGGATGGCCGCAAGCCTTGCCTGGGGCAGCCGCTCTGAGCGAAAGGGCGATGCTGGCTGGATGACCCCGCGTTGCGCTGCGCGGGTTCTATCCCGGGATCAGGCTGTCAGGAGCGCCGCCGCCGCGGCCGGTCCTGCCGCGGTTCAGGCATCGTGGAAGACCAGGGTCCGGATCTCGATGCTCCGGCGACGCGGCGCATCTGCCGATGCGGTCGGATCCTTGAACGCGCAATGGGGCGTGAAGCGGGCTCGGCCGTCGGTGCGGGAATCGAAGCACTTTATGAGGAAGGCCTCCGCGGGCACCATCCGCGAGAGGTAGAACCAGCGATGCGCGGAATTGTAGGTGACCGAGTAGGTCTCGCCGATGCGCTCGGGATAGACGAGATCCGACGGGACGAGGTCATCCGCCACGACGGTGCCGGCGGCGCATAGCGCCAGCGGGGCGTCCTGCACCGGGCCGCGGATCGGTCGCCAGACATTGATGATCTGGACCCGGCCTCCCAGCAGCTTCGATGCGCTCTCGGGCAGCAGGTCGCGGACGCGCTGCGGGGCGGACCGGGCCGTGTGGTCGACATGGACCCGCCATGCCGGTTGCCGGATGCCGCCGCGCAGGTCATCGGTGCCCGGGATATGGTGCCGCACCACGTGGTCGAAGATGAATACCCGGTCCGCGCCGGTCACGCTCCTCACCAGCGCTTCGACCTCCGGATAGTAGATGTCGCGGATCTCCGCCTCGTCCTTGAAGTCGCCGAGTGCGCTGGCCTGCCGGACGACGGCGAAGCCGTGCTCATCCAGCGAGAAGGCAGAGGCCGACGCGCGGATATCGCGGACAGGCAACCGATGGGTCTCGGAGGTCGCGTTGCTGCGGGGGGTGCCCGGCGGCGGGTTCTCCGCGTAGTAGCGTGGGCGCTGCGGCATCGGCTTCAGGTAGTTGAACTCGGCCTCGATCGCGCCGGTCGTGTCGATCGTCTCGCCGCTGAAGCTCATCGGTTCCTCCTGGGTTGCCGATTCGAACCCCCTCCGCCGTGTCGCCGGCCCCGGGGCCGGGGGATCAGGAAGGAGCCCGGTGCCAGCCATGCTCCGCCTGCTCGCGCAGACCCCACCGAGCGTATCGAGCCGCCCCCCTGGCACAAGGCAGGACTTCTTGCGGCAGCCCGTAGTTTTGTTATGGCCTCTCTCACGCGGCGGGAGTTCGGCTCCCCGCCGCCAGCTGGGCGATGACGCTTTGCCCGAACGGCGGAACCTCCTCGGCGAAATGCAGGAAGCCGCAGAGGATGAGATCGACGCCGGCCTCCTCATAGGCACGGATGCGGTCGATGACCTGGGCCGGCGTTCCGACCAGCCGCGTCTTGAATCCGTCATTGGGCTGCACGAGGTTGGCGAATTCCGAATCCGCCCACATGCCGATCCGCTCGCGGGTCGAGGCGCCTGCGCCCTTGACGTGATCGGCGAAGGCGGCCACCGCCTTGGCGTCGGCCCGGGCGATGATCTGCTCGAGCTCGCCCAGGGCCTCGGCCTCGGTGTCGCGCAGGATGACGAAGGCGTTGATGCCGAAGCGCGGGCGGCGCCCGTGCTCGCGGGCGAGGGCGGTGATCTCCTCGATCTGGCGCCGTGCTCCCTCGGGGGTATCGCCGTTCATGAGGTACCAGTCCGAATGGCGTGCCGCCATGCGCCGCGCCGCCAGCGAGTTGCCGCCCTGGAAGATCTCCGGCCGCGGCTGCGACAACGGGCGCGGCCGGAAGGCGAGGTCCTTCACGTGGTAGTAGTCGCCTTCGAAGGTGAAGGGATCGCCCTTCCAGAGCCCGGTCAGGATCTCGATGAACTCCGCTGAGCGGCGATACCGGTCATCATGCTCCAGCCAGGGCTCGCCCAGGCGCAGGAACTCCTCCTTGAACCAGCCGCTGACGACGTTTATCGCGAAGCGGCCGCCGGAGAGCGCGTCGAGGGTGGCGCCGGCCTTGGCGATCGTCGCGGGATGCCAGAGCCCGGGATGGATCGCGGCGATCAGCTTCAGCCGCCGGGTGACAGGCGCCAGGGCCGCCGCCATGGTCAGGGGGTCGTGAAGATCGGGCGCTGCGCCCGTGGTGGAGATGAACCGCGCTGCCAGCAGGGCGTAGTCGAAACCCGCGGCCTCCGCCGCCTGCGCGAGCGCGGCATTGTAGGCGAAATCTGATCGCGTGCGCTGCTCGACATCGCTGAATACGAGGGTGCCGAGATTGGTGGCCCAGTAGCCGAACTTCATGTTGCCAACCGCCTAGAGAAGCTCGAAAAACTCTGCCCGCTCCCACGAATCGACCCGCTCGAGGAATGCGGGCGAGTCGTAGTCGGCGATCGCCTGGCGCGCCTTCTCGACCTCGAAGCGCTTCAGCCCCAGGAACAGCCGGACGAGCTCGGCGCCGAGCGCCTCCCTCAGCACCGCGTCTGCCTCCAGCGCGTCCAGAGAGTCCTCGAGGCGCAGCGGGAGGCTTCCCTGACCGCTCAGCCCATCGGCGGGGCCCGACACGACGGGCGGCGGAGGCAGAAGCTTGCGCCGCAGGCCGTCGAGCCCGGCGGCCAGGACCGCAGCCTGAAGCAGATACGGATTGACCGCCCCGGAGCCGAGACGGTTCTCGATATGGGCCCGGTTGTGGCCGTAAGGCTTGACCCGGAAGGCCACGGTGCGGTTCTCGATGCCCCAGCTCCGGTTCGTCGGCGCGAAGGCGTTCTGCCGGTAGCGCTTGGCGCAATTGACCGTCGGAGCGCTGAAGGCGGTCAGCGCCGCCGCGTGCTCGATCTGGCCGGCGAGGAAGTGGAGTGCGGTGCGCGAAAGCCCGCGCGGGCCGTCAGGATCGGCGAAGGCGTTCTCCTCCCCTCGCCACAGCGAGTGGTTGTAGTGGCAGCCGTTGGCGCTCTCGGCGATGTCCGGCTTGGTCATGAAGGAGGCGGTCCGGCCATGGCGGCGGGCGATCTCCTTCACTGCGTTCCTGAAGGTGAAGGCATCGTCGGCCGCGGCGCGCCCCCAGGCGGCCGCGAAATTGATCTCGACCTGCCCAGCGCCATATTCCTGGTCCGCAGTGATCACGTCGATGCCCGCAGCCTGGAGGTGGCGCAGCATGGCGTAGATCACCGGCCGGTCGCGCTCGTCGAGATTGGCGAACTGGCGAACATCCGGATAGGACGGCTTGCCTGTCGCCGCATCGACCAGGAAGAACTCGAGCTCGAAGCCGCTGAGAAGCCGGAAGCCGAGGCTGTCCAGCTCGGCCAGGAGCTGGACAGCGGCCCAGCGCGATCCACCAAGCGCCGGCGTTCCGTCGGCAACGTGATGAGGGTCGCAGATGACCCGGGCCGTGTTCTCGAGCCAGGGCAGGATGCGGACCGTGGCGAAATCCGGCCGCAGGCGCGAGTCGGTATAGCCACGCTCCTCGAGATATCCGGTGTCGCGGCCGGGCACGCAACGCACATCGAGGGCCAGCGGCGGCAGGGGGAAGTTGAGCCCGTCGCGGGCGAAGCGGCCGAAATGGCGCAGCGGCACCGTCTTCGATCGGGCGATTCCATGGAGATCGGGCTGCTCGAAGCGGACGAACTCCACACCGGCTTCGGCGAGGTAGGCCTGGATCGCCTTGGGGTTGTCGGGAACCGTGGCCGGCGGGCTCGCCTCCGCGGCGACGGTGCTGGAAGCGGCCATGGATCGGCTTGGCTCGACTAGATCCAGGAATGGATCGGCGGATGAACATGGTCGAGATAGTATCGACCGATGGCGTGGAACTTCCAGCGTACCGGGTCGTGAAGCGTATGGGTCCGGGCATCGCGCCATAGCCGATCGAGCTGATGGGCCGCCAGCGTCGACCGCGTGCCGGCGAGCTCGAACAGCTTGTTGGCGCCGAGCAGCGCGATCTCCGTCGTCAGCACCTTCGCCTCCGCTACGGCGATCTTCGCCCGCGCAACGGGCTCCGGCGTCGGGTCGGCGATCGCTTCATCGACGAATCCGGCGGCGCGCTCCAGCAGGGCTTCCGCCGCATGCAGCCGGATCTCCAGATCGCCGATCTGGGCGATCGTGTAGGGATCGTCCCCCGCCCTCTCCTTGCCGCTGTCGATCCAGGGGCGGGCGTGCTCTCGCACCAGGCGGATGGTCGTCTCGATCGCGCTCTGGGCGATGCCGGCATCGATCGAGGCATGAACGAGCTGGCTCTGCGGCCCCGCCGGGCTCGGCACGTCGTAGACGAGGTGAGCGGGCAGCACCCGCTCCGGCGGCACCGCAACCTCGTGGAGGCGGACGGTCCCGCTCGCCGTCGTCCGCTGGCCGAAGCCCGACCAGTCGTCGATCACCTCGAGCCCCGGTGTCTCGCGGTCGACGATGGCGACCTGCACCTTGCCGTCCTCGTCGATCGCCACGACCGGCACGAGATGGGCGAAGAGGGCGCCGGTCGAATAGAACTTCTCGCCATTGATCACGAAGCCCTTGCCGCGCCGCACGAGCCGGGTCTGGAAATCCTCGACATTCTTGCCCTTGAACTCGGAAAAGGCGTTGCCGAGGCGCAGTCCCGCCAGGACGAGGCCGAATAGCTCGCGCTTCTGAGCCTCCGAGCCGGTCGCACGGATCACGTCGAGGATCTCGAAGTGGTTCTGGGGGATCTGGGCGATCGAGGCATCGGCCGCCGCGATGGTCTGGAAGACCTTTGCGATCACTCCTTGCGAGACGCCGGCACCGCCGTAGGCCTGCGGCACGCTGATGCCCCAAAGACCGCTCTGCGAGAACAGGTCGAGCTCACCGGCGGGCAGGCGCCGGTCCCGATCGCGCTCGCCCGCTTCCTCGGCCAGGCACGGGGCGAGCGCCTGAGCCGCGGCGATGGCCTCCGCACCGCTGCGGATGACATGCGCGGGTTCCCGAGGCCGCGCCGGCGCCGGATAGGCGCGGCGGGCGTCGGCTTTCGGTACGGGTGCGTTCATCGATCGTCTCCCTGGTGCCGCGCCATTCTCAGATCCAGGAATGCCGCGGCGGCCTCACCTCGTTGAGGTAGTAGTTGCCGATGGCGTGGTACTTCCAGCGCACCGGATCGTGCAGCGTATGGACCCTGGCGTTGCGCCAGTGGCGGTCGAGGCCGTGCTGGGCCAGGGTCGAGCGGGTTCCGGCCAGCTCGAACAGCCGATTGGTCGCCTGGATCGCGATCTCGGTCGTCAGCACCTTGGCTTCCGCCACCGCGATCGAGGCGGCGGCGACGGTCTGCGGCGTCGCCTCGGCGATCGCCGCATCGAGGATCCGGCCGGCGCGGGCGAGCAGCGCCTCGGCGGCATGGAGGCGCAGCTGAAGCTCGCCGACGGCGGCGATTGTATAGGGGTCGTCGGCGGCCCGGGCCTGGCCGCTGTCGATCCAGGGACGCGCATTGCCGCGGACAAAGGCCCGCGTGTCCTCGATCGCCGCCACGGCGATCCCCGCATCGACCGCGGCGTGGACGATCTGGCAGACGGCACCATTGGCGCTGGGCGCCGTCTCGGTCACATAGGTCGGCAGCACATGGCTCGCGGGGATCTCGACGTTGTCGATGATGACCGTGCCGCTGGCCGTGGTCCGCTGGCCGAAGGAGGACCAGTCATCGACGATGGTCAGTCCCGGCGCGTGGCGGTCGGCAATGGCGATGAAGGAGCGGCCGGCCTCGTCCAGGGCAGTGATCGGGATGAGATCCGCGAAGAGCGCGCCGGTCGAGTAGAACTTCCGCCCCTTGACGATGAAATTCTCGCCTGACGGCCGGATGCGGGTCTGGAAGTCGGCCGCGGTCCTGCTGCCGAACTCGGAATAGGCATTGCCGGTCCGCGCTCCCTTCAGGATGGCGGAGAAGAGCGCAAGCTTCTGCGCGTCGTTGCCGGTGGTGCGGATCGTGTCGATCGCGTCGAGATGGTTCTGCGGGATCTGCCCGATGGAAGGATCGGCAGCGGAGACGATTTGAACGACCCGGGCGACGGTGGCATAGGAGACTTCGGCGCCGCCGTAGGCCTTCGGCACGTTTATCGCCCAGAGGCCGCTCTGCGAGAAGAGCTCGATCTCCCGATGAGGAAGGATGCGGTCGCGATCACGCTGAGCGGCCCCCGGCGCCAGCTCCGCGGCCACCCTATGGGCGACCTCGATCGCCTCGGCGTCGGAGCGGATGACATGCGCCTCGGGCTTCCGCGGGGAGTCGGCTCGGACCACCCCGCTTGCCGCCTGGGAAACGCTCATGGTGCGCCGTCCGTCCCGATCAGATCGGCCTCGATCCGGGCCAGGCGGTCCGGGCGGAACACGCGCAGTGCCAGGAAGTAGCCGATGCCGACGACCAGCAACGCGAGAAAGACATAGGGGAGAATGTTGTAGGGCCACGCCGGCACGGGATAGACCGTGCCGAAGAGGGTCAGGCCCAGCAGCACCAGCGCGACGAGGGCGGAGATCACATGCCCCGGCCGGAGCTCGCGCCGCCTGCCGAGGAAGACCGGTGCGCCAATCGTCACCATCCCGTAGGCGACGAGGAAGCCATAGGTGGCGATTGAGCCGAGAATGCCGTAGGCGTCGAGGATCGCATAGCCCCACAGGGTCAGCGCCAGGGCGAGCACCAAGGCGACGATGCTGACGATCGTCGCCGCAACGTGGGGCGAGGCGTGCTCCACATGTGTCGACCGGGCCCGGGAATGGAACAGGCCATGATGGGAGAGGCTATAGAGCACGCGAGCGCCAGCATTGACGCTGCCGAGGATGCAGGCGAAGAAGCTGAGGGTCACGCCGGCGGAGACCAGAACGCCGAGGGCGCCGCCTCCGAAGGATTGCGCAAGCACGCTGAGCGGCGCATCGGACTTGTCGAGGCTGGGATCGACGCCATGGAAGCCGGCGACGAGGCCATAGGCGCTGACGATGAAGACGAGGCCGACGCCAACGACGCTGGCGATGACCGCCCGGGGGATGTAGCGCTGCGGTTCCCGCGATTCCCGCCCCAGCACCGTCGCGCTCTCGAATCCGACGAAGCTGAAGAAGGCCAGGACGAGCCCCAGCCGGAGGTGGTCGATCTCGACGCCCTGGAGCCCGGTCTGCTCGACATCCGCCACGGCGCCGCGATGCCAGAAGAAGAGGGCCACGATGAGCAGGATGAGGAACAGGGTCAGGAACTCGATTCCGAGAGTGACGCGGGTCGAGAGCTTGATGTCGCGATAGGCGAACCACCAAGCGACGACAAGCGCGATGACGCTGAGGGCTATCAGCGCGCCCAGGCCCGTGACCTCGGCCCCGGCCAACCGGATCAGGGCGAGGCCGGTGCTGACCGTGCCGTCGATGACGGCGGCCGCGGTGAAGACATAGCCGATGACCAGCGCCCAGCCCGCGATCACGCCGGCGAGCGGGCCCAGGCCCAGCCCGGCATAGACATAGAGCGAACCTGGCGTCGCCACGCGCTTGGCGAAGACGTTGATCTGAATGCCGACGATCGCCAGCGCGATGGTCGCGAAGAGATAGGCGAGCCAGGTGCCGTTGCCCGCTGTGGCGAAGACCACCGGGATGACGAGGCCGGGCGTGCCGGAGGGCGCGATCGTTCCGACCGATTGAGCCACAGTCTCGAAGAAGCCGAGATAGTTCTTGCGGAGCCCCCTCCCAAGAGCCTGGGTCGCGGCATCCGCCGGTACGGAGGCGGTGGTGCTCATGGGCATTCTCCCGGGCATCCGCCCGGCGAGCCGGGTCATCAGGCGCTGCCCTCAAACGAGGCGACACTGGTCAAATCGGGGGCAGGGCTCAACCAAGAAAAACTAGCGGGCAAGGCAAGAAAACTAGCGGGCACTGGTAGTCTTGCCTGAGTTCCGGAGACTCGCCTGTCGAGAGACAGGCACGACACGTTCGGTGTCGTCCCGTCGAGCGGTCTCGCAGCCTCGGGTAATCAGACCGACGCCGCTGCCGCCACGCGTCGAGCGCCGACGGGCTACTTGCAAACGGCAGTCGTCATCGCAGAATCGCCGACAAGGTCTTGGGCGCGACTCCCCAGGCCCAATGGGATGCCTGGGAATGTGTGTGTTGTGGTTGTGTGTCGTGTTTGTCTTGACCGTGATGACCGGGGACGTGGTGAGCCGGCGCGCGGCGTACTCGGCACCTTGTCTCACTGCGCTCGCTCCCGCAGACTGAACCGCGCAAGGGGGAGGAGACCGACCATGCCAGGCGCGTTCGACGCCGTTCACGCCCGCTCGCTGGCCGACCCGGAGGGTTTCTGGGGGGAGGCGGCGCGCGGCATCGACTGGGTCGAGCCGTGGCGGCGCGTGCTCGACGACTCGCGCCCGCCGTACTATCGCTGGTTTGCCGGCGGCATGCTCAACACCTGCCACAACGCGCTCGACCGCCACGTCGCGGCCGGGCGCGGCGGCCAGCTGGCGCTGATCTACGACAGCCCGGTCACCGGCACGGTGGCGACCTTCACCTACGCCGAGCTGCTCGACCGCGTCGCGCGTTTCGCCGGCGCGCTCGCCGCCGAAGGGGTCGTCAAGGGCGACCGGGTGCTGATCTACCTGCCGATGGTGCCGGAGGCGGCGATCGCCATGCTGGCCTGCGCCCGGCTCGGCGCCGACCACTCGGTGGTGTTCGGCGGCTTAGCCGCCAACGAGCTCGCCACCCGCATCGACGACGCCAGGCCGGTGCTGGTGCTCTCGGCCTCCTGCGGCATCGAGCCCGGCCGCGTCGTGCCCTACAAGCCGCTGCTCGACGCCGCCATCGAGATGGCCCGCCACAAGCCGCGCCGCTGCATCGTCCTGCAGCGGCCGCAGCGCGTCTGCGACCTCGCGTCCGGCCGCGACCGAGACTGGGCCGCGGCGGCCGCGTCGGCGGCGCCGGTTCCTTGCGTGCCGGTCGCCGCCACCGACCCGCTCTACATCCTCTACACCTCGGGCACGACAGGCCAGCCCAAGGGCGTGGTGCGCGACAATGGCGGCCACGCCGTGGCGCTGCACTGGTCGATGGGCAGCATCTACGACCTCCAGCCGGGCGAGGTGTTCTGGGCGGCGTCCGACGTCGGCTGGGTGGTCGGCCACTCCTACATCGTCTACGCGCCGCTGCTGAAGGGCTGCACGTCGGTGCTCTACGAGGGCAAGCCGGTCGGCACGCCCGACGCCGGCGCCTTCTGGCGGGTGATCCGGCAGCACAAGGTCTGCACCCTCTTCACCGCGCCGACCGCCTTCCGCGCCATCAAGCGCGACGATCCCGAGGGCCGGCTGCTGCGCAACTACGACCTCGGCGGCTTCCGCGCGCTGTTCCTGGCCGGCGAGCGCTCGGACCCGGCGACGCTGGACTGGGCGGAGCAGCAGCTCAAGGTGCCGGTGATCGACCATTGGTGGCAGACCGAGTCGGGCTGGCCGATGGCCGCCAACTGCCTCGGCATCGAGCGGCTGCCGGTGAAGCACGGCTCGCCGACCAAGGCGGTGCCGGGCTGGGACGTGCAGGTGCTGGACGCGGCCGGCGAGCCGGTGAAGGCGGGCACGATCGGCG
>JAXMCI010000056.1:0-32280 GCA_046349435.1 Dongiaceae bacterium | reverse complement strand
AGGCGCGCGACATCAAGAACCACACGCTGGCCAACATCGACTTCTATCTCGAGCGCTTCGAGCGCCGGGTGATCGAGAATGGCGGCCAGGTGCACTGGTGTGCCGACGCCGAGGAGGCGAGGAAGACGATCCTCGGCATCTGCAAGCGACTCGGCGCCCGCACGGTGACCAAGGGCAAGACGATGATCGGCGAGGAGATCGCCATCAACGATCACCTGGCCGCCGCCGGCATCGAGCCGATCGAGACCGACCTCGGCGAGTACATCGTGCAGCTGCGGCACGAGATGCCGAGCCACATCATCGCGCCCGCGGTCCACGTCAACAAGGAGCAGGTCGCCGACGCCTTCCGCGAGCACCACAAGACGCTCGACCCGAACCGGCCGCTGACCGAGCCGCCCGACCTGCTGGCCGAGGCGCGCACCATGCTGCGCGACCGCTTCCTCGCCGCCGATGTCGGCATCACCGGCGCCAACTTCCTGATCGCCGAGACCGGCTCGACGGTGATCGTCACCAACGAGGGCAACGGCGACCTCACCCAGACCCTGCCCAAGGCGCACATCGTGCTGGCCAGCCTGGAGAAGGTGGTGCCGACGCTGGAGGACGCCTCGACCATCCTCCGCGTGCTGGCGCGCTCGGCGACCGGCCAGGAGATGTCGGTCTACACCACCTTCTCGACCGGCCCGCGGCGCACCGGCGACGGCGACGGGCCGGGCGAGTTCCACGTCGTGCTGCTCGACAACGGCCGCAGCCGCATGCTCGGCACCGAGTTCCAGGACATGCTGCGCTGCATCCGCTGCGCCGCCTGCCTCAACCACTGCCCGGTCTACCACTCGATCGGCGGGCACGCCTATGGCTGGGTCTATTCCGGCCCGATGGGGGCGGTGCTGACGCCCAACCTGATCGGCGTCGAGCGCGCCGGGGCGCTGCCGAATGCGTCGACCTTCTGCGGCCGCTGCGAGAGCGTCTGCCCGATGCGCATCCCGTTGCCGAAGATGATGCGGCATTGGCGCGAGCGCGAGTTCGAGCGCCACCTCGCCCCGGCGGCGAGCCGCTACGGGCTGAAGCTCTGGGCCTTCCTCGCCACGCGGCCGCGGCTCTACCGCCTGGCGACCGGCTTCGCGCGCCGCGTCATGACCGCCCTGGCGGGCAAGCGCGGCCACCTCGTGCGCATGCCGTTCGGCGCCGGCTGGACCGACGTCCGCGACATGCCGGCGCCCGAGGGCGGCAGCTTCCACGCGCAGTGGGCGCGCCGGCGATGAGCGGCTCGCGCGACGCCATCTTCGGCGCGCTGCGCCGCCAGCTGAAGCGCGACGCGCCCTCGGCCGAGGAGCAGGCTGCGATGGAGGCCCGGCTCGCCGCGCCGGCACCCAACCTGATCCCGAAGCGCGGCCAGCTCGACCGCCGCGCCCGCATCGACCTCTTCGTGGCGATGGCCGAGGAGGCCGCCTGCACGGTCGTCCGGGTGGCGCGGCGCGAGGACCTCCCCGGCGCGGTCGCCGCCTACCTCGCCGGCGAGAACCTGCCCGCCGCCATCCGCCTCGCCCCCGACGCGGCGATCACCGGCCTGCCCTGGAAAGCGCCGCCGCCGGTCGGCCGGCCGATGATCGAGATCAGCCAGGGGCCGACCGACGGCCACGACCTCGCCTCGCTGACCCCGGCCTTCGCCGGCATCGCCGAGACCGGCACGCTGATGCTGGTTTCCGGGCCGGAGAGCCCGACCACCCTCAACCTGCTGCCCGACCACCATCTCGTGCTGCTCACCGCCGACCAGGTGGTCGGCTCGATGGAGGAGGGCTGGTCGCGGCTGCGCGCCCGCTACGGCGCCGGCGGCATGCCGCGCACCGTCAACTTCATCACCGGCCCGTCGCGCAGCGGCGACATCGAGCAGAAGATCCAGATGGGCGCGCACGGCCCGCGCAAGCTGCACATCCTGCTGCTCGATGGGGAAGCGACGCCTTAGCGCCGAGGAGCTGGCGCTGTGGCGGGCGGTGGCCAGCCAGGCGACGCCGCTGCCCGGCCGCACCCTGCCCGAGCTCCCGCCGGCGCCTGCCGTCGCGCCGATCGAGCCGGCGCCCGCGCCGAAGCGGGCGCGCCGCCGCGCCCTCGCGCCGCCGCCGCCCGCGTCGCCTGCACGACCCGCGCCGCCGGCGGCCCCGCCCGAGCTCAGCCACGGCCAGGTCGCCGGCGTCGACCGCCGCCAGGCCGAGCGGCTGTCGCGCGGCCGGCTCGAGGTCGAGGCGACGCTCGACCTGCACGGCCTGACGCAGCAGGCTGCCCACGCCCGGCTCGACGCCTTCATCGCCGCCTCGACCGAGGCCGGCCGGCGCTGCGTGCTGGTGATCACCGGCAAGGGGCTGGCCAAGGAGGCGGGCGGCGTGCTGCGCCAGAACGTGCCGCGCTGGCTCAACGAGCAGCCCAACCGCGCCCGCGTGCTGGCCTTCGACTACGCGCAGCAGAAGCATGGCGGCATGGGGGCGCTCTACGTCCTGCTGAAGCGCCGCCGCGCCGCGGCGCCGGCGCGATGACCCCGTTCGGCGCCAAGCTGCGGGCGCTGCGCGAGGCCCGCGGCGTCGCCCTCAAGGACATGGCCGCCGTCCTCGGCCTCTCCTCGGCCTATCTCTCGGCGCTCGAGCACGGCCATCGCGGCCGCCCCTCCGGCGTGCTGGTGCAGCAGGTCTCGGCCTACTTCAACCTCGCCTGGGACGACGTCGACGAGCTGCAGCGCCTGGCCGCGCTCTCCCATCCCCGCGTCGTCGTCGACACATCAGGCCTGTCGCCGCGGGCGACCGAGCTCGCGAACCGGTTGGCCGAGACGATCGACCGTCTGGACGAGTCCCGCATCGAGCGGCTGCTCAAGGAGTTGGAGGCGGGCTGAGGCCCAGATCCCGTCGCAGCCGCGCCGCCAGCACCGCGGCCCGCGGATGATCGCAGGACTCGAGCGCCTCGAGCGCCGCCGGCGCGAGGTCGGGCTGCGTGCGGGCGAGGCGGGCCAGCAACACCAGGCAGGCCTCGTCCGCCACCGGCGCAATGGCTTCGACCACGTCCTCGGCCGGGGATTGGGCGAGCAGCCGGCCGAGCAGCGGGCGGGCCTCGTGCCGGCCCATCCGGCCGAGCGCGCAGGCGGCGGCGCGGGCGACCCCGCCGTCGAGATCCTCGAGCCGACCGAGGAGTGCGGGGACGAGCTCGAGGGCGCGCGGGGCGCAGCGGCAGGCGGTGCGGCGGATCATCGGATCGGCGTGGGCGAGGAAGTCGGCGGCGACGCCGGCCGGCAGGCCCGCCTGCAGCTGGTCGGCGGCCGCAGCCGCCGCGGCGAGCGTCGGTCCCTGGACGACGCCGCGGACCAGCAGCCCGATCACGGCGGCCCGCGCATCGCTGCCGCCGATCGCCGCCAGTGCGCGCAGCGAAGCCGCCTGCTCGGGAACGAGACGCTCGGTGCCGAAGCCGGCGAAGCGCAGGCAGAGCGCCCTGAGCGCCGGCACCGCCTCCGTCAGCCGGCGCCGGCCCGCCTCTGCCGCCAGCGCGGCGGCGTCCGCCAATCCGGCGCCTGGCAGTGCTGCGACGAGCGCGGCGTCGTCCAGCGTCGCCGCATCGATCTCGCCGCCCGGCGCCGGAGCCTGCGCCGGGACCGGGTCGGCGCCATCCGCCGTGAAGAGGTCGAGCTGTCGTCCGCTCATGCGCGCCATCATCCCGGACTTGCCCGACGCGGCAAAGAGCGCGGTCGTGCTACCGTGCCGGGCCATCTCGCGGAGTGCCCGAGCGATGATCGAGACACGACCGTTCCGCATCGCGGTTCCCGAGGCGCGGCTGGAGGCGATCCGCCGCCGCGTCGCCGCCTACGACTGGGACGCCGTTCCCGAGCTGGCGGAGGGCGGCGATCCCTGGTCGGCCGGAGCCGGGCTCGCCGTCATGCGCGCGCTCTGCGCGCACTGGGTGGACGGCTTCGACTGGCGCGCGGTCGAGGCGGCGGTCAATCGCTTCCCGCAGCTGATGGCGCGGATCGACGGCCAGGCGATCCACCTGCTGCAGGAGCGCGGCTCCGGCCCGCGGCATGACGAGGCGCTGGTGCTGATCCATGGCTGGCCGGGGTCGATCCTGGAGTTCCTCGAGCTGGTCGACCGCTTCGCCCATCCCGAGCGCTTCGGCGGCCGCGCCGAGGACGGCATCGACGTGGTGGTGCCGGCGCTGCCGGGCTTCGGCTTCTCCGGCCGGCCGGCGGCGCCGATCGGGCCGCGCGCCTTCGCCGGCCAGCTCGACCGGCTGCTGCGCCAGGGGCTCGGCTATCGCCGCTACGTCGCCCAGGGCGGCGACTGGGGCGCGATGGTCTCCGCCATGCTCGGGCTCGACCATGCGGTGGCCGAGGGCGGCGGCTGCCGGGCGATCCATCTCAACTACCTGGGATCGCGGGCCGCCGGCGGGCCGGCGGACGAGGCGGAGCAGGCGTTCGAGGCGCGCTGCCAGCCCTTCGTGCAGGACGGCCGGGCCTATGCCGAGACGCACCGCACGCGGCCGCAGACGCTGGGCTATGCAATGCAGGACAGCCCGGTCGGCGCCGCCGCCTGGATCATCGACAAGTTCCATGCCTGGTCGGACCGGCGCGGCCCGGACGGGCGGGAGCGCGACGTGCGCGACGTCTTCGGCGCCGACCTGCTGCTCGCCAACGTGATGTTCTACGTCGCCACCGGCAGCTTCGCGACCGCCACCTGGATCTATCGCGCGGCCGCCGCCGAGGTGATGCGGACCCTGCCCGCCGGCACGCGCATCGCCGTGCCCACCGGCTTCGCCAGCTTTCCGCGCGAGCTCCGCCCGCTGCCGCCGCGCTCGCTGGTGGCAAGGACCTACGACCTCGTCCGCTTCACCGAGTTCGAGCGCGGCGGCCACTTCGCGGCGCTGGAGCGGCCCGACGCGCTGGCGAGCGAGGTGGCGGCGTTCCTGCACGAGCTGCCGCCCGGCCGGTAGGAAGAGAAGACTGCCATGAAGGCGAGCGCGCCGCGGAGCGACCGGACGCCAGCGCAGCTGATCGACGCCAGGATCGCGGAGCTGGGCGACTGGCGCGGCGAGACGCTCCGCCGGCTCCGGGCCCTGATCAGGGAGGCCGACCCGGCGATCGTCGAGGAATGGAAGTGGCGCGGCGTTCCGGTGTGGTCGCACGACGGGATCATCTGCACCGGCGAAACCTACAGGAACGTCGTGAAGATGACCTTCGCCAGAGGGGCGGCCCTGGACGACCCGTCAGGCCTGTTCAACGCCAGCCTCGAGGGCAATACGAGACGCGCCATCGATGTGCGCGAGGGCGAGGCGATCGACGCGGCGGCGCTGAAGCGGCTGATCCGGGCCGCCGCGGCCCTGAACGCGGTCAGGACAAGAGCGAAGCGCTGACCAGTGCCGCCGCCGGGCGGCTGGATTGCCGCGGTCGGGCGCGATAGGCTCCCGCCCCACGGTTGGGCTGACCTGCATGAGCGTTCTCATCCGATCCGATCGCCGGGCGCGGCGGTGAGCCTGCCTCGCCGCCTGCTCGCGCGCCTCCGCGGCACGGCGCGCATCGACGCGCTGGAAGCCCGCCTGGGCGCGCTGGACGGCCGCGTCGCCGCCGAGCTGGGCGCAGCACCGCAGGCGCGCCTCGGCGCGCTCGATGCGCAACTCGCCGCGGTGGAACGGGGTCTCGGCCCTCTCGCCGCGCAACTCGCCGCCCTGGAGGGGCGCCTCGCGGAGCGGGAGCGACTGCAGCAGGTGCGCGACACCATGGACTGGATCGAGCGGGCGGCGCTGGCCCGGTCGCCGCTGATCTCGGTGGTGCTGCCGACCCGCGACCGCGCCCCCTGGCTGGCCCGCGCCATCGCCTCGGTCGAGGCGCAGAGCTATCCCGACTGGGAGCTGCTGGTAGTCGACGACGACAGCCGGGACGACACCGCGGCGCTGCTGGCCCGGGCCGCCGGGCCCCGGCTGCACGCCCTGCGCGGCGCCGGCCGGGGCGCCTGCGCGGCACGCAACGTAGCGCTGGCGGCGGCGGCCGGCAGCATCGTCGCCTATCTCGACGACGACAACCTCATGCATCCGCACTGGCTGAAGGCGGTGGCCTGGGCGTTCACGACGCGCCCGGCGGCCGACGTGCTCTACGGCGCCTTCCTGGTCGACGATCCCGAGCGCATCCTCGGCGGGCCGGGCGGCGCGCTGCCGCGCCTCTACTTCTTCCCCTACGACCACAGCGCGGTCGCCCGGGACAACATCGCCGACATGGGCTGCATCGCGCACCGGGCCGGCCTGCCCGGGACCCGCTTCGACGAGGGCTTGCGCGAGATGGGCGACTGGGACCTGCTGCTGCGGCTGACGCGCGACAAGGCGCCATTCGCCCTGCCGGCGATCGCCTGCTACTACACCACCGACGCGCCGCATCGCCTGAGCAACGGCCCGACCTTCGCCACCGACCTCGCGCTGGTGCGCGAGCGCCACCGCCGATGAGCCGGCCGATGAGCCGGCCGCCGCCGCTGCTGCTGGTCGCCCTCGATGCGTGCGACCCCGACATCGCGCTTGCCCTCGCGGCGGCCGGGCGGATGCCGGCGCTGGCCGGCCTGCTGGCGCGCGGCGCCAGGGTCCCGGTCGCCAATCCGCATGGCCTCTTCGTCGGGGCGCTCTGGGTCAGCTTCGCCACCGGCCTCGGCCCCGAGCGGCACGGCTTCCATTGCTGGGACGAGATCGATCCCGGAACCTACGAGCGGCGGCTCACCAACAGCGCGAAGCTGCGCGGCCCCGCCTTCTGGCACCGCCCGGAGAGCCGGCCGCTGCGGCTGGCGATCCTCGACGTGCCGCACAGCCTGGCCGAGCGGCCGCTCCCGGGCCTGCAGCTCGTCGAATGGGGCTGCCACGACCGGCATTTCGGGCTGCACTCCTGGCCGGCCGATGCCGCCGCCGCCATCGTGCGGCGCTCCGGCCTGCATCCGGTCCTAGGACAAGATCCCTATGAGGTGCGCGAGTTCTCGCCCGACGACTACGCCTGCCGCAGCGGCGCGCTGCGCACCGCGGCGGAAGAGGCGGCGCTGCTCGACGGGCTGCTCGCCGGCCTCGAGGCGAAGCGGCGGCTGGCGGCCGGCCTGCTCGCCGAGGGGCCGTGGGACGCCTTCGTGGTGGTGTTCGGCGAGAGCCACGCGGTCGGCCATCAGCTCTGGCACGTCCACGATCCCCGTCATGTCAGGCACGATCCGGCCGTAGCGGCGGCGCTCGGCGACCCGCTGGCGCGGGTCTATGAGCGGCTCGACGCGGCGCTCGCCGAGCTCCTCGCCGTCGCCGGCAGCGACGCCACCGTCCTGCTGCTGCTGAGCCACGGCATGGGGCCCCATCATGACGGGACCCACCTGCTCGACGCGCTGCTCGGAAGGCTCGACGCGTCCTTCGACGGCGCGCTGCCGGGCGGGGCGCCGCGCCGGCTGCTCGACCGCGCCACCCGCGGCCTGCCGCCGGCGCTGCGGCGGGCCATCGCGGCCGTGCTGCTGCCCGCCCTGCGGCGGCGCCTCGCCGGCCAGCCGCCGGCCGCGGTGCCGGAATATCTCGATGCCGCGGCGCGGGCCGGGCAGCGCTTCTTCATGTCGCCGAACAACTCGGTGGTCGGCGGCGTGCGCCTCAACCTCGCCGGCCGCGAGCCGCAGGGCCGGCGCCGCCGGCGGCGACCGCGGCGGTGGCGGCGCGGCTCGCCGCCGATCTCCGCGCCCTGGTCAACGTCGCGACCGGCGGGCCGGTCGCGCTCGAGCTGCAGCCCTCCGCGCGCTGGTATCGCCGCTCCGATGGCGACACCATGCCCGACCTGTTCCTCACCTGGGAGCGAAGCGCCCCCATCGAGCAGGTGGGTCGCCCCAGACCGGCTTGGTGGCCGCGCCCTACCGCCACTGGCGCACCGGCGATCACCGGCCCGACGGGCTGCTGGTCGCCGCCGGCCCCGGCACCGCTGAGCTGCCGGGCTCGCTCAGCATCGAGGATCTCGGCGCCTCGCTGGCCGCCCGGCTCGGGCTGCCGACGGGCGACATGGACGGCCGGCCCTGTCCCGGGCTCGCCGGCGGATGACGGCGCGCGCGCGCAGCTGCTGGTGGTGGCGCTCGATTCCTGCGACCCCGAGATCGCGCTGGGGCTGGCCGCGGCCGGCCGCATGCCGGCGCTCGCCGCGCTGCTCGCCCGCGGCACGCGCGCCGAGCTCGACCACCGCCAGGGCCTCTTCCCCGGCGCGCTCTGGCCCACCCTGTCGAGCGGCGTCCGGGCCGATCGTCACCTCTACAACTGCTGGGACGAGATCGAGCTCGCCACCTACGAGCGGCGGCTGGTCGACGCGGCGCGCAACCGCGGCGTCCCGTTCTGGCGGCTGCCCGGCGCGCGGCCGCTGCGCCTGGCGGTGATCGACGTGCCGCACAGCCTCGCCGACCAGCCGCTGCCGGGACTCCAGATCAGCGAATGGGGCTGCCACGACCGGCATGCCGGGCTCAGCGGCTGGCCGGCTGGCACGGCGGCGGCCGTCGAGCGGCGCTTCGGGCTGCATGCGATCTTCGGGCTCGACGCCCATGCGGTGCGCGACTTCGCCGGCGACGACTACGCCCATCGCGCCGGGCCGCGGCGGACCGCGGCCGAGGACGCGCTGATGCGGCAGGGCCTGCTCGACGGGCTGCAGGCGAAGCGCCGGCTGGCCGCCGCGCTGCTCTGCGAAGGCGGCCCGTGGGATCTCTTCCTGGTGGTGTTCGGCGAGGCCCACGCGGTCGGCCACCAGCTCTGGCACGTGCACGATCCCGCCCATCCGCGCCACGATCCCGCCCAGGCGGCGATCCTCGGCGACCCGGTGACGCTGGTCTACGAGCGGCTCGACGCGGCGCTGGCCGAGCTGATGGCGGAGGCCGGAGCGGATGCGACCGTGCTGCTGCTGCTCAGCCACGGCATGGGCCCGCGCTACGACGGCAGCCACCTGCTGGACACGCTGCTGCGGCGCCTGGACCGGTCGATCCGCGGCCCGGTGCCGCCGCATGCCCTGCGCCGGCTGCTCGACCAGGCGAGCCGCGGGCTGCCGGCGACCGTGCGGCGGCGGCTGGCCGCGGCGCTGCTCCCGGCGCTGCGCCGGCGTCTCGCCCGGCATGAGCCGCCGCGGGTCCGCGAATATCTCGAGGCGGCCGAGCGGGCCGAGCAGCGCTTTTTCATGGCGCCCAACAACACCGTCCACGGCGGGGTCCGCCTCAACCTCGCCGGGCGCGAGCCGCGCGGCCGCATCGCGGCGGCCGAGGCGGACCGCGTCGCGGCGCGGCTGCGGGCCGATCTCCGCGCGCTGGTCAACGTCGCGACCGGCGGCCCGGTCGTGCACGAGCTCGTGCCGGCGTCGCGCTGGTACCGCCGCTCGCCCGGCGACACCATGCCCGACCTCTTCGTCACCTGGGAGCGCGGCGCCGCCATCGAGCAGATCTGGTCGCCGCAGGCGGGGCTGCTGCACGCCCCCGACCGCCACTGGCGCAGCGGCGATCACCGCCCGCGGGGGCTGCTGATCGCAGCGGGGCCGGGGATCGGGCCGGGGGGCGCGACGGCGGCGGCACCGCTGCAGCCCGAGGACCTGACCGCCTCGCTCGCCGCCCGCCTCGGGCTGCCGACCGGCGGGATGGACGGCCGGCCGCAGCCCTGGCTGGCCGGATCCGGCTAAGCAGGGGTTTGTCGATTTCGCCGGCTGCTCCCCTTTGTCATGCCCGGGCTTGACCCTTTGGGCTTGACCCGGGCATCCAGCTTGCGGCCGCCATGGATTGCCAGGTCAAGCCCTGGGTCAAGCCCGGCAAGAATGAGCGTCGGCCACCGCAGGTCTGTGTCACCAGCTACGACAGCCTGCTTGGCCCTCGGCTAGCCCGCCGCCGCGGTCGCCGGCTTGGCGGCGTGGACGGGATGGACCATGCGGAAGCCGATGGCCAGCCGGTTCCAGCCGTTGATCGCGACGATCGCCATGGTCAGGTCGATCAGCTCCTTCTCGCCGAACTGGGCGCGCGCCGCCTCGTAGTCGGCATCCGGGGCATGCGTATCGGCGATGCGCGTAAGAGCCTCGGTCCAGGCCAGCGCCGCCCGCTCGCGATCGCTGTAGAGCGGCGATTCGCGCCAGGCGTCGAGCAGGTAGAGCCGCTCCTCGCTCTCGCCCTGCGCCCGCGCGTCATGGCTGTGCATGTGCAGGCAGTAGGCGCAGCCATTGATCTGCGAGGCGCGCATCTTGACCAGCTCGATCAGCGATTTCTCCAGGCCGCACTCGTCGACGTAGCGCTGCAGGCCGCGCATCGCGGCATAGGCGCCGGGGGCGGCGGTTCCGGGCTGCAGGCGTGCTTTCATGATGCTCTCCTTCTCGCGTCCATCGCGGGCGCCGCTTGCCGGCGCGCGCAGGACAGGACGTAATGTCCCGATGGCCCGGCCGACAGGGCCAAGAATCGAGCAAGCGAGCAGGCCATGACCTTGCCGGCCGGCCTCGGCGGCCTGGCTCTCGACCGCCGGCTGGCGGCGCCGCTGCACCGCCAGCTGCACGAGCGGATCCGCGCCGCGATCCTGGCCGGGCGCCTGCCGCCCGGCACGCGCCTGCCCTCGACGCGCAGCCTGGCGGCGCAGCTCGCCGCCTCGCGCGCCACGGTCCAGCTCGCCTACGAGCAGCTCGCCGCCGAGGGCTATGTCGTCGGCCGCGCCGCCGCGGGCACCGTGGTCGCCGCCCTGGTGACCGCCGCGGTGCCGGACGCGCCGCGGCGCGTCGCCCGGCCGGCGCCGGCGCTGGCGGCCGGCGGCATTGGCGAGGGCCCGCCGCTGCCCTTCCAGCTCGGCCTGCCCGCGCTCGACGCGTTCCCCCGCAAGCTGTGGTCGCGGCTGGCGGCGCGCCGCGCCCGCGGGCTCGTCGAGGCCGGGCTCGGCTACCGGCCCGCCGCCGGCCTGCCGGCGCTGCGCCGTGCCATCCAGCGCTACCTGGCGGTCGCCCGCGGCATCGATTGCGACCTCGAGCAGGTGCTGGTCACCACCGGCTTCCAGGGCGGCCTCGGGCTGCTCGCCGCCGCCGTGCTGCAGCCCGGGGCGCCGGTCTGGGTCGAGGATCCCGGCTACTTCATGACGCGCGACGCGCTGGCGCTGGCCGGGGCGCGCCTGGTGCCGGTGCCGGTCGATGCCGAGGGCATCGACGTCGCCGCCGGCCGCGCGGCGGAGCCGCGGGCGCGCCTGGCGGTGGTGACGCCGGCGCACCAGTTCCCGCTCGGCCACACCCTGTCGCTGCCGCGCCGCCTGGCGCTGCTCGCCTGGGCGGAGTCGGCAGGCGCCTGGATTCCGAGGACGACTACGACGGCGAGTTCCGCTATGACGGGCGGCCGCCGCCGGCCCTGAAGAGCCTCGATCGGGCGGGCCGGGTGATCCATGCCGGCACCTTCGGCAAGGTGCTCTTTCCCGCGCTCAGGCTGGGCTATCTCGTGCTGCCCGACGCGCTGGTCGAGCCGCTGCTGCGGACCCGCCGGCTGCTCGCGCCGCAGGCCGCGGCGCTCGACCAGGCGACCGCCGCCGACTTCCTGGAGGAGGGCCACTTCGCCCGCCATGTCAGGCGCATGCGCCGGCTCTACGGCGCGCCGCGCGGCGCTGGCGGACGCCCTGGCGGCGCGCTTCGGCCCGCGCCTGGCGGTCGAGCCGCGGCCCGGCGGCATGCACCTGCTGGCCGCCCCGCGCTCGGCGCCGGCGACGCCGAGCTCGCCCGCCGCGCCGCCGCCGCCGGGCTGGCGGTCGAGCCGCTGTCGCGGCTGGCGGTGGCCGCGCCGACCGCGCCGGGCCTGCTGCTGGGCTTCACCAACGTCGCGGCCGAGGCCGCGCCGGCGCTGGCCGGCCGGCTGCAGGCGGCGCTGCTCGGCCCGCCGTCCGACCCTCGCCCGGCCGGCGCCGGCGCCGCGGCATTGGCAAGGGCACGCGCGCGTCTAGCCTCCCGGCATGGCGCGCCCGATGGCGCGCGCGGCGACAGGGAGCCTCGGCATGAACCTCGACTTCACCGGAAAGCGCGTGCTGGTGACCGGCGGCACGCGCGGCATCGGCCGCGCCATCGTCGAGCGCTTCCTCGCCGCCGGCGCGCGCGTCGCGCTGCACGGCAGCAGCGCCGAGGGCGTGCGCCGCGCCGTCGCCGCGATCGGCAGCCCGGCGCTGGTCGAGGCCCCGGGCGCGCTCGACGGCGTGGCCGGCTGTCGCGCCGCGGTCGAGGCGGCGCTGGCCGGGCTGGGCGGGCTCGACGTGCTGGTCAACAATGCCGGACGCTGGAACCACGCGCGCGTCGAGGCGGCCGAGGAGTCGCAGTGGGACGAGGTCATCGACGTCAACCTGAAGGCCGCCTTCTTCGTCACCAAGTACGCCGTGCCGGCCCTGCGCGCCGCCCGCGGCAACATCGTCAACATCGCCTCGATCTCCGGCCTCGCCGCCGAGTCCGACGCGTCGATCTACTGCGTCTCCAAGGCCGGCCTGATCCACATGACGCGCTGCCACGCCTGGGAGCTGGCGCCCGAGATCCGGGTCAACGCCGTCTGCCCCGGCTCGATCGACACCGAGATGCTGCGCGACGTCGCCGCCAACCTCTTCTCCTCCGTGGCGGAGGGCTACCGGGTGATGGCCAAGGACGCCGCCCTGAAGCGCATCGCCCATGTCGACGAGATCGCCGACCCCGTGCTCTACCTCGCCTCCGACCTGGCGCGCTACGTCACCGGCTCGGTCCAGGTCGTCGATGGCGGCGTGACGATCGACTGAGGCTCAGGGCGCGGCCAGGCGCTCGACGGTGACGATCGACCACCAGCCGCCGCCGGCGGACGACAGCAGCGCCGACCAGTACCAGCTGGAGACGTCGGCCCAGCTGCCGCCGCGCCCGTCCTGCACCCGCTCGCAGACGGCGAGGCGGTCGCCGCCGCGGCGCGCGGCGAAGCAGCCGGCGAGCGCGCCGTCGGCGGCCCGCTGCAGCGGCAGCGGCTCGATCGCGTAGCCGACGCCGGCGAAGCAGTGCGCCGCCGGATGCAGCCGGCGGGTGGCGGCGGCGACCCAGCGCAGCAACACCTGGCGACGGCCGTCGCTGAAACGCGCGATCCGGCCGGGGAAGCCGGCGGCGAAGGCGGCATCCTCCGCTGCCGGGGACAGCGGCGTCAGGCGGCGTCCCTCGAAGCTGGCGGGCCAGCCCGGGAAGCCGGCCTCGGGCGCCCCGCCGCGTGCCGCCGGCAGCAGCGGCGCCAGCGCGGCGGCCAGCAGCAGCAGCCCGAGCAGCGGTCCGAGCAACCGGCGCCGGCTCATGCCGGCCGCCGCCGCGCGCGGGACAGCAGGGCGAGCGGCAGGGCGGCGATCAGGAAGGCCGCCAGCCCGACCGCCTGGTGAACCAGCGCCGGCCGCTCCACCGCCAGCAGCCCGCTCTCGACGTAGAACAGGCTTGCCGCCCGCAGCGCGTTGCCGGCAATCGCGGCCGCCCCGGCGAGCAGCGCCGCCGCGGCCGCGCGGCGGGCCGGCCAGCGCCCGAGAGCGCCGAGCGCGGCGGCGAGCGCGAGGCCGGCCCACAGCATGTGCACGCCGCTGCAGGGCGCGTCGAACTGGACCAGGCGGTCGCCCCAGCGCAGCGCCACGCCCTCGACCGTGACGCCGAGCCCGCCGAGCCGCAGCAGGGCGGCCGCCAGCCCGGCGGAGACCAGCCGGAGCGGATAGGCCAGCAGGAACTCGAGCGTCGGCAGCACCGGCAGCGCCAGCAGGGCGAGGCCGAGCAGCGCCGCGGGCGGCCGCTCCGCCCGGCCGAGCGCGTGCACTGCCCAGACCAGCGCCGCGGTCGCCAGCGCGATCTGCAGCAGCGGCGGGCCGCAGCGGCAGGCGGCGAGGTAGAGCACCAGCAGCACCCCGACCGGCAGGGCCGGAAACCGGCCGGGCGGCTCGCCGCGGCAGAGCCGTCGGACCAGCGGCGCCGCGACCGCCAGCCCGACCAGGGCGAGCGCCAGGGCGGCCTCGAGGTCGAGGCGCGCCGCCAGGGCCCGCCAGGCGCCCCACAGCGCGGCGGCCAGGGCCGCCAGCCATGCGAGCGGCGCCATCATGCGGCGCGCGCCCGGGCCGCCTGGCCTTGCCAGATCAGGGCGGCCAGCAGCAGGCAGGCGACGGCGAGCAGCGCCCAGGCATCGGGCTCCGGGATGGTCGGCACGGCGTCGGCCTCGGGCGGCGTCAGCCCGTTCGCCTGGTAGTCGGCGCGGCGCTCCAGGACGACGGCGCCGCTGACCGGGGTCACCAGCCGGTAGCCGGCGGCGAGCGCCACCGCCGCCGCGCGGTCCGGCGCCGCCGGCGCCGTCGCCAGGGCCAGCACCCGCCCCGCGGCCCACAGCCGCGCCACGTGCCCCGAGGCGCGCGGCAGCCCGGCCGCGGGCGGCGCCTCGCTGCGGGCGATCCGCCATTGCGGCGCCGGGCCCCAGATCCCGGCGAGGAGGGCGGCGAGGTCGGCCGCCGGGTCGCCGCTCCAGGCGACGCTGCGCGCCGTCCAGAACCAGGGCCGGTCGCCGAGCAGCCGGTTGGGCCCGGGGCCGACCGCGTAGAGGGTCAGCGCGGGCAGCCGGGCGGCGCGGTCGAGCGCCTGGTCGAGGCGGCCGGCATCGCGGCGGAAGCGCACCGGCTGCGGCCCGGCGATCCAGAGCAGCGCCGCGCCGGGCACCCCCTCCACCGCCAGCACGGCGTCGGCCAGCGCGCCCTCGTTGTCCTGGCCGCCGCGGGACCGCGCCGCCGCCAGCGCCGCGGCCATGGCCGCGCGCCGCGCCTTGCTCCACGGCGCCGGGTCGAAGCGGATCGCCGGCTCGCCGGCGACGATCAGGCCGACCGGGGCGCCCTCGGGAATCAGCGCCAGCCCGCGGAGCAGCGCGGCCCGCGCCGGCTCGGCCCGTGCCGGAGCCGTCCAGCACGATCATCAGCGCGGCCGGCGCCGGCACCGTCTCCGGCGCGATGGTCTGCAGGATGCCGGTGCGCGCCCCGGCGGGCCCGGCCGCGCCCGGCGCCGGCGTCCAGCTCGCGCCGGCGTCCGGCCGGCGGGCCGCCACCAGCCGCGGCCGGCGGCGCGCGAGGTCGCCGTCCGGCACGTCGCCGCGGGCCCGGAAGGCGCCGTCCGGGGCGGCGTCGGCGGTGAGGGTGGGATCGGCGAAGACCAGCCGGCCGCCGCCCTCGATCCAGACGGCGTGGCGGGTCGCGGCCGGGATCGAGAAGTTGCGGTCGACGATGGCGGGCAGCGCCAGGCTCGCCCGGTCGCCGGCCGGCAGCGCCAGCGGCGCGGTGATGCCGAGGCGCAGCCGCAGCCGGCCGCCGGCCGGCACCGGGAAGGCCTGCACCAGAACGCGGTCGGCGCCGGCGGCGGTCACCAGCAGCGGGTCGCGCCGACGCTGCACCACGCCCTCATAGGCCCGGCGGGCGACCGCGCGCGCGGCGACGGCGGCCTCGCGCTCCTCGCCGTCGATCCACAGGGTGGCGCGCGAGACGACGCCGCCCGGCGGCAGCGCCAGGCTCATGCGCCCTTCGGCGGGCCGGGCCGCGTCGTTGCGCAGCTCCAGGGTCCATTCGAGGTAGGCGACCGCATCGTCGGGCGCCATCGAGCCGTCGATCCGCGAGCGCTCGAGCGCCAGCCCGGCGACCCGCCCGCCCACCGCGGCACCGCCCTGGTCCGCGTCGAAGTCGAAGGCACGGGCAAACGACCACGGCCCGTCGCGATAGGGCGGCGGCACCGAGTCGAAGGGGTCGCCGGTCAGCCGGTAATAGAGCTCGCGGGCATCCTCGGGATCCGGCGCCGGCGCCCCGTCGTCGGCCGGCGCCAGCCAGCGCCAGCCCATCACCAGTGCGGTGAGCAGGCCGGAGGGCCGGCCGCTGCTGTCGTAGCAGAGCCGCAGCAGCACCTCGCGGTCCCCGGCCAGGCGCATCAGCGCCAGGCCGCGCTGGCGCAGCCCGGCCTGGTCGCTGGCCGACCAGACGACGGCGAGGCGCGTCGCCGCCGAGGGCAGGTCGAGCCCGGTCACCACGGCCAGGCCGAGCGCCATGCCGATCCAGGCCGGCCGGGCACCGCATCCCGCCCGCCGCACCGCCCGCCGGGTGAGCATGCCGGCGACGACCGTCGCGGCGAGCGGCGCCAGCGGCAGCAGCCCGAGCCCATCGAAGGCGATGGCGATCACCGCGAGCGGATAGAGCGGCAGGAACACCAGGGCGTAGAAGGCGGCGACCGCGGCCGCGCCGCCGCCGGCGAGCAGCCAGAGGCGACCCGGCGGCACGGCGCGGCGCAGCCGCAGCCAGAGGCCGAGATTGGCCAGCGGCACGGCGCCGACCAGCGCGACGTGCCACGGCGTGGCGAGCGGGTCGAAGAGGATCTGGGTGCACAGGCGCGTCGCCAGCTCGAAGCCGATCGCCGCCGCCGGCAGCACGACGCCGGCGGCGAGCAGCAGGGTCGCGGCCAGCCATCGCCGGCCGGTGCGCCGGGCTGCGGGCGCGGGAAGCGGATCGATCATGCGGGGTCCCCCACGAGTCGTCACGGGCGGTCGCCACGGGCGGTCGCCGGCGGCGGACGGCATCAGGCCGGCGAAATGCGCGGGCGATGTGGAGGAATCGGGGATTCTTGCGGGCACGCGCTGCCCTGCTTTCGCCGAATGCGGCGAGAGCGGGGCCATGGCGCACCGGGCGTGATCGAGGCCTGGGCTGAGGGACCCGCGCAGCCCAGGGATCGATTCCCGCTATCGAAGCGATCGAACTTTTAGCTGAAGGGTTCGCGCGCCGCGTGCGTTTGGATTCGATGCACGGGCGTGGCCGCTCCGCGCCCGGCTTCAGAGGAGGAACCATGCGCTTCCCGACAAGCGCGGCAGCCGCCGCCGGCATCGTGACGCTCGTCGTCTCGGCCGCCAGCTTCGCCGCCGACAGCACGCCGATGCAGACCTCGCAGAACCAGATGGACGACCAGCAGGTGGCGGCGACGGTCCGCGACCTGCAGACCCGGCTCGACCGCGACGAGCAGCTGCTGCACCAGATGCAGAGCCAGCTGCCCTCGCCGCCCTCGTCGTCGCACCAGTTCTGCTCCGACGGCTACGACCCGTACCGGGGCTCCTGCAACTGACAACGTCCCGGGAGGGAGGACGAGAGTCGCCGCTTGCGGCCCTCGCCCTCCCTACAGGATGAACTTGCTGAGGTCGCTGTTCTTCGCCAGCGCCGCCACCTTGTCGCGGACATAGGCGGCGTCGATGGTCAGCGTCGTGCCGGCCTGGTCGGCGGCGCTGAAGCTGATCTCCTCGAGCAGCCGCTCCATCACCGTGTGCAGGCGGCGGGCGCCGATGTTCTCGACGCTGCCGTTGATCTCGGCGGCGAGGTCGGCGATCGCATCGATCGCGTCCGGCGTGAAGTCGAGCGTCACCTGCTCGGTGGCGAGCAGCGCCTTGTACTGGCGGATCAGGCTGGCCTCGGGCTCGGTCAGGATGCGCTTCAGGTCGTCGCGCGACAGCGCCTGCAGCTCGACGCGGATCGGCAGGCGGCCCTGCAGCTCGGGCAGCAGGTCGGACGGCTTGGCGATGTGGAAGGCGCCCGACGCGATGAACAGGATGAAGTCGGTGCGCACCGGCCCGTGCTTGGTCGAGACCTGGGTGCCCTCGATCAGCGGCAGCAGGTCGCGCTGCACGCCCTCGCGGCTGACGTCGGCGCCGACCCGCTCGGAGCGCGCGCTGATCTTGTCGATCTCGTCGAGGAAGACGATGCCGTCCTGCTCCACCGTGCGGATCGCCTCGGCCGTCACCTTCTCGTTGTCGAGCAGCTTGTCGCTCTCCTCGGCGAGCAGCACCTTGTGCGACTCCGACACCGTCATGCGGCGCGCCTTGGTGCGGCCGCCGAGCGCCTGGCCCAGCATCTCGTTGAGGTTGAGCATGCCCATCGAGGCACCCGGCATGCCGGGGATCTCGAAGGTCGGCAGCGACCCGCCGCCGCCGTCCCTGACCTGCAGCTCGATCTCGCGGTCGTCGAGCTCGCCGGCGCGCAGCATGCGGCGGAACTTGGCCCGCGTCTCCTGGCCGGCATTGGCGCCGACCAGCGCGTCGAGCACCCGCTCCTCGGCGGCGAGCTCGGCGCGCGCCTCGACCTGCCGGCGCAGCCGCTCCCGGGTCATCGAGATCGCGATCTCCAGCAGGTCGCGGATGATCTGCTCGACGTCCCGGCCGACATAGCCGACCTCGGTGAACTTGGTCGCCTCGACCTTGAGGAAAGGCGCCTGCGCCAGCCGGGCGAGCCGGCGGGCGATCTCCGTCTTGCCGACCCCGGTCGGGCCGATCATCAGGATGTTCTTGGGGAGCACCTCGTCGCGCAGCTCGGGGGCGAGCTGCTGGCGGCGCCAGCGGTTGCGCAGCGCGATGGCGACCGCGCGCTTCGCCTCGCCCTGGCCGACGATGAAGCGGTCGAGCTCGGAGACGATCTCGCGCGGGCTGAAGGCGGCGCTCGCCTCGCGCTCGCCGCCGCTGGGCAGGCTGCGCGCGCCGGCGCCGGGGTCCGGCCGGTTCATAGGGTCTCGATCGTGATGTTGCGGTTGGTGTGGATGCAGATGTCGGCGGCGATCTCCATGGCGCGCCGCGCGATGGTCTCGGCCGACAGGCCCTCGACGCCGAGCAGCGCCCGGGCGGCGGCCAGCGCGTAGTTGCCGCCGGAGCCGATGCCGATCAGCCCCTCCTCGGGCTCGAGCACGTCGCCGTTGCCGGTCAGCACCAGGCTGACCTGCTTGTCGGCCACCGCCATCATCGCCTCCAGCCGGCGCAGGTAGCGGTCGGTGCGCCAGTCCTTGGCGAGCTCGACGCAGGCCCGGGTGAGCTGGCCGGGATGCTGCTCCAGCTTGCCCTCGAGCCGCTCGAACAGGGTGAAGGCGTCGGCCGTGGCGCCGGCGAAGCCGGCGATCACCTCGCCCTTGCCGAGCCGGCGCACCTTGCGGGCGTTGGCCTTGATCACGGTCTGGCCGAAGGTGACCTGGCCGTCGCCGGCGACGACGACCTGGCCGCCGCGGCGGACCGACAGGATGGTAGTGCCGTGCCAGGACGGCGTTCGTTCCTCGGGCATCGCACCCAGATAAGCCGAGCCGTCGCCGGCTTCAAGCACGCCCTGCGTGCCGGCGTCGCGCTGGCGCCGTCCGGACGATGCTGGTAAAAGCCGGCGGCCCGAGCCTGCTCCGGGTCGTTCCGGCCGCCGCCCGGCGCGTCCATCGCGCTGCGGGCCACGAGGGTATCCCGGCGATGCGCAGCGCCAGCGTCGAACGCAACACCAAGGAAACCCGGATCAGCGCCACGGTGGCGCTGGACGGCGGCGGCGAGTCCGACATCGCCACCGGCATCGGCTTCCTCGACCACATGCTGGACCAGCTGGCGCGCCACAGCCTGATCGACATCCGGCTGCGCGCCGAGGGCGACCTGCATATCGACTTCCACCACACCACCGAGGACACCGGCATCGTGCTCGGCCAGGCGCTGTCGCGCGCGCTCGGCGACCGCCGTGGCATCGTGCGCTACGGCGAGGCGACGATTCCGATGGACGAGACGCTGACCCGGGTGACGCTCGACGCCTCGAACCGTCCGTACCTGATCTGGAAGGTGCCGTTCAGCCGGCCGAAGCTCGGCAGCATGGACACCGAGCTGTTCAAGGAGTGGTTCCAGGCCTTCGCCCTCAATGGCGGCCTGACCCTGCATGTCGAGACGCTCTACGGCGAGAACAACCACCACATCGTCGAATCCTGCTTCAAGGCGCTGGCCCGGGCGCTGCGCCAGGCGATCTCGATCGACCCGCGCAAGGCCGACGCGGTGCCCTCGACCAAGGGCGTGCTCGGTGGCTGAGCGGCGGGGCTGTGGGGGACATGGGGCGACTCGGCCCTTCTCCTGTCATCCCGGCGAAAGCCGGGATCCATGCCTCCGGCGACGCGATGCGGCCAGATGGATCCCGGCTTTCGCCGGGATGACATCGTGGGGTGGGATGGGCGGCGTCGACTCCGTCTCTGCGTCGCCGGGCAGAGCGTGACGGCCATGGAGATCCTGGTCGTCGACTACGGCTCGGGCAACCTGCGCTCGGCCGCCAAGGCGCTGGAGCGGGCGGCGCGCGACGCGGCGCCCGACGCCACCGTGCGGGTCGGGGCCGAGCCGGCGATGGTGGCGCGCGCCGACCGCGTCGTGCTGCCGGGGGTCGGCGCCTTCGCCGACTGCCGCGCCGGGCTGCAGGCGGTGCCCGGGCTCGAGGAGGCGCTGGTCCGCTGGGTGCTGGAGGACGGCCGGCCCTTCCTCGGCATCTGCGTCGGCATGCAGCTGCTCGCCACCGAGGGGCACGAGCACGGCGTCCATCGCGGCCTCGACTGGATCCCGGGCACGGTGCTGGAGATCCCGGTCAGGCCCGGCCTCAAGGTGCCGCACATGGGCTGGAACGCGATCGAGGCGCTGCGCCCCGGCCATCCGCTGCTCGCCGGCATCGGCCCCGGGGCGCACGCCTACTTCGTGCACAGCTACCAGCTGCGGCCGAGCGATTCCGCCGACCTGCTGGCGATCACCGACTATGGCGGGCCGCTCGCCGCGGCGGTGGTGCGCAACAACCTGGCCGGCGTGCAATTCCATCCCGAGAAGAGCCAGGCGGTCGGCCTGGCGATCCTGGGCAACTTCCTGCGGTGGCGGCCATGAGCACCATCAGCCT
Source organism: Dongiaceae bacterium (assembly GCA_046349435.1). Lineage (GTDB taxonomy): Bacteria > Pseudomonadota > Alphaproteobacteria > Dongiales > Dongiaceae > JAXMCI01. The sequence goes on along the minus strand of JAXMCI010000056.1, from coordinate 11,634 downwards.
GACCGTCGACCCGATCACCGAGCTGGGATCGGCCGATCTCGAGGATCTCTGCGAGGCCGCCGATGCCGGCATCGGCGGCGGCGGCGGCTTCGCCTGGCTGAAGCCGCCGGCGCGCGAGGCCATGGAGGCCTATTGGCGCGGCGTGCTGCTGATCCCCGGCCGGCAGCTCTTCGTCGGCCGCGTCGACGGCACCATCGCCGGCTCGGCGCAGCTGCTGCCGCCGTCGCGCAACAACGAGGCGCAGGCCCATGCCGCGCAGCTGCTGATGCATTTCGTGGCGCCCTGGGGGCGCGGCCAGGGACTCGGCCGGCGGCTCGCCGTGGCGGTCGAGATCGCGGCCAAGAAGGCCGGCTACAGCGTGCTCAACCTCGATGTGCGGCAGAGCCAGACGGCGGCGATCCACCTCTATCGCAGCCTCGGCTACCGCCACTGGGGTACCCACCCGGTCTACGCCCGGGTCGAGGACAAGCTGGTCGCCGGGCTCTATTTCTGCAAGGCGCTCGACAGCAGCGTGCCGCCGCCGTGATCCTCTATCCCGCCATCGACCTCAAGGGCGGCGCCTGCGTCCGGCTGGTGCAGGGCGAGATGGCGAGCGCCGTGTGCTTCAACGACGATCCCGCCGCCCAGGCCCGGACCTTCGCCGCGGCCGGGGCGGAGTGGCTGCACATCGTCGATCTCGACGGCGCCTTCGACGGCCGCTCGGTCAACGGCGCGGCGGTCGAGGCCATCCTGTCGGCGGTCGACATCCCCTGCCAGCTCGGCGGCGGCATCCGCGACCTGGCGGCGATCGAGCGCTGGCTCGGCCGCGGCGTCGCCCGGGTCATCCTCGGCACCGTCGCGGTGCGCGATCCCGAGCTGGTGGCCCGCGCCGCGGCGCGCTGGCCGGGCCGGGTCGCGGTCGGCATCGACGCGCGCGGCGGCAAGGTGGCGGTCGCCGGCTGGGCCGAGCAGTCCGAGCTCACCGCGCTGGAGCTCGCCCGGCGCTGCCAGGCGGCCGGCGTCGCGGCATTGATCCACACCGACATCGAGCGCGACGGCCGGCTGGCCGGGCCGGCGGTCGAGGCCACGGCGGCGCTAGCCGACGCGGTCGACCTGCCGGTGATCGCCAGCGGCGGCATCGCCAGCCTGGAGGATCTCGCGCGCCTGCGCGATGCGCCGGGCCGCGGCATCGCCGGCGCGATCAGCGGCCGCGCCCTCTATGACGGGCGGATCGACCTCGCCGCCGCGATCGCCCTCTGCCGGGAGCCGCGGCGATGCTGAAGGTGCGGGTCATCCCCTGCCTCGACGTCCAGGGCGGCCGGGTGGTCAAGGGCGTCAACTTCGTCGATCTGGTCGACGCCGGCGATCCGGTCGAGCAGGCCGGGCTCTACGACGCCGCGGGCGCCGACGAGCTCACCTTCCTCGACATCGGCGCCAGCCACGAGAACCGCGACACGCTCTACGACGTGGTGGCGCGCACGGCGGAGCGCTGCTTCATGCCGCTCACCGTCGGCGGCGGGGTGCGCAAGCTGGAGGACATCCGCAAGCTGCTGCTGGCCGGCGCCGACAAGGTGTCGATCAACACCGCCGCGGTGCACGAGCCGGAGCTGGTCGCCCGCGGCGCCGAGAAGTTCGGCCGGCAATGCATCACCGTGGCGATCGACGCCAAGGCGGCCGGCCCGGGACGGTGGGAGGTCTTCACCCATGGCGGGCGGCGGCCCACCGGGCTCGACGCCATCGAATGGGCCCGCCGGATGGCCGGGCTCGGGGCGGGGGAGATCCTGCTCACCTCGATGGACCGCGACGGCACCCGCGACGGCTACGACCTGCCGCTGACCCGCGCCGTCGCCGACGCGGTCAGCGTGCCGGTGGTGGCGAGCGGCGGCGTCGGCACGCTCGACCATCTGGTCGCCGGCATCCGCGACGGCCATGCCTCGGCGGTGCTGGCCGCCTCGATCTTCCATTTCGGTCATCACACTGTCACGGAAGCGAAGCATCATCTGGCGGCGGCCGGCATCCCGGTGCGCCTCGCCGCCCCCGCACCGAATCCCGCGACAGGAGTCACGGGGGATGTTACCGTTTTTTGAAGATTCTCCTCGGCGGTTCGGGCGACGGTTGATGGCACAGGCACGGGTACGGGGCAGCAGCGACGGCGGTGCGATTCTCGACCGGCTCTACAAGGTGATCGAGAGCCGCCGCGGTGCCGATCCCGCGGTCTCGAACACGGCGCGGCTGTTCGCCAAGGGGCCGGAGAAGATCGCCCAGAAGCTCGGCGAGGAGGCGGTGGAGACCGTCATCGCCGGCCTCAAGGGCACCAAGCGCGAGCTGGCGGACGAGAGCGCCGACCTGCTCTACCACCTGCTGGTGCTGTGGGCCGACCGGCAGATGAAGCCGGCCGACGTCTGGGCGGCGCTGGCCCGGCGCGAGGGCATCTCCGGCATCGCCGAGAAGAAGGCCCGTCAGCGCGGCTGACGCCGGCTGACCGCGGCGATAGGCTGAGCCCGGCTCAAGGGGGGCCGTCAGCCGCCGATCCGGGTTTCGCCCGTGCTGTTCTCGTCGCCGCTCTTTCTCCTCGGCTTCCTGCCGCTGTTCCTTGCGGCCTGGGCGCTGACGCCGCGCTTCGCCGTCAACGCGACGATCCTCGTCGCCAGCCTGGCGTTCTACGCCTGGGGCGAGCCGGTTTTCGCCTGGGTGGCGGTCGGCTCGGCGCTGCTCGACCTCGGGCTGGTCGCGGCGATGAAGCGCACCGTCGGCCTGGCGCGGCGCTGCTGGCTCGCCGCCGCGGTCGGCGCCAACCTGCTGCTGCTCGCCTGGTTCAAGTACGCCGGCTTCGCCTTCGCCAACCTCGACGGCCTCGACCGGCTGCTCGGCGGTGCCGGCCTCGGCAGCTTCGCGCCGGTCGCCCTGCCGATCGGCGTCTCCTTCATCGTCTTCGAGAAGATCACCTACGTCGTCGACGTCTATCGCCGGACCGGCCCGCTGGCGCGGCCGGCCGGCTACCTGCTCTACGTGCTGCTGTTCCCCAAGCTGCTGGCCGGCCCGATCATCAAGTATCACGACATCGCGCCGCAGCTCGCCGGCCGCCCGCGCCGCTTCGACGATCTCGGCCTCGGGCTCGCCCGCTTCGCGGTCGGCCTCGCCAAGAAGGTGCTGATCGCCGATCCGATGGGCGAGATCGCGGTCATGGCGTTCGGCCGGCCGGCCGGCGAGCTCGGCTGCGGCCTGGCCTGGCTCGGCGCGGTGGCCTTCTCGCTGCAGATCTTCTTCGACTTCTCCGGCTACTCCGACATGGCGATCGGGCTCGCCCGGGCGCTCGGCTTCCGCCTGATGGAGAACTTCGACCGGCCCTACCTGTCGGTCGGCTTCCACGAGTTCTGGCGGCGCTGGCACATCTCGCTCTCGACCTGGATCCGCGACTATCTCTACATCCCGCTCGGCGGCAGCCGGGTGTCGCAGCCGCGCCTGTTCCTCAATCTCTGGATCTGCTTCCTCGCCTCCGGGCTGTGGCACGGCGCGGCCTGGACCTTCGTGCTGTGGGGCGCCTGGCACGGGCTCGTCCTCACCCTGGAGCGGCTGTTCCTCGGCCGCTGGCTCGCGGCCATGCCGCGCGCGCTCGGCGTCGCCCTCACCTGGCTGCTGGTGACGCTGGGCTGGGTCGTCTTCCGCGCCGCCGACCTCCGGGCGGCGCTGGGCTATCTCGCCGCCATGGCGCAGCCCGGGCGCACCAGCATCGGCGCGGTGGTGATCACCCCGGATCTCTGGGTCACGCTCGCGGCCGGGCTGGCGCTCTGCTTCCTGCCGGGCCTGCCGCCGCTGCGGCGGCTGGGCGAGCGCTGCGCCGCCAGCGGCTCCTGGCGCACGGCGGCGCTGGCCGGGGCCTGGCTGCTGCTGGTGCTGTCGATCGCCCGGACGCTGACGGTGACGGCCCACCCCTTCCTCTATTTCCGGTTCTGACGCGATGGCGCGGCAACCGGCCGGGCTCTCCGCCACGCAGCGCGCCGTCGTGCTCGCCATGCTGCTGACGCTGGCCCTGCCCCTGCTGCTGGCCTATGCCTCCAAATACCTTCCGGGCCTGAGACCCCCACCGCTCGATTCGGAGGCGTTCGTCCCAAAGCCGCCGCTGCGCGCCACCACCCTGCTGTCGGGCGACTTCCAGCGCGCCGCGGGGGCCTGGTTCGTCCAGGCGCTGCCGCCGCGACGCACCGCGGTCCAGCTGTCGAATCAGCTCTACTACGACCTGTTCGGACGGTCGTACATGTACGACGAGCAGATTCTGGTCGGCCGGGGCGACTCGCTGTTCGAGGTCTCGTACGTCGATCGATGGTGCCGCGCCGACGCGACCGACCTGTCCGCGCTGCAGCGCACCGCGGCCCGCATCGGCGCGCTGCGGCGGCGCTGGGCGCGCGACGGCCGGGTCCTGCTGTTCGTCGCGACGCCGAGCAAGGCGGCGGTGATGCCGGAGCTGCTGCCGGCCGCCTGCCCGCCGCCCGCCGATCCGGGTCGGCCCCGCCGGGCGCTGCTCGCGATGCTGGCGGCCGAGGGGGTCCCGACCTTCGACGGCGATGCCACGGTGCGGGCGATGAAGGGCCGCGATCCCGTGTCGCCCTTTCCCACCGGCGGCATCCATTGGAGCAGCCTGGCGGGGCGCCGCGTGGCGGGAATGATCATGGCGGATCTCGGCCGGCTGGCCGGTGCCGATCTCGGCGGCGTCTCCGTGGCGGACCTCCGCTGGGACGCCGCCCCGGCCGAGCAGGACGCCGACCTCCGGATGCTGGCGAACCTCTACGCGCCCTTGCCCGAGGCGGTGGGGGCGGGCCGCCTCGTCTGCCGTCCCGCGGCCGCCGGACGGGGCGCGCGCCTGATCGCGGTGGGCGGCAGCTTCCTGCGCACCATCCTCGAGACCATCGGCGGCTGCGGCCTGTTCGCCGAGGTCGACTATTTCTTCAACTACACCAGGCTGGAGCGCCGCTGGCCGGGCGGCGGCAGCCTTGCGGTCGACCGGGCGACGCTCGACTGGCGCCGCCGGCTGGACGCCGCCCGCGTCCTGATCCTCGAGCTCAACGACGCGGTGATCGTCGGCGGGGCCTATGCTCTCGATCCCTTCCTCGACGACGTCGAGGCGGCGCCGCGCTGAGCCGTCTGCTATGCTCGGCATCCCGTCGCGAACCTCCCGAGCCGGCCATGAGCTACGACCCGAACAACATCTTCGCCCGCATCCTGCGCGGCGAGATTCCCTGCCGGAAGGTCTACGAGGACGCCTACGCGCTCGCCTTCCACGACATCCACCCGCAGGCCAGGCAGCATGTCCTGGTCATTCCCAAGGGCGCCTACGTGTCCTGGGCCGACTTCTCGGCCAAGGCCTCCGAGGGCGAGATCGCCGGCCTGGTCCGCGCCGTCGGCGCGGTCGCCCGCCAGCTCGGGCTGGAGGCGAGCGGCTACCGCACGCTGGCCAATCACGGGCCGGATTCGGGTCAGGAGGTGCCGCATCTGCACATCCATCTGTTCGGTGGCCAGCCGCTCGGACGGATGATCCAGCCGCCCGCCTGACACAGCCGGAGACGCCCCCAATGCTGACCGTGCATCACCTCGGCGTCTCGCAGTCCGAGCGCATCGTCTGGCTGTGCGAGGAGCTCGGCATCCCCTACGCGCTGCAGCGCTACGAGCGCCGGGCGGACAACCGGCTGGCGCCACCGGACTACAAGGCGCTGCATCCGATCGGGGCGGCCCCGGTGATCGCCGACGGCGACCTCGTGCTCGCCGAGTCCGGAGCCGTGGTCGAGTACCTCATCCATACCCATGGCGGCGGCCGGCTGGCGGTGCCGCCGGGGCGGCCCGGCTATGCCGACTACCTCTACTGGTTCCATTTCGCCAACGGCACGCTGCAGCCGGCGATGGTCCGGGCGATGCTGCTGCGGCGCGCCGGGGTGGCCGACGACAACCCGGTGCGCGTGGCGGCCGAGGACCGGATGGCGCTGGCGTTGCGCGCCGTCGATGCGCGGTTGCAGCTCTCGGACTGGCTGGCCGGGCCGGAGCTGACGGCGGCCGACATCATGACGGTCTTCTCGCTGTCGACGATGCGCAACTTCCTGCCGTTCGACGTCGACGCATATCCCGCCATCGGACGCTATCTCCGCCGCGTCGGGGCGCGGCCTGCCTACCGCCGGGCCATGGCCAAGGCGGATCCGGGCCTGCCGCCGCTCGCCTGAGCCGCGCCGGCCTGCGGCCTGCCGCCGCGCTGCGCGCCCCCGGCCTCGAATGATAGGAGTGGCGCCCCGGCCCACCGCTCTCCCACCGGCAGCACCAGGCCATGAAGGCACGCGACGTGATGACGGCGGACCCCGCATCGGTGCCGCCCGAGGCGACCATGCGGGACGTGGCCCGGCTGCTGCTGCAGCGGGGCATCAGCGCAGTCCCGGTGGTCGACCCCCGCGGCGCCGTGCTCGGCATGGTCAGCGAGGGCGACCTGCTCGGCCGGGCCGAAGCCGACCGCGACGCGCGGCGCGACTGGTGGCTGGAGCTGCTTGCCGAGGGCGAGGCGCTCAGCCCCGCGTTCCTCGAGGAGCTCCGCCGTCGCGGGCGCCCGGTGCGCGAGATCATGGCGACGCCGGTCGTGACGGTGGTCGAGGACACCGAGCTCGACGAGATCGCGCGCCTGCTGACGACGCATCGCGTCAAGCGTGTGCCGGTGGTGCGCGACGGCCGGCTGGTCGGCATCGTCAGCCGCGCCGATCTGCTGCATGCCATGGCGGCGGGCGGGGGGCCAGGCGAGGCGCCGGCGCATCACGGGCTGCTGGCCGACGCCATCGAGAGCCTCGACCGCCATTTCCACCATCGGCCGCCGGCCGGGACGGACGCGCCGGCGCTGCCGCCGGCGGCCACCCACGCCGCACCGGTGCGGGCCACCGACTTCCGGACCCTGGTCGCCGACTTCAGGCAGCAGGAGGCCAGCCACCGCGACGCCGAGCGCCGGGCCCAGGCCGAGCAGCGCCGGCAGCGCGTGGCGCGCCTGATCGAGGAGCACGTCTCGGACGAGGGCTGGCGGGCGCTGCTCGACCATGCGCGGCGGGCCGCCGAGCATGGCGAGGCCGAGTTCATGCTGCTGCGCTTCCCGAGCCAGCTCTGCAGCGACCGCGGCCGTGCCATCAACGTCTCGGAGGCGCGCTGGCCGGCGACGCTGCGCGGCGAGGCGGCGGAGATCTACCTGCGCTGGGAGCACGATCTGCGGCCGGGCGGCTTCCGCCTCGATGCCCGCATCCTGGACTTCCCCGGCGGGCTGCCGGGCGATGTCGGGCTGTTCCTCGCCTGGGACCGGTGACCGGAAGCCGCCCTCAGCGTGGCGCCGTCAGCGCCTGGTACAGCGGCAGCCGCGTCATGTTCCGCTTGAAGGTCTCGTAGTCGGGATCCTCCGGCCGTAGCGCCGAGCCGTCGGGCTTCTTGTCCCGGCGGTAGCTGCAATAGGTGTCGATCGGCAGGTCCGACCGGTCCGGCTTGGTAGGCTCGATCCCGCTCTCCCGGAGCACCGTCGAGATCCCGTCCACCACGGCGGCGATCCTCCTGTCGCGCACACCGGGGTCGACGCCGTCACGCGCCGATATGTAGATCGTCATCTGGTTCGACAGCAGCACGCGCTGCGAGCCGGCGATCTCCTTGCGGGTCCTGGTGACCTGGTCCGTGACCTGCGCCAGGCGGTACTCAAGTCGCGAGAGAGGCTCGTCCGTGTCGCCTCCACCGAGGCGGCGGGCTTCGACCTGCTTGGTCAGCCGCTCCTCCTCCCCCTCGAGCTCCGGCAGTTGTCTCACCAGCTTCTCGTGCTCGGCGAGCGCCTTGCCCATGTGCGTAACCTTGAACTCGTGAAAAAGGTCACGGTTGTCGTAGAGGATGGGAGCGACCAGGGTCCAGGCGCGGCCGACATCCTCGGGACGAACCGAGAGGTGGAGCTTGTCGCCCTCGGACCTGAGGCCGGTCGCTTCGCGCTCATATTCCTCGGTCGTGCAATGGATGAAGCCGCCGCCATGCTGCTCCATCCGGATTTCCGCGCCGCGGATGATCCTGCCATTGTTTCCGGGATCGGCCAGCGAATCGTATGCCAGGCCTTCCCGATCGCCGGTCGTCAGCAGCCGCTGCTGTCCCCTGCGGTCCCGCATGTCTGTGCCGATCAGGCCGTTCCTGGCGAGCGCCTGCGCCACGCCCATCCGGCGATCGGTCAGGTCGGCCACCAGCTGCGCCTCGGCTTCGGCCGTGATCCGGCCACGCGGCGCGGCCTGCACGGCCTTGGCGATCATCAGCAGATCGTCCTGCGAAAGCTCTGCCAGCTTGCGGCGGACAAGGTCTCCCGTGGCCGCGTTGGCGAACCTCGGCGCCAGAAGCCCGGCCACCCCGTCGGCGCCGACCCCGCGTTCCCCCTCTGCCAGCATGGCGGCGATCTGGCGCCCGGTCAGCGGGGTGTGCGTCGATATCTCCCAGCCGCCGTCGGCGGCCAGCCGTCCGTTGCCGGCGCGGAAAGCCCTGGAGCCGATCTCGTTGCCGTAGATCTGCTTCAGCGAGTGCAGGACGTCGAGGTTTGCTTGGTAGACATCCCGCTGCTTCTCGGTGCGGTCGGTGAGGGCGATCTTCACCTGGCGCATCAGCCGGCCGCCCCAGGATCCCTGCTCGGTCGTCAGCTTCCGGTCCCGGGTGGACTTCAGCTCGATGTCCGGCTGGCCGGCGAGCGCCTGCAGCCGCGGAAGCGCGATCTCGAACGCCATGGGTCCCCCACCGGTGCCGAAGGCACGATGGCTGCAGAGGATACGCCCTCGACGCCGGTCGGTCCAACCGGGCGCCTCCCCGGCGAGCTGCGGCCGGCTGGCGAGCGGCGCGGCGCCCGTGCTATCCATCCGCCCCGCCTCGTCGCCAGCCAGGAGCCAGGGGAGGATCATGAGCCAGTCGGTACGGGTCGAGCAGCGCGGCCACGTCCTCGAGGTCACGCTGGACCGGCCCAAGGTCAACGCCATCGATCTCGCGACCAGCCGGGCGCTGGGCGCCGCCTTCGTGCGGCTGCGCGACGATCCGGAGCTGCGGGTCGGCATCGTGACCGGCGGCGGCGACCGGCTGTTCTCCGCCGGCTGGGACCTCAAGGCGGCGCACCATGGCGAGCAGGTCGGCCGCTGGTGGGAGATCGACGATTACGGGCCGGGCAGCTTCGCCGGGCTGACCGAGCTCTGGGACCTCGACAAGCCGGTGATCGCCGCCCTCAACGGCCACGCCATCGGCGGCGGCGTCGAGCTGGCGATCTCCTGCGACCTGATCGTCGCGGCCGACCATGTCGAGATCGCCATGCCGGAGCTGCCGCTCGGCATTCTGCCGGATTCCGGCGGCATCCAGCGCCTGCCCAAGCGGCTGCCCTACAACGTCGCCATGGAGCTGCTGCTGCTCGGCCGGCGGATCGGCGCCGAGCGCGCCCGCGGCTGCGGGCTGATCAACGAGGTGGTGCCGAAGGACCGGCTGATGGCGACGGCGCGGGAGTGGGCCGACAGCATCGCCGCCGGCGCGCCGCTCACCATCCAGGCGCTCAAGGCCGCCGTCCGCGCCACGGAGGGTGTCAGCATCCAGGAGGCCTTCGCCCTGCTCCGCCGCGGCGCGGTGCCGCTCTACGACAAGGCGATGTCGTCGGAGGACGCCAAGGAGGGCGTGCGCGCCTTCGCCGAGAAGCGCAAGGCCGACTTCAAGGGACGCTGATCCCGGCGTCCCTCCTCCCGGGGGGGCCCCGGCGGGCCCCGACGGGGGAGGGACGCGCGGGGCGGGCTACCGGCAGTCGTAGGTCGCGTGGTGCACGCCGCCGGCATCGGTGGTGACGCCGCGGATGAAGGCGTTGCGCCCCTGGTCGTAGCAGTAGGCGGACGCCTTGGCGTCGACCTCGATGCGGCTGTCGCCGTTGTAGTCGTAGGTGATGGTCTGCTTGGCGTTGGCCATGTTGGCCGTCCGGTTGTCGCTGTTGCCGGTGCTCAGCACGCTGCTCATGCCGCAGCCGGCGAGCGCCAGGCCGGCGGCCAGCAGCAGGGCGGTCGAGGCGGGCTGTCGCATGGCCGGTCTCCTTCGCAATGTCTCCTCCATTCGGACCCGATCTTGCCGCGTGCGCGGCGTCGCGTCAGCCCCGAGCTTGCACCGGGCTTGCGCCCCAGAATGGTGCGCCCCCGGCTGGGGGCCTCACCCCTCGTGCGGACGGAGCAGCGCGCGCGAGATGATATGGCGCTGGATCTCCGAGGTGCCATCCCAGATGCGCTCGACCCGGGCGTCGCGCCAGAGGCGCTCGATCGGCAGCTCGTCCATCAGGCCCATCCCGCCATAGATCTGCACCGCATGGTCGGTGACCCGGGCCAGCGTCTCGGTGGCGTAGAGCTTGGCCATGGCATAGTCCTCGTCGACCGCGCTGCCCTGGTCGGTCTTCCAGGCCGCCTTCAGCACCAGCAGCTCGGCGGCCGCGATCTCGACCGCCATGTCGGCGAGCTTGAAGCCGGTGCCCTGGAAGCGGCCGATCGCCTGGCCGAACTGGCGGCGCGTCGCCGCCCATTGGGTGGCCATCTCGAGCGCCCGCTGGGCGCGGCCGACGCATTGCGCGGCGACGGTCAGCCGGGTGGCGCCGAGCCACTGGTTGGCGACGTCGAAGCCGCGATGCGGCTCGCCCAGCACCTGGCCGGCGGGCAGCCGGCAGTCGGCAAAGGCCAGCTCGCAATGGTGGAAGCCGCGGTGCGAGACCGAGTTGGGGCCGCGGCGCACGGTCAGGCCGGGCGTGCCCTTGTCGACCAGGAAGGAGGTGATCTTCTTCTTCGGGCCGCGGCGGGTCTCCTCGACGCCCGAGGCGGCGAACAGCACGATGTAGTCGGCGACGTCGGCATAGCTGATGAAGTGCTTGGTGCCGTTGATCACCCAGCCCTCGCCGTCGGGCTCGGCCCGGGTCTGCATCGAGCGCAGGTCGGAGCCGGCATTGGGCTCGGTCATCGCCAGGCACTCGACCCGCTCGCCGCGGATCGTCGGCAGCAGATAGCGCGGCACCTGCTCGCCACGGCAGGCGCGCAGGATGTTGCTCGGCCGCGCCACGACGTACTGCAGGGCGAACGAGGTCCGGCCGAGCTCGCGCTCCAGCAGCGCCAGGCTGACATGGTCGAGGCCGCCGCCGCCGAGCTCCTCCGGCATGTTGGCGGCATAGAGGCCGGCGGCGAGCGCCTTGTCGCGGATGGCGGCGATCAGCTCGGGCGGCACCGCGTTGCTGCGCTCGACCGCGGTCTCGTGCGGCGTCAGCTCGGCGGCCACGAAGGCGCGCACGGTGTCGACCAGCATCTGCTGCTCGGTGGTCAGGCCGAAATCCATCGGGCGGCTCCCTCGGGCGGTGCGGCGGCTTGGCTGCCCGTCTCTAGTCGGTGGCCGGGCGCGCTTCCGTCGCGATTGCGCCCGTCCCTGGCGATGGCGCGACGCCGCCGGGATTGCCGCCTTGGCTGCCGTCATGGCTGCCGGGCGGCTTCAGCACGCCGCGGATCAGCGCGTACTTGACCTGGGTGTTGGTGGTCTCGCGGAAGTAGTTGACCAGGTCGCCCCAGGGGTCGTTGACGCGGGCCAGCCCCGAGGCGAAGGCGACCACCGCGCCATATTCCAGCCGGCCGGTGACGGCGAGCCAGCCGCCGA
>JAXMCI010000055.1:0-33761 GCA_046349435.1 Dongiaceae bacterium | reverse complement strand
CCTCGGGATGATCCAGCACGTGGCCGAGGTTGGTGAGGGTGAGCAGGTTGCCGCCGTCCGCCATGGTTGTCGTCCCCCGTCAGAGAATGCACCAGCCGCCATCGACCGGCATGACGTGGCCCGTCACGAAGGAGGAGGCGTCGGAAGCGAAGAACAGCACCGGCCCGACCAGCTCCTCCGGCGCGCCGTCGCGGCGCATCGGGGTGCGGTCGTGGATCAGCCTGGCGATCGCCGGGTCCTGGTAGGCCTCGTCGCGGCCCTTCATGTGGGTCTTCATGTAGCCCGGCGCGATCGCGTTCACCCGGATGCCGTGATCGGCCCACTCATAGGCGAGCTGGCGGCAGAGCTGGTCGAGCCCGCCCTTGGATGCGCCATAGGCCGACAGCCCGGCGAAGGCGCGCGTGCTGCCGGTCGAGGAGGTGAAGACGATGTTGCCGGGCTGCTTCGCGGCGATGAAGTGGCGGCCGGCCGCCTGGGCGCAGTAGAAGGCGCCGGTCAGGTTGGCCGCGATGATGCCGGCCCAGTCCTCGGGCGTGACCTCCTCGGGCGGCTTGGCGCCGCCGACGCCGTGATTGACCACCATGATGTCGAGCCGGCCGAAGCGCGCGACGGTGGCGGCGACCAGCGCGGCGCAGGATTCGGGCGAGCGCGCATCGAACGGAATGGCGCAGGCGGTGCCGCCGGCGTTCGCGATCCCGGCCACCGTCTCGGCGAGCGGCGCCTCGGTGCGGCCGCAGACGGCGACCGCCGCGCCGGCCGCGGCCAGCCCCCGGGCGATGGCGCGCCCGAGGCCGCTGCCCGAGCCGGTGACGATGGCCACGCGGCCGGAAAGATCGAACAGGCTGGTGCTCATGACGCCTCAGTGCCACATGTCGGGAAGGGCGCGCTTGCGCCGCTCGATGAAGTCGCGCAGCGCCTCGTCGATGCCCGGATCGATCGGCGGCGCCTCGTAGGCGTCGAGCATCGCGCGCCACTTGCGGTTGGCGCGGGTCAGCGCGTCGGTGCCGCCGGCGTCGCGCCACTGCTCGAACGAGTTGTTGTCGGCGATCTCGGAATCCCAGAACGCCGTCTCGTAGTTGCGCAGCGTGTGGGCGCAGCCGAAGAAGTGCTTGCCCGGCCCGACCTCGCGGAAGGCGTCGAGCGCCAGCGCGTTGTCGTCGACCGGGATGCCGGCGAGGTAGGTGTGCAGCGCGCCGCAGAAATCGGCGTCCTGGACGAACTTCTCGTAGCTCATCACCAGCCCGCCCTCGAGCCAGCCGGCGGCATGCAGGATGAAGTGGGCGCCGCACTGCACGGCGGCCTGCATCGACATCGCGCTCTCCAGCATCGCCTGGCCGTCGGCCAGCTTCGAGGCGGTGAAGGCGCCGGAGCAGCGCAGCGGCAGGTTGAGCCGGCGCGCCAGCTGGCCGACCACCAGCGAGCCGAGCGCCGGCTCGGGCGTGCCGAAGGTCGGCGCGCCGGAGCGCAGCGACATCGAGCTGAGGAAGTTGCCGAAGACCACCGGCGCGCCCGGCCGCTCGAGCTGGGTCAGCGCGACCCCGACCAGGGTCTCGGCCAGCGCCTGGGCGATCGCCCCGGCAGTGGTTACCGGCCCCATCGCGCCGCCCAGGATGAAGGGCACCACGACGGCGCACTGGTTGGCCCGGGCATAGGCGCGCAGCGCCTTGGTCATGGTGGCGTCCCAGACCAGCGGCGAGTTGACGTTGACGTTGCCCATGATGACGCAGTTGCGCTCGACGAAGTCCGCGCCGAACAGCAGCCGCGCCATGGCCAGCGAATCCTCGGCCCGCTCCTCGGCGGTCACCGAGCCCATGAACGGCTTGTCGGACCAGCGGATATGGGCATAGACCATCTCGAGATGGCGCTTGTTGACCGGCAGGTCGACCGGCTCGCAGACCGTGCCGCCGGAATGGTGCAGCCAGGGCGAGGCGTAGGCGAGCTTCACGAAGTTGCAGAAATGCTCGATCGTGCCGTAGCGCCGGCCGCCCTCGAGGTCGTGCACGAAGGGCGAGCCGTAGGCCGGCGAGAACACCATGTCCTCGCCGCCGACCGCCACCGAGCGGGCGGGGTTGCGGGCATGGTGGACGAAGCGCGCGGGCGCGCGCGCCGCCACCGAGCGGACCAGCCCGGGCTCGAAGCGGACCCGCTCGCCCTGCACGTCGGCGCCGGCCTCGCGCCAGAGCTGGAGCGCCTGCTCGTCGCCGCGGATCTCCAGCCCGATCTCCTTGAGCAGCGTTTCGGCCGCCTGCTCGATGCGGACCAGCCCCTCCTCGCTCATCAGCTCGTAGGCGGGAATCGCGCGCCGGACGCCGGCGATGATCGGTGCCGGCCGCGTCCCGGCGCGCTGCGCCTGGCGCGCCGAGCGGCCGCCGCCCCGCGCCCGGGCCGGCCGCGCGCTCTCCGCCGTGCCGCCGCTCTCGCTCGCCGCCATCCTGCGCTCCTCGCCTGAACCCGTCTTCGTGCCGGCGGCGATCATGGCGTCCCGGCGGAGGGCCGTCCAGCCGCCTGGGCGAGGGCCGTCCGGCAGGTCTCCTGCATCGCCGCGAAGGTCGGCTCGAGTCGGCTCCAGGGCAGCCCGTCGACCGACAGCCAGGGCCGCACCGGCCCGCCCTTGGGATCGCCCGACACCGCCTCGCCGTCGCGCACGGCCGCTTCCAGCAGCCGGCGGCCGAAGGCGGGCGCCATGGCCGCCAGCAGCGGCGCCGCCAGGCCCGGCCGCAGCAGGGCGAGCGCGCCCAGCAGCGCCGCGCCCGCCCAGTTCGAGATGCCGCCGACCAGCGGGTGGTCGCAGGGGACCCGGCACCAGATCGCGGCGCCGTGCCGCACGCTGGCGGCGACCAGCGCCCGCGGCAGGCTGCCCATGCCGAGCTCGTTGCCGAGGTCGCCGATGCCGATCGTCGTCCACGGTCCGGCGAAGAGCCGCTCGAGGGGCGCGTTCCAGGCGGCAATGTCCTGGCCGAAGGCGTTGCGCGGCGCGCCGTCGGCCGACGGGCCGCAGCGCTCGATGGCGATGACGTGGCTGAGCCGGGCGGCCTGCCAGCCGGCGATCGCCGCGGCGAGCGGCTGCCCGCCATCGCCGCCCTCCGGCCGCATCGCCACGATGTCGAGCGGCAGCGTCGCGGCGGGGCCGGCGGCGGCCAGCGTGGCGCGCAGCACGCGCTCGTTCACCCGGTCGGTCGCCAGCCGGCAGGGGATGCCGGCCGCGGCCAGGCCGGCGGCCAGCATGACGGCGCCGGGCGGCCCGTCGGTCTCGCAGTTCGGCGGCTCGCCATGGGCGAGGTAGAAGCCGGTGATGATGCCGATCGCGGGCCGGCCATGGCCGGCGATCGAGGCGGCCGCGGCACGGAGGCTGCCGCGCACGGCGGCGGCAAGCGGCCCGATGTTGCGCGCCTGCACGTCCTCGCCGCACAGCTGCTCCAGCCGGGCGATCGCCCGCTCGGCTTCGATCCTCCCGGGTGCGAGGCGTCAGGCACGGCGCGCGGATTACAGGCCGGGCACCCCGCTCCTGTCAAACGCCATGCCGCGCCCGGTGACGTACGGATTTTGTGTCAGGTCGTGAGAGGGGGTACTCCGCGGATTGCTGAAGCGCACGATGGAGCACCCCAATGCCACGAGCTGTGACGATCAGAAGCCTACCGTTTGCGTTCGAGGTGGTGAAGGGCATGCAGGGTCAGGGGCTGGAATGGGGCGAGAGCTACCGGTCGCTGGGTCGGGATGCGCTGCGACATCCTGCAGGGTCAGATGGCGGGGTCGATTGACGCGCATCTTGACCGGATGGCCGCCCAGGGCGAGGCGGACCGGCGCAACGGGTCGTATCCGCGCCATCTGCTGACCGGCTGGGGGATATCGAGCTTTTGGTACCCCGGACGCGACGGTACGCGCCGATCGAGGTGGTGCGGGCCTATGCGCGGCGTCCCGAGCAGGTCGATCGCATGATCCTGTCCTGCTTCTCCGGGCTGTCGGTGCGCAAGGTGAGCGAGGCGCTGCTGCCGATCCTGGGACGGCCGATCAGCCCGGCGACGGTGAGCACGGTGGCCAAGCGCTGACGCCGTGGTGGCGGCGTTCCACGCCCGGCCGCTGCGTAGCCGCTACACGGTGCTGATGCTGGACGGCGTGGTGCTGGCGCGGCGGACTGGCGCCGGCGCGATCCGCCGGCCGGTGCTGGTCGCCCTGGGGCTGCGTCCCGATGGCAAGGAGATCATCGACTTCCCCTCGCGCACAGCGAAAGCGCTGCCGAATGGAGCGCTTCCTCGGCGATCTGATCAGGCGTGGCCTCAACCTCGAGGGTCTCGAGATGGTCTGCATCGACGGCGGCAGCGGGCTGCGCGCAGCCTTGCCGACCGCCCTGCCGGGCGTTCCTGTCCAGCGCTGCTGGGCCCACAAGATCCGCAACGTGCTGGCCAAGGTCCGCCGTGCCGATCAGGCCGCCGTCAAGACCGGCCTTCACGCCATCCTGAACGCCAGACCCTGCCGCTCGCCCGTTCCGCTGCCCGCCGCTTCGCCGACAAATGGCAGACTATCCACCGCCGTCGCCTGCCTGCGTGCAACCTCGACGAGCCCTCACCTGCTGGTGCTACAAATCCCTCGACCGCAGACGAGCCGTCCGAACCACAAACGCCATCGAGCGCCGCTTCCGAGAGGTCAGGCGCCGAACCAGACCCATGGGCGTCTTCTCAGACCGGACCTCCATGGATCGCATCCTCTTCGCCGTCTTCAGTCACGAAAACCGAAACCAGGGCATCAGCACCCCTCTCCTGCTGACACAAACGTCTTGACGTTACCGCCGCGCCCGGGTGAGGGCGGCTACTTCAGCTTGCCGCGGGCGGTCACCGGCCAGACCGCCTCGACGCGGCCGCCGCGCAGCGCGACCAGCTCCTCGTGCAGATGCACGGTGGTGTCGCCGTAGCCGACCAGCAGCCGCAGCCGGTCGCCGACCCGCGGCGTCGCGCTCGGCGCCGCCAGCTCGATGGTGGCGTGCTCGGCCGAGAGCCGCGGCGGCCGCGCCAGCGGCTGCGGCAGGCCGAGCGGCTCGGGCATGGCGGTGTCGCAGCTCATCGCCTTGCGGCCGGCATCGAGGATCACCCGGGTCGGGGTCGGCCGGCTGGTCACGGTGGCGAGCAGGGTCAGCGCCGGCGGCCGGTCGTAGTGGTAGTCCTGGCGGTAGTGCACGTCGCTGAAGACGCCGCCGCCGACCTGCACCTCGGTCACCCCCGGCTGGCGGGCGCAATAGGGGAAGGTGCCGGTGCCGCCGCAGCTGACAATGGTCGCCTCGGCGTGGCCGGCGCGGCGGCAGAGCGCGGCGCTCTCCACCAGGATGGCCAGCGCCGCCGCCACCGTGCGCTCCTTCTCCGCCGGGTCGGCGATCGTCACCGCGTGGCTCTCCCAGCCCATCACGCCGCGAAAGGTCAGCGCCGGCTGGCGCGCCGCGGCCTCGGCCAGCGCCAGCACCGGCGCGCCCGGCTCGACGCCGGCGCGGTTCATGCCGAGATTGACCTCGGCCACCACCCCGAGCCGGCTGCCGGCAGCGGCGGCCGCTGCGCCGATCGCGGCGACGTTGCCGGGGTCGTCGACGGCGACGATCAGCGTGCAGCGTGCCGCCAGAGCGGCCAGCCGGGCGAGCTTGAGCGGCCCGACGATCTGGTTGGCGATCAGGATGTCGCGGATGCCGGCCGCTTCCATCGCCTCGGCCTCGCCGAGCTTGGCGCAGGTGATGCCGCGGGCGCCCGCGGCCTGCTCCAGCGCGACCAGCGCCGGCGCCTTCTGCCCCTTGATGTGGGGCCGCCAGGCGACGCCGGCGGCCCGGCAGGTCTCGGCGATGTAGGCGATGTTCGACTCCAGCCGGTCGAGGTCGACCAGCAGCGCCGGCGTGTCCACCGCCGCCAGGCCTTGCCCGACCGCCGCGGCGGCACCACCCCGAACCTCTGCCCCTGCTCCCATCGTCCGCTCCCCCAAAGCTGCCCAGGCCGGGCCGGGGCGGAGCATAGCCGGGAGCACCCTCACTCGGGCAGCGGGATCCCGTGGTCGCCGTCGCTGCGCTGCGGCAGCCCGTCGGCGATCCGGTAGTAGTCGCCGGCATCCCCGACGAAGATGTGCATCGCCAGCGCGAGCCCGGTCGGCGCGTCGAGCGTGCCGGCCATCACCGCGAAGCGGCTGCCGTCGTCCGGCTGCCAGAACAGGGTCGAGCCGCACTCGCCGCAGAAGCCGCGCCGGGCGGTCGGCGAGGAGCGGTACCATTTCAGGCCGCGCTGCTCGACGAGGCGCAGCCGGTCGTGCCGCACGGCGGTCGCCGCAACGTAGTGGCCGCTGGTCCGCCGGCACTGGCCGCAGTGGCACGCCACCACCGCACGCAGGCGGCCCTGCAGCTCGTAGCGCACGGCACCGCACAGGCAGCCGCCGGAATGCACATCGGTCATCGTCGCGCCCTCCCTCTCCATCACGCGCCCCCGCGGCCCGGGGCGCGATCCTGGCATGGTCCGGGGCCGCCCTCCTGGCGGGGCTGCGACGCCGCGCGACGACGAAACGACAACTCTAACCGGCTCGTAACAAATTTCTTCTTGCGCCTGGGGAAAAAAGCTCTATTTGTCCCCGCACCGACGCACCACGCACGTGCCCATGGCCCCTGGTGGTCAAGCAACGACGGAACGCGTCCTTTTTGGATCGATCGGCCCGGGTTGGCCGATAGCCCGAGAGGGAGCTGTCTATGATTGCTGACCGCAAGGGGCACCCGCCCCGGCTCGAGCGTCGCCGATTCATCCCGCCGATCCTGCCCTTGGACGAGCTCGCCACGCTCGACCACGGCTACCTCCTGTTGATCGATCGGGAGAACCCGTTGTCGAGTATGGTCCGGCGCCCCTAGGAGGGCGCCGGCAGCCCGGCGCCGCCGCAGCGCCGGCCTCTGGTTTCCCAGCGGATTTTCCGAGCTTTTCCCGATCGATGTGGCTGCCGCGCCGGATCCCGTGCGCGGCGCCGGAGATTTTGCCGATGACCCAGCGCATCTTCCGCTTCCTCGAGGAGCAGGCCCCCGAGACCCCGTGCCTCGTGGTCGACCTCGAGGTGGTCGAGCAGAACTACCAGGAGCTGGCCGAGGCCCTGCCGCTCGCCCGCATCTTCTACGCCGTCAAGGCGAACCCGGCGCCGGCCCTGCTCGAGCGGCTGGTGGCGCTCGGCTCCAGCTTCGACGTGGCGAGCCCGGGCGAGATCGACATGGTGCTGGCGGCCGGCGCCACGCCCGACCGGATCTCCTACGGCAACACCATCAAGAAGCAGCGCGACATCGCCTACGCCTATGCGCGCGGCATCCGCCTGTTCGCCTTCGACAGCGCGGCGGAGCTCGACAAGCTGGCGGTGGCGGCGCCGGGCGCGTCGGTGTTCTGCCGGGTGCTGGTCGATTGCGGCGGCGCCGAGTGGCCGCTGTCGCGCAAGTTCGGCTGCACCGAGGACATGGCCGTGACGCTGCTCGCCGAGGCGCGACGACGCGGCCTCGACGCCTGCGGCTTCTCCTTCCATGTCGGCTCGCAGCAGACCCGGCTGAAGCAGTGGGACGCCGCGGTCGGCAGCGTCGCCCGGCTGTTCCGCCGGCTGCGCGACGACGGCGTCGAGCCGCGGCTCGTCAACATGGGCGGCGGCTTCCCGGCGACCTACCGCAGCGAGGTGCCGCCGATCCGCGAATATGGCGACGCCATCATGGCGGCGCTGACCCGGCATTTCGGCAACGACCTGCCCGAGGTCATCGTCGAGCCGGGCCGCTCGCTCGCCGGCAATGCCGGGGTGATCGAGACCGAGGTGGTGCTGATCTCGCGCAAGGACGAGGGCGAGCGCAACCGCTGGGTCTATCTCGACATCGGCAAGTTCGGCGGCCTCGCCGAGACGATGGACGAGGCGATCAAGTACCCGATCGCCACGCCGCGCGACGGCGGTGCGGTCGGCCCGGTGGTGCTCGCCGGCCCGACCTGCGACAGCGCCGACATCCTGTACGAGAAGAGCCCCTACATGATGCCGCTCGATCTCTCGATCGGCGACAAGGTGCAGATCCTCGGCGCCGGCGCCTACACCTCGACCTATGCCTCGGTGTCGTTCAACGGCTTCGCGCCGCTCAAGACCTACTGCATCTGACGCGATAGCCTCGACTCAGTCCCGAACGGGGGCGGGCGGGTCCGGCAACGGCCCGCCCGCAGCGCGTTTGGGGGGAAGGAGAATCCGATGACGAAGAAGAAGCCGTTCGGCGGCCGCATCCTGATGATCGGGTTCGGCTCGGTCGGCCGCTGCACCCTGCCGCTGCTGCTGCGCCATCTCGACATGCCGGCATCCAGCATCGCCATCGTCGACGGCGCCGACCAGAGCGCGCTGTTCGCGCCCTATGCCGCGAGCGGCGTGCGCTACCGCGTCGAGCCGATCTTCCCGCACAACCTGCATGCCGTGCTGGCCGCCCATGCCGGACGCGGCGACGTCGTCCTCAATCTCAGCGTCGAGGTCGACTCGCTCGAGATCGTCAAGTGGTGCCACGACCACGGCGCGCTCTATCTCGACACCTGCATCGAGCCCTGGGCCAACTACTACGGCAATCCCGAGATCCCGGCGCACCAGCGCTCGAACTACTATCTGCGCTACCGCGTCAAGGAGACGGCGAAGGCC
This sequence comes from Dongiaceae bacterium, assembly GCA_046349435.1. Classification (GTDB taxonomy): domain Bacteria; phylum Pseudomonadota; class Alphaproteobacteria; order Dongiales; family Dongiaceae; genus JAXMCI01. The sequence goes on along the minus strand of JAXMCI010000055.1, from coordinate 25,130 downwards.
TGGGGCAAGGACTCGCCGAGCGCGCTGCTGACGCACGGCGCCAATCCCGGCCTGATCTCGCACTTCGTCAAGGAGGCGCTGCTCGAGCTCGCGCGGGGCGCCGGGCTCGACGACAGCGTGCCGTCGGACCGCGCCGGCTGGGCGCGGCTGGCGCAGCGCACCGGCACCAAGGTGATCCACGTCGCCGAGCACGACCTGCAGATCGCCAGCCGGCCGAAGCGGCCGGGCGAGTTCGTCAACACCTGGAGCGTGCCGGGCTTCGTCGGCGAGGGCATGCAGCCGGCCGAGCTCGGCTGGGGCACCCACGAGAAGGCGCTGCCGCCGGACGGGCGCGAGCATCCGGTCGGGCCGCGCTGCTCGATCTACCTGACGCAGCCCGGCTGCGTCACGCAGGTGCGCTCCTGGACGCCGGTCGGCGGGCCGCTGATCGGCTTCCTCATCACCCATGGCGAGGCGATCACGCTGGCCGACTACCTGACCGTCGAGGAGGGCGGCAAGCCGGCCTACCGGCCGACCGTGCACTACGCCTACCACCCCTGCAACGACGCGGTGCTGAGCGTACGCGAGCTGCAGATGTCCAGCTGGCAGATCCAGCCGCAGGCCCGCATCCTGGGCGAGGAGATCGTCGAGGGCATCGACGAGCTCGGCGCCCTGCTGATGGGCGACCACGGCGCGCTGTGGTACGGCTCGCAGCTCGGCATCGAGGAGGCCCGCCGCCTGCTCGGGCCGCAGTTCAACGCCACCTCGATCCAGATCGCCGCGCCGGTGCTGGCCGGCGCGCTCTGGCTGATCGACCATCCCGACCGCGGCGTGGTCGAGCCGGAGGATCTCGACCACCGCTTCGTGCTCGACATCTGCCGGCCCTATCTCGGGCCGGTGGTGGCGGTGCGCTCCGACTGGACGCCGCTGGCCGGCCGCTCGACCCTCTACGAGGAGCCCGGCCTGGATTGGGACGATCCCTGGCAGTTCCGCAACTTCCGGGTCAGCTGAGGACCCGGCGTCGGCGAGGGCGGCGCGGCCGTGCCGACCTCGCCCTTCGACGGGCTCAGGACGAGGTTCAGATAGCAGGCGCGATCTCGGAGCCTCATCCCGAGCTTGTCGAAGGATGAGGCTGGCGTGATCGCAGGGCGCGAACCTCCCGCCATCGCGGCGCCGGCGCTCACCACTCGATCTTGCGCAGCTGCAGCAGCTTCACCGGGCCGATCAGGACGGAGCGGTCCTGGATGGTGAGCGGCACCTCGATGGCCGGCTCGCCGCTCCGGGTCGAGCGATTGGCGAGCGCGCCCAGCATGGTGCGGGCGAAGCCGATGCGCTTGCCCTCGATCAGCCCGGCGGCGGCCAGCGCGTCCAGGGTGGCGTCGAAGCCGCTGACCTTGAGGCCGAAGGCGCCTTCGGGCTGCAGGTCGCGGTCGAGCGCCAGCGTGCCGTCGCCCTCGATCGCCAGCGGCCCCCATTTGCCCTGCAGCCGATGCAGGTCGACGACGCCGCCGGCGGCGCGCCAGACCGTCGCCGCCGCCTTGGCGCCGCCCGGCGGCAGCGGTCCCTTCAGCGTGCCCTCGAGGAACAGGCGGTCGATGGTGCGGCCGAGCGGCTGAACCTCCTGCGGCGCCAGGGTGATGGCGTCGGCCTCGAAGCCGAAATCCAGCGTCCGCGGCGGGTCGGCCGGGATCGGCTCGTGCGGCAGCTCGCCGGCGAGGTGGATGGCCTGCACCGCGATCTCGGCGCCGCTGTCGTCGCTGACCTTCACCGCGCCCAGCTCGACCCTGAGGGTGTCGAGGTCGCCGTTGCGCGACAGCCGGATGATCGCCTGGGCGCTCGCCGCCTGCCCGGCATAGAGCCGCGCCGCGTCGCCCTCGCCCCAGCGCACCGCGTGACGGCCGGGCAGGCGCACGCGGATGGTCAGCGGCCGCCACAGGCTGGCCTCGCCGACCAGGGCCGGCCCGTCCCACTGCCAGGCATGGCCGGGGGCCTCGATGGTCGGCCGGTCGAGCGCGAAGCGCAGGCGGAAGGGGAAGCCGCTCACCACCGGCGCGGCATAGTCGATGCGGTAGCCGTCGGCCCGGCGCTCGGCGACCCAGCGATCGATGGCGCCGCCGACCAGCCGCGCGGCGACCACCCAGCCGACGCAGACGGCGGCGGCGGCGATCACCAGGAGGGTGAGAGGGATCCAGGTCAGCAGGCGGCGTGAGCGCATGGCGCGGCACCTTAGCCACAGCGCCGGTCTGCCGTCGAGCCACCGCCGCGCCGCCTTGTGGCAGCGGTCGCCGCGGCCGGCTACTATGCCGACCCTGTCACCCCGAACGCCGTCCACGACCGTCGCATGCCTCCCGACCTCGTCCCAGCCCGGCACGGCCCGGCAGGCCCCGCCGATGCGGGGGGGCCCGGCGGGACGGCGTCGTCCGGCAGCGACGCGGGCGGCGAGGCGGCGCTGGTCGCCAGCCGGCGGGTGCGGCCGCCCGAGGGGCGCGACTTCTGGGTGTTCGGCTACGGCTCGCTGATGTGGCGGCCCGGCTTCGAGCCGGCGGCGGCGCTGCCGGCGCTGCTGCGCGGCTGGCACCGTGCCTTCTGCATCTACTCGCACCATTACCGCGGCACCCCCGACGATCCCGGCCTGGTGCTCGGGCTCGATCGCGGCGGCGCCTGCCGCGGCCGGGCGCTGCTGGTGCCGGCCGAGCGCGCCGCCGCGGTCGCCGACTACCTGCATGAGCGGGAGATGATCACCGGCGTCTACCGGCCGCGCTGGGTCGCGGTCGACAGCGCGCGGGGCCGGCTCACCGCGCTGACCTACGTCGCCGACCGCGACCACCCGCAATACACCGGCAAGCTGGAGGCAGACCGGGTGGTCGAGCTGATCCTCCGGGCGCGGGGCGAATCGGGAACGAATCGGTCCTATCTCGAAAACACCGTGCGCCATCTCGACGAGCTCGGGGTGGTCGACTGCCCGCTCCACCGGCTGCTGCGGCAGGTCGAGGCGCGCGCCGCGGCCGCCTGAGCTTCCAATCGCGCCCTTGTCAGCCCGGCTTGACCCCGCCTTGACGCTAGGTTAGGTCTGGCATGGCCTCGGATCGACTGAGCTGTCGTCGTCGCGGAGCTTCGCGAGGCCGCCAGTGCGTAGATGGCTGCAGCGCTGGATGAGCGGCGGCCAGATGGCGGCGAGTAGTGCTTTGGCGAGGACGCAGACGCGGCGCCAGATCAGATCTTGGTGTGGGGTAGAGGGAGACGGCGAGTTTGGCCGTGACGTCGTCGATCAGCGGGCAAAGCAGAGCGGCGATCCAGTTCGTGCCAGATCGGGTCCTGGCAGCCGATCGATATGAAGTATGGATTTCAGCCGTTTGATGGCGAGCCGATCTGCCGCGAACGCGGTGAGATCGGCGAGGCGCTGGTGAAGACGGCGGCGTCGAGCAGGTGATGAGGATCATGCCTCGGCGGCCTGCAGGCGCGGGTCGACATGGTGCTGGTTCGCTGGCGGTCTTGGCGGCTTTCTTGCGTGCGCTGGTGGCTGCGTCGGCCGGCTTCGGCAGGACAGGCGCAGCGGCAGCGGCTCGGCCCGGCGGCTTGTGCACGGTCACCGCGATGTCGACGCCCCCGCGGCTGCCTGGGCGAGCAGCTCGGCCAGTCCAGCGCTTCGCCATCGCGCATGTTGAGGCTGTTCCAGGTGACCCGCCGAGCAGTTGCCGTCCTGGCGCACCGCGCAGGCTGTCGGCGGCGGAAGCGCGGTCGAAGATGGCGATCTCGCCCGGCGCAGGCGTACGCGCCCAGCTTCTCGCCTTGCTTCATCGTCGTCAGGGCAGGTCGGCCATCCGCTCGGCACCCGCGTCGTAGCATGCGCGCCATCTTCCGGGCCCTTTATGAGGCTGCCGTCGACAACCGGACCCGCCTCGAACCCGGCGATCGGCGGCACCGCGGCCAGCAGCTCGCTGCAAAGCGCCATCAGCCAGGGGCCGCAGCGTTGAAACGTTCGAGCAGCGAGATCGCGCTCGGCGATGCCCGACCGCGGCTTCGCCGTCACACGCAGCGACCGGCCGCCCGGCGCGTAGCTCATCAGCAGTCCAGCAGATCGACCGCGTCGATCTTGCGGGCCCGCTGAAAGGCCCCATGAAGGCGCGCCGAAGCCTCCAGCGCTTCGGCACCGCGCCACCAGCAATCGCCGATCTGGCGTGCGGCAATCGATCCCCATGTCCATCCGCAGCTTGAATCGCAACCCAGCGCCGCGGCCAAGCCGAAAGCTGCAATCCGAGTCGATTGGTCGCAGCCACGCCCTCAAACCCAATCGTCATGAGAGCCCACCCCCCTATCCTAGCGCCTATGGGGTCAAGCCCGGCAATGACAAGAATGAGCGCAGGCCACTGCTCAGGCCCGGCTTCTCTTGGCCTGGGCGGCGGCCGAGGGGCGCGCTATATGTCGGGGATGAGCGGCTTCCTCTTCGCGTTGCTGATCGTCGCCATGGTGGCGGTGGTCGGCGTCCTCTTCGCCGGCCTCGTCGCCATGGCCCGCGGCAAGAACAGCAACGTCTTCATGCGCTGGCGCGTCGCCCTGCAGGGCATCGCGATCCTGCTCTTCGTGCTGTTCATGATGCTCTACCACCAGAGCTGAGGGCGCCATGGTCCGGCTGACGCGCATCTACACAAGGGGCGGCGACCAGGGGCAGACCTCGCTCTCCGACGGCCGCCGCGTCGCCAAGCACGATCCGCGGGTCGCCGCCTATGGCGAGGTCGACGAGGCCAATGCCGCGATCGGCATCGCCCGGCTGCACGCCCCGGCCGAGGCCGACGTCATGCTGGCCCGCATCCAGAACGACCTGTTCGACCTCGGCGCCGACCTCGCCACCCCCGGCGAGGCGCCGGGCGCGCTGCGCGTCGTCGAGGCGCAGGTCGGCCGGCTGGAGGCCGAGATCGATCGGATGAACGCCGAGCTGAAGCCGCTCGACTCCTTCGTGCTGCCCGGCGGCACCCCGGCCGCCACCTATCTGCACCTGGCGCGCACCGTGACCCGCCGGGCGGAGCGGGCGATCACCGCGCTCGCCGCCCTCGAGCCGCTCAATCCGGCCGCCGTCAAGTACGTCAACCGGCTCTCCGACCACCTCTTCGTGCTGAGCCGCTGGCTCAACGATCGCGGCCGCGGCGACGTGCTCTGGCAGCCGGGCGCCAACCGCGGCGGCTGAGCGCCCGGCCAGCGCCCGGGCGGGCCGGCGTTGACACCAATCCGCCACCTCCATATTTTGCGCCCGCAACATGACGGACCCCGCGGCAAGCGCGGGCGCCGGCCTGTCCATTGTGCAATCGCGAAAGTCACGGGCGGCAGCATCCGCCGGAGAGCGACATGAAGGTCCTGGTCGCGGTCAAGCGCGTCATCGACTACAACGTCAAGATCAGGGTGAAGCCGGACGGCACCGGCGTCGAGACGGCCAACGTCAAGATGTCGATGAACCCGTTCGACGAGATCGGCGTCGAGGAGGCGGTCCGCCTCAAGGAGGCCGGCAAGGCGACCGAGGTGGTCGCCGTCTCGCTCGGCATCCAGCAATGCCAGGAGACGCTGCGCACGGCGCTCGCCATGGGGGCCGACCGCGGCGTCCATGTGCTGACCGACGTCGAGCTGCAGCCGCTGGCCGTCGCCAAGCTGCTCAAGGCGGTGGTCGACAAGGAGCAGCCGCAGCTGGTCATCCTCGGCAAGCAGGCGATCGACGACGACGCCAACCAGACCGGCCAGATGCTGGCCGCGCTGCTCGACTGGCCGCAGGGCACCTTCGCCTCGAAGCTGGCGCCGGCGGACGGCAAGCTGACGGTGACCCGCGAGGTCGATGCCGGGCTGGAGACCGTGGTGCTCGACATGCCGGCGGTGATCACCACCGACCTGCGCCTCAACGAGCCGCGCTACGCCTCGCTGCCCAACATCATGAAGGCGAAGAAGAAGCCGATCGACCAGCTGACCCCGCAGCAGCTCGGCGTCGATCCGACGCCGCGCCTCAAGACGCTGAAGGTGGTCGAGCCGCCGAAGCGCAAGTCCGGCGTCAAGGTCAAGAGCGTCGCCGAGCTGGTCGACAAGCTGAAGAACGAAGCGAAGGTGATCTGATGAGCGTCCTGGTCATCGCCGAGCACGACAACAAGGCGCTGAAGCCGGCGACCCTCAACGCCGTCGCCGCCGCCGCGAAGATCGGCGGCGAGGTGCACCTGCTGGTCGCCGGCGCCGGCTGCCGCGCCGTGGCCGAGGCGGGTTCCAAGGTCGGCGGCGTCGCCAAGGTGCTGCTCGCCGAGGATCCCCTCTACGAGAACCAGCTGCCGGAGAACCTGGCGCTGCTGGTGCTCAAGCTGGCGCCCGGCTACGGCCACCTGCTGTCGCCCGCCACCGCGGCCGGCAAGAGCCTGATGCCGCGCGTCGCCGCGAAGCTCGACAGCGCGCAGATCTCGGAGATCGTCGCGGTCGAGAGCCCCGACACCTTCGTGCGGCTGATCTATGCCGGCAACGCCGTCGCCACCGTACAGTCGAGCGACGCCATCAAGGTGATCACCGTGCGCGCCACCGGCTTCGACCCGGCCCCGGCCGAGGGCGGCAGCGCCGCCATCGAGGCGATCGGCTCGGCCGGCGACGCCGGCAAGTCGCGCTTCGTCGGCGCCGAGCTGCGCAAGTCGGAGCGGCCGGAGCTGACCAGCGCGCGCATCGTCATCTCCGGCGGCCGCGGCATGCAGAACGGCGCCAACTTCGCGCTGCTCGAGAAGGTCGCCGACAAGCTCGGCGCGGCGGTCGGCGCCAGCCGCGCCGCGGTCGATGCCGGCTACGTGCCGAACGACTACCAGGTCGGCCAGACCGGCAAGATCGTGGCGCCCGAGCTCTACATCGCGGTCGGCATCTCCGGCGCCATCCAGCACCTCGCCGGGATGAAGGACAGCAAGGTCATCGTCGCCATCAACAAGGACGAGGAGGCACCGATCTTCCAGGTCGCCGACTACGGCCTGGTCGGCGACCTCTTCCAGCTCGTGCCGGCACTGGCCGACGAGCTGGGCAAGTGAGCGCCGGCAGCAGCGGACAGGCCATTCCCATGATCCAGACCATCGGTGTGATCGGCGCGGGGCAGATGGGCACCGGCATCGCCCATGTCTGCGCGCTCGCCGGCTATCGCGTGAAGCTCGCCGACATCGATCCCGTCGTCCTCGGCAAGGCGCTCGACCGGATCGGCCAGAACATGGGCCGGCAGATCAAGCGCGGGCTGATCACCGAGGCCGACCGCGACGCCGGGCTGCAGCGGATCCAGACCGGCACCGACTTCGCCATGTTCGGCGACAGCGACGTGGTGATCGAGGCGGCGACCGAGAAGGAAGAGGTCAAGCGCGAGATCCTGAAGCGGCTCTGCCCGGCCCTCAAGCCCGAGGCGCTGGTCGCCTCCAACACCTCGTCGATCTCGATCACTCGGCTCGCCGCCGCCACCGACCGGCCGGCGAAGTTCATCGGCATGCACTTCATGAACCCGGTGCCGCTGATGCAGCTGGTCGAGCTGATCCGCGGCCTGGCGACCGACGACGCCACCTTCACGGCGATCCGCGACCTCGCCGAGAAGCTCGGCAAGACCACCGCCACGTCGGAGGACTTCCCGGCCTTCATCGTCAACCGCATCCTGCTGCCGATGATCAACGAGGCGGTCTACACCCTCTATGAGGGCGTCGGCTCGGTCGAGGCGATCGACATCGCCATGCGGCTCGGCGCCAACCATCCGATGGGGCCGCTCGAGCTCGCCGACTTCATCGGCCTCGACACCTGCCTCGCCGTCATGCAGGTGCTCTATGACGGGCTGGCCGACAGCAAGTACCGCCCCTGCCCGCTGCTGGTGAAGTATGTCGAGGCCGGCTGGCTCGGCCGCAAGGTCGGCCGCGGCTTCTACGACTACAGCGGCGAGAAGCCGATCCCGACGCGGTAGGTCGTCCGCGCCTCCGGCGCGGTGGCCACGATCTTGAGCATCCCCGCCGCCCCGGCCCTGGCTGAGGACGGGGTCGAACGCATCCCCGGTGCGCTCGGGCCGAGCGAGATCGGCCTGCTGGCCGACCTTGCCTCCTGCCGGCTCGACGACCGCCCGGGCGTGCGCCTTGTCGGCGATCCGACATTGTCGGCGCTGCTGCGCAGCGACGGACCGCTCCAGTCCTGCGCCGTCGCGGCGCTTGGCCCGCGAGCGAGGCCGGTGCGCGCCGTGCTGTTCGACAAGCGGACTGGATCGAACTGGGCGGTGGGCTGGCACCAGGACCGCACCATCGCCGTCCGCGCCCGGATCGACACGACCGGCTTCGGCCCCTGGTCAAGGAAGGACGGCGTCGATCATGTCGAGCCGCCCTTCGCCCTGATCGACGGCATGGTCACGCTGCGCGCCCATCTCGACGCGGTCCCTGCGGACAATGCGCCGCTGATCGTCGCGCTGGGCTCCCACCGGCGGGGCCGAATCCCCGCCGACCGGCTGGCGGCGATCGTGGCGGGGTCGGTTCAGTACGCCTGCCTTGCCGCGCCGGGGGACATCTGGATCTCCGCCACCGGCATCGCTCATGCCTCGCGACCGGCCGAACGCCCCACGCACCGCCGCGTGCTGCAGGTCGACTATGCCGCCACGTCCCTGCCCAACGGCCTGCAATGGCTCGGCGTGTGAATCCCGGCTATGCCTCAGTGGCGAACGGGTTCAACGTCCGGACGCCCATGCCTGCAAGGTCGCGCTCGTTCCGGGTCACGACAGTGGGGTCGTGCGACATCCGATCTGCCACGCATCAGCCGCGCCGATAGCCGGAACGCTGCTGCGTCCACTGCGAGGACGCTGAAGCTTTCGACAACCCGGTCACGCCAGGCTTCGATCTCCGCTGCCTTCAGGGGGTCCTGATCCCGCGCAATCTCGATGCCTGCCTGGATCTCACCTATCGTGACCGCTGACAGGTTGAGATCGGAATCAGCAGTCGTTCGGAGCCAAGCCAGAACTGCTCCGTGCGGCTTGCGCCGCCGCAGCTCGGAAACGACGTTCGTGTCGATCAAGAACATCTCGTTCAGAGCGTCGGCGGCGTCCGGCGCCGATGCTTACCGCGAGGCGGGATGAGAAGCTCCCCTCGCGCTTCATCGTTTAGAAGCAGTTCCTTCAAGCTCGGCTTCGCTGTGCGCCGAAGTCTCTCCCACTCGCTCACGGCAACGAGCACGGCCGAATCCGCCCCTCGCCTCGTGATCACTTGCGGTCCTTCACGCAGGCAGGTTTCGAGCAGCTCGCTGAACCGAGCCTTGGCGTCCTGGACCGCCCACTGCTTCATCGCCCCGCCTTCCTCTGACTCGTTACTAGACTGGTCATTTTCTACGGGTCTTTGCGCGGAAATGTCCTAGGTCCCCGCGAACTCCAGGCTGACGCCCGTTCCCGGCGCGGGATCGGCGTGGCAGCGGACCCGGTCGCCGCCCTTCAGCGTGGCCTCGCCGCCGTCCGCCAAGGTGAGGTGGGTCTCGGAGGCCTGCCACCAGTCCCAGCCGGCCTGGTCGGCGGGGCTGGTGACGCGGTCGCCGAGCGCCACCAGGCAGCCGCCGTCGGGGCCGCGCCGGAGGCCGATCAGCCGCTCGCCGCCGCCGGTCACGTAGATGGTGGCGTAGAGGTCGGTGAAATGGACCGTCGGGCGGTCCGAGAGGTAGCGCTGCACGGTGCAGCTGTCGCCGTCGCACATCGTCATCAGGCTGCGCTTGTCCGCGACATAGGCGATGGCGACCGGCTCGCCCGCCGGCACGAACAGGACCAGCTTCTCGGTGAAGACGCCGGTATCGGCCTCGGCGCCGTAGACCGCCATGGCGTACCGCCCGGCGAAGGCGCCCGTGGCCTGCTGGCGCACCAGGACGCCGACGTTCTTCGCGCCGAAGCCGGCCGCGTTGTAGCCGCCATGGAAGGCGTGGCCGGTCTGCTTGACGTAGTCGGGGGCGAGCTGGAAGAACCCCTCCGCCCTGGCGTCCTTCTGCGGCGTGACGCCGGGGAACCCGGCCGCGCCGGCCGGGGCGGCGGCGAGCAGCAGCGCCAGGGCCAGCGCCGGCCGCCTCATGGCCGCAGCTCCAGGCCGGTCTTGATCACCCCGGCGGCCTCGCCCGGGGACGGCGCGGGCGCCGTCCCGCCGCCGTCGATGTAGTAGCGCAGCAGGGCCAGCGCCTCCGGCGTGTCCCAGCTGACCGCGCCGACCAGGGCGCCCACGGCGCGGCCCTCGCGGTCGAGCACCAGGGTCGTCGGCAGGCCGTCGATGCCGAGCTTGTGGGCCAGCATGTTGCCGGCATCGGCATAGAGCGCGAGCCGCTCGATGCGGTGGCGGCGGTAGAAGGCGGCCACCGTGTCGCGCCCGCCCTGGTCCTGGGCCAGCGCCAGCACCTCGAAATCGGCGCCGCCCAGCTTGCCCTCGAGCCGGTCGAGCGAGGGCATCTCCTCGACGCAGGGGCCGCACCAGGTCGCCCACAGGTTGAGCAGCACCACCTTGCCGCGGAAATCGGCCAGCGAGACGCTGCCGCCGTCGCGGTCGACGAAGCTGGTCGCCGGCGCTGGCCGCGGCGGATCGATCACGGTAAAGTCGGACACCGTGCCGCCGAGCGGCGGGCCGGCCGCGACGGCCGGATCCGCCGCGGCGAGGGCGATCAGCACGGCCAGCGACAGCTTCAGGCTTTTCGGGCGGGACATCGGCGTGACCTCGGCAGACGGAACGGGCGCGGACAGGGCAGCCGCAGACAAGACAGGCGGCGGGGCCGCGACGTCGGAGGCGGCGGGCACCCGCATGTGGGGCGGCCGCTTCGCCGGCGAGCCCGCCGCCATCATGCAGAAGATCAACGCCTCGATCGACGTCGACAAGCGCCTCTACCTGCAGGACATCGCCGGCTCCAAGGCGCACTGCGCCATGCTGGTGCGCCAGGGCATCCTGCGTCAAGACGACGGCGCCGCGATCGAGGCGGGGCTGGAGCGGGTCGGTGCCGAGATCGCCGCGGGCGGCTTCGCCTTCAGCCACCGGCTGGAGGACATCCACACCAACATCGAGAGCCGGCTGGCCGAGCTGATCGGCCCGGCCGCCAAGCGGCTGCACACCGCCCGCTCGCGCAACGACCAGGTGGCGACCGACTTCAAGCTCTGGGTGCGCGACGCGCTCGACGCGCTCGACGCGGCGCTCGCCGACCTGATCGATGCCCTGCTCGACCAGGCCGAGCGCCACGCCGGCACGGTGATGCCCGGCTACACCCACCTGCAGCCGGCCCAGCCGGTGACCTTCGGCCACCATCTGATGGCCTATGTCGCGATGCTGGAGCGCGACCGCGGCCGCGTCGCCGATGCCAGGCGGCGGATGAACGAATGCCCGCTCGGCGCGGCGGCGCTGGCCGGCACCTCGTTCCCGATCGACCGCCACCAGACGGCGGCGGCGTTGGGATTCGACCGGCCGGCGGCCAACTCGCTCGATGCCGTCTCCGACCGCGACTTCGCGCTTGAGTTCCTGGCGGCCGGCGCCATCCTGGCGGTGCATCTCTCGCGCTTCGCCGAGGAGCTGGTGCTGTGGACCAACCCGCTGCTCGGCTTCGTGCGCCTCAGCGACGCCTTCACCACCGGCAGCTCGATCATGCCGCAGAAGCGCAATCCCGACGCGGCCGAGCTGGTGCGCGCCAAGACCGGCACGCTGCTCGGCGCCTTCACCGCGCTCGCCACGGTGATGAAGGGGCTGCCGCTGGCCTACGGCAAGGACATGCAGGACGACAAGGAGATCCTGTTCGGCGCCGCCGACAGCCTCGGGCTGGCGGTCGCCGCCACCGCCGGCATGGTGCGCGACCTGGCGGCCGAGCCGGCCGCCATGCGGCGGGCCACCGACCAGGGCTTCATCACCGCCACCGACCTCGCCGACTGGCTGGTGCAGCGGCTCGACATGCCGTTCCGCGAGGCGCACCACGTCACCGGCGAGCTGGTGCGGCTGGCCGAGGGCAAGGGCTGCGGCCTGGCCGATCTCCCGCTCGCCGAGATGCGCCGGCTCGAGCCGCGGCTCGACGACAGCGTCTACGAGGCGCTCTCGGTGGAGGGCTCGGTGGCGCGCCGCACCAGCCATGGCGGCACCGCCCCGGTGCGGGTGCGCGAGGCGATCGCCGTGGCGCGCGCCCGCTTGAGGGAGGAGAAGGGACGATGAGAGTGCGCGCGATGCTGACGGCCCGCGGCGGCCGCCTGGCGCTGCTGCTGCTGCTGGCGGCGGCCGCGCTGGCGCCGGCCGCCTGCGGCAAGAAGGCCGACCCGACGCTGCCGGCCGGCACCCCCGACGACGGCTTTCCCCGCCGCTATCCCAGCGTGAACTCGCAATGAGCCATTTCTCCTACCGCGACGGCGAGCTGGCGGCCGAAGGCGTGCCGCTCGCCGAGATCGCCGCCGCGGTCGGCACGCCCTTCTACTGCTATTCCACCGCCGCGCTGACCGAGGCCTATGACGAGTTCGCCACGGCCGTCGCCGGCCTGCCGGCGACCATCTGCTACGCCCTCAAGGCCAACGGCAACCAGGCGGTGATCGCGACGCTGGCGCGCCGCGGCGCCGGCGCCGACGTGGTCTCCGGCGGCGAGCTGCGCCGGGCGCTGCGCGCCGGCATCGCGCCGCGCAAGATCGTCTTCGCCGGGGTCGGCAAGACCCCGGCCGAGCTGGCCCAGGGGCTGGCGGCCGGCATCCTGCAGTTCAACGTCGAATCGCTGCCCGAGCTGGCCGAGCTCAACCAGGTGGCGCTCGCCACCGGCCGGCGCGCCACCGTGGCGCTGCGCATCAACCCGGACGTCGACGCCAAGACGCACGCCAAGATCACCACCGGCAAGGCCGAGAACAAGTTCGGCATCGCCTGGGAGCAGGCGCGCGCCGCCTATCGCGAGGCGGCGGCCATGCCCGGCCTCGACGTCGCCGGCATCGGCATCCATATCGGCTCGCAGCTGACCGGGCTGGAGCCGTTCCGCGCCGCCTTCGACCGGGTCGCCGAGCTGACCGCCCTGCTGCGCGCCGACGGCCACGACATCCGCCGCCTCGATCTCGGCGGCGGGCTCGGCATCGCCTATCGCGGCGAGGAGCGGCCGTCGCTCGCCGGCTACGCCGCGGTCGCCCGCGAGGCGGTGGCCGGGCTCGGCTGCGAGCTGGTGTTCGAGCCGGGCCGCCGGCTGGTCGGCGAGGCCGGGCTGCTGGTCGCCCGCGTCGTCTACGTCAAGCAGGGCACCGGCCGGCGCTTCGTCATCATCGACGCCGGCATGAACGACCTGCTGCGGCCCGCCCTCTACGACGCCTATCACCCGCTGCTGCCGGTGCGCCAGCCGGCGGCCGATGCGGAGCTCGCCGCCGCCGACGTGGTCGGGCCGATCTGCGAAAGCGCCGACTGCTTCGCCGTGGCCCGGCCGCTGCCGCCGCTGGCCGCCGGCGACCTGGTCGCCTTCGCCGCTGCCGGCGCCTATGGCGCGGTGATGGCCTCGTCCTACAACGCCCGGCCGCTGCCGGCGGAGATTCTGGTGCGGGGGCGCGACTTCGCGGTTGTCCGGGAGCGTCCGGATATCGATATGATCATCGATCAGGACCGGCTGCCCGGCTGGCTCGGCGAGGGCGAGGTCCGCGCGGAGGTGGCATGAGCCAGGAGGACCCGGCAGCCGACCGCCTGCAGCCGCGCTTCAAGCTGCGGCTGGCTTGGCTGGCGCTGCTGTGGGAGCGGCTCTGGCCGTCGCTCTGGCCGATCCTCTTCGTGCTCGGGCTGCTCGCGCTGGCGGCCCTCTTCGACCTCCTGCCGCTATTGCCGATCTGGGCGCATCTGCTGCTGCTGGGGCTGTTCGTCCTGGCGCTCGGCGGCGCGGCCTGGCTGGGCTTCCGCCGCTTCCGCCTGCCCGACGGCCCGATGGCCCGCCGCCGCCTGGAGCAGGCGAGCGGGCTCGCCCACCGGCCGCTCACCGGCCTCGTCGACCGGCCGGCGGGCGGCCTCAGCGCCGAGGCCGAGGCGCTGTGGCAGGCGCACCGCGCCCGGCTCGCCGCCGAGCTCGCCCGGCTCAAGGTCGGCCGGCCGCGCGCCGGGCTGGCGGCCCGCGACCCGCAGGGGCTGCGGGCGGCGCTGCTGCTGCTGCTGGTGATCGGCGTGGCGGTGGCCGGCGCCGAGGCGCCGGAGCGGCTGCGCCGCGCGCTGCTGCCGAGCCTCGCCGCGGCGCCGCTGCCGCCGCCGCTGCTCGATGTCTGGGTGACGCCGCCGGCCTATACCGGCGCGGCCCCGATCTTCCTCACCACCGGTCCCGCGCCGGCCGCCAATGGCAGCGCCACCAACGGCGCGCAGGGTCCCGGCCCGATCGCCGTGCCGGAGGGCAGCACCGTGCTGGCCCAGCTGCAGGGCGGTGCCGGCACGCCCGAGCTGGTCGCCGACGAGCGGCCCGCGCCCTTCAAGGAGATCGATCCCGGGACCTGGCGGGGCGAGGCCCGCATCGTGCTGGGCGACCATCTGATCGTCCGCCAGGGCGCCGCGACGCTGGCCGACTGGACCCTGTCGGTGATCCCGGACAATCCGCCCTCGATCGAGCTGGCCAAGCCGCCGGCCGGCACCAGCCGGGCGGTGCTGCGGCTGGAATACAAGGCGAGCGACGATTACGGCCTGGAGAAGGTCACCGCGGTGATCCGCCGCGACGACCATCATGGCGGCCCGGGCGGCGGCGCCATCACCTTGGACCTGCCGCTGCCGGCGCCCAACCCGCGCAGCGCCCAGGCGGCCAGCTTCCACGACCTCAGCGCCCATCCCTGGGCCGGCCTGCCGGTGGTGCTGCGCCTGCAGGCGCGCGACGGCAGCGGCCAGACCGGCTCGAGCAAGCCGCAGGCGATGGTGCTGCCGGAGCGCGCCTTCGCCAATCCCGTGGCGCGGGCCATCATCGAGCAGCGCAAGCACCTGACCGTGGCGCCGGACGAGCGGCTGCCGGTGGCCCAGGGCCTCTACCGCATCGCCGCCCAGCCCGAGGCCTATGGCGGCGACCCGGTGGTGACGCTCGGGCTGCGCGTCGCCGAGCGCCGCGTGCTGGAAGAGGACAATGCCAACGCCGTGCCGGAGGTGCAGGCGCTGCTCTGGGACATCGCGCTGCGGCTCGAGGAGGGCAGCCTGTCGGCGGCGATGCGCGAGCTGCGCGCCGCCCAGCAGGCGCTGGAGGAGGCGCTGCAGCGCGGCGCCTCGGACCAGGAGATCCAGCGCCTGATGGACCGGCTGCAGCAGGCGATGAACCAGTATCTCGAGCAGCTGCAGCAGCAGGCGCAGAACGGCAAGCTGCCGCCGCCCAACGGCCAGCAGGGCCAGAACGTCAGCCGCGACGACCTGCAGCGCATGCTCGACCAGGCGCGCGACCTCGCCCGCAGCGGCGCGCGCGACGCCGCCCGCCAGATGCTGTCGCAGCTGCAGGACATGCTGGAGAGCCTGCGCGCCCAGCAGCAGGGCCAGCAGCAGCAGAACGGCCAGGCCGGCCAGGCCATGCAGATGCTGCGCGACCTCGACCAGCTGAGCCGCCGCCAGCAGCAGCTGCTCGACCGCAGCTTCAAGGATTCGCAGCGCCAGCAGATGGGCGAGCAGCCGAACACCCAGCCCGGCGCCGGCGACCAGCAGAAGCTGCGCGAGCAGCTCGGCCAGCTGATGCGCAAGTTCGGCGAGATGAGCGGCGACATCCCGAAGCCGCTGGGCGACGCCGAGCAGGCGATGCGCGAGGCCGAGCAGTCGCTGCAGCAGGGCGACGCGCGCGGCGCCGTCGACCCGCAGTCGCGCGCGCTGGACGCCCTGCAGAAGGGCGCCCAGGCGATGGCCGACAGCCTGATGCGCCAGTTCGGCCGGCAGCAGCGTCCCGGCATGGGCAACGAGCAGGTCGGGCAGAACCGCGATCCGCTCGGCCGCGGCGACACCGGCACCGGGATGATCGACACCGGCGACGTGAAGATCCCGGAGCAGGCCGACCTGCAGCGCGCCCGCGAGATCCTCGAGGAGCTGCGCCGCCGCTCCGCCGAGCGCCTCCGCCCGAAGCCGGAACGCGACTACATCGACCGGCTGCTGCAGCGCTTCTGACCGCCTCGCTTCCGGCCGCCTCGATTCTGACTGCCTCGGCCGGGCTCCGTCTCGAAGTCCGGACAGACTCTCAGCGCGGCTCGCGGCCGGTGATGGCGCCGGCCAGGGCCGGGGCGCGGTCGCCGAGCAGCGCGTCGGCCACCGCGCTGCAGATGGCGTGGCGGTCGAAGGGCTTCGGCAGCACGCGGCAGCGCCCCGCCTCGCCGTCGGTGGTATCGTGTCCGGTGATCACCACCACCGGCATGGCCGGGCGGTCGCGGGTGACGTGGCGCAGCAGGGCGGCGCCGTCGAGCCGCGGCATCACCAGGTCGCAGAGCAGCAGGTCGAAATCGGCGGTGCCGAGCGCCTCCAGCGCGCGGCTGCCATCCTCGACGGCGGTGACCAGGTGGCCCTGCAGCTCCAGGGCGCGGCGGACGAACTCGCGCACGGCGCCGTTGTCCTCGGCCAGCAAGATGCGGCTCGTTGTCGCCTCCCGTTCCTGGAGGGATCCGTCGGGCCAAGGCGGCCCGCCGCTGGCCGGGCCAGCGCAGGCAAAACCTATAGGCGAATGAATAAGGATCGGTTAAGCGCCCGGCGGTGCCCGGCTCAGCGCCCGGCGAAGGTGATCGCCAGCTTGCGGAACATCGGCGGCGGGTTCTTCACCACCGTCTGGAAGGGCGCGATGTCGCCCGGCAGCAGCACCGTCTTCTCCAGCCCGAAATCCTGCTGCAGCAGCGCCTTGCCGTTGTCGTTGGAGAGGATGGCGCGGAGCATCGGCGCCGGCTGCGGCCGGTCGCTGCGGTTGACCACGTTGCCCTGGATGGTGAGCGCGCTGTCGCTGCCGGTCTGCCGGCTGAACACCACGTTCTCGATCGCCAGCCCGGCGCCGATCGGCTCGGTGCTGAGCCCGGCCAGCTCGTAGAACGGCTTCAGCGTGGGATAGCGGGCGACGATCCAGCCGCGGCCCCAATAGGCGAAGGCGGCGGCGGCCAGCAGCACGGCGACCAGCAGCAGCGCGCCGCCGTAGCGCAGCAGCGGCGGGCCGGGCGGCTCCTCGGTCAGCGCCAGCGGCGTCGGCGGCACCTCGAGCTGGCGCGGCAGGTCGTCGGGCGGCGGCTGCATCCAGGTCTGGTCGCACTTGGCGCAGCGCACGACGCGCCCGTCGGGCCCGAGGCTGGCAGGGTCGGCCGAGTAGCGCGTGCCGCAGGCCGGGCAGGTCAGGATCATCGGGCAGGACCAAGCGAAGCTGCGGCTTTATAGGTTGCGCTGCAGCACGAGTGCAAGGGCAGGCCCCGCCGGGCGCCCGGTTCCGGCGCCGGGCCCGAGGGCGACCCGGCCGCCGGCCCGCCTGCCTGGACTGGCCGAACGAGGCTGTGCCATGTTCCGGCCGCGCGCCGCAGGCTGGCGGCGCCCGGTATGCGCGAGGGAGCTCCGCGGTGGTGGTGTTCGAGGATGTCGGGCTGCGGTACGGCGACGGCCCGGAGGTTCTCGGCGACGTCTCGTTGCACCTGGCGCCCGGCTCCTTCCACTTCATGATCGGGCCGAGCGGGGCCGGCAAGTCGTCGCTGCTGCGCCTGACCTACCTCGCGGTGCGGCCGAGCCGCGGCCGCCTGTCGCTGTTCGGCCGCGACGTCAGCCAGCTGACCCGCCGCGACCTGCCGGCGGTGCGCCGGCGTATCGGTGTGGTGTTCCAGGACTTCCGCCTGCTCGACCATCTCTCCGCCTTCGACAACGTCGCACTGCCGCTCCGCGTTGCCGGCGCGCGCGAGGGCGAGATCCGCCGCAACGTCACCGAGCTGCTGAGCTGGGTCGGCCTCGCCGACCAGCTCCAGGCGCTGCCGCCCACCCTGTCGGGCGGCCAGCAGCAGCGTGTCGCCATCGCCAGGGCGGTGGTCGGCCGCCCCGAGCTGCTGCTCGCCGACGAGCCGACCGGCAATGTCGACGACGCCATCGCGCTGCGCTTGATGTATCTCTTCGAGGAGCTCAACCGACTCGGCACCACCGTGGTGATCGCCACCCACAACCAGGCCCTGGTCGAGCGCTTCGACCATCCGCGCCTGCGGCTCGCGGCAGGCCGGGTGGCGGTCGTGCCGGCCGGCGCCGCCGCGGCATCCTAGGCGCCCGGCGATGCCCCGGCTCGCCCTGCTGCGCGGCGGCGACCTGCCGCTGACCGCCGACGCGGCGACCCGCTTCCTGCCCTGGATCCTCGGGCTGATGGTCTATCTGGCGGCGCTGGCGCTCGCCGGGGCGCTGGCGCTCGACACCCTGTCGGCGCGCTGGCATGTCGGTCTCGCCGGCACGCTCACGGTGCAGCTCGCCGCGCCGGCGGACGGCCGGCCGGAGAGCCGGGCAGCGCGCCGCGAGCAGGCGCTGGCGCTGCTGCGCGCCGCGCCCGAGGTGGCCAGCGCCGAGCCGCTCGACGAGGCCGCGGTCGACCGGCTGCTGGCGCCCTGGCTCGGCGACATCGCCGGCGCCGACCTGCCGCTGCCCGACCTCGTCGCGGTGACCCTGCGGCCGGGCGCCGAGGGCGCCGCGGCGGCGCTGGCCGGGCGGCTCGCCGCCCTGCCGGACGCGACGATCGACGACCACAAGCGCTGGCTCGCCGACTTCCTGGGATTGCTCGGCAGCGCCCGGCTGATCGCCGCCATCCTGCTCGGGCTGGTGATCGCCGCCGCGGTCACCACCGTGGTCTTCGTCACCCGCACCGGGCTCGCCATCCACCGGCCGGTGATCGACATCGTGCACCTGATCGGCGCCACCGACGGCTACATCGCGCGCGAGTTCCAGGCGCATGCCTTCCGGCTCGGCCTGCTCGGCGGGCTGGGCGGGCTGGCCCTGGCCGGGCTGACGCTGCTGCTGGTCGGCTGGCTGCTCTCCGGGGTCGAGGTGGCGCTGCTGCCGCCGCTCCGGCTGGCGGGCTGGCAGTGGGCGCTGCTGGCGGTGCTGCCTCTGGCCGCGGCGCTGCTGGCCCTGGCGACCGCCCGCGGGACGGTGCTGCGCAGCCTGCGCCGGATCCCCTGAGCGATGGCCCGCATGCCTGCCCCGCCGCCCCCGGCGCCGCCCGTGGGGCGCGCCCGGCGACGGCGCCGCGGCCGCCTGCTCGCCTGGCTCGCCCTGCCGCTCGCGCTCGCGCTCGCCTGGCTCGCCGGGCTGATCGGCTTCGTCGCGGCGATCCCGACCGCGGCCGATGCGCCGGGCCGCCGCACCGACGCCATCGTCGTGCTGACCGGCGGCAGCGAGCGGCTGGCCGAGGGGCTGCGGCTGCTGGCCGCGGGCCTCGGCGGCAAGCTGCTGGTCTCCGGGGTCGGCCAGGATGTCGAGCTCGTCCAGCTGCTGCAGAGCCTGCCGCCGGGCGAGGCGCGCCCCGACCCGGCGCAGGCCGCCTGCTGCATCGTGCTCGACCACGGCGCCGGCAACACGCTCGGCAATGCGGTCGAGACCGCGCAATGGATGCGCGAGCAGGGATTCCGCTCGCTCCGCCTGGTCACCGCCGACTATCACATGCCGCGCAGCCTGCTGGAGTTCCGCCGCGCCATGCCCGACCTCGAGATCCTGCGCCACCCCGTCTTTCCCCGCCAGGTGATGCGCGAGCAGTGGTGGCGCTGGCCCGGCACCACCGGGCTGATGATCGGCGAGTACCACAAGCTCCTGCTGGCGCTGCTGCGCGGCTCGTTCGGCTGGCTGCTGCCGCCGGGCTCCGCCAACGCCTGAGGCACCGACCATGGCCGCGCTGCGCTCGCTGCTCTTCAACATCGGCTTCTTCGCCTGGACCGCGCTGATCGTCGTCGCCGGGGTGCCGGTGCTGCTGCTGCCGCACCGCTTCACCTACCGGCTCGGCGCCGTCTGGGTGCGCGGCACGCTGGCCCTGCTGGCGCTGCTGGTCGGGCTGCGGCACCGCGTCGTCGGGCTGGAGAACCGGCTGCCCGGCGCCGCCATCTACGCGGTCAAGCACCAGTCGACCTGGGACACGCTGGTCTTCGCCCTGCTGCTCGACGAGCCGGCCTACGTGCTGAAGCGCGAGCTGATGCTGGTCCCCTTCTTCGGCTGGCTGCTCGGGCGGGCCGGCATGATCCCGGTCGACCGCGCCGGCAAGGCGAGCGCGCTGCGCCGCATGATGGCCGCGGCGCGGGCCATCGCCGCCGCCGGCCGGCCGCTGCTGATCTATCCCGAGGGCACCCGCACCGCGCCCGGCGAGCGGCGGCCCTACCAGCCGGGGGTGGCGGCGCTCTACGGCCAGCTCGGGCTGCCGGTGGTGCCGGTGGCGGTCAATTCCGGCCTCTTCTGGGGCCGCCGCCAGTTCGTCAAGCGGCCGGGCACCATCACCGTCGAGTTCCTGCCGGCGATCCCGCCCGGCCGGCCGCGCAAGGCCTTCATGGCCGAGCTCGAGGACCGGCTGGAGACCGCCTGCGACCGGCTGGCCACGCAGGGCTGACGCCGTCGCGCCGGAACAATCCGGGAACGCCGGCTTGAAGGCCGGCCTGCCCGGGCCTACACTTGCACTCTTGGGTGACGCCCGCCCGCCAACACCCGCCCGGATGGTCCGCATGCCGCAGGTTTCCGCCATCTCCCAGCAGATCTGGGACATGAAGTACCGCTACAAGGCGGCCGACGGGGCGGCGCTCGACCGGACCATCGAGGAGACCTGGCGGCGGGTCGCCGCCGCGCTCGCCGCGCCGGAGCGCGAGCCCGGCCTCTGGGCCGAGCGCTTCTACCGCGCCATGGAGGACTTCAAGGTCCTGCCCGCCGGCCGCATCGTCGCCGGCGCCGGCACCGGCCGCGCCGTGACGCTGTTCAACTGCTTCGTCATGGGGGCCATCCCCGACGACATGGGCGGCATCTTCACCCACCTGCGCGAGGCCGCCCTGACCATGCAGCAGGGCGGCGGCATCGGCTACGACTTCTCGACGCTGCGGCCGCGCGGCGCGCCGGTGAAGGGCGTCGGCGCCGACGCCTCGGGGCCGCTCTCCTTCATGGACGTCTGGGACGCCATGTGCCGCACCATCATGAGCGCCGGCCACCGCCGCGGCGCGATGATGGCGACGATGCGCTGCGACCACCCCGACATCGAGGCCTTCATCGAGGCCAAGCGCGAGCCCGGCCGGCTGCGCATGTTCAACCTCTCGGTGCTCGCCACCGACGCCTTCATGCAGGCGGTGCGCGAGGACGCCCCCTGGGAGCTCACCTTCGCCGGCACGACCTACAAGGTGCTGGCGGCGCGCGAGCTCTGGGACCGCATCATGCGGTCGACCTACGCCTTTGCCGAGCCGGGCGTGATCTTCATCGACCGGATCAACAGGCGCAACAATCTGTGGTACGCCGAGACGATCAACACCACCAATCCCTGCGGAGAGCAGCCGCTGCCGCCCTACGGCGCCTGCCTGCTCGGCTCGGTCAACCTGGCGGCGCTGGTGCGCCGGCCGTTCGAGGCCGACGCGGCGCTCGACGAGGCGGCGCTGTCGGAGCTTGCCGGCACCGCGGTGCGGATGCTCGACAACGCCATCGACGTGTCGAACTTCCCGCTGCCGCAGCAGACGGAGGAGGCCAGGGCCAAGCGGCGCATCGGGCTCGGCGTCACCGGGCTCGGCGACGCGCTCATCATGTGCAACGCGCGCTACGGGGCCGCCGAGGCGGTGGCGCTGACCGAGCGCTGGATGGCGGCGCTGCGCCGCGCCGCCTATCTCGCCTCGGCCGGGCTCGCCGCCGAGAAGGGCGCCTTCCCGCTCTACGACGCCGAGCGCTACCTCGCCGGCGAGAGCATCGGCGCGCTCGAGCCCGACGTGCAGGCGGCGATCCGGCGCCACGGCATCCGCAACGCGCTGCTCACCTCGATCGCGCCGACCGGCACCATCTCGCTGTTCGCCGACAACGTCTCCTCGGGGCTCGAGCCGGTCTTCAGCTTCAAGTACACCCGCAACCTGCTGATGCCCGACGGCAGCCGGCAGAGCGAGGAGGTCAGCGACCACGCCTACCGCCTGTTCCGCCGCCTCAAGGGCGAGGCGGCGGCGCTGCCCGACGCCTTCGTCGACGCCCAGCGGCTCACCCCCGGCGACCACGTGGTGATGCAGGCCGCGGTGCAGCGCTACGTCGACAGCTCGATCTCGAAGACCATCAACTGCCCGGCCGACCTCTCCTTCGAGGCCTTCAAGGACGTCTATCTCCAGGCCTACGAGCTGGGCTGCAAGGGCTGCACCACCTACCGGCCGAACGAGATCACCGGCGCGGTGCTCGAGGTCAGGCCGCCGGCCGGCGCCAAGGCCGTGGCGGGGCCGAGCCAGCCCGAGCTGCCGCTGGTGGCGCCGGCGCCGCGGCCGCAGGACGTCTTCGAGGCGGGCGGCATCGTCTACATGACGCAGCCGCTCGACCGGCCCGAGGCGCTGCCCGGCCAGACCTACAAGATCCGCTGGCCGGAGAGCGACCACGCCCTCTACATCACCATCAACGACATCGTGCAGGACGGGCGGCGACGGCCCTTCGAGGTGTTCATCAACTCCAAGGCGATGGAGCACTATGCCTGGACGGTCGGGCTGACGCGGATGATCAGCGCGGTGTTCCGCCGCGGCGGCGACGTCTCCTTCGTGGTCGAGGAGCTGAAGGCGGTGTTCGACCCGCGCGGCGGCTGCTGGATGGAGGGGCGCTACGTGCCCTCGCTGCTCGCCGCCATCGGCGACGTCATGGAGCGGCACATGATCGCCATCGGCTTCCTGCCCGATCCCGCCGCCGAGCGGCGGGCGATCGCCGCCGAGGCGGCGCGCAAGGTGGTCAACCTGCCGGACGGCGGCGGCGGCGGGGTCCAGCGCCTGCCGCGCTGCCCGCGCTGCCAGTCGCCCTCGCTGATCCGCCAGGAGGGCTGCGACCTCTGCACCGCCTGCGGCTTCTCGAAGTGCAGCTGAGGCCTGCTGGCCCTCGCCGGCGCGGCGGGAGCCGGCGGAATCGCCCATGAGCCGGCTCTGCCGCGACTGCGGCGCCCGCCTGCCCTGGCTCTCCGACCACTGCCACAGCTGCTCCGCCGCGGCGTCGGCGCCGACGCCCTGGTACGTCTATCTCCTGGGCGCGGTGATGTTCGCCGCGCTGGTGCTGTGGATGACCGATCTCGACTCGCTGGCCCGGCTGCTCGGCCGCTGAAGCCTCGGCGCCGCGCGCCGCACCGTGCTATCAGGGCGCGCCGCAACGGAGATGCCCGCCGATGAGCCTGCTCGACCGTGTCCGCTACTGCCGGCAGCGCGACCTCTCGCGCTATCGCCGCTTCCTGGCCGGGGGCGAGCCGGTCGGCTGGATCAGCCACGCGCTGGCCGAGCACATCGCCGGCGCCGAGGGCTTCGTGGTGGTGCCCGACGCCGTGACCCTGGCGCCGCACCGCGACGACTTCGAGGGCCGCAGCGCGGCGATGCGCGCCCTGCTGCTGCGGCTCGAGCGCGAGGGCATCGTCACCGGCTGGCGCGACGAGGACTACGCCGTCGCCTCGGCCTATGGCCGGCCGCCGCTGCTGCGCATGGAGCGCGCCGCGGTGCCCCGCTTCGGGGTCCAGGGGCTGGGCGTCCATCTCAACGGGTATGTCGGCGAGGGCGACGATCTGCGCCTCTGGGTCGGGCGCCGCTCGCCGACCAAGCAGACCTCGCCCAACAAGCTCGACCACCTCGTCGCCGGCGGCCAGCCCTACGGGCTCGGCCTGTTCGAGAACGTGCTGAAGGAGTGCCAGGAGGAGGCCGGCATCCCGCGCGCGCTGGCGGCGCAGGCGCGGCCGGCGGGCGTCGTCGCCTATCTCTGCGAGCATGTCGACGGGCTGCGCAACGACCTGCTGTTCTGCTACGACCTGGCGCTGCCGGAATCCTTCGTGCCGGTCAACACCGACGGCGAGATCTCCGAGTTCCAGCTCTGGCCGATCGACCGGGTGATCGCCGAGCTCGCCGCCGGCGACGCCTTCAAGTTCAACGTCGCCCTGGTGATCATCGACTTCCTGATCCGCCGCGGCTTCGTCGGGCCGGAGGAGCCGGACTATCTCGCGCTGATCGACGGCCTGCGCTACCCGCCCGTGCTGGGCGCATAGATCGGCCATTCCTGGTCGATCCGGCGCAGCCGCAGGATGGATCCCCGGCTCAAGGCCGGGGATGACAACGAGGGAGAGGACGCCTTGCCTCCTTGTCATTGCCGGCGTTGGGCCGGCAATCCAGGGAGCCGCGAGATGGACAGCCTGCCATGGCAACTGCAGGCCTCATGAGGCCATCGCGGTCGCGCCCCAGACGTCCATGGTGCCGTCGTAGATCATCCGGAGGGCGATGTAGAAGACGATCGCCAGGCCGATATAGGACAGGAAGTGGAAGCGCTTCAGCAGGCCGGCGATCAGCGACGCCGCCAGGCCCATGAAGGCGACCGACAGCACCAGCCCGGCGACCAGGACCCAGGTGTGCTCGCGGGCGACGCCGGCCACCGCCAGCACGTTGTCGAGCGACATCGAGATGTCGGCGAGGACGATATGGCGGACCGCCTGGCCGAAGCTCCGCGCCGGCCGCGCCTCGCACTCGCCGGTCGCGATCTTCTGCTGCTGGCGGATCTCGCGCCACAGCTTCCAGCTGACCCACAGCAGCAGCAGCCCGCCGGCCAGCGTCAGGCCGATGATCTGCAGCAGCTGCGAGGTGACCACCGCGAAGGCGACCCGCATCAGGGTCGCCGCCGCGATGCCGATCATGATCGCCTTGGCCCGGCTCTCGCGCGGCAAGCCGGCGGCGACGATGCCGACGACCAGCGCGTTGTCGCCGGCGAGCACCAGGTCGACCATCACGACCTGGAGCAGCGCGGTGATCTCCGCGACCAGATTCATCGCGCGGCCATCGCGCTCTCCATGTCCGCCCGCGCCCCCTCGCCCATCCTCGTTCCCGGGCTCATCCCCCGGCGCTCATCCCCGGGCCCCGTCGGGGAAGCCGGCCATCGCCCGGACCGCGGCGGGAGCGTGCCCCGCCTCGCGCAGCTGGCGCAAGGCGAGCGCGCCGCTCCGCTTGGCGAGCCGCTGGCCGGCCGCGTCGCTGAGCAACAGATGGTGATGGTAGCGTGGCACCCGCAAGCAGAGCAGCGCCTGCAGCAGCCGATGGACGTGGGTGGCGGCGTAGAGGTCGCGGCCGCGGGTCACCAGCGTCACCCCCT
>JAXMCI010000054.1:0-34215 GCA_046349435.1 Dongiaceae bacterium | reverse complement strand
CGAAGCCGCAGAGGAGAGGGCGCGAGCGTTGCCGCTGCGCCCTCCGCGTCCTCCGCGCCTCCGCGTGCCAATCCCTTTTCTTCCTTTCGCGGCTTCGCGTGAGCCCTGCGGCCTCGCCGCCGCACCGGATGCCGCTACAGCTTCACCACCCCCTCGAGGTGCGACGGCAGCTCGTGGTCGGGCAGGTGGGTGAGGTCCTTGTCGAGCTCGGCGCTGACCTTGGCGCGGGTCGCCGGCGCCAGCGCGGCGCGCAGGTCGCCGAGCGTGCGCGGCGGCGCCACCAGCACGAGATGGTCGAACTTCTTCTCCCCCGCCGCGGCGTCGATCAGCTTGGCGACGTGGCCGGCGAACTGCTCCTTCTCGAAGCGGTGCCAGTCGACGCGGCGGGCGACGGCGTGGTGGGCGCCGCCGACGCTCTCCTGCACGCGGCCCGGCCGGTCGGAATAGACGTCGCGGTCGGCGTCGAGCTTGGTGCGCTGCGGCGGCACCGAAGCGGGCTCCAGGCCGGTGCCGTCGCCGTGCGACTGCAGCACGCGGGCGCGCGCGCCGTCGGCGATGAGGATCCAGGTCGTGGTCTTGCGCATCTCGGGCTCCTGTCGGTTCTCCGGCGCGGGCGGTAGGGCGCGCTTCTCCAGCATAAACAGCCGCCGCCCCGGGCTGCGGCATTGATCCAGGTCATGGGTCCCAATCTTCTTGGATTCGCGGCCCTCCTGTGTATGATGGCGCGCCATTCACCGGCGGGGCCGTGGCCCCGAAGAGGCATGGCATGGAATTCCGCGAGGCGCTGACTTTCGACGACGTCCTGCTGCTGCCCGCCGAATCCGCCGTCCTGCCGAGCCAAGCCGACACCCGGACCCGCCTGACGCGCTCGATCGAGCTCGGCATCCCCTTGCTCTCGGCCGCCATGGACACGGTGACCGAGAGCCGGCTGGCCATCGCCATGGCCCAGGCCGGCGGCATCGGGGTGATCCACAAGAACCTCGATCCCGCCCGCCAGGCCGGCGAGGTCCGCAAGGTCAAGAAGTTCGAATCGGGCATGGTGGTCGACCCCGTCACCATCCATCCCGAGCAGACGCTGGCCGACGCGCTGGGCCTGATGGAGCGCCACCAGATCTCCGGCATCCCGGTGGTCGAGAAGGGCAGCGGCCGGCTGGCCGGCATCCTGACCAACCGCGACGTCCGCTTCGCCAGCAACCAGGCCCAGCCGGTGCGCGAGCTGATGACCAAGGACCGGCTGGTGACGGTGCGCGAGGGCGTCGACGCCGCCGAGGCGCGCCGCCTGCTGCACCAGTACCGCATCGAGAAGCTGCTGGTGGTCGACGATTCCTATCGCTGCATCGGGCTGATCACCGTCAAGGACATGGAGAAGGCGCAGGCCTTCCCCACCGCCTGCAAGGACGCCAAGGGCCGGCTGCGCGTCGCCGCCGCGATCGGCGTCGGGTCCGACGGCATGGCGCGGGCCGAGGCGCTGCTCGAGGCCGAGGTCGACGTCATCGTCGTCGACACCGCGCACGGCCATTCGCGCGGCGTGATCGACGCCGTGGCGGCGGTGAAGCGCCTCAGCAACGCCTGCCAGCTGATCGCCGGCAACGTCGCCACGGCCGACGGCGCCCAGGCGCTGATCGACGCCGGCGCCGACGCGGTCAAGGTCGGCATCGGCCCGGGCTCGATCTGCACCACGCGGATCGTCGCCGGCGTCGGCGTGCCGCAGCTCACCGCGCTCATCGACACGGTGGAGCGCGCCCGCAAGGCCGGCGTGCCGGTGATCTCCGACGGCGGCATCAAGTATTCCGGCGACCTCGCCAAGGCGGTCGCCGCCGGCGCCGACTGCGTGATGATCGGCTCGCTCTTCGCCGGCACCGACGAGAGCCCGGGCGAGGTCTTCCTCTACCAGGGCCGCAGCTACAAGTCCTATCGCGGCATGGGCTCGATCGGCGCCATGGCGCGCGGCTCGGCCGACCGCTACTTCCAGCAGGAGGTGGCGACGCCGCTGAAGCTGGTTCCCGAAGGCGTCGAGGGCCGCGTCCCCTACAAGGGTCCGGTCGGCGGCGTGGTGCACCAGCTGGTCGGCGGGCTGAAGGCGGCGATGGGCTACACCGGCAACGCGACCATCGCCGAGATGCAGCGCCGCTGCACCTTCCAGCGCATCACCAATGCCGGCCTGCGCGAAAGCCACGTCCACGACGTGACCCTGACCCGCGAGGCGCCGAATTACCGGCCCGACGTCTGATCCCGCGGCGATAGCGCCGCCTGCCCCGGGGGGCGCGCGGCCATGACTCCGGGCGCGCGGCTGCAGGCCGCGATCGAGCTGCTGGGCGAGATCCATGGCGGCAGCGCGCTGCCGACCGCCGCCGCCGCCTTCTTCCGCAGCCGGCGCTACATCGGCGGCCAGGACCGCTGCGCTGTGCTCGATCAACCTACGCGGTGCTGCCGCCGCGCCGCGCTCGACTGGTGGATCGCCAGGGCCGGCGGCGACGGCGCCCTGGCGCCTCCGGAGCGCGACCGGGGTGGCTGCGTCATCGCCGCGCTGGCGCTGCTCGACGGCTGGTCGGCCGACCGGATCGCCGGCGCCTTCGACGGCGGCCAGTACCGGCCAAGTGCTCGCCGAGGCCGAGCGCGGGCTCGCTCCGCGCGCTCGAGGGCCACACCATCGAGCATCCCGGCCCAGCCGGCCGCTTCCGCGGGCTCGAGTTCCCCGCCCGGCTGAGCCCGCCTTCCAAGCGGCTCGGCGGCGCCATGGAGCACGAGCTGCTGCGCTGATGGACGAGGCGCCGCTCGACCTGCGGGTCAACGCGTTGAAGGGCGGCGCGGCGGCCCGGGCGGCGCTCGCCGCCGAGGGCGTCGAGTCGCAGCCGACGCCGCTCGCCGCTCGGATTGCGCATCGCCGGCCGGCCGCTGCCGCTCGCCACCCTGGAAATGCTTCAACGACGGCCTCGTCGAAGTCCAGGACGAGGGCTCGCAGCTGGTCGCGCTGCTCGCCGACGCCCGGCCCGGCCACCGCGTCGTCGATTTCGCGCCGGGGCCGGCGGCAAGACGCTGGCGCTGGCGGCCGCGATGGGCAACAAGGCCATCTCGTCGCCACGTGCTGCAGGGCCGGGTCGACTGGTGCCGCCGGGCTGCGCCGCGCCGGCGTGCACGTCGATGGCGCGGCCTGTCGAGCGAGCGCGACCCCTGGGTCAAGCGGCACGCCGCCCGTTTCGACCGCGTGCTGGTCGACGCGCCCTGCAGCGGCTGGCGGCACCTGGCGGCGCAACCCTGACCAGAAATGGCGCCTGATGCCTGGGCTACGAGCTGGTGGCGCCAGGCGGCCCGCATCCTGGAGAGCGCCGCCTGCCTGGTGAAGCCGGGCGGCCGGCTGGTCTACGCCACCTGCTCGCTGCTCGCCGCGGAGAACGAGGAACAGGTCGCCCGCTTCCTGGCGTCGGCGCCGGACTTCGCGCCGGTGCCGGTCGCCGCGCTCTGGCCGGAGGCGGTCGGCGGCGCCGGGCCGGGCGGCGCCGGCGACTGGCTGCGCCTGACCCCGGCGCGCGACGGCTGCGACGGCTTCTTCGTCGCCGTGCTCGGCCGCGCCGCGAAGGCGGCGGCCGCCGACCCCGAAGCCGGCCCCGAAGCCGACCCCGAAGCCGCGCCCGAGGCCGAAGAGGGGCCGGAAGCGGAGGCGCCGGCCGCATGATCGCCGACACGCTGATCCGCAAGGCCCGCCCGGCCGACGCCCGCGGCATCGCCCGCGTCCATGTCGAGAGCTGGCGCACCACCTATGCCGGCATCATCCCCGACCGGGTGATGATCGGCATGTCGGTCGACGACAAGGCGGCCGGCTGGCGCAAGCTGCTGACCCGCCGCGCGCCGCGCGAGGCGGTGCTGGTGGCGAGCCGGCCCGACGCCGGCATCGTCGGATTCGCCAGCCTCGGCCCGGCCCAGGCGCTGACCCACCGCTTCGCCGCCGAGCTCTACATGATCTACGTGCTGACCGACTGGCAGGACCGCGGCATCGGGCGCGGCCTGCTGCAGGGCGCCTTCGCCCACCTCGCCGGCCAGGGCCTCGGCTCCGCCTTCGCCTGGGTGCTCGCCGACAACCCCGCCCGCTTCTTCTACGAGGCGGTCGGCGCGACCCGCGCCGGCGAGCGCGACGAGACCCTGTGGGGCGTCAGCCTGCACGAGCTCGCCTATGGCTGGTCCGACCTCTCAGCCTGGCTCGCCGCCCAGGCGCCGGGCCGATGACGGGCGCGCCCCATCGCACCGCGCCGGCCCCATCCTTCGACAGGCTCAGGATGAGGCCTTCGAGATCGCGCCCGCGCCCCGAACCTCGTCCTGAGCCTGTCGAAGGGCGAGGTCGGCACGGCCGCGCCGCCACCCCGTCGCCCCGAGCGCCCCACCTCAAGGAGCCGCTATGACCGCCCCCGAGCACGACCGCGTGCTGATCCTCGATTTCGGCTCGCAGGTGACCCAGCTGATCGCCCGCCGCATCCGCGAATCCGGCGTCTATTGCGAGATCCTGCCCTACAACGCCGCCCCGCAGCGCATCGCCGACTTCGCGCCGCGCGCCATCATCCTCTCCGGCGGCCCGGCCTCGGTGCTCGATTCCGGCACGCCGCGCGCGCCCTCGATCGTCTTCGACCTCAAGGTGCCGCTGCTCGGCATCTGCTACGGCCAGCAGACCCTCTGCGCCCAGCTCGGCGGCCGGGTCGAGCCCTCCAGCCACCGCGAGTTCGGCCGCGCCTTCGTCGAGATCACCGACCGCTGCCTGCTGCTCGACGGCCTCTGGGCGCCGGGCGACCGCGAGCAGGTCTGGATGAGCCACGGCGACCGCGTCATCGAGCTGCCCGCGGGCTTCAAGGTGGTGGGCGCCAGCGACAACGCCCCCTTCGCCATCACCGCCGACGACCACCGCCGCTACTACGGCGTGATGTTCCACCCGGAGGTCGTGCACACCCCGCAGGGCGGCAAGCTGCTCGCCAACTTCGTGCACAAGGTGGCGGGCTGCGCCGGCGACTGGACGATGGCCGCCTTCCGCCACCAGGCGATCGCGCAGATCCGCCACCAGGTCGGCAAGGGCAAGGTGATCTGCGGCCTCTCCGGCGGCGTCGATTCGGCGGTCGCCGCGGTGCTGATCCACGAGGCGATCGGCGACCAGCTGACCTGCATCTTCGTCGATCACGGCCTGCTGCGCGAAGGCGAGGGGGCGCAGGTGGCATCGCTCTTCCGCGACCACTACAACATCCCGCTGATCCACGCCGACGCCTCGGAGCTGTTCCTCGGCAAGCTCGCCGGAATCACCGACCCGGAGGCCAAGCGCAAGATCATCGGCGGCCTCTTCGTCGAGGTCTTCGAAGCGGAGGCCGCGACCATCGGCGGCGCCGACTTCCTCGCCCAGGGCACCCTCTACCCCGACGTCGTCGAATCGGTCTCGGTCGCCGGCGGCCCCAGCGTCACCATCAAGTCGCACCACAATGTCGGCGGCCTGCCGGAGCGCATGCGCCTGAAGCTCGTCGAGCCGCTGCGCGAGCTCTTCAAGGACGAGGTCCGCGCGCTCGGCCGCGAGCTGGGCCTGCCCGAGCGCATGGTCCGCCGCCACCCCTTCCCGGGCCCTGGCCTCGCCATCCGCATCCCCGGCGCGGTCGACGCGCAGAAGGTGGCGCTGCTCCGCCGCGCCGACACGATCTTCCTCGAGGAGATCGAGGCCGCCGGCCTCTACGACGCCATCTGGCAGGCCTTCGCCGTGCTGCTCCCGGTGCGCACGGTGGGGGTGATGGGCGACGCGAGGACGTACGACCAGGCCTGCGCGCTGCGCGCGGTGACGTCGACGGACGGGATGACGGCGGACTATTTTCCGTTCCCGCACGAGTTCCTGGGCCGCGTGGCGACGCGCACAATGCATCAACGAGGTGAAGGGGATCAACCGCGTCGTCTACGACATCACGTCCAAGCCGCCGGGGACGGTGGAGTGGGAGTGATGTTTCATTCCTGGACGGGACATTCTTCTGAGAGGACTCCCGGTCAGGCGCGCGTCAACGCCAAGATGATTTGGGTCGATCAGCGAGATATTAACCCTTCGTCGTAGGCGGCCTTCACTGTGCACGGTGGAATCAGTAGAATGCCCTATGGATTTCATTGGGCAATGGAGGAGCCGCGCGGCCGACCCTAGCCTGGTCGGGACCGGGGTGAACGCTGACCACGAGTTTGGCGGCGTATCGACTGATCTAAAGCTGTCCCACATCGGACGGTATCTCGAAGCCTTTCATGGCGGCGTTGCGCGGCCATTTTGGCGAGCTTTAATTTTGATGATGCCTTTGCCAGGACGGAGGTGGACCGAGCATCTCTCGGCGCAGCGCCCTGATTTGTTTCGGCATGAGACCCGTGCCACGATCGAGCGGCGGAAGGGCTCGGCCCGCATCGCAATCGACGTTGCGCCGCCTTTTGATCGGCTCACGTCTTCATCGATCACAGGTTCGGCACTGTGCGGCGTTGCGCCAGCTTCAGGCCGGCCATCCAAACCGCAGGATCGAGGTCCATCAAGGCGACGCAAACAAGGTTGTCACGGACCTTATCAGCCGTCGCTGGACCGGTAAGCGCGCCGTGATGTTCCTCGACCCGTATGGGATGAGCGTTTTCGTGGCAGACCCTTGAGGCGATCCGGGCGACCAAGGCGATCGATGTTTGGTATCTCGTATCGTAGCCGGGCTTTTCGGCAGGCGGCCCGCCGGCTCGAGGCCGTTGATGCGGCCGGCGCGCCCGCGCTGATCCGTATGACCGGGACCGATGAATGGGAGCGGGATTGGTGCAGGTACCGCCGCGGTGGGGCCTGTTCGCGAGCAGGTGAAGACGGGTCAGGCGGACCGCCGAGGTCGACCAGATAGAGACATTCTTCTTCCGGGATCGTCTCCGCTTGGCGCTCTTCCCCGGTGCTCCGGCCGCTCCGACTGAACGGCGCCAATCGCGTGCCGCAGTTCTCCTCTTTTTTCGCGGTGTCGAGCCGGACAGCAAAGGCGACTGGCCTCGCAAAGAAGATCGCGACTTCTCACTCCTCCTCGCGAAAGGTTCATCTTCGATGCACTTTCGCTCGGCGCGGTTTTCAACGTCGCACTACGTCATCGGCATCGGGGCAGATCATCAGTAGCGATCCGCCATCCCTGTCTGATCGCACCAGATCGGCGGCGCGCCGCTCCGGCTGTTCGGGCGCCAGTACCGTCGAGCATCGGGAACCGCGTGGCATCGATCGGCGTTCGCTGCTGGCCACGATCAGCCGCGCAACCGGCTTGCCGCGACAGGTGATGTCAATGGATTCCCCGCCGCTGCCCGGTCCACGAGTTCGCTCAGACGTGCTTTGGCCTCCGTGAGAGATATCGTGCTCATGGTCGCTCCTGACTTCGACATGCTCATGTACTGCGGCCGGCTCTTGAAGCTCCAGTGGCGGTCACTGAGGCCGGCCTCCCTGCGGCACCTGCAACGCCACCCGCCCGTCCCCGCCGATACTCCCGGCGACTGCCCCTCCCAGCGCCGGAACGCGTGGTTGGTGCCCTCGGAGTAGCCGAGCGAGAAGGCGATCTCGGCCAGCGCCAGCGTGTCGTTTCTCCAGCAGGTTCAGCGCCAGCGTCCAGCGCACCTCGTCCTGCAGGTCGGAGTAGCTGACCCCGGCCTCCTTCAGCCGCCGCTGCAGCGTGCGCACCGAGGTGGCGGTCGCCCAGGCCAGCGGCTCGATGCCGGCCTCGCCCTTGACCAGGAGGCGGGCGATCTCGCGGCGGAGCGGCGCGATCGCGTCGCGCCGCGCCGGCCAGGGCGGCGAGCCGGAGATCGCCGTAGTGGCGCATCAGGCTCGATCATCGCGTCGGCCGTCGCCATCGGCCGCTCGAGCAGGCCGGCCTCGAACCGGATGCCGGCCAGGGATGCCGACCCGGATGCTGTCGCCCATGATCGCCGCGCGGAATTGCCGGCGTTGCGCCAGGGTCTCGTCCGCGAGCTGCGGCAGCAGGACCTCCTGCGGTGTCCAGCGCGGATCGGCGAGCCCGGCGCGCATCAGGTTGCAGGCGAAGGCGATCGCCCAGTCGCCCTTCTGCCGGTACGACATCATCAGCGGGTCGATGTAGCAGGAATAGACGAACGCCATCCCGTCGCCGATCTCCATGCCGTGCACGGTGGCGTCGACCATGGTCGGCAGGTAGCGCCCGATCGCCGCGAAGGCGTCGCCGACCGTGCGCGCGGCGAGCGCGGCATTGCCGACGACGCCGGCGTGGCGCGGCTCGTACTGCGCGCCGAACTTCGGGCCGAACGCGGATCGGCCAGGAGATCGGCGCAGATCTCCAGCAGCTCGAGATAGCGGACCAGCGGCACGCGCCGCTCGGGATCGGTCAGG
The DNA here is from genome assembly GCA_046349435.1 of Dongiaceae bacterium. Lineage (GTDB taxonomy): Bacteria > Pseudomonadota > Alphaproteobacteria > Dongiales > Dongiaceae > JAXMCI01. The sequence continues at coordinate 25,865 of JAXMCI010000054.1, read as the reverse complement.
TCGCCGGGTGCCAGGCCGGCGCGGCGCAGCGCCTCGCCCGCATCGGCCCCGCGCGCGCGCAGGTAGGCGTCGAGGCCGTAGACGAGGCTGGCGAAGTTGACCGTGGGCGCGGCGAGCTTGGCCGCGGCGCGTCGCCTGCGTCGGCATTGGCACGACCTCGCAAGGCTTTGGCGGAGCATATCAAGACCGGCGTCCTTTGCCGACTACCTCAGGACGCCCGCGGAACGCAGCGCCGCTTCCGGCCGCGCCGCATCGATGCAGAGGAAAGAGATCATGACCCAAGTCACAGCGGCGCCCGCGCCGGGCGAGGTCGAAGCCTTCGTCGGCCAGGTCGTCGGCGACCTCGGCGCCGCCTTCTCCGGCGTGCTGGTCAATGTCGGCCGCAAGCTCGGCCTGTACCGGGCCATGGCCGAGCGCGGCGCCTGCACGTCGGCGGCGCTCGCCGAGGCGACCGGCATTCGCGAGCGCTATGTCCGGGAGTGGCTCGCCAACCAGGCGGCCGGCGGCTACGTCGCCTACGATCCCGGGACTGAGACCTACCGCCTGCCGCCGGCGCAGGCGATGGTGCTGGCGCTCGACGACAGCCCCGTCTTCATGGCGCCCGCCTTCGAGGTCGCGGCCTCGTTCTGGCTCGACGAGGACCGCATCGTCGAGACCTTCCGCTCGGGCGAGGGCCTGCCCTGGCACGCCCACCACCATCGCCTGTTCTGCGGCACCGAGAGCTTCTTCCGCACCGGCTATCGGGCGTTCCTGGTCAGCCAGTGGCTGCCGGCGCTCGACGGCGTCGTCGCGCGGCTGGAGCGCGGCGCCCGCGTCGCCGACATCGGCTGCGGCCACGGCGCCTCGACGATCCTGATGGCGCAGGCCTTTCCCCGGTCGAGCTTCCTCGGCCTCGACTACCACGACGCGTCGATCGCGACCGCGCGCCGGCGCGCCGCAGAGCAGGGGGTGACCGGCAACGTCGCCTTCGAGGTGGCTGATGCCGCCGAGCTCGCCGGCGGCGACTTCGACCTCGCCTGCTTCATGGACTGCCTGCACGATCTCGGCGATCCGGTCGGCGCGCTGGCGCGCTGCCGCAGGGCGCTCAAGCCCGACGGCAAGGTGCTGCTGGTGGAGCCCTATGCCGGCGACCGGCTGGAGGACAACCTGAACCCGATCGGCCGCATGTACTACGCCGCCTCGGCCATGGCGTGCACGCCGAACTCGCTGTCGCAGGCGGTCGGGTGCGGCCTGGGCGCGCAGGCGGGCGAGGCGCGGCTGCGCCAGGTGGCGCGGGAGGCCGGTTTCTCCAGCCTGCGGCGCGCCGCGCAGACGCCAGTCCGGCCTGATCCTCGAGCTGACCCCGTAGGCGGGGGCGGGGCGGCGGCGCGGCCTCGGGACCCGGCCGGGCGCGCCGCCCCGCCGCCGGCGGCGAGGCGAGCGTCAGCCGGCCCGCCGCGTCCAGCCCGGCGGCGAGGCCCTCGTAGCTCGTCACCGTCGGATGGGCCGTGTCCATCGGATGGGCGTGCGTCGCGGTCACCACCACGACCGTGGCGCCCGCCGCCTCGGCGGCGGCGATGCCCGAGGGCGCATCCTCCCAGACCAGGCAGTGGCCGGGCTCGACGCCGAGCCGGCGCGCCGCCAACAGGAAGCAGTCCGGCGCCGGCTTGCCGCGCGTCACGTCCTCGGCGGTGACCGTACCGGCGGCACCGGGATGCCGGCGCGGTCGAGGCGGGCGAGCGCCAGGCCGCGCGGCGCCGAGGTGACGATCGCCCAGCGCTCCGGCGGCAGCGAGCGCAGGAAGGCGGCCGCCCCCGCCAGCTCCAGCACGCCGTCCATGTCCTCCATCTCGGCCCGGGTCAGGATCGCCAGCTCGCGCTCGACGTCGCCCTGCGGCAGGTGCCGCCGGATGGTCTCGACGGCGCGCACGCCGTGCATGGTGCGCAGCACGGTGTCGGGGTCGATCCCGTGCCCCTCGGCCCAGCGGGTCCAGGCCCGGTTGGCCGAGCCGATGCTGTCGACCAGCGTCCCGTCCATGTCGAAGAGAAAGGCGGCGATCGCTCGGTCAGCATGGGCAGGATCCGGCAAGCTGTGGCGGTCGAGGCGGGCGAGCGCCAGGCCGCGCGGCGCCGAGGTGACGATCGCCCAGCGCTCCGGCGGCAGCGAGCGCAGGAAGGCGGCCGCCCCCGCCAGCTCCAGCACGCCGTCCATGTCCTCCATCTCGGCCCGGGTCAGGATCGCCAGCTCGCGCTCGACGTCGCCCTGCGGCAGGTGCCGCCGGATGGTCTCGACGGCGCGCACGCCGTGCATGGTGCGCAGCACGGTGTCGGGGTCGATCCCGTGCCCCTCGGCCCAGCGGGTCCAGGCCCGGTTGGCCGAGCCGATGCTGTCGACCAGCGTCCCGTCCATGTCGAAGAGAAAGGCGGCGAAGGTCCGTTGGGTGAGCATGGCAGGTCCGGCAGCTGTGGGGGAGGGGCGCAGGCGATGCAGGCCCTCTTAGCAGCGATGGCGTAACCCAGGCGACCGGCAAAATTGGCGACGCGACAGGGAGCAGCGCCGCCGCCGCGCGAGCCTCATCCTGTCGAAGGGGCGAGGTCGGCACGGCCGCGCTGCCACCCCTTCACCCCGCGCCGAATCGCCGGTCCAGCTTCGTCAGCTGGCTGCGGAAGCCCTCGGCCGCCATCTGCGTCCAGTGCGGGTCGCGGTGCGGGTGGAGCGTGACCACCATCCGGGTCCGGTCGCCGGCGGCATGGAAGTCGACCTCGATCGTGCTTTCGTAGGGCTCGACGCCGGCGATGAAGTCGATCACGTGCATCAGGCGCAGCCGCGCGTGCGGCCGGAACTCGGCGAACCAGCCGCGCGTGGCGTGCGACAGCGCCTCGCCCAGGCGCTGCATCGCGGCGATCGCCTCGGCCGAGTCGGCGATCATGTCGTATTCGAGCCGGCCGCTCTCGCGCGCTTCCAGGACGTGGACCTCGACGCGGAAGCCCTCGGGCCCCCACCAGGATTCGAAGCCTGCCTTCGTCGTCCACAGCGCCCACAGCGCCTCGACGGGCGCGCGATAGCTACGCTCGACGACGATCTTCGCCTGAGGCGTCCCGCGCGCCGCGGATCGGCTGTCGTCAGTCATCGGCTCGGCTCCTCCTGCCTGGCTTGGCTGCCGGCTTCGCGGTCCGCATCCGCATCTCGAGCGCGGCGCCGAATCGGTCGAGGCGGGCGTCCCAGATCCGCCGGTAATCCACGAGCCAAGCCTCGAGCGCGCGGAACGGCTCCGGGCGCAGGGCGTAGAGGCGGCGCTGCCCGTCCGGCCGCACGGAGACGAAGCCCGATTCGTGCAGGATGCGCAGATGGCGGGAGACGCCCGACTGGTGGATTCCCGCCTGGCGGACGATGTCGTTGACCGGCTGCTCGCCGGCGCGCAGCGCCGCGACGATGCGGCGGCGGGTCGGATCGGCAAGGGTGTCGAAGAGATCATGATGCATCATCATGAATATACATAAGAGCGCATATATCAGAGGTCAAGGAAGAGCATGATCGATGGCGACCGGGCGAGTGGGTCAAGCTCGGCGGACCGTCTTCCTGAGCCAGCGCAGCGGTGCGGTGCAGCGCCAGGAGAGCGAATTGCGCATCTGCTCGACCGCGGCGAGCGCGATATCCCGCTCCTGCGCCAGGTCATGCAACCTTGCCGCCGCCGCGCTGCTCGTGAGCAGCGCGACCTGCTCCCGCAGCGCCGCCGTCGCGCGGTCGCGCTCCGCCAGCGCTTCGATGTTGAACGCGTCCAGCGTGCCGGCGAGCTCGCGCAGGCGGGCGAGGTCCTCGGGGGTCGCCGCATGGGCGTGCAGCAGCTCCAGGGCGAGGACGCGGTGCGCGGTCCGCGGGATCCCGGCCGCGATCTCGGCGAGGCGGCGCGGCACCGGCATGGCGGCGGGGAGGCCGTCGCCCTCCGGCCCGCCGAAGACCTCCTCGAAGAGCTCGGGCGTGAGCTCGGCGAAGCGGCGCAGCACGCGCGTCGTCTCGAAGCTGCTGCGCAGCCGCGTGTCGCGGCGCGGCGCGCTCATGTTGGCCTGGTTCGCCCTGATCCGGAAGGCGGTCACCGCCTCGGGCAGGAGATGGATGCCATGGCCGCAGGCCAGCATCCGGATCCACATGTCGAGGTCCTGCAGGTTGGTGAGGCGCGCGTCGTAGGGGCCGGCATCGCGATAGGCCTCGCGGCGGATCATCGCGGTCGGTCCGCAGAGGCAGTTGCCGGCGAAGAAGAACTGCCGCAGCCAGCGTCGCCGGGAGAAGTCGGGCCAGCTGAGCGGCGCGGCGAAGTCGTTGAAGAGCTCGGCCGGGCGCCCGGCCTCGTCGACCGCCTGCGGCTGGCCGAAGACCAGGGACACCGCCGGGTTCGCGTCGAGGAAGGCCGCCTGCCGCTCCAGCCGCCCTGGCAGCATGAAATCGTCGGAGTTGAGGATCGCCAGGTAGCGGCCGCGCGCCCGCGCCACGGTGGCGTTCATGGCCACCGGGATGCCGCGGTTCTCGGGGAAGGCCTCGAGCCGGATCCGCGGATCGGCATAGCCGCGCAGGATCTCCAGCGTGCCGTCCGTCGAGCCGTCGTCGGTGACGACGATCTCGAGGTCCTGGAAGGGCTGCGCCAGCACGCTCTCGATCGTCCGGCGGACGAAGGGTGCGTGGTCGTAGGCCTTGACCAGGACGGAGACCCTGGGGTCGGCCCGGGGCGCGGCGGCCGCGACGGGCGGCAGCGGGCGGCGCAGGATGCCGGGCCGCTCCTCCCACCACAGCGGGCGGACGCAGGCGTTCTCCGGCGCGAAGCCCGGCGCGGCGAGGTCGGCCGATTCGCGCACCATCTCGTCCCAGAAGGCGCGGCGCCGCTCCGCCGGCCAGCGCTGGTGCTCGCAATAGCCGTTGGCGAGGTCGGTCGCGGCGAGCCGCGCCGCCTGTGCCGCCTCGCGGGCCGCGCAGCGCTTGAATACCAGATGCTTGTAGTGCCAGAGCATCACCGCGTCCCGCGGCGGCAGGCGCAGGTCGCCGACCGGCTCGGCGCTATGGCGTCCCGGGCCGAACCGCGTCTCGCGGATCGCGTCGGGGCGGAAGATGCCGAGCTTGTTGAAGGCGGCGCGCGGGCGGCCGCGGGTGACGCGCTCGACCAGCAGCCCGCGGTCGTCGGGCAGCTCGGGATGGTTCATGTCGAAGCCGAGCGCCGGCAGGAGCGTGGCCTGCCGTGCCTCCGGGCCGGCGAGATAGGCCGCCATCGGCCGGCGGCCGGCGTGCAGATGCTCGTCGATGTCGGTGAAGACGACCCAGTCCGCACGGCCCCGGCTCTCCTTCCAGGCCTCGTCCTGCACGGCCTTGTGCGAGAGCACGAAGGAGTCCGGCACGGCGCGCTCGAACCGCCGCAGCTCGACCTTCGGATGGCCGCGCAGGATGTCGGCGGTGCCGTCCGTCGAGCCGTCGTCGTAGACGACGTAGCGGTCGACCCACGGATCGTAGTGCCGGAAGAAGAAGCCGAGCATGTCGGCCTCGTTCCAGCACACCGTGTAGAGATGGACGGTCGGCCGGCTCACGTTGCGGCCAGGCCCCGGTAGCCGCCGATCTCCTGCCGCACGATGCGCGCCGGGTTGCCGCGCACCAGCGTGCCGGCGGCGACGTCGTGCGTGACGACCGCGCCCGCCGCCACCACGGCGTTGTCGCCGATCGCGACGCCGGGACAGACCACGGCGCCGGCCCCGATCACCGCGCCGCGGCCGAGCGCGACCTCGCCGGCCAGCACGGCGCCCGGCCCGATCGAGGCGAAGTCGGCGAGCCGGGCATGGTGGCCGAGGCTGGCCCCGCGGTTCACGAACACGAAGCGGCCGAGCTCCGACGCGCCGCCCAGGCTGCAGCCGGCATTGACGTAGCAGCCCGGGCCCAGCGTGATCCGGCGGGGCGCCGGGACGCTCGGGTCGACCAGCGTGAAGGGCCGCAGCCCGCAGTCTTCCGCCTCGCGCGCCGCGCTCTGCCGGTGCGCGGGGGTGAAGAGCGGCACCAGGAAGGGCAGGGATCGCAGCGCGTCCTCGAGCTCGTGCGGCTCGCGCACCGGCAGGCCCTCGGGAAGATGGCAGCGGCCGGGCCGGTTGCGGATGCCGGCCGCGATCGCGAGGCCGGCCCGTTCGGCGCTCTCGACCAGGTCGACGATCACCGGCGAGCCGGTGGCGAACAGCAGGATGCCGCTCATCGCGGGCCGGCGCAGAAGTCCCGCACCGCCGCCGCGATGCGCTCGAGATGCGGCGCGGCGACCTCGGGCTGGATCGGCAGGCTGAGGAGGCGCGAAGCCAGCAGGTCGGTGACGGGCAGCGGCTCCGGCGCACCGGCGGCGAAGGCGGGATGGCGATGCAGTCCCGGGGCGTAGTGCACGGCGCTGCCGATGCCCTGCGCCGCGAGGTGGCGCATCAGCCCGTCGCGGTCGGGATGGGTGACGGCGAACTGGTGGTAGACGGCGCCGTCCGCCGCGGGCGGCAGGCCGAGCCCGGGGCAATCGGCCAGGGCCTGCCGGTAGCGGGCCGCGAGACCCCGCCGCTCCGCGTTGCCGCTGTCGCAATGCGGCAGCAGCGCGGCGAGGATCGCCGCCTGCAGCGAGTCGAGCCGGGCATTGAAGCCGACGCCCCGGCTCACCCGCTCGGCCCCGTCGAAGGCGTAGTTGCGCAGCGCCCGCAGCCGCTCGGCGAGCGCGGCATCGTCGGTCGTCACCGCGCCGCCGTCGCCGATGCAGCCGAGGTTCTTCGTCGGGTAGAAGGAGTAGGCGGCCGCGTCGCCGAGCCCGCCGAGCCCGCGTCCCTGCAGGCTCGCGCCATGCGCCTGGGCGCAATCGGCGACGACCGCCAGCCGGTGGCGCCCGGCGAGCGCCAGCAGCGCCGTCATGTCGGCGGGATGGCCGAACAGGTGCACCGGCACGAGGGCGGCGGTGCGCGGGGTGATCGCGGCGGCGGCGGCCGCGGGATCGAGGCAGCGGGTCGCCGGATCGACCTCCGCGAAGCGCGGCACGGCGCCGCAATGCAGCACGGCTTGCGCGCTGGCCGCGAAGGTCAGCGCCGGCAGGATCACCTCGTCGCCGGGGCCGATGCCGAGCGCCCGCAGCGCCAGCGCCAGCGCGTCGGTGCCCGAGGAGACGCCGACCGCATGCGCCGCCCCGGCATGGCGCGCGAAGGCGGCCTCGAAGCGCTCCACCGGCGGGCCGAGGATGTAGCGGTCGCCGTCGAGCAGGGCGGCGATCGCGGCATCGACCTCCGGCCGGAAGCGGGCGATCCGCCGCTGCGGCGCCGCCTGCGGGATCATGCGGGCCGGTCCGCCTCGATCAGGCCGGGCTGCGGGCGATCGAAATGCCGCGTGTCTCCCCAGCGCGCCGAGGCGCAGACCATGAGGCGCGTTCCCGGCTCGAACGCGCGGAGCGTGATCAGCACGCCCGGCCGCACCCACAGCGCCGGGCCGCCGGCGCGGACCGGCACGGCGGTGCGCTCCTGGCCGTTGTCGAGCTCGGCGAGGACGGCGCCGCCGAGCGCGACGATGTACTCGTCGCAGGAGCTCGCATGCCCGCCCCGGACCGTGTCGGACCGGTCGGCGCTGATCAGAAAAACGCGCGCGAGCGGAAAGGGCAGGTTCTCGTCCGGCTCGAAGGCGGCGAGCGCTCCGCGGCTATCGGCGTGTATCCGATAATCCAGCAGCCGCGCCCCCCTGATCAGATGCGTCGCATTTGCGTGATCCATGATCCGCTGCAAAGCCTACGAGCAGCGCCGGCCCAATGCAAATTTCAGGGAGGCGGCGCACCCCGGCGCGATGCAGGGCGGCGCCCGCGCGAGCGGGACCGCGAGCTTCTGCGCAACGCCGGCTCAGGCCTGCGCCGGCGGCCCGGCCAGGTACTGCGCGTCGGTCACTTTCTCCATCCAGGTGACCGGCGAGCCGTTCAGGCTCTCCTGGATGGCGATGTGGGTCATCGCCGTGGTCGGTGTCGCGCCGTGCCAGTGCCGATGGTTCGGCGGGCACCAGATCACGTCGCCGGCGCGGATCTCGACGATCGGCTCGCCCTCGCACTGGGTCCAGCCGCAGCCGGCCGTCACCACCAGGATCTGCCCCAGCGGATGGGTGTGCCAGGCCGAGCGCGCGCCCGGCTCGAAGGTGACGGAGGCCGCCGAGACGCGGGCCGGCGCGTCGGCCGCGTGCAGCGGATCGATGCGGACGGTGCCGGTGAAGTTTTCCGCGGAGCCTTGCTGCGAAGGCTGCGAGCCGGCGCGCTTCAGGATCATCGTCGGTCTCCCTCGATGGACGTGGACGCGGCCCGGGCTCAGCGGCCGATGCGGGCCTGCAGGTGGGCGGGATAGCGGGCGCCCTGGACCTCGACCGCGGCGAGGGCCGCCTCGATCCGGTGCAGCTCGTCCGGCGTCAGCACGAGGTCGGCCGCGCCGAGGTTCTCCTCCAGCCGGTGGAGCTTGGTCGTGCCCGGGATCGGCACGATCCACGGCTTCTGCGCCAGCAGCCAGGCGAGCGCGATCTGCGCCTTGGTGGCGCCCTTCTGCGCGGCGATCGCGTCGAGGCGGTCCACCAGGGCCCGGTTGGCCCGGCGCGCCTCCGGCGAGAAGCGCGGCACGACATTGCGGAAGTCCTTGGCGTCGAACTGCGTCGCCGCGTCGATGGCGCCCGTCAGGAACCCCTTGCCAAGCGGGCTGAACGGCACGAAGCCGATCCCGAGCGCCTCGAGCAGCGGCAGGATCTCCGTCTCCGGCTCGCGCCACCACAGCGAGTACTCGCTCTGCAGGGCGGCCACCGGCTGGACGGCATGGGCGCGGCGGATGCTCTCGGTGCCCGCCTCCGACAGGCCGAAATGCCTGACCTTGCCCTGCCCGATGAGGTCCTTGACCGTGCCCGCCACCTCCTCCATCGGGACGGCGGGATCGACGCGGTGCTGGTAGAAGAGGTCGATCCGGTCGGTCCGCAGCCGCTTCAGGGCGGCCTCCGCGACGACCCGGATGCGCTCGGGCCGGCTGTCCAGGCCGAGCTGGGGATTGCCCTCCTGGAAGCCGAACTTGGTGGCGATCACGACCTGGTCGCGGAACGGCTCCAGGGCTTCGCCGACGATGGTCTCGTTGGCGAACGGGCCATAGGCCTCGGCGGTGTCGAAGAAGGTCACGCCGCGCTCGAAGGCGGTGCGGATCAGCGCGATCGCATCCTGCCGGTCGGTCGGCGGGCCGTAGCCGAAGCTGAGGCCCATGCAGCCCAGGCCGATGGCCGAGACTTCGAGGCCGCTGCGTCCGAGTCGTCGCTTCTGCATGGTGGTTCTCCTTGGCCGGGCCCGGTGCGGACGGGGCCGACGATCGGGCCCGCATGGCGTGAGGCGGGATTTAGGCCGTGCCGGCCGCCCCGATTAGACGCTAAAAAGTGCTTGGGCTCATTAGCAGGACTTATGAATGCGGCGCGCCGAGCTGGGCGATCTCACGGCCTTCGTGGTCGTCGCGGAGGAACGCAGCTTCACCCGCGCGGCGGCGCGGATGGGGACCTCCCAGTCCGCCCTCAGCCAGACGGTGCGCCGCCTCGAGGCGCGGCTCGGCCTGCGCCTGCTGACCCGCACGACGCGCAGCGTCTCGCCCACCGAAGCGGGGCAGCGGCTGCTGGAGGGGCTGCGCCCGGCCTTCGACCAGATCGACAGCCAGGTCTCGGCGCTGAGCGCGCTGCGCGAGAAGCCCGCCGGCACGGTGCGCATCACCGCCGGCCCGCACGCGGCGCGGACGGTCCTGATGCCGGCGATCGAGCGTCTGCTGCCGGATCTTCCCGACGTCTCGGTCGAGCTGTCGGTCGATGCCGGGCTGCGCGACATCGTGGCCGACCGCTTCGATGCGGGAGTGCGCCTGGGCGAGCAGGTGGCCAAGGACATGATCGCCGTGCGGATCGGTCCCGATCTCTCGATGGCCGTGGTCGGCGCGCCGGCCTATCTCGCCCGGCACGGCCGGCCGCGGACGCCGCACGACCTGACCCGTCACAACTGCATCAGCATCCGCTTCCCGACGCTGGGCAGCCTCTATGTCTGGGAGTTCGAGAAGGCCGGTCGGGCGCTGCACGTCCGCGTCGAGGGACAGCTGATCCTCAACGACACGCGGCTGATGGTGCAGGCGGCCTGCGCCGGCTGCGGCCTCGCCTGCGTCTTCGAGGGCGAGGTCGCGCCGGAGCTGGCCGACGGCCGGCTGGTCCGCCTCCTCGCGGACTGGACGCCGCCCTTCGCGGGCTACCATCTCTACTACCCCAGCCGGCGCCAGCCCTCGCCCGCCTTCTCGCTGGTGGCGGCCGCGCTGCGCTACCGCGGCCCCGCGGCGTCCTCGCCGGCCGGGGCGTGATCTCAGCGCGGCCGGCGCACCGCCCTGACCTTGCCGCTCTTGCCGCCGCCGCAGAAGAAGCGGTCGGCGCCGTCCGACTCGAGGCCCGAGACGCCGACGCCGGGCGGCATCTCGAGGCTCTGCAGCAGCGCGCCCGTGCCCGGATCGATCCGCCGCAGCTCGCTCTCCTCGCCCTCCCAGGTGCCGTGCCAGAGCTCGCCCTCGACCCAGGTGACGCCGGTGACGAAGCGGTCGGACTGGATGGTGCGCAGGATCGCCCCGGTCTCGGGATCGATCTGGTGGATCTTGCGCTCGCGGTACTGCCCGACCCAGAGCGTGCCCTCGGCCCAGGCCATGCCGGAATCGCCGCCGCCGCCGGGGGCCGGGATGGTGGCCAGCACCTCGCCGGTCGCGGGGTCGATCTTCTTGATGCGGTCCTCGGCGAGCTGGAAGAGGTGGCGGCCGTCGAAGGCGGTGCCGGCATGGCCGGCGACGGGCAGCGAGCGCACCATGGCGCCGGTCTCCGGGTCGAGCGCGTCGATCCGGTCGCCGGCGGCGAACCAGACATGGCGCCCGTCGAAGGTGACGCCGTGCACGTTGTCGACCCCGGGAAAGGGACCGTACTCGCGGATGATCTCGGCGGGGGAGGGTTTCATGGGGGCGATCCTGCTGTGTCGTGGGTGCGGCTCCAGCCCACACCTAGTCTCCCGGCAGCGGCGCCGGGAGTAACAACGTCGTCGTGAATCCCGGGGTCGGGGAGGCCAGCCAGCGGCGCGCCCGGCCGCGGCCGAAGGCCTGCGCCTTGCCCGCGGCGGCGAGCGCGTCGAGCGCGCGCTGCACGGTGCGCTGGCTGGCGTCCAGCGCCAGCGCCAGCGCCGAGCTCGACCAGGACTCGCCGTCGGCGAGCAGGGCCAGCACCGCCGCATGCTCCTCCTCGACGGGCCGCGCCAGCACGACGACGTCGTGGGCGGCGTACGGCACCAGCACGTAGCCGCGCCGGGTCGCGGTGACGCCGGCCAGCGGCTGCAGCGCCGCGCGCAGCCGGCCGATCTCGACCCGGAGCCGCGCGCGATGCGACTCGTCGGCCTGCCTGGCGCCGAAGACGCGGGCCAGCAGGTCGGCCCGCGAGACATCGCCCGGCCAGGCCTCGGCCAGGGCCCGGACCAGCGCGAACAGCACCGGCCGTCCCGCCAGCGGAAAGAAGCGGCCGCGGTGGCGCACCGCATGGCGGCAGGCATCCACGACCAGCCGGCCCGAGGCCAGCACGTCGGCCACCGTGTCGAGCAGCACCGGCGCCTCCTCGCCTCTGGCGATCAGCCGCGCCGCCGGCGTCGTCAGCAGCCGGCCGGCGCCCTCGACCTCCGCCGCCAGCGCCGGGATGCCGGCCTGGCGTGCCGCCGCCCCGGCCCGCGCCAGCGCGGCGCCGGCCGCCGCCGGGTCGATGCGGCGCATCGCGATCCCGGCCACGATCAGCTCATGGGCGGCCCGCGAGGCCGGCGGCAGCGGCGCGGGGTCGAGCGCGGCGAGGCCGCGCGCCGCCTCGTCGAGCCGGCCGATCAGCAGCAGGCGGCGGATCGCGAGGTGCCGCGCATGGGCGGCGTTGGCCCGGTCGCCCTGCGCCTCGAGCGCGGCGCGCGCCGCCTCGAGCCGCGCTTCCGGCCAGCCGAGGTCGCGCGAGACGAGCGCGATCTCCGCCTCGGCCACGACGCAGCGGGCGCGGGCCACCGCCTCGCGCGGGCCGAAGCCGCGCGCCGCGGCGCGCAGCAGCGCCCTGGCCCGGCCGAGCTCGCCGAGCTGCGCCATGGCGATGCCGCGCAGCGCCAGCGCCGGCGGGTCCTCGCGCAGCGCCACCCGGTTCAGCGCGCCGAGCGGATCGCCCGCGGCGAGCGCCCGGGCGGCGGCGGTGATCAGCGAATCCACGGCGCCAGTCTATCGCATCTGGCGGCGCCGCCATTCGCACGCCTGGGGGGGCCCAGCGACCGGGGCACGGCCGGGCGACATTGACAGCACTTCAATCGCGCCCCACCTTGGGGTCACATTATCATTCTGACGACGGCGCCAGCGACGATGAGCGAATCTCCGACGCGTTTCACGCCCGCCGAGGCGGCATTTCTGCTCGACGAACCCGTCAAGGCAATTCGCAAGGCTCTCGACCGAGGGCCAATCGACCGCCGGCAGGTCGGCGGCGAAAGCGGATCTGCGCGATCGGTCAGCTGGGCGGACGTCGTCTATCTCTTCATTGAGCGCGATCTTCAGGATGAGCTGACGCCGAGGGCTCGCGCCGATCTCTACCGTGCTCTCAGGCGCATGCCCGTCGAGAACGTCGACGCCGTTCGGTTCGGCCGCTACACGGTCGATATCCGCGATCTGAAGGCGCGGGCCTATCGTCGCCTGCGCGCGTTCTGCGCGCTTGAGGACAAGGTAGAGTTGAGTGACAATGGCGAAGTACTCTTGAGGGGGAGGGGTGTCGAGGTCCACCGCATCGCGGCGCTGCTGAAGGGCGGGATGACCCCGCAGGAGATCTGCGCGGACAATCCCTCGCTCACGCCCGACGACGTGGCCACCGCCAAGGCCTATGCGACTGCACATCCGAAGGCAGGACGGCCCTATCCGCCCATCACCGCCAAGCGCGCCCTCGCCGGCGCCGGCCTCGAGGCCTTGACCGAGGTCCTCGGTGAGGTTCCTGCTCGACACGAACGTGATCGCCGAGCTCGGCAGCACGAACGTTCACGAGAACGTCGCCAACTGGCTCAAGGGCGTCAATGACTACGATCTCGCGATCAGCGTTCTGACGATTCGCGAAATTCGCCGGGGGATCGAGATCCTCCGCCACAGAAGACCGGCGGCCGCTACGGCGCTCGATACGCACGCGGCGAGCATGCTGGTTGCCTTCGGCGGTCGCGTCCTGCCCGTGACCAGCGCCATCGCCGACCTCTGGGGGCGGCTCCTCGCGGAGCGCAACAAGCACGTCGACGATACCGGCCTCGCCGCGACAGCGCGCGTTCATGGCCTCGTCGTCGTCACACGAAACGTGAGGGACTTTGCCGGGCGTGGCGTCGCGACGCTCGATCCCTACCGGCGACGCCCGAAGATCGACATGCCCGCAGGCGGAGCAGCGCCGGCACGTTGACAACGGCGCAGCCGTGGCAACCTCGTCCGTCGACGAGGCGTGGACCGGAAATCGCCTTGTGCCGCAGAGGCGGCACCGCCGCGGAATCCCGTCACACTTGTCACTCCCGGGTCCAGGCGCCGCGGCCCCAGTCTCTCCTGCGACGGCAACCGGCGCGCCCCCGGCGGCGGCGGGCCACAGCGAAGGAGAGAGGCGATGACGACGCACATCACCGGAACGCGGGCGGAGTGGCTGGCGGCGCGGCTGGCGCTGCTCGAGGCGGAGAAGGAGCTGACGCGGCAGAGCGACGCGCTGGCGGAGCGCCGCCGGGCGCTGCCCTGGGTTCGCGTCGAGAAGGACTACCGCTTCGAAACCGAGGATGGTCCGGCCACGCTCGCCGATCTCTTCCAGGGGCGCTCGCAGCTGCTCGTCTACCACTTCATGTTCGGGCCGGACTACAGCGCGGGCTGCCCCTCCTGCTCGATGATCGCCGACGGCTTCGACGGCTTCGCCGTCCACCTCGCCAATCACGACGTGACCCTGGCGGCGGTGTCGCGGGCGCCGCTCGCCAGGCTGCAGGCCTACAGGCGGCGGATGGGCTGGGGCTTCCCCTGGGCCTCCGCGCCGGACGGCGCGTTCAGCTACGACTTCAACGTCGCCTTCACCGAGGAGCAGCAGCGCAGCGGCGACCTCGAATACAACTACCGGCGCAGCGGCCACGCCATGGACCTGACCGCGCCGGTGCCGGCCCCGGTCGCGCAGTTCGCCGCGAGCTGCGGCACCGACGCGCCCACCTACACGCGCGACCGTCCAGGCATGAGCACCTTCGTCCGCGAGGACGGCGCCATCTACCACAGCTACTCGACCTATGCCCGCGGGCTGGACGGGTTGTGGGGCGCCTATCAATGGCTCGACCGCGCACCGCTCGGCCGCAACGAGTCGGGCGTCTGGTGGCGCCGGCACGATGAGTATGGGCGCTGAGCGCGCCCATGACGACGCAGCCGGATGTGGCTGGCCGGTCGACGAATCGCCGCCGGCCGGCTATGATGAAACCCTACCTTGCCGAAGTCCCGCGGGACGAGAAATCGCCTGATCGCGACAGAGTCGGGGTCGCATCGCCGCGGGGCATGGGGTCGATCGCTCGGATTGCTCGCGCGCCCGCCGGACCGCGTCCGGCGGGTGCCGCGGCCGACTGGCTCTGCCTCGCGGCCGCGCCGAGCTTCGCCGCGATGGCGCTGCTCGACGGGCTCGGCGGCGTCGGCGGCCCGGCGGCGCTGCTCTGCGGCGCAGGGCATGGCGGCGCGCCGCTCGGCGGGATGGTGCCGATGTACCTGCTGATGAGCCTCTTCCACGCGGCGCCCTGGCTCAGGCTGCTCGCGCGCCGTTCCTGAGCCGTCGCCGTCGCGCCTCGGCCGGCCTCAGCCGATCGGCCCGATCACCCGGCCGAGATAGAGGAACAGGGCGAGCCCGAGCAGCAGCAGGAGCGCCGCCAGTGCCAGGTCGAACAACGAGCCGGAGCTCGACACCACCTCGCTCCGGTCGATGTCGCGGGCGATCCGGAAGAACCGGAAGGCGGCGATGGCGATCATCGCCACGCCGAGCAGGATGAAGGCCAGCCCCGCCGTGCTCGCGAACCGGTGCTCCGGGTTGGCGGTGACGTGCGCCTGGGGGGCGGCGGTCATCGCGGCCAGGAAGATGTCGAAGCGCTCGATCAGGAAGCCGAACGCCATCACCGCGATCGCCGTCCGGATCCAGGCCAGGAACGTGCGCTCGTTCGCCGCGTGGTCGCTGTAATGGTTGATCATCGACGCACTCGCTCGCCGGCCCCGCCGCCCGAGCCGGCAGGGGGGCGGAGGATATCAGACGGCCGGCGCCGCCGCACCGGGCGGGGGCAGATCGGATGGCGGGGGAGGGCGCGGCGTGGGGCAATCCCGCCAGATTTGTCACTCCCGGACGCGGCAGGCGGGATCCCACCCTATCGGTTGACGGCGGTCATCAGGCAAAGGAGCGAGCGATGACGACACACATCACCGGGACACGGGCGGAGTGGCTGGCGGCGCGCCTCGACCTGCTCGAGGCGGAGAAGGCGCTGACGCGGCAGAGCGACGCCCTGGCCGAGCAGCGCCGGGCGCTGCCCTGGGTCCGCGTCGACAAGCCCTACCGGTTCGAGACGGAGCAGGGCAGTGCCTCGCTGGCCGACCTCTTCGGCGGGCGCTCGCAGCTGCTCGTCTACCACTTCATGCTCGGCCCCGACGACGAGGCGGGCTGCCCCTCCTGCTCGGCCATCGCCGACGGCTTCGACGGCTTTGCTGTCCACCTCGCCAACCACGACGTCATGCTCACGGCCGTGTCGCGGGCGCCGCTTCCCAAGCTGCTGGCCAACAGGAAACGGATGGGGTGGCGCTTCCTCTGGGCGTCCTCGCATGGCAGCGACTTCAACTTCGACTTCAGGGTGTCCTTCGCCGCGGCGCCGGAGCCGGCGGGGGAGACCGACTACAACTTCCGGCACGGCGGCCCGCGTACGGACTCCAGGGCCGGGCCGGCCGTCGATCCCGCGGCCGAGGTCGAGGAGATGCCGGGGCTGAGCGCGTTCGCCCTCCAGGACGGCGCCGTCTACCACACATACTCGACCTATGCCCGGGGGCTGGACGGCTTGTGGGGGATGTACCAGTGGCTCGACCGTGCGCCGGCCGGACGCAACGAGACGGGCTACTGGCTGCGCCGCCACAACGAGTATGGGCGGCAGTGATCGGGTCGACGATCGGTGGCGGCCGGCCTAAGCAGGGTGTCGCTGGTCGTGACACAAATCTCCCGTCGCCTACGCTCTCTCTTGTCATTGCCGGGCTTGACCCGGCAATCCACGGCTGCCGCGAGCTGGATGCCCGGGTCAAGCCCGGGCATGACAAAAGGGGAATGGCCGGTGCAAATGTATCCCGACCGACGAACCGCTGCTTAGATCACATACCGCCCGGCCGGCCGCCGCCGGGCGAGAATTGCCTGGTCGCGACGTTTCCGATGTCGCTCCGCCGCGGGGCATGGGGTCGATCGCTCGGATTCGCCGCGTGCCCGCCGGACCCGGCGACGAGCGCCGGGCCAGGCTGTTGACGATGGCGCCGGACCCGGTCCGGAACGGGAGAGGATTGATGCTCAAGGCTCACTATCGCTGGGTGATCGTCGCCGCCGGCGGGCTGCTCGGCTGCATCGCCATCGGCGCCATGTTCTCGCTGCCGGTGCTGCTGCGGCCGATCGCCCAGGCGACCGGCTGGTCGGTCACCGGCGTGTCAAGCGCCATGACCATCGGGTTCCTGGCGATGGCGCCGGCCAGCATCGCCTGGGGCAGCCTGTCCGACCGCTACGGTCCGCGGCTGGTCGTGCTCGCCGGGTCGGCGCTGCTGGCGGCGAGCCTGGCGCTGGCCAGCCGGGCCGGCTCGCTGCTCGAGTTCCAGCTCGTCTTCGGCCTCTTCGTCGGCGGCGGCATCGCCGCGATCTTCGCGCCGGTGATGGCCTGCGTCACCGGCTGGTTCGATACCCACCGCAGCCTCGCCGTGTCGCTGGTCTCCGCCGGCATGGGCATCGCGCCGATGACCATGTCGCCGCTGGTCGCCTGGCTGATCTCGCACCACGACTGGCGCAGCACGATGCTGATCGTGGCGGCAATCGCCGCGGCGACGATGATCCCGCTGGCCCTGCTGTTCCGCCGGCCGCCGGCGCTGGAGGTCCACGCCGCCGGCGCGGCGAGCGGCGGCGCGCCGGCGATGACCGTCGGGCAGGCGCTGCGCTCGCCGCCCTTCGTCATCCTGGTGCTGACCAACTTCTTCTGCTGCGCCACCCATTCCGGCCCGATCATCCACACGGTGAGCTACGCGCTCGCCTGCGGCATCCCGATGCT
Source organism: Dongiaceae bacterium (assembly GCA_046349435.1). GTDB lineage: Bacteria > Pseudomonadota > Alphaproteobacteria > Dongiales > Dongiaceae > JAXMCI01. Next base: position 8,551 of record JAXMCI010000054.1, on the reverse strand, counting down.
CGCCGCCGTCTCGATCTACAGCGTCGAAGGGCTGGCCGGCCTGTTCGGGCGCATCGCCTTCGGCCTGCTCGGCGACCGGCTCGGCGCCAAGCGGGTGCTCGCCGGCGGCCTGCTGGCGCAGGCCTTCGGCGCGCTCGCCTATGCCTTCGTGCGCGACCTCGCCGCCTTCTACGCGGTGGCCGCGGTGTTCGGCTTCATCTATGCCGGGATCATGCCGCTCTACGCCGTGCTCGCCCGCGAGAACTTCCCGCTGCGCATGATGGGCACGGTGATCGGCGGCACCGCCATGGCCGGCAGCCTCGGCATGGCGGCCGGGCCGCTGGCCGGCGGGCTGATCTACGACAGCTTCGGCACCTATGTCTGGCTCTATGTCGGGGCCTGGGGCATCGGCCTCGGCGCCTTCCTCATCGCCATGACCTTCCGGCCGTTCCCGAAGGACCGGGCCGTGCCGGCGCCGGCCTGAGCGCCGGCCTCAGCCGTGGGCCTCGATGATCTCCAGGATCTTGCGGTTCACCTCCGCGGCACGGTGATCGCGCAGCGAGACGTGCCCGAGGCCCGGCAGGAGATGGTAATGGCCCTTCGGCGCCAGCTCGGCGACCTGCCGGCACACCGCCGGCGGCGTCTGCATGTCCTCGCCGAAGGCGACGACGTGCATCGGCACCTGGCAGGTCTTCAGCCCCTCGTCGCAGTCGAAGTCGATGCAGGCCTGCCACTGCGCCTCGAGATGCGCGCTGTTCCGGCGATGGTCGCGCGGCGTCATGCCCGCCCTGATGCGCTCCCAGTGATCGGGGTCGCCGAGCACCTCGGCGGGATAGGACAGCGCGGCGTAGAAGACGGCCGCGAGGTCGGGCGAGAGGCGTCCGCCGGCGCGGCGGAACTCGACGTCGGCGACCATGAAGTCGCGCGACCAGCCGCGCCGGAAGTTGGCGCCGGTCCCCATCGGGATGGCGAGCCGGACCAGCTCCGGAAAGTCGATGGCGAGCTGCTGCGTGATGAGGCCGCCCATCGAGAGGCCGACGACGATCACCGGCGGCCGGCAGACGGCGCGGATCAGGCCGGCGCAATCGCGGGCCATGTCGGCGATGGTCCAGGGCGGCTCCTGGCGGCAGACCGTCTCGCCGGCGCCGCGGGGGTCTAAAGAGGTGCTGCGGAACCGGCCGTCGAAGAACGGGTACTGCTCGCGGTAGCTGTTCACCGTGCCGTCGCCGCCCGGGATCCAGACGAGGTCGGGACCCTCGCCGCGCTGGATGTAGTGCAGCTCGACGTCGCCGAGATCGAGCATGGGCATGACGGGATCCTTCCTCCGGGGGCGCGGTCCAGCCGCAGGCGGCGGATAATGCGGCCGGGGCGGAACGCCGTCCAGATCCCGCCGTGCGCGCCGCCCTCACCCCTCGCGCCGGGCCGGCACCGACCTCAGCGCCGAGAGCGCGGCCGGGGCGAGCGCGAGCAGAATCAGCAGTGCGGCGACGAGGAAGGTCGCCTGCATCCCGCCGGCCACCACCGCTGCGGGCGCCCCGGCGAGGTCGGCCTTTCCGGCGACGCCGGCGAACACCGCGCCCAGCACCGCCGTGCCGGTGATGCCGCCGAGATGGCGCGTCAGGTTCAGCATGCCGGAGACGACGCCGCGCTCCTCCGGCCGCACCTCGCCCATGACCCCGGTGTTGTTGGCCGCCTGGAACAGGGCGTAGTGGGCGGTGACCACCGCGATGGCGGCGAGGTAGCCGGGGACGCCGAGCCGGCCCGGCAGGATGGCGAGCGCCAGCAGCCCCGCCGCCAGCCCGGCCAGCCCGGCGAGACCGAGCCCGCGGGCGCCGAAGCGGTCGACCAGCCGGCCGGCCGGCACGCCGGCCAGCGCCGCCACCAGCGGCCCGGCCGCCATCACCAGCCCGACCCGGGCAGGGTCGAGCCCGAGGCCGCGCGAGAGGTAGAACGGCCCGACCACCAGCGTCGCCATCATCACGGTCGAGACCAGCAGGCTGCGGGCGAGCCCGGCGCCGAGCTGCGCGTCGCGCAGCATCGCCAGCCGGAGCAGCGGCGAGGCGGCCCGCTTCTGCGCCACGACGAAGAGCACGCCGCCGCCGAGCGCCGCGGCCAGCAGGACCAGGTTGAGCGGCCCGGGGGCGCCATGCCCCAGCGTCGCGGCCAGCGCGTAGGCGGCCAGCGAGGCCGCCAGCAGCGCCGTGCCGACGGCGTCGAAGCGCGCCGGCGGCCCGGCGGCGGGCCGGTCTGCCGGCAGGGTGCGCAGCGCCAGCACGAGGTTGATGAGGCCGAGCGGCAGGTTGACCAGGAAGATCGACCGCCAGCCGAAGCCGGCGATCAGCATGCCGCCGAGCGCCGGCCCGAGCGTCGTGCCGACCGCCGACATGGTGCCGAGCAGCCCCATGGCGCTGCCGGTCCGCGCCTTCGGCACGATCTCGCCGACCATCGCCAGCGTCAGCGCCATCATCAGCGCGGCGCCCAGGCCCTGCGCCGCCCGGGCGGCGATCAGCAGCGCGAGGCTCGGCGCCAGGCCGCAGGCGACCGAGGCCGCGGTGAACAGCGCGATGCCGGCGAGCAGCAGCCGGCGCCGGCCGAGCAGGTCGCCGAGCCGCCCGGCGCCGACGATCAGGGTGGCGATCGCCAGCAGGTAGGCCAGCACCACCCACTGGATCGCCGGGAAGGAGGCGGCGAAGGACCGCTGCAGCGCCGGCAGCCCGACATTGGCGATGCTGGTGTCGAGCGCCGGCATCAGCATGGTGAGGGACAGGCAGGCCAGCGCCCAGCGCGGCGCGGCGGCGGGTCTGTCGGGGACGAGTGTCATGATCGGCTCCATCAGGGATGGCAATGGATGGAACTAGGCGCATGCCCTGGCATGGCAGAACGCGCATCATCTGCACTTCAATCATGCATGGAACGCCATGTCTCCCTTGATCCCGGGGGAAAGTGGCGGCAGCCTGTCGAGCATGTCCCGCCCCGACCTCAACCTGCTCGTCACCCTCGACCTGCTGCTCGCCGAGGGCAGCGTCGCGCGGGCCGCCCGGCGGCTGCGGCTCAGCCCCTCGGCGATGAGCCGGGCGCTGGCCCGGCTGCGCGTGGCGACCGGCGACCCGCTGCTGGTGCGGGCCGGGCGCGGCCTGGTGCCGACGCCGCGCGCGCTGGCGCTGCGCCAGCGCATCGGCCCGCTGGTCCAGGAGGCCGAGGCGGTGCTGCGCCCGGCCGAGCGGCTCGACCTCGCCGGGCTGGTCCGCACCTTCACCATCCGCACCCGCGAGGGCTTCGTCGAGAATCACGGCGCGGCGCTGGTCGCGCGGCTGGCCGCCGAGGCGCCCGGCGTCCGGCTGCAGTTCGTGCCGAAGCCCGACCGCGACAGCACGCCGCTGCGCGAGGGCGACGCCGACCTCGAGATCGGCGTCGTCGGCCGCGCCACCGGCCCGGAGGTGATGGTCCAGGCGCTCTACCGCGACCGCTTCGTCGGCGTGGTGCGGCCCGGCCACCCGCTCGCCCGCGGCCGCGTCACCGCCGCCCGCTTCGCCGCCGGCCGGCACGTGCTGATCGGCCGGCCGGGGCAGGAGAGCGGCCCGATCGACGCGGCGCTGGCGGCGCTCGGCCTGACCCGGTCGATCGCCGTCATGGTCGGCAGCTTCTCCGCCGCGCTGGCGCTCGCCCGCGCCTCGGACCTCGTGGCCAGCGTGCCGGAGCGCCACACCGGCACGCTGCGCGACGGCCTCGTCACCTTCGGCCTGCCGGTCGCGCTGCCGGAGCTCACCGTGTCGCTGCTCTGGCACCCGCGGCTCGACGCCGATCCGGCGCATCGCTGGCTGCGCGCCTGCGTTCGCGAGGTCTGCTCGTCCGGCGTCGGCGCTCGCGCCCAGGCCCCGTCCTGAGCCTGTCGAAGGTTGGGCCTGCCGCAGGGCGAAGGGTGCGCGAGAGCCCTACAGCGAGTCGACCACGCCGCCGTCGACCCGCATCGCCGCGCCGGTGGTGGCCGAGGCCTGCGGCGAAGCGAGGTAGACGATCAGGTTGGCGACCTCCTCGACGGTGGCGGGACGGCGCAGCAGCGTGGTCGGCCGGGCCTTCATCACGAAGTCCTTCGCCTTGTCGTCGAGCGTGGCGCCGGCGAAGTCGCGGGAGCGGATGATGTCGACGACGCCCTCGGAGAGGGTCGGGCCGGGCAGCACCGAGTTCACCGTCACCCCGGTCCCGGCCATCAGCTTGGCGAGGCCGCGCGCCACCGCGATGTCGGCGGTCTTGCTGACCCCGTAATGGATCATCTCGACGGGGATGTTGAGGCCGGATTCCGAGGCGAGGAACATCACCCGGCCCCAGCCGCGCTCGCGCATCCCCGGCAGGTAGGCGCGCGCCAGCCGCACGCCGGCCATGACGTTGACCTGCCAGTGGCGGTCCCAGGTGGCGTCGTCGGCCGCGAAGAAGTCGACCAGCTCGAAGATCCCGGCATTGTTGACCAGGATGTCCGCGCTCGGCTCGGCGGCGACCAGCGCGGCGCAGCCCTCGGCCGTGGCGAGGTCGGCGGCGACGCCGCGGACGCTGGCGCCAGGCAGGCGCTGCCGCAGCCGGCCGAGCGCCGCCTCGACCGACCCGGCGCTGCGGCCGTTGACGACGACGGTGGCGCCTGCCGCCGCCAGGCCGATCGCCGCCGCTTGGCCGATGCCGGCGGTCGATCCGGTGACGATGGCGGTCTTGCCGGTGAGGTCGATCTTCATGGCCTGTCCTCCTGCGCGCGCGGGTTCCGGGACCTTCTACCCCATCGCACGGCGGGCCGGGCAAGCCATGATCTCGCCAAGGAGACCTGTCCCATGGCTCACCTCCTGCTCTTCGGCGACGTGGCGCCCGACGACCTGGAACGCTGCGCCGCCTGCCGCGACCGCCGCCCGGGCTGCGCCGCGCCGGTGCGGCCGGAGGGCTGACCCCCGCCTGCGCTACGCGGCGACCCGGCCGCCGCAGAGCGGCGCCGGGACGCCGGTGGTGCCGGGGAAGCTGGTCGGCAGGCCGCGCAGGACGCGCATGGCGAGGAAGGCGAAGAGCTCGGCCTCGATCGCGTCGCCGCGCCAGCCGACCGCCTCGGCGGGCTCGCAGCGCACGCCGGCGCGCTCGCCGAGCATCGCCATCAGCACCGGGTTGCGCCGGCCGCCGCCGCAGACGATCAGCCGCTGCGGCCGGCGCGGCAGCAGGTCGAGCGCCTTGCCGACCGCCGCCGCGGTGAAGGCGGTCAGCGTCGCGGCGCCGTCGGCGAGATCCAGCCCGTCGGCCATCGCCGCGCCGAAGTCGAAGCGGTCGAGCGACTTGGGAAAGGGCGCCGCGAGATAGGATGGCCAGCAGGGGGCGGCGAGCCGCGCCTCGTCGACCCGGCCGGCGCCGGCCAGCCGGCCGTCGCGGTCCATCTCGCCGCCGCCATGGCTGCGCACGAAGTCGTTGATCGGCGCGTTGGCCGGGCCGGTGTCGAAGGCGACCAGCCGCTCGCCGCCGTCGCTCCAGGTGATGTTGGCGACGCCGCCGAGATTGAGCACCGCGGTGTCGCCGGCGGCGCCCAGCGCGCGCAGCAGCGCGGCGTGGTAGACCGGCGCCAGCGGCGCGCTCCTGGCCGCCGGCCGCCACGTCGGCGCTGCGGAAGTCGTGGACCTCACGCCGAGCAGGGCGTGCATCAGCGCGCCGTCGCCGAGCTGGCGGGTGGCGCCGGGCCGTCCGTCGCGCGGGCCGCGATGCAGCACGGTCTGGCCGTGGAAGCCGACCGCCGCGATCTCGGAGAGGGCCAGCCCGGCGCGCTCGACCAGCCCGCGCACGGCCGCCGACTGGGCGCGGGTGATGACGTCCTCGGCCTCGCGGAAGATCGCCGGCTCGGCGCCCGCGAAGCCCCACTGCCGCGCCTGGCGCAGCGTCTCCTCGAGCAGCGCGCGGGTGGCGGCGGGGTAGGGGGCCAGCTCGAAGGGCCCGAACGACTCGATGCGCTCGCCGTCGGTCCGGAGCAGCGCCACATCGATGTTGCCGTCGAGCACGGTGCCGGTCATCAGCCCGACCGCCCAGCGCGCGTCCATGAATGTCGTCCTCAGGCTTCGTTGACGAGGTCGCCGACCGCGCGGCGCAGCGCGGCGATGCCGGTGTCGGCGTGGCGGGTCGGATGCACCCGGTTGGTCAGCAGGGTCCAGACGCGGCCGCGCGCGAAGCCGACCCACAGCCCGGTGCCGGTGAAGCCGGTATGGCCGATCGTCTCCAGGCCGGCGCGGTCGCCGCCGACCAGCCGGGGTGACGGCGCTCCCAGCATGTGGTGCGGCGCTCCGAGAGCGGCGTGCGCATCAGCGCCACCATGCCGTCGCCCGTCGCCCCGGCGGCGAGCAGCGCGGCGGCGAAGTCGAGCACGGCGCCGGCCGCGCCGAACAGCCCGGCATGGCCGGCGCCCTCCAGCGCGAAGCAGTTCTCGTCATGCACCTCGCCGCACAGCACGCGTCCGCGCCAGGCGCAGCGCTCGGTCGCGACCGCCTGGTCCGGATCGGCGGCGAAGCCGAACCCGGGGCCGGGGTCGATGGCGCGCAGCCGCCGGCCGGCGAGCCGCTCCAGCGCAGATGCCGAGCAGGATGAAGTTGATGTCGGAATAGACCGGCGGGCCGGACTGCCGATTCCGCTGCAGCACGAAGGCGCGCAGCCGCTCCGGGTCGCCGCCATAGGTGTAGATCGGCTCGACCGCCGGGAAGGGCGTCTGGTGCCCGAGGTACTGGCGGAAGGTGACCTTGCGCTCCCAGGCGCCCGAATCGTACTGGCGCAGGTCGGGGACGACCGTGGTCAGCGGCGCGTCGAGCCCGATCGTGCCGGCCTCGGCCAGCGCACAGGATGCGCGGGGTGGTGAAGATGACCTTGGTCAGCGAGGCGAGGTCGAACCGGCTGTCGAGCCGCAGCAGCGGCCGGCGGCGCGGCTCGAGCTCGGCCCAGCCGACGGCGCGGGCCGCCCGGCCGCCGCCGGCATCGGCGAGGCCGAGCACGGCGCCGGGATGCGGCCGCTCGCGACGGCGGCGGCGATCGGCGGGAAGGCGCGCTCGAGCGCCGCCGCCAGCGCCGGCGCGCAGCCCGGCGAGCGGAGCTCGGTGGCCTCGGTCATGGCGCCGGAGCCTATCGCCGGCCGGCCGCGCCAGGCAAGCCGGTGCCGCAGCCGTGATCGCCTGGCGCCGCGAGACGCTTGACCGTCACGTCGGAAGGCTACAAAGCAGGACCGGGATCCGCCGGCTCAGGAGGGACATGCGATGGGCACCATCAGGACCAAGGACGGCACCGAGATCTTCTACAAGGACTGGGGCACCGGGCAGCCGCTGGTGTTCCACCATGGCTGGCCGCTGTCGGGCGACGACTGGGACGCCCAGATGCTTTTCTTCCTGCAGCAGGGCTACCGCGTCATCGCCCACGACCGCCGCGGCCATGGCCGCTCCGGCCAGCCGGCGGGCGGGCACGAGTTGGACACCTATGCGGCCGACGTCGCCGCTCTCGCCGAGGCGCTCGACCTGCGCGACGCCGTGCATATCGGCCACTCCACCGGCGGCGGCGAGGTCGCCCGCTACGTCGCGCGCCACGGCAAGGGCCGTGTCGCCAAGGCGGTGCTGATCGGCGCCGTGCCGCCGATCATGCTGAAGACGCCGGCCAATCCCGGCGGGCTGCCCCTCGAGCTGTTCGACGGCTTCCGCGCCGCGCTCGCCGCCAACCGCGCGCAGTTCTTCCTCGACGTGCCGAGCGGGCCCTTCTACGGCTTCAACCGGCCCGGCGCGAAGGTCCATGACGGCGTCATCCGCAACTGGTGGCGGCAGGGCATGATGGGCGCCGCCAACGCCCACTACGAGTGCATCAAGGCCTTCTCTGAGACCGACTTCACCGCCGACCTCAAGGCGATCGAGGTGCCGACCCTGGTGCTGCACGGCGACGACGACCAGATCGTGCCGATCGCCGATTCGGCGCTGCTCTCGATCAAGCTGCTGAGGCAGGGCACGCTGAAGGTCTATCCCGGCCTGCCGCACGGCATGTGCACCACCCATGCCGACGCGATCAACCCCGACCTGCTCGCCTTCATGCGCGGCTGAGGCGGCCGGCTACGGCTCCAGCGCCCGCGCCAGGATCGGGTAGAGGCGCGGGTCGCCGGACTGCGCCACGTTGAAGCGCAGGTAGCTGCGGGCCGACTGCGTCGCGCTGAAGGCGTTGCCCGGCGCCAGGACGACGCCCTGCTCGAGGCAGCGCCGGGCGATCGCGGCGGCGTCCTGCCCGTCCGGCAGGCGGCACCACAGGAACATGCCGGCCTTCGGCATGAGCCAGGGCTCGATGCCGATCGCCCGCAGGCGCCGCGCCGTCTCGGCCATGGCCTCGGCCAGCCGCCGGCGCAACAGCTCGAGGTGGCGGCGATAGCTGCCGTCGCGCAGCAGGGCGAGGACCAGCTCGGCCGACAGCGCCGGGCTGCCGAACTCGGTGGCGAGCTGCAGGTCGGCGAGGCTCTCGATCCAGTCCGGCCGCGCCGCGACGAAGCCGCAGCGCACCGCCGCCGACAGGGTCTTCGAGAAGCTGCCGACCCGCACCACCCGGTCGAGCC
>JAXMCI010000053.1:0-38940 GCA_046349435.1 Dongiaceae bacterium | reverse complement strand
GCTCGAGGACGGCAAGGAGATGATCGCCACCACGGTGCTCGACGGCTTGCCCGACGCCATCCTCAAGATGCCGGAGGATTCCCTGGTGCCGCTGCTGCTCACCGTCGTGATGACGGCCGGCTTCGCCGGCCTGCTCGCCCATCTCTGGTGGCTGGCCGGCGCCGGGGCGGCGCTGACCCTCGCCTGTACCCTGCTCTGGCTGTGGCCGGAGCGCCGCCTGGCGCAGACCGCGGGGCCGCGCCATGGCTGAGGCCAGCCTGCGCGGGACCCGGCCGCTGCCGGTCGGCAGCATCGGCCGCCATGCCTCGGGCTGGTGGGGCATGATCACGGTGGTGATGACCGAGGGCGCGCTCTTCGCCTACCTGCTGTTCAGCTACTACTACTTCGCCGTCCAGTATGGGCGGGAGTTCCTGCCGGACGATCTGCCCAGGCTCCGCCTGTCGCTGCCCAACACCCTCATCCTGCTGGCGAGCAGCCTCGCCGTCTGGTGGGGCGAGCGGGCGGCACGGCGCGGCCAGCGCGGCCGCCTGATGCTCGGGCTCGCCGGCGGCTTCCTGCTCGGCGCTGCCTTCATGGCGATCCAGGTCCTGGAGTGGCAGGACAAGCCCTTCACCATGAACTCCAGCGCCTACGGCTCGCTCTATTTCACGATCACCGGCTTCCACATTATGCACGTGCTGGCCGGCCTGGTGGTGCTGCTGGCGCTGCTCGCCTGGTCGGCGCTGGGCTATTTCGATCGCGTGCGCAACGCACCGGTGACCATCGGCGCGCTCTACTGGCACTTCGTCGATGCCGTCTGGCTGACCCTGTTCTTCACCTTCTACATCACCCCGCATCTCGGCTGAGCCATGACCGAAGACACGCTGGCCGCCTACCATATCGACCATCCCGCCCCGCACGACGACCCGGCCGGGCGCCGGGCGCTGGCGATCGGCCTGCTCGCCGCACCGGTCGCCTGGTTCATCCAGCTGGTCGCCGGCTACGGCCTGACCAGCCACGCCTGCTTTCCGCGCGACCTCCAGCTGCCCGGCGCCATCGCCGGCTGGGGCTGGGCCTGGCCGGTCAGCCTCGCCCTCAACCTGCTGGCGCTGGCCGCCTGCGCCGCCGCCGCGGCGATCTGCTGGCGCCGCTGGCGCCAGGCCCGCGGCGAGGCCTCGGGCGCCCATGGCCGCCTGCTCGAGGCCGGCGAGGGGCGGACCCGCTTCCTCGCCATCTTCGGGATGTGGTCCGCCGTCTGGTTCGCCATCGCGGTGATCGCGGACAGCATCGTGCTCCTCGAGGTGCCGCTATGCGGCAGCTGATGCTGCCGGCGAGCGCCGCAGCGGCGACGCTCGCCGCCAGCCCGGCGCTGGCGCATGTGGCCGGCACCGAGGCCGGCGGCGGTTGGAACGACGAGCTCTGGGTGCCGCTCTGCCTCGCCGTGGCAGCCGCCCTCTACGCGCTCGGGCGGTGGCGCATGCCGGCGCGGAGCGGGCTGCGGCCGCAGACGGAAGCGGCGGCCTTCGTCCTCGGCATGCTGACCCTCGTGCTGGCGCTGGAATCGCCGATCGACACGATCGCCGAGCAGCTCTTCTCCGTGCACATGGTGCAGCACCTGCTGCTGATGCTGGTCGCCGCCCCCCTCTTCGTCTGGTCGCGGCCGGTCACCACCGTCCTCTGGACGCTGCCGCGCACGGCGCGGCGCGCCGTCGGCCGCTGGTGGGCGACCGGCACCACGGGGCGGCTCGTCGCCTGGCTGGCGGCGCCGCTGTCGGTCTGGAGCTGGTTCTGTGGCCTCTTCGTCTTCTGGCACCTGCCGGTCCCCTATGCCTGGGCCCTGACCCGCGAGCCGGTGCACGTGCTCGAGCATCTCTGCTTCTTCGTCAGCGCCTTCGCCTTCTGGGCGGTGGTGATCGAGCCGTCGGGCCGCCGCCGCCTCGACTACGGCGCCACCATGCTGTTCGTCGCCACCGCGGCGATCCTGAGCGGCCTGCCCGGCGCGCTGATGGTGCTGACCGGGCGGCCGTTCTACGCGATCCACGCCGCGGGCGCCGCGCGCTGGGGCCTGACGGCGCTCGAGGACCAGCAGCTCGCCGGGCTGATCATGTGGATCCCGGCCGGCTTCGCCTACCTGCTGGCGGTGCTGGTGTTGCTGGCGCTGTGGCTGCGCGAGGCCGACCGGCGGGCGGCGCGGCTCGGCCGCCTGGCGGCGAGCGGCCCCGCCCTGCTCGTCCTGGTCGCGCTGCTCTCCGGCTGCGGGCCGCGCAAGGTCGAGCAGTCGCAAGCCCAGGCGGCGCCGACGGGCGTCGGCAACCCCCGCGAGGGCGCCCGTCAGATCGCCGAGGTCGGCTGCGGCAGCTGCCACACCATTCCCGGGATCACCGGCGCCGATGCCGTGGTCGGCCCGCCGCTCACCCGGATGGGCCGGCGCATCTACGTCGCCGGGCTGCTGCGCAACACGCCGGACAACCTGGTCGCCTGGCTGATGGACCCGCAGCGCATCGTGCCGGGCAACGTCATGCCGAACATGCACCTCCAGGAGGCGCAGGCGCGCGACATCGCGGCCTACCTCTATACGCTGAGATAGGCCGGGGAGGCGAAGACGGCGGCGCTCGGCGCAGAGGCACGGACCGGTCCGCCGCCCCGCCCGGGCACGGTTCGCCGGGCCGTGCAGCGGCACGGGATGCTTGGGCTCTCGATCGGCATGACCGTCGCCGGCTGGGCCCTGATGTGGGGGCAATCCCTCGACCTGCTGCGCCTCGGCCCGATCTGGCTGCCGGTCGGGACCTTTCTCTTCGGCCTGGCGCTGGTGCCGGCGGCGATCCCGCGCGCCCGTGGCCGGGCCGGGGCCGATCGCCAGCCGGGTCGCCCCGCACCCGCGATCGGCACAGGTCCGCGCTCGTCCCGAGGGTCACGCCAGACCAGGGCGGCTCCCGCGAGCCGGCCTGAGAGGCCACCGGTCATCCGCACCTGAGCCTGCGCTGCGAACCCGATCGCCACCGTAACCGACGGCATCGCGGATAACGATTGCTTCCAGGGCGACGTGATCAAGGGGAAGCTGGACACAATCGTGGACCTCGCGATGGACAAGGCAGACTCTGCCGCCGGGGCGGGGCTCAGCTTGCAGTTGCCGCGGCACTCCGCTCGCGGGGCCTCTCGGGGATCGTCGCGGCCTCGGCGGATCGCAGGCTGATCCCGCCGAGCCGCCACAGGCAATCCTCGTAGCTGCGCGCCAGTGTCGCTCGATCGCGCGCGGAGCGGCAGCGACAATCCTCGGCGATGGACTGCGCAAGGTCACGCAGCCGCCGCCGCTCGACCGGGCTGCCCGACGGCTCGCCGATCCGGCCGACCGCACCGATCAGCTGCGCGGTGATGCTGCCGTCCTCGAGCGCGGCCCTGGCGATCGGTCCCAGCGCCGCCGCGGTCAGGTCGCAGAGCCCGAGAGGCGGCAGCTCAAGCCGCGGCCGGCCCTCGCCGTCGCGCCAATGCGTCGGCGGGTCGCCCCGGGATGCCGCGCCATGCAGCCCGGCGGTGATCCCGTCGATGCACTCCGCCGCCGTGAACGGATCGTTGATCCCGCTCGACAGCGCCCGCACGGCGATCTCGGCGAGCTGGCGCAGCACGTACCTGACATCCTGCGCCGGGGTGCGTTCGGACCCGACGCCGATGGCGCCCAGCACGCTCGCCGCGACCTTGCCCTCGGCCCCGGGTGGCCAGAGCTCGCCGAGCACGTCGCCCGCGACGACCGCATCGCCGGGCCGGCACCGCAGGCGGATCAGCAAGTCGCAATCGCGCGCGATGCCCAGCAGGGCTTCCTCGTCCACGGTGCGGACATAGCCGCTGGCGCCGGCGCGCAGGCGTTGGCCCGGCCCGGTCGGGCCCGGGGTCGCGTTTAGGACCGGCTCGTCCGCTGCTTCGCTCGGGGCGCTGCGCTCGATCGCCCGGTGCAGATCGGCCACCACTGCCGCCACGACCCGCTCGACTCGGATGGATTGGGCGATGTGGTGGATGAAGAACACCAGGACACCGATCCCGGCCACCCCGAACAGCAGCCCGACGGCGGTCGAGACCAGCGGCACGAACCCGGATGGCTCGTTGCGGACGGTGGCCAGCACCAGCAGGCAGTACAGGAACGCGGAGACGAAGGTGCCGAGAATCGCCTGGTTGCCGACGTCGCCCACGAAGGTGCGCAGCAGCCGCGGGCCGAACTGCGAGGAGGCGAGCTGCAGCACGACCATGGTGATCGAGAACACGAGGCCCGCGATGGTGACCATCGTCGAGGCCGTGGTCGCCAGGATGCGGCGCGCCGCGTCGGCCTCCATCGCGCCGAACCATGGCAGCTCGTCGCTGCCGATCGAGAGCAGGAACATGTCGAGGCGGATCAGCCCGAGCGCCAAGCCGACGGCGCACAGCATCATCAGCGTGGGCACCAGCCAGTAGCGGTTGCGCAGCCGGTCCCAGAGGTCGCGGGGCAGGGCCAGGATGACCGCTCCTCCGGCGGTGGCGTCTGGCAGACCAACACCAAGCACCTGGGAAACGTTCTCGGTGTTCTCCGCACCCCCCGCGGGAGCGCCCGCCGCCGGGCGGTGTTGCAGCTTCCGACAGCCACTTCGGGACCGGGTCGGGATCGGGAATGACGGCGCACAAGGGGTCGAAAAGGACGGTCTATGCGGCCCTCGCCGGCAACCTCGCCATCGCCGCGACCAAGCTGGTCGCCGCGGCGCTCACCGGCAGCTCGGCGATGCTCAGCGAGGGCGTTCATTCGCTGGTCGACACCGGCAACGAGGTGCTGCTGCTCTACGGCCTGCACCGCTCGACCCTGCCGCCCGACGACATCCATCCGCTCGGCCATGGCCGCGAGCTCTATTTCTGGAGCTTCGTCGTCGCGCTGCTGGTCTTCGCGCTGGGCGCCGGGGTCTCGATCTACGAGGGCATCTCCCACATCCTGCGTCCCGAGCCGATGCAGCGGGTCGTCGTCAACTACGCCGTGCTCGGGCTGTCGGCGCTCTTCGAGGGCATCTCCTGGACCGTCGCGGTCCGGCAGTTCCGCAAGGCCAAGGGCGAGCTCGGCTTCATCGCCGCGGCCCGCCGCAGCAAGGACCCGACGACCTTCACCGTGCTGTTCGAGGACAGCGCCGCGCTGCTCGGCATCGCGGTGGCGGCGATCGGCATCTTCGCCGCCGAGCGCTTCGGCACCCCCGAGCTCGACGGCGTCGCCTCGATCGGCATCGGCCTGGTGCTCGCCCTGACCGCCGCCTTCCTCGCCCGCGAGAGCAAGGGCCTGCTGATCGGCGAGCGGGCATCGCGCGACCTGCAGCGCGCCATCGCCGCCGCCGCCGCCGAGGACCCGGCGGTCGCCGCGGTGGAGGGCGTGCTCACGGTTCACCTCGCTCCCGACCAGGTGGTGGTGGCCCTCACCGCGGATTTCGAGGACGACCTCCCGGCAAGCGAGATCGAGCGCTGCATCGCGCGCCTCGAGCTGCGCCTCGAGGCGGAGCATGCGGAGATCGCCGCCCTGGTCATCAGGCCGCGCCCGGCGCGGCGCCGGGAAGCGCTGGCGTCCTCGCGCGCCGGCGGCACGGCGGCGGTGCGGCATGACAGCACGACCTCGCCATGAGGGCGCCGGCGACGCTTGGTCCGCCGCCGGCCGCGGCAGATATCGCAGGGATGGACACGCCATCATCGATCGATTTCCGCCAGCGCGCCGCACGCTGCCGCGCCATGGCCGAAGCCGCCGCCGATCCGCAGGTCCGTCACAGCTTCGCGCAGCTCGCCGAGAGCTACGACGACCTGGCGCGGCGCGACGAGTTCGCCCGCGAGTGCCGGCGCGCGCCCGACCCGGCGCCCGCGCCGCGCTGACGGCGCCCGGGCAAGGCGACTGGGGCAAGGCGGCTGGGGCAAGCCGCGACCGCCGCTGCGGGTTCGCGAGCCTCGGCCCGCGGGTTGAGGAGGGCGACCCACCGGCAGGAGATCGGTCGACCGCGACGGCACCGTCTGCGCCGTCGCCTTCTGCGGCGCGCGGCCGCAGGACCAGTGGCTCGGCAGCCGCGCCATCGCCCGGCATGCGCCACGCGACGAAGCCGGGATCGCCGAGCAGATCCATGCCGGCTCGGCCCGGCTGGGCCAAGGCGATGAAGTAGCGTCCGCCCGCTCCGGGGACGCGCCGCGGCGCCGCGGCCGCCGCAGCTTGAGCGGGGGCCGGGCGGCGGCTATAGTGCCGCGCCGCATGGGAAAGTGCCGGATTCGGCCCCCGGCGGTGCGTCTCGGATCGAAGGGTAGGCATGGCATCGATGAAGGTCTGCCGCGGCGGCACCCGGCGCGCGCTCTGGCTCGTGGCGGTATTGCTGCTGCCCCTGCTCGGCGCCGCCTGCTCCAACAGCGACAAGGACACCTATGTCGAGGAGCCGCCGGAGACGCTCTACAACCAGGGCCTCGCGGAGATGGCCAACGGCGACCACCTGAAGGCCGCCAAGAGCTTCGACGAGGTCGACCGCCAGCACCCCTACTCGTCCTACGCCACCCAGGCGCAGCTGATGTCGGCCTACGCCTACTATCTCGACAACAAGTACGACGACGCGATCACCGCGCTCGACCGCTTCATCCAGCTGCACCCGGGCAACCCCGACGCGGCCTACGCCTACTACCTGAAGGGCCTCTCCTACTACGAGCAGATCGTCGATGTCGGCCGCGACCAGAAGGTCACCGAGGATGCGCTGACCAGCCTGCAGGAGGTGGTGACCCGCTTTCCCAACACCGCCTATGCCAGGGATGCCCGCCTCAAGGTCGACCTCGCCCGCGACCACCTCGCCGGCAAGGAGATGGCGATCGGCCGCTACTACCTCGACCGCCAGCAGTACCTCGCCGCGATCAACCGCTTCCGCCGGGTGATCGAGCAGTACCAGACCACGAGCCAGGTGCCCGAGGCGCTGGAGCGGCTGACCGAATGCTACCTGGCGCTCGGCGTGCACTCGGAGGCGCAGGCCGCCGCCGCCGTGCTCGGCTACAACTTCCCGGGCAGCGAGTGGTACCAGGACAGCTACGATCTTCTTGCGGCGCGGAACCTGAAGCCGCAGGAGGACGAGAATTCCTGGCTCTACAAGATTTTCTGAGCACCGCGGGGGGCGATGCTCGCCGGCCTCTCCGTCCGCGACGTCGTCCTGATCGACCGGCTCGACCTCGCTCTCGCGCCCGGGCTCGGCGTGCTGACGGGCGAGACCGGCGCCGGCAAGTCGATCCTGCTCGATGCGCTCGGGCTGGCGCTGGGGGCGCGGGCCGACAGCGCGCTGGTCCGCCACGGCGCGGCGCAGGCGACCGTCACCGCCGCCTTCGCGCTGGGGCGCCGCCACCCCGTGCGCACGATCATCGAGGAGCTCGGCCTCGACGCGCTCGGGCTCGATGACGGCGAGGAGCTGGTGCTGCGCCGCCAGCTCGCCGCCGACGGCCGCAGCCGCGCCTTCGTCAACGACCAGCCGGTCAGCGTCGCCGGGCTGCGCCGGCTGGGCGAGAGCCTGGTCGAGATCGTCGGCCAGGGCGAGCAGCGCGGCCTGCTCGATCCCGCCACCCATCGCGACCTGCTGGACGCCTATGGCGGCCTCGAGGCGGCGGGCGCGGCGGCGGCCGAGGCCTGGGCCGGCTGGCGCGAGGCGGCCGCGGCGCGCGACGCGGCGGTGAGCCGGCTGCAGCAGGCCCGCCGCGAGGAGGATTTCCTGCGCCACGCGCTGTCCGAGCTCGACGCGCTGAAGCCGCGGCCGGGCGAGGAGGAGACGCTGGCCGAGAGCCGCGCCCGGCTGATGAACCGCGAGAAGCTGCTCGAGGCCATGCAGGGCGCGGCGGCCGAGCTCGGCGGGCGCGGCGGGGCCGAGGCGCAGCTGGCCGCCGCCGCGCGCCGGCTGGGCCGCATCGCCGACAAGGCCGGCGACGGCCTGCCGCCGCTGCTGGCCGCGCTCGACCGCGCCACCGTCGAGGCGGCCGAGGCGAGCCGGCTGCTGGAGCGGCTGGTCGGCGAGCTCGATGCCGAGCCCGGCCGGCTCGAGGCGATCGAGGAGCGGCTCTTCGCGCTGCGCGACCTCGCCCGCAAGCACAACGTCGCGGTCGACGAGCTGCCGGCGCTGCGCCAGCGCACCGAGGCGACGCTCGCCGCGCTCGACGACCAGGGCGGCTCGGTCGCCCGCCTGACCCAGGCCGAGGCCGCGGCGCGGCAGGCCTATCGCGACGCCGCCGGCGCGCTGTCCGAGGGGCGGCGGGCTGCCGCGGCGCGTCTCGACAAGGCGGTCGCCGCGGAGCTGGCGCCCCTCAAGCTCGACAAGGCGCGCTTCCGCACCGCCGTCGAGGCGCTGCCCGAGCCCGGCTGGGGCCCCGCCGGCGCCGACCGGGTCGGCTTCGAGGTCAGCACCAATCCCGGCACCCCGTTCGGCGCACTGGCGAAGATCGCCTCCGGCGGCGAGCTGTCGCGCTTCCTGCTGGCGATCAAGGTGGCGCTGGCCGCCGCCGCGCCGGTGCCGACGCTGGTGTTCGACGAGGTCGATGCCGGGATCGGCGGCGCCACCGCCGCGGCGGTCGGCGAGCGGCTGAAGCGGCTGGCCTCGCGGCTGCAGGTGCTGGTGGTCACCCATTCGCCGCAGGTGGCGGCGCTGGCCGGCTGCCACTGGCGGGTCGAGAAGGAAGCGGCCGGCAGCGGCGCGCCGGTGCTGACCCGCATCGTGCCGCTCGACGCGCCCGGCCGGCGCGAGGAGATCGCCCGCATGCTGTCGGGCGCCCGGGTCACCGGCGAGGCGCGGGCCGCCGCCGACCGGCTGCTCGCCGGCAGCCGCGCATGAGCCGCGCGAAGCCCGAGGCCGGCGGCCTCGCCGCCATCGCCGTCGAGGATCTCGACCGCGAGCAGGCCGCCGCCGAGCTGGCGCGGCTCGCCGCCGAGATCGCCGAGAACGACCGGCTCTACCACCAGGAGGACGCGCCGCGCATCTCCGACGCCGCCTTCGACGCGCTGGTCCGGCGCAACCGGGCGATCGAGGCGCGCTTCCCCGAGCTGCAGCGGCCGGACAGCCCGAGCCTCCATGTCGGCGCGGCGCCCGCGGCGGGCTTCGCCAAGGTCGCCCATGCCCGGCCGATGCTGTCGCTCGACAACGCCTTCGCCGAGGAGGACGTCCGCGAGTTCGTCGCCCGCGTCCGCCGCTTCCTCAACCTGCCGGCCGAGCAGGCGGTGGCGATCGTCGCCGAGCCGAAGATCGACGGGCTGTCGGCGGCCCTGCGCTACGAGGAGGGGGTCTTCGTCCAGGGCGCGACCCGCGGCGACGGCCTGGTCGGCGAGGACGTCACCGCCAACCTGCGGATGGTCAAGGACCTGCCGAAGCGGCTCAAGGGACGCGACGTGCCGGCGCTGCTCGAGGTGCGCGGCGAGGTCTATATGCGGCGCCCCGACTTCCTCGCCATGAACCAGGCGCGCGAGCAGGCGGGCGAGCCGCTCTTCGCCAATCCGCGCAACTTCGCCGCCGGCAGCCTGCGCCAGCTCGATCCGGAGATCACCGCGTCGCGGCCGCTGCATTTCTTCGCCTATGCCTGGGGCGAGATCCGCTTCGCCGGGGATGCGCCGCCGATCGCCACGCAGCACGAGTTCCTCGACCGGCTGGAGGGCTGGGGCTTCTCGGTCAATCCATTGCGCCGGCTCTGCGCCGACGTCGACGCGGCGCTGGCGCTGCATGCCGAGCTCGCCGGCCGCCGCGCGGAGCTGCCCTACGACATCGACGGCGTCGTCTACAAGGTCGACCGGCTGGACTGGCAGAGCCGGCTCGGCATGGTCAGCCGCGCGCCGCGCTGGGCGATCGCCCACAAGTTCCCCGCCGAGCAGGCCGAGACGCGGCTCAACCGCATCTTCGTGCAGGTCGGCCGCACCGGCACGCTGACGCCGGTCGCCGACCTCGAGCCGGTCAATGTCGGCGGCGTGGTGGTGCAGCGCGCCACCCTGCACAACGAGGACGAGATCGCCCGCAAGGACATCCGCGAGGGCGACCACGTGATCATCCAGCGGGCCGGCGACGTCATCCCGCAGGTCGTCGCCGCGGTGCCGGCCAAGCGCCCCTCCGGCAGCCGGCCCTACGCCTTTCCCGACCACTGCCCGGCCTGCGGCAGCCTCGCCATCCGCGAGCCCGGCGAGGCGGCGCGGCGCTGCACCGGCGGGCTGATCTGCCCGGCCCAGGCGCTGGAGCGGCTGCGCCACTTCGTCAGCCGCAACGCCTTCGACGTCGAGGGGCTGGGCAGCAAGCACATCGAGGCCTTCCTGCGCGACGGCCTGATCAAGGAGCCCGCCGACATCTTCCGGCTGGCGGCGCGGCGCGACGAGCTCGGGGCGCGCGAGGGCTGGGGCGAGCAGTCGGTCGCCAACCTGCTGCGCGCCGTCGAGGCGCGCCGCTCGATCTCGCTCGAGCGCTTCGTCTACGCGCTCGGCATCCGCCAGGTCGGCGAGGCGACGGCCCGGCTGCTCGCCCGCCACTACGGCACGGTCGAGCGCTGGATCGCCGCGATGGAGGAGGCCCAGGATCGGGAGAGCCCGGCCTATCACGACCTCGACAACATCGACGGCATCGGCCCCTCTGTGGCCACCGACCTGCTGGGGTTCTTCGCCGAGGCGCACAACCGCACGGTGCTCGACGACCTGCTGCGCGAGGTCGCGGTCGAGCCGCACCGCGCCGCGCCGCAGGCCGCCTCGGCGATCTCCGGCAAGACCGTGGTCTTCACCGGCACGCTGGAGAAGATGACCCGCGGCGAAGCCACGGCGCGCGCCGAGTCGCTCGGCGCCAAGGTCGCCGCCTCGGTGTCGAAGAGCACCGACTTCCTGGTCGCCGGTCCGGGGGCCGGCTCGAAGGCGAAGAAGGCCGCCGAGCTCCGCGTCGCCGTGCTCGACGAGGCCGCCTGGCTGGCGCTGATCGGCGAGGGTTGAGGCCGGGCGGTCGCGCGCGGGGCGGGGGACGATGGACGCGGCGGACCGGTTCCTGACGGGACCGAACATCCACGACGATCGCAGCGGGACGAGGTCCGTGCCGCCTGCCGGCAGGCGGCGGCCTCGCTCGGCGACGTCGACGGCGGCAGCGCCGGCGGCGAAGCCCGAGGCTGAGCCGCGAGCCCCTCAGCCCGCCGCGCGCCGCCGCGGCGCGCCGTGGGTCGCCGGAATGCGGTCGGCGAAATCGGCGACGAAGCCGCTCGGCGCCGCCTCGGGCGACGCCGGCGTCAGCGCCGCGTCGCGGTATTGCAGCGCCGCGGGGTGCCGCGTCACCTTCTTCTCGATGGCGTAGACGCGCCGGACCAGCGCCGCCCAGCGGAGGGCGGCGACCGCGGTCTCCAGCCCCAGGCGCGGATAGAAGACCAGCGGGCTCTCCCGACGCAGGCCGGGGCGGCGCTGGGTGCGCACCTTGCGGCGGACGAAGCCGAACTGCAGCGGATGCACGCCCTCGATCGCCACCGACCCGGTGAACAGCCAGAGCACGTCGGCCAGCTTGCGGGTCCTGAGCCCGCTCGCCACGGCGCGGCGCAGCAGCGTCTCGATGTGGGCCGGGTTGTAGTAGCGCCGCCAGGCGTCGCGATAGGCGGCGCGCCAGGCCTCCTCGCTCATCGCCGGATGCGCGGTGGTGACGTGCTCGACATCGTAGTTGTTGAGGTCGGGATCCATGGCGACGCCGTCGCGATGGAGACGCTGATGATCCTCGGAGCCCGGCAGCGGCGTCAGCACGAAGAACTCCAGCAGGTCGATCGGCAGCTCGCGCTTGATGGTCTCGATGTCGCGGGCGATGCTTTCCGGCGTGTCGGTCGGGAAGCCCAGGATGTAGCCCGCCCAGGTCAGCACCTTCTGCTGCCGCCAGGCGAGCAGCATCTCGCGATATTCCCAGATCTTGTTCTGCCGCTTGCCGGCGCCCATCAGCGATTCCGGATTGATGCTCTCCAGCCCGATGAAGACGGTGTTGCAGCCGGCCCGCGCCGCCTTCTCGATGAAGCCGGGGATGCGATGGCAGAGCGTGTCGACCTGCAGGATCAGCTTGATGTTGAGCCCCTCCTCGCGCAGGAGGATCAGCCGGTCGAGGATCGGCTCCCAGTCGCGGTTGCGCGCGAAGTCGTCGTCGGTGACGAAGAACCGGGTGACGCCGAGCGCGGCGTTGGCCCGGACGATCGCCTCGACGTCGTCGGGCGTGCGGCGGCGCGAGCGGCGGCCCTGGACGTTGATGATGGTGCAGAAGCTGCACTGGAAGGGGCAGCCGCGGCCGGCGTCGAAGCTGGCATAGTGCCCGGCCACCCGCGCCACCACCGCGCGCGGCAGCAGCGGGCCGGGCGCGCCGGCCAGGTCGGGCAGGTCGTCGAGATAGTTGTAGACCGGCTTCGGCCGGCCCGCGGCGATGTCCTGCAGCAGCCCGGCCATGCGCCCCTCGGCCTCGCCGGCGAACAGCACGATCCCGAGCGCCTGCGCCTCCTCGAGCTCGGGCGTGGCGCCCGGCAGCATGGCGAGGCAGCCGCTGACGTGAAAGCCGCCGACCACCACCGGGATGCCGGCGGCGCGCAGCGGGCGGGCGAGATCCATGGCGCGCGGGAACTGGTTCGACTGCACGCCGACCAGCCCGACGAAGCCCGCCCCGGCCCGGCGGATCCGCCGGATCACCGCCGGCACGTCGATGATCGTATTGCACTCGTCGGCCGCCTCGATCTCGATCGCGACGTCGGGGCCGAGCACCTTGTCGGCGGCGCATTGCCCGATCAGCGCGTGCAGCGCGGCGAGGCTGTTGGAGGGAATGGTCGAGCGGTGCCACTGGATGACGTAGCCGTCATCGTCGTAGTGCGACGGCTTGATGAGCACGGCGAGAAAGCGGCGCGCGGTCATCTTGACCATCCCCCGGGTCGTGCCCGGACGATGGTAGCGCACGCGCCGCGTGCGGTCGAGCCGGGCAGCGGCCCTTGCATCCGGCCGGCACGCGGCCTACGATTTCTCTCATGAGCACGGCTCTCCGCATCGGCATCGCGCGAATTCGCCGCCGGGCGCCCCTTGGGCGTCCGGTCGTCGCTCGCCGTTCCGCCGATTCGAGAGAGCTCGTGCCCGATGTCCGCCAAGCCCCGAACTGAGACCGCCGGCCGCCGCGCCGGCCAGCCCGCCCCCGCGCCGCTCTACTGCTTCTCCGTCGCCGCCGCGGCGGAGCCCGGCGTGATGCCGCGCGTCCTGCAGCTCTTCGCCAAGCGCAACCTGGTGCCGACCCGGTGGGTCAGCCGGGCGGTGCCAGGCGGCGCACTCGAGATCGACATCCAGGTGGCCGCGCTGGCACCCGACGAGGGCGACTACATCGCCGAGTGCCTGCGCCGGCTGGTCGACGTCGACACCGTGCTGACCTGCCGGGTGCCGGCGATCTGAACGCGCGACCGAGCAGGCTTGGCAGTGGCGGCGAGGCTGGTGCAAGCTCGCCGCCATGCTGCAGGACCTGCTGCTCCCGCTGATCCCGTCCATCCTGGCCGCCTGCCTGGTGCTTGTCGCCGGCACCTGGCTGGCCCGCCACGTGCCGCTGCTGGCGCGCTACAGCATCCCGGCGCCGATCGTCGGCGGGCTGCTGTTCGCCCTGCTGGCGCTCGCCGCCGACAAGCTCGGCGGCGTCCGGCTGGGCTTCGACACGGCACCCAAGGGCCAGCTGCTGCTCGTCTTCTTCGCCTGCATCGGGCTGACCGCCGACCTCGCCCTGCTGAAGCCGGGCGGCATCCGGCTGCTGCGCTTCCTGCTCGTGCTCTTCCCCTTCCTGGTGCTGCAGGACGCGCTGGGGGTGGCGATGGCCTACCTGCTCGGCCTGCATCCGGTGCTCGGGCTGATCGCCGGCTCGATCACCCTGGTCGGCGGCCACGGCACCGGCGCCGCCTATGCCGACCGCTTCGCCGCGGAGTACGACGTCCTCGGGGTGATGGGCCTGACGATGACCTCGGCGACCATCGGGCTGGTGCTGGGCGGCGTCATCGGCGGGCCGGTGGCGGGGCGGCTGATCGCCCGGCTGACGCCGTCCGCCCTGCCGCCCCCGGACGCCGGCGACGTGGTCGGCGGGCCCTCGACGACGCCGGTCACCACGCTCTCCTTCACCGTGTCGCTCGCCGCGGCCCTGATCGCCGTCGTCGCCGGCGGCGCGATCGGCGGCCAGCTGCGCGGCGGGCCGGTCACGGTCCCCGACTTCCTGTGGTGCCTGCTGGCCGGGCTGGTGCTGCGCAACGGCGCGGCGGCGCTCGGCTTCCGGCTGCACGATGCCGCCTCCGAGCTGATCGGCTCGCTCTGCCTGTCGGTCTTCCTCGCCTGGACGATGATGACGCTGCGGCTCGACGAGAGCCTGGGACTCGCCGGGCCGCTGCTCGTCATCATCGCCGCCCAGACCGTGCTGGTCGCGCTGTGGGGCAGCCTGGTGATGTTCCGCGCCCTCGGGCGGGACTACGAGGGGGCGATCATGGTCGGCGCCTTCTGCGGCTTCGCCATGGGCGCCACCGCCACGGCCGTCGCCAACATGCAGGCGCTGACCCGCAAGCACGGCCCCGCGCCGCAGGCCTTCATCGTCGTGCCGATCGCCGGCGCCTTCTTCATCGACCTGATGAACCTGGCGGTGCTGACGCTCTTCCTGCTGCCCGGCGGCATCATCGCGCACGCCGCTTCTGGCGCGGGATGACAAGTCCGGCCGCCAGCGCCCCGCTAGGCTCCGCGCGCCATAGACCGAGGCGGAGGTTCCCGATGAAGTGGCTCGCCGGCCTGCTGCTCGCCCCTGCCCTGCTCCTCCCTTCGCTCGCGTCCGCGCAGGAGCCGGTGCCCACCAGCCGCCAGATCGCGCGGGCCTGCGCCGGCGACGTGGCGCAGTTCTGCCCCGGCATCCAGCCCGGCGAGGGCCGCATCAAGGCCTGCATGAAGGCGCATGTCTCGCAGCTGTCGGCGCCCTGCTTCGACACGCTGCTCTCGGCCGTCACCATGATGTACACGGTCGACAGCGACCTGCTCTTCCCGCCCGGTGGCTGGCAGCTCTCGGAGGCCGGCAAGGAGGTCTTCGCCAAGCTGGTGAAGAAGCTGGCCCCGGGCCAGTCGAACAAGGTCTATGTCAGCGGCTTCACCGACAGCACCCCGATCGGGCCCGAGCTGATGGCCCAGGGCATCACCTCGAACGAGCAGCTGTCGCAGATGCGCGCCGACAACGTCATGCAGTACCTGATCTCGCAGGGCGTCAACCCCGGGATGATCGCCGCGCACGGCTTCGGCGACGCCGACCCGGTCGCCTCCAACGCCACCCCCGAGGGCCGCGCGAAGAATCGCCGCGTCGAGCTCAGCCTCTACCCGCTGCAGATCGGTAACCAGTAGGCCCGTGCGCGGCGGGGCGATGACGCCGTCCGGCCCAGCCGCGCCGGCCGCCATCCTCGTCGACGCCGAAGGGATCCGGCCGGCCGGCAGCCCGCAGGAGGCGGGCGGGCGCGTCGCGGCGGGAGGCTTCGTCTGGCTCGACCTCGTCGGCGGCGGGGCGGACTGGCAGGCGCCCTTCCTCGCCGAGCTCGGGTTCGACGACGCGGACCGCGCCTGGGCGCTGCGCTTCGAGCAGAGCGGGCGCATGGCGGTCGGCCGCGAGCGGATGCGGGTCGCGACCTGGATCTCGGTGGTGTTCGGCAGCATGACCGAGATCCACCTGCTGGCGTCGCGCCGCTGCGTCGTCACGCTGTGGCGCGGCGACCCGGCAGCGCTCGCCGAGATCCGCCAGCGTTTCGCCGAGCGCGCCGGCGGCCTGGCGAGCCGCCCGGCCGAGGCGGCGGCGATCCTGCTGCAGCTGCTGCTCGCCACCCTGCATGCGGCGGTGAGCGAGGTCGACACCCGCATCCAGACGCTGCGCACGCGGATCCGCCAGCAGCCCGGCGCGATAGACCTGCCAGGACTGACCGAGCGGCTGCAGCAGCTGCAGGGGGCCTGGTCCGACATCGACCACTACAGCAGCGCGGTGCGCGGCGCCATCATCGGCGTCGAGGCGCTGCCCGGCATCGACGCGGCGGCGGCCGCCGAGCTGCACGCCTATGCCGAGCAGGTCGAGGACCTCGAGCGCCGCTTCCAGGAACGCGCCCGCTGGGGCGCCGACCTGCTGCAGGACTACGCCACGCAGCTCGCGCAACGCCAGGGCGAGCAGATCAGCCGGCTTACCATCGTCTCCCTGATCTTCCTGCCGATCACCTTCCTGACCGGCTTCTTCGGCATGAACTTCGGCTGGCTCGTCAACGCGATCGGCGGGCCGGTTTCCTTCGTCGTTCTGGGCCTGGTGATTCCCGCGCTGTGCGTCGTCGCGACCATCCTCTGGTTCCGCCGGCGCGGCGTGATGTGAGAAGCACGCCGCCCGTCATGTCCACCCGGCGCCGGCGTCAGGCCGGCCCCGGTCCCGCCGCGATCGGCGCCGTCGCAGCCGCCAGCCAGGCCGCCGTCTCGGCATCGAGCAGCGGGGTCAGGGTCTCTCGCACCCGGGCGTGGTAGGCGTCGAGCCAGGCCCGCTCCGCCTCCGACAGCAGCGCCGGCTCGACCAGCGCCCGGTCGATCGGCGCCAGCGTCAGCGTCTCGAAGGCCAACATCGGCCGCTCCCCGCCGGGGACCTCCGCCGCCACCACGGTGACCAGGTTCTCGATGCGGATGCCGTAGCCGCCGGTCTTGTAGTAGCCGGGCTCGTTGGAGACGATCATGCCGACCTCGAGCGGCACCCGGTTGGGCAGCTTGGAGATGCGCTGCGGCCCTTCGTGGACGCCGAGATAGCTGCCGACCCCGTGGCCGGTGCCGTGGTCGTAGTCGAGCCCGGCCTGCCACAGCGCGGTGCGCGCCAGCACGTCGAGCTGGCTGCCGGTGGTGCCGCGCGGGAAGCGCGCGCTGCCGAGCGCGATATGGCCCTTCAGCACCCGGGTGAAGCGGTCGCGCATCTCGGCCGAGGGCGTGCCGACCGCCACCGTGCGGGTGATGTCGGTGGTGCCGTCGAGATATTGCGCGCCGGAATCGACGAGGTAGAGCTCGCCCGGCGCCAGCCGCCGGTTGGTCGCCGGGCTGGAGCGATAATGGACGATGGCGCCGTTCGGCCCGGCGCCGGAGATGGTGTCGAAGCTGAGGTCGCGGAACAGCGGGTCGGCGCGGCGGAACCCGAGCAGCCGCTCGGCCGCCGCGAGCTCGTCGACCGCGCCGCCCGGCGCATTGGCCGCCAGCCAGGCGAGGAAGCGGCTGACCGCCGCCCCGTCGCGGCGATGGGCGGCCGTGGTGCCGGCGATCTCGACCGCGTTCTTGCAGGCCTTGGGCAGCGCGCAGGGATCGTCGCCCCGCACGATCTTCGCCCCCGCCGCGGCGAGCCGGTCATGCAGCCAGAGCGCCGCGCTGCTCGGGTCGAGCAGCACCGCCGCCTTGCCGGCCCCCAGCCGGTCGAGCGCCGGCCCGAGCGCGTCGGGCGGCTGCACCGCGACGCCGTTGCCGAGATGCCGCTCCAGCCCGGGCACCAGCTTGCGCCGGTCGATGAAGAGCTCGACCGAGCCGTCGGCGGCGGCCAGGGCGAAGGACAGCGGCAGCGGCGTGTGCGGCACGTCGCCGCCGCGGATGTTGAGCAGCCAGGCGATCGAGTCGGGCTGCGTCAGCACGGCGGCGGCCGCGCCGGCGGCGGCGATCGCCGTACCGACCGCCTGGCGCTTCTCTGCGGCGTCGCGGCCGGCATGGTCGAGCGCCTGGGCCAGCACCGGGGCCAGCGGCGGCGGCGGCTGGTCGGCCCAGGCCGCGTCGAGCGGGTTGTCGGGGCAGGCGACGAGCTCGATGCCGGCCGGCTCCAGCGCCGCCCGGAGCCGGCCGACCCCGTCGACGGTGTGCAGCCAGGGATCGAAGCCGAAGCGGTCGCCGCGCTTCAGCCGGCTGGCGATCCAGGGCTCCGGCGGCTGCTCGACGAGATGGCGGCAGGCGAAGCAGTCCGGGTTGACCTGGGCCGGCGCCTGCAGGGTGTAGCGGCCGTCGACGAACAGCGACGCCTCGTCGGCCAGCACCACGGCGGCGCCGGCCGAGCCGGTGAAGCCGGTCAGCCAGGCCAGCCGCTCGGCCCGCGGCGGCACGTACTCGCCCTGGTGCTCGTCGGCCCGGGGCACGACGAAGCCGGCGAGGCCGCGGCGCGACAGTTCGTGCCGCAATGCAGCAAGACGCTGGGCGAGCTCGGCCCTGGACGGGACCCGCGGCAGCGCGGCCGTGGCGGCCTCCGGCGGCGCCGAGCGGGCCCGCCAGGCCGCCAGCTGGGCCCGCAGCGCCGCCGATGGCGCCGGCGCGACCAGGGCCGTCCAGGCCTCGGGATCGACTCCTTCCGGGGCCGCATCGAGTCCTGGGAGAAGCTCCATGAGCCCTTTTACATCAAGCTGCGAGCCTGCCTCCTTGAGAAGCCGGTCGAGCGTTGCGTCACCGAGATACTGGGCCGCGGTCTGGGGCTTGTTCACGAGCAGCGTCTCCACTTCGATGGGCCGGGCGGACGACGAACGAGACCGTCACCCCGCCGCTATTGGTATGCAAGATTCAGCTAGCGACAGCGCTATCCATGCTCTCAGCGCATTGCTGCGATGCAGCATCCCCGCTGGGCGGGAGCGCGGCCGTAACCTACATTCCTGCCAACGACCGCAGGCAATTCTGCGCTTCGGTAAACCGGTGGGAAGAAGATGACTCGGATTTTGGAAAAGGAGAAGGTGGCGTACGGGCTGGCGATGACGCCGGCGGCGACCACCATGCAGGCCGCTCCGGGCCGGCTCGACGCGGCGGTTGCGGCCTTTGCCGCGGCCCGTCAGCGCGCCGCCCAGCGCCGTCACATGATCGACGAGCTGGAGTCGCTCGACGACCACGTGCTGGCCGATATCGGCCTGCGCCGCGACGACATCGCGGAGGCGGTCGACCGCGTGGTCGGCCCGAAGGGCCCGTCGCTGGCGGCGATCGCCGCCGAGGCCGGCCTCGGCCTCGCCCAGACGCTCGGCAACGCGCTGACCGGCTGGTATCGCCGGCAGCGCGCCTATGACGAGCTGATGGCGCTGGACGACGCCATGCTGCGCGACATCGGCGTCAACCGCGGCGAGATCCCCTTGATCGTCGCCCGGCTCAGCCGGTCGCCGGAGGCGATGCCGATCCAGTCCTGGCGCCTCGACGAGGAGCTGGTCCGCCCGATCCGCCAGTGGAACCGCAGCCGGCAGACCGCCCGCACGCTGCAGTCGCTGGACGATCACATGCTGACCGACATCGGCCTGGTGCGCGGCGAGATCGACGAGGTCGCCGAGACCATGGCGGCGAAGTCGCTGCAGCCGGCCAACGCCAACCAGACCAGCCGCGCCGCCTGAGGCGGCCCGGCCGGAACGACCGCGAAGCGGCGGCTCCCCCCGGGAGCCGCCGATTTCATTTCGGGCGGGCGAGCGTGAGCACGCACCAGCCCGCCAGGACGTGCCGCTCGACCTCCTCGAGGCCGCGGCGGCGATGGGCGGCCAGCACCGCGTCGGCCTGCTCCTCGAGCAGCCCGGACAGGATCGCGAGGCCGCCCGGCGCCAGCGCCCGGGCCAGCCCCGGCGCCAGCCGGATCAGCGGCCGCGCCAGGATGTTGGCCGCCACCAGGTCGAAGGGCGCGGCGGCGCGGATCGCCGCGGCACCGTAGCCGCCGCCGACCACCGCCCGCACCGGCCCGGCGACGCCGTTGAAGGCGGCGTTCTCCCGCGCCACGGCAACCGCCTGCGGGTCGTTGTCGACAGCCAGCACGGACACGTCCCACAGCTTCGCCATGGCGATCGCCAGGATGCCGCTGCCGCAGCCGAGATCGAGCGGCCGGCGGATCGCGCGCCGGCGCGCGATCCGGTCGAGCGCCAGCAGGCAGCCGCGCGTCGTCTCGTGCCGGCCGGTGCCGAAGGCGAGCCCGGCATCGACCAGCAGCGGCACCGCGCCGCGCGGCGGCCGCGCCGTCTCGTGCGAGCCATGCACCCAGAAGCGCCCGGCGCGGAAGGCGGCCAGCCCGCGCTGGCTCTCCGCCACCCAGTCGCGCGGCGGCAGCGGCGCCGCCGCCGCGGCGCCCGCCCCGAGCGGCCCCAGCGCCTGGCCGAGCCGTCCGGCTGCGGCCTTGCCGGCGCACAGCCCCTCGACGACCCAGGCCCGGCCGCCCTCGACCTCGAAGGAGGAGACCGCCACGGCATGCGGCTCCATCGCCGCCTCGAGCGCGGCCACCCGAGCCGCCGCCTCGCGGCCGGCCGGCACGGTGAGCCGAACGGTCCAGAGCTGCGGGGCCATCGGCTAGGCGACGGCTTCTCGCGGTCCGGCGCGGGTGCGCCGGAGAGGCCGCAAGATTGGCACGCGGAGCCGCGGAGGACGCGGAGGGGTACACTGGCCTGGCCGGCGCACCTCTCCTCCGCGACTCTGCGCCTCCGCGTGAGCCAATCGACGGCTCAGCCCGAGCGGTGCTGCCGTGCCGGGGCGCGGACGACACGGCCTACCCCGCCCGCTCGGCCGGGACGACGAAGCTCGCCATCACCTTCTTGGCGCCGGCCTTGTCGAAGTCGATCTCCAGCCGGTCGGCCTCGGCGGCGGTGACGCTGCCATAGCCGAACTTGCGGTGGAAGACGCGGGCGCCGACGCCGTAGCTGGCCGGCGAACCGGCCACCGGCTGGGCCTCGGCCTCGATCAGCAGCTCGCGCCGGCGGCCGCCGCGCGGCTGCGCCCAGGGCGGCGCGGCGCGGACCGGCGTCTCCCAGAGGTCGCCCCCGGCCGAGCGGCCGGCCCGCAGCCCGAGCTCGAGGTCGGGCGCGAGATGCTCGGCCGGCAGCTCCTCGATGAAGCGCGAGGGCTGCGTGCTCTGCCAGAGGCCATGCAGGTTGCGCTGCGCGGCGAAGGAGATCGCCGCCCGGCGGCGCGCCCGCGTCAGCCCGACATAGGCCAGCCGGCGCTCCTCCTCGAGGCCGGCATCGCCGCTCTCCTGCAGCGCGCGCAGATGCGGGAACAGCCCCTCCTCCCAGCCCGGCAGGAAGACGGTGTCGAACTCCAGCCCCTTGGCGCCGTGCAGCGTCATCAGGCTGACCATGTCGCCGGGATCGCCCTCGGCGTTCTCCATCACCAGGCTGATATGCTCGAGGAAGCCCGCCAGGCTCTCGAACTCCTCCAGGGCACCGACCAGCTCCTTGAGGTTCTCCAGCCGGCCCGGCGCCTCGGGCGACTTGTCGGCCTGCCACATCGCGGTGTAGCCGGATTCGTCGAGCACCAGCTGCGCCAGCTCGGGATGCGGCAGGCGCTGCGCCTCGGCCCGCCAGCGGGCGAAGTCCTCGAGCAGCGCGCCGAGCGCGCGGCGCGCGGCAGGCTTCAGCTCGTCGGTGGCGACCAGCCGGGCGGCGGCCGCCGCCAGCGGCATCGCCGCGGCGCGGGCCAACCCGTGCACGGCGCGCAGCGTGCTGTCGCCGAGCCCGCGGCGCGGCGTGTTGACGATGCGCTCGAAGGCGAGGTCGTCGTCGGGCTGGTGGATGACGCGCAGATAGGCGAGCGCGTCGCGGATCTCCTGCCGCTCGTAGAAGCGCGAGCCGCCGAGCACCCGGTAGGGGATGCCGAGCGTGATGAAGCGCTCCTCGAAGGCGCGGGTCTGGAAGGCGGCGCGGACCAGGATGGCGATCGAGCCGAGCGCCGCGCCCCGGCGCTGCAGCGCCTCGATCTCGTCGGCGACGTAGCGCGCCTCGTCGTCGCCGTCCCAGACGCCGCGCAGCGTCACCTTCTCGCCCTCGGCGATGTCGGTCCACAGCGTCTTGCCGAGCCGCCCGGCATTGCGCGCGATCAGGCCCGAGGCGGCGCCCAGGATGTGCCGGGTGGAGCGGTAGTTGCGCTCCAGCCGGATGATGCGGGCGCCGGGGAAGTCGCTCTCGAAGCGCAGGATGTTGCCGACCTCGGCGCCGCGCCAGCCATAGATCGACTGGTCGTCGTCGCCGACGCAGCAGATGTTGCGGCGCCCCTGCGCGAGCAGCCGGAGCCAGAGATACTGCGACACGTTGGTGTCCTGGTACTCGTCGACCAGCAGGTAGCGGAACTGCCGGTTGTAGCTCTCCAGCACGTCGGGATGCGCGGTCAGCAGGGTCAGGTTGTGCAGCAGCAGGTCGCCGAAGTCGCAGGCGTTGAGGGTGACCAGCCGGGCCTGATAGTCGCGGTAGATCTCGAGCAGCCGGCCATTGGCGAGGTCGAGCCGCTCGCCGCTGCCGACCTTCTCCGGCGTCAGGCCGCGATCCTTCCAGCGCTCGATGGCGCCGAGCAGCGCCCGGGCCGGCCACTTCTTCTCGTCGATCTCGGCCGCCACGATCAGCTGCTTCAGCAGCCTGAGCTGGTCGTCGGTGTCGAGGATGGTGAAGTTGGGCTTGAGCCCGACCAGCTCGGCATGGCGGCGCAGCAGGCGCGCGGCCAGCGCATGGAAGGTGCCGAGCCACCAGCCCTCGACCGGCCGGCCGATCAGCTGGGCGATGCGCTCGCGCATCTCGCGCGCCGCCTTGTTGGTGAAGGTCACCGCCAGGAGCTGCCCCGGCGTCGCCCGGCCGGTCATCAGGATGTGGGCCAGCCGGGTGGTCAGCACGCGGGTCTTGCCGGTACCGGCGCCGGCCAGCACCAGCACCGGCCCCTCGACGGTCTCGACCGCCTCGCGCTGCGCCTCGTTCAGCCCCGCGAGATAGGGTCGCGACGCCGCCGCGGGCGGCCCGGCGTTCGATGCCTGGTCCATGCCCCTGTATAGCACCTGCCTCGCCGTAGCGGGCGCGCCCTGCTGCCTCCTCACGCCGCCGGCGGGGGCGGCGCCCGCCCTGTCGCGCCCTATTGGGCGGGTATCGCCCGCCACGCCGCGGCCAGCGCCTGGGCTTGCCTGATCTGGCTCGGCGTCATCTCCGCCGCGATCTTGTCGCGGTTTTCCCCGCCATTGGCGTCACCCGCGCGAGCGGCGAGGCTGAACCACATGTACGCCTGCACGGCGTCCCGGGGCACGCCGTCCCCGGTTGCATAGGCGGCGCCGACCATATTCTGCGCAGCCGCCAGGCCCTGCTCGGCGGCCTTTCGGTACCATCGGATCGATTCGACATGGTCGAGCGGAACGCCCAGGCCTTGGCGATAGAAGTAGCCGAGGCTCGCCTGGCCATAGCGGTCCCCCTGCTCGGCCGACTTCCGATACCATTTCGCCGCCCTGGCCAAGTCCTGCGGCACGCCGTTGCCCGAGGCATTCGCATAGATGTAGCCGAGATTGTTTTCGGCCCAGGTTTCGCCGCGGTCCGCGAAGACACGGCAGGCCGCGACCGCCCTCGCCGGATCGGTCCGCAGGAACTGCTCGTGATTGTTGCAGTCGGACCTGTCGTCTGCCGACGCGGGGAAGGCACCCAGCACCAGCAGCGCGACCGCCGCCGCGATTGGCCGCCACATCTCTCCGCTCCCTCAAGCTCCGCAGCAGCTCTTATAGGCTGCTGAGCAATGGAGATGCCTTGATCCAGCGCAAGCGGCGGGTGCACGGGCAGGTATGCCGACGAGTATTGCGCCATTCAACTTCGCGACGGGCGCCTAGAGGGTCAGCGGCCAGCTCGGCCGGGCCCGCGGGATGTTTTCTTGCCGAGCACTATGCCGGGTGCTTTTATTCGCGGGCGTAGCCCGTGAGCCGGCGGCGAAGGCAGAAAGCCGACATACCTGGGCGGTGCAGTGCGTCTTGATTGAGCCGGGCTTCGGCGCCGGCCGGCGCAGGAAGGGAGGCACGCATGTCTTCGTCGAGCGGCAGCAAGACGCCGGGCGATCCGGCGCTGCGCATCAAGGCGATCGAGACCCTGCTGGTCGAGAAGGGCATCATCGACCCCGCCGCGATCGACGAGGTGATCGAGACCTACCAGCACCGCATCGGGCCGCGCAACGGCGCCAGGGTCGTCGCCCGCGCCTGGGTCGATCCGGAATACCGCCGCCGCCTGCTCGCCGAGGGCTCGGCCGCGATCGCCGAACTGGGATTCTCCGGCGCGCAGGGCGAGGACATGGTCGTCCTGGAGAACACGCCCGAAATCCACAACGTCGTCGTCTGCACGCTCTGCTCCTGCTACCCGTGGCCGACGCTGGGATTGCCGCCGGTCTGGTACAAGGCAGCGGCCTACCGCAGCCGGGTCGTGCTGGAGCCCCGTGCGGTGCTCGCCGAGCTCGGGCTGCAGGTGCCGCCCACCGTCGAGGTGCGCGTGTGGGACTCGACCGCCGAGCTGCGCTACCTCGTCCTGCCGATGCGCCCGCCCGGAACCGAGGGCTGGGACGAGGCGGCGCTCGCAGCGCTGGTGACGCGCGACTCGATGATCGGCACGGGATTGCCCCTGCGGCCCGAGGCCGCCGGGGCGAGGACGGGCGCATGATCGGCATCCACGACCTGGGCGGCCTGCGCGGCTTCGGCCCCGTGGCCGCCGAAGCCGACGAGCCGGTCTTCCACGAGCCGTGGCAGGCGCGGGCGTTCGCCGTCAACATCCTCGGCGGCCGCTGGACGGCGCCGGAGTTCCGCGCGAGCATCGAGCGGATGCCGCCGGTCGAGTATCTGGCGACCTCCTACTACGAGCACTGGCTGCACCAGATGGAGGAGTTCTTCCTCGCCTCGGGCCTGATCACGGCGGAGGAGCTCGCGCAAGGCCGCTCCGCGGGCCCGCCGCCGGCCGGGCAGCCGCCGGCGATCCCGCCCGAGCGGGTCGTGCCGATGCTCCGCAAGGGCGACAGCTGCCGGGCCCCGATCGCGACGCCGCCCCGCTTCGCGCCGGGCCAGCGCGTGGTGGTGACGCTCGACAATCCGCCCACCCACTCGCGCGTACCGGCCTATGTCCGCGGCCGCACCGGGACGGTCACCGCCGGCCATGGCGGCTTCTGGTTCGCCGACGCGCAGGCCCAGGGAATCCTCGACCGGTCCGATCACCTCTACACCGTGCGCTTCGCGGCCGTCGATCTGTGGGGCCGGAACGGCGGCGCCAACGACGCCGTATATGTCGACCTCCACGAAAGCTACCTGGAGGCGGCGTCGTGACGGACGCGGCCGACCGGGAGCCGGCGCAGTTCGCCGAGCCTTGGCAGGCCCAGGCCTTCGCCACGGTCGTCGCGCTCAGCCGGGCCGGTCACTTCGGCTGGAACGAGTGGGTGGCCGCGCTCGGCGCCGAGATCGCCCGCGCGCCGCAGGCCCCGGGCGAGAGCAGCGAGGCGGCGTACTATCGACAATGGCTGGCCGCCCTGGAGCACCTGCTGGTCGCCCGCGGCCTGGTGCCCGGCGCGGCGGCGATCGATGCGACGGCCGAGCTGTGGCGGCGCTCCTACCTCGCCACGCCGCATGGCGAGGCGGTGACGCTGCGCCGCGACCTCCCGGAGGTACCCGACGCGCACGACCACGGGCAGCATCGGCATCACGCGCGCCCGGCACCGGTCGCCGTCGAGCCCGCATCGACGAGCGCCCCGAACAGATGCTGAAGCAGAACTTCGCGACCAATCTCCGATTGCTCTGCGGGCGGCATCGCTCGGTGTCGGAGGTATGCCGGCAGCTGGCCATCAATCGCCAGCAGTTCAACAAGTACCTGGCCGGCGCTTCGCTGCCGTCGCCGGCGACGCTCGGCCGCATCTGCGCGTTCTTCGCGATCGACCAGGGCGACATCCTGCTGGCGCCCGCCGAGTTTGCGGCGCTGGCCGGCGCCCGGCCGCAGCAGCGCGGCCCGCTGGCGCCGCTCTTCGCACCGACCGTCGACCGGATCGCCAGTCACTTTCCCGAGTCGTCGCGCAAGCTGGAGCGCTATGTCGGCTACTATTTCGGCTACTATTGCACCCCGGCCTATCCGCGGCAGGTGATCAGGAGCCTGTCGCGCATCTGCCGGTCGGGCGATCACTTCTACGACCGGACCATCGAGCGCCTTGTCGACAAGCGGCGGCCGCGCGCCCGCTTCTCGGTCTGCAAATATACCGGCTCGGTGGTGCATACCGAGGATCGCATCTACATCGCCCACGCCAACCTGTTCCTGAACCAGACGATGTCGCTGGTGGTTTTCTACCCCTCCTACCGCGCCACCCTGCAGTACCTTTCGGGCGTCTGCGTCTCGGTCTCGAGCGGCCCGGGCCGCCAGCCCTTCGCGTCCCGGATCGTCTACCAGTATCTCGGCACGACGATCGACCGCCGCGAGGCACTGGCCGCGTGCGGCCTCTATCCGATCGACAGCGCCGAGATCGGGGAGGAGATCCGCCTCCGGGTGCGCAACGCCGTCCCGCCTGGGGAATCGTCGCTGCGCGCCCTCGAATATTAGCGCCGCGAAGCGTCAGGTCGCGAAAGCCCGCCCTTCGCTCCTTTGAGCGGATCTCCCGACAGGTCGCGTCAGCCTGGCGCCGGCCAGCGAAATTGAGCGCGTGGCCCGACCGGCCCTAGCCTCGGGCATGTCCCGCCGCCCCCGCATCGCCATCGCCGGCTTCCAGCACGAAACCAATACCTTCGCCCCGTTCGGCGCCACCTACGAGGACTTCGTCCGGGCCGACGGGTGGCCGGCGCTGACCGCCGGCGAGGCCATCCTCCCGCTGTTCCGGCCGGTCAACATCCCGATCGGCGGCTTCATCGAGGCGGCCGGCGATTTCGACCTGGTGCCGATCGTCTGGGCCAGCGCCGAGCCGTGCAGCTACGTCGCCGACGATGCCTACGACCGCATCGCCGGGATGATCTGCGAGGGCGTCGCCGCGGCCGCGCCGCTCGACGGCATCTATCTCGACCTGCATGGCGCCATGGTCACCGCCTCGCACGAGGATGGCGAGGGCGAGCTGCTGCGGCGTCTGCGCCGCCTGGTCGGCCCCGATCTGCCGATCGTCGCCAGCCTCGACATGCATGCCAACGTCACCCGCGCGATGGTCGAGCTGTCCGACGCGCTGGCGATCTATCGCACCTATCCGCATGTCGACATGATCGAGACGGGCGCCCGCGCCTGCCGGCTGCTGCGTCATCGCCTGGCGCGCGGCCGGCCGCTGCACAAGGCGTTCCGCAAGCTGCCGTTCCTGATCCCGCTCAGCGCCCAATGCACGAGCGTGGAGCCCAGCCGCGGGCTCTATGCCGGGATCCCGCAGCGCGAGGGCGGTGGCGTGCTCGGGCTCGATCTCGCCTCGGGATTTGCAGCGGCCGACATCTTCGATTGCGGACCGGCGGTGGTCGCCTATGGCAGCGACGAGGCGGCGACCGAGCAGGCGGCCGACCGTCTCCATGCCGAGGTGATCTCCGTCGAGGATGCCTTCGAGAATCCGCTGGTGCCGGTCCACGCCGCGGTCGCCCGCGCGCGGCAGCTGGGGCGCGCCGGTCGTCCCGTCATCCTCGCCGACACCCAGGACAATCCCGGCGGCGGCGGGACGTCGGACACCACCGGGCTGCTGCGCGCGCTGGTCGAGCAGGGGGCTCGCGACGCCTGCCTCGGCCTGCTCTGGGATCCGGCGGCGGCAGCCGCGGCGCATGAAGCCGGCGTCGGCGCCGAGCTGACGCTGACGCTCGGCGGCCGCTATGGCTACGACCCGGAGCCGTTCACCGTCCGCTGCCTGGTCGAAGCGCTGTCGGGCGGGACGTTCCCGTGCTCCGGGACGATCTTCGGCGGTGTGACGGTCTCGCTCGGCCCGATGGCGCTGCTGCGCGTGCTCGCCGCCGATTCCGCGGTGCGCGTCGTGGTCTGCAGCGCTCGCTTCCAGTGCCTCGACCAGGCGCTGTTCCGGGCGGTCGGCATCGAGCCGCGCGACCAGGCGATCCTGGCGCTCAAGAGCACGATCCACTTCCGCGCCGATTTCGAGCCGATCGCCGGCGAGATCCTGATGGTCGATTCGCCGGGCGCCAATCTCTGCCGCACGGAGGGCATTGCCTATCGCAACCTGCGGCCGGGGGTGCGGCTCGCCCCGGGCCGGACCCATGACGTCGAGCCGACGACAACCGGGAGGCACGAATGAACAAGCTGGTGATCGGAATTCTCTTCCTCGCCTGGTCGGCGCTCGGGCCGGCGCTCGGGCCGGCGCTGGCGGCCACGCCGAAGAACACGCTGGTGATGGCCAAGGCGATCGACGACATGGTCACGATGGACCCCGCCGAGATCTACGAGCTGTCGAACAGCGAGATCGCGGTCAACGTCTACGACCGGCTGATGGGCCTCGAGCCCGAGGATATCGC
Organism: Dongiaceae bacterium; assembly: GCA_046349435.1. Taxonomy (GTDB): domain Bacteria; phylum Pseudomonadota; class Alphaproteobacteria; order Dongiales; family Dongiaceae; genus JAXMCI01. Next base: position 10,828 of record JAXMCI010000053.1, on the reverse strand, counting down.
CAAGCTGGTGCCGACCGCGGCCGAGAGCTACACGGTCAGCGACGACGGCAAGACCTTCACCTTCAAGCTCAGGCCGGGCCTGACGTTTCACTCCGGCAATCCGCTGACGGCCGACGACGTCGCCTTCTCGCTGCAGCGGGTGATCATCCTCAACCTGACGCCGGCCTACATTCTGCAGCAGCTCGGCTGGACGCCGGAGAACGTCAAGGACCTCATCCGGGCGATCGACGATCGCACGCTCGAGGTCAAGGTCACCGGCGATTTCGCGCCGAGCTTCACGCTGAACTGCCTCAGCACCGTCGCCTCGTCGATCGTCGACAAGAAGGAGGTGCTGGCCCACGAGAAGAAGGGCGATCTCGGGCATGACTGGCTGAAGACCCATTCCGCCGGCTCCGGCGCCTTCTCGATGAAGTCGTGGAAGCCCAACGAGTCGGTGGTGCTGGAGAGCAATGCCGGCTTCCGCCGGGGCAAGCCGTCGATCGACCGCGTGATCATCCGCCACGTCCCCGAGGCGGCGACGCAGCGTCTGCTGCTCGAGAAGGGCGACATCGACATCGCCCGCAACCTCACCTCCGACCAGGTCAAGGGCGTCGCCGCCGACAAGGACATCGTCGTCGAGGCGGCGCCGAAGGCGATCCTCTACTATCTCGGCCTCAGCCAGAAGGTGCCGGCGCTCGCCAATCCGAAGGTGCAGGAGTCGCTGCGCTGGCTGATCGACTATCAGGGCATGGCCGACAGCTTCCTCAAGGGCCGCTTCATCGTCCACCAATCCTTCTGGCCCGCCGGCTTCTACGCCTCGCTGACCGATACCCCCTTCAAGCTGGATGTCGCCAAGGCCAAGGCGCTGCTGGCCGATGCCGGCTATCCCGACGGCTTCGAGATCGAGCTCGACGCGCCCAACACCCAGCCCTTCGTCGATATCGCGCAGTCGATCCAGTCGACCTTCGCCCAGGCCGGGGTCAAGGTTAAGATCGTCTCGTCCGAAGTGAAGCAGGCGCTGACCAAGTACCGGGCCCGCAACCACCAGATGATCATCATGTTCTGGGGTCCCGACTTCCTCGACCCGCACGCCAACGCCGACAGCTTCGCCAGCAATCCCGACAACAGCGACAGCTCGAAGAGCAAGCCGCTGGCCTGGCGCAACAGCTGGGCGATCCCGGAGATCACCGCGGAGACGGCGGCAGCCGCCAAGGAGCTCGACGCCGACAAGCGCCGCGACATGTATCTCGACCTCCAGCGCAAGCTGCAGCAGGCCGGGCCGTTCGCCGTCATGTTCCAGGAGACCGAGCAGCTCGCCCGCCGCGCCGACGTCAAGGGCTTCTTCTCCGGCCCGAACGCCGACCTCGTCTTCTTCTACGGCGTCACGAAGTAGGGGACGCGAGCCTCCCGCGCGCCTGGCACACTGGCGAGGTCCTGAGCGTTCGTCATCTCCAGGGTCGGCTCGACCCAAGGCGATACGGCAATGCTCACCGCCATGCGCGCGGGAGAGGTCACGACGGCCCTGCTGCTTGCCAAGGCCGAAACGGGTTGCGCGCTGACGGTGGTGGTGATGTCACCGGCGAGCCGACCCGCCCGGCTCTACCTTGCTGGACCCTACTCACTCCGCCAGTCCCGCCTTCCGCAGCCCGCCGGCGATCCGTTCCATGGTGCCGGGCCCGAAGGACAGCGACTCGCGCACCTTGGCGATGGTCAGCCCCGGGTGGCTCTCCAGCAGGCGGGCCAGGCTCTGGCGCGCCTCCTCGAGGCGCCCGGCATGGGCCAGCGCCGGGACCAGGACGCGCAGCGACCAGGTGGCGTGCGGCTGCCGGCTGAGGCCCTTCTGCGTCCAGATCACGGCCTCGGCGTAGCGGCCGGCCACGAAATGGGCGGCGCCGATGCCGAAATCGGCGATGAAGCCCATCGGGTCGACCGGGCTGAGGCGCATCGCACGCTCGAAATGCGCAATCGCCTCGTCGGGCCGCTCGCAGTTCACGTCGAGCCAGCCGGTGCGCTGCCAGGCCCAGGCGGAGTTGGGGTCGAGCGCCACGGCGCGGGCGAGGTGCACGGCGGCGCTGTCGAAGTCGCGCGCCACCGTGTGGGCGGCGCCGAGGATCGCCAGCACGGTCGGATCCTCGGCGCTGAGCGCGGCCGCCTGCTGCGCCAGCCGGAGCGCCTCGCGGCGCGCCTCGGCCGGCCGGTCGGACCAGTTGTAGACGGCGCGCTGCGCATGGCACCAGGCGAGCAGCGAGAGCGCCAGCGGATAGGTCGGCTCGATCGCGATCGCCCGGCCGAGCAGCCCGGCGGCCGCCTCGTTCTGCGCGCGGTCGAGCGACCAGACCAGCGGGAAGGCGCGCAGCACGTAGTCGTAGGCGACCAGGCTCTCAGGCCGCTTGCGCCGGGCGCGCTCGATCTCGGCGCCCAGGATCGACGGCTGGATGGCGCCCGCGACGCTGCCGGCGATGCGGTCCTGCAGGTCGAAGATGTCGGCGAGCTGCCCGTCATAGCGCTCCGCCCAGATCTGGTTCCCGGAGGCGACGTCGACCAGTTGCGCCGCGATGCGCACCCGTTCGCCGGCCCGGCGCACGCTGCCCTCGATCAGGTAGTGCACGCCGAGCTCGCGGCCGATCTGCGCGACGCTCGCCCCACGGCCGCGATAGGCCAGCGTCGAGTTGCGCGCGATGACGAACAGCGAGCGCATGCGCGACAGGGCGGCCGTGATCTCCTCGACCACCCCGTCGGCGAAATAGTCCTGGGACGGATCGGAGCCGAGGTCGACGAAGGGCAGCACCGCGAGGGACGGCTTGTCCGGTGGGGCGAGGCTCGGCCGGCCCTCGGCCGGCGCCGGGCCGGTGGGCGCGGCGCCCTCGGGCAGCACGCGGAAGGTGCGCATGTCCTCGCTGACGTTCTTCAGCGCCTGGCGGCCGAGATCCTCGAAGCCCACGTCGAGGCTGCGGCGGACCTGCTGGTACACGGCCTCGGAGACGACGATGCCGCCCGCCTCCGCGATCGCCTCGAGACGGGCGGCGATGTTGACCGGGTCGCCGAACAGGTCGCCGTCCCGCGCCAGCACGTCGCCGAGATGCACGCCGATGCGGAAGCGGAGCGCGCGCTCGGGCACCCGCCGCTCGCCGCCGTCATCGCCGGCGGCGCGCTGGATGGCGATGGCGCACTCGAAGGCATCGGCCGCGCTGCCGAACTCGATCAGCAGGCTGTCTCCGGCGGTGTTGGCGATCCGGCCGCCATGGGCCTCGACGACGGCCGTGATGGCCGCCCGCTGCCGCATCAGCTCGGCGAGCGTGCCGGCCGCGTCCGCCTCCATCAGACGGGTATAGCCGGCCACGTCGGCGGCCAGCACGGCGGCGAGACGGCGATCTGCGCTTGCCCGATCCACCGGCGACAACCCCGGGAACGACGGCGACAGGAGGAATGCTATAGGGCGCGCCCAGCCGCCGGAAGAGCCAAACCGGACCGGCTCTTCGGGCGGCCGCCGGCTGGCGCCGGAGCGCTTCGGCGCCCCTGGAGAGCGGATCGGGCCGGGTGTATAGCCGTGCGGGGTGAAGCAATCATCGGGGGAAACGATGAGACGAGCTCTGTGGCTGTTGCCCTTGCTTCTGCTGGCCGGCACGACGGCGCACGCGCAGGAGCGGCTGATCGGGGCGTTCCGGGTGATCCGCGCCTGCGCCGGCGACGTCGAGCGCCTCTGCGGGGACGTGCTGCCCGGCGAGGGACGGATCAAGGCCTGCATGAAGGCGAAGGTCGGCCAGGTCTCGGCCGAGTGCCTCGACACCATGCTGGAGCAGGCGGCGGCCGGCCGGGAGAGCGCCGAGACGCAGCCGGTGCCGGTCCCGGCCAATCCGGAGCCGATGACCTATCCGGACCTGCGCGGCGTGATCTATTGCGAGGTTTGGCTCTTCCGCCTGACGCCGGAGGAGCAGATCGCCGGCGTCTACTACAACACCAGCGCGATGAACAACGCGGCCGACCCGAAGAACACCTGCCCGGCCTCGCTGTGGGACAAGATCACGGTGCCGTCGCTGGAGGCGCAGTACGACGTCCTCGCCGCCTACAAGAACGGGCCGCGCGGCTGGACGATGGACAGCATCACGCTGCCGGTCGGGCCGGTCGTCACCTTCGACGGGCTGGGCACCCGGTGGATGGGCCAGGGCCTGCTGCCCAAGGGCATGTCGCTCGCCGCGGCGCACATGGCGCCCTACAAGCCGCTGCAGTCGCACCGCAAGTCCTCGATGACCTTCGGCAAGGGCAAGCCGGTGTTCATCCTGGACGACCCCGAGGGGACGCCCTGGGTGATGCAGGCCTTCGGCCAGATCATCGACAAGACGCTGACCTACGAGACGCTGAAGGATCTCGGGTCGAAGCTGAAGCCGCCCCCCGGCTGGAAGTTCCGGGTGGCCGTGCCGGAGCAGGACCTGATCGTCTCCACGCCACAGGGCTACAACTGGATCGTCCAGGACGAGCTGCAGAACACCTACGACGCCTGCAAGGAAGGTGCCTGCAACATCAAGCCGTGACGGCAGTGCCGGGGCGCCCCCCCGGCGCCCCGGCACTGCCGGATGCCGAAGCTGGGGAGGTCACAATGTCGGAGGCCACGCGCAAGCCGGGCCAGCAGTTCCATGTCAGCCATCACGACGAGGCGGGCTTCAGGACGGAGGGCCTGCGCAGATATTCCAGCTATCGCGACCTCGGCGTCGCGCTGGCGACCGGCGGTCTGGCCCGCGCGCACGTCATCCGGATGATCGAGCCGTTCAGTCCGGAGCTCAGCCAGCGGCATCACCACGATGTCGAGCTCCAGCTCGTCTACTGCCTCAAGGGCTGGTTCACGACGGAGTTCGAAGGGCACGGCCTGCAGACGCTGACGGCGGGGTCATGCTGGGTGCAGCCGCCCGGCATCCGGCACACCGTCCGCGGCTGGTCGGACGATTGCGAGCTGCTCGAGATCATCCTCCCGGCGGAGCACGAGACGGTGAGCGACGACTGAGCCGCTCAGCCCTCGAGCAGCCGCGCATGCGTCGCCAGCGCGCCGCGCCAGAGATAGAGGGCGAGCAGCGGTCCCTCCCCCGCCCGCATCGCGTGGATCATCCCGGAGGGGTGGTGGATCAGGCTGCCGGCCGGCGGCCGCCGCCACGGGCCGGCGTCGCGCTGCCAGGCGCCGGCGGCGTCGAGCGTGAGGTAGAGCTCGATCGCCGGGTGGTCGTGCGCGGGATAGAGCGTACCGGGGCCGAGCAGCAGCACCCCGAAGGCCATCGCCTCGTCCGTGACCAGCGATGGCGGGCCGGCGGCCGGGCCGGCGATCACCGCGTAGCCGTAGTCGTCGAGGAAGGCGGGGCTGGGCGGCCGCCGCACATAGTTGGGGTTCTGCGCCCAGGCGAGCGCCGGGCCGAGCGCGGCAAGCGGGGCGGCGAGGTCGGCGGCCGGGCCGTCGAGCGCGGCGAGCAGCGCCATGTCCCAGAAGCGGCAGGCCGGCAGCGGCAGGCCGTCGGCCGGGCGCGGCGCGAGCACGGCCGGCCGCGGCACGGCGGCGAGCGCGGCGGCGAACCAGGCGAGGTCGGGGCCGGCCTCGGGCGCGGCGGCGGGGCCGGCGGCCTCGAGGCGGCGGGTCAGGGCGGCCAGCAGGCGGTCCAGCGCGGCGATCATCCCCGTCATTGTAGCCGGGCGGCAACCGAAGCCGCGACGCCGAGATTCTGACTCCGAGATTCTTCTGGCGGGCCGGCCGGCGCCCGGCTTACCGTCGCCGCGTCCGCAGCCGGGACGGAGCCATGGCCCACCGCATCGAACGCCTGCCGCTGCTCGAGGGCAGCCTCGGCACCAGCCGCCACCTGACGGTGCACCGCTACGGCGAGGCGGGAGCGCGGCCCAAGGCCTATCTGCACGCCGCGCTGCATGCCGACGAGATCCCGCCGCTGCTGGTCGCCCATCACCTGCTGCGCCGGCTCGACGCCCTGGCCGAGGCCGGCCGCATCCGGGGCGAGATCGTCGTCGTGCCGATGGCCAACCCGATCGGCGCCGCCCAGGTGGTGAACGACACGCTGCTCGGCCGCTACGAGCTGGGCGGCAGCGGCAACTTCAACCGCGGCTGGATCGACCTGTCGCGCGGCCTGGCGGAGCGGGTGGCGGGCCGGCTGGGGGCCGACCCGGCGGCCAACGTCGCGACGGTCCGCGCGGCGATGACGGAGATCGTCGGGCAGCAGCGCGCCACCACCCAGGCGACCAGCCTGCGCCTCGCCCTGGCGCGGCTCGCCTACGACGCCGACATCGTGCTCGACCTGCATTGCGACAACGAGGCGCTGGCCCATCTCTTCCTCATCCCGGCGCACTGGCCGGAGGCGCACGACCTCGCCGCCGAGATCGGCAGCCGCGCCGTGCTGCTGGCCGAGGATTCCGGCGGCCGCTCCTTCGACGAGGCCTTCAGCACGCCCTGGACCAAGCTCGCCGAGACGCTCGGCGGCAGCCATCCGCTGCCGGCCGCCTGCCTCGCCGCCACCGTCGAGTATCGCGGCATCGCCGACGTCAGCGACGAGCTGGCCGGGCCCGACGCCGACGCGCTGGTCCGCTTCCTGCAGCGCCGCGGCCTGATCGAGGGCGATCCCGGGCCGCTGCCCGCGCTGCAGGCGGTGGTGGCGCCGCTCCAGGCGGTCGACCTGGTGCGCGCGCCGGCGGCCGGCGTCGTCGCCTACAAGCGCCCGCTCGGCGCCACGGTGGCGGCCGGCGAGGTGATCGCCGAGCTGGTCGATCCGGTGGCCGAGAATCCCGCCGCAGCCCGCACGCCGATCGCCGCCGGCACCGACGGGCTGCTGCTGTCGCGCCGGCTCGACCATCTGGTCCGCCCGGGCAGCACCATCGCCAAGGTGGTCGGCGAGCGGCCGCTGCCGCACCGCACCGGCCTGCTGCTCGAGGATTGACGCCATGACCGACGCCTCCGGGGACCGCGGGCGGCCGCGCCTCGTGATCCCCCTGCTCGCCGCGCCCTACCGGCTCGGCGCGTGCCTCGCCTGGCCGCTGCTGCGGCTGGCCTGCGGCGGCTTCCTGCTGCCCCATGCCGCGCAGAAGCTGTTCGGCTGGTTCGGCGGCTACGGGCTGGCCGGCTCCGCCCCGTTCTTCGAGAAGCTCGGGCTGGTGCCCGGCCAGGGCTGGGCGCTCGCCGCGGCGCTGGTCGAAGGCGTCGGCGGGGTGCTGCTGATCCTGGGATTGCTGACCCGGGTGGCGGCGCTCGCGGTGATCGCGCTGATGGCGGTGGCGGTGCTGCAGGTGCATCTCGCCAACGGCTACTTCTGGACCAGCATGGGCTGGGAATACCCGGCCTTCTGGGGCGTCGTCGCCTTCGTCATCCTGCTGCGCGGCGGCGGCCCGCTGTCGCTCGACCGCGCCATCGGGGTCGAGCTCTAGCCTCCCGCGGGCAGCTTGCGCAGCCGGGCGCGGAGCTGGTCGTAGGACAGCCCGAGTGCGGCAGCGGCGCGGCGGCGGTTGTGCCGGTGACGGAGGAGCGCGGCCTCGATCAGGCGCCGCTCCTCGGCCTCGAGATGGCGGACGAGGTCGAGTGGCTCGGGCGCCGGCGCCGGGGTTGGCGCGGAGGTTGGCGCGGACTGGGCCGCCTCGGCCGGCGGCGGCGGACGCCAGGGCGACTCGAAGGGATCGAGCGCGATCTCCTCGAGCGGCCGGTCGAGCCGCTCGGCCCGCGCCACCGAGCGCTCGGCGACGTTGCGCAGCTCGCGGACGTTGCCGGGCCAGCCATGCGCCAGCAGGCGCTCGACCGCCGCCGGCGCGAAGCCCGCGAACGGGCCGCGCCCGAGCTCGGCCGCCATCGCCTGGCCGAAGGCGTCGGCGAGCAACGGGATGTCCTCCGGCCGGGCGCGCAGCGGCGGCACCGTCAGCACCTCGAAGGCCAGCCGGTCGAGCAGGTCGGCGCGGAAGCGGCCGGCGGCGACCGCCGCCGGCAGGTCGAGGTTGGTGGCGGCGATGAGCCGGACGTCGACGCTCAGCGTCTCGCTGCCGCCCAGCCGCTCGAACTCGCCATACTCGACCACCCGCAGCACCTGCTCCTGGACGCGTGCCGAGGCGGTGGCGATCTCGTCGAGGAACAGGGTGCCGCCGTCGGCCCGCTCGAAGCGGCCGAGATGGCGGCGCACCGCGCCGGTGAAGGCGCCGGCCTCGTGCCCGAACAGCTCGCTCTCCAGCAGCTCGGGCGACAGCGCCGCGCAGTTGAGCTTGACGAACGGCCCGCCCCAGCGGGGCGAGAGAAAGTGCAGCCGCGCCGAGATCAGCTCCTTGCCGGTGCCGCGCTCGCCCACCACCAGCGCCGGGCGGTCGATCGCGGCGACCCGGGAGGCCTGCTCGAGCAGGGCGACGAAGCCCGGCGATTGGCCGAGCAGAGGGGGAAGCGAGCTGGCGTCCATGGCCTTATTATGGTGTCATGCGCCAACTTCTGGTAGATCTCGCCGGCCAGCCTTTGCGGCGCTCGATCGAAAATGGCGGAATCCCGCCATTCCCTGGTCTGGCACGCGCCATGCGTTCCTGGGCGCAGAAACCGCGACCGGAGAGTCCCCGATGGGTGTGTTTTCCCGCCTTAGCGACATCGTCAACTCCAACCTCAACGCGCTGCTCGAGCGCGCCGAGGACCCGCAGAAGATCGTCAAGCTGATCGTCCAGGAGATGGAGGACACGCTGGTCGAGACCCGCACCGCGGCGGCCCGCACCATCGCCGAGCGCAAGGAGATGGCGCGCCGGCTGGGCGAGCTGGCCAGCGCCGCCTCCGACTGGCAGCGCAAGGCCGAGCTCGCCGTGGGGCGCAGCCGCGACGATCTCGCCAAGGCGGCGCTGCATGCCCGCGACCGCGCCAACGAGGCGGTCGACATGCTGCGCAAGGAGATGGCGGTCATCGACGAGAAGCTGGCCAAGACCGATGCCGATCTCGCCAAGCTGCAGGCCAAGCTGACCGAGGCCAAGACCAAGCAGAAGGCCTATGAGCTGCGCCACGGCGCCGCCCGCGACCAGATCCGCATCCGGACCCAGCTCAGCGACCGCCGGCTCGACGACGCGCTGTCGCGCTACGCCGACCTCGAGCGCCGCCTCGACCAGATGGAGGCGCGGGCCGAGAGCTTCGACCTCGGCGGCAGCCGCGACCTGTCGCAGGAGTTCGCCACGCTGGAGGCGGAGGGCCGGGTCGAGCAGGAGCTGGCCGAGCTGAAGGCGCGGCTGGGCCGGGGCTGAGGCCGGACGCGCGCGAGGAGCTGACGCATGCTGAACGCCATCTGGTTCGTGCCCGCCCTGCTCTTCGTCGTCGTCGTGCTGCCGCTCTGGCTGCTGCTGCACTACGTGACGCGGTGGCGGGCCGGGCGCGGCCTCTCCACCGAGGACGAGCGCATGCTGGCCGACCTCTGGCAGCAGGCGCGCAAGCTGGAGGAGCGCATCGGCACGCTGGAGACGATCCTCGACGCCGAGGCGCCGGGCTGGAGGACGCGCTCGTGAGCCGCGACGCCGACGATCTCGGCCGGGTCGGCCGGATCACCCGCGATCCGGAGCGCGGCATCCTCGCCGGGGTGCTGGCCGGGCTGGCCGACCAGCTCGGCATCGCCCCGTGGCAGGCCCGCGCGCTCTGGCTGCTCGGCCTGTTCTTCTTCCCGCCGGTCGCGCTGGTCGCCTATCTCGTCGCCGCCGTGCTGCTGCCGCCGCGCCCGCGCCGGCCGCCGCTGTCGCCCGACGAGCAGGGCTTCTGGCGCGCCGTCGCCCGCGACCCGCGCGGCACCTTCGGCACCGTGCGCTACCGCTTCCGCATGATCGACCGGCGGATCGCCGAGATCGAGCGGGTCGTCACCTCGTCCGACTTCAAGCTGCGGCGCGAGTTCCGCGACCTCGAGCGCTGAGCCCCGCCAAGGAGTACCGCCATGTACAGCGACCTCGACGACCGCTACGAGATCTTCGTCCCGCGCCGCGCCCGGCCCGGCGCGCGGCTCGGCCTGCACCTCGTCTACGGCCTCTATCTCGTCTCGCTCTTCACCGCCATACCCGCCTTCCTCGGCGTCATCATCGCCTACGTGAAGCGGGGCTCGGCACGCGGCACCATCTACGAAAGCCACTACAGCTACGTCATCCGGACCTTCTGGTGGGGCCTGTTCTGGCTGGTGGTGGCCTTCGTGCTGAAGTTCGTGCTGGTCGGGTTCGTGGTGCTCGGCCTGCTCTGGTGCTGGTTCCTGTGGCGCAGCGCCAAGGGCTGGCTGGTGCTGCTCGACGACCGGCCGATCGGGTAAGCCTCTAGAGCGCGACCCGGCGGTTGGTCAGCGCGATGCCGCGGCCGACCACCGGCGGCACCGGCAGGTCGGCATGAGCCAGGCGGATCGCCGCCAGCCGTTCGCGCATGGCGGGCGGGATCGTCGCCACCTTGCGCTCGGTCATGTCGACATAGAGGATCAGCCATTCCTGCGTCGCCGCCAGGAAGCCCTCGCCGGCATGGTAGAGGCACTGCAGCACGTGGCAGCGCTTGGCGTCGTAGCCGAGGAGCTGCGAGGTGACGCGGATCGGGTCGCCGAGCTGCAGCTCGCGCTGGTAGGTCAGGTGCAACTCGACCGTGAAGGTCGAGCCGGTGGCGCCCGGAACCCGGCCCCATTCGAAGCCCATTGCGTCGAACAGCGGCTCCACCCCCTGGTCGAAGGCGACGACGTAGTAGGCGATGTTCATGTGCCCGTTGGAATCGATCCAGTCGGGCTTGACCCGGATCCCCTCTGCGACGAAGGGGGCCGGGATCGGCGAGGCTGAGTCCATGGCCGCACCATAGCGGAGCCCGCCCCGGACGGGGAACCGCCCGTCGGTAACGTCAAGACGTTTGTGTCAGCAGGAGAGG
>JAXMCI010000052.1:0-40196 GCA_046349435.1 Dongiaceae bacterium | reverse complement strand
ATCGCGTCAGGCGGCTTCCTCGGGATCGGCGAGAAGCTGATCGCCGTCGACTTCTCGCAGCTCACCCTGCCGGGCGCGGCGGCTGCCGCCCAGGCCAACGACGCCAACGGCAACGCGGTGAACGGAACCGCGGCCCAGAACGGGGTGGCCAACGGAACGGCCGTCGACCAGAACGGCAATCCCGTGCCGAACGCCGCGCCGGCGCTCGCCCGCAACGACGACGTCGCGGTGATCGCCGGGCTGACCCAGGAGCAGGTCAAGGACCTGCCCGACTTCCGCTACGACCCGTCGATGCGGACCGCCAACCAGGTGGCCAACGGCAACCTCGCCTCGGCGCCGGCCAGCACGGCGACCGGCAGCAGCGGCAGCTCGGCCAGCGACAACGGCGTGGCCGCGACGACCGGCAACGACAATGCCGGCGCCACGGCCTCGATCGACCGCAATGCAGTCGACCTGAAGCAGCTGATCGGCAAGGTGGTCGTCGACGCCAACGGCGACCGGGTCGGCACCGTCGACAACGTGCTGATGGATGCCAACGGCGAGCGGCCGGAGCAGGCGGTGATCGCCTCCGGCGGCTTCCTCGGGATCGGCAAGAAGCTGATCGCCGTCGACTTCTCCCAGCTCAAGATCGGCGACGACGGGCGGGCCCATGTCACCGGGCTCACCCGCGAGCAGGTCCGCGACATGAAGGACTTCCGCTACGACCCGTCGATGCGGACCTACCACAACTCCGCCTCCTGACCGGAGGCCGGAACCCCGGACGAGGGGGCGTGCCGCCGATGGGCGGCACGCCCCTTTTCGTTTCGCCGGGCCGGGGAGGCGGCGACATCGAAGAGCCCGGACATGGAAAAGGCCTGCACGTCCGGTGCAGGCCTCGGTCGTTGACAGGAAGGACCGGGCAAATCCCCTGTCAGTTCAGCCCGTCAGTTCAGCCCTTGTCAGCTCACCCCTTGTTGTTGGCGGCCAGCTTGCGCTCCAGCAGCATGGCGCCAAGCGGATCGGCGAGCTCGAGGCTGGCGGGGGCGGTGTCGCCGCGCTTCTGGGCGAGGCTGCCCTCCTGGAGGGTCTTGATCAGCTCGCGCCGGGCCCGCGACACCCGGCTCTTGATCGTGCCGGTCGGGCAGTTGCAGACCTTGGCGGCCTCCTCGTAGGACAGGCCGCTGGCGCCGACCAGGATCAGCACCTCGCGCTGATCCTCGCCGAGCTGCCAGAAGGCGCGCCGGAAATCGCCGAACTCCAGGCTCGCCTCCTGGGTGGCCGGCATCGCCGGCTCGTCGATCGCCATCTCGTCGATCGACTGCAGCTTCACCCGGTTCTTGCGGATCTCGTTGTAGTAGAGATTGCGCAGGATGGTGAAGATCCAGGCCTTCAGGTTGGTCCCCGGCTGGAACTGGTGCGCCGCGGTGAGCGCCCGGACGACCGCGTCCTGGACGAGGTCGTCCGCCCGCTCCCGGTTGCCGGTGAGGAACCTGGCGAAGGCCCGCAGATGCGGAATGCAGGCGATCAGATCCGCTTCGATGACGTTGCTGCTGGTGGTCGACTCGGTCGTCGTCATCGCGTCACTACCCTTGGGACAAGCGTCGGGAAGGCGAGGGGTCGGCGGCGGCGTCCGATCAGGTTTCGGGCTTCCGGCTCGGAATTTTTCCGAGAATCTCGAGGAACTCGTGCGGCAGAGGCTCGTTTACGACATCGTTGTAGAGATGTCGCAGCTGCTGCTGGAACCAGCGATCCATCATGCCGTCAGCCGCCGCACCCTTGCCAGTCGCCGGCTCGCCGCCGTGCGTCCTGGCGTCCGCGCGCAGCGGCGGATCCTTCTCGTCGCCCTTGCCCATAACGCCTTCCGCATCCAGGAGCGGGTGATGAACCATTCGTGGCACCTGCATCTGCATCTGTCGGCCATCTCGCGAGCGCGGCTTGCTTCCAGATGGTGCCGGCCGCCACGCCCGGCAATCGACCGCTGGTTCGGTGTTCGGCGCGAGGTCCCTGGCGGGGGGCGCACCGGCCTTGCCGGACCCGCCCGCGCTTGACCGGCGGCTGCGGCGGACCCAGCTATGCAGCTGTCGAAACGCGGCGAGACGCGGCCGGTTCCATGGTCACGCTCGAAAAATCGTTCCAGAACTCAATTCAATCAGGCTCGGGAGATCGGGGAATGCCGGACTTGTCGCAGGAGATCGTTAAGCAGCTGCCCTATCTCAGGCGCTATGCGCGGGCGCTGACCGGGTCGCAGGCGCGGGGCGACGAGTACATCCGCGTCTGCCTCGAGACGCTGCTGGAGGAGCCGCAGCGCATGTCGCCGGAGAGCAGCGTCCGGCTGCAGCTGTTCCGCCTGTTCCACGACGTCTGGACCATCGTCGACAGCGCGCTGCCGCGGGCCGAGGCCGGCGGCGAGCGGGCGGACAGCCTGGTCAAGGCGAGGCTGGAGGCGCTGCCGCCGCGCGAGCGCCAGGCCCTGCTGCTGGTCCAGCTCGAGCGCTTCTCCGTCGAGCAGACCGCGCACATCCTGCAGGTCTCCGAGAAGGAGGTCCGCCGCCTGCTGGAGCAGGCGCGCGAGGATCTCAGGCGTCAGGCCGCGACCACCGTGCTGGTCATCGAGGACGAGCCGATCATCGCGCTCGACATCGCCGGCATCGTGCGCGACATGGGCCACACGGTGGTCGGCATCGCCTCGCGGCAGAACGACGCCATCGCCATGGCCCGCACCACCCGGCCGGGCCTGGTGCTCGCCGACATCCAGCTCGAGGAGGGCGGCTCCGGCATCGCCGCGGTGCAGGAGATCCTGCAGTCGATCGACGTGCCGGTGATCTTCGTCACCGCCTATCCCGAGAAGCTGCTGACCGGCACCCGGGCCGAGCCGACCTACCTGGTGACCAAGCCCTTCGAGCCCGACGTGCTGAAGGTCACCATCTCCCAGGCGCTGTCGTTCCAGCCGCCGGAGAAGGTCGAGATCGCCGCGTCGCCGAAGGTCGCCTCCGGCAGCTGACCGGCGGCCGGCGCGCAACAGGCAGATGCGCATGGGGCAGATGCGCGCGGGGGGCAGGACGGAACCGTAGCCGGCAGGGGGCATTGGGCTGTCACACCGCCGCGCCGCCGGCGCCGCGAGGCGACGGTCCGGCGGGCGATCTCTCGTGCGGTGAGGAGCCCGGGTGTCAGCCGTCCCGCACCGTCCGAAGTCGGGCGCCTGGCGGATCATCGATTCGCTGCGCCGCCGCCTGATCGTGCTGCTGGGCATCATCCTGCTGCTGCCGACGGCGCTCAGCGTCATCCTGGCGATCAACGCCTATCGCGAGCAGTCCGGGCGTGCCCGCGCCCAGGTGCAGCAATATGCGGAGCTCGCCTCGGCGTTCGAGGAGGACTTCTTCGCCGACACGCGCCGGCTGCTGCAGAGCTACGCCGCCGGGCTCCGCGGGCTGGGCTCGGGCGACTGCTCGCGCCGGCTGGGCGCCATGGTCGCCGCCTACCCTGAATATGCCGACGTCGCGCTGCTCGACGGCGCCGGCCGGGTGACCTGCAGCCCCGACAGCGCCGCGCTCGGCGTCAGCTTCGCCGAGCAGACCTGGTTCCGCCGGCTGGCGGCGGACCCCGGCTTCGTCATCGGCGACTTCGCCGTCGGCAAGGTCTCGCACGTGCCGATCGTGGTCGCGGCGCAGGCGCTCGATCCCGGCGCCCGCCCCCTGTCGGGCGCGATCGCGGTGGCGATCAAGCTCGACTGGCTGGGCAGCGTCGGACGCGGCAGCCGGTTTCCCGGGGACGGCGTCGTCTACGTGCTCGACAGCGCCGGCGTGGCGATGAGCGGGCTCGGCGGCGACGCCCCCGATGCCGGCCTGCCGTCGCCGGCGATGCTGCGGCAGGCGGCGCACCAGCGGATCGGCGAGTTCGAGGCGCGCGACCGCTCCGGCAACCGCCGCGTGTACAGCGCCGTGCCGCTCGCCAACAGCAGCCTCGTCCTGCTGCTCGGGCTGCCGGCGGCCGGCACCATCGACTGGGTGACCCACGACCTCGTCTACCGCCTGCTGGTCCTGGCGGCGATCTGGGCGGCGGTCATCCTTACCGCCTGGATCGCCGCCGACCAGCTGGTCGGCCGCTGGATCGCCGTGCTGAATCGTGCCGCCAACGCCTTCAGCCGGGGCCGCAGCTTCGGCCTCGATCTCGGCCGGGCGCCGGCCGAGCTGCGCCAGCTCGGCGACAGCTTCGGCGCGATGGCGGCCCAGGTGCGCATGCGCGAGAGCGAGCTGCGCCAATCGCTGGCGCAGAAGGACATCCTGCTGCGCGAGATCCATCATCGGGTGAAGAACAACCTGCAGCTCATCACCAGCCTGCTCAACCTGCATGCCCGCACGCTTGGCCCGAGCCCGGGCCGCCGCGCGATCGGCGAGGTGCAGACGCGGATCCGCGCGCTGGCGCTGGTCCATCGCCACCTCTACCAGAACGACGACCTGCAGCTGGTCGAGCTGCAGCCGCTGCTGATCGAGCTCTGCGAGATGCTGCAGGGCGCCTCGGCCGTCTCGTCGGAGCGGGTCCGGGTCAGCGTCGAGATCGGCCGCGAGGCGGTCGCGGCCGAGAAGGCGGTGCCGATCGCGCTGCTCGTCACCGAGGCGATCACCAACGCCTTCGAGCACGCCTTTCCCGGCGACCGCTCCGGCCGCATCGCGATCAGCGTCCGCCGTCTCGACGAGCCCGGGGTCGCGCTGCTGTCGATCGCCGACGACGGTATCGGGATGCCGTCGGACGCCGGGGCGGCGCCGGGGATCGGCCTCGCCCTGATCGCGGCGCTGGCGCGCCAGGCCGGCGGCGCCGCCGCGCGGTCCGGTCCGCCGGGCACCACGCTCAGCCTGCAGCTGCGCCTCGCGCCGGGAACCGACGCGGGGGATCGGCATTGATAGGCGGCATCTTGGCAGCAGGAGACCAGCATGTCGGGCGACCAGAAGCCGGGCGATCGGAAGCCGGGCGATCAGAAGAACGAGGGCGAAGGCAGCCGCAGCGGCGCCCGCGCCTACAACCAGGCGACCAAGGACTTCGTCGACAGCGGCCGGGTCGACGACGCCGCGCAGAAGGCCCGGAAGGCGGTCGAGGGCGGCGAGAAGGCCGAGCTCGAGCGTGCCGAGGCCGAGGGCAAGCGGCACGCCAAGGGCGAGGACCCGGCGCTGCGGGACACCGGCCGTGGCACGGACAAGCGATAGGCCGATCGACCTCGAGGCAGCCCTGCTCAATCCGGCGGGCTGCTTCGCGGAGCCCGGCGACGTGCTCGCCGAGCAGGCGCTGACCCGCGAGCAGAAGCTGCGGATCCTGCGGCAATGGGACCAGGATGCGCGGCAGCTCGCCGTCGCCGAGGAAGAGAACATGACCGGCGGCGAGGAGAACATGGTCGGCCGGGTCAGCAAGGCAATCCTGGCGCTGGGCGGCGATGCCGAGCGCGACCAGGCGGCGCCGACGAAGCTCGGCTAGCGCTGGAGAAAAGGGAGAGATCGATGCGTTACGGACTGTTGTGGCTGCTCGGCGTGCCGATCCCGGTGCTCATCCTGATCTATCTGTTCTTCCACTGAGCCGGCCGGTCGTCTGAAGCAGGTGGGCCGCAGCCGAGGCTGCGGCCCTTTTCACGTCGGCTCGCTACCTGGCGACGTTGCGCCGCGCCTCGCCGATGAGCTGCTGGCAGGGGCTGTCCTCGCCGAGGCCGAGCTCGATGAAGGGCAGCATCGCGGCCAGCGGGGTGAGCAGCGCGCCCAGCGCCACCGCCGCCCCGCCGCGCGCCGCCAGCACCTTGGCGTCGGGTGCGGCCGAGGGATGGGCGAAGCTGCCCGCGATATGGATCGGCGCGCGTGCCGCCAGCACGCTCGGGTCCTTGGGATGGGCCTCGATGGTGAGCTTCAGCCGCTCCTTCGACAGGCTGATGGTGCCGTCGCCGGTGATGTTGCTGTCGCTGGTGTCGAGCACCAGCGTGCGCACCGCCATCAGCCCGTCCTCGACCGCGAAGTCGCCGACCACGCAGCGCAGCCGGATCGGCTCGTCCTTGGTCAGGATCAGGCCCAGCGACTCGGCGATGTCGAGGCCGATCAGCTCGACCACGAGCTTGCTGAACCGGCCGTTGGCGCCGAACAGCGCGACGTCGCCGCTGGCGGTGCCGAGCAGGTCGGCGAAGGAGCGCCCGTGGCCCTCGAGCCTGGCGCGGCCGGCCAGCGTGCCGCGGATCTCCTTCGCGAAGCGGGTGCCGGCGAAGAATCGCGCGAGGTCGACCTTGCTGATCGCCAGGTCGGCCGCGGCCGCCGGCACCGCCTTGCGCCCGTCCAGCACGATCGAGCCGGCGATGTCGCCCTGGGCGATGCCGAAGCGCAGCGGCTCGACCACGAGCCGGCCGTCATCGAGGCGGAAGCGCGCATGCAGCGCCTGCATCGGCATGTCGGGAACCGTCACCCGGTCGCCGTCCAGCGTGACGTCCATGTCCATGGCGCGCAGCCGGGCGACGTCGATCGGGGTGTCCGGCAGCACGCGGTCCGCCGCCTTGCGCGGCGCCGCCTCGCCGCTGCCGGGCGGCGCCGCGCCGATCAGCCCGGCCAGCGCGGTGTAGTCGAGCCGGTGCGAGCGCAGCGTGGCCTGCAGCACGGGCCGCTCCCGGCCGGCGTCGATCGTCACGTCGCCGGCGAGGTCGCTGTCGCCGAGCCGGCCGGCGGCACCGGTGAAGCGCCAGACATCGCCCTCGTGCTCGAGCTTGCCGGTGAGGTCGTAGCGCGGCGTCGGCGGCACCGGGATGCCGAAGATCGGGAACAGCTCGGCCATGTTCCGGCCGGAGAGGCGCAGGGTCAGGTTCAGCCCCTCGAGGTCGAGCGGGCGGGTCAGCGTGCCCTCGACATGGCCGCGCGTCGCGCCGATCGCGGCGTCGACGGTGAGCGGGTAGGGCGTCGCGCTCTGCCGCAGCTGCAGCAGCGATCCGGCCGTCACGTCGAGGGTGAAGCGCTGCTCCTGGAACTTGCCCTCGCCGTGCAGCGTCACCTGCGCCCGGCCGGCGGCGGTGCCGACGGCGGTGCTGACCTCGCTGGTGATGTCGATGCCGCCCTTGCGGTCGAGATAGCGGATGCTGCCGTCGCGGATCACCAGGTTGCCGATGATCGGGAAGCTCTCGCGCCGGCTCGGGACTGCCGTCCGGGCGACGGCGACGGCGCCGGGATTGTCGCCGAAGGACCAGGTGGCGCGGCCGTTCTCGCCCTTCTCCAGGCTGATCTTCGGCCGGTCGAGCACGACCTCCGGCAGCACCATCCGGCCGCGCAGCAGCTCGAGCAGCTCGATGCTGAACTGCAGCGAGCCGATGCGCGCCAGCTGCGGATCGGCGGCCCAGGTCGGATTGCCGAGCCGCAGCCCGTCGATCCGGATGTGCGGCGTCAGGGAGAGATCGACCTCGATGTCGCCGTCGATCGCCACATCGCGGCCGCTGGCGCGGCTCGACTGGTGCGCGACGACGCCCTTGAGGTCGTTCCAGTCGAACAGGAAGACCAGGAAGGCGATGCCGGCGGCGACCAGCAGGACGATGCCGCCGAGCACCCACGCCACGACCCGCAGCATCCGGCCGCCGGCCGACCGCCGCCTCGGCGCCGGCTGCGTCCGGCCGCCGGCCCGCTCGGGCTCGCTCATGCTCGCCTCCCGGCTCCGCCCCTACCCAGCCAGCCAACGCCCTCGCGGCGAGCAGGTTCCGGGCGCGGCGGGCGCCCGGACCGCCCGGAACAAAGGCTGGGCGGGAACATTCATTGCAGGGCGGCGTCCTGGCGAGGCAGCCGGTGCCGTCGAGGCCCGCTCCCGCCGAGGCGGCTGGCGGGCCGATCGGCCGCGCCATTGCGGCCGGCCACTCGCAGACTGGGCGGCGGTCGGCCGCCAATGGAGGAGATCGTCATGTCGGTCGGAGCAATCCTGCTCATCGTCCTGATCATTCTCTTGATCGGCGCCGTCCCGAGCTGGCCCTACAGCCGCGGCTGGGGCTATTTCCCGAGCGGCCTGCTCGGCACCATCCTGATCATCGTCGTCATCCTGATGCTGCTCGGCCGCATCACGCTCTGAGGCCGCGCGCGCAAGACGAGGCAGCCCCCTCCCGGACCGGGAGGGGGCTGCCTGAAGGCGCGAGCCCGTGCGTGTGGAGAGAGCGGCGCCGGCCGGTCAGCGCCGGGGACGCTTGCGCAGCACCCCGATGATGATGCCGAGCGCGAGCGCGCCCAGCACCGTGGTCGGCGTCACCGGCAGCCGCTCGAGCAGGCCGCGGGCGTCGATCGAGCGCCGCCCGGACACGCTCTCGCTGGCGCGCCGCGCCAGCTCGGCAAGCCCGTCCGGCTGGCGTCTCGGGCGCCGCATCACCAGGAAGGCGGTCCCGGCCAGGATCAGCGCGAGCGCCACCAGGATGGCCGTCAGGATCAGCGCCGCCTGCGGCTCGCTCATCGAGTAGGTGAGCCGGTACCAGAGCGCGGCCAGCGCATAGCCGATCGCCCCGATGAGTGCGGCCAGCGCCGCGATGCCGAGCGCGGCCGCGATGGCCAGGCGCATGACGACGCGGCGCAGCGCCATCTTCGCGGCCATGCCGGCGCCGGCCAGGCGCATCGCCTGCGTCAGGAGAGACAAGGCGTCAGCGCCTGTCGAGCAGGCGGGAGATCACCAGCCCGGCGGCGAAGGCCACCAGCAGGCTGGTGAGCGGCCGCTCCTCGACCTGGCGCTGCAGCTTCTCCGAGGCGGCGCGGCCGCGGTCGCGCACCTGCTCGGCCATCTGCTCGACCCGGTCGCGCAGCTCGTCGAGGTTCTCGCCGGCGGCGCTGCTCGCCTCGCGCGCCTTGCCGACCATCAGCTCCTTGACCGTGGCGGCCAGCGAGGCGATGTCGGAGCGCAGCGCGTTGAGGTCGTCGCGCAGCGCGTCGGTGTCCTGCTTCACGGCGTCGGTGTCGGTCATGGTGCCCTCCCGTCTCACGCGATGCGGCCAGGCCGGGTCGGCCTGGCCGGGTCGCGGGCGCTCCGATGATAGCCGAACCGCCCCAAGATCTTCATTCCCGGCAGCCTAACAAGACGGCTGCGGCGGGGTTCCGGGGCCGCTACGGCGTGATCGTGCCCGTGTGGCCGCCGAAGACGGAGATGAGAAGCAGCACGACGAAGATCACGATGAAGATGAAGAACAGGATCTTGGCGATACCGGCCGCCGCCTCGGAGATGCGGCCAAATCCAAAAACGGCGGCGATGATCGAGATGACGAGAAAGACAAGTGCCCAATAAAGCATGGTTCCGCTCCCGCTCTTGGCGCCCCCGCCTCGGGTCGACCGAACACCGCGAACAACCCTGGATTCGGCTGTCCGGTTCCGGAAGCGTGGCAGCAGCGGGGACGTCTCCCTCTCTCGCGAGGGGGCCGCGAGCGGGAGGGAGTCAGAGAGTCGCCGCGACCGCGGCCGGCACGGGCAGCTCGAGATCGAGCAGGATCTGCGCGTAGGCCTTGCCCTGCGGGTCGTTGCGCAGGGACAGCACCCCGCCGCCGCCGAGCGCGTCGGCCAGCAGGAAGTTGAAGCCGCCGATCCCGGGCAGCTCGTAGCGCAGCACCGGGCCGCGGCAGAGATGGGCGAAGTGGGCGGCGACGCGGGCCGCGGTCAGCCGCTCGCGGAGCAGGGCGACATGTTCCGGCCGCCGCGCGATGATCGCGACGTTGGCGCTGTCGCCCTTGTCGCCGCTGCGGCCGTGGGCGAGCCGGATCAGCGGGACCGGCACGTCGCCGGCGGCCTCGCCCGATGGCGCGCCCGACGGCTCGACCGACCCTGACGGCGGGGCGGCCGGCGGCGGCTCGCGGCCGGGCGGGATGGCGACCGGGTGCAGCTCGCCGGCGACGTCGATCGACACCGGGACCGCCGGCTTGTCGACCAGGAACGAGAACAGGCGGATCGCCGACTGGGCCGCCGGCCGGCCGCCGATATAGCCGGTCGTGCCGGGCGACATCGAGGTCACCGGCGAGGCGAACTCGCGGCCGAGCAGCTCGAGCGCCGCGCGGTCGCGGTGCCGCGCCGACAGCCGCAGCACCACCTCGCGCGTGCCGCCCTGCCGGGCATGCGGACCGTATTCCTGCTCGGCGCCGAGCAGCTCGAT
This sequence comes from Dongiaceae bacterium, assembly GCA_046349435.1. Lineage (GTDB taxonomy): Bacteria > Pseudomonadota > Alphaproteobacteria > Dongiales > Dongiaceae > JAXMCI01. The sequence goes on along the minus strand of JAXMCI010000052.1, from coordinate 30,113 downwards.
GGCCGTCTCGGCGAAGTCGGCGAGGCCGCGGCGGGCGAGCTCGCCGCGCGTCCGCTCGAGCAGCGCCTCGCCGGTGCGGCGCGCCTTGGCGGCGGCGTCGCGGCCGACGATGGTCAGCGTGCCGCTGAGGCGGAAGCCGTCGAGCAGCGTCGCGCTGACCTTGTAGGTCGGGGTCGGCGGCCGGCCGCGCGCGCCGCTCACCCGGACCCGGTCCGGCCCCTCGGCCGCCAGCCGCACCTGCGAGAAGTCGGCGGTCACGTCCGGCACCAGGTAGGCGGCGGGGTCGCCGATCTCGTAGACGATCTGCTCGGCCACCGTCGCCGGCGCGACCAGCCCGCCGGTGCCGGGCGGCTTGGTGACGACGATGCCGCCCGCCGCGTCGCACTCGACGATCGGGTAGCCGATGTCGGCCCAGCCCGGCACCTCCTCCCAGTCGGTGAAGAGGCCGCCGGTGGCCTGCGCGCCGCACTCGATGATGTGGCCGGCGAGCGTGCCGGCGGCGAGCCGGTCGTGATCGTCCATCGACCAGCCGAAGGCGTGGATCAGCGGCCCGAGCGTGACCGCGCTGTCGACGCAGCGGCCGGTGATGACGATGTCGGCCCCGGCATCGAGCGCCCGGGCGACCGGCAGCGCGCCGAGATAGGCGTTGGCGCTGAGCAGCCGCTCGGGCAGCGGCTCGCCGGTGAACATCTCGCGGGTGCCGGCGGCGCGCAGCGCCGGGATCGCCGGCATCAGGTCGTCGCCCAGCACCAGCGCGACGCGCGGCTCGACGCCGGCGGCGCGCGCCGCCGCCAGGACCGCCTCGCGGCAGGCCTGCGGGTTGACCCCGCCGGCGTTGCAGACGATGCGGATGCGCCGCCGCGCCACCTCGGCGATGACGTCGGGGACGACCGCAGTGGCGAAGTCGGTGGCGTAGCCGAGATCGGGCGAGCGCGCCTTGGCCCGGGCGAGGATCGACATGGTGACCTCGGCGAGGTAGTCGAAGACCAGGAAGTCGATCCCGCCGCGCTCGACCAGCTGCCGGGCGGCGAGCGCCGAGTCGCCCCAGAAGCCCGACGCGCAGCCGATCCTGACGATGCCCTCGGCCATGGCCGCCTTTTCCTTGCTCCCGTGCGGCGGGCGGGCTAACCATCGCAGCGGGTCCACCAGCGCCGATCGCCGCATGTTAGGCCGCGGCCGGATCGAGGGGAACGGGGGAGCGGGAGGGCGCCATGCTGGTCGGATGCGCCGCCTACGAGGACGGCCGGCGGGTCGCCGATTTCAACATCGACGACGTGCCGGCCTTTCGCCGCGGCAAGGGCCGCTTCGTCTGGATCGGCCTGCACGAGCCGAGCGAGGAGCTGCTGCGCAAGGTGCAGCGGCTGTTCGGCCTGCACGACCTCGCCATCGAGGACGCCCACAACGCCCACCAGCGCCCGAAGCTGGAGGTCTATGACAGCTCGCTCTTCCTGGTGCTGCACACCGCCCAGCTGATCAACGGCGCGGTCGATCTCGGCGAGACCCACATCTTCGTCGGCGACGGCTACGTCATCACCGTGCGCCACGGCGCCTCGACCTCCTACACCGAGGTGCGGGCGCGCTGCGAGAACGCGCCCAGCCTGCTGCGCAAGGGCGAGGACTTCGTCCTCTACTCGCTGATCGACTTCATCGTCGACAACTACATGCCGGTGGTCGAGACGATCGAGGCCGAGGTCGAGCAGCTGGAGCAGAGCGTCTTCAAGGAGACCTTCGACCGCACCACCATCGAGCGCGTCTACGACCTGAAGCGCGACCTCGTCGCGCTGCGCCGCAGCGTCATGCCGCTGGCCGACATCACCACCCGGCTGATGCGCTTCGACGTGTCGCTGATCGACCGCGACACCCACCCCTATTTCCGCGACGTGCACGACCATGTGCTGCGCATCGCCGAGGCGATCGACGGCCAGCGCGAGCTGCTGACCTCGGCCTTGGAAGCCAACCTGATGCTCGCCTCGGTGCAGCAGAACGAGGTCACCAAGCGGCTCGCCGGCTGGGCCGCCATCCTCGCCGTGCCGACCGCCGTGGCCGGCATCTACGGCATGAACTTCGAGCACATGCCGGAGCTGCGCTGGGTCTGGGGCTACCCCGTCACCCTGCTCGGCATCGCCGGGCTCTGCGGCTACCTCTACTACCGCTTCCGCCGCGCCGGCTGGCTTTAAGGGCCTGGCTCTGAGGGCCTGGCTCTGAGGGCTCAGCCCTCGGGCGGCAGGGCGAACGGCCGGGCCTGCTCGTAGGCGCGCGCGGCCCGCAGCACCAGCGCGTCGCAGTAGAGCGGGCCGACGATCTGCAGCCCGACCGGCAGCCCGTCCGGCGCCAGGCCGCAGGGCAGGCTGGCGGCCGGCTGGCGGGTCAGGTTGAAGGGATAGGTGAAGGGCGTCCACTCGGTCCAGCGCCGGGCGGCGCTGCCGGCCGGCACCTCGCGCCCGGCGGCGAAGGCGGTGAGCGGCATGGTCGGCAGCAGCAGCAGGTCCCAGCGCTGGTGGAACCGGTTCATCGCCTGGCCGAGCGCCTCGCGCTGCTTCACCGCGGCGAGATGGTCGAGCAGCCCGATCGCGGCGCCCTCGGCGGCGATCTCGAGGAAGCCGGGATCCATCGCCGCCCGCTGCGCCGCGGAATAGGCCTGGAGCACCGCCGCGGCGCCGGGGTACCAGTGCCGGCGGAAGGTCTCGGCGCTGTCCGGCAGGCCGGGATCGGCTTCCTCCACCGTGGCGCCGAGCTCGGCGAAGACCCGCGCCGCGGCGGCCACCGCGGCCGCCACCGCCGGCGCGACCGGGGCGCCGGCGAGGGTCGGGGCGAAGGCAATGCGCAGCCCGCGCACGCCGTCCTCCAGCCCGTCGCGGTAGTCGGCCTGCCCCGCCGGCAGGGCGTACCAGTCGCGCGCGTCGGGCCGGGCCATGACGCTCAGCATCAGCGCGGCGTCGGTCACGGTGCGGGTCATCGGCCCGAGATGGGCCAGCGTCCCGAACGGGCTCGCCGGATAGGCCGGCACCCGGCCGAAGGTCGGCTTCAGCCCGAAGATCCCGGCGAAGCTCGCCGGGATGCGGATCGAGCCGCCGCCGTCGGTGCCGATATGGAGCGCGCCGAGGCCGGCGGCGGCCGCCGCCGAGGCGCCGCCGCTGCTGCCGCCGGGGGTGCGCTCGAGGTTCCAGGGATTGCGGGTGATGCCGGTGAGCGGGCTGTCGGTCACCCCCTTCCAGCCGAACTCCGGGGTGGTCGTCTTGCCGATCAGCACGGCACCGGCCTCGCGCAGCCGGGCGACCGCCGGCGCGTCCTCGGTCCAGGGCTGGTCGGGCGAGATCGCGCGCGAGCCGCGCAGGGTCGGCCAGCCGCGGGTGATCACCAGGTCCTTGACGGTGGTCGGCACGCCGTCGAGCAACCCGGCGGGCGCGCCGCGTTGCCAGCGCGCCTCCGACTCCCTGGCTGCGGCGCGGGCGCTCTCCGCCTCGACCTGGCGGAAGGCGTTGAGCCGCGGCTCGAGCCGGGCGATGCGCGCCAGCACGGCGTCGATCGCCTCGACCGGCGAGAAGCGCCGGTCGCGATAGCCGGCCAGCAGGTCGGCGGCCGGAAGCAAAGCGAGGTCGGTGGTCACGGCGGCGGGGCTCCCCGGTCTGGCGGCGGCAGGGCCGGCATTATTGCCGCCACCCGCCGGGCTCGCCAGCCTCATTGCCGCGCCGGGCCGGAGCGCCTATCTCGACGGTTGTCCCATCGCCGGAGCCGAGCCGATGCGCCTGCTGTCCTCCGTCATGCTCGCCGCCGCCCTGCTCGGCGCCGCCGCGGCCGCGCCGGCGCAGCAGGGCGGCTTCGCCCCGGGCCTGGAGGCGATGTACCTGCGCACCATCCAGGACGAGCTCGCCCGGGCCGGCTTCTATCGCGGCCCGGTCGACGGCATCGACGGGCCGCAGACGCGCCAGGCGATCCGCGACTGGCAGCGCGCGGCGGGCCAGCCGGTCGACGGCATGCCGACGACGCAGCTGGTCGAGGCGCTGCGCTACGGGCCGCGCTACGCCGCGCCGCCGCGCCCGGCGATCGATCCGGGCGTGCGGCAGGTGCAGCAGCTGCTGGGCGCGCAGGGCTACTACAACGGCGCGCCGGACGGCATCGACGGCCCGCAGACCCAGGATGCGATCAAGCAGTGGCAGGAAGACCACGGCATGCAGCGGACCGGCCGGATCGACCAGGCGCTGCTGGACTCGCTGCACGCCGCGGCGGAGCCGCCCCAGCAGGAGCCGGCGGAGCAGCCGGCGCCGGAATAGGCGATCCTACCGCATCGTCGGCATGACGAACTCGGCGCCGGCGCGGATGCCGGTCGGCCAGCGCGAGGTGACGGTCTTCAGCTTGGTGTAGAAGCGCACGCCCTCCGGCCCGTGCATGTGCTGGTCGCCGAACAGCGAGCGCTTCCAGCCGCCGAAGCTGTGGAAGGCCATCGGCACCGGGATCGGCACGTTGATGCCGACCATGCCGACCTTGATCTTGCTGGAGAAGTCGCGGGCGGCGTCGCCGTCGCGGGTGAAGATCGCCGTGCCGTTGCCGTACTCGTGCTCGTTGACCAGCCGCACCGCGCTCTCGTAGTCGGGGGCGCGGACCACCGAGAGGACCGGGCCGAAGATCTCCTCCTTGTAGATCTTCATGCTCGGCTTGACCTCGTCGAACAGGCAGCCGCCCATGAAGAAGCCCTTCTCGTAGCCTTGCAGCTTGAGGCCGCGGCCGTCGACCACCAGCCTGGCGCCCTCGGCGACGCCGCTGTCGACATAGGCGGTCACCTTGTCGAGATGCTGGCGGGTGACCAGCGGGCCCATCTCGGCCTCGGGGTCGGTGCCGGGCGCCACCTTGAGGGCGCGCACCCGCGGCGCCAGCCGCTCGATCAGCGCGTCGCCGACCGAGCCGACCGCGACGGCGACCGAGACCGCCATGCAGCGCTCGCCGGCCGAGCCGTAGCCGGCGCCCATCAGCGCGTCGGTGGCCTGGGCGAGGTCGGCGTCGGGCATCACCACCATGTGGTTCTTGGCGCCGCCCAGCGCCTGCACGCGCTTGGCGTTGGTGCAGCCGGTCCGGTAGATGTACTCGGCGATCGGCGTCGAGCCGACGAAGCTGACCGCCTGGATCTCCGGGTGGTGCAGGATGGCGTCGACCGCCTCCTTGTCGCCGTGCACGACGTTGAAGGCGCCGTCCGGCAGCCCGGCCTGCTTGAGCAGCTCGGCCATCAGCAGGCTGGCCGAGGGGTCGCGCTCCGAGGGCTTCAGCACGAAGGTGTTGCCGCAGGCCAGCGCGATCGGGAACATCCACATCGGCACCATGGCCGGGAAGTTGAACGGCGTGATGCCGGCGCAGACGCCGAGCGGCTGGCGGATCGACCAGCTGTCGATGTTGGTGCCGACATTCTCGGTGAACTCGCCCTTCAGCATTTGCGGGATGCCGCAGGCGAACTCGACCACCTCGAGGCCGCGCTGCACCGAGCCGCGCGCGTCGCTCAGCACCTTGCCGTGCTCGGCGGTGACCAGCGCCGCCAGCCGGTCCATGTTCGCCTCGACCAGGCTCTTGAAGCGGAACATGACGCGCGAGCGCTGCAGCGGGGTGACCGCCGACCAGGTCGGGAAGGCGGCGGCCGCGGCCAGCACGGCACGGTCGAGCTCGGCGGCGCTGGCCAGCGGCACGCGCGCCGCGACCTCGCCGGTCGCCGGGTTGAAGACGTCGCCGAAGCGTCCGCTCTCGCCGGGCACCAGCTTGCCCTGGATGAAGTGATTGAGGCTCTCGACCATCTCGCGATGCGCTCCGCCGCTCTGGCTCCTGGAAAGTCGCCGGCAACCTAGCCCATGGCCGCCGGGCGTGCCAAGCGCGGCCGGGCGGGCGCCCACCGACCGCGGCCTGATCCGGCCGCGATGTCACAAATATCGTGTATCACATTGAACTATCGTTGAAATAATCATGTCGGTGTCGTATCTTGTCAGCCAGGACAATGCCAATGAAGCCGCCGACCCTGGAAGATCGCCTTTGGAAGCGCATCGCGCGCAAGCGCGGGGACGTCTTCCTGCGGGGTGATTTTCGCGATCTCGGCGGCTACGACCAGGTGGGCCGGGCATTGAACAGGCTGGTGCGGGCCGGCCGCCTGACCAGGCTCGGCTACGGCCTCTATGCCCGTACGCGGCCATCGCTGCTCGACGGCAGGCCGGCCCCGGCGAAAGGCCTGCGCGAGATGGCAGCCGAAGCCCTCGGACGGATCGGCGTCAAGACGACCCCGACCAGGCTCGAGCGGGCCTACGACGCCGGCCGCACGACACAAGTCCCCTCCGGTCGCGTCATCGGCGTGCGCCGGCGGGTCCGGCGCAAGCTGAGCTACGACGGCGTCCCCCTGAGCTTCGAGCGTGCTGGACCGGCGCCTCGTTGAAGACGTCGCCAGTCGTCTTCGCACCGACACTGGCCTGGTCGAGAAGGATTGGCACGTCGTGCGTGCGATCGGCGTGCTCGGGAGACTGGACCACGGTCCGGTCCGGCTCGCATTCTCCGGCGGCACGTCGCTGTCCAAGGCCTGGGGGCTCATCAAGCGCTTCTCCGAGGACATCGACTTCAAGGTCGCGATGCCCCCGGCACCGAGCGCCGCGAAGGGGCGCCTGCAGCGCAGCCTCTATCGCGAGCTGATTCTCGGCGCGCTCACGGCAGCGGACTTCGAGCTGGCCGGCCGGCCCGCCGTGAGCAATGAAAGCCGGTTCTTCTCGGCCGATCTCGCATATCCAACGGGCTTCGGGAGCGGGCGGGGACTGCGCCCCCACCTGCGCATCGAGATGACGTTCGGCAGCCCGGCGCTGCCGCCGATCGCGCGGCCGATCGGTTCCCTGATTGCAGCAGCCAAGGGCGAGACGTCCGAGGTCCCGGCCTTTGCCTGCGTCGATCCCGTCGAGACCGCGGCCGAGAAGCTGAGCGCGCTCGCCTGGCGCGTCGGCTCGCGGCGGCGCGGCGAAGCGGGCGACGACCCGGCGGTGATCCGCCACCTTCACGATCTTGCGGCGATCGCGCCACAGGCCAGAGCATCGCCCCAGTTCGGCGCGCTGGTCCGTCAGGCCGCCGCCGCCGATGCCGGACGGGGAACCGGCGGGGCGCCTGCCGATATCGCGGGGCGCTTCGGCAATATGCTCGAGCGGCTGCGCAGCGACCCGCTCTGGGCGCGCGAGTATGAGGAGTTCGTGCGACAGGTGTCGTTTGCGGAGCCAGGTGAGGTCCCCAGCTTCGACGACGCGCTCGCAGCGACAACGCGGCTGATCGCAGGCCTCGCCCAGGGTTCATAGGCGCGCCGCACGATCGGAGCCCTGCAAGCGATCGGGTCGATCAAGGGCTCGGCACGTCGGCGCGGTCGACTTGCCCAGCCCCTCCCTCTATGCTTCGCGCATGCCGTTTTGCGAACGGCGGGAAGGGGTTGATGGCATCTCAGGCGCGCTCCGACCGGTCCTTGCGGCTGGTGCTCTCGGGAGCCTCGGCGGACGTGACCCTCGTCATCTCCGACCCGGCCGAGCGGCCGCTGGCGACGATGGTGCTGCCGCCCGGGCAGCTGCGCGACATCGTGCAGTCCTTCGGCAGCATGCTGGCGCTGGTCGAGGGCGAGGCGAAGAGCGGCACGCTGCCGAGCACCGCGCCGTGGCAGATCACCGGCGTGGTGTTCGACCAGCCGGCCTGGCGGGTGGCGCAGGAGCCGGCGACCGGGCTGGTCGTGCTGTCGCTGCAGGTCGGCCCCACGGCTTCCTGGTCGTTCGCGCTGTCGCCCGAGGACGCACGGCACCTCGGCCGCAGCCTCGGCGAGGTGGTGGGCGGCGAGCCGGCCCCGGCCGAGGCCCCGCCCGAGGAGCCGGCGGCGCTGGCGGGGGAGCCGGAGCAGCCGGCCTAGCCGACCGCCGCCACCGCCGCGTCGATCGCCGCCGCGAGGCGGTCGACGATCAGGTCGATCTCCGCCTCGGCGGTGACGAAGGGCGGTGCCAGGACGACGTGGTCGCCCTGCAGCCCGTCGATGGTGCCGCCCATCGGGTAGCAGATCAGCCCCCGCTCGAGCGCGGCGCGCTTCACCGCGGCGGCGAGCCGCGGCTGCGGCGGGAACGGCCGCCGGCTCACCCGGTCGGCGACCAGCTCGAGGCCGAGCAGCAGGCCGCGGCCGCGGATGTCGCCGACATGCGGGTGGCCGCCGAGCCGCGCCGCCAGGCCGGCGCGCAGCTGGTCGCCGAGCCGCGCCACGCGGGGCAGCAGGTCCTCCTCGGCGATGGCGGTGACCACCGCCAGCGCGGCGGCGCAGGCGATGGCGTGGCCGCTGTAGGTGTGGCTGTGCTGAAAGCTGCCGCCGTCCCGGCTCACCGCCTCCCAGATGCGGCGCGAGGCGAGCAGCGCGCCGATCGGCTGGTAGCCGGCGCCGAGCCCCTTGGCGATGGTCAGCAGGTCGGGGGCGACGCCCTCCTGCTCGCAGGCGTAGAAGCTGCCGGTGCGGCCGACGCCGCACATCACCTCGTCGAGGATCAGCAGCACGCCGTGGCGGTCGCAGATCTCGCGGATCCGCCGGAAGTAGCCCGGCACCGGCGGTGCGGCGCCGAGCGTGGCGCCGGCCACCGTCTCGGCGATGAAGCCGGCGACGCTGTCCGGCCCCAGCGCCAGCAGCGCCGCCTCCAGCTCGTCGGCGACGCGCCGGCCGTAGGCCGCGTCGTCCTCGCCCGGGCGCCGGTCGCGATAGGGGTAGCAGGGCGCGATGTGGGTCGCCGGCATGAGCAGCGGCGCATAGGGCTCGCGCCGCCGCGCATTCCCGCCGACCGCCAGCGCGCCCAGCGTGTTGCCATGATAGCTCTGGCGGCGGGCGACGAAGCGGCGGCGCTGCGGCTGGCCGACCGCCAGGAAGTACTGGCGGGCCAGCTTGAGCGCCGACTCGGTCGCCTCCGAGCCGCCGGAGACGAAGAAGACGCGGTCGAGGTCGCCGGGCGCCGGCGCCACCAGCGCGTCGGCCAGCCGCTCCAGCGCCTCGGTGGTGAAGAAGCCGGTATGGGCGAAGGGCAGGGCCTCGGCCTGGCGGCAGATCGCCGCCACCACCTTGGGGTGGTCGTGGCCGAGGCAGGAGACGGCGGCGGTGCCGCTGGCGTCGAGATAGCGGCGGCCCTCGGCATCGACGATCCAGGCGCCCGCGCCGCCGACCGCGACCGGCAGCCCCGGCCCCGGCTCGCGGTGGAAGACGTGGCTCACCCTCCGGCGCTCACTGCCCGGCGCTCACTGCCCGGCGCTCACTGCCCGGCGCTCACCGCCTGGCGCTCACGGCTCGGCCGAGGGCTGGTTGCGGTGCTGCGGCGCGGTCAGGGTGAAGGTGACGATCTCGCGCAGCGCCCGGCCGAGCGCCACGTCGTAGGCGTTGATGATCTCCTTGAACTCGGGGGTCGCCGCCTTCTCTTCCTTCACGATGGTCTTGCTGCCGATGATCCGCCGGTCCGGCATCTCGACCACCTTGGCGTTGATCCGGACCACGACCTTCGGGGTCTTGCCGTCGCCGTCGTAGTAGACGGCCTGGAACTCGCGCAGCTCGGTCTTCAGCAGGTAGTCGGGCCTGAGGCCGACCGATTCCCGGCCGACCGAGACGATCCTGCCGCTGCGCTCGAACGAGGCGACCAGCAGGGTCTGGATCATCGAGGGCGCGTTGTCGGTCCAGCTCGCCTTGGCGTAGTACTCCAGGGTGTAGGGGTTGCGCTGCAGCGCGATGCGGGCGGTGTCGAGGCCGCCGGCGGCGACCGGCTGCTCGACGATCAGCTGCCAGTCGACATGCGGCAGGTCGGGGTCGAAGGTGGTCTTCGGCGTCAGCGTGTAGAGGTCGAGCGGCTCGTTGACCTTGGGCAGCGCGGCCAGCAGGCTGCAGCCGCCGGTCGCCAGCGCCAGCGTCGTCGCCGCGCCGGCGGCGAGCCACCTCCGTCGTTCCAGATCCATGCTATTGCGCCTCGTAGCCCTGGCGCCGGTCGCCGAACAGGAAGCGGGCCGGATCGCGCTCGAACTGCTGGGTGACCCGAGAGAGGGTGGCGGCGAGCAGCCGCAGGTCGGTGATCAGCTGCGTCGTCTCGTAGAGGCCGACGGTGGTGAAGTCGTGGATCGGCGTCCGGTTCTCGGCGAGCATCCCGTTCAGCTGGTCGGACAGCCGGGTCAGCGACTTGGTCATCGTCCGGAGGTCGACGATGGCCGCCTTGGCATCGCCGCCCGCCCCCTTGATCTCGCCGCGCAGGTCGTTGGCCAGCGCGTCGAAGTCCGTCGCCATGACGCCGATCTTGTTGACCGTGTCGGTGCCGTCGGTGAGCAGCTTGTCGAGGCCGCCGCCCTGCTTGGTCAGCGTCTCGGTCAGGGTCGCGATGTTGAGCAGCGTGCTGTCGATGGCGGTGCGGTTCTCGTCGCTGAACAGCGCCGAGACCTTGGTCACCAGGTCGTTGAGGTGGGCGATCAGGTCGGGCGCCCCCTGGAAGAGGCCCTCGAACTTGCCGGCCTTGGACGCGATCTGCGGATAGGGCTGCCGCGCCGCCTTCGGCAGCAGCGGCGCCGACGGGCTGCCGCCGTTGATCAGCACGTAGAGCACGCCGGTGATGCCCTGGAACTCCAGGGAGGCCTTGGAATCGGCGCGGATCGGGGTGTCGCGCCGGACCTCGACGGTGACCCGGACGGCGTCCTGGCCGGCGTCGATGCCGATGTCCTGGACGCGGCCGACCGGGATGCCGCGGAAGCGCACCGGGCCGTCCAGCTGCAGCCCGGTCACGTCGCCGTGGAACAGGATGTCGTAATGGGCGAATTCCTGGTTGGTGGTGAACTTGCCGAGCCACAGCACGGCGGCCACCACGCCGACCACGAGCAGCAGCACGAAGCCGCCGACCGCAACATAGCCTGCGCGGGTTTCCAAGCGTCAGGTCTCGGCGTGGCGCGCCGCGCGACCGCGCGGCCCGTGGAAGTACTCGCGGATCCATGGATGGCTGTCGTCGAGCAGCGCTTCCATGGTCCCGACCTTGATCCGCTTGTCGATCAGCACCGCGATACGGTCGCAGATCGTATTCAGGCTGTCCAGATCGTGGGTCACCATGAACACCGTGAGCCCCAGGCTCTGCTGCAGGGTGCGGATCAGAGAATCGAAGGCCGAGGCGCCGATCGGGTCGAGCCCGGCGGTCGGCTCGTCGAGGAAGAGGATGGCGGGATCGAGCGCCAGCGCCCGGGCCAGCCCGACCCGCTTCTTCATGCCGCCGGAGAGCTCGGACGGGTACTTGTCGGCGGCGCCGGGCGGCAGGCCGACCATGGCGATCTTGAGGGCGGTGAGCTCGGCCATCAGGGCCGGGCTCAGCCGGGTGTGCTCGCGCATCGGCACCTGGATGTTCTGCGCCACGGTCAGCGAGCTGAAGAGGGCGCCGCCCTGGAACAGCACGCCCCATTGCCGCTCCAGCTCGTGCCAGCCGCGCTCGTTGAGGGTGCGGGTGTCGCTGCCGAGCACGGTGATGGTGCCCTTGGCCTGCCGGTTGAGGCCGACGATGGTGCGCAGCAGCACCGACTTGCCGGTGCCCGAGCCGCCGACCACCCCCAGCACCTCGCCCGGCAGCACGTCGAGGTCGAGCCCGTCATGCACGATCTGCGCCCCGAAGCGGTTCTGCAGGCCGCGCACGGTGATCACCGGGGTGGGGGACGGGTCGGTCACCGCGCCGCCCTCCTGTCATTGCCGGGCTCGACCCGGCAATCCAGAAGCCGCCGCAGCCTGGATGGCCGGCTCGAGGCCGGCCATGACAGGGGGAGCGCGGCCTTGCCATCGTGCGGCGCGAGGGAGCCCGTGCGGCGCATCGCTGCTCAGAACCCGATATAGGAGAAGAGAATCGAGAAGACGGCGTCGAAGACGATGACCAGGAAGATCGACTCGACGACCGACTGGGTGGTCAGGCGGCCGACGCTCTCGGCGCTGCCGGTGACCTGCAGCCCCTCGAAGCAGCCGACCATGGCGATGATGAAGGCGAAGACCGGCGCCTTGCTCATGCCGACCCAGAGGGTCGACAGGCTGACCGCCGCGTTGAGCTGCCGCAGGAACTGGCTGAACGGGATGTCGATCAGGGTGATCGCCATCAGCCCGCCGCCGAGGACCGCCATGACGTTGGCGAAGAAGGTGAGCAGCGGCATGGCGATGATCAGGGCCAGCACGCGGGGCAGCACCAGCACCTCGATGGGGTCGAGCCCCAGCGTGCGCAGCGCGTCGACCTCCTCGTTGACCTGCATGGTGCCGATCTGGGCGGTGAAGGCGCTGCCGGAGCGGCCGGCGACGATGATCGCGGTGAGCAGGATGCCCATCTCGCGCAGCACCGAGACGCCGACCAGGTTGACGGTGAAGATCTCCGCCCCGAACTTGCGCAGCTGGTCGACGCCCTGGTAGGCGAGCACGATGCCGACCAGGAAGGAAAGCAGCCCGAGGATCGGCAGGCAGTTCAGCCCGACCTGCTCGAGATGGCTGATCAGCGAGGTGAAGCGGATCCGCCGCGGCTGGTAGAGCAGGCGCAGCAGCGCCACCACGATGGCGCCGAGGAAGCCGATCAGCTGGCGCGCCTGGCGGCCGATGGTGAAGACGGAGCGGCCGATCCGCGCCAGCATGTCGACCAGCGGCGAATGCCGCAGCGGCCGCACCGGCGCCGGCTCGCCGATCTCGGTCACCTTGGCGAGGAGCGGGGCGTGCTGCGGCTTCAGCCCCTCCAGGCTGGTGCGGATCCCGGCATGGTCGAGGGCGCAGCGGGTCCGCCAGATCAGCCAGGCGCCGGCGCTGTCCAGGGTGTCGATGCCGGCGAGCTCGAAGCGCGCGCTGCGGGCATGATCCAGCCCGAGCCGGCGCAGGCCGTCGTCGAGCTTCGCGGCCGAGGCGACCGTCCAGTCGCCGCCCGCCACGATGACGAGCTCGTCGCCCTGCCGCCTGCTCTCGATCCGCGCCCCGGGCGTCGCCGCCATCCGGCCCCCTTTCCGCGCCGCGCATGATAGTGGCAAGCGCCGGCGGCGGCGACGGATTTGCGGCCGGCCGGGCGACCACCGGGCGACCGGCGGCCGAGCGACGAAATTGTGTCGGGGACGCCGGCCGGCTAGCATGCGCGGCCACCCGTCGTCCGCCCCGGCGCCGCGAGGGAGGCGCGCAGCGTCGGGAAGGGACACGCATGCCGATCCGCGAGCATATCCGCCAGATCCCGGACTTCCCCAAGCCGGGAATCCTCTTCTACGACATCTCGACCCTGCTGCGGAACGCGGCGGCGTGGCGGACCACCGTGCGCCTCCTGGCCGAGGCGGTGGCGCCGCACCGGCCGGAGCTGCTCGTCGGCATCGAGTCGCGCGGCTTCCTGGTGGCGGCGCCGCTGGCGCTCGAGCTCGATGTCGGCTTCGTCATGGTGCGCAAGCGCGGCAAGCTGCCCGGCGCCACCATCCCCTACGAATATGCGCTGGAGTACGGCACCGACACGGTGGAGATCCAGGCCGACGCGGTCGCCCCGGGGCAGCGCGTGGTGGTGCTCGACGACCTGCTCGCCACCGGCGGCACGCTGGAGGCGTCGATCCAGCTGCTGCACAAGGTCGGCGCCGACGTGCGCGGCGCCGCCTGCATCATCGAGCTCGCCTTCCTCGGCGGCCGGTCGCGCCTGACCGTGCCCTTCACCTCGGTGGTGTCCTACGATTCCTGACCGGCCCTACCGCGCATCGGCGGGCCGGTCGAGCCAGCCGGGATCGACCTCGGGCAGCGGGATGGCGGCCAGCAGGTGCCGCGTATAGGGGTGCTGCGGCGCCGCGAAGAGCGCCGCGCAGGGGCCGTTCTCGACCGCCTTGCCCTGCTGCATCACCAGCACCCGGTCGCACAGGATGCGCACGGTCGAGAGGTTGTGGCTGATGAAGACCAGCGACAGCCCGAGGTCGCGGCGCAGCTCGCGCAGCAGCGCCAGGATCTGCGCCTGGGTCGAGACGTCGAGGCCCGAGGTGATCTCGTCGGCCACCACCAGCCGCGGCTCGAGCGCGATGGCCCGCGCGATGCCGACCCGCTGGCGCTGGCCGCCGGAGAGCTGGTGCGGATAGCGGTCGAGCAAAGCGGGGGCGAGCCCGACCCGCTCGAGCAGCGCCGCCGAGAGCCGCCGCGCCGCGGCCCGGTCCGCCGCCCGGCCGTGCAGCAGGAAGCCCTGGCCGAGGATGGCGCCGATCCGGCGGCGCGGGTTGAGCGCCGAGAGCGGGTCCTGGAAGATGAACTGCAGCCGGTGGCGCAGCGGCCGCAGCGCCGGCTCGGGCAGGCCGGCGATGTCGCGGCCCTCGAAGCGCAGCCGGCCGCCGGTCGGGCGGTAGAGCCGCACCAGGGTGCGGCCGAGCGAGGTCTTGCCCGAGCCGCTCTCGCCGACGATGCCGAGCGACTCGCCCGCCGCGAGCCGGAGGTCGATGCCGGAGAAGATCGAGAGCAGCGGCGCCGGCGACAGCGGCCCGCCCCCGCCGCGGTCGGGCAGGGCGAGCGCCAGGTTCTCGGCCTCAAGCATCGGCGACCTCAGGCATCGGCGACCTCAGGCATCGGCGGCGTCCAGCGCCGCGGCCTCGGCCTGCAGCCGGGCGGCGAGCGCGGGCGGGATCGGGCGCAGCGCCTCGGCGGGATGGTCGTAGCGCGGCGTCGCGGCGAGCAGGGCGCGGGTGTAGTCGTGGGCGGGGCGGGCGAACAGCGCGGCGGTCTCGCCGCTCTCCACCACCCGCCCGGCATGCAGCACGGTGACGCGGTCGCACAGCTTGGCGACGACGCCGAGATCGTGGGTGACGAAGAGCAGCGCGGTGCCGGCCGAGCGCTGGCGGTCGCGGATCAGCTGCAGGATGTCGCGCTGCACGGTGACGTCGAGCGCGGTGGTCGGCTCGTCGGCGATCACCAGCGGCGGCCCGGCGGCGAAGGCCATGGCGATCAGCACGCGCTGGCGCATGCCGCCGGAGAGCTCGTGCGGGTAGCGCCGCAGCACCCGCTCGGGCTCGCGCAGCCGGACGTCGGCGAGCAGCGCCAGGGCGCGGTCGGCGGCGGCGCGGCCGGACAGGCCGAGCTGCAGTCGCAGCACCGCCTCGACCTGCCGGCCGATGCGCTGCACCGGGTTGAGGGCGGTCATCGGCTCCTGCGGGATCAGCGTCAGCCGGCCGGTGAGCAGGCGGCGGCGCCGGCGCTCGCCGAGCCCGCGCAGATCCTGGCCGAGCACGTCCAGCCGGTCGGCGGCGACCGCGGCGGCCGGCGGCTGCAGGCCGAGCAGGACGCGGCCGATCATGCTCTTGCCCGCCCCGGACTCGCCGACCAGCCCGTGGATCTCGCCGGGCGCGATGGTCAGGTCGACGCCGCGCAGGATCGGCACGCGGCCGCCCGACGGGGCGGGCAGCGAAAGCCGGAGCCCGGCGATGTCGAGCACCGCGCTCATCGCCGCAGCAGCGGGTCGAAGCGCTCGCGCAGCCCGTCGCTGAGCGCGTTGAAGCCGAGCACGACCAGGACGATGCAGGCCATCGGCATGGCCATCACCCACCACGCCTGGTAGACGGTGCTGCGGCCCTCGGCGATCAGCCCGCCCCAGCTCGGCGCGTCCGAGGCGATGCCGAGGCCGACGAAGCTGAGGATCGCCTCGACGGTGACGGCGACGCCCATCTCGAGGCCGAGCAGCACGGCGATCAGCGGCAGCAGGTTGGGCAGGATCTCGCGGCGCAGGATGGCGCCGCGGCCGACCCCGAGCACGATCGCGGCGTCGACGTAGTCGCGCCCCTTCTGCGCCATCACCTCGGCGCGCACGACGCGGCAGAAGCGGGTCCAGTCGACGATGACGATGGCGGTGATCACCGCCGGCAGGCCGGCGCCGATCACCGCCACCAGCACGATCGACAGCAGCACCGGCGGGAAGGACATCCAGATGTCGACCAGGCGGGAGACGAGCTGGTCGACCCAGCCGCCGAGATAGCCGGCGGCGAGCCCGAGCGCGGTGCCGAGCAGCGCCGCCAGCGACGCGGCGAGCACCGCCACGACCAGCGCGATGCGGGCGCCGTAGACCAGCCGGGCCAGCAGGTCGCGGCCGAGGCTGTCGGTGCCGAGCGGGAAGGCCGGGTCGGCGCCCTCGGCCCAGAAGGGCGGCAGCTGCGCGTTGAGCAGGTCCTGGGCCAGCGGGTCGTGCGGCGAGAGCAGCGGCGCGGCCGCCGCCACGGCGAGCAGCAGCCCGGTGACGCCGGCGCCGAACCAGAGCCGCGCCCGGGCGCGTCCGCCGGCCTCAGCCATGGCGCAGCCGCGGATCGAGCAGCCGGTAGCTGAGGTCGATCGCCAGGTTGATGGCGATGAACAGCACCGCGAAGGTCAGGATCAGCCCCTGGATCAGCGGCAGGTCGCGGTCGATCACCGCGCCGATCGCCATGTTGCCGATGCCGGGATAGCCGAAGACGCGCTCGACCAGCACGGTGCCGCCGACCAGGAAGGTGAACTGCACGCCGGACAGCGTGACGGTCGGGATCAGCGCGTTGCCGAGCGCCTGGCCCCACAGGATGCGCCAGCGGCCGAAGCCGTTGACCCGGGCCAGCATGACATAGTCCTGGGTCATCGCCTCGGCGAGCGAGGCCTTGAGCACGCGGGCGATCATCGCGGTCAGCGGCAGGGCCAGCGCCGTCGCCGGCAGCACGATGTGGGCGAGCAGCGAGCCCAGCACCGGCCAGTCCAGCCGCACCAGGCTCTCGACCAGATAGAAGCCGGTGGCGAAGTGGACCTCCAGCCGCGGGTCGATGCGGCCGGAGATCGGCAGCAGCGGCCAGAGCACGCCGAGCCCGAGGATGAAGGCGAGCGCCCAGAGGAAGTCGGGGATCGCCTGGGCGAGGCCGGCGATGCCGTCGACCAGCAGCTCCGGCCAGCGGCCGCGCCAGTAGGTGGCGGCCAGCGCCATCCCGCCGCCGAGCAGCACGGCGATGGCGAGCGCGGCCAGGGTCAGCTCGAGGGTGGCCGGCAGGCGCCCCAGCACCAGCCCGAGCACGCCCTGGCGCAGGCTGATCGAGGTGCCGAGATCGCCCTGCAGCAGGGCGCCCAGCCAGGCGACGAACTGCGCCCCGATCGGCTTGTCGAGCCCGTAGAGGGCGCGCAGGCTGGCGATGTCCGACTCGCGGGCGCCCGGCGGGATCATCATGGCGATCGGGTCGCCGGGCACCACGCGCAGCAGGACGAACACCACCGTCGCGACCCCGAGCAGGGTCGGCAGGGCGAGCAGCAGCCGCCGCAGGAGGCTGGCGGCGGACATCGCCTCGGCCGGGAGGGCGGCTCAGCCGGTGACGAGCTGGGGCAGCAGGTAGCCGGAGACCTGCGGCACCACCTTGACCTTGTCGCTGTGGACGATCGGCTGGACGTACTGCAGCAGCGGCAGCACCAGCCCTTCCTCGGCGATGTAGCGGTCGACCGCCTTGTAGCCGGCGATCCGCTTGGCCTCGTCCTTCTCGCCCCAGAGCGGCGCGATCTTGGCGTCGAGCTCGGCGGTCTTCCAGGCCGAGTGCGGCGACGGGCCGAACATGGCGAAGCCGGTCGAGGTCGAGGGGTCGCCGATCGAGTTGCCCCAGTTGTAGAAGGCGGCCGGCGCCAGCTGGTGCTGGGCGCGCAGCTCGTAGTGCTTGGCGATCTCGTAGGTCTCGATCGTCGCCTCGGCGCCGACCTGGCGCCACATGCCGACGATCGCCTGGATCATCTCGTAGTCCTTCGGCTTGAAGCCGCGCGTCGTCTGGATGGTGAAGCGCACCGGGTTGTCCTTCGAGAACCCGGCCTTGGCGAGCAGCTCGGCCGCCAGCTTGGCGTCGTGCGCCACCTTGATGCTCGGGTCGTAGGCCTCGTACTGCGGCGCCTCCAGCGTGTCGATCGGCACGCCGTAGCCGCGCAGCAGCTTCTTGACGATCAGCGCCTTGTCGACCGCGTGGATCAGCCCCAGCCGCACGTTGCGGTCGAGCATCGGCTCGCGGTTGGTGATGAAGATCATCGCGATGTCGGAGATCGGCGTGGTGACGCCGGCCAGCCCCGGCTTGGCCTTCAGCCGGTCATACTCCTCGTAGGGGATGTCGAGGGTGATGTCGGAGGAGCCGCTCTCGACCTCGGCGACGCGGCTGGTCGGGTCGGTGACGAACTTGAAGACCACCGTGTCGAAGGCCGGCTTCGGGCCCCAGTATTTCGGGAAGGCCTTCAGCCGGACGAAGGAGTTGCGCTCGAAATCGTCGAGCATGTAGGGGCCGGAGCCGATCGGCTTCTTCTCGAAGCCCTCGGCGCCCGCCGCGCCGTAGGCCTTCTGCGGCAGCACGTAGCCGGTGAGGAAGGCCATCCACTTGAAGATGGTCGGCTCGAATTCCTTGACGTCGGCGGTGATCCTGTTGCCGTCGACCTTGAAGTTGCCGATCTTGCCCCAGACGAACTGGATCGGGTTGCCGCTCTTGGGGTCGCCGGCGCGCTCCAGCGACCAGACGACGTCGGCGGCGGTGACCGGCGTGCCGTCGTGCCAGAAGGCGCCCTCGCGCAGCTCCAGCATCACCTTCGTCTTGTCGTCGTTCCAGCCCCACTTGGTCAGCAGGCCGGGCTTGAAGCTGAGGTCGGCGTTCTGGTCGACATACTGGTCGAACACCGACTTGTAGATCGACTGGATGGTTGGGTTCACCGCCGAGGCGCCGACCGTCGGGTCCCAGGCCGGCAGGTTGACGTTGTAGGCGATGGTCAGCGTGCGGCCCTCGGCCCGGGCGGCGCGCCCGAGCAGCGGCAGGGCGGGGACCGCCAGGGCCCCCGCGCCGGCGAGCTTCAGCGCGGAGCGACGCGTGATCTTGTCCATCGATGCCTCCCAGTCGGGCGCCCGGCGGGCGCTGCTTGCGGCGCAGTCTAGTCAGCTAGGCGGGGTCGGCGCCAGTGCCGCGCAGCTCGGGAAAGTCCTCCTCCCACCACTCGCCGGGCTGGCGGCCGGCGGCGTCGGGGCCGGCGGCGCGCCGCTCGGCCTCGAGCTTGCGCAGCTCGACCCGGCGGATCTTGCCGGAGATGGTCTTGGGCAGCTCGGCGATCTCCAGCCGCCGCACCCGCTTGAAGGGCGACAGCTGGCGCCGGGCGTGCTGCAGGATGGCGAGCGCCGTCTCGCGGCTGGCGGCATGGCCGGGGGCGAGCGCGACGAAGGCCTTGGGCACCGCCAGCCGCAGCGGGTCGGGGCTCGGCACCACGGCCGCCTCGGCCACGGCGGGGTGCTCGATCAGCACGCTCTCCAGCTCGAACGGGCTGATCCGGTAGTCCGAGGCCTTGAAGACGTCGTCGGCCCGGCCGACGAAGGTGAGGTAGCCGTCGGCGTCGCGGCGGGCGACGTCGCCGGTGTGGTAGTGGCCGCCGGCCATCGCCGCCCCGGTGCGGGACTCGTCGTCCTCGTAGCCCGGCATCAGCCCGAGCGGCCGGGCGGCGAGTGGCAGGCAGACCTCGCCTTCCTCGGCCTCGCGGCCGGCGGGGTCGAGCAGCACGACCGCATAGCCCGGCAGCGGCCGGCCCATGGCGCCCGGCTTCACCGGGTCGCCCGGCGGGTTGCCGATCTGGGCGGTGGTCTCGGTCTGGCCGTAGCCATCGCGGACGGTCAGGCCCCAGGCCTTGCGCACCGTCTCGATGATCTCCGGGTTGAGCGGCTCGCCGGCGCCGACCAGGTTGCGCAAGCGGGTGCGCCACTGCGCCAGGTCGTGCTGCACCAGCAGGCGCCAGACGGTCGGCGGGGCGCAGAGCGAGGTGACGCCGTGCGCCGCGATGGCGTCGAGCACCGCCGGGGCGGAGAAGCGCCGGGCGGCGTGGATGAAGATGGTGGCGCCGACGATCCAGGGCGCGAAGAAGCAGCTCCAGGCGTGCTTGGCCCAGCCCGGCGAGCTGATGGTGAGGTGGATGTCGTCGGGCCGCAGCCCGAGCCAGTAGAGCGTCGAGAGGTGGCCGACCGGATAGCTGGCATGGGTGTGCAGCACCAGCTTGGCCTTGGCCGTGGTGCCGGAGGTGAAGTAGAGCAGCAGCGGGTCGTCGGCGGCGGTCGGCCCGTCCGGCCGAAAGCCCGCCGGCGCCGTCTCCGACCCGGCATAGTCGACCCAGCCCGGCGCGGCCGCCGACCACGATGCGGCCGAAGGTGCCGGGGATGTCGGCGAACTTGCCGGTCTCCTCGCCGGCCGCCACCACCGTGCCGACCTTGCCGCGGACGATGCGGTCGATCAGGTCGGCGCGCGTCAGCAGGGTGGTCGACGGGATCAGCACGGCGCCCAGCTTCATCGCCGCCAGCATGATCTCCCAGAGCGCGGGCACGTTGCCCAGCATCAGCAGCAGCCGGTGGCCGCGGCCGACGCCATGCTGCCGCAGGAAGCTGGCGACCTGGTCGGAGCGGCGCGACAGCGCGGCGAAGGAGAGCTGGGTCAGCCGGCCGTCCTCGCCCAGGATCTGCAGCGCCGGACGGTCATTGCCGGCCGCCATGCGGTCGAAATGATCGAGCGCCCAGTTGAAGCGGCCGAGCTGCGGCCAGCGAAAGTCGCGTCGCGCCGTGGCGCTGTCCTCGCGATGGCGCAGCAGGAAGTCGCGCGCCGACAGGAACTCGTCGATCGCCGCCATGGTCGCCCTCTCCCCATGCGTCCGTCCGATGCCGGAGGATTGTCGTCCGGCCGGCCCGGCTCGCACAATGGGGACGGCTCCTCTCTCCTGTCATCGCCGGGCTCGATCCGGCAATCCAGGGACGCTGCACGATGGATGCCCGGGTCAAGCCCGGGCATGACAATGTGGGGCGGGCTCCGCACCACGGGGACGGCTCCTCTCTCCTGTCATTGCCGGCTCGACCCGGCAATCCATGCTGCCGCGAACCAGACGCCCGGGCTTGGCCATGGCCGGGCATGACAATGTGGGGCGGGTCCGCACAGTGGGCCCGGCTCCGTGGGAAGCGCCCGTCCGTCCAATTTCTTGTCATTGCCGGGCTTGACCCGGCAATCCATGCCGCCGCGAACCGGATGAGGGTCGAGCCCGGGAATTACAAGGACGAGGGATTTGCTCGCGAGGCGCACCCGGAGCGAGGAATCCCTGCTCAGCCCGAGACCATCGGCAGCCGCCGCGCGAGGCGGTCGAGGGCGGCGTTGGCGAGGGCGGCGAGCGCGATCACCAGCACCAGGAGCGCGTAGACCTCGGCGAAGCGGGCGTGGTCGTAGCTGTCGACGATGCGGTGGCCGAGGCCGGCCGAGGACGCGCGCATCTCGGCGATCAGGCAGGCCGAGACGGCGATGCCCAGCGCGATCCTGAGGCCGCTCAGGATCGGCCGTCTGAGGGCGGGCACATAGAGCTTGGCGGCCATCTGCCAGGGGGTGAGGCGCAGGCTGCGGCCGACATCGACCAGGACCGGCGGCACGCGGCGCATCGCATCGGCCGTGGTCAGCGCCAGGGGAAAGCTGCTGGCGAAGGCGGCGATGGCGATCTTGGAGGCCGGGCCGATGCCGAACAGCAGGAGGACGAGCGGCAGGAACACGACCTTGGGTGTCGAGGCGACGTAGTGCAGGACCCGGTGCAGCTCGCGGCCGACCGCCCCGGCGGCGCCGAGCGCCAGCCCGACGGCGAGCCCGATGACCGTGCCGATCGCCAGCGCCAGCGCGATCTCGCCGACGGTGAGCGCCGTGTCGGCCCAGAAGCCGGGGTCGGCCAGCAGCGCGGCGAGCCGGCCGAGGATGGTCGGCCAGGAGGGCAGCAGGCCGGGATAGACCAGGCCGGAACGGCCGGTGCCCTCCCAGGCGAGGAGGAGGGCCAGCAGCGCGAGCAGGCGGAGCCGCAGCACCGCCGCCCGCCGCGGCGCGGCGCTCAGGCCGGCCGCAGCCATCGCTCCAGCCGCTCGGCGGCGGCGAGCAGCCCGGCGCTCACCAGCATCACGAAGAGGATGGCGCCGTACATTGCCGCCATGTCGTAGCGGTCGGAGAGGTCGGTGATCAGCTCGCCGAGCCCGCCGAGGCCGGTCAGGTACTCGACGCTGATCACCCCGATCAGGGCATAGACCAGCCCGAGCCGGATGCCGCCCATGATCGCCGGCAGGGCGGCCGGGACGCGGACCCGCCAGAAGAGCTGCGCGGGCGTCAGCGCGAAGCTGCGGCCGACCGCGAGCAGCACCGGCCGCGTGCCGTCGAGGCCCTCGACGGTGCGCAGCAGGATCGGCGGCAGGGCGGCCAGCGCGCTCATCGCGACGACCATGGCGAGGCTGCGGCCGAGCAGGATCAGCAGCAGCGGATAGACCAGGATCAGCGGCGCCGCCGCGAACCCGACCACCCAGCCGGCGAAGGCGGCGCGCAGCACCGGCCGGCGGTGCATCGCCGCGCCGGCGAGGCAGCCGAGCAGGATCGCCGCCGCCGCGCCGGCGAGCACCTCGCCGGCGGTCCGCGCGAGGCGCGGCGCCAGCGCCTCCTCGGCGAGCAGGCGGGGCAGGCTGGCCAGCACGGCCGAGGGCGGCGGCAGCAGGAAGCTGTCGACCAGCCCGGCCCGCACGGCGAGCTCGACCAGCGCCAGCGCGCCGGCCACCAGGCCGGCGGCGGCCAGCTTCGCACGCAGGCCGGCCACCGCCGGGCGGCCCCGCTTCAGGGCGCGGAAGGCGCCAGGCTGTCGTCGAACATCGCCGCGCGCTGCGCCTCGGTCGGCGCCTGCGGGATGCGCTTGAAGGCGACCGCCTGGGCGATGCTGCGGTCGAGATGCTGGACCGGGCCGAGGCGCAGCGCGGATTGCGGGTAGATCAGCTTCACCACCCGCTCGGCCTCGGCGGTCGAGGTCTTCATGCGCTCGGCGAACCAGGCGAGCGCCGTCGGATCGGCGTACATCCAGTCGATGGTGCGCTGGTAGGCGGCGAGGAAGCGGGCGAGCGCGTCGCGGCGGCCGGCCAGCGTCGCCGCGGTGACGACGACGCCGCGCACCGTCTGGTCGCGGAAGGCGGGCAGGTCGCCGCCGGTGGCGACGATGCGCACGTCGCCATTGACGAACTCGGGGATGCCCATGCCGCCATTGCCGTCGTAGCCGACATCGACCTGGCCGGTCATCACCTGGGTCAGCGTCGCGGCGGTGTTGCCGGTGGCGACCGGCTTGCCCTTGACCCCGGCCTGCTCGAGCAGGGCCATCGCCACCACCTGGCTGGAGGAGCCATTGCTGGAAAAGGCCACGGTGGTCTGGTCGCCGACGTCCCTGAAGCTGCGGATCGGGCTCTTCGCCAGCACGTACCAGGCGAAGTCCGAGGCGCCGGTGAAGTTGGCGGAGATCATCTTCAGCGGCGCGCCCTTCATCGCCGCGCCGATGAAGCCGGGCAGGCCGACGCCGACGGCGAGGTCGACGCTGCCGGCGACCACCGCCTGCACCGTCGGCGCGCCGGTGTCCATGTCGACGATCTCGACCTCGAGGCCGGCCTCCTTGAAGAAGCCCTTGCGCAGGCCGAAATTGGCGACCAGCGCGTCCCAGCCGCCCTGGTGGCCGCTGGTGACGACCAGCCGGTCGGCTGCCGGCGCGGGACCGCCCGCCAGCATCGTCCAGGCCGCCACCAGCGCGGCCACTCCCAGTCTCGCGATCATGATCCGTCCCCCCGTTCTGCCCGCGGCGCGCTCATCGCGCCTCGGCTCTCGTCCTGGCGATCAGCTGCCCGGCGACCACGTCGAGCGCGCCGAACTGCGTGTACTTGGCCTCGGCGAACGCCGGATCGTAGCCCGGCCGCCGCGAATAGTTCGATGACAGGTGCCAGATATAGCCGCCCGGATTGGTCTCGATGACGAACAGCCGGCCGGTGCCGGCCTGCCGGACGATATCCTGGCCGAGACACGGGATATCGCCCATCGCCCGGCCGACCCGGCGCGCCAGCGCCAGCACGTCGGCCGGCTCGACCAGCCGGCGGTCGCGCGCCACGTCCTTGGCGTTGCTCGCGATGACGCCCTCGGGATCGCCGGCGATCTCGGCCAGCGGGCGCCGCGGCTCGGTCCAGCGCCACTCCGAGAGGTAGAGCGGCTCGCCGAACACGGTGAGAGCGCGGTAGGCGTAGGGGTGCCCCGCCGCGTCGGCATGGTCGATGAACTGCTGCACGACCATGCGGCGGCGGCCATCCTCGGTCAGCCGGGCGTAGCGCGCCGCGAGCTCGGCCACCGGCACCAGGCGGACGTCCCGGCCGAGCGTGCCGTGGGCCGGCTTGACGATGACGTGCTCGCCCCAGCTCCGGGCATCGAGCCGCATCCCCGGGTCGAGCCGGGCGGTCATCGGCACCGGCAGGCCGGCGGCGGCCAGGCGCCGGGCCTCCGCTCCCTTGCCGAGGTCCTGCCCGGCATAGACCGCGCCGCCCGGCGGCCGGTAGCGATGCAGCACGAAGGGCGAGAAGACCAGCGATGGCCGGCCGACCTGCCAGGCGGCGATCGCCGGGTCGGGCCGCAGGTTGTCGACGATGCGGACCTCGATGTCGGGGGCCAGCCGCGCGATCCGCGCGCTGACGCCCTGCCAGTCGGCGATGTCCTGGAAGGGCGGCGTGTGGACGAGCAGCAGGTTGCGGGTCGGCGCGGCGCTCATGCCCAGCGCGCCTCCTCGCGCAGCTCGTGCCAGATCAGGCCGACCAGCCTCGCGAACTCGGGGCTGCCGACGATCTCCGAGGAGCGCGGGCGGGGCAGGTCGACCGCCACCGTGCGCTTGACCCGGGCGGGGCGCTGGGTGAGCACGATCACCCGGTCGGCGAGCTGCACCGCCTCGGTCAGGTTGTGGGTGATCAGCAGCATGGTTTGGCCGAGCGCCTCGCGCAGCCGCAGCACCTCGTCGCCGATCAGCAGGCGGGTCTGCGAATCGAGCGCGGCGAAGGGCTCGTCCATCAGCAGGATGTGCGGCTCGAAGGCCAGCGTGCGGGCGATCGCGGCGCGCTGGCGCATGCCGCCGGACAGCTCGTGCGGGTAGCGGTTCTCGAAGCCCTCCAGCCCGACCAGCCGGACCAGGGCGCGGGCCCGCGCGGTGCGCTCGGCGCGGCCGACCCCGGCGGCCTCCAGCGGCAGGGCGACGTTCTGCAGGGCGGTGCGCCAGGGGAAGCTCGATTCCTCCTGGAAGACCATGCCGATGCGGCAGCGCGGCGAGCGCGGTCCGCCGTCGACCCGGACCGTCCCGCCGTGATCCTCGACCAGGCCGCCGACGATGTTGAAGAGGGTGGTCTTGCCGCAGCCGCTCGGCCCGATCACCGCGACGATCTCCTGCCGCCCGACCTCGAAGGAGACGTCGTCGATCGCCAGCAGCTCGCCCTCGGCGGTGGCGTAGCTCTTGCGGATGCCGGAGAGGCTGAGGATCGGCGGCGCGGCGGGGCTCATCGGCCGCCAGGATGGCATCGCGGCACCGCCGCCGGAAGCGCCAACCGGAGCCGCCTCGGCGGCCCGGCTGCGCCGCGACGTCGCCTTGCCGCTGCCGGGCGATTGCGCTATCAGGCAGCCAGGGCGCCGCTGAAGGCAGGTCATCGAGCTACGGGGGACGTCGGCCGTGCGCTATTGCGTCTTCATCCACACCAATCACCGGCAGATGGCGGGGGCCGTGGTCGCCGCCTACGCGCTCAAGCGCAACTCGCCGCATCGCGACGCCTTCGACGTCCGGCTGATCGAGCACAAGGACCATGCGTTCTTCCAGGCGCGCGAGGGCCAGAGCTACCTGCGCGACGGCGACCAGGTGGCCTGGCTCAACGAGGACCTGCAGTCCTTCACCCCGCTGCGCTTCATGCCGCCGGAGCTGATGGGCTACGAGGGCCGCGCCCTGGTGATCGATCCCGACGTCTTCGCCGTCGGCGACGTCTGGGATCTGCTCGACCGCGACATGCAGGGCAAGGCGATCCTCTGCCGCTCGCGGCCCTACCACAACGGCGTCGCCGACTATCTCGCCACCTCGGTCATGCTGCTCGACTGCGCGCGCCTCCGGCACTGGCACGTCGAGACCCAGTTCAACGAGCTGTTCGAGGGCAAGCGCGACTACGCCAAGTGGATCCAGCTGAAGTACGAGCCGCGCGACAGCATCGGCCTGCTCGAGCCGGAATGGAACGACTTCGACCGGCTGAACGAGAAGACCCGCCTGCTGCACAACACCCGGCGGCGGACCCAGCCCTGGAAGACCGGCCTGCCGGTCGACTACATGCTGGCCGACAAGTTCCACCTGTTCCCGCCCTTCGCGCTGATCAACCGGGCGCGCCGGCAGCTGTTCGGCGACTACGGCCTGCTCGGGCGCTACCGCCGGCATCCCGACGCGAACCAGGAGCGGCTGTTCTTCGGGCTGCTCAAGGAATGCCGGGAGCAGGGCCTCGTCAGCGACGAGTTCCTGCGCGGCGAGATGGCCCACAACCACATCCGCCACGACGTCTTCGAGCTGCTCGACCGCACGCCGCCGCTGCCGCAGACGGGGCTGCGCGGCGCCGCCTGATCCTTCGCTCCCGCGCGAGCGGGAGAGGAAGTCAGGCCGCCGCGTCGGGGAACAGGGCGCGGACGGCGGCGGCGGCGCGGGCGAGGTCGGGGAGCGGGCCGGCGGGGGCGCCGGCGGGGGCGGGATCGCCCAGCCAGCAGGCCCGGCCGGCGGCGACGGTGCCCTGCAGCAGCACCCGCGTGTCGCGGCGCCAGCGCTCGGGGAAGCAGCGATTGGAGCTGAGGAACAGGGTGGCCCGCAGGTCGGGCCCGATCCAGGCGTCGCGGCCGCGGGCCGCGCCGATGGCGGCGCGCATCGAGAGCGGGCCCTCGCCGAGATCGAAGATGTGCACCGGCCGGCCGGTGGCGCAGGACTCGGTCAGCATCGAGATGCTGTCGCCGGTGACGACCAGCGCGTCGGCCAGCGCGAGATAGCCGAAATAGGGGTTCTCCGCCGCGTCCTTCTGCCAGAGGTGCAGGTGGCAGGGGCGGTCGATCGCCTGGCGCAGGGCGGCCAGCCCCGCCGGGTCGGTGCGGGCGCTGGTGGTGACCAGCAGCGAGCCGCCGCCGGCCAGCGCGCTCGCCGCCCGGCCGAGCCGGGCGCCGGCGGCGGCGCCGAAGGTCCAGGGCCCGGCGCTGCCGCCGACCAGCAGCGCGACCCAGGCCGCGGCAGCGCGGCGAACGCGGCCGCCACTGCTCGGCCGCCGCCGCCGGCGCGCCGCCGTCACGCCGTGCAGCGGCAGCCCGTTATGCAGCACGTTGGGCCGGCGCGGCAGGCTGTATTGTGGCGTGGTGACCAGCAGGTCGAAGGCGTCGAGCGGCGCCCAGGGCCGGCCGAGATGGACCAGCCGCGTGCCGGGGCTGCGCGCCCGGATCCAGCGCGCCACCGGCTCGTTGCGCCGGCCGGCCGAGATCACCAGCGCCGGGTAGGGCGGGTCGAGCGGATCGGACCGCCGCCGGTCGAGGCCGGCGAGCGTGGCGCCGAGCAGCAGGTTGGGCAGCAGCTCGAAGCGGCGATAGGCCAGCCGCTTGGTCTCGAACGGCCAGCCCAGCGTCTCCGCGAGCACGCGGAGCTGGGTGTTGTCGCCGGCGCGGAAGCCGCTCAGCAGCCAGATTCGGGGGGCGCCGGCGGACGCCGGACGCGGCCCGGGGCCGCCAGCCTCGATGCGGGTCATCGTGCCGCAGTGGTAGCGGGTTTCGGCGGGGAACTGAAGCGGTGCCGGCGGCTCTTGCCTCAAGCCGCGCGCGGCGCGAAAATCGGCGCTTCCCCGCCCGGTCCGGCGGGCGGCCGTTCGATCGGGGCAGAACGATGCGTCGATTTGGTGCAGTCCTTCTTCTGCTGACGGCGGTGGCGCTGGCCGCCTGCAGCTCGGTGTCGGCTTCGGGCAGCGGCTCGGGCAGCAGCGGCGGGCAGCGCAACGGCGGCTTCATCCTGGGGTCCGGCATCCGCTTCTGAGGCGGGGCGGCTTCTGAGGCGGGGCGGCCTTTCGCGCCGCCTCGCGTCGCCTGTCCGGCGGCCGCGCGGGCGGTTCAGCCCCGGTTCAGGATGCGTCCACCACATTGTCACGCGCAGCAGGCGGCCGCATCCCCACATGAAGGGATGCGGGCAGCCACATGACGAGGTCCCGCGGGACCCGGGAGCAGCGAACGATGACAACGTGGATCGGCAGGATCGGCCTGGTTTCCGCCCTCGCGGCGGGTCTGGCACTGGCGGCGCCGCTGGCCACCGCACGGCCGGCCGCCGCCGACAACAACGGCTGGTACCCCTACCAGCAGGGTCACGGCCAGGGCCATGGCCAGGGCGGCCAGCCCTACGGCAACAGGGGCGGGCAGCCCTACGGCAACAAGGGCGGGCAGGGCTACTACCAGAACGGCCACGGTCAGGCCTGGGGCGGCAGGCCGCCCGGCAACGGCAACGGCCAGTGGCATGGCAACCCCTATGGCGGCAACGGCAAGCCCTACTACTACGGCAACGGGTACGGCCGCGGCTACAACAACAACTACTACCATGGCAACAACTATAACCATGGTGGATACTACAATCATGGTGGGTACTACGGCAATCCGTACTACTACGGCAACAACCACCATCAAAACAACGACTACAACAAGTACAGCTATAACTTCTACTACTCTTCGCCTTACTACGGCTCGCCGGGCTACTACGCCCCGCCGCCGGCCTACTACTCGGCGCCTCCGGCCTATTACGCGCCGCCGCCGGCCTACTACGAGCCCGCGCCGGCATACCCGCTCGGCTCGATCGGGCTGTTCTTCAGCTTCTGACCCGGCGACGCGTCCCCGGACGCGAAAGGGCCCGACCGGCAAGGCGCCGGTCGGGCCCTTTCCTTTGGTGCGGCCGCCGGCCGTCCCGCGGATGAGTTGCCCGGCGGATGAGTTCCCGGGGATGAACCGGCGGTGAACCGGGGCCGCCGATCCCGTTCAGCAGGGGAGGACCAAAGTCCGCTCATCGAAATCGTGCAAACGGAGCGTTCGATGGTGCGGGCTCTCATCCTCCTGGTGGCGATCGGTCTCGCCGGCTGCGTCGTCGAGCCGTATCACCATGGCGGCTATCGCGGCCAGGGCTACGGCTACTACCAGGGCGGCCACGGCTATGGCGGCTATGGCGGGGGCTATGGCTATGGCGGCGGCTACGGCTATGGCGGCTATGGCGGCTACGGCTATCGCGGCGGCGACGGGCGCTACTGACGGCGGCGGGACGGCCCAGGGCGCGACGGCCCAGGGCGCGACGGCCCGGGCGCGACGGCCCGGGCGCGTCAGGGCGCGAGCGCGTTGCCGAGATCGGCCGCGCTCCGGTCGCGGCTGCCGAGCGGCTCGAGGCCCCAGCGCTGCTCGATCAGCTTGAGGATCGAGGTGGTGTCGTACGGGGTGTGGTCGACGGTGCCGCGCCGGGCGAAGGGCGAGACGATCAGGGCCGGCACGCGCGTGCCGGGCCCCCAGCGGTCGAGGTGCGGCGGCGCCACATGGTCCCAGAAGCCGCCGTTCTCGCCGTAGGTGACGATGATCACCGCATCCTTCCAGACCGGGCTCTTCTCGATCGCCTGCAGGATCTCCGCCACGTGCTTCTCGCCCGAGACCACGTCGGCGTAGCCGGGATGCTCGTTGAGGTAGCCGATCGGCTTGACGAAGGTGACCGGCGGCAGCGTGCCGGCGGCGATGTCGGCCAGCAGCCGGCTCTCGTCGCGCAGATGCTGCGTCCGCTCGGCGCTGCCCTCGGCGTAGCGGGCGAAGTAGACGAAGGGCTGGTGCTGGAACTGGAAGCTCGGGTCGGCCTTCCCAGCCAGCGCGTCGTCCCAGCCGCCGGCGTACCACGCCCAGTCGATGCCCTTGTCGCTCAGCCGGTCGCCGATCGTCGGCAGGGTCTGCGGCGGCAGCAGCTTGTCCTTGCTGCGCCCGGCGATATGCGGCTCGGCCTGCGGCTGGATGTTGTTGACGGCGAAGCCGTCCGGCGACACCGCGCCGTCCTGCACCAGCCGGCCGGCGGAATCGAGCACCGCGACGATGCGCGGCGGCGGGTTGTCGTAGCGCGGGGTGCAGGCGCAGATCAGCCACATGTGGTTGAGGAACGAGCCGCCGAAGGCGGCGTGGAAGAAGCGGTCGGCGAGCACGTAGCGCCGGGCGTAGTCGTGCAGCGGCAGGGTGCCGTCGGCGTAGTAGCCCATCACCAGCCCGCCGGCGTCCGAGACGGCGGCGAACTTGTTCATCGCGCCGCCCGCGATCTGCTGCTGCTC
>JAXMCI010000051.1:0-42335 GCA_046349435.1 Dongiaceae bacterium | reverse complement strand
CCTGGGTGCCGCTGACCGTGCCGCCGGAGGTGCTGACATAGATGCCGCGCAGCGCCTCCGGGCTCTGCCAGAAGCGCGGCGCCACCTCCATCACGACATGGTACTGGTTCAGCGGGTTGTAGATGGTCGAGACCTGCCGCTGGCCGAAGGCGTCGTAGAGCGTGTTGGCGATCTGCGAGGCGGTGAGGCCGAGCCGTGCCGCGGTGTCGCGGTCGATGGTCAATTGCGTCTCCAGCCCCTTCTCCTGCTGGTCGAGATTGACGTCGACGATCTCCGGCGCGCCCTGCAGCGCGCGGGCCAGCTTCGGCGCCCAGTCGCGCAGCTCGCCGAGATCGTCGCCCTGCAGCGTGTACTGGAACTGGGCGTTCGATTGCCGGCCGCCGACCCGGATGTCCTGCACCGGCTGCAGGAAGAGGGAGGCCCCCGGCACCTCGGCGAGTCGCCCGCGCAGCCGGGCGGTGACCTGGTCGGCCGACAGCCGGCGCTCGGCCAGCGGCTTCAGCGTGACGAAGACGAAGCCCGAGTTGGTCTGCCCGCCGCCGGTGAAGCCGACCACGTTCTCCACCGTCGGGTCCTGCTGCAGGATGCCGATGAACTGCAGCAGCTTCTGGCGCATCAGCTGGAAGGAGATGCTCTGGTCGGCCTGGATGCCGCCGATCAGGCGGCCGGTGTCCTGCTGCGGGAAGAATCCCTTGGGCACGATGACGAAGAGATAGAGGTTGAGCGCCACCGTCGCGGCGAGCAGCACGAGCATCAGCGCGGCATTGTCGAGCGACCAGGCAAGCGAGCGCCGATAGGCACGCAGGGTGGCGGCGCCGAGCCGCGCCAGCGGGCCCGGGCGGCGCGCCGCGGCCGCAGGCGGGCGCGGGCGCAGCAGCCGCGCGCACATCATCGGCGTGGTGGTCAGCGAGACCGCCAGCGACACCAGGATGGCCACCGACAGCGTCACCGCGAACTCGCGGAACAGCCGCCCGACCAGCCCGCCCATCAGCAGGATCGGGATGAAGACGGCGACCAGCGACAGGCTCATCGAGAGCACGGTGAAGCCGACCTCCGCCGCGCCGCGCATCGCCGCGCGCAGCCGCGCCTCGCCCGCCTCGACGTGGCGCGCGATGTTCTCCAGCACGACGATGGCGTCGTCGACGACGAAGCCGGTGGCGATGGTCAGCGCCATCAGCGACAGGTTGTTGAGGCTGTAGCCGAGCAGCCACATCACCGCGAAGGTGCCGAGCAGCGACACCGGCACGGCGACCGTCGGGATCAGGCTGGCGCGGACGTCGCGCAGGAACAGGAAAACCACCAGGATCACCAGCAGCGTGGCGATCACCAGCGTCCGCTCGACGTCGTGCAGCGAGGCGCGGATGGTGGTGGTGCGGTCGAGCGCCACGGCGAGGTCGACGGCGCGCGGCAGCGCGGCCTCGAGCTGCGGCAGCAGCGCCTTCACCCGGTCGACCGTGTCGATGATGTTGGCGCCGGGCTGGCGCGAGACGATCACCAGCACCGACGGCCGGCCGTTGGCATAGCCCTGGTTGCGCAGATCCTCGACCGAGTCCTCGACCTCGGCCATGTCGGAGAGCCGCACCGGCGCGCCGGCGCGCCAGGCGATCACCAGGTGGCGGTAGTCCTCGGCCCTGCGCGCCTGGTCGTTGGTGTAGATCTGCCAGTGCCGCCTGGCATCCTCGATGGCGCCCTTCGGGCTGTTGGCGTTGGCCGCCGCCAGCGCGGCGCGGACGTCCTCCAGCCCGATGCCGTACTTGAAGAGCGCCTGCGGGTTGAGCTCGACCCGCACCGCCGGCAGCGAGCTGCCGCCGACCTGGACCTGGCCGACGCCGTCGACCTGCGACAGCTTCTGCTGCAGCACCGTGGCCGCCGCGTCGTAGAGCGCGCCCTGGCTCATCGTCGCCGAGGTCAGCGCCAGGATCAGCACCGGCGCGTCGGCCGGGTTGACCTTGCGGTAGGTCGGGTTGCTGCGCAGGCTGGCCGGCAGGTCGGCGCGCGCCGCGTTGATCGCCGCCTGCACGTCGCGCGCCGCGCCGTCGATGTCGCGGTCGAGGCCGAACTGCAGGATGATGCGGGTCTGCCCGACCGAGCTGGTCGAGGTCATCTCGGTGACGTCGGCGATGGTGCCGAGATGGCGCTCCAGCGGCGTCGCCACGCTGGTCGCCATGATCTCCGGGCTGGCGCCCGGCATCTGCGCCTGCACCGAGATGGTCGGGAAGTCGACCTGCGGCAGCGGCGAGACGGGCAGCCGGACGATGGCCAGCGCCCCGGCCAGCGCCACGCCGATGGTGAGCAGGGTCGCCGCCACCGGCCGGGTGATGAACAGCGTCGCCGGGTTCATTCCGCCGCGCCGCCCGCCGGCAGCGCCCCGGCGGCGCCGCGGCCCGTGGCGCGGCGCGCCAGCCGGTCGAAGAACAGATAGATCACCGGCGTGGTGAACAGGGTCAGCAGCTGGCTGGCGATCAGCCCGCCGACGATGGTGATGCCGAGCGGCTGGCGCAGCTCCGAGCCGGTGCCATGGCCGAGCATCAGCGGCAGCGCGCCGAGCAGCGCCGCCATGGTGGTCATCAGGATCGGGCGAAAGCGCAGCAGGCTCGCCTGGCGGATCGCCTCCTCCGGCGAGCGGCCCTCCACGCGCTCGGCCTCGAGCGCGAAGTCGATCATCATGATCGCGTTCTTCTTGACGATGCCGATCAGCAGCACGATGCCGATGATGGCGATGACGTCGAGCTCCTTGCCTGCGACCAGCAGCGCCAGCAGCGCGCCGATTCCGGCGGACGGCAGGGTCGAGAGGATCGTGATCGGGTGGATGAAGCTCTCATAGAGCACGCCCAGCACGATGTAGACGGTGACGATCGCCGCCAGGATCAGCAGCAGCTCGTTGCCGAGCGCGCTCTCGAAGGCGAGCGCCGCGCCCTGGAAGCTGGTGGCGACCGAGGCCGGCAGCCCGATCTCGCCGGCCGCCGCGCGGATCGCGTCGACGGCCGCGCCGAGCGAGGCGCCCGGCGCCAGGTTGAAGGACAGCGTCGCCGCCGGGAACTGGCCGAGATGGTTGACCTGCAGCGGCCCGGTGCGCTCGGTGACCGTGGCGACCGTGGTCAGCGGCACCTGGCCGCCGCCCGCGGCGGGCAGGTAGATCGAGGCCAGCGAGGCGATGCTGGCCTGCAGGTCGGGATCGGCCTCGAGGATCACCCGGTACTGGTTGGATTGCGTGAAGATGGTCGAGACGATGCGCTGGCCGAAGGCGTCGTAGAGCGCGTTGTCGATGGTGGCGAGCGTGATGCCGAGCCGGCCGGCCGTGTCGCGGTCGACCTCGACATAGGCCGAGAGCCCCTGCTCCTGCGCGTTGCTGGTGACGTCGGCGAGCTCGGGCAGCTGGCGCAGCCGCTCGACCATCCTGGGGGTCCAGGCGGCGAGCTCGACCGGGTCGGCGTCCTCCAGCACCATCTGGTACTGGGTGCGGCTGACCGTGGCGTCGATGGTGAGGTCCTGCACCGGCTGGAGGTAGAGGCTGACGCCCGGCACCTCGGCCGCCGCCCGGGTCAGGCGGCGGATGACGGCGCCGGCCCTGCTGCCGCGCTGGTCGCGCGGCTTCAGCTGGATCAGGAAGCGGCCGCTGCTCATCGTCAGGTTGGTGCCGTCGACGCCGATGGTGCTCGACAGCGTGTCGACGTCGGGGTCGGCGAGGATCACCCGGGCCAGCGCCTGCTGCCGCTCCGCCATCGCCGCGTAGGAGGTGGCCGCCGGCGCCGCCGAGACGCCCTGGATCAGGCCGGTGTCCTGCACCGGGAAGAAGCCCTTGGGCACGACGACGTAGAGCCAGGCGGTGAGCGCCAGCGTGCCGACCGCCACCAGCAGGGTGAGCGGCTGGTGCCGCAGCACCCAGCCGAGCGCCCGGTCGTAGCCGCGGACCAGTGCCTCGAACCCCTGGCGGCTCCAGCGGGCGGGCGCGCTCTCCCGCGCCTCGGCCCGCCGGTGCAGCAGCCGGGCGCACATCATCGGCACCAGGGTCAGCGACACCACCGCCGAGATCAGCACGGTGACCGCCAGCGTCACGGCGAACTCGCGGAACAGCCGGCCCACCACCTCGCCCATGAAGAGCAGCGGGATCAGCACGGCGATCAGCGAGACGGTCAGCGAGATGATGGTGAAGCCGATCTGCCGCGCGCCCTTGAGCGCGGCGGCGAGCGCGTTCTCCCCCGCCTCGACGTAGCGCGCGATGTTCTCGATCATCACGATCGCGTCGTCGACGACGAAGCCGGTGGCGATGGTCAGCGCCATCAGCGACAGGTTGTTGAGGCTGAAGCCGGCGAAGTACATCACCACGAAGGTGCCGACCAGGGAGAGCGGCACCGACAGGCTGGGGATCAAGGTCGCCGGCAGGTTGCGCAGGAAGAGGAAGATCACCAGCACGACCAGTCCCACCGCCAGGCCGAGCTCGATCTCGACGTCGCGCACCGAGGCCCGGATGGTGGTGGTCCGGTCGCTCAGCACCGCGAGGTCGAGGCCGGCCGGCAGGGTGGCGCGCAGGGCCGGCAGCAGCGCCTTCACCGAGTCGGCCACCGCGATGACGTTGGCGCCGGGCTGGCGCTGCACGTTGAGGATGACGGCCGGGACCGTCCCGGCCCAGGCGCCGAGCCGGCCGTTCTCCGCCGCCTCGGCCACCTCGGCGACGTCGCGGAGCCGCACCGGCGCGCCGTTGCGATAGGCGACGACGATGTCGCGATACTGCTCGGCGCTGTGCAGCTGGTCGTTGGCGTTGATCGTGTAGGCCCGGGTCGGCCCGTCGAGATTGCCCTTCGGCGTGTTGACGTTGGCGGTGGCGACCGTGGTGCGGAGGTCGTCGAGGTTGATGCCGTAGGCGGCCAGCGCCCGCGGGTTGGCGCGGATCCTGACCGCCGGGCGCTGGCCGCCGCTGAGGCCGACCAGCCCGACGCCGGGCAGCTGCGAGATCTTCTGCGCCAGCCGCGTCTCGGCGACGTCCTCGATGGCCGTCACCGCCATCGTCCGCGAGGTCGCGGCCAGCGTCAGGATCGGCGCGTCGGCGGGGTTGACCTTGGCGTAGATCGGCGGCGCCGGCAGGTCGGAGGGCAGCAGGTTGCCGGCCGCGTTGATCGCCGCCTGGACCTCCTGCTCGGCGATGTCGAGGCTGAGGTCGAGGCTGAACTGCAGGGTGATCACCGAGGCGCCGGCGGCGCTCACCGACGACATCTGGTTGAGGCTCGGCATCTGGCCGAACTGCCGCTCGAGCGGCGCCGTCACCGACGAGGTCATCACCTCCGGGCTGGCGCCGGGATAGAAGGTCTGCACCTGGATCGTCGGGTAGTCGACCTCGGGCAGCGCCGAGAGCGGCAGGAAGCGGAACGCCACGAAGCCGGCGAGCAGGATGGCGACCATCAGCAGCGTCGTCGCCACCGGCCGCAGGATGAAGAGCCGCGACGGGTTCATCGTCGCGCCGGGCCGCTCATCCGCCGCCGCCGGCGGCGCCCGGCGGTGCCGGCGGGCTTGCGGCGCTGGCGCTGGCCGTCGGCGGCGGGCGGGGCCGGCGCGACGACCGCCCCGGCCGCCGCCGGCTTCTGCGCGCCGGCGATCGTCACCTGTGCCCCGTCGCGCAGCTTGTCGGCGCCGTCGACCACGACCTGCTCGCCGACCGCCAGGCCCTTCAGGATGGCCACCCGGTCGACCGTCGACGGCCCGGTGGTCACCGGCCGCACCGCCACGGTGCCGTCCGGCTTGATGACGTAGACGAAGGTGCCGGGCGCGCCGCGCTGCACCGCCGGGACGGGCACCGTCACCGCGCCCTTCAGCGTGTCGACCAGCAGCTCGACATTGACGAACTGGTTGGGGAACAGCGCCTCGTCGGGGTTGGCGAACTCGGCGCGCAGCTTGACCGTGCCAGTGGCCGGGTCGATCTGGTTGTCGACCGTGGTCAGCCGGCCGGTGGCGAGCAGCCGGCTGGCGGTGCGGTCGAGCGCGGTGACCGGCAGCTCGGCGCCCTGACGCAGCCGGCGCGTGATGTCGGGCAGGTTATCCTCCGGCACGGTGAAGATCGCGGTGATCGGCTGCAGCTGGGTGATCACCACCAGGCCGCTGGCCTCGCCGACCTGGACGTAGTTGCCGGCATCGACCTGGCGCAGCCCGACCCGGCCGGAGATCGGCGCGACGATGCGGGTGTAGGAGAGGTTGACCTTGGCGGCGTCGACCTGGCCCTGGTCGGCGCGCACCGTGCCCTGGTACTGGGCGACCAGCGCCGCCTGGGTGTCGAGCTGCTGGCGGGCGATCGAATCCTGCTTCACCAGCAGCTGGTAGCGCGCCAGGTCGGTCTGGGCGTTCTTCAGCAGCGCCTGGTCGCGGATCAGCTGGCCCTGCATCTGGTCGAGCACCGCCTGGAACGGTCGCGGATCGATCTCCGCCAGCAGGTCGCCCTGCTGCACATGCTGCCCTTCGGCGAAGGCGAGGCGCAGCAGCTGGCCGGAGACCTGCGGGCGGACGGTGACGGTGGCGAGCGGCGTGACGGTCCCGAGCGCGCTCACCGTCAGCGGCAGGTCGGCGAGCTTCGCCGTGTCCGGCACCACCACCATCGGCGCCGTCAGCGCGAACCGGCCGCCCGGCGGACGCGCCTGCTGCGCCGGGCGAAGCGCCCAGACGGCCGCCGCGACGGCGACCAGCCCGAGCAGCAGCCACAGCCAGGCGACGCGGCTGGCGCGCCGCGGCGGCGCCGCCGGCGGCGGGGCCGGGGCGGCCGTTCGCCTGTCCCGCTCGGTGATCTGCTCGTTCATCCGCCTTCAGACGCGCGTCGACGCCGGTCCCACACGAACCCATTCAACGGCTCAGCGGGCAATTGCCTGCGGCCGGGCGCGGCCCCATCTCAAGGGAGCGAAGGCTTGGCTTGACCGCTTAACAGCGCGGGCCCGGGTTGCCGCGGACCGCGCCAACGGATGCGAGGAGATTGTCCCATGAGGCTTCCGAGAGCCGCCTTGCTGGCCGGCCTCGTCCTGCTGGCCGGCTGCGCCGGCGGCAGCCAGGGCGGCGGCCAGGGCGCCGCCCAGGCCACCGGCCAGGACAGCGGCCCGCCGCCGGCCGGCGACACCGTGACGCTCGGTGCCAGCCTGACCGGTGCCGGCGCCGCGCCGCCGACCGACAGCGCCGGCAAGGGAACCCTGCTGGCGACGCTGGGCGCGGGCGGGGTGCTCAATTGGGAGCTGCGCCTCGCCGGGCTGTCCGGGCCGCCGACCGGCATCCGGCTCTATGACGGCCCCGAGCCGGTGGTCGACCTCGCCAGCCCGCCGGCCGAGGGCACCGTGCGCGGCGCCGTCAGGATCGACGACGCCCGGCGCGCCGACCTGCTGGCCGGGCGCTGGGCGGCCGAGGTCCGCACCGCCGCCCACCCGGCGGGCGAGATCCGCGGGCCGATCGCGGCGGCGCAGTAGGCGGCCTCAGCCGCCGACCATCAGCTTGACCACCTCGTCGCCGTCGGTCTCGCCGATCTGCCGCTCGCCCGCCTTGATGCCGCGGCGCAGCACCAGGATGCGGTCGGCGACGGCGAAGATGTCGCCGAGATTGTGCGAGATGAAGATCACCGCGACGTTCTGGCTGCGCAGCCGCTTGATCAGCGCGATCACCTTGCGCTGCTCGGGGACGCCGAGCGCCGCCGTCGGCTCGTCCATGATCAGCACGCGGGCGTTCCAGTGGATGGCGCGCGCGATCGCCACCGCCTGGCGCTGCCCGCCGGAGAGCGAGCGCACCGGCTGGTCGAGCCGGCGGATCTCGATGTCGAGCGTCTCCATGGTGCGCAGCGCCGCCGCCCGCATCGCCGCCCGGTCGATGCGCGGCAGGAATCCCAGCAGCTTCGAGGCCGGCTCGCGGCCGAGGAAGACGTTGGCGCCGACGTCGAGATTGTCGGCCAGCGCGAGGTCCTGGTAGATCGTCTCGATGCCGCGGTCGCGCGCCTCGCGCGGGTTGGCGAACTCGACCCGCTCGCCGGCGAAGCGGATCTCGCCGCCGTCCGGCCTGAAGACCCCGGCGATCAGCTTGATCAGCGTCGACTTGCCGGCGCCGTTGTCGCCGGCCAGCGCCAGCACCTCGCCGGGATGGAGGTCGAAGGAGACTTGGCTCAGCGCCGCCACCCCGCCGAAATGCTTGGAGAGGTCGCGGACCGAGAGGATCGGCGCCGCCTCATTCATCGCGCCTGCCCTCGGTCAGGCCGCGCTGGCTCTGGTCGACCATCACCGAGATGACGATGACCACGCCGACCGCGACGAACTGCCAGAACGGCTCGACATTGATGAAGACCAGCCCGAACTGGATGACGGCGATGATCAGCGCCCCGATCACCGTGCCGATGACGGTGCCCGAGCCGCCGAACAGGCTGGCGCCGCCGATCACCACCGCGGCGATCGAGTCGAGCAGCAGCGGCTCGCCCGCCTGCGCCGCCCCGGCGGTGAAGCGGGCGGTGTAGAGGAAGCCCGCGGCCGCCGCCGAGAGCGCCGCGATGACGTAGAGCGCCAGCGTGTTGCGGTCGACCTGGATGCCGGCCCGCCGCGCCGCCTGGCGGTTGCCCCCGATCGCGTAGACATGCTCGCCGAAGCGGGTCTGCGACAGCAGGTAGTGCATGAAGGCGACGATCAGGATGGTGATCAGCACCGGCACCGGGAAGATCCACACCGTGCCGTTGCCGATCGCGGCGAGCGGCGCGTTGTTGACCGGCACGGTGGTGCCGCCGGCGACCAGGAAGCCGGTGCCGCGCGCCACGCCGTACATGCCGAGCGTGCCGATGAAGGGCGGCACCTTGAGCCGGGCGATCAGCACGCCGTTGATCAGGCCGGGAATGGCCGCCACGACGAACGCCGCCAGCGCGCCGGCGAGCAGGCCGGCGACCGGCCCGGCCTGCGGCGAGACGGCGTTGACGACATGCGCCGTCACCACCGCGGCCAGCCCCATGACGAAGCCGACCGAGAGGTCGATGCCGCCGGAGATGATGACCAGGGTCTGGCCGAGCGCCAGCAGCAGCGGCGCCACCGCGAAGACGGCGATGCTCTGCAGGTTGTAGAGGTTGAGCAGGAACGAGGTGTCGTAGGCGGCCTCGGCCCAGACCTCGAAGAAGACGAGCAGCAGGATGAGGAACAGCCAGGCGCGCGCCGCCGCGATCCAGCCGAGCCAGCTGCGCCGCCTCGGCGCGGCCTCAGTGATCGCGGTCACGCGCCCTCCGCCCTCGCCCACGAGGTGGGAGAGGGCGGGAGGGTGAGGGTCGTGCCACCGGCACCGCCCTCACCCCGACCCTCTCCCGCAAGCGGGAGAGGGGGCGCTGCGGCGCCGCCCTCGTCCCGCCGGCCACCACGGTCGCCCCGGCTGTCATCAATCCGAGTAGATGAACTTGGCGACCTCGGGCTTGTCGACGTTGCTCTTGTCGATCACCGTGAAGCCGGTGCCGATGGCGATCGGGATCGAGTGGCCGGTGAGGTGGGCATAGGCCGCCATCACGCCGAAATAGCCGATCTCCGCCGGGTGCTGGGCGATGGCGAGGTCGACCAGCCCCTCCTTGATGTTGCCGACGATCGAGGTCGGCGCGTCGAAGGCGACGACCTTGATCTTGCCGCTCTTGCCCGCCTGCTTGACGCCGTTGGCGGCGCCCAGCGCCGAGAACAGGTTGGCGCCGAAGACGCCGGCGAGATCCGGGTTGCGCGCCAGCACGCCCTGGAACTGCGAGGCCGCCTTGTTGGCGTCGTCGTCGTTGAACTGGGTCTCCAGCACCTTGATGTTCGGATGGTTCTTGAGCTCCTCCTTGAAGCCCTCCTCGCGCTGGTCGGTGGTCGAGATGCCAGGCTTGACGTTGGAGACGTAGACGCTGCCCTTGTCGCCGATCGAGGCGGCGAGCGCGCGGGCGGCGATGCGGCCGCCGAGCACGTTGTCCGACGCGACGTAGGAGAGCGGGAAGTCGCCCTGGCCGCTGCCATCCTGGTACTTGCCGTCGTCGATGAAGGTGTCGACGGTGATCACCGGGATGCCGGCATTGGCCGCCTTGCGCAGCGGCTCGATCAGCTGCGTCTTGTCGGTCGGCGCGATCAGGATGGCGCTCGGCTTGCGCGCGATGATGGCGTCCAGCACCGGCACCTGGGTCACCGGATTGAAGTCCGGCGCGCCCTGGAACACCAGCTCGACGCCCAGCGCGTTGGCGGCGTCCTGCGCTCCCTTGCGCATGGTGATGTAGAAGGCGTCGGTGGTGAGGCCGGGGATCAGCGCGATCGTGTACTTCTCCGCCGCGGCGGCCGGGCCGGCGGCGGGTGCGGCCAGCACCAGACCGCCGAGCACGAGGCCGAGCGACGCGGCCAGCAGCTTCCTCATGGCGTTCCCCTCCATCGTTCTGCGTTTCGGATTTGCGGGAGCGACGGACGCCGTTCCCTGCCGCGACGGTAGCAAGCGCCGGGGCGCGAGGCAACGGAACCGGGTGGCCCGCGGCGGTTTGCCAGAGTTCATGATCGGCGAGACCGACATCCCGGCCAGGCTCGACCGCTGCTCTTGGAGCCCCGTCCACCCGCTTGTCGTGGCGGCGCTCGGCATCGCCTGGATGGAGATCCGGGCGTCCGCTGCGGCGCGCCGGCTTTGCCCTCCGCGGGCCTCCGCACTACCCTGCGCCGGCCGGGCGGGTCGCCCCGGCGGGGTCGGGAGCGAGCCAGATATGTCGCCGATAGAGAAGGTCGAGGTCATTCCGCTGCGCGTCACCGGCGCGGACCTGCTGGATTGCGACGGCACGGTCGATACCGTGATCGTCCGGCTCACCGATGCCGAGGGCCGCACCGGCATCGGCGAGTGCGACGCCCCGCCGGAGGTGGTGCGCAGCTACATCGAGATGCCGACCGCGCACATCTGGAGCCAGCGCATCGCCGACCGGCTGGTCGGCGCCGATCCCGTCGGCATCGCGGCGCTGTGGCAGGATCTCTATGCCGCGACCCTCTATCCCGGCCGCCGCGGGCTCGGCATCCACGCGCTGTCCGGCGTCGACATCGCGCTGCACGACCTCGCCGGCAAGCAGCTGGGACTGCCGGCCTACCAGCTGATGGGCGGGGCGCGCCGCAGCACGCTGCGGCCCTATTGCACGATCTATCCCGGGCTGCCCAAGGGGCGCAGCCTGCGCGAGCTGCTCGACATCACCAAGCGGCAGTTCGAGCAGGCGCTGGCGCTGGGATTCCGCGCCGTCAAGATGGAGGTGATGTACGACGACATCGCCAGCGACGGCGAGCTGGTGGAGGCGATCGCCGAGGGCCGGCGCGCGCTCGGCTCCGGCATCGTCATGATGGTCGATTTCGGCTATCGCTGGCAGAGCTGGCACGACGCGCTCTGGGTGCTGAAGCGGATCGAGCCTTGCGACATCTACTTCGCCGAGGCGACGCTGCAGCATGACGACCTGGCGGGGCATGCGCGGCTCGCCGAGCGCAGCCCGATCCGGATCTGCGGCGCCGAGTTCGCCGCGACGCGCTGGGAGATCCGCGAATGGATCGAGAGCGCCGGCGTCGCCGTGGTGCAGCCCGACATCAGCCGGTGCGGCGGCCTGACCGAGATCCGCCGCATCGCCGACCTCTGCGAGCTGTCCGGCGTCGAGGTCATTCCGCATGGCTGGAAGACCGGAATCCTCGCGGCCGCCGGCCGGCACTTCCAGGCGGCCTGCCCGGCGGCGCCCTATTTCGAGTTCATCTCGCCCTTCGTCTACCACTCGCCGCTGCGCCGCGACCTGGTCCGGCCGGAGCCCGGGATCCGCGACGGCGCCATGCCCCTGCCGACCGGCCCGGGGCTCGGCATCGAG
The DNA here is from genome assembly GCA_046349435.1 of Dongiaceae bacterium. GTDB lineage: Bacteria > Pseudomonadota > Alphaproteobacteria > Dongiales > Dongiaceae > JAXMCI01. The sequence goes on along the minus strand of JAXMCI010000051.1, from coordinate 30,538 downwards.
CTCGACGAGGCGACGGTCGAGAGGTACCGCGTGCGCGGCTGAGCGCCGGCGGGGTGTCGGCGGGGGTGTCGGCCGGCTGGCCGGGCGGACGCCGCGCGTGATAGCCTTGGCCGTGCGGTTGCGCCGCCGCGGTCGCAGAAGAACGAGCCGGCGCGGGGGACCTGGGGCATGTCGGTGCGATACCGGCAGTTCGCGGCCGGCGAGGCGGAGACCTCGGGGCGGCTGTTCGCCGCCACCTTCAACCACCTGCTCGCGCAGCGCGGGCTGCCGCCCTACGTCGAGCTGTCCGACCCGCGCGCCTGGGCGGCCGCATGGCAGCGCGACCGGCGCTCCCTGTTCGAGCATCTCACGGCCACCGGCTCGGCCAGCTGGCTGGCCGAGGACGGCGAGCGGGCGGTCGGCTATGCCCGCGCCATCACGCGCGACGGCGTCGCCCAGCTGACCGACTACTTCGTGCTTCCCGACGCCCAGGGCAGCGGCGTCGGCAAGGGCCTGCTGGAGCGAGCCTTCGCCGGCAGCCGGCCGGGCCGGCGCACGGTGATCTCGACGACGGACGCGGCCGCCCTGGCGCGCTACATGAAGCTGGGCCTGCGCGCGCAATGCCCGATCCTCGAGGTTCGCCGCCGGCCGGAGCCGCTGCCTGCCCCGCCGGGTCTCGAGGCCGAGGCTTGCGCGGCCGACGCCGCCACGCTGGCGCTGCTCAACGGCATCGACCGCGAGATCCTCGGCTATGAGCGCGAGATCGACCATCGCTGGCTCATTCAGGACCGCCACGGGTTCCTCTACCGGCGCGGCGGCGCGCCGATCGGCTACGGCTATGTCGGCCGCTGGTGCGGCCCGTTCGCGCTGCGCGATCCCGCCGACTTCCCGGCGGTCCTGGCCCACGCCGAGACGGCGATGGCCGGCAGCGGCGAGGCGCTCCTGCTGATGGTGCCGCTCGCCAACCACGCCGCGCTCGACCATCTGCTGCGACGGGGTTTCCACCTCGAGACCGAGTTCGCCATGCACTTCCTGAGCGACGGCCCGGTCCCGCGCTTCGCCAACTACCTGTTCAGCATGCCCGGCTTCTTCGCCTGAGCGGCGGCGCGGGGCGTCAGGCCTTCGGCATCAGCTCCGAGAACCGGCGGACCGCCGCCTCGCCCAGCGGGTGGGAGCGGCGGCTGGCCTCGTTCATCTGGACGATCACCGTCGTCGCCGTGGCGACGCACCGGCCGCCCTGGAACAGCGCCTGCTCCAGGGTCACCGAGCTGCGGCCGATCTTCGCCACCCGGGTGCCGATGTCGACCTGCCCGGGCCAGTTGACCTCGCGGTGGAAGTCGAGATGCAGGCTGGCAATGACGAAGGCGCAGCCGGGATCGTGCAGCGGCGCGTCCGGCGGCAGCAGCAGCTCGACCCGGCCGGTCTCGAGCATCGTCGAGAAGACGGCGTTGTTGACGTGGCCCTGGCGATCGGTGTCGCCGTAGCGCAGCTTCTCGTGGGTCTGCAGCGGGTAGTCGGCGATCGTCGGCGCGGCCGGCTCCATCGGCGTCCGCCTCTCAGCCGAGCGCGGCGATGGCATGGTTGAGCGGGCGCAGCGCCTCGTAGGCGCGGCTGTAGACCTGCTCGAAGATGGCGCGGTAGCGCGCCGTCAGCGCCGGGTCCGGCTCGATCACCGTGCCGTGCGCCGCGCCGGCCACCGCCGCCACCGCCGCCTCGCCGTCGGGATAGACCCCGGCGGCCAGGCCGCCGCAGAGCGCGCCGCCCAGCGCCGTGCTCTCGGTGATGGTCGCCAGCTCGATCGGCTGGCCGTAGGCGGCCGCCTTGATCTCGAGCAGCAGCCGGTTGCGCAGGTTGCCGCCGATGGCGCGGATCGCCGTCGGCGGCGTCGCCTCCGGCACCCCGGCCATGCCGTTCACGCCCGCCGCCGCCTCGAAGGCCAGTCCCTCGAGCACGGCGCGGAACAGGCAGCCGCGAGTCGCCTCCGAGGTCAGGCCGACGAAGGCGCCCCGCGCGCGATCGTCGGGATGCGGGCTGCTGGAAAGGCGGAGATGCGGCACGAAGCAGATGCCGCCGCTGCCGGGCGGGGCGGCAGCCGCCTCGGCGATCAGGGTGGCGTGGTCGGCCCGCCCGCTCGCCTCGCGGAACCACTCGATGCTGGCCCCGGAGGTGTAGAGCCCGCCCATCAGGTAGAAGACCGGCCGGTCGACCCACAGCGCGCCCTGGGCGAAGCCCTGGCGGATCACGCTCTCGTCGGCGGTGGGCCGCGCCGTGGCGAGCAGCAGCCCCTCGGCCGTGCCCATGCTGTCGAGCAGCATGCCGGGCCGCGCCGCCCCGGCGGCGAAGGTGCCGCAGACATGGTCGTGGCCGCCGACGCCGACCACCGCGTGGCGCGGCAGGCCGGTGGCCGCGGCGGCGTCCGCGGTGATCCGGCCGAGGCGGGCGCCGCTCGGCGCCAGCGGCGCCATCAGCGAGGCCGGGATGCCGAGCTCGGCGAGCAGCGGCTCGTTCCAGCGCAGCGCGTGGATGTCGAGGGCGAGCGTGCGCGAGGCCAGGCTGTAGTCGGTCGCCGGCACGCCCGACAGGCGGTAGGCGATCCAGTCGGCCATGTTGAGCCACCGCGCCGCGCCGGCGAGCACCTCGGGCCGGTGGCGCTTGAACCAGAGGATCTTGGTCAGGCCGAAGATGCGCTCGACCTTGAGGCCCGAGGCGGCGAACAGGCGCGCCTCGCCGATCGTCTGCCGCAGCCACTCCGCCTCCGGCAGGGTGCGGCGGTCGAACCAGGCGATCACCGGGGCGAGCGGCCGGCCGGCGGCGTCGAGCGGCACGCCGGCCTCGGCCATGCTGGCGATGCCGACGCCGGCCACCGCGGCGGGGTCGGGCAACTGCGCCAGCGCGGCGCGCAGGCAGGCGGCGGCCCCCTGCCACAGCGCCTCGGCGTCGTACTCGACCCAGCCTTCGGGCGTGGTGATGGTCGGGGTCGGCTGGTCGGCCACGGCGGCCAGCCGGCCGGCGGGATCGAAGATCGCCGCCTTGATCCGGCTGGTGCCGATGTCGAGGCCGGCGATCAGCGGGCCGTCATGCCCGCTCTCGTGCCTGGTCTCCGGCATGGCGCACTCCCCGCGCCCGCCGCCTGCGTCCTAGTGGACCGGCGGGGCCGCGATCCGCATGGCGTCGGCGACCGAGACGCCGTCATGGATGATGGCGCGCAGCGCCGCCACCGTCCCGGCGACGTTCGGGCTCTGCCAGATGTTGCGGCCGAAGACGACGCCCTTGCCGCCGCCCTTGACCGAGCCGTGCACGACCTTGAGGGCGGCCTCCAGCGTGTCCATCTTGACGCCGCCGGCGATCAGCACCGGCACCGGGCAGTTCTGCACGACCTGGCGGAAGCTCTCCGGGCTGCCCGTGTAGTAGGTCTTGACGATGTCGGCGCCGAGCTCGAACCCGACGCGCGAGGCCGAGGCCATCGGCTCGGCCGCCAGCGGGTCGGGGATCCGCTCGACGCCGAGGCAGGGCAGCGCCTCGACCATCACCGGCAGACCGTCGGCGCGGCAGTCGCCGACCACCCGGGCGACGATCTCGTAGGTGCGCATCTCCACCGGGCCGCCCATGAAGCCCATGACGCAGACGCCGTCGACGCCGAGCCGGCGGGCATCCTCGACGGTGTGCAGCAGGCTCCACTCGGTGTAGCGCAGCCAGTCCTCGCGATAGCGGGTCGGCCCGCCATCGAGCCGGAGGTAGGTCGGCACCCGCCCGATCAGCTTGTCGCGGTAGTGCTTGATCACGCCGTAGGTGGTCATCACCCCGTCCGCCCCCGCGGCGATCACCGCGTCGAGCACGGCGCCGGGATTCTCCAGCCCCGGCGTGACGCCGAGCGTGCGGGCATGGTCCATGGCGATGACGAGGGCCTTCTCTCCGAGGACGAGACGCGGCACGGCGGCAACCTTTCGCTGCGGGAATGAGGGGGAAGGTTTAGTCGAGGCGACCGGGGATGACAAGCCGAGCGGCCCGTGCGGGTGGAGTGCGGGTGCGGTGCGGGCGGAGCGGCTCAGCGGCGGGCGGCCGGGACGTCCGGCGAGGAGAAGTCCTGGTCGTCCCGCGGGCCGTGCGCTGGCCGCAATCTCCGCGGGACTGCCGGGCAAATGCCGAAATGCGCGCGATCAACCCCATGCCCGGCGGGGAGCATGCGTCCTCCGGCGCGCCGGGCATTGCGATCCTGACAAAGGCGGCACCAGAGAGATACGCATAATACATTAAAAATGCGTCGGTCGGCAAGCGGTCAGTTTCCCGCTCCGCCGGGTCGCCCAGCTCGGCGGCTCGGCCGGCCCGCTGCGAATTGAGGCCGCCATCACAGGCCGCTCGAGACCAGGCGCGACCGCCCGGGCTGAACCACGATGGGGCGGGTTGGGTGCCCAGCGCCGCACACCCAAACCGCCTGGGAGCAGCGATACATCTGTGCTAAACACGTCTGGTGAAACGATCTACCAACCCCCGATGACCGATCGGCCCCGCATCAGCGACGTGGCCCGGCTGGCCGGCACCTCGGTCAGCACGGTGTCCAACCTGCTGAACGGGCGGGCGCACCGGATGCGGCCGGAGACGATGGCGCGGATCGAGGAGGCGATCGAGGGGCTGGGCTACCGGCCGAGCTGGGCGGCGCGGCAGCTCAAGACCGGCTTCGTGCCGGTGCTGGGGCTGCTGGTGCCATCGGTCGCCAACCCCTTCCACGGGGCGCTGGCGCGCGCCGTCGAGGAGGCGGCGCAGGCCCGCGGCTTCCAGGTGCTGCTCGGCAACAGCCTGCGCGACCCCGTGCGCGAGCGGCGCTATGCCGAGGAGTTCCTGCGGTTCGGCATCCGCGGCATCATCGCCGGCTCCTCGCCGCTCGACCTCGAGCATTTCGCCGACCTGGTCGGGCGCGGGCTGCACATCGTGGCCTTCGACCGCCGGCTCGGCGACGGCGGCCGCGGCGAGCCCGCCATCGACAGCGTCAGCATGGACAACGACCAGGCGGGCTATCTCGCCACCCGCCACCTGATCGGGCTCGGCCACCGCCGGATCGGCTACATCACCGGCGCCACCCCCACCGCCTCGCGGCGCGACCGTCTGGCCGGCTATCGCCGCGCGCTGGCCGAGGCCGGGCTGCCCGCCGACGCGGCGCTGGTGGCGGGCGAGCCGGCGAGCCGCGGCTTCGACGACACCAACGCCGCCGAGCACGGCCGGGCCGGCGCGCTCGCCCTGCTCCGCCTCGCCGAGCCGCCGACCGCGCTGGTCGCGCTCAACGACATGCATGCGATCGGCGCCTGCGCCGCGGTGCGCGAGTGCGGCGGCCGGGTGCCGGGCGACGTCTCGGTGGTCGGCATCGACGACATCGTCATCGGCCAGTTCGTCGATCCGCCGCTCACCACGGTGCGCCAGCCGCTCGACCGGCTCGCCGCCGCCGCGGTCGAGCGGCTGATCCAGCGGATCCATGGCGGCGCCGGCGAGCCGCCGGCGGACGAGCTGTTCGCCGCAGAGCTGGTGGTGCGCGGCTCATCCGCCGCGCCGGGAGGACGGGGATGAGCGAGGCGATCCGCGGCCGCGTCGTGCTGGTGACCGGCGGCGCGTCGGGCATCGGGCGGGGCATCGTCGAGGCCTTCGCCGCGGCCGGCGCCCAGGTGGCGCTGAGCTATGCGACGAGCGGCGCCGAGGCGGCCGCGCTCGCCGCCCGGCTCGGCGCGCTCGCCCTGCCGGCCGATCTCGCCGCGCCCGACGGCGCGCGCGACCTGGTCGCGGCGGTCCGGCAGCGGCTCGGGCCGGTCGAGATCCTGGTCGCCAATGCCGGCGGGCTGCTCAAGCGAACCCCGGTGGTCGAGTGCGACCTCGCCTTGTGGAACCAGGCGATCGCGCTCAACCTCACCTCGGTCTTCCTCTCCTGCCAGGCGGTGCTGCCGGACATGCTGGCGGCGGGCCGCGGGTGCATCATCACCGTCAGCTCGCTGGCCGGCCATGACGGCGGCGGCCCCGGCGCCTCGCACTACGGCGCCGCCAAGGGCGGGGTCATCACCTTCACCAAGGCGCTGGCCAAGGAGGTCGGGCCGCAGGGAATCCGGGTGAACGGCATCGCGCCCGGCCTGATCGCGACCCGCTTCCACGATACCTTCAGCACCGCCGAGGGCCGCCGCGCCACCGTCGAGCGCACGCCGCTGCGCCGCGAGGGCACGCCGGCCGACGTCGCCGGGGCGGCCTTGTTCCTCGCCTCCGACCAGGCCGGCTTCATCGCCGGCGAGACCCTCGAGGTCAATGGCGGGCTCGGCTTGTTCTAGCTCTCGAAGACCCGGCCGGGGGGACCGGCCGGCAAGGACGTGGCAACAGGAGGAGGCAACAATGACCCGCATCACCCGATCGCTGGCGCTCGCCGCCATGCTGGGACTGGCCGGCACCGGCGGGGCGCTCGCCGCCGAGCCGGCGCCGTTCAACATCTGCGTCGTGCACAACAACGCCGACCATCCGTCGATCACCGCCATCGTCAACGGCATGAACGACGAGGGCGCCATCTACAACGCCAAGATCACCGCCTTCGACCCCGCCTTCGACCCGCAGAAGCAAGCGGCGATGATCGAGGACTGCATCGCGCGCAAGCCCGACGTGCTGGTGGTCAACGCGGTCGATCCGGCGGCCGTCGTGCCCGGCATCAAGAAGGCGAGCGAGGCCGGCATCCCGGTGATCATGCAGAACGCCGACACCACCGAGGCCGGCCATGCCTACACCAAGGCCTTCGTCGGAACCGAGTCCTATGACCAGGGCTACGCGGTCGGCAAGATGATCGCCAAGGCGCTCGACAACAAGGGCAGCGTGGTGGTCATCACCGGCAAGCCCGGCCAGACCGACACGGTCAACCGCACCGCCGGCATGAAGGCCGCCTTCGCCGACCTCAAGGCCGACATCACCGTGCTGGCCAACGAGCCGGCCGACTGGAGCAAGGACAAGGCGCTCACCGTCATGCAGGACCTGCTGACCCGCAATCCCAAGATCGACGCCGTGTTCGGCCAGGACGACCCGATGGCGCTGGGCGCGCTCGAGGCGATCAAGGCGGCCGGCCGCGAGGGCGAGATCAAGGTGTTCGGCGTCGGCGGCATGAAGGACGCTTGCGCCGCGATCACCGCCAAGGAGATGAGCGGCACGGCCATGCAGCTCAGCTACCTGATCGGCGTCTACACGGTACGCGCCGCCTACGACGTCACCAAGGGCCGGCTGGTGCCGACCCGCATCCTGGCGCCGACCGCGCCGGTGACGCAGGCCGACATCGCCAAGTGGCAGTCGCAGTGCTGGTAGCTGGCGATCCGGTTGTGGCGGGGCCGCACCATCATTCCCTCCCCTTGCGGGGAGGGGTCAGGGTGGGGGGTGGGCCCCAGGCACCGTGGCGGCACCCCCCACCCCAGCCCTCCCCCGCAAGGGGGGAGGAGCAGTACGGCATGACCGACGGCGGCAGCCCGCTGGCGACGGCGCCGCCCCGACCGCGGGCACTGGCGGGTGCCGTTCGCCCGGCTCGGCCAGGGCCGCTCGGGCCGGGTCCTGCGTGCTGCGCAACCACACCGCGCTGATCCTGCTGGTGCTGCTGGTGATCGCCGGCGCCTTCCTGTCGCCGGTGTTCCTGACGCCCGCGCAACCTGCTCAACATCCTGTGGGCGGTGTCGGCGCTGGGCATCGTCGCTCGGCCGACCTGCTGCTGATCACCTGCAACTTCGACATGTCGGTCGCCTGGACCGTGGGCTTCACCGGCATCGTCACGGTCAGCGCCCAGCTCGCCGGCGCCGACCTCGCCACCTCGATGGCCTGCGGGCTGGCCGGCGGGCTGCTGATCGGCCTGGTCAACGGGCTGGCCGTGGTGCTGACCGGGGCCAACCCGTTCCTGGTGACGCTGGGCACCAGCCAGCTCGTCTATGCCGCGGCGCTGACCATCACCCATTCCAAGACGCTGACCGCGGTCATCCCCGATTTCAACCTGCTGGGACGCGGTCGGCTGTTCGGCACGCTGCACTACTCCGTGCTGATCTTCCTGGCGCTTGCCCTGCTGCTCGAGTTCGTGCTGCGGCGGACCACCTTCGGCCGCGCGCTCTACGTCATCGGCCTCAACGAGACCGCCGGGCGGCTCGCCGGTCTCGGCATCCGGCAGGCCAAGATCGCCGCCTTCGTGCTGTCGGGCGGCGCCGCGGCGCTGGCCGGGCTGATCATGACCTCGCGCACCAACAGCACGGTGGCGAGCGCCGGCGCCGGGATGGATTTCGATTCGATCATCGCCGCCGTGCTCGGCGGCACCAGCCTGTTCGGCGGCCGCGGCGGCGCGCTGCGCACCGTCGTCGGCGTGCTGGTGCTGGGCGTGCTCAACAACCTGCTGGTGCTCTTGAGCGTGCCGATCGAGGGGCAGGCGATCGCCAAGGGGGCGGTCTTCCTGCTCGTCGTCTGGGCCGACAGCGTGCTGAGCCGGGCATGAGGGCGGCCGCACTCGCCCGGCTGCTCGGGCAGCAGACCGCGCTGCTCGTCGCGGCCGGCATCTTCGCCATCTTCGCGCTCACCGCCGGCGACCTCTTCCTCGGCGCCGAGAACCTCGGCAACCTGGCGCGCCAGATCTCCCTCGACGCGCCGATCGCCTTCGGCCAGGCGATCGTGCTGATCGCCGGCGGCATCGACATCTCGGTCGGCTCGACCATGGCGATGGCGGCGGCGCTGACCATGGGGCTGCAGCCGCTCGGCACCGGGCTCGCCGTGCTGGCGGCGCTCGGCTTCGGCGCGCTGGTCGGCACCGTCAACGGGCTGCTGGTGACGCGCGGCCGCATCGTGCCCTTCGTCGCCACGCTCGGCACCATGAGCCTGGTGCGCGGCATCCTGCTGACCTACACCCAGCAGCAGCCGATGGCGGGCAGCGACGACGCCTTCACCTGGTGGGGCGCCGGCAGCGTCGGCCCGCTGCCCGTGCCGCTGCTCATCGCGCTCGCGCTCGGCGCGGCGCTCTGGCTCTACCTCCGCCGCACCCAGCCGGGCCGCAACCTCTATGCCGTCGGCGGCAACCGCGAGGCCGCCTATCTCGCCGGCATCTCGGTCGAGCGCTACCAGCTGCAGGCCTTCATCCTCTGCGGCACGCTGGCGGCGCTCGCCGGCGTGCTGCTCGCCGCCCGGCTCAACGCCGCCACCGTGCAGCTCGGCGCCGACACCCCGCTGCTCTCGATCGCCGCGGCGCTGATCGGCGGCGCCAGCCTGTTCGGCGGCCGCGGCAGCATCGTCGGCGCCTTCCTCGGCGTGCTCGCCCTCGGCATGCTGACCAACGGCATGAACCTGCTCGGCGTCCACACCTATCACCAGATCGCCGTGCGCGCGGCGATCCTGATCGCCGTCGTCGTGGTCGACGCGGTGGTCGGCCGCCTGCTGCGGCGGCGCCGCGCCGCCGGGCTCGCCTGACCAAGAAGGAGATTTTCCATGCCGCGGATCGTGCGCATCGCCACCAGCGCCATCGCCACCTTCGAGGACACCGCGCCGCCCTTCAACCTGCGCCACCCCGACCCGGCGGCCACCCGTGCCCTCGGCCTCTCGCTGCTCGACGCCGCCGGCCGCCAGGGCGTCGACCTCGCCTGCCTGCCCGAGGGCTTTCTCGGCGCCGGCCTGCCCGCGTCCCGGCTGCGCGGCGTCGCCGAGCCGATCCCCGGCCCGACCTTCGACGCCATCGCCGGGCTCGCCCGCACCCACCGCATGAACGTGGTCGCCGGCCTGTTCACGATCGCCGATGGCCGCCTCTACAACATCGCGGTGCTGATCGGGCGCGACGGGCAGCTGATCGGCCGCTATGCCAAGCGCCACCCGACCGAGGGCGAGATCGAGGGCGGCGTCATGCCGGGCCGCGACGCGCCGGTCTTCGAGACCGATTTCGGCCGGGTCGGGCTGGCGATCTGCTTCGACATCAACTGGCCGGCGCTGTGGTCGGAGCTGAAGGCGCAGGGCGCCGAGCTGGTCTGCTGGCTGTCGGCCTATGAGGGCGGGCTGCCGCTGCGGGCGCTCGCCTGGACCCACCAGCTGCCGATCGTCACCTCGGTCTGGCCCTACCACGCCCGGATCGTCGAGCGCACCGGCAAGATCGCGGCGGAGACCTCGCGCTGGAGCCAGCTGGCGCTGGCCGAGCTCGACCTCGACAAGCGCCTCTTCCACACCGACGGCCAGGCCTGCCACATCCTGGCCATCCAGGCGCGCTACGGCGCCGCCATCCGGGTCGAGAGCTTCAGCGAGGAGCACATCTTCACCCTGGAGAGCCGCGACCCCGCGCTGTCGCTCGACGATGTCGTCGCCGCCTTCGGCCTGGTCGAGTTCGAGGCCTACATCGCCCGCTGCACCGCCGCCCAGCACGAGGCCCGCCGGGCGCTGGCAGACGCGCCGGCATGACCACCGCCCCCCTGCTGGAGATGCGGGGCATCTCGAAGTCGTTCCCCGGCGTGCAGGCGCTGAGCGAGGTGCGGCTCGACCTCGCCGCCGGCGAGGTGCACGCGCTGATGGGCGAGAACGGCGCCGGCAAGTCGACGCTGGTGAAGATCCTCTGCGGCATCTACCAGCCCGACGCCGGCACCATCCGGCTCGACGGGCGGCCGGTGGCGATCGCCAGCCCGACCGCGGCGCTGACGCTCGGCATCAGCCCGGTGCACCAGGAGGTCAACCTCCAGCCCTATCTCAGCGTCGCCGAGAACATCTTCCTCGGCCGGCTGCCGCGCAACCGGCTCGGGCTGGTCGACGGGCGGCGGCTGCGGCGCGAGGCGGCGGCGATCCTCGACTCGCTCGGCGTGCCGCTCGACCCGGCGCAGCCGCTCGGCGCGCTCCCGGTGGCCGGGCGGCAGATCGCGGCGATCGCCCGCGCGGTCTCGACCGAGGCCCGCATCCTGATCTTCGACGAGCCGACCTCCTCGCTCTCCGAGCGCGAGGCGGCGCTGCTGCTCGACATGATCCGGCGGCTGCGCGACCGCGGCCTCGGCATCCTCTACATCTCGCACCGCATGGAGGAGATCTTCCGGCTGTGCGACCGCATCACGGTGTTCCGGGACGGGCGCCACATCGCCACCAGGCCGGCCGCCGAGACGAGCTTGCGCGAGATCATCCAGCTGATGATCGGGCGCGACCTCGGCGACCTCTTCCGCAAGCAGGCGGCGCCGATCGGCGCGCCGGTGCTCGAGGTGCGCGGGCTCGGCCGGCGCGGGCTGCTGCACGACATCTCCTTCACCGTCAGGCGCGGCGAGATCGTTGGGCTGGCCGGGCTGGTCGGGGCCGGCCGCACCGAGCTCGCCCGTGCGCTGTTCGGCGACCTCGCGATCGACCAGGGCGAGATCCGCATCGAGGGCCGGCCGGCGCGGCCGCGCTCGCCGCGCCAGGCGATCGCCGCCGGAATCGGGCTGGTGCCGGAGGACCGCAAGGACCAGGGGCTGGTGACGGCGCTGTCGGTGCAGCAGAACATCAGCCTGCCGATGCTGCGGGCGCTGTCGCGCGGCAGCATCGTCGATACCGGGGCCGAGAAGCGGCTCGCCGTCGACTACGTCCGGCGGCTCGCCATCCGCACCCCCTCGCCCGACCAGAAGGTGAAGTTCCTCTCCGGCGGCAACCAGCAGCGGGTGGTGATCGCCAAGTGGCTGGCCACCCGCCCCAAGCTGCTGATCGTCGACGAGCCGACGCGCGGCATCGACGTCGGCGCCAAGGCGGAGATCCATGCGCTGCTCTGCGACCTCGCCCGCGAGGGCGTCGCCATCCTGATGATCTCCTCCGACCTGCCGGAGATCCTCGCCATGAGCGACCGGGTGCTGGTGATGCACCAGGGCCGGCTGGCGGGCAAGCTGCCGGCGGCGACGGCGACCCAGGAGGCGATCATGCACTACGCCACCGGCACGGCCTGAGGAAGGAGCCGCCATGACCACCGCCTACCGCCTCTCGCCCGAGGATCTCGCCGCCTGGGAGTCCGACGGCTTCTTCATCGTCCGCGGCCTGTTCGATGCCGCGGAGGCGGCGCTGCTCGCCGGCGCGATGGAGCGCGACCCGGCGATCCGCGACAACATGTTCGACTGGCACGACCGGGGCGGCGCGGCCACCCGCATCGCCGTGTGGAACCACCCCGGCGACAGCGTCTACGGGCTGGCGGCGCGGTCCGAGCGGATGGTCGACACCATGGAGCGGCTGCTCGGCGGCGAGGTCTACCACTACCACTCCAAGCTCACCGCCAAGGAGCCGTTCGAGGGCGGCGCCTGGGAATGGCACCAGGACTACGGCTACTGGTACAAGAACGGCTGCCTGTTCCCGCTGATGGCGAGCTGCATGGTGGCGCTCGACCGCTCGACGCGGGCCAATGGCTGCCTGCAGGTGCTGCGCGGCTCGCACCGCCTGGGCCGCATCGATCACCGGGTGATCGCCGGCGAGCAGGTCGGCGCCGACCCCGAGCGGGTCGAGCAGGCGATGAAGCGGCTCGAGCTGGTCTATTGCGAGATGGCGCCCGGGGACGCGTTGTTCTTCCACTGCAACCTGCTGCACCGCTCCGACCAGAACCGCTCGCCCGACCGCCGCTGGACGCTGATCGCGGCCTACAACGCCGCCCGCAACGACCCCTTCCTGGAGCACCACCACCCGCGCTACACGCCGCTGGCCAAGGTGCCGGACGGCGCGCTCAAGGAGGCGGGCCTGCGGCTCTCCGCCGGCGACGCCGCCTTCCTCAGCCGGCCGGACAAGCCGAAGCAGCTCGCCGAGGAACCGGCGGGATAGAAACCTCGGTCCAACCTGTGTGACAGGCGTCGGCGTCAGGCCTTCTGCTCGGCTGGCCTTGTTCCGTTGAAGAACAGATTGAGCAGCACCGCCGCGGTGGCGGTCAGCAGGATGCCGGAGCCCAGCAGCGGCTCCAGGCCGGCCGGCAGCGCCTGGAAGAAGCGGTCCGACGCGAGCGGGATCATGCCGACCCCGATCGAGACCGCGACGATCAGCTGGTTGGCGGGAGTGCCGGCGAAGTCGACCCGGCCCAGCGTGCGCAGCCCGGTCGCCGCGACCATGCCGAACATGACGATGCCGGCGCCGCCGAGCACCGGGCCGGGCACCGCCTCGACGAGCGCGCCGAGCTTGGGCACCAGGCCGAGCAGCGCCAGCACCCCCGCGGCCGCGACGCAGACATGGCGCGAGCGCACGCCGGTGATGCCGACCAGCCCGACATTCTGCGAGTAGGAGGTGTAGGGGAAGGTGTTGAAGAGGCCGCCGACGATGGTGCCGAGGCCGTCGCCCCTGAGGCCGCGCGCGAGCGCCGCCCGGTCGAGCGGCCGGCCCGTCATCTCGCCGACCGCGAGGAAGCCGCCCATCGACTCGATCATGGTGACGATCATCACCAGCGCCATGGTCAGGAGCGCCACCGGATCGAGCAGCGGCAGGCCGAAATGCAGCGGCAGCACGGCGCCGAGCAGCGGCGCCGCGACGACCTCGGCGAAGGACATGGTGCCGGCGGCCGTGCTGACCGCGATGCCGACGACGATGCCGATCAGCACCGCGACATGGGCGAGGAAGCCGGTGGCGAAGCGGCTGATGCCGAGGATCACCAGCAGCACGAGCAGCGCGACCGCGAGGTTGCCGGGAGCGCCATAGCCGGGCATCGCGGGGTCCGGCGCGCCGGCCGCCCAGTTCACCGCGATCGGCATCAGGCTGATGCCGATCACCAGGATGACCGAGCCGGTGACCACCGGCGGGAAGAAGCGCAGCAGCCGGCTCATCAGCGGGGCCGCCAGCAGGCCGACGATGCCGGCCCCGATCACCGCGCCGTAGATGACGCGCAGCGTCTCCTCGGGCGGCGTGCCGGCCGCCTTGCCGCCGGCCACCATCGCCAGCATCGGCGACACCGCGGTGAAGGTGACGCCCATCATGATCGGCAGCCTGATGCCGATGCCGGGCAGCCCGAAGGACTGGATGAAGGTGGCGATGCCGCAGGCCAGCAGGTCGGCATTGACCAGGTAGGCGATCTGGTCGGCCGCCAGGCCGAGGGCGCGCCCGACGATCAGCGGCACGGCGATCGAGCCGGCATACATCACCAGCGCATGCTGCAGGCCGAGCGTCAGCAGCCGGCCCGGCGGTAGCCACTGGTCGACCGGATGAGCCGCGGCACCCCGGCCCCGCGCCGTCCCCCGCCGCTGCCGCTCCAAGGGCTCCCCTCCCCCGCCTTTGCTCCCGGCCGGCGCCCCCACGCCCCCCGGGCCGCCGACGGGCCGCCGCAGGCTCGCTCAGTAGAGGTGCTGGCCGCCGGTGACGAAGATCTCGGTGCCGGTGACGTAGGCGAAGTCGGGGCCGCAGAGCTGGAACACGGCGGCGGCGACCTCGTCGGGCGTGCCCATGCGCTGCATCGGGATGCGCGGGATCAGCGCCTCGTATTCCGGCCCGATCATCGCCGTCTCGATCTCGCCGGGCGCCACCGCGTTGACGCGCACGCCGAGCGCCGCGAACTCGACCGCCATCTCGCGGGTCAGGGCCGAGAGCGCCGCCTTGGAGACGCTGTAGGCGGAGCCGGCGAAGGGGTGGGTGGCGTGGCCGGCGATCGAGGTGATGTTGACGACGCAGCCCGGGCCGCGATGCAGCTGCTGGGCGAAGCGGCGGGCCAGGACCAGCGGCGCGAAGAGGTTCAGCTCGAACACCGCGCGCCAGCCTTCGACCTCGCCATTGAGCACGCCGAGCCGCTCCTTGAACGGCGTCTTGGGCGAGATCGCGGCATTGTTGATGAGCGCGAAGAGCGGCGAGTCGCCGAGCGCCTCCTGCGCCTCGACCACGAACTGCTCGAGGCCGGAGGGCTCGCCGAGGTCGGCCGAGATGTGGCGGGTCCAGTTCGGATCGCGCTTGCAGGCCTCGGGCGGTTCCTCCCGGCTGCAGGTGATCATGCGCCAGCCCTCGCGGGTGAAGCGCTTGACCGTGGCGTGGCCGATGCCGCGGCTGGCACCGGTCAGGATCATCGTCTTGCGGTGGCTCATGCGCCCACTCTAGCAGGGCCCGGCCGCTCGCGCGATCTCAGGCGGCGGGCTCGACCCGGATCTTGCGCCGCTCCAGCCGCTCCAGGATGGCGGTGCGCGAGCTGTCGACGAAGACGGCGAGGAAGATGATGGCGCTGATGATCAGCGGGTAGAGATAGGGATTGGCGTTGAGCATGACGAGCCCGTTCTCGACCGACTGGATGAGCACGGCGCCGAACACCGTGCCGGCCACGCCGCCGCGGCCGCCGAACAGGCTGGTGCCGCCGAGCACCGCCGCGGCGATCACCGGAAACTCCTTCTGGAAGCCGAAGGTCGAGGAGGCGACGGCCACCTGGCTGGCGGAGACCAGCCCGCCCATCGCCGCGCACAGGCCGCAGATGCAGTAGACCGCGAAGACGATGCGCCGGACGTTGATGCCGGCCTTGGCCGCCGCCTCGGGATCGGCGCCGACGGCATAGATCTGGCGGCCGAAGGTGGTGTCGCGCAGCACCACGAAGGCGACGACGAAGACCACGGCGAAGGCCCAGATCGCCGAGGGCACGTGCAGGAACGAGGTGCGGCCCAGCGTCAGGATCTCGTCGTTGAAGAACACCATCTTGGTGTCGGACAAATAGAGCGCCAGGCCGCGGCCGATGAAGAGGGTGGCGAGCGTGGTGATGAAGGCCGCCACCCGCAGCCGGGTGATGAACCAGGCGTTGACCGCGCCGAAGGCGAGCCCGATCAGCGCCGTGATCGGGAAGGAGACGAGCGCCGGCATGCCCTTGAGGTAGAGGCCGAGGATGGCGGCCGAGACGTACATGTTGGCGCCGACCGAGAGGTCGATGCCGGCGATCAGCAGCACGAAGGTCATGCCGATGGCGATGATCGCCACATGCGCCGACTGGATCAGGATGTTGACGAAGTTGGTCGGCGTCAGGAAGCGGTCGGAGAGCAGCCCGAACACCGCCAGCAGCACGACGAAGAGCAGCAGGGGCGCGTTCTGCAGCAGCAGCAGGCGGAGCCGGTTGCGCGCGTCCATCACCCCGCCTCCTTCAGCCCGTCCCACATCGCCGAGCGCAGGATCGCCTCGCGGTCGAAGCCGGTGCGCTCGTGGCTGCCGCGGATCTCGCCATGGCCCATCACCAGGATGCGGTCGCACATGCCGATCAGCTCCTCGATCTCCGACGAGATGAAGAGGATCCCGGCGCCCTCGGCCGCCAGCCGGTTGATGATCTTGTAGACCTCGTACTTGGCGCCGACGTCGATGCCGCGGGTCGGCTCGTCGAGGATGAAGATGCGGGGCGCCCGCAGCAGCCACTTGCCGATCACCACCTTCTGCTGGTTACCGCCGGAGAGGTGCTTGACCAGGGTGCGCTGGATGTCACGGGCATTGACCTGCACGGCGGCCGACACCTTGGTCACCTCGTCGCCCAGCCGGGTGCGCTGGATCAGCCGCAGCCAGCCCGAGGCATGCTCCGGCAGCGAGGCGAGCGCGATGTTGTCGGCGATCGAGGCGTCCATCAGCAGCCCCTCGGCGCGGCGATCCTCGGTCAGGAAGGCCATGCCGCGGGCCATGCACTCGGCCGGCGAGACGGTCGCCAGCCGCTGCCCGCCGACGAGGATCTCGCCGCTCTGGTGCGGATCGAGGCCGAACAGGATGCGTGCCATCTCCGACCGGCCGGAGCCCATCAGGCCGGAAAGGCCGAGCACCTCGCCGGGCCGCAGGGTGAAGCCGATGTCCTTGACGATGCCGGGCTGGGTCAGGCCGCGCACCTCGAGCACCGGCGGGCCGGAGGATGGCGGCGTGTCGCGCGGCGGGAAGAGCTGGTCGATGGTGCGGCCGACCATCAGCGAGATCATCCGCTCGACGCTCATCGCGCTCTTCGCCGCGGCGCCCACCAGATGGCCGTCGCGCAGCACGACGACGTCGTCGCAGAGCCGCATCACGTCGCCCAGGATGTGGCTGATGTAGATGACGGCGATGCCCTTCTGGCGCAGCCGGCCGATGATGTCGAAGAGACGCTCGGTCTCGCGCACCGTCAGCGAGGTGGTCGGCTCGTCGAAGATGATGATGCGGGCGTCGGCGCTCAGCGCCTTGGCGATCTCGACCAGCTGCCGCTCGCCCTGCGACAGGCGGCTGACCGGCGTGGTCGGCGGCAGGTTCAGGTCGACCTGGGCGAGCAGCTCGGCGCTGCGCGCCCGGGCGGCGCGGCGGTCGATCAGCGGCAGGCCGCGCACCAGCCGGGGAAAGCCGTCGATGAACAGGTTCTCGGCGATGCTGAGGTTCTTGAAGAGGTTGAGCTCCTGGTGGATGAAGGCGATGCCGCGCGCCTGGGCGTCGCGCGGGCTGCGCGGCTCGTAGGGCTGGCCGTCCAGCATCATGGTGCCGCCATCCATGCGGTGCACGCCGCCCAGGATGTTCATCGTCGTCGACTTGCCGGAGCCGTTCTCGCCGACCAGCCCGAGCACCTGGCCGGCGGCCAGCGAGAAGCTGACCTCGTGCAGCACCTCGACGCCGAAGAAGCTCTTGCGCATCTTCTCGAGCTGCAGCAGCGGCGGGCGCTCGCTCATTGCCGTCCAACCAGGCGATGGCGCTGGGCGTCGATCACCGCCGCCAGCAGGATGATGCCGCCCTTGATGGCGAAGACCGAGAAGAGCGACAGGCCGAGCAGCTGCAGGCTCTTGTCGATGATGGCGAGGAACAGCACGCCGAACAGCGTCCACAGCACCTTGCCCTTGCCGCCGAACAGGCTGACGCCGCCGATCACCGCGGCGCCGATGACGTCGAGCAGGATGCGCTGGCCGAGCACCGGCGTGCCGGTCTCCAGCCGGCCGGTATAGAGGATCGAGGAGATCGCGGCGCAGACGCCGGAGATGACGAAGGCCCACAGCACCGCCCGGCGCACCGGCACGCCGGAGATCTCGGCGCCCGCGGGTTGGTGCCGACGGCGCAGAGCCAGCGGCCGTAGACGGTGCGCGCGAGCACGAGATGGGCGATCAGCGCCACCGCGGCGGCGACCAGGATCGAGACCGGCACCCCCGCCACGCTGCCCTGCCCGATCGCCACGAAGCCCGTCGGCAGGTTGCCGATGCTGCTGGCGTCGGTGTGGACCGCCGTGTACCAGATCGCCGCGCCGTTGAAGAACATCATCGTCGTCAGCGTGACGATGAAGGGCGGCATGCTGAACCGGGTGGTGCAGAGGCCGTTGAGCAGGCCGATGCCGCCGCCCACCAGCAGGAAGGCGGCGATCCCGCCCGGCACCGCCGCCCAGCTGTTGCCGAGATAGCCGGCGTCGCCGGTCATCACCGAGGCGGCGACGACGCTGGCCATCGCCAGGATGGCGGGCGCCGACAGGTCGATGCCGGCGACGATCAGCACGAAGGTCTGGCCGATGGCGACGACCAGCAGCGGCATCATCGCCGTCAGGATGTCGAGCAGCGTCTCGGGCTCGGCGATCTGCGGCACGATCGCCCACATCGCCACGAAGTAGACGGCCGTCAGCAGCAGCACGAGGTACTGCGACAGCAGCAGCTGCTCGGCGCCGCGGCGCAGCCGGCCGGCCGCGCCGTTGCGCCGCTTGGCGGCGGAGGCGTCGATCACGCTCATCGCTCAGGGATGCCCGGCGGGATGCCGCGCCGCCGGCCGCCGCGCAGGGCGGCGGACGGACGGCGGCGCGGCGGCTCCCCGGTCAGGCGTGCTGCTTCTTCCAGACCGTGTAGCCCCACATCTCGTCGCGCTTGGCTTCGAGATTGGCCTGGGTGATGACGAAGCCCGGGTCGAGCAGCAGCTTGTCGGGCTTCTTGCCCGCCCACAGATCCTCGAAGGCCTTGAAGGCCATGTCGACCTCCAGGAACAGGTTCTGCACGCCGCAGGCGTCCATGTACTGGTCGGCGATCAGCTGGTAGGCGTTGGCGTCGCCGTCGAAGCCGCCCAGCAGCACGTGGCCGTCCTCGCCGATCTTGTGCCACTTGTCGAAGGTCTCCAGCACCTGCTGGATCTGCGGCAGCATGAAGTCGGACGAGGTGACCAGGAAGTCGATGTCGGGATTGGCCTGCAGCGCGTTGGTCAGGCCGGCGAACGCCTTGTCGGCGTTCCACTCGGTCGAGACGCGGGCCACGACGTCGACGATGTCCTTGTTCTTGTCGACCACGTCGAAGAAGCCGTCGCGGCGCTGGATGGCGTTCACGTCGCCGAGGTCGCCGATCAGGATGCAGGCCTTGTACTTGCCGCCGAGCCGCTTGGCCTCGTCGACCAGGAACTGGACGGTGTCCTGCATGATCTTGCGGTTGTCGGCCTGGATCGCCACCGAGTAGGCGTCGCTGGCGGCCGGCGGCCGGTTGAAATGCACCATCGGGATGTTGGCGGCGTTGGCCGCGCGGATCGCCGGGATGACCGCCTTGGAGTCGGTCTGGATGATCAGGATCCCGTCGACCTTGCGGGCGATCATCGCCTTGACCTGCTCGAACTGCTTGTTGTCGTCGAAGTTCGAGATGTTCTCCAGGGTCTGCCAGCCCTTCTCCTTGGCCTTGGTGCGCATGATCTCGATGCCCGAGACCCAGAACGGCGAGACCAGGCTGTCGAACAGCAGGGCCACGGTCTTGCCGCCCTCGGCCTTGACGAACACCGGCATGCCGGCGGCGGTCGCCGCCAGCAGCATGCCGACGGTGAATTCCCGTCTCGTGACCTTCATCAGCATTCCTCCCGACATCGTGACGATCGCCGCGTGGCAATCCCCGATTGCGCGCCAACTCTGACGGGAGCAAAAGCACGGCGCAAGAACGAATGTAGCGGGGCGCCGGCGCCCGCGGAAAATCGTCTCAGCCGACCGAGACCACCTTGAAGGTCCGCTGCACCCCGTCATGCTCGGTGATGGAGACGTACTCGCCGGGCCTGAAGGCGTGCGAGTCGAAGCGGTAGCCGACCTCGTCGGCGGCCGCGTCGGGATCGGCCACGACGTCGTAGTGGAAGCGCCAGCGGCGGTCGCCGCCATGCTCCAGCCGGCCCCATTCGTCGTCGCCGCCCGGGGTGAAGCGGTGCACCGTGCAGAAGGCCTTGTTGAGCTTCCAGCCGGCGAGGTCGATATGGCCCTCGCGGTCGAGCGGCGCCTTGAGCTCGTAGCCGTGGCGGGCATCGCCCTCGGGCCGGCCCGGACCGCGCGCCAGCTCGAGGCGGATGGTGGCGAGTCGCATGATGTTTCAGGTCCTCCCCTCTAATGCGCCATCAGCACGGGCTGGGTGCTCTCGGACAGCACCTCGCGGGTGGCGCCGCCGAAGATCATCTCGCGCAGCCGGCTGTGGCCGTAGGCGCCCATCACCAGCAGGTCGGCGCCGATCCGCTGGGTCTGGGCGAGCAGCGCCCGGCCGAGCGACAGCGAGCCGGGGGTGAAGCCCTCGACCACCGCCTTGACGTCGTGCCGCTCGAGGAAGGGCAGCAGCCGCTCGACCGGCGCCAGGTCGTCGCCGCCGGCAGCCGTGAGCAGCGTCACCTGCCGCGCGCGGCGCAGGAAGGGCAGGCCAGCGGCGACCGCGCGCGAGGCCTGGGCGCTGCCGTCCCAGGCCACCGCCATGTGCTGGAAGGTCGGCTGGCCGGCGCCCGGCGGCGCCAGCAGCACCGGCCGGCCGGTCTCGAACAGCGCCGCGTCGAGCGTCGCCGCCATCGGCCCGTCGCCGCTGTCCGAGGCGCGGCCGATCACCGTGATGTCGGCGAAGCGGCCGGCGGCGGCGACCAGCTCCGGCTCGCGGCCGGTGCGCTCCTGCCAGGCGACCTGCGGCCCGAGCGGCGCACAGTACCGGTCGAAGGCGGCGCGCGCCCGGGCGGCGCGGTCGCCGACCACGCCCGCCATCGTCTCCATCATCTGCTCGACCATGGCGCCGGTCATCGCCTCGCCGACCACCGGGACCATGGTCTCCGGGTCGGCGCGGACATGCAGCACGTCGAGATGCGCCTTGAAGTGCGCCGCGGCGGCGATCGCCGCCTGCAGGGTCCCCTCGCTGTCCTTGCCGCCGTCATGCAACGCCAGGATGGTTCTGACCGACATGATGGTTGCCTCCTTGGCGCGGCCGCCGGGGCGCGAAGCCCTGGGCAGCCGCATTGTCACGCCTGCGGGGAACGCGCGGCCTTGACCTGGATCAAGCCGCGCTCAGCCGAAGCTCGGACGCGTCTCGTCGATGCCCTCCGGATCCTGGTGGATGATGACCTCGGCGCCGGGATAGGCGGCGACGATCGCCGCCTCGACCTCGTCGGCGACGCGGTGCGCGGTGAGCAGGCTCATCGCGCCGTCCATCTCGAGATGCAGCTGCACGAAGGTGATGTGGCCGGCGCCGCGGGTGCGCAGGTCGTGCACGGCGCGCACCGCCGGGTTGGCCAGCGCGATGCCGCGGATCTTCGCCCGCTCGGCGTCGGGCAGCTCGCGGTCCATCAGCATGTCGTAGGCGCCGCGGGCGATCTGCCAGGCGGTATAGAGGATGTAGAGGGCGATGCCGCCGCCGAACAGCGGATCGGCGAAGCGCCAGCCGAGCTGGCTCGCCAGCAGCAGGGCGAGGATCACCGCGCTGTTGACCATGAGGTCGGAGAAGTAGTGCAGCGAGTCGGCGGCGATCGCCATCGAGCCGGTCTCCCGGATCACCCGCCGCTGGTAGATCACCAGCAGCAGGGTGACCAGGATGGAGAACAGCATGACGGCGATGCCGACCGCGCTGTTCTCGACCGGGCGCGGCTGGATCAGCCGGTTGCTGACCTCGAACAGCAGGAAGATCGCCGAGCCGGCGATGAAGGTCGACTGGCCGAGCCCGGCCAGCGGCTCCGCCTTGCCGTGGCCGAAGCGGTGCTCGCGGTCGGCCGGCAGCAGCGCGGTGCGCACGGCGATCAGGTTGAGCAGCGAGGCGGCGACGTCGAGCAGCGAATCGAGCAGGGTCGAGAGCACGCTGACCGAGCCGGTGACGACGTAGGCGGCGAACTTGGCGGTGATCAGCAGCCCGGCGGTGCCGACCGCCGCATAGGTGGCGCGGCGCATCAGCCGGGCGGCGCGCTCGCCCCCGGGATGGGCGACCGCGGCGCCGGCGGCCTGGCTGCTGCCCGCCGCCATCAGGGATAGAGCCGCTCGGTCGACCAGCCGCCCTCGGGCCGGCGGTGATAGACGAGGCGGTCATGCATGCGGAAGGGGCGGTCCTCCCAGAACTCGATGCGGCGCGGCAGCACCCGGAAGCCCGACCAGTGCGGCGGCCGGGGCACGCTGCCGAGCCCGAACTGGGCGGCGTAGCGGGCGGCGCGCCCCTCCAGCTCGAGCCGGCTGCCGAGCGGCCGCGACTGGGTCGAGGCCCAGGCGCCGATCTGGCTCAGCCGCGGCCGGGTCGCGAAATAGGCGTCGGCCTCGGCGCCGGTCACCCGCTCGACCGCACCCTCGACGCGGACCGAGCGGCGCAGGCTCTTCCAGTGGAAGCACAGCGCCGCCTGCGGATTGCCGGCGAGCTGCTCGCCCTTGCGGCTCTCCAGGTTGGTGTAGAAGACGAAGCCGCGCTCGTCGGTGCCCTTGAGCAGCACCATGCGCAGCGACGGCATGCCGTCCGGCCCGACGGTGGCGAGCGCCATCGCGTTGGGGTCGTTGGGCTCCTTGCCCTCGGCCTCGGCCAGCCAGGCGGCGAAGCGGGCGAACGGGTCCTGGATCTCGTCGGTCATGGCATTGACATTGCACGATCGGGCGCCGATTTCCACCCCGCGGCGGTCGCATCGGCGCCGCGCCGTTCCGGCATTTGCCGGGACGCTGCCGCGGCCCTAAGATCGCCCGCGACCATGGAGGTTTTTGCAATGCGTTTCAGCGGTTTGCGCGACCGCCCCCGGACCCGGCCGGCACCCCGGCAGCGAGGCTAGGCCAATGGCCGATCCCTACGAGACGCTGCAGGTCGACCGCAAGGCGAGCGCGGACGAGCTCAAGAAGGCCTATCGCAAGCTGGCCAAGAAGCTGCACCCCGACCTCAACCCGGGCAACACCAAGGTCGAGCAGCAGTTCAAGGAGGTCACCGCCGCCTACGACCTGCTCTCCGACCCGGAGAAGCGGGCCCGCTTCGACCGCGGCGAGATCGACGCCAGCGGCGCCGAGCGGCCGGGCCGCAGCTACTACCGGCAATATGCCGAGGGCGGCCAGGGCGCCAAGTACCAGCCCTTCGAGTTCGGCGAGAACCCGGAGGACCTGTTCGCCGACCTGTTCGGCAAAGGGCGCGGCCGCGGCGGCGGCGCCGGCCTGCGCATGCGCGGCGCCGATGTCTCCTTCACCGCCACCATCGACTTCGTCGAGGCGGCCACCGGCGCCAAGCGCCGCCTCACCCTGGCCGAGGACAAGACCCTCGACGTCACCATCCCCGCCGGCACCGAGGACGGCCAGACGCTGCGGCTCAAGGGCCAGGGCCAGCCCGGCATCGGCGGCGGCCCACCCGGCGACGCCTTCATCGAGCTGCGGGTCGCGCCGCACCCGTTCTTCACCCGCCAGGGCAACGACATCCATGTCGAGGTCCCGGTCACCCTGCAGGAGGCGGTGCTGGGCGGCTCGATCACCGTGCCGACCGTCGACGGCAAGGTCTCGGTCCGGGTGCCGAAGAGCTCGAACACCGGCACCGTGCTGCGGCTGCGCGGCAAGGGCATCGCCGGCCGCGGCGACCAGCTGGTCAAGCTGCGGGTCGTGCTGCCCGAGGGCGGCGAGCGCGAGCTCACCGAGTTCCTCGAGCGCTGGGGCCCGGCGCACCCCTACGACGTGCGCGGCAAGGCGGGCATGGGCTGATGCAGACGCTCGAGCAGCTCTGCCTCGAGATCGCCTGCGGCCGGCACGAGCTCGCCGCCTGGGTGGAGCGGCGCTGGGTCCGGCCGCTCCGGCAGGGCGACGAGCTGCTGTTCGACGAGGCCGACGCCGCCCGCGCCCGGCTGATCGACGAGCTGCGCCACGACATGGCGCTGGACGACGAGGCGATCCCGGTGGTGCTCGGCCTGCTCGACCAGCTCCACTTCATGCGCCGCACCATGGCGCAGGTCTGCGCCGCCCTCGAGGAGGTCGACCCGGAGACGAGTGCCCGGCTCACCGAGCGCCTGATTCGCGACCCGCCCTGATCCCGCCCGCGGGCCGCCCGGAACCGGCGTCGTTCCGGGGGCCTCGCCTTTGACCGCCGGGATCCATGGTGTACGATGCGGCGGTCCGGCCGCGGCCCTGTTCGGGCAGGCAATCAGCGAGGATTCTTGATGTCGGAGACGAACGGCCTGATGGCCGGCAAGCGGGGGTTGGTCATGGGGGTGGCCAATGACCGCTCGATCGCCTGGGGAATCGCCCGGACGGTCGCCGCCCAGGGCGCCGAGCTCGCCTTCACCTACCAGGGCGAGCCGCTGCTGAAGCGGGTGCGGCCGCTCGTCGAATCGGTCGGCTCCGACATCCTGCTGGAGTGCGACGTCGCCGACGATGCCAGCATCGACCGGGTGTTCGCGACGCTGGCCGAGCGCTGGGACCGGCTGGACTTCCTGGTGCACGCCATCGCCTTCTCCGACCGGGAGGAGCTGAAGGGCCAGTATCTCGACACCTCGCGGCGCAACTTCGCGCTGACGCTCGACATCTCCTGCTATTCCTTCACCGCCGTGGCCCAGCGCGCCGCGCGGATGATGCACCAGGGCGGCAGCCTGGTGACCCTGACCTACTACGGCGCCGAGCGGGTGATGCCGCACTACAACGTCATGGGCGTCGCCAAGGCGGCGCTCGAGGCCAGCGTGCGCTACCTCGCCGCCGATCTCGGCGGCCGCAACATCCGGGTCAACGCGATCTCGGCCGGGCCGCTGAAGACGCTGGCCGCGTCGGGCATCGGCGACTTCCGCTACATCCTCAAGTGGAACGAGCTGAACTCGCCGCTGAAGCGCAACGTCAACCTCGACCAGGTCGGCGGCGCCGGGCTCTATCTGCTGAGCGAGCTGTCCGCCGGCGTCACCGGCGAGGTCCACCACGTCGACAGCGGCTACCACGTCGTCGGCATGCTGCGCACCGAATCGGCCGCCGAGGTGGCCGAGCTGCTGCAGGGCTTCGACCCGAAGAGCTGATGTCGGCCAACAGCTTCGGGACCCTCTTCCGCGTCACCACCTGGGGCGAGAGCCACGGCCCGGCGATCGGCTGCGTGGTCGACGGCACGCCGCCGCGCCTGCCGCTCTCCGAGGCCGACATCCAGCCCTGGCTCGACCGCCGGCGGCCCGGCCAGTCGCGCTTCACCACCCAGCGCCGCGAGCCCGACCGGGTTCGCATCCTCTCCGGCGTCTTCGAGGGCCTGACCACCGGCACGCCGATCGCGCTCGAGATCCTCAACGAGGACCAGCGCTCCAAGGACTATGGCGAGATCAAGGACCGCTTCCGGCCGGGCCATGCCGACTACACCTACTGGTCCAAGTACGGCATCCGCGACTATCGCGGCGGCGGCCGCTCCTCGGCGCGCGAGACGGCCAGCCGGGTGGCGGCGGGTGCGGTCGCCCGGCTGGTGCTGTCGCGGCTTCTCGACGCGCCGCCGCTGATCCGCGGCGCGCTCGTCCAGATCGGGCCGCACGCCATCGACCGCCGCCGCTGGGACTGGTCGGCGGTGGCGGAGAACCCCTTCTGGTGCCCCGATCGCGAGGCGGCGGCCGGCTGGGAGACCTATCTCGACACCGTGCGCAAGGCCGGCTCCTCGGCCGGGGCGGTGATCGAGGTGGTGGCGAGCGGCATTCCGGCCGGCCTCGGCGCGCCGCTCTACGGCAAGCTCGACGCCGACCTCGCCGCCGCGATGATGGGCATCAACGCGGTCAAGGGCGTCGAGATCGGCGACGGCTTCGCCGCCGCCGCGCTCTCCGGCGAGGCCAACGCGGACGAGATGCGCATGCAGGACGGCAAGGCGACCTTCCTCTCCAACCATGCCGGCGGCATCCTCGGCGGCATCTCGTCCGGCCAGGACATCGTCGTCCGCTTCGCCGTCAAGCCGACCAGCTCGATCCTGTCGCCGCGCCGCACCGTGACCGAGGCCGGCGCCGAGGCCGACATCGTCACCAAGGGCCGCCACGACCCCTGCGTCGGCATCCGCGCCGTCCCGGTCGGCGAGGCGATGATGGCGATCGTGCTGGCCGACCACCTGCTGCGCCATCGCGGGCAGTGCGGGTAGGTCGAGCCGCGGGACGCCGGGCTCGGGCGATCAGTAGCGGCCGAAAAACCCGGTGATGTCGAAGTAGTAGGACTGCCGGCGGCCGTCGGGCAGCACGATGTCGATGCTGTCATAGGCGCGCTGGTCCCGGGTCAGCAGCGCCTGCCCCGCCGGCCGGCTTCCCGCCGGCAGATGCTGGCGCAGCCAGGCGTACTCGGCGGCGATGCCTTCGCCCTCGCCGCTCGCGCCCTTGATGACGATGGCGCGCTCGACCGAGCTGCCGTCGCCCCCCGCATAGGAGACCTCCCCGGCGACGGCCAGGGCGGCAGGCATCAGCAGCAGGGCTGCGAGAGCGAGGATCCGGCGCATCGCCGATATGCAACCATGAGTGGTCGCGCGGCGCAAGCGGCCATGCGTCCCCGCGGCCGCCTACCGATCGAACGCCGCGACCAATTCCATATGCGGCGACCAGACGAACTGGTCGACCGGCGTCACACGGCCGAGCGCGAAGCCGGCATCGACCAGGGCCCGTGCGTCGCGCGCGAAGCTCGCCGGGTTGCAGGACACCGCCACCACGCGGCGCACGCCGGAGGCGGCGAGCGCGGCGGCCACCGCCGGCCCGCCGGCCCGCGGCGGATCGAACAGGCACCGCGTCGTAGCGGCCGAGCTCCGTCGCCAGCGGCGGGTTGCCGGCGAGGTCGCGCCGCTCGCCGGTCACCCGGTCGGCGAGCCCTGCCCGGCGCGCCGCGGCGAGCAGCGCGCCGAGCGCCGCGGCCTCGCCCTCGACGGCGTGCACCGCGACGCGTTCGGCCGCGCCGGCCATGGCGATGGCGAAGCTGAAGGTGCCGCAGCCGGCATAGAGGTCGGCGACGCGGCCGCGCCGCGGCAGGGCCTCCAGCGCCGCCGCCACCAGCGCCGCCTCGGCCGCGGCGCTGGCCTGCAGGAAGCCGCCGGGCGGCAGGTCGACCGGCACCCCGGCGAACGACACCGCCGGCCGGCGCAGCAGCAGGACCGGCTCCTCCGGCTGGCCGGCTCCTGCCAGGTGATGCGCGCGATGCCGGCCGCGACCGGCGAGGTCGGCCAGCGCCTGCCGCGCCGCCGAGGCCCGGGGCGAAGCCGGCCTCGACCCGCAGGTCGATGCCGGTGTCGGTGGCGGTCGCCAGCAGGTCGGCCTCGCCGCCCTCCGGCATCGCGGCGGCGAGCGCGCCGCGCAGCGGCGGCAGCAGCGCCAGCAGCGGCGGCACCATGATGCGGCAGTCCGCGAGGTCGACCACGCGGTGGCTCGCGCGCTCGTGGAAGCCGAGCCGGACCCGCCCGCCCTGGCGCCGCGCCACCAGCTCCACCCGGCGGCGCGAGGCGGGATCGATGGCCACCAGCGGCGCGACCGTGGCCGGGCGCAGGCCGGCGCGCGCCAGGGCCGCCATCAGCCGCTCCTCCTTCCACGACCGATAGGCGTCGGGCGCGAGATGCTGCAGGGCGCAGCCGCCGCAGGCCGCGAAGTGCCGGCAGGGCGGCGCCTGCCGCCCGGGCGCCGGCTCGATCAGCTCGAGCAGGTCGGCGGCGATGCCGTCGCCCCGCTTGCGCCCCGGGCCGATCCGCACCAGCTCGCCCGGCAGGGCGCCCGCGACATAGACCGGCCGTCCGTCGAGGCGGCCGATGCCGTCGCCGCGCTCGCCCAGGCGGTCGATGCGCAGCAGCGCGGGCGCGGCCGGCGGCTGGCGCTGGGTGCGTCTCATGGCGGCGGGCACGAGGCTGGCAAGACGGTCATCCCCGGCTATAGTAGCGCCCCTTTCGGCTGATCGGACGCCCAGATCCCGCCATGCGCGTGCTGCGCTTCATCTTCCGGCTGCTGTTCGTCGCGCTCGCCACGCTCGGCGGGCTGATCGTCGCGCTGGCGCTGGTGACCTTGATCGGCTGGCGCTGGATGACGCAGCTCGCCGCGCCGGTGCCCGACAAGGCGCTGCTCACCCTCGACACCGCCGACGGCATCGCCGAGGCCGAGCCGCGCAACTTCCTCGAGCGGCTGTCGCAGGGCAAGGCGGTGCCGCTGCGCACCCTGGTGACGGCGCTCGACGCCGCGGCGCGCGACGACCGGGTCAAGGGGATCATGGTCCGTCTCGGCCATGGCGAGATCGGCATGGCGCGGATCCAGGAGATGCGCGACGCGCTGCTCGCCTTCCGGCAGCGCGGCAAGTTCGCGGTCTGCTTCACGGAGGATTTCGGCGAGGCCGGCAACGGCACCCTGCATTACTACCTGGCGAGCGCCTGCGACGAGATCTGGCTGCAGCCCTCGGGCGAGCTCGGGCTGGTGGGGTTCACCCTGGAGACGCCCTTCCTCAAGGACGCGCTCGACAAGCTCGGCATCGTCGCCCAGATGGACCACCGCGAGGAGTTCAAGGGCGCCGTCAACTCGCTCACCGCCAGCGCCATGCCGGCGCCGCAGCGCGAGAACATGCAGCGCCTGGTCGATTCCTGGATCGGGCAGGTGTCGCAGGGCATCGGCGAGCAGCGCAAGATGGGGGCCGCCGACGTGCGCGGCCTGATCGATCGCGGCCCGCTGCCGGCCAGGGACGCGGTCGCGGCCAAGCTGGTCGACAAGCTCGGCTATCGCGACGAGGCCGAGGCGGCGGCCGAGAGCCGGGCCGGCGGCGCGACCGCGCTGTCGCTGGCCGACTACGCCGACGCCGTGCCGGAGCCGCCCTCGGGCGCGCCGCACATCGCGCTGGTCTACGGCGTCGGGCCGATCCAGGCGGGCGGCGACGAGGGATCGACGCTCGGCAACGCCGTGATGGCCGCCGACGCCACGACCAAGGCGCTGGCCGACGCCATCGACGATGCGGCGGTCAAGGCCGTGGTGCTGCGCATCGACAGCCCGGGCGGGTCCTACGTCGCCGCCGACACGATCTGGCGGCAGGTCGACCGGGCGCGTCGGCTGAACAAGCCAGTGATCGTCTCGATGGGGGACGTGGCGGCGTCGGGCGGCTACTTCATCGCGGCGCCGGCCCACGCCATCGTCGCCGATCCCGGCACGCTGACCGGCTCGATCGGGGTGTTCGGCGGCAAGATCGTGCTGCAGGGCCTGTGGGAGAAGCTCGGCATCGGCTGGGACGGCGTGCAGGCGGGCACCAATGCCGGCATCGACAGCACCAGCCGCCCCTTCACACCCGAGGGCTGGCAGCATCTCGAGGCGACGCTCGACCGCATCTATGCCGACTTCCTGGCCCGCGTCGCCGCCGGCCGCAAGCTGGCGCCGGAGGCCACCCGCGCCGTCGCCAAGGGCCAGATCTGGACCGGGCTCGACGCCCGCGAGCGCGGCCTGGTGGACGAGCTGGGCGGCCTGTCGACGGCCATCCGGCTGGCCCGCGGCGCCGCCAGCATCGCCCCCGGCGACCCGGTCCTGATCGAGCAGTTCCCCGCCCGCGAGGGCGGGCTGCAGCTGCTGCTGGGACAGCTCGCCACCGGCGGCGTGCGCGTCCTCGGCCTCGACGGGACGCTGGCCGCGCTCGGCCGCTGGGGCGCGGCGATCGAGGCGCTGCAGGCGAGCGCCGAGCCCGGACTGCGCCTGCCGGCCCTGCGCTGAGGGCCGCTACAGCGTCCGCGCGACCTCGCCGATGGACGCGTCGAGCGCGTCGACCAGCTCGTCCACCTCCGGCTGGGTAATGATGTAGGGCGGGGTGATCTGGATGTGGTCGCCGCCCTTGCCGTGCGCCGCGTTCTTCATGCCGGGGATGATCATCACGCCGCGCTCGCGCGCACCGGCGACGATCCGCTCGGTGACCCGGGCCTCGGCCGGGAAGGGCCGGCGGGTGCGGCGGTCGGCGACGAACTCGACGCCGGCGAGCAGGCCGGCGCCGCGCGTCTCGCCGATGATGCCGTGCCGCTCGGCCAGCTCGCCCAGCCGCTCGTGCAGGTAGGCGCCGATCTGGGCCGGGCGCTGGAACAGCCCGTGCGCGCGCATGTAGTTGTGGACCTGCAGCCCGACGAAGCAGGAGAGCGCGTTGCCGCTGTGGGTCGAGCCGTGGGTGAAGTCGCCGCTGGCGCTCTTCGCGAAGGCGTCGACCACCTTCTCCGAGACGATGGTGGCGGAGAGCGGCGCGTAGCCGCTGGAGATCGCCTTGCCGGCGGTCAGGATGTCGGGCTCGACGCCGTAGCCCTTGATGGCGAAGTCCTGGCCGGTGCGGCCATAGCCGCAGAGCACCTCGTCGGCGATGAACAGCACGTCGTACTGGTCGCAGATCTTGCGGATCTTCCGGTAGTACTCCGGCACCGGCACGATGCCGGTGGCCGAGGTGCCGATGATCGGCTCGGCGATGAAGGCGGAGACGGTGTCGGGGCCGTGCAGCAGGATCGCCCGCTCGAGCTCGTCGGCGCAGGCCACCTCGCAGCCGGGATAGGTCTGGTTGAGCGGGCAGCGGTAGCAGTAGGGCGGCTGGATGTGGGTGACGTCGATCAGGTAGGGATCGAAGGGCTCGCGCCAGGAC
>JAXMCI010000050.1:0-50775 GCA_046349435.1 Dongiaceae bacterium | reverse complement strand
CGGGCGCTGAACCGCTGATCCTGGCCACCGGAGCACATCGTCGATCGCGGATCGAACACGTAGCCCAGCGCCTGCACCAGGGCGCCGAGGTCGGCTTCGGTGGCCCAGCTCTGGGCGTTGACCTGGAAGATGCAGTTCAGCATCTGGGCCGGGCGGTTGAGCTCGAGCAGGTCGACCTTGTGGCCGGACTTCTCGTGCACGAGAAGGGACTGCTCGACGTCGATGCGCCAGTTGCCGAAGCGATCCCTGCGGTGCTTGCCAGCCATGTCGCCCGTCTCCTCCTCGCGCCCGGTCCCGTTGCCGGCACGAGCCTACTGCGCTGCCGCCCGCTGTTGGAGGCAGTTCGCTTCGCTCACACGACCTGATTGAGCAGGCTGCCCTCGCCGCGCCACAGTCGCCCGAGATTCTCCTCGAGGATGTCCAGGACATTGTCCTCGTAGCGCCGCGTCTCGCCCGCGGTATGGGGCGTGATCAGGACGTTCGGCATCATCCAGAGCGGCGATGTCGGGGGGAGCGGCTCCTCGACCGTGACGTCGATTGCCGCCCCCGCAAGGGCACCGGCCGACAACGCCCGGCACAGCGCCGCCTCGTCGACGCAGCGGCCGCGCGCGACATTGACCAGGAATGCCGATCCCTTCATGCGGCCGAGCGCGTCCGCATCGATGAGATTCTCCGTTTCCTGGGTGAGCGGGCAGGCAAGCGCGACGAAGTCCGCCTCCGGCAGCAGGCGCGGCATCTCGCCCAGGCCATGGACCGCATCGGCCCCATTGGGTCCGGCGGCAGGATCGCGGCGGACCGCGATCACATGCATGTCGAAGGCCTTGGCCAGCCTCGCCAGGCGGCCGCCGATGGCGCCGACGCCGACCACCAGCAGCGTCTTGCCGCCGAGCTCGTCCTCCCTGGCCGACAGGTCGCCGATCATGCCGCGCCAGAGCCGCTTCGACTGGTTGTCCCGGGCTTCGGGGAGCCGCCGGGCCAGCGCCAGCATGAGCGCCATCGCATGCTCCGACACCGCGCGGGCATTGACGCCGCGCGCGCTCGCCAGCCGGACGCCGGCGCGCGACAGGCTCTCCCGCGAGAACTGGTCGGTGCCGGCGCCGATCGACTGGACGAAGCGGAGCCTCCCGGCCGAATCGAGCAGCTCGTTCCGCCAGAGCCCGGAGATCACCAGCACGTCGGCCGTGCCGATGCACCGCTCGAGCTCCTCGCGATTCCAGGCCTGGACGCTCGCGATCCCGGTCCCGCGCCGCTCGAACCGTGCCCGCATCTGGTAGGCCACATGGGCGAAGCAGATCGTCAGCTTGTCCTTGTGCGGGATCATGTCTCGGGAGGCCGCCGCGTCACGAGGCTCAGTAGCCCAGCGCCTTGTCGACGACGTTGACCAGCCGGCGGCCCGCCAGGTAGCGCTCCACATTGCCGATGAAGATCTCGAGCGCGCGCTCGGCGTAGCTGGCCGAATCGTCGACCGCGCAGTGCGGGCTGATGATCAGGTTGGGCACCGTCCAGAGCGGCGAGGAGGCGGGCAGCGGCTCCTGGGGAAAGACGTCGAGGACGGCGCCCGACAGCTCGCCGCGGCGCAGCTTGTCGGCCAGGGCATCGTTGTCGATCACCGCGCCCCGCCCGAGATTGACGATGCCGGCGTGGCGCGGCAGCAGGTCGAGCTCGGCCCGGCCGAGGAGCCCGCGCGTCTCGGCGGTCAGCGGCAGGGTGACCAGCACGAAGTCGGCCTGGGGCAGCGCCCGCCGCAGCGCGGACGGCTTGTACATCCGGTCGACCAGGGGATGGGCCTTGCCCGACCGGCTGACGCCGAGGATCCGGAGCCCGAAGCGGCGGGCGAGGCGCGCCGCCGCCGAGCCCATCGCGCCGACGCCCAGGATCAGCACCGTCTTGCCGGCGATCGGCGTCGTGAAGGCCTGGTCCCAGCGCCTGGCCCGCTGCGCGGTCGCGAAATGCGGCACCCGGTGATTGAGCATGAGCAGCGCGGTCATCGCGTACTCGCCGCCCTTGGGGCCGTGGACCCCGCTGGCATTGGTCAGCACGACGCCGTCCGGGAGGGTCGGCGCCAGCTTCTCGACCCCGGCGCTGGTCGACTGGATCCAGCGCAGCCGCGGCGCACGCTCGGCCAGGCCGGTGCCGTCGAGGCTGCCGACGACGACCAGGACCTCGGCCTCGGCCAGCGCGGCGTCCAGGCGGCCCTTGTCCTGGCCGTAGGTGACGGCGATGCGGCCGGCCAGACCGGGGCTTCGCCTCACCCGCCGGCCGAGCAATGCCGGCGTGATGTGATAGACCTCGGAATGGTGCGGGTCGTTCTCGACATGGATGCGCAGCCGGCCGGCTGTCGACCGCTTTGCCATGGCCTGGTGTCCCCTGGTGGCGTGACCAGCGGCACTTCTGGCATCAAGCGGGCGATGCGTAAAGCCGGCTCGCGACGGTGCCGCGACCGGGAAGGCGGCGCCGGCGCCAAGCCTGGTGATTTTTTGGAGATCCGAGGGCGTTTCGGCGGCCGGAGGCCAAGTCTGACAAGCGCCCGGAGCGGGTGAGACGGGGACCCGCCCCCACCATCCGTCGCGCCCGATTGGGGCCGGATCGCGAGTTGCCTTGCAGTCAGGACTGGACCAAGCGCCCGTTGAGTGACATAGGTCTGCCTGCATCGATGGGCGGCGTGTCGCCGCCCGGTTATGGAGCATAAATATGGCCGTCGGCACCGTGAAGTGGTTCAACAGCACCAAGGGCTTCGGTTTCATTCAGCCGGATAACGGCGGAGCCGATGTCTTCGTCCATATCTCGGCCGTGCAGCGCGCCGGCCTCACCGGCTTGAATGAGGGTCAGAAGATCTCCTACGAGGAGCAGCGCGACCCCAAGCGCGGGAAGACCTCGGCGGAAAACCTGAAGGCAGTCTAGAGGTCACTATCGCGGTCTGGTCGCGGGGCCGTCAGGAAGGCTGACGGCTGCGCCCACCGATTCCGGCCGCGTCGTTTTTCTGCGACTCGAAGAAGGAGGCTCGCGTTGCCTTTCAAGCCCAACTACTCGCAGCAGCGCGTTGCCCGCTCCCGGTCCAAGGAACAGAAGAAGCAGGAAAAGCTGCAGCGTCGCGTCGAGGAGGCAGCGAAGCGCAAATCAGCGGACGACAAACCAGCGGAGGACAAGGAGCCGACCTCCGGAGGCGACTCCGGGGCGGCTTAGTCCCACCCGCGTCGGAGGCGTGACTCCGCGGGGCTTCCCGCTGCAGCTTCCCTGGTCCGACCACGCGGACCGCCGACCGAGACCGGCCGGCGGTTGCCGGAGGTTCAGGCGGCTGCGGCTTGACTGGGGGAAGCCTGGTCCAGCTTGCGGACTGCCGGGCCCCCGCCCATGCGGCTGGCGCCTGACGCATTGGAATGGCTGGAGCGGGTGAAGGGAATCGAACCCTCGTCGTAAGCTTGGGAAGCTTCTGCTCTACCATTGAGCTACACCCGCGCTCCGCCCTCCCTTATAGGCGAGGGGGGCGCCCCGTTCAAGCCGCGGCCTGCCGGCCGCGCAGCAGGTCGGCGGCGCGCTCGGCGATCATGATCACCGCGGCGTTGATGTTGCCGGTCGGCATGTCGGGGATGACCGAGGCGTCGATCACCCGCAGGCATTCGACGCCGCGCACCCTGAGTTCCGGATCGACCACAGCCGTCTCGTCGCCGGCCGGGCCCATGCGGCAGGTGCCGAGCGGGTGGTGGACGGTGATCGAGGTGCGGCGGATGTGGTCGTCGATGTCGGCGTCCGTGTTCTTCCCCTCGCCGGGGGCGATCTCCTTCGCGACGAAGGGGCGCATCGCGGGCTGGGCCGCCACGTCGCGGGCCAGCCGGACGCCGGCGCGCAGCGCCTTCCAGTCGGCGTCGGTGGCGAGGAAGCGCTGCAGGATGCGCGGGTGGGCGGCCGGGTCCTGGCTGGCCAGGGTGACGCTGCCGCGGCTCTCCGGGTGGAGCATGACGATGCGGGTGGCGAAGCCGTCGGGGAACGGCGCCTTGAAGGGCTTCATCCAGGGATAGGCGCCGAGCGGGGCGGCGGTGAAGAGGAGCTGGATGTCGGGGAGCGGCGCGTCGGGCCGGCTCCTGAGGAAGGCGGTGATGCCGCCCGGCACGTCGGCGGCGGGGCCGGTGCCCAGCAGGTAGGCGCGGGCCAGCGCCGGGGCGATGCGGTCGTAGCGCATCATCGGCGGGAACGGGCCGGGCGTCTTGCGGTGATACATCAGGATCACCGAGACGTGGTCCTGCAGGTTGCGGCCGACCCCGGGCAGCGGCGCGGCGACGGGGATGCCGAGGCGGCGGAGCTCGTCGGGGTCGCCGATGCCGGAGAGGTTGAGGAGCTGCGGCGTGTTGATGACCCCGCCGGAGAGGATCACCTCGCGGGCGGCGCGCGCCTCGCGGCGGATGCCGTCCTTGACCATCTCGACGCCCACGGCGCGGCCGTTCTCGAGCAGCAGGCGGGTGACCAGCGTGCCGGTCTCGACGACCAGGTTGCGGCGCCTCAGGGCCGGGCGGAGATAGGCGGTGGCGGTGCTGGAGCGGCGGCCGCGCCGGATCGTCATCTGGAGGCGGCCGAAGCCCTCCTGCCGCTCGCCGTTATAGTCCTCGGTCCAGCCGTGGCCGGCGCTGCGGCCGGACTCGGCGAAGGCGTCGACCAGCGGGTCGGCGTAGCGGCAGAACTGGGTGCCGAGCGGGCCGTCGCCGCCGCGCCATGGGCTGGCGCCGCCCTCCCAGCTCTCCTGCCGGCGGAAATAGGGCAGCGCCTGGTCGTAGGACCAGCCGGCCAGGCCGGCGGCGGCCCAGCGCTCGAAGTCGCCGCGGTTGCCGCGGACATAGGCCATGGCGTTGGTCGAGGAGCAGCCGCCGACGACCTTGCCGCGGGCGCATTCGACGCGGCGGCCGCCGACGCTCTCCTCCGGCTCGCAGAAATAGCCCCAGTCATGCAGGCGCTGCTGCAGGATCTTGCCCCAGCCGAGCGGGATGTGGATCCAGGGGTCGCGGTCCCAGCCGCCGGCCTCGATCAGCAGCACGCGCGTGCCGGGGTCCTCGGTCAGGCGGTGCGCCAGCACGCAGCCGGCCGAGCCGGCCCCGACGATGACGTAGTCGAACTCGCTGGTTCCGGCCATCGGTTTCGCCCGGCATTGGTTCGGAGTTGGTCACGCCCGCGACCAATAGCGTCGGGCGAGTGCCAAACGCGGTAGCATGGGCGCAGTCGGCGGGGCAAGAAAAGAAGGATTCACGCGGAGGCGCAGAGGCGCGGAGAGGCGTACGCGATCCCGGCCGCATCCTCCGCGTCCTCCGCGCCTCCGCGCGAGTCATGATTTTCCCTCCGCTCGCACGGAGGGGCCGTGCGGCCCTCGTCCTTCGACAGGCTCAGGACGAGGGGATCGGGCGTCGGCGCCGGGCTACTGGGCGGCGCCGGCGACGGGGAAGGCGTGCTGGTGGACGTGGCGCTGGACGTCGCCGAGGTGCTGGGCCATCAGCTCCTGGGCGCGCTCGCCCTGGCGGGCGGCGATCGCCTGGGCGATCTCCTCGTGGAAGCCGGCATAGAGGGCCTGGCGCTTGTAGCAGCTGGCGTTCTCGCCGAGGCGGCGCCAGCCGGCGTCGCGCTGGGCGGCGTGCAGCGTGTCGAACACGGCGAGGAAGAGGGCGTTGCGCGCGGCCTCCGCGATGGTGCGGTGGAAGCGGCCGTCGGCCAGCTCGTAGGCGGCGGGCTCGGCGGCGGCGCGGGTCTCGGACGCCAGCGCCTGCAGGCGCTTGATCTCGGCGGTGGAGGCGCGGAAGGCGGCGAGCCGCGCCATCACCGGCTCGACGGCGAGCCGCACCTCGATGACCTCGACCGGGTTGGTGTGGTCGAGGATCGATTCGAGCGACGGGCCGCCGCGGCCGTCCTCGGCGGCGGCGGCGAGCAGCAGCGCGGCGGCGGGATGGTGGTTCAAGGGACCGGCGCCGTTGGCCTCGGTCAGGAAGGTGCCGCGGCCCTGCTGGCGCGAGATCCGGCCCTCCTGCTCGAGCACGTCGAGCGCGCGCCGGAGCGAGCGGCGGCCGACGCCGAGCTCGCTCGCCAGCTCGCGCTCCGGCGGCATGCGGCCGCCGTCGAGGCCGCCGCCGTCGATCAGCCGGCGCAGCCGGCTCAGGGTCTGATCCGCTCGCTCCATTCCCGCGGCTCTCCTGGGGCGGCCCGCCTCGGCACGGCCCCCCGTGGCGCATGCGACGCTAGCACGATCGGGAATCCGCAACAATCGCCGCACCAATCGGGATCCGCGGTTGACGCTCTCCGGCCGGCATGGTTACGATCCCGGCCCGATTACGAGGCGGCCGCCGAACCAATCGAGGATTGGTTCGCAGGCCCAGCGTGAGGTGAGCGATGAGCGTCGAAGCCCGCAGCGCCGATCCGGGCGACAACCGGCAGGCCGCCCTCGACCAGCTCCATGCCGACGTCTACCGCAACAACATGGCGCCCTACTGGGTGGTCGACCGCAAGGCCGACCACGACGAGGACCGCCAGGTGATGGACCGGCGCAAGGCGGTCCCCTTCCTGTGGAAGTACAAGGGCCAGATCGAGCCGTTGCTGCACCGCTCGGCGGAGCTGATCACCACCGAGACCTCGGAGCGCCGCTCGCTGGTGCTGGTCAATCCCGGGCTGGCCCCGAGCCGGGCGACATCGACCACCATGTACGTCGCCTACCGCCTCAACGACCCGCGCGAGATCATGCCGCCGCACCGGCACTCGCCCAACGCGGTGCGGCTCGGCCTGACCGGCGCGATGAACTTCACCGGCGTCGAGGGCGAGAACATCACCTTCGGGCCGGGCGACCTGGTGCTGACGCCGCACGACACCTGGCACAACCACGGCAACCGCGGCAGCGAGCCGGCGGTCAATCTCAGCGTGCTCGACCTGCCGCTCGTCGAGGCGCTGAACTCGATGTATTTCGAGCACGACTACACCGAGGAGGAGGAAGGCAGGAAGGTCCGCCGCGTCATGCAGTCGGAGCGCTTCCCGGTCGACTACTCGCAACGGGTCTACGGCCAGGGCGGGCTGCTGCCGCGCTTCGTCTCGCACCATCGCGGCGCCGGCCTGGCCTCGCCGATGTACGTCTACCGCTACGACATGATGCGCGAGCAGCTCGAGCGCTTCCGCAGCTGGGACGGCGATCCGCACGAGGCGGTCATGATCGAGTATGTCGATCCGACCACGGGCGCGCCGGTCTACAAGACCGTGACCTTCTTCATGCAGATGCTGCGGCCGGGCGAGAAGACGCTGCCGCTGAAGCAGAGCGCCAGCCTGGTGGTGGCGCCCTTCGAGGGCAGCGGCCACAGCATCGTCGGCGACAAGCGCGTGGACTGGGAGCGGTTCGACACCATGGTGGTGCCGGGCGGCAGCTGGTGCCAGCACGTCAACGCCTCCGAGACGGAGCCCGCCATCCTGTTCGTGGCGAGCGACGAGCCGACCCTGAAGGCGCTGGGCTTCTACCAGAAGCATGGCCGCAACGCGGCCGGCGACGTCGTCCGCCTGACCTAGGCCGGGTGTCGTCGGCGATGACGCAGATCTGCAGTGACGTGCGCTCCCCGTTGTCATTGCCGGGCTCGACCCGGCAATCCAGGGGCGCTGCACGATGGATGCCCGGGTCAAGCCCGGGCATGACAAGAGGGGGCGTGGGCGGGATCGCGCGGGGGACGGCGCGCGTGCTCTCTTTCCTGACATTGCCGGGCTCGACCTGGCAGTCCATGCCACGAACCGCCTAGGCCGGGGCGCAGGAGCTAAGGATGGCGCGGGCGAAGAATGCGAGGCTGATCGGCCATCTCGACTGCCCGGGCGGCGGCCAGGTGTGGGTCGATGGGACCATCCTCTATGTCGGCCACATGCGGCAGCCGACCGGGACCACGATCGTCGACGTGGCGGACCCGCGGAACCCGAAGGTGCTGGCCCGCGTCGAGGTGCCGGCGGGCTGGCACTCGCACAAGGTGCGGGTGTCGGACGGCATCATGATCGTCAACCACGAGAAGCAGGGCACCGAGGGCGATCCCGGCTTCGGCGGCGGGCTCGGCATCTACGACGTGTCGCGGCCGGCCGAGCCGAAGCCGATCGGCAAGTGGCGCACCCACGGCAAGGGCGTGCACCGCTACGATTTCGACGGGCGCTACGCCTACATCTCGCCGACCGCCGAGGGCTATGTCGGCAACATCATGATGATCCTCGACCTCAAGGACCCGGCGCGGCCGGAGGAGGTCGGGCGCTGGTGGATCCCCGGCCAGTGGAAGGCCGGCGGCGAGCCTTATCCCTGGGAGAACTGGACGCCGCCGCGCTGCCACCACCCGCTGCGCATGGGCGACCGGCTCTATGTCAGCTACTGGCACCACGGCTACTACATCCTCGACATATCAGATCTGTCGAAGCCGAGGCTGATCGCCGGCGGCAACACCTCCCCCGCCTTCCCGCACCCGACCCACACCTGCCTGCCGATCCCGCAGGATCTGAAGGGCCGCAGGGTGATGGTGGTGGCCGACGAGGACGTCGCCAAGCTGTGGCCGGCGGCGCCGGCCTTCACCTGGATCTACGACATCACCGAGGAGACCTGCCCGGTGCCGATCGCGACATGGCAGGTCGAGGGGCTGGACCCCGACGGGGCGCCGCAGCCGCCGATGATGGGCTGCCACCAGCCCTCGGAGCGCTTCAGGGGCACGGTCATCCCCTTCGCCTGGTTCGCCAAGGGGCTGCGCATCCTCGACATCGCCGACCCGTTCCAGCCGCGCGAGGTGGCGTTCTACGAGCCGGATCCGCCGGCGGGCTTCGCGCTGGCCTCGTCGAACGACGTGACGATCGATTCGCGCGGGCTCTGCTACCTGATCGACCGCCAGCGCGGCGTCGACATCATCGAGACCGACGTGCTCTAGGACGATGACGGCCAGCGCGCACATGACGTGTCATCCCGGCGAAAGCCGGGATCCATGCATCCAGCGCCGCGGCGGCGGCCGGATGGATCCCGGCTTTCGCCGGGATGACATCGAGAGGGGCGGCGCCAGGAGGACGGCATGAGCGACGAGATCATCGCGATCGGCAAGAAGAACCCGAACCTGCCCTTCCACCCTGCGGTGCGGGCGGGCGACTTCATCTACGTCTCCGGGCAAGTGCCGAAGGACGAGAACGGCAACATGTTCTCCGGCACCATCGAGGAGGAGACGCGCTGGACGCTCGAGGCCATCCGGCGCATCCTCAAGCTCGCCGGCGCCGATCTCGGCGACGTCGTGAAGGTCACCACCTACCTCGAGGACGCGCGCAATTTCGGGCGCTACAACAAGGTCTTCGCCGAGTACTTCCCGGAGGGGAAGGTGTCGCGCACGACGGTCGAGGCGCGCGCCGTGATCGAATGCAAGATCGAGATGGACGCCGTCGCCTACAAGCCGGTCCGCTGACCGCACGGCGACCGATTTACCTGGTTCAGGGAGAGATGGGATGCTGAAGCTTCTCGGCCGCAATACCTCGGGCAACGTGCAGAAGGTGATCTTCCTGCTCGAGGAGCTGGGTACCCCCTACCAGCGCGAGGATTACGGCCGCCAGTTCAACAACACCCAGGACGCCGCCTACCTCAAGCTCAACCCGAACGGCAAGGTGCCGACGCTGGTCGACGGCGACACGGTGATCTGGGAGTCGAACAGCATCCTGCGCTACCTCTGCAACAAGCAGCCGAACGCCTCGCTCTACCCGACCGACCCGGCGGCGCGCAGCCAGGTCGAGCGCTGGATGGACTGGCTGCTCGCCTCGCTCAACGGCCCCTATGTCGGCATCTTCAAGGAGGCCAAGAAGGCGCCGGCCGAGCGCGCCGCCAGCTGGGACGCCGACGCCAAGGAGCTGAAGGCGCAGCTGTCGATCCTGGAGACCGGGCTCGGCGACAAGCCGTGGCTGGCCGGCCCGGCGATGACCCTGGCCGACGTGGCGCTGGCGCCGATCGTCCATCGCTGCCTCGACTTCCCGGTCGAGCTGCCGCCGCTGACCGGGCTGCGCGCCTGGCGCGAGCGGCTGAAGGCGCGGCCCGCCTTCAAGAAGGCGACCGGCGCCTGAGCCGGCGGACGGGGACGGCAGGAGGCCCGGCATGCGCGCGGCGGTGATCGGTCTCGGGACCATGGGGCCCGGCATCGCCGCCACGCTGGCGCGCGCCGGCATGGCGGTGTCGGCCTTCGACGCCGCGCCGGCGCAGCGCGAGCGCGCGCCGCAGGGCTTCGCCGCCGCGAAGGGCGCGCTCGACGCGCTGGAGGTGCCGGACCGCGGCAGCGGCGCGCCGATCGCCGTGGCCGACACGCTCGCCGCCTGCGTCGCGGACGCGGACCTCGTCATCGAGACGGTGCCGGAGCAGCTCGAGCTCAAGATCGCGGTGTTCGGCGAGATCGAGGCGGCGGTCGGGCCGGGCTGCATCCTGGCCTCCGACACCTCGGGCATCCCGATCACCAGGATCCAGGCGGGCTGCCGGCGGCCGGAGCGCGTCGTCGGCATGCACTGGTCGAACCCGCCGCACCTCATCCCGATGATCGAGGTGATCCCGGGCGAGCGCACCGACCCCGCCGTCACCCAGGCGATGATCGGCATCGTCCGGCAGACCGGGCACCTGCCGATCACCATCAGGAAGGATGTCGCCGGCTTCGTCGAGAACCGCGTGCTCTACGCGGTGATGCGCGAGTGCCTCGACCTCGTCGAGCAGGGGGTGATCGACCCCGCCGACCTCGATGCCTGCGTCTCCTGGGGAATCGGCTACAAGCTGGCGGTGGTCGGGCCGATGGCGCTGCTCGACATGGCCGGGCTCGACATCTACCAGGCGGTCGCCTCCTACCTCAATCGCGAGCTGTGCAGCCGGGACGACGTGGCCGGCGCCATCACGGAGCGCACCGCCGCCGGCCGGCTCGGCCTCAAGACCGGGGCCGGCATGTTCGACTACACCCCGGAGCGAATCGCCGAGCTCCGGGCCGAGCGCGCCCGCAAGCTGATCGCGGTGCGCAAGGCGCTCAAGGGCTGAAGGCTGCGACCGCCCGGCGAGAGAACGAGCAGCGATCGGGAGTTCGAACCAGAGGAGGCATATCGTGAAGAAGCTTTCGCGGAGGACCACGCTGAAGGCCGCCCTGCTGGCGGCCGTGGCCTGGGGCGTCACCGGGCTGGCCTTCGGCCTGCCGGGCCAGGCCGGCGCGGCGGAGGTCAAGAAGCTCGCCATCATGACCCCGGAGGATCCGACCGACTATGGCTGGAACCAGCAGGGCTTCGACGCCGCCAAGGCGGTGGCGGCGAAGTACGGGCTGGAGTTCCTGCC
This sequence comes from Dongiaceae bacterium, assembly GCA_046349435.1. GTDB lineage: Bacteria > Pseudomonadota > Alphaproteobacteria > Dongiales > Dongiaceae > JAXMCI01. The sequence goes on along the minus strand of JAXMCI010000050.1, from coordinate 39,488 downwards.
GGCGACCGGCCTCGGCTACGGCGACGTGCACCCGCAGCTGCGCGAGCTGGCCGATGACGGCGCCAGCCTGATCATCGCGCATGCCAGCGGCTACAACACCGCGGCGCCCGAGATCGCCGCCGAGAAGAAGGTGCCGGTCGCCATCGTCGACCGGCCGAAGGACAGCAAGCCCGGCCTGATCGCCGACTACACGCTGTCCGGGCACGAGGGCGCCTATCTCGCCGGCGTGCTGGCGGCCAAGACCACCGAGACCAAGGCAGTCGGCATCGTCGTCTCCGGCGAGCCGCCGTCGTGGAACTCGCAGTCGGCCGCCTTTGCCCAGGGCGTCAAGGCGACCGATCCGTCGGTCAAGATCCTCTACGCCGTGATCGGCCCGGCCGCCTACAGCGACGCGGCCGGCGGCAACCGCGTCACCGCCTCGGTGATCGGCGCCGGCGCCGACATCATCTTCGGCCAGGGCGACGGCGCCACCTTCGGCATGCTGCAGGCGGTCGAGACCGGCAAGTCGACCAAGGGCGGCAAGGTCTGGTTCATCGACGTGATCGGCGACAAGACCAAGATCGACAAGGGCAACCTGCTCTCGTCGGTGGTCTGGAACCTGGTCCCGGTCTATTCCGGCATGGTCGAGGACCTCAAGGCCGACAAGTTCGGCACGCACCCCTACTCGATCCAGCTGGCCGACGATTCGGTGCAGCTGCTGCACACCGGCCACATCGCCGACGGCACCTGGAAGGAGCTCCAGGCGGTGCGCCAGCAGATCATCGACGGCAAGCTCAAGATCGAGCCGGTCTGGGATGCGGCCGGCGTGCGCAAGCTGATGACCTCGGTCACCGAGCCGCCGAAGTAGGCGACCCGCGGAGACATGAGGGGGCCGCGCCGCGCGGCCGTGCGGCGCGGCCCTCGTTTTCCGACATGACGAACCAAGCCCGAGACCCGGCCGGCGCGGCCGGCGGCGAGCCGGTCGCCGCGGTCCGCAACCTGACCAAGCGCTTTCCCGGCGTGCTGGCCAATGACGGCGTCAGCCTCGCCTTCCGCGCCGGCGAGATCCATGTGCTGCTCGGCGAGAACGGCGCGGGCAAGTCGACCCTGATCGGCATGCTGGCCGGCATGCAGCAGCCCGACGGCGGCGAGATCCTGATCCGCGGCCGGCCCGTGCGCATCGCCTCGCCCCGGCACAGCCTGGAGCTCGGCATCGGCACGGTCTTCCAGCACGTGCTGCTGGTGCCCAGCCTGACCGTGCTCGAGAACCTGATGCTGGGCGGCCCCTGGCACCAGCGGCTCGGCCGCGCCGCGGCGCTGGCGCGCTTCCGCGAGCGCGCCCAGCTGCTCGGCGTCGAGATCGACCCCGACGCCGAGCTCGGCCGGCTGTCGCTCGGCGAGCAGCAGCAGGTCGAGATCATGCGCGCGCTGTGGCGCGGCGAGAGCGTGCTGATCCTCGACGAGCCGACCTCGATGCTGACGCCGCAGGGCGTGCGCGACCTCGGCCAGGTGATGCGCCGGCTGCGCGACAAGGGCGTCGCGCTGATCCTGATCACCCACAAGCTGGTCGAGGCCTACGAGCTCGGCGACCGCATCTCGGTGCTGCGGCTCGGCCGCGTCGTCGGCGAGATCCCGCCGGAGCGGCGCCGCGCCATGGGCGAGGCGGAGGTCACCGAGCAGGTCATCGCCATGATGTTCGGCGCCCGCGGCGACGCCGCCGAGGCCGAGGCGCTCGCCGGGCGCGCCCGCCACCAGGCGCGCGCCGTCGACCGCAGCGGCCCGCCGCTGCTGGCGGTGCGCGGGCTCGGCACCGCGGCGGCGCCCGGCGAGTGCGCGCTGCGCGCCGTCGACCTCGATCTCTGGCCGGGCGAGGTGCTCGGCATCGCCGGCGTCGACGGCAACGGCCAGAAGCACCTCGCCGAGGCGCTGGCCGGCCAGCGCCGCGCGACCGCCGGCAGCATCGTGCTCGGCGGCGCCGACGTGACGGGGACGGGGGTGCCCGGCCGGCGCGCCCACGGCATCCGCTACGTCACCGACGAGCGGCTGGGCGAGGGCACGGTCGGCGGCTTCTCGGTCGCCATCAACCTGGTGCTGAAGGAGATCGGCGCCGCCGCCTTCTGGCGCGGCGGCATCACCGACTGGGAGGCGATCCACCGCCACGCCCGCGAGCAGATCCGCCGCCACGACATCCGCACCCCGACCGAGCGTACCCCGGTCGGGCGGCTCTCCGGCGGCAACATCCAGAAGCTGCTGCTGGCCCGCGAGCTCAACGCCGAGGCCAGCGTGGCGATCTTCAACAAGCCGACCTACGGGCTCGACCTGCAGAACACCCGGCTGGCGCATGAGCGGATCCGCGCCAGCGCCGAGCGCGGGCTCGCCACGCTGGTCGTCTCCACCGACCTCGACGAGCTGCTCGCCATCAGCGACCGCATCGCCGTGATGTACCAGGGCCGCGTCGCCGGCACCGTCGAGAACGGCCCCGAGGTCGAGCGCCGGGTGGGCCTGCTGATGACCGGGGCGGCGGCGGCATGAGCGGCGCGGGCGGCGGCACCCTCACCCCGACCCTCTCCCGCAGGCGGGAGAGGGAGCGCGGCGGCGCCGCCGCGTCCCCTCGCCCGCGCAGCGGGAGAGGGAGGGGCCCGTCGCGCCAGCGACGGGAGGGTGAGGGCGAGCGATGACCGTCGAGGCCGGGCGCGAGGCGGCGGCGGGGCGGCCGTCGGGGGGCGAGGCGCTGCGCGACGGGCTGGTGGCGGCGCTGCGCGTCGCCGTGCCGGTGGCGGCGGCGCTCGTCGTCGGCGGGCTGATCCTGCTGGTGCTGGGCAAGGACCCGCTCGCCTACTACGGCTACGTGGCGCGGCGCGGGCTGCTCACCTGGGGCGGGCTCCAGGAGACGCTGACCCGCATGGCGCCGCTGCTGCTGATCGCCTCCGGGCTGATCGTCGCCTTCCGCGCCGGGCTGTGGAACCTCGGCGGCGACGGGCAGTTCCTGCTCGCCGCGGTGATCACCGCGGCGCTCGGGCCGGCGCTGATCGCGGTCCTGCCGCGCGGCCCGACGCTGGTGCTCTGCATGCTCGCCTCGATGGCGGTGGGCGCGCTGTGGTCGCTGGTCCCCGCCATCCTCAAGGCGCGCTACGGCGTCAACGAGATCATCACCTCGCTGATGATGAGCTTCCTCGGCACCAGCTTCGCCAACGTGCTGGTGAAGATCCTGTTCCGCGATCCCAGCACCACCGTGCCGCAGACCCGCGACCTGCCGGTCGTCGACCGGCTGCCGCGCCTCTTCGACTCGACGGTCCATGCCGGGGTGGTGATCGCGCTCGTCGTGGTGGTCCTGGTGCACCTGATGATGACCCGGACCGCCTTCGGCCTGCGGCTGCAGGTGGTCGGCGCCAACCCGAAGGCGGCGGTCCATGCCGGGCTCAAGGTCGGCTGGCTCACCGTCGCCACCTTCGCGCTCAGCGCCGGCCTCATCGGGCTCGCCGGCTCGGTCGAGATCCTCGGGGTCTGGGGCACGGTCAGGGCCGACTGGAACCCGGCCTACGGGCTGCTCGTCGTGCCGATCGTCTTCCTGGCGCGCTTCAACGGCTTCGCGGTGATCGGCTTCACCCTGTTCTTCTCGGCGCTGATGATCGGCGGCGAGAGCGCGGCGCGGCGGGTCGGCGTGCCGCAGCACTACGTGCTGGTGCTGGTCGCGCTGCTGCTGCTCTTCCTCGGGCTGGTCGAGTATCTCGACCACCTCCGGCGCAAGCGGACCCGGGCCTGATCGATGGACGCGCTGCTCACCGAGCCGTTCCTCACCTCGCTGCTGTTCGGCGTCGTCACCGCCGGCATCCCGCTGCTGCTCGCGGGACTGGGCGAGCAGATCTCCGAGAAGTCGGGGGTGCTCAACATCGGCATCGAGGGGATGATGCTGGCCGGCGCCTATACCGGGTTCGTCGCCGCCTACTACAGCGGCTCCTTCGCGCTCGGCTTCGTCGCCGGGGCGGCGGGCGGCATGGCCGTGGCGGCGCTGGTCATGCTGCTCTGCATCCGCCACGGCCTCAACCAGATCGTCGTCGGCATCGCGGTGACGCTCGGCGTCGAGGGGCTGACCGCGCTGCTGCACTACGTGCAGTTCAGCCGCACCTATCCGCGCCTGTCGCAGGCGCCGGCGCTGGTCATCCCGGGCCTCGCCGAGATCCCCGTGCTGGGCAAGGGCCTGTTCAGCCACAGCCCGCTCGTCTACCTCGCCATCCTGCTGGTCCCGGCCCTCGGCTGGCTGTTCCGCGCCACCTATGTCGGGCTCAACCTCGAGGCGGCGGGCAGCAAGCCGGCAGCGCTCGACGCGGCCGGCGTCGACGTCATCCTGACCCGCTCGCTGGCGGTGCTCGCCACCGGCGCGCTGGCCGGCATCGGCGGCGCCTACATGGCCGATGTCGGGGCCGGGCTGTTCGTCCCGTTCATGACCGGCGGCGCCGGCTTCATCGGCATCGTGCTGGCGATGCTGGCGCGCGGCCGGCCGGTCTGGGTGCTGCTCGGCGCCATCCTGTTCGGCGTCAGCCTGGCGCTGACCACCGCGCTGCAGGTCGCCGGCATCAACATCCCGACCGACGTGGTGCAGATGCTGCCCTTCGCCATGGTGATGCTGGTTCTGGTACTCTTCGCGCGGCACAGCGTGCTGCCGCCGGCGCTGGGCTCGCCCTATGTGCGGGGCGACCGCTAGGACGAGAGGACGACAGGGAGAGGGTTCCGACATGGCCGACACGAAGGTCTATCTGCTCGACGGCGGGACGCTGGTGATCGACGGCTTCCACGCCTTCTGGAACCGCGGCCCGGCCGGGGAGCTGCGCTTCCCCTGCTACGCCGTGCTGATCGAGCATGCGGACGGCCGCTACGTCTTCGACACCGGCTACGACTTCGACCATGTCATGCGGGTGCTGCCCTTCGAGAAGCCGATCCAGGACAAGGCGCAGACGCTGCCCGGCCAGCTCGCCGCGCTCGGCCTCAGGACCGACGACATCAACTACGTCATCAACTCGCACTACCACTTCGACCATTGCGGCGGGAACAAGCACCTGCACAAGGCCTGCACCCTCTGCCACGCCAAGGAGCTCGAGGCGAGCGGCAACTGCCAGCCCTTCGAGCATCTGGGATACTCCGACCTGACCTTCGCGCCGGAGATCGCGCAGAAGAAGGGCGTGGCGCTGCCGCCCGACCCGGCGCTCGACATGTACACGCCGAAATTCGAGACGCTGACCGGCGACCAGGAGATCGCCAAGGGGCTGTGGCTGCTCGAGACGCCCGGCCACACCGCCGGCCATTACAGCCTGATGGTCGAGCTGAAGGGCCGGCGGCCCATGCTGTTCACGGCGGACGCCTGCTACAGCAAGAAGAACATGGACATGATGTGCATCTCGAGCTTCCACCTCGACCCGGTGGCCAGCCTCGCCTCGATGCGGCGGCTGAAGGCGCTGGCCGAGAAGCACGACGCCGAGCTCTTCTATTCGCACGACCTGGAGAGCTTCAAGGGCTACCAGACCGGCGCGAACTTCTATTCCTGAGCAGCGACGCCGCTTCCCGTTTGTCATGCCCGGGCTTGACCCGGGCATCCAGCTTGCGGCGCCCATGGATTGCCGGGTCAAGCCCGGCAATGACAGAATAGCAGATCCAGCCAGGGGGAGATTTCGATGAGCCTGAAGCGGCGCGACGGCAGCGCGGTCGGCGGGGCGGCGGTGGCCGGCCTCCGGGAGGGATTCGCGGGCGAGCTGCTCGGGCCGGGCGATGCCGGCTATGACGGCGCGCGGCGGATCTGGAACGCGATGATCGAGCGGCGGCCGGGGCTGATCGCGCGCTGCCGCGGCACCGCCGACGTGGTCCGCGCCGTGCGCTTCGCCCGGGCGGAGAACCTGCTCGTGGCGGTGCGCGGCGGCGGCCACAATGTCGGCGGCCGGGCGCTCTGCGACGACGGGCTGGTGATCGACCTCTCCCTGATGAAGGCGGTGCATGTCGATGCCGCCGCCCGCACCGCGCGGGTGCAGGGCGGCGCCACGCTGGGCGACGTCGACCGCGAGACGCACGTCTTCGGGCTGGCCGTGCCGTCGGGCGTGGTGTCGCGCACCGGCATCGCCGGGCTGACGCTCGGCGGCGGCGTCGGCTGGCTGGTGCGCAAGTACGGCTACACCGTCGACAACCTGCTGGGCTGCGAGGTGGTGACCGCCGCCGGCGAGGTGGTGACGGCGGACGCCGCGACCAACCCCGACCTGTTCTGGGGCCTGCGCGGCGGCGGCGGCAATTTCGGCGTCGTCACCTCGTTCCTCTACCGCGCCCATCCCGTGCACACCGTGCTGGGCGGCATGGTGGTGCATCCGCGCGCCGAGGCGGCCCAGGTGCTGCGCCGCTACCGCGACGCGGTCAAGGGCGCGCCGGAGGAGCTCACCGTCTATGCCGCGCTGGTGACGACCCCGGACGGCATGCCGGCCATCGCCACCCTGCTCTGCTGCTGCGCCGAGCCGGCGGCGGCCGAGCGCATGGCGGCGCCCTTCCGCCGGCTGGGCACGCCGCTCGCCGACCTGGTGCAGCCGCGGCCCTTCCCGGAGATGCAGCGGCTGATCGACGCCGGCTCGCCCGAGGGCACCCGCAACTACTGGAAGTCGAGCTTCGTCGACCGGCTGACCGACGAGGCCATCGACATCATCGTCGAGCGGGCCAACCGCATGGCCTCGCCGCTCTCGGCCATGGTGGTCGAGTACTATGGCGGGGCCGGCAACCGGGTCGCGCCCGACGCCACCGCCTTCGCCCAGCGCCATGCCGGCTTCGATGTCGGGCTGATGGCGCAATGGACCGACCCGGCCGAGGACGCCGCCTATGTCGGCTGGGCCCGCGAGGGCGCCGAGGCGCTGCGCCCCTTCGCCAGCGGCGGCTACCTGCTGAACTTCCTCGCCGAGGAGCCGGCCGAGACGGTCCGCGCCGCCTTCGGCGCCAGCTACCCGCGGCTGGCCGAGCTCAAGAAGAAGTACGACCCGACCAACTTCTTCAGCATCAACCTGAACGTCCGGCCGGCGGCGTAGAGCTGCCTCTCTTCTTGTCATTGCCGGGCTTGACCCGGCAATCCATGGCGGCCGCAAGCTGGATGCCCGGCTCAAGGCCGGGCATGACAAGGGGGGGCGTGGCAGGGCGCGCGGGCGCCGTGCGGCGGCACCCCCCACCCCAGCCCTCCCCCGCAAGGGGGGAGGGAGAAGGATTTCCTACCAGCGCACCATGCCGGCGTCGACGACCAGCGCCTGGCCGGTGATCCAGTGCGCCTCCTCCGAGGCGAGGAAGGCGACCGCCGGGACGATGTCGGCGGGCAGGCCGCGGCCCTTGACGGCCTGCAGCATGTCGACGAAGCCGAAGGCGTCCTTGTGCGGCGTCTGCTGCACGCCCTCGGTGTCGACCAGGCCCGGGCAGACGCAGTTGACGGTGATCTTGTAGCCGCCGAGCTCGGTGGCGAGCGCCCGGCTGAAGGTCAGCACGCCGCCCTTGGAGGCGACGTAGTGCGCCATGTTGGGCGTGCCGGCGAAGATCGAGTTGGAGCTGAAGTTGACGATCCGGCCGTAGCCGCCGCGCCGCATCAGGTCGGAGCCGGCGCGGCACATCAGGAACAGGCCGTCGAGGTTGGTGCGCTGGATCCGGCGCCACTCCTCGAAGGTCAGCTCGTCCCACTTCACGAAGGGCACGATGGCCGCGACGTTGACCAGCACGTCGAGCTTGCCGGCCTGGCGCGCGACCTCGCCGAACAGCGCAGCGACCGCGGCGGGATCGCCGATGTCGCAGGGCTGGGCGAAGGAGGCGCCGCCGATCTCGCGCGCCGTCGCCTCGGCGCCGGCGGCGTTGATGTCGACGGCGACCACCGTCGCGCCCTCCTCGCCGAGCCGGAGCGCCACCGCCTTGCCCATGCCCTGCGCGGCGCCGCTCACCACCGCCACGCGTCCCTCGAACCTGCGCATCGAATCCCCCCTCGCGCTTGATCTCTCGTCCATCGGCCTCAGCCCGCCGCGATCTCGGCCAGCGCCGCCTCGACGCCGGCCCCGACATCGGCCTTGCGGCCGAGCCGGCGCAGCGCGCCGCCCAGCGCGGTCACCGCCACGGTGGCGTAGATCGGCTCGGCCACCGGGCCCATATGGCCGATGCGAAGCAGCTTGCCGAGCGTCGCGCCGCGGCCGGTCGAGAAGACCACGCCGAAGGCGGCCCGCGCGGTGGCGATGAGCTGCTGGTCGGAGACGCCGTCCGGCACCCGCACCGCGGTGGTGGTCGGCGAGGCGATCGCCTCCGGGTTCGCCCAGAGCGACAGCCCCATCGCCTTGACGCCGGCGCGGCAGGCGCGCGCGGTGAGCGCGTGGCGGCGCCAGACCGCCTCCGGCCCCTCCTCGAGATACTGGTCGAGCGCGGCGTCGAGGCCGCTGACCTCGGCGACCGAGGGGGTGAAGGGGAACGGCTTGTCCCGGCTCCAGGCCTCGCGCCAGTCGAGCAGGCTCAAGGCCGAGGCGCGCGGCGCCCTCGGGTTGGCCGCCATGTGGCGCCAGGCGCGGTCGCTGACCGCCATGACGGTGAGGCCCGGCGCGCCGCCCAGGCACTTGCCGGGGCCGGTGATGAAGATGTCGGCGCAGCAATCCTCGGGGTGGATGTCCATGCCGCCGAAGGACGAGACGGCGTCGACGATCAGCAGGCCGTCATGGTCGCGCACGATGCGGCCGATCTCGCGCGCCGGGTTGATGGTCCCGGACGGCGTGTCGTGGTGCACCAGCGAGACCACCTTGATGTCGGGCCGGCGGCGGAAGGCCTCGGCCACGGCGGCCGGGTCGATCGCCCGGTCGTACGGCACCTCGATCTCGACCAGCTCCTTGTTGTAGCGCTGCGACCAGTAGCCGAAGCCCTTGCCGTAGACGCCCGAGGCGAGGTTGAGGACGACGTCTTCCGGGCCGATCAGCGACGCGGCCGCCGCCTCGATGCCGGGCGCCGGCTCGCAATGCAGGATCAGCGCGGGATCGGCGACCTTCAGGGCGCGCGCCGCCTTCTGCGCCACCTGCTCGTAGAACTGCTGGAACCAGGGATCGAAGTCGTAGTGGACCGGCCGCGACATCGCCCGCAGCACCGCGGGCCAGGCCGGCACCGGGCCGGCCGACAGGGTGATCACCGGCTCGGCGATTCGCCGCGAGGTCATGGTCGTCGGGGCCTCCCCTGGCCTTCGCATCGGCGGCCCGCGGGCCGCCTCGGGTGGTGCCGGGATGATAGACTGGGCGGGACGAATCCGGCAACCATATCCGCCGGGACGAGAGGATTGGTTCGGACGGCGATGGGACCGGCGGCAGCAGATTGGTTCGACTACTTGGTCATTGGTTCCGGAACCGCCGGCGCGGTGCTCGCGGGGCGGCTGAGCGAGGAGCCGGGCCTGCGGGTCGGGCTGGTCGAGGCCGGCGGCCCGGCCGACCATCCCTGGATCGCGGAGCCGGCGCGCTGGCCGCAGCTGCAGGGCAGTGCCATCGACTGGGGCTGGCGCACCGTGCCGCAGCGCCACGCCGCCGGCCGGGTGCTTGACTGGCCGCGCGGCCGGGTGGTCGGCGGCTCGACCGCGCTCAACGCCATGGCGCATGTCCGCGGCCATGCCAGCGACTTCGACCGCTGGGCGGGCGCCGGCTGCGCCGGCTGGGGCTTCGCCGACCTGTTCCCCTATTTTCTGCGCAGCGAGACCTACGCCCCCGGGCCGTCGCCCTGGCACGGCAGCGACGGGCCGGTCTGGCTGACCCGGCCGGCCGAGCCCAGCCCGGTGACGCTGGCCTACATGGCGGCGGGCGCCGAGGCCGGCCACGCGCCGACCGACGACCACAACGGCGCCCGCCTCGCCGGCCCCTGCCTCAACACGCTGACCATCCGCGACGGGCGGCGGCAGACCATCGCCGACGCCTACCTGGCGCCGGCGGCAGGGCGGCCCAACCTGACCCTGCTGACCGGGACCGCGGCGCTGACCCTCGTCATCGAGGGCGGCCGCTGCCGTGGCGTCCGGGTGCAGGGGCCCGGCGGCCTGCGCACGCTTGGCGCCGAGCGCGGCGTCGTGCTCGCCGCCGGCGCGCTGGGCTCGCCGGCGCTGCTGCTGCGTTCCGGCATCGGGCCGGCGGCCGACCTGCGCGGGCTCGGCATCCCGGTGGCGGCCGACCGGCCGGGGGTCGGCGCCAACCTGCACGACCACCTGCTGTCGGGCGGCACTGTCTACGCGGCGCGGCGGCCGGTGCCGCCGTCGAAGTACCAGCATTCGGAATCGCTGATGTACCTGTCGCGCCCCGGGGCGGCCGCGGCGGGCGCGCCCGAGCTGGTGCTGGCCTGCGTCGTCGTGCCGGTGGTGACCGAGCAGTTCGCCGCGCCGCCGGCCGGCGAGGCCTACACCCTGATGTTCGGCTTCACCCATCCGCGGAGCCGCGGCAGCCTGCGGCTGGCCAGCGCCGACCCCGCCGTGCCGCCGCTGCTCGACCCCAACTATCTCGCCGAGGCCTATGACCGCGAGGCCTATCTCGACGCGCTGGACGCGGCCCGCGCGGTCGGCCACGGCGCCGCGCTGGCCGACTGGCGGGCGGCCGAGCTGCTGCCCGGCCTGCTCCCCGGGCCGGCGGCCGGCAGCCGCGCCGAGCGGCTCGCCTTTCTCGAGCGCGCCGCCTTCACCCACCACCACCCGGTCGGCACCTGCCGCATGGGCGTCGACGCCGGTGCGGTGGTCGGGCCGGACCTGGCCGACCCGGAGATCGCCGGACTCTTCGTCTGCGACGCCTCGGTGATCCCGACCATCACCACCGGGCCGGTCAACGCCGCCATCATCGCGATGGCCGAGCGCGCCAGCGACCTGCTGCGCGGCCGCGCGCCGCTGGCGCCGCGCCGGCCGCCGGCCGCGTGATGCGCGCCCTCGCCCGCCTCGCCCTGCTGGCGGCGCTGCTCGCCGCGCCGGCGGGGCTGCTCGCCCGGCCGGCGGAGGCCGCCGGCGACCGGCCGGTGACCCTGACGCTGGCCAACGACGGCGCCGTGGCGCTGCAGTGCCGGCTGATGTTCGGCCACTGGGTCGACCGCGACCTCGGCACCCTGGCGCCGGGCGGCGCGGTCGCCGTCGCGCTCAGCCAGCAGCCGGCGGACGGCGCGCTGTTCGTGCTGCGCGACGACGGCCGGCGCCGGATGATGGTCGAGACCATCCTGTGCGGCCGCCCCGGCGCGGCGCCGGCGGCGCTCGGCCAAGTCGACCTGGCGCCGGCCGCGGCGCCCGGCGGACGGCATCGCCGCCGCCGCGGCGCGGCGGCCGGCGGCGACGCCGCCTGCCGGCCGGTCCGCCTATCTCGCCCTGACGCGTGCTCCGCGACGCTTGCCGCGGCCGGCCGGCCGCGCCATCTCTCATCCAGCCGGGGCAGCGCCGGCGAAGCGAGGAGCCATGAGCGCGCAGCAAGGAGACCGAGGCCTTCCCGGTGAGCAAGAGCGACGAGGAGTGGCGCAGCGCGCTCACCCCCGAGCAGTATCGCGTGCTGCGCAAGCACGGCACCGAGCGGGCCGGCACCAGCCCGCTCGACAAGCAGTACGCCGACGGCACCTATCGCTGCGCCGGCTGCGGCACGGAGCTGTTCGGCGCCGACACCAAGTTCAACAGCGGCACGGGATGGCCGAGCTTCTTCCGGCCGCTCGAGGGCGCCGTCGGCACCACGACCGACCGCAGCTTCTTCATGACCCGCACGGAGGTGCATTGCGCGCGCTGCGGCGGCCATCTCGGCCACGTCTTCGAGGACGGCCCCGCCCCCACCGGCCTGCGCTACTGCATGAACGGCGTGGCGATGCGCTTCGAGCCGAAGGAGGAGTAGGCGGCGCGGCCGTGCCGACCTCGCGCCACCATGCCCCCTCCCCGGCAAGGACCCGGCAAGGGGAGGCGTAAGGGGGCGCAAGGGGGGGGCAGGGAAATAGGAGCGCAGGCCGCCAGCCCTGCCGGTGACAGGGCCGCGGGGCGCCGCTACACTCCGCCGTCTTCCCCGCTGGCGAGAGGTTCTGCCGATGTCGTCCCGCCTGCGCCGCATCGCGGCGGCGGCTTGTCTCGCCCTCGGGCTCGCCGCGACGGCGACGCCGGCGCCGGCCGATCCGGCGCCCTCCAGCTTCCAGGAGGCCCTGACCGTCGCGCACGGCCAGACGGTGTACTTCAACGCCTGGGGTGGCGACGAGCGGATCAACGCCTACATCGCCTGGGCCGGCGAGAAGCTGGCGGCCGAGTACGGCATCACGCTGCGCCACGTGAAGCTGGCGGACACCGCCGAGGCGGTTGCCCGGGTGCTGGCCGAGAAGGCGGCCGGCAAGCAGGATGACGGCTCGGTCGACCTCATCTGGGTGAACGGCGAGAACTTCGCGGCGATGAAGGCGAAGAGCCTGCTGCTCGGGCCCTTCACCCAGCTGCTGCCCAGCATGGCCTTCGTCGACCCGGCCGAGAAGCCGAGCGTCGCCGTCGACTTCACCATCCCGGTCGACGGCATGGAAGCGCCCTGGGGCATGGCGCAGCTGATCTTCCTCTACGACACCAGGCGGCTGCCCGAGCCGCCGCGCAAGCTGCCCGACCTGCTCGCCTGGGCCAAGGCGCATCCCGGCCGCTTCACCTACCCGGCGCCGCCCGACTTCATCGGCAACACCTTCCTGAAGCAGGCGCTCTACGCCTTCGCGCCCGACCCCACGGTGCTGCAGAAGCCGGCGACCGACGAGAGCTTCGCCGCCGCCACCGCGCAGCTCTGGCCGTGGCTCGACCAGCTCCATCCGCTGCTCTGGCGCGGCGGCAAGGTGTTCCCGGCCAACAACCCGGCGCAGCGCCAGCTGCTGGCCGACGGCGAGGTCGACATCGCGCTCTCCTTCAACCCGGCCGACGCCTCCTCGGCGATCGCCCAGGGGCTGCTGCCCGACACGGTGCGGACCTTCGTCCCGGAGGGCGGCTCGATCGGCAACACCCATTTCGTCGCCATCCCGTTCAACGCCAAGGCCAAGGCGGCGGCGATGGTGGTGGCCAACTTCCTGCTCTCGCCGGAGGCGCAGCTGCACAAGCAGGATCCGGCGGTCTGGGGCGACCCGACCGTGCTGGCGATCGACAAGCTGCCGCCGGAGTGGCGCACCCGTTTCGAGGAGCAGCCGCGCGGCGTCGCCACCCTGCCCCCCTCGGCGCTCGGCCACACGCTGCTCGAGCCGCATCCGAGCTGGACCGGCCGGCTCGAGACGGAATGGCGCCGGCGCTACGCCCAGTGACGGCGGGCGGCGCGGGGGCGGCGCTCCCCCGGCCGCGCCTCGACCTGCCCGGCCTGCTGCCGGGCCTGACGATCGCCCTCTTCCTGCTGCCGATCGGCGCCGGCCTGCTCGGTACCGTGCTGCCGGCCTTCGGCTACCTGCCGGCGCTCGGCGGCGAGCGCCTGTCGCTGGCCCCCTGGCGGCAGCTGCTGGCCGAGCCCGGCCTGCCGCACGCGGTGACCCTGTCGCTCTCCGGCGGGCTCGGCGCCACCCTGCTGTCGCTGGCGCTGGCGCTGGGCTTCTGCGCCGCCTGGCACGACAGCGCGGCGATGCGGCTGGCGCGCCGGCTGCTGGCGCCGCTGCTCGCCGTGCCGCACGTCTCGGCCGCCATCGGGCTGGCCTTCCTGATCGCGCCCAGCGGCTGGATCCTGCGGCTGCTCTCGCCCTGGGCGACCGGCTCCGACCTGCCGCCCGACCTCGTCACCCTGCAGGACCGCCAGGGCCTGGCGCTGGCGCTGGGGCTGGTGGTCAAGGAGACCCCGTACCTGCTGCTGATGTGCCTCGCCGGCCTCGGCCAGCTCGATGCCGGGCGCAGCCTGCAGCTCGCCCGCGGGCTGGGCTACGGCGCGGCGGCCGCCTGGCTGAAGACGGTGCTGCCGCGGCTCTACCCGCTGATCCGGCTGCCGGTCTACGCCGTCCTCGCCTTCGGCCTGTCGGTGGTCGACATGGCGCTGATCCTCGGGCCGGCGACGCCGCCGCCGCTCGCCCCGCTGGTGCTGCGCTGGAGCAACGAGGCCGACCTCGCCTGGCGCTTCCCCGCCGCCGCCGCCGGCTGCCTGCAGCTGCTGCTGGCGGCCGGCGCGATCCTGCTCTGGGCCGCATCCGAGCGCGCCGTCGCCCGCCTCGCCCGGCCGCTGCTCGCCGACGGAAGGCGGCTGCGCCCGCTCGACCGTCCGGCGCGGCTCGCCGCCGGCGCGGCGATGGCGGCGATCCTGGCGCTGGCCGTCGCCGGGATCGCCGGCATGGGGCTGTGGAGCCTGGCGGCGCGCTGGCCCTTCCCGGCCGCCCTGCCGGCCGCCTGGACGCTGGACAACTGGCGCCGCGGCCTCGCCGGCCTGGCCTGGCCGCTCTCCACCACGCTCGTGGCCGGCGGGCTGTCGGCGCTGCTGGCGCTGGCCCTGGCGCTGGGCTGCCTGGAGAACGAGCAGCGCCGCCGCATGGCGGCGCCGACCCGCAGCCTGTGGCTGCTCTATCTGCCGCTGCTGGTGCCGCAGGTCTCCTTCCTGTTCGGGCTGCAGATGGTGCTGGTGGCGCTCGACCTCGACGGCGGCTGGGCGGCGCTGGTCTGGAGCCACCTGCTGTTCGTGCTGCCCTATGTCTTCCTGACGCTGGCCGATCCATTCCGCGCGCTCGACGAGCGCTATGCCCGCAGCGCCGCCTGCCTGGGCGCCGGCCCGGCGCGAATCTTCTGGCGACTCAAGCTGCCGCTGCTGCGCCGGCCGGTGCTGGCGGCGCTGGCCGTGGGATTCGCGGTCAGCGTCGGGCTCTATCTGCCGACGCTCTACGCCGGGGCCGGGCGATTCGCCACCCTCGCCACCGAGGCGATCGCGCTGTCGGCCGGCGCCGACCGCCGGCTGATCGGCGTCGAGACGTTCCTGCAGAGCCTGCTGCCGCTGGCCGGCTTCGCGCTGGCGCTCGGCCTTTCCGGCCGTCGCCGCGCCGCCGCCCGGCCGGCCACGCCGCGATGAGCGGCGCGCCGCTGATTCTCGAGCGGGTCTGGCTCGGGCTGGGCGCGCGCCGCCTGGTGGCGCCGCTGTCGCTGACCGTGCCGCCGGGCACCGTGGCGACGGTGATGGGCCCGAGCGGCTGCGGCAAGTCGAGCCTGCTCGCCTTCCTCTGCGGCACGCTGCCGGCCGCCTTCGCCGCCGGCGGCCGGGTGCTGCTCGGCGACCAGGAGCTCGGGCCGCTGCCGCCGCAGCGGCGCCGGCTGGGGATTCTTTTTCAGGACGACCTGCTCTTCCCGCACCTCTCGGTCGGGGAAAACATCGCCTTCGGCCTGCCCCGGGTCGCCGGGTCGACCGGCCGGGCGGAACGGCGCGCCCGGGTGGCCGCCGCGCTCGCCGAGGCGGGTCTCGCCGGCTTCGCCGAGCGCGATCCGGCGACCCTGTCGGGCGGCCAGCGGGCCCGCATCGCCCTGCTGCGCACGCTCGCGGCCGAGCCGCGGGCCCTGCTGCTGGACGAGCCCTTCAATCGGCTCGACAGCGAATTGCGTAATCGTTTCCGTGGCTTCGTGTTCGAGCACGGGCGCCGGCGCGGGCTGCCGATCCTGCTCGTGACGCATGATCGGGAGGACGCGGCGGCCGCCGGCGGCCCGGTGCTGGAAATTGTCGCGCCGGATGCGAGTCTCCCCTTGCCGGACGGCGCAGAATCCGGTGAAGTAATGGTGTCCGCCCGTGCCTGAAAGTCGGCCCGGAACCACTCGTCGACTTTTGACTTTGACCGACGGGATGGTATAGTCGGTTGGGGTCTAAGCCTGACTGCGGTATTGACCGCACCGCGGCTAGGGGGTACGAAGCGGATATTGGGGCCGGCTGTGTCTTCGGTCGGATGCGTACGGCATAGGGAGAGGGATCAATGAGCAAGTTCAGGTTAATCGGCGTGCTTGCGGCTGCAGGCATCCTGGCCGGTTGCACCAGCAGCATCGACACGCTGCGCAACACCCAGGGCACCGGCTCGCCCTTCACGAAGGCGCTGACTGACGAGTACCGCCAGTTCAGCGTCTCCGAGGCGGACGACATGTATGACTGGCCGGATGCCAGCTACTTCGCCCGCAAGGGTCTCGCCGCCGCCAATGGCGAGGTCGTGCTCCCCGAGGAGCCCGGCAACTGGTGGCTGCCGCCCAACAAGGTCGACGAGATCACCCAGGCCCGCGCCCGCCTGATGGCGGCGCTGGATGGCGGCGCCCGCGACAAGGCGCCGGAAATCGCTGCCCGCGCCCAGGGCCGTTTCGATTGCTGGGTCGAGCAGCAGGAAGAGAACCACCAGCCGGCGGACATCGCCGCCTGCCGCGACGAGTTCTTCAAGGCGCTCGCGCAGCTCGAGGCGAAGCCGCAGCCGGCTGAGATGCCTGCGATGGCGCCGCAGACCTACATCGTGTATTTCGACTTCGACAAGTCGAACATCACGCCCGCGGGTCAGGCAGTGATCGACAACGTGCTCAGCGACGCCAAGGCGCATGGCACGCCGAACATCTCCGTGGTCGGCCACACCGACACCGCGGGTCCGGCGGACTACAACCTGAAGCTCTCGCTGCGCCGGGCCGACTCGGTCCGTTCCGCGCTGATCCGCGGCGGCATCTCCGCCGACCGGATCACCACCGCGGGCCGCGGCGAGACCGAGCTGGCCGTGCCGACCAAGGACGGGGTGCCGGAGGCGAAGAACCGCCGGGCCGAGATCATCGTCCAGTAATCGGCAGAGCTACTTCCACCATCAGCGGCGCCGGGCCTCCCGGCGCCGCTTTCTTTTTGTCCGGAAGGGCTTCCGGAACCCGGCCCCCCGGTTGCTGTTGCCCGGCTGCCGTCCACGGCCGGCGCCGGCCCGCCGCCTGGACAGCACGCCGCCTTGGCGTAGAATGACCTCAAGCGGCGCCGTCGCGGCGCGACGGCCGGCGAAGCGGAAAACAGCAGCGCGATGTACAGCAAGATCACCCGGGCGATCACCGTCACCGTCAAGCCGTTCTATCTCGAGGAGCAGTCCTCGCCTTCCGATTCGCACTATGTCTGGGCCTATCACGTGCGCATCGAGAACCACGGCGCCGAGACCGTGCAGCTGCGCAACCGCTACTGGCGGATCACCGATTCGCTGGGACGGGTGCAGGAGGTGCGCGGCGCCGGGGTGGTCGGCGAGCAGCCGGTGCTGAAGCCCGGCGAGAGCTTCGAGTACACCAGCGGCACGCCGCTGCCGACGCCGTCCGGCATCATGGTCGGCACCTACCAGATGGAGAACGAGACCGGCGAGCGCTTCGACGTCGCCGTGCCGCCCTTCTCCCTGGACAGCCCGCACCAGCCGATCCAACCCACCTCGGCAGGCGGCGCGCCGCCGGCCGGGCCGTCCCTGCCGTCAGACCACTGCCGTCAGTCCCTTGCCGTCACGATTTCGCGAGGATCACCGCGATGAACGAAGTGCCATCCCGCAAGCGGCCGGCCAAGCCCGCGCCCGCCAGCGCGGCCCGGCCGAGCCGCGCCGAGGCCGAGGAGGCGGTGCGCACGCTGATCCGCTGGGCCGGCGACGATCCCGGCCGCGAGGGGCTGCTCGGCACCCCCGGCCGGGTGGTGCGCGCCTATGAGGAGTTCTTCTCCGGCTACGACAGCGACCCGGTCGAGCTGCTGCAGCGCACCTTCGAGGAGACCGAGGGCTATGACGAGATGGTCGTGCTGCGCGACATCCGCTTCGAATCGCACTGCGAGCACCACATGGCGCCGATCATCGGCCGCGCCCACATCGCCTACCTGCCGGAGCGCCGGGTGGTCGGGATCAGCAAGCTCGCCCGCGTGCTCGAGGTCTACAGCCGCCGCCTGCAGATCCAGGAGAAGCTGACCGCCCAGGTCGCCAACGTCATCGACCAGGTGCTGCAGCCCAAGGGCGTCGCGGTGGTGATCGACGCCGCCCACCAGTGCATGACGACGCGCGGCGTGCACAAGCCGGGCACCAGCATGGTGACCAGCCGCATGCTCGGCGCCTTCCGCGCCAACCAGTCGACCCGCCGCGAGTTCCTCGCCATCATCGGCAACCCCGGCGCGGCAGCGCTCGGCAACGTCTGAGCCGGCGATGCAGGGGGCGGAGGACTGGCGCGCCGTCAACCGCGCCAACTGGGACGAGCGCGTGCCGATCCACCTCGGCGCGCCGAGCTACGACCTCGCCGCGCTGCGCGCCGGCCGGGGCGCGCTGCATCCGATCGAGGAGGCCGAGCTCGGCCCGGTGGCGGGCCGCCGGGTCCTCCACCTGCAATGCCATTTCGGCCGCGACAGCCTGGTCCTGGCGCAGCGCGGCGCCACGGTGGTGGGGCTCGACTTCTCGACCCCGGCGGTGGCGGCGGCGCGCCGGCTGGCGGACGAGCTCGGCCTCGCCGGGCGCGCCCGCTTCGTCGAGGCCGACCTCTACGACGCGCCGGCCGCGATCGGCGAGCCGCAGGGCTTCGACATCGTCTACGTCACCTGGGGCGCGATCGCCTGGCTGCCCGACATCGCCCGCTGGGCCGCCATCGCCGCCGGCTTCGTCCGCCCGGGCGGCTTCCTCTATCTCGCCGAGGGCCATCCCGCGGCGCTGGTGTTCGACGACCTGACGCCGCAGGCGGACGGCACGGCCGGGCGATTCGTCCCCTATTTCCATCGCCGGCCGCTGGTCATCGACGATCCCCGCGACTACGCCGACGACTCGGCGCGGCTCGCCAACAGCCGCACCGTGGTCTGGCAGCATACGCTGGCGGACATCGTCAACGGCCTGATCGCCGCCGGGCTGCGGCTGGCGTGGCTGCACGAGCACGACTGCGTGCCCTGGCGCATGTTCGCCGAGCTCGTCCCCGCCGAGGGCGGCCTCTATCGCTGGCCCGACCGCCCGTGGCTGCCGCTCGCCTTCTCGCTGCGGGCGGAGCGGCCGGCGTAGGGTCGAGGCCGCATTGATCACGCGAAGGCGCGAAGCCACGAAGGCAGGGCATCTTCGCGTCCTTCGCGGCTTCGCGTGAGCCCTGCCCCCGGTGCCGCAGGGGCGATGTGGACCGGGGTGGCACCGCCCTCGACACCCCCAGGCGGCCATGATGTGATGCGCCGCGTCCCAGCCCTCGCCGCGGCGATCGATATCTTGCCCGAAGCCCGTTCCGTGCTGCTCGTCCTCGGCGCCCCACGGCCGGGCCGGGCGGCCGGCTGAGGTCGGGGCCCCTCGATGGACCCGCGCGGCTGGCTGACCGTGGCCCTGGTGGCGGTGGCGGTGCCGCTGTTGATCCGCTACGGCGATCCGACCATCACCGAGCTCCTCGAATCGGCCGACGGTCCGGTGATCGCCGCCTACCGGGCGCTGACGGTGCTCGGCAGCTCGCTCGTCTACCTGCCGCCGCTGGCGGCGGCCGCGCTTGCCTGCACGCTGCTCGCCCGCCGCGCCGCGCCGCGCCGCCGCGCGCTGCTGCTGCGCCACGCCTCGCGCGTCACCTTCGTCTTCGCCGCGATCGCCGTCTCAGGGATCGTCGTCGACATCGTCAAGGTGCTGGTCGGGCGCAGCCGGCCGCGGCTGCTCGAGGACGGCATCTACGCCTTCAAGCCGATGGCGTTCTCCTCCGTCTACCAGTCCTTCCCCTCCGGCCATACCGCGACGCTGTTCGCCGCCGCCTGCGCCGCCGGGTTCCTCTTCCCGCGCTGGCGCTGGCCGCTGCTGGCGCTGGCGGCGCTGCTCGCCGCGACCCGGCTGGCGGTGGGGGCGCACTATCCCAGCGACGTGCTGGCGGGGGCGACCATCGCCATCCTGGTGACGCTCGCGCTGCGCCGGCTGTGGAGCCGGCAGGGCTGGGTGTTCCGCCGCGGCGAGGACGGTGCCTACGCCCGGCGCGGGCGTCAGCGCAGATAGGGGCCGAGATAGAGCGGGATGCTCTTCTCCAGCTCGCCGTTGACTTGCTCGAGCAGCGCCTCGACCAGCGCGAACTGCAGCCGCCGGCGCTCCTCGGGCGTCGCCTTCTCGGCCACCGTCTGGCTGCGGCTGGCCTCGGCGGTGACCATGCCGGAGCGCCCCTGGGCCAGGTTCTCGACCTCGAGCCGGACCGACAGGCGGGCGTCGTAGCGCAGCGTCTGCTGGTCGGTGAAGGTGCCGCTGAGCCCGCCGTTCCGCGACAGCGGCACCGCCACCACCGAGGCCTCGGCGATCGTGAAGCGGGCGGTGCCGGCCCGGCCGACGGCGCGCAGCCGGTCGCGCGCCCAGCGCTCGGCGGCGACCGCCGGCGGCACCGGCATCTCGTTCTCGACATGGCCGCCGCCCGGCGCCGGCCGATAGGCGTCGTCGATGGCGACGGTGCTGACGTCGAGCTCGAAGGGCGGCAGCCGGCCCCAGGTCAGCTCCGGCAGCGGGGCGGGCGGCGGCGGCGCGGCGTTGCAGCCGGCCAGCGCCAGCAGCAGCCCGAGCGCGACGGCGCGGAGGGCGCGCGGCATCGGCCTCACCCGGCCGGCAGCAGGCGGGCCAGCGCGTCCTCGTCGAACAGGTACTGGCGGTTGCAGAACTCGCAGGTGACCTCGATCCGGCCGTCGACCTTGAGGTGCTCGACCTCGCCGCGCGGCAGGGCGCGCAGCACCTCCTCGACCCGCTCGCGCGAGCAGCGGCAGCCGGCGCGCAGCGGCACCGGGGTGAAGACGCGCACCCCGTCCTCGTGGAACAGGCGCCAGAGCAGGTCGTTTGGGGCGAGCGCCCGGTCGGTGAGCTCGGCGCTGGTGGCGCTGCCCATCAGCGCCAGCGCCCGCCGCCAGCCATCCTCGGCCAGCTCCGCCTCGTCACCCGCCTCGTCCGCCGCGCCGGCCTCGAACCGCGCGCCGCCCGATTCGGGCACCCGCTGCAGCATCAGCACGCCGGCCCGCCAGCCGTCCTCGCCCGAGATCGCCAGCTTGATGCCGGCATCGAGCTGCTCGGACTGGCGGAAATAGTGGTGGATGCAGTCGACCAGCGTGGCGCCGGTCAGCTCGACGATGCCCTGGTAGCGCTCGGTGCTGGTGCCCTGGTCGACGGTGAAGGCGAGATAGCCGGCGCCGAGCAGCCGCGGCACCGAGAGCGCGCCGCCGGCGCCGGGGGTAAGCGCCGCCAGCCGGGCCGTGTCGAACTGGGCGTAGCCGCGGACCTCGCCGCGGCTGGTGACGTCGGCCACCATCAGCCGCACCGGGCCGTCGCCCTTGGTCTGCAGGGTGAAGACGCCGTCATATTTCAGCGCGCTGGAGAGCGCCACGGCGAGCGACAGCATCTCGGCCAGCAGCTGCGCCACCGGCGCGGGATAGGCGTGCTGGCCCAGCACCGTGTCGATCAGCGGCCCGAGCCGCACCAGCCGGCCGCGGGTGCCGCCGCGCTCGATCTGGAAGGGTTGCACCATGTCGACCGGCGGGGCGCCGCCGGCGGTCCCGGTCGACGCCGCCATTGCCTCGGTCATGTCCGCGCGTGTCTCGCTCTGTCCGCTACTGCTCGAGACACCACGTAAGAATCGCCTTCTGGGCATGCAAGCGATTCTCCGCCTCGTCCCACACCACCGAGTGCGGCCCGTCGATCACCCCGTCGGTGACCTCCTCGCCGCGATGGGCCGGCAGGCAGTGCAGGAAGATGGCGTCGGGCTTGGCCAGGCCCATCAGCCGCTCGTCGACGCGGTAGGGCGCCAGCAGGTTGTGGCGCACCGCGGCCTCGCCGTCGCCCATCGACACCCAGGTGTCGGTGACGATGCAGTCGGCGCCCTTGACGGCGGCGTCGACGTCGCTGGTGACGCTGACCTTGCCGCCCTGCTGGCCGGCCCAGCGCAGCACGTCGGCCGGCGGCATCAGCTCCTGCGGGCAGGCCAGCAGCAGCTCGAACTCGAACTGCACGGCGGCGTGGATCCACGAGGTCGCCATGTTGTTGCCGTCGCCGCTCCACGCCACCCGCCGGCCGGCGATCGGGCCGAGATGCTCCTCGACCGTCATCACGTCGGCCATCAGCTGGCAGGGATGGGTCCGGTCGGTCAGCCCGTTGATCACCGGCACGCTGGCATGGGCGGCGAGCTCGAGCAGCTTCTCCTCGCGCGTGGTGCGCAGCATGATGACGTCGACGTAGCGCGACAGCACCCGCGCCGTGTCGGCCACCGTCTCGCCGCGCCCGAGCTGCGAGCCGTCGCGGTCGAGCACGATGACCTCGCCGCCGAGCTGGCGCATGCCGAGCTCGAAGGAGACGCGGGTGCGCGTCGAGGGCTTCTCGAAGATCATCGCCAGGGCCTTGCCGGCAAGCGGGCGCTCGGCCGGCCAGCGCCGGCGCTTCATCGCCAGCCCGGAATCGAGGATGGCGCGCAGCGTCCGGCGCTCGAGCCGGTCGAGGTCGAGGAAGTGGCGGGGCCGGGCCTGGGGCAAGATGGGTTGCCTCAGGCCGTGCCGGCGACCGCCGGCAAGCCGGCGCAGGTCGCCTCGAGGATCGCCATCGCCTCGGCGATGTGGCTGTCCTCGATGATCAGCGGCGGCAGCAGCCGCACGACGTTGTCGCCGGCCGGCACGCTGAGCAGGCCGCGCTGGCGCAGGCCCGCCACCATGTCGCCGTTCGGCACGACGCACTTCAGCCCGATCATCAGCCCGGCGCCGCGCACCTCGGCGATCACCTTGGGATGGCGGCGGGCGAGGTCCTGCAGCTGCGCGCGCAGCCGCTGCGCGACGGCGTCGACCCGGGCCATGAAGCCGTCGGCCAGGATGATGTCGAGCACGGCGTTGCCGACCGCCATGGCGAGCGGGTTGCCGCCATAGGTGCTGCCGTGGCTGCCGGCGGTGAGCGCGCGCGCCGCCTTCTCGCTGGCGAGGCACGCGCCGAGCGGGAAGCCGCCGCCGATGCCCTTGGCGGTCGCCACGATGTCCGGCTTGATGCCGGCCCATTCATGGGCGAACAGGCGGCCGGTGCGGCCCATGCCGGACTGCACCTCGTCGAAGAACAGCAGCAGGCCGAACTCGTCGGCGACGGCGCGCAGGCCGCGCAGGTAGTCGAGGCTGCCGGCGCGCATGCCGCCCTCGCCCTGCACCGGCTCGACCAGGATGGCGGCGGTGTCGGGGCGGATCGCGGCGCGCAGCTCGTTGAGGTTGCCGAAGGCGACCTGGTCGAAGCCCTCGACCGCCGGCAGGAAGCCCTTGAGATATTTTTCCTGGCCGGCGGCGGAGATCGTGGCGAGCGTGCGGCCGTGGAAGGAGCCGTCGCAGGTGATCACCCGGTAGCGGTCGGGCTGGCCGTTCTCGTCATGGTACTTGCGGACGATCTTGAGGCCGCACTCGACCGCCTCGCCGCCCGAGTTGGTGAAGAACACGCTGTCGGCGAAGCTGGCCGCCACCAGGCGCTCGGCCAGGCGGTCCTGGCCGGGGATGCGGAACAGGTTCGAGGTGTGCCAGAGCTTGCCGGCCTGCTCGGTCAGCGCCTTCACCAAGTGCGGATGGGCATGGCCCAGCGCGGTCACCGCGATGCCGCTCGCGAAGTCGAGATAGCGTCGCCCGTCCGGGGTGAAGAGGTAAGCACCCTCGCCCCGCTCGAAGGCGAGGTCGGCCCGGTTGTAGGTTGGCATGACCGCTGGAATCACGGCAGACTCCCGATGAGCCAATGAGATGCCGTCGCCCGGCTCCAGGGCGTCGACGGCCGAGGTCGCTGTCCCGCGAAAAGCGGGCACTATCGTGGCAATCCCCGAGCCTGTCAACAAAGCCACGGGGGAGCGCAGGCCGGGGGAAAGCGAGGGGGAACGGGTCATGTCCTACGGCAAGATCAAGGCCGAGAAGCATCCGCCGCAGCTCGACAAGGTCGACCTCGGGCGCAAGCTGAAGGACGAGGAAACCTACGAGCGGCGCCTCAAGGCTCTCCAGCTCGACATGCTCAACCTGCAGCAGGCCTATCAGCGCCAGGGCCGCCGCGGCATCATCGTGCTGGAGGGCTGGGACACCGCCGGCAAGGGCGGCCTGATCCGCCGCATGTCGGCCCGCCTCGACCCGCGCAACTTCCGCGTCTGGCCAATCGGCGCGCCGCTGCCGGCCGAGCAGGGACGGCACTATCTCTACCGCTTCTGGAAGCGGCTGCCGGAGCCCGGCATGATCGCCGTCTTCGACCGGTCCTGGTACGGCCGGGTGCTGGTCGAGCGGGTCGAGGGGCTGGCCAAAAAGGCCGAGTGGAAGCGCGCCTACGAGGAGATCAACGAGGTCGAGCGGATGCTGACCGACGCCGGGGCGCGGCTGGTGAAGCTGTTCCTGCACATCACGCCGGAGGCGCAGCTCGAGCGCTTCCGCGAGCGCCTCTCGGTGCCCTACAAGCGCTGGAAGCTGACGGCCGAGGACCTGCGCAACCGGCGCCACTGGGCCGAGTACGAGACGGCGATCGACGAGATGTTCCGCCGCACCTCGACCACCTTCGCCCCCTGGCACGCCGTGCCGTCGGTCTTCAAGTGGTACGGCCGGGTGAAGGCGCTCGAGCTGATCCGCGACACGCTCGGCAAGGACGTCGACGTGACCCCGCCGCCGGCCGACCCCGAGACCGAGGCGGTGATCGCCGCGATGATCGAGGCCGAGGCGGCCCGCCTCAAGGCTTGAGCCGGGTGCCGCGCGCGAAGAGGCGCAGCACGACCAGGAACAGCGCCGCGTCGAGCGCCAGCAGCACTACGGCGCCGAGCCAGGGGCGGCCCTCGCTGACCCCGGTGAAGCCGAAGCGGAAGCCGTCGATGGCGTGGAACACCGGGTTCCAGGCGACCAGCAGCCGGCCGGCCTCCGGCAGGTTGGCGAGCGGATAGAAGGCGCCGGAGAGGAACGAGACGGGAATCACGACGAAGCCGAGCCAGGCGGCGAAATGGTCCCAGCGCACCGAGACGATGCCGGCCAGCAGGCCGAGCAGCCCGTGCAGCAGGCAGCCGGCGACGGCGAAGAACAGCGCCGCCTCCGGCCGGGCCAGCGGCAGCGGCACGAAGACGGCCAGCACGGCGAGCGCCGCCGCGCCGGCGACCAGCCCGCCGGTGGTGCTGGAAGCGGCATAGGCGAGGCTGCGCTCGGCCGGCGAGAGCGGCGCCATCAGCGGATCGGCGATCATCCCTTCCATCTTGTCGAAGATCAGCGACACGGCCGAGGTGCTGAAGGCCTGCTGGCACATCGCGGTCATCGCCAGGCCGGGCACCAGGAAGGCGGCGAAGCCGACGCCGCCCGGCACCGCCACGTCGCCGCCGGCGATGCGGAAGGCGATCAGGTAGAGCAGCGCCGTGGCGCCGACGCCGAGCATCGATTCGCGGTAGTCCTTGAGCACCCGCCAGACGTCGCGCCGGTAGAGGGTCCAGAGGCCGATCCAGTTGACCCGGCCGAAGCGGCGCGGGTGCGGCGGCACGGCCATGCCGAGCAAGCTCACGCCTTCAGCTTGTAGCCGGTCGCGAAGGCCCGCCAGGTGAGCAGCCAGAGCGCCAGGTTGGTCGCGCACATCACCGCCACGCCGGCGGCGAGCGAGCCGTCGGCATGGCCGATGAAGCCGTAGCGGAAGCCGTCGATCATGTAGAAGAATGGGTTGACGTGGGCGATGGCGTGCCAGAAGCCCGGCAGCCGCTCGACCGAGTAGAAGGTGCCGGAGAGGAAGGAGAGCGGCGTGATGACGAAGTTGGTCACCGCCGCCATGTGATCGAACTTCTCCGACCAGACGCCGCCCAGGATGCCGAGCAGCGACAGCATCAGGCTGGCGGCGACGGCGTGGAACAGCACCAGCGCCGGGTCGTGGATGCGGATCGGCACGAACAGCCACATCGCGATCCCGACCGAGAGCCCGACCAGCAGCCCGCGCGACACGCCGCCGCCGGCGAAGCCCAGCGTCAGCTCGCCGGGGCTCAAGGGCGGCATCAGCACGTCGACGATGTTGCCCTGGATCTTGGCGATGATGATCGAGGAGGAGGTGTTGGCGAAGGCGTTCTGCACCATCGCCATCATGATCAGCCCGGGCGCCAGGAACTCGGCGAAGGGCACGCCGCCGACCATCGTCACCGCCCGGCCGAGCGCCAGGGTGAAGATGGCGAGGAACAGCAGCGTGGTGACCAGCGGCGCCACCACCGTCTGGGTGCTGACCTTGACGAAGCGCCGGACCTCGCGGAGGTAGAGGGTCCACAGCCCGACCCAGTTGACCGGCTCCAGCCGGTGCGGCAGCGGCCTCTGCATGCCCGTCCAATCGGTTGAGGCGGGGGCGCGCTCGTCGCCGCCCCGCGCGGCGCCGGACCTTAGGCCCGCGACCACCCCCCGATCAAGCAGGCGAGCATGTCGCCGCCGCTCAGCCCTTCCGCGGCTCGCTCAGCCGCTCGAAGGAGAGCGCGTGGTCGGTCGGGAATATCTCCTGCAGCTCGAAGTAGTTGCCGTCGGGATCGCGGCCGTAGGTGGTGCGCAGCAGGCCGTGGACGTCGACGGGCGGGGTGTTGAACTCGATGCCGGCCGCGAGCAGCCGACGGTACTCGTGGTCGACGTCGACCACGTCGAAGCAGATGTGGGTGAGCCCGGAATCGCAGGCCCGGCGCGCCGGGTCGCCCGGCTTGCCGCGGGGCTGCAGGTACTCGAAGATCTCGATGAACATGTTGCCGGCGCGCAGCAGCACGCACTTCACCGCCGTGTTCTCGAGGCCGACGACCTTGTCGGCGGGGCCGGTGCCGGCCTCCCAGCCGAGCTCCGAGGCGACCTCGAGCCCGAGCAGGTCGCGGTAGAAATGCACCATGCGGTCGTAGTTGTTGGTGGACAGCGACGTGTGATGCACTCCGCGGATCATCCCCGGCCTCCCTCATCGGCTTGTTGCCGGCAGGATATTCGATAATCTCCAATCTTGTCGAATTTCCTGTAGGGTGCGTCCCGAGCCAACCGCCGAGCCGCCGATGCCCCCTTCCCTCGCCCAAGGACCCGCCCGGGACGCCGACCCCGCCGGCCGCGGCCGCACCCGGGCCGCCAGCGTCTTCGAGCGGCTGCGTGCCGACATCCTGGAATGCCGGCTGCGCCCGGGGACGCATCTGCGGTTCGAGGAGCTGCGCGCCGCCTACGGCACCGGCCTCAGCCCGCTGCGCGAGGCGCTGATGCGGCTCGCCGCCGACGGTCTGGTGGTGCTGGAGGAGCACAAGGGCTTCCACGTCGCCCCGGTGTCGCGCAAGGAGCTCGTCGACATCACCTTCGTGCGGCGGGAGATCGAGGCGACCGCGGTGCGGCGGGCCATCGAGCTCGGCGGCGACGATTGGGAATCCGAGATCGTCGCCCGCTTCCACGGCCTGCAGCGGCGGGCCAAGCTGCGGCCCGAGGACGGGCTGATCGACGGCGCGTGGGAGGAGCGCCACCGCGCCTTCCACTACGCGCTGGTCGCCGCCTGCGGCTCGCCCTGGCTGCTGCATTTCCGCGGCCTGCTCTACGACCAGGCCGACCGCTACCGACGGCTGTCCGTGCAGTATCTCAGCGCGCCGCGCGACGATCTCGGCGAGCACCGCGCCATCATGGAGGCGGTGCTGGCGCGCGATGCCGCCGCCGCCGTCTTCCTCGTGCAGCGCCACATCGAGACCACGACGCGCATCGTGCTGGCCGGCGACAGCAGCCTGTTCGACGATTGACTTTCCAAGATCGGGACGATTTTCGAATATCTTGACCCACGGACCGCCGTCGTGAGAGGCTGCCGCCAACCGGAGGAGACGGAGGGGCGATGAGACTGGTGGCCTATCGCCGGGACGGCATCGACGGCCTGGCGCTGAGCCGGGGCGGCGAGCTGCGCGATCTCGGCCCGCTCGCGCTGATCGACCTGCTGGCCGCCGGACCCGAGGCGCTGGCCGGGCTCGGGCGCAAGGCCGACCGTGGCGCCGCGCTCGATCCCGACGCCATCGCCTGGCGGCCGCCTCTGCCGCGGCCGCCCAAGATCGTCTGCGTCGGGCTCAACTATGCCGACCACACCAAGGAGAGCCCGTACGAGCAGCCGGCCTACCCGACCTTCTTCCCGCGCTTCGCCTCCAGCCTGATCGGCCATCGCGCGCCGATCCGCCGGCCGCTCTGCTCGACCCATCTCGACTACGAGGGCGAGCTGGTGGCGGTGATCGGCCGGCCCGGCCGGCACATCCCGCGCGAGCGCGCGCTCGAGCATGTCGCGGGCTATTCGATCTTCAACGAGGCCTCGCTGCGCGACTACCAGTTCAAGACGCCGCAATGGACGGTGGGCAAGAACTTCGACGACACCGGCGCCTTCGGGCCGGTCTTCGTCACCGCCGACGAGCTGCCGCCGGGCGGAAGCGGCCTGCGGCTCGAGACGCGGCTCAACGGCACGACCATGCAGTCGGCGACCACCGCCGACATGCTGTTCGACATCCCCGAGATCGTCGCGCGCCTCAGCGAGGTGGCGACCCTGGAGACCGGCGACGTGCTGGTCACCGGCACGCCGGCCGGCGTCGGCTTCGCCCGCAAGCCGCCGCTCTACATGCGCTCGGGCGACCGGGTCGAGGTCGAGATCGAGGGCATCGGGATCCTCGCCAACCCGGTGCTCGACGAGGGCGAGGCGGGATGATCCTGGTCACCGGCGCGTCCGGCCGCAGCGGCGGCGCGGTGACCCGCGCCGTGGCGGCGCGGGGCGGCCGGGTGCGCACCTTCGTGCGTCGGCCCGAGGCGGCCGAGGCCTGCCGGCGCAACGGCGCCGCCGAGGTCGCGGTCGGCACGCTCGAGTCCGACGCCGAGGTCCGCGCCGCGATGGCCGGCATCGAGCGCGTCTACCACGTGGCGCCGCCCTTCTCCCCGGCCGAGGAGGCCTATGGCCGCCGGCTGCTCGCCGCGGCCGCCGCCGAGGGCGTGCGTCATTTCGTCTTCCACTCCGTCTATCACGCCCAGTGCACCGCCATGGTGCATCACCGGCTGAAGCTGGCGGTCGAGGTGGCGGTGATCGAATCGGGCCTGCCCTACACCGTCCTGCAGCCCGCGATGTACATGCAGAACATCGCCGTCGAATGGCCGGAGATCGTCGCCACCGGCAAGTACCGGCGGCCCTATTCGCCTGATGTGAAGATGGCGGTGGTCGATCTCGAGGACGTCGCCGCCGCGGCGGCCACCGTGCTCGCCGGCGACGCCTTCGTCGGCGGCAGCTTCGAGCTCTCCAGCGCGCCGGCGCTGAGCCACGCCGAGATGGCCGAGGCGCTGTCGCGCGAGCTGGGACGTCCGGTCGTGGCCGAGCGCCGGACCTTCGAGGACTGGGCGGAGAAGGCGCGGGCGCGCTTCGGCCCGGAGGCGATCGAGATCTACGGCGCGATGTGCCGGCACTACGACGCGCACGGCCTGCCCGGCGGCAACGACCAGGTGCTGCGGCTGATCCTCGGCCGCGCGCCGACCGGCTTCCCCGCCTTCCTGGCGCGCTTCGCGGCGTCGCGGCGCGCCACCGCCTGAGCCCCGCCCGAGGAGAGGTCGCCATGCCGAGCCTGAGGGACATCAGCCACGTCGTCTACCGCCACCCCGACCTCGACGCCGCCGAGCGCTTCTACGCCGATTTCGGCCTGGTGCCGGCCGGCCGCAGCGCCAGCCGGCTCTATCTGCGCGGCACCGGCCCGGCGCCCTATGCCTATGTCGCCGAGCAGGCCGACGCGCCCGGCTTCGTCGGCGTCGCCTACGCCGTCGACAGCCTGGACGACCTGCGCGAGGCGGCGGCGCGGCCCGGCGCCGGCCCGCTCGAGGCGATCGACGGGCCGGGCGGCGGCCACCGCGTCTCGCTCGCCGACCGCGACGGCTTCCGCATCGACCTGGTGCACGGCATCGCCGCGGCCGAGCCGCTGCCGCTGCGCGATCCCCTCACCCTCAACAACGCGGTGCGCAAGCAGCGCTACGGCAGCACGCAGCGGCCGCCCAAGGGGCCGGCTTCGATCATGCGCCTCGGCCATGTCGCGCTGATGGTCTCCGACGTCCGGGGCAGCGTCGACTGGGCGATGCGGACGCTGGGCCTGCTGCCGAGCGACTTCATCTACGACGGCAGCCGCGACAATCTGGTCGGCGCCTTCCTGCGCCTCGATCGCGGCGAGGCCTGGACCGACCACCACAGCCTCGCCCTGTTCCGCGGCCGCGGCGTGCACATCCACCACGCCTCGTTCGAGGTGCAGGACTACGACGCCGCGGTGATCGGCCGCGAGTGGCTGTCCGGGCACGGCTGGTCGCCCTTCTGGGGCATCGGCCGCCACGTGCTGGGCAGCCAGGTCTTCGACTACTGGCGCGACCCCGCCGGCTTCATGATGGAGCACTACACCGACGGCGACCTCTGCCGGCGCGACACCCCGCCGGGCTACCACCAGGCCTGCCCGGAGGCGCTCTACCAGTGGGGGCCCGACGTGCCGCCCAGCTTTCTCGACTGAGGAGACCCGGCCTTGGCCAGCTTCGACCTGGTGGCATCGTACTGGACGCTCGCCGGCGACACCGGACCGTTCGACCCCGACGAATCGAGCCCACGCGGCTTCCCCGAGCGGGTCGCCGCGGCGGCGCGCGCCGGCTATCGCGGCGTCGGCCTCAACGACCTCGACGTCGCCAAGGTGCTGGCCCGGCACGGCGCCGCCGAGGTGCGCCGCATCCTGTCCGACCACGGCATGCGCCATTTCGAGCTCGAGTTCATCACCGACTGGTTCGCCGAGGGCGACCGGCGCCGCGCCTCCGACGCCACCCGCAAGCGCCTCCTCGACGGCGCCGCCGCGGTCGGCGTGCACCACATCAAGTGCGGCGGCGATTTCGGCGGCCAGTCCTGGCCGATGGACCGGCTCGTCGACCAGTTCGGCCGGCTCTGCGAGGAGGCGGCCGGCTGCGGCGCGCCGATCACGCTGGAGATCATGCCCTGGACCAACCTCAGCACCATCGACGCGGTGCTGCAGGTGGTGCAGGGCGCCGGCCATCCCAATGGCGGCATCTGCGTCGACATCTGGCACCTGGCGCGCGGCGGCATCCCCTATGCCGACATCGCGCGCATCCCGCCGGCGCTGATCGGCTTCGTCGAGATCGACGACGCGCCGGCCCGCCAGGAGGGCACGCTGCTCGAGGACACCATCTACCGCCGGCTGCTGCCCGGCGAGGGCGCGCTCGACGTGCCGGCCTTCCTGCGCGAGATCGTCAAGGCGGGCTATGGCGGCCCGATCGGCGTCGAGATCATCGCCACCGCCCAGCGCCACCGCAGCCTGGAGGAGGCCGCCGGCGAGTCCTTCGCCAAGGCGGCCGCCCAGCTCGCGCGCTGGTCGACGGGGCGTGACGGCGGCCGCCTTGGCGAAGGACTCGCCGGCCATGACGCCGGGGCGCGCCCGCGCCCGGTCACGCCGGACCGGCTGGAGAAGATCGCCCTCTTCTATCTCGAGCGCTTCGCCAGCTCCTCGGAGAACCTGCGCCGCGTGCTGGCGCGCCGGGTCGAGCGCTCGGCGCGCGCCCACGGCACCGACCGCGAGGCCGGGCTGGCGGCGGTGCAGGCGCTGGTGGCGCGGCTGCAGGCCGCCGGGCTGCTCGACGACCGCCGCTACGCCGAGGCCAAGGCCGCCGGCCTGCAGCGCCGCGGCCGGCCGCTGCAGGCGATCCGGCGCGAGCTGGCGCGGCGCGGCGTCGGCCGCGACGACATCGACACCGCCGCCGCGGCGCTGGCCGAAGCCGGGCCGGAGCCCGATCTCGCCGCCGCCATCGCGCTGGCGCGCCGGCGCCGGCTCGGCCCCTGGCGGCCGGCCGCGGCGCGCGCCGACGCGCGCAGCCGCGACCTCGCCGCGCTCGGCCGGGCCGGGTTCGACTACGCCACGGCGCGCCGGGTGATCGACGCGCCCGACCCGGAATCGCTGGCGGAGCCCTGAGCGCCTCAGCCGGCCGGCTGGGGCGGGGTGGGCGGCGCGCCGTAGATGTGCACCGGCACGGGATACTCGATGCCGGCGGCGATGAAGGCGTCCTTGAGCCGGCCGAGGAAGGCGCGCGACACCCGCCACTGCGCGCCGGGCGCGGTCATCATCCGGGCGCGGAAGACGACGCCGATGTCGCGGAAGCTCTCCACCCCCATGACCTCGAGCGGCGCGCGGATGTCGCCGCGGAGCGCGGCGTCGGCCTGCAGCGCGGCGCCGACCTGCTTCATCACCTCGCCGGCGCGGGCCAGGTCGTCGCGGTAGGTGAGCGTGACGTCGAACACCGCATAGGCGAAGGCCTTGGTCAGGTTCTTCACCGAGGTCACCGCGCTGAACGGCACGGTGAAGACGGCGCCGGCGGTGTCGCGCAGCCGGATGGTGCGGATGGTCATCGCCTCGACCACGCCCGCCTTGCCGTCGAGATCGATGACGTCGCCGACCGCGATGGTGTCCTCGGCCAGGATGAAGAAGCCGGTGATGACGTCCTTGACCAGCGTCTGGGCGCCGAAGCCGATCGCCAGGCCGACCACGCCGGCGCCGGCGAGCAGCGGCGCGATGTCGATGCCGAGCTCGGAGAGCACGATCAGCGACACCACCAGCAGCAGCACGATGCGGAAGGCGGTGCGGATCAGCGGCAGCAGGGTGCGGCTGCGGGCATGACTCGGCAGGCCGCGGCCGGCCCCGTCGGAGCGCCTGAGATAGCGCTCGGTGAAGAAGGTGACCGCCTCCAGCGCGGCGGCGGCGAGCACCAGGACCAGCACGATGTTGGCGATGCTCGAGGTCAGCCGCCGGCCGAGCGAGCCGCTCAGCCAGCCGAAGGCGTCGAGGCCCCAGACGTCGAGCACGGCGAGCAGCGCCAGCAGGTAGAGGAAGCCGATCAGCACGCCCTCGAGCAGCGGCAGGTAGCGGTTGGCCCGCGCCTCGAGATAGGGGTAGCGCAGCTTCAGCTCGCGGCTCATGGCGAAGCCACGCGACACCACCCGGCGCACCGCCAGCTCGGCCGCCCAGCGCAGCGCCAGCACCAGGCCGCTGAGCAGGGTGGCGCGCAGCAGGTAGCCGAAGCCGCTGTTCACGTCGACCACCCAGATGGCGTAGACGACCAGGATGTAGAGGAAGGCGAGCAC
Source organism: Dongiaceae bacterium (assembly GCA_046349435.1). Lineage (GTDB taxonomy): Bacteria > Pseudomonadota > Alphaproteobacteria > Dongiales > Dongiaceae > JAXMCI01. The sequence goes on along the minus strand of JAXMCI010000050.1, from coordinate 6,593 downwards.
GTGCCAGATCTCGGCCAGCCGGCCGCGCAGCCGGCCGAGCGCGCCGTCGTCGGCCTGGCCGCGCAGCCAGGCGGCGACGGCGGCGCGGTTCTGCAGCACCAGCACCACCAGCAGGCCGGCGACGAGCAGGCCGAGCAGGCGCAGCAGCAGCTCGTAGACCGCCGAGGGCAGCCCGAGCAGGTCGGCGGCCTGCAGCACGAAGCCGCCATAGAGCACGGTGGCGGTCAGCCGGCGGATCCAGATGTAGATGTAGGTGGCGGTCTCCTCGGCGAGCGGCAGCAGCCGGGCGCCGCCCGGCCGCGGCACCAGCAGCGCGTAGGCCACCGCGGCGACGGCCCGCACCACGATCACCGCGTTGATCAGCGCGACCGCGACCAGCCTGACCAGCGGCCGCGGCGCGGTCGCCGGCAGCACGAGATAGGCGGCGATGGCGAAGGCCGCGGTCGGCACCAGGTCGACCACGGCGCGCAGCAGCACCAGCGGCAGGCGGACCCACAGCGTGTCGGCGGCGCGGCACTCCAGCGCATGGCGCGGCCGGCGCAGCAGCCGCTGCGCCAGCCAGTAGGCGGCCGTGGCGGCGATGAGGACGATCGCCAGCTTGAGCGCCACCTCCAGCCAGATGGCGCGCACCGCCGGGTCCTGCGCCTGCGCCGCCACGTCCTCGGCGATCTCCGGCAGGCGGTCGACCGTGCCGACCGCGGTGGCCAGCCCGTTGCCGAGCTGCCGCAGCTCGTCGCCGATCGCCGTCACCAGGGTGGCGCCGAGGCCGCGCGGCTCGACCACCGGGCCGGCGGTCTTGGCCGGCTCCGCCGGCTGGGCGCCGGGCTGGGCGGCCGACGGCGGGGCCGCCTCGCGGCTGGCGGCGAGCGCCCTGAGCGCGGTCAGCAGCCGGGCCCGCTGGGCGGGGTCGTTGAGCACGGCGGCGAGCTGGTCGAGATCGCCCTCGGTGATCCCGGGCACCGGCCCGGCCTGGGCCGCGCCGGCCTGCGGCGCCGCAGGCGGCGGGGCCGCGCTCTGCGCCAGGGCGGTCAAGGGGGCCAGCAGCACCAGCAGCAGCACGAGCAGCGGCCAGCCCGTCGGGCGGTCGGGAGAGGGGATCATCGGGCGGGACAGTAGCGGCGCGGGCGGCGCCTGTCATGGCAGGAGGGCATGGCAGGAGGGCATGGCTGAGGGCATGGCTCCCGTCCGAACCCGGTGGGCGCACGCGCTGTTCCGGCGCCCGCACGGCGTCACACCGGATCAACCCTGCGTGACCGGCTGCATAAAGCCGGGCCGATCGCGAGTATCATTGGCAGCAGCCGGAAACCCCGGCGAATGGAGACCGTCGATGAGAATGAACACCGCCACAGCGCTCGCCCTGGCGCTCGGCCTCGCCGCCGCCCTGCCCTTCGGCCCGGCCGGCGCCCCGCCGGCGCTGGCCGCCGGCACCAGCAGCTCGAGCAGCACCAGCGGCGACAGCGCCGCCGACTACCGCAACGGCGTCGCCCTGGTCAATGCCGGCCACTACGACGCCGCCATCGAGCTCTTCCAGAAGGTGCTGCAGAGCAAGCCGGACAATGCCGACGCCCTCAACTACATGGGCTTCAGCTACCGCAAGCTGGGGCAGACCGACGAGGCGCTGTCGTACTACCAGAAGGCGCTCGACCTGCAACCCAACCATGTCGGCGCCAACGAGTACATGGGCGAGCTCTATCTCGAGCTGAAGAACCTGCCGAAGGCCGAGGAGCGCCTGGCCGTGCTCAAGACGGCCTGCGGCAATTGCGAGGAATATGGCGAGCTCAAGGAGAAGATCGAGGCCTACCGCAAGACCGCCAGCAACTGAGCGGGTCGCCTGGGGTCGCGCCACGGCGTCCCTGCCGCCGCCGCCCGGCTTGACCGCCGCAAGATGGATGCCCGGGTCAGGCCCGGGCATGACAAGAGGTAAAGAGGGTAGGCAGCCGCCCCCTTGCCGGGCTTGACCCGGCAATCAGGCCGCCGTCCGATAGTGGCCGGGTCAAGCCCGGCGTGCACAGAGCGCTGGCCGGCCGGCGCCCACAGCGCCCGCGGTGGCGCACGGGGCGGGGCGCAACGGCCGGGGCGGCGGGCTCGGGCAGCTGGCGGGCGTCGGCGACCGCCCGGACCGCCAGCGTGCCGACCCGGCCGCGCACCTCGATCTCGTGCTGCGGGAAGGCGCCGAGATCGACCCCGGCCCGCTCCGCCACCTGCTCGGCGACGATCAGCTGGCAGCGATAGTCCTTGGTCAGCGTCTCCAGCCGGCTCGCGGTGTTGACGGTGTCGCCGATCGCCGTCACCGAGGTCGCCCGGGCATAGCCCATCTCGCCGACGATCACCGGCCCGACATTGATGCCGATGCCGATGCGCAGCGGCGTCGGCAGATCGTGCGCCAGGGCGCGGTTCATCTCCTCGAGGTTCTCCGCCATGCGGCGGGCGGCGGCGAGCGCCGCGCGGCAGCCCTCGGCGCCCTTTCCGCCGACCCCGAACAGGGCCATCACCCCGTCGCCGATGAACTTGTCGACCTGGCCGCCCGCCTCCTCGACCGCGGTGCCCATGGCGCGGAAATAGCGGTTGAGCAGGAAGACGACGTCGTAAGGCAGCCGGTGCTCGGCGAACTGGGTGAAGGAGCGCAGGTCGGCGAACAGCACCGCGATCTCCTCCTCGCGGCCCTGCAGGTAGCCGGGCCGGGCGCCGGCATCGGCCGGCGAGGCGGCCGGCGGCAGCAGCGGCACGACCGCGCAATTGTGGGTCGGCCGGGTCTGGCAGGCGAGCCGCACGTTGGGCGCCGCGCCGACCCGGTCGAGCACCCGGCGCTCCTCGGCGCTGGCCGCCGGCAGGTGGACCAGTCCCTCGGTCACCCGCACCCGGCAGGTCGAGCAGCGGCCGCGGCCGCCGCACACCGCGGCATGCGGGATGCCGCCGATCCGGCTCGCCTCCAGGATGGTGGTGCCGCGCGCGACCTCGACCCGGCGGCCGCCGCCATAGCCGATCACCACCGCGAACCGCCGGTGCAGCAGGTCGCGCCCGAGGCGGGCCAGCAGGATCGCCGCCAGCAGGCCGGCATAGACCAGGAAGAACTGGTGCTCCCAGCGATAGAGCGCGTCGACCTGCGCCTGGCTCGGGAAGTCGACCCGGGCCTGGAGGGCGGCCATCCAGGCCGGATCGTCGTAGAGCCGCGCCACCGCCCGGCCGCCCTCGACGAAGCCCAGCAGGCTCAGCACCGGCAGCAGCAGCGCGGCGGCGAAGAGATAGGGCCGCCAGGCGGCGTACCAGGGCTTCAGCCGCAGCCAGAAATGCAGCCCGATGCAGCCATGCGTCCAGGCGACCAGCACGACGATCGCCTGCTGCAGGCCGACATCCGGCGAGAACACCCAGAGCACCAGCAGCAGGTAGGCGTAGAGCGTGTGGGTGCCGAAGGCCAGGGCCGACACCACCGTGCCGAGCACGTGGATGGCGAGCAGCGGCGGCACGGCGAGGCCGAGCAGCAGCTGCGCCGCCTCCCAGCGGCGCATCCGCAGCAGGCTGCGGCGGCGGTAGAGCGCCCAGAGCGCGAGGCCGAGATGGACCGACAGCGAGCCGAGCAGCAGGACGAGGCCGGGCGGCCCGGCCCACAGCGCCGTGAACCACAGCCGCCCCGCCTCCATGGCGCCGAGCGAGATCAGGCCGAGCGCGTGGTTGGCGAGGTGGGTGACGAGATAGGCGAGCAGCACCAGCCCGGTGGCGAGGCGGGCCCGGTGCAGCCACGCCTCGAGGCCGGCGCTGCGGCGGCGCGGCGGCGCCGGGGCCGGGGCGCTGGCCGGGCCTTGGGCCGGGCCAAGGGCCGAGCCAGGCGATTGGGCGTCGCTCATCGCTCCCCGGAAGGCTCCCGTCGAACCGGCTGTGCCGGATGGGGTTCTATGCTAACAGACCGCGCCATGACCGCCCGCCGAATTTGCCCGCCGTCCCGCCCCGGCCAGCCGCGATGAGCGACGCGGAGAGTCCCGCGGCCGCCCGGCTGCTCGAGCGCGAGCGGCGGCGGGCGGAGCGGCGACGGCTGCTCGCCGCGGGGCCGCCCTCGCCCTGCATCGCCGTCTGCCGGCTCGACGAGCAGACCGGCTGGTGCCAGGGCTGCTTCCGCACCATCGACGAGATCCGCGACTGGATCATCATGCTGCCGGACGAGCGGCATGCGGTGCTGGCCCGGCTCGCCGAGCGGCGCGCGACGGCCGGCCGATGAGCGCCGGCGGCGGTCTTCGCGGCCGCCTTGCCGTCGGCGGGCCGGCGCTGCTGCTGCTCGCCGGGCTGACCCTGATCTGGGGCCTCAACTGGCCGATCATGAAGCTGGCGGTCGACGAGCTGCCGGTGCTCGCCTTCCGCACCTTCTGCCTGGCGGTCGCCGGCGGCGGCACGCTGGCGCCCGCCGCCGCCGCGGGGTTGCCGCTCGCCGTGCGGGGCGGGGTGCGGCGGGCGCTGGTGCTGATGTCGCTCGCCAACACCACCATGTGGCATGTCTGCTCGGCCTTCGCGCTGGCCCGGCTGCCGGCCGGCCGGGCCGCCATCCTGGCCTACACCATGCCGCTCTGGGCGTCGCTGCTCGCGGTGCCGCTGCTGGGCGAGCGGCTGCGCTGGACGACGGTCGCCGGGCTCGTCGTCGGGCTCTCGGGCATGGCGCTGCTGGTCGCCCCCGACTGGGCCAGGATCATCGCCGCGCCGGTCGGCATCGTGGCGATCCTGGTGGCCGCCTTCGGCTGGGCGCTCGGCACCGTGGCCTTCAAGATGGTCAACTGGACCATGCCGGTGACGGTGGTCAGCGGCTGGCAGTTCCTGATCGGCGGCACGCCGGTGGCGCTGGGCGCGCTGTGGCACGACACCGGCTTCGCCTATGGCGGCGTCACCTGGCCGGCCTGGGTGGCCGCCCTCTATTGCGCCACCCTGCCGCTGATCTTCTGCCAGTGGGCCTTTTTCCGGCTGGTCAAGGCGGTGCCGGCCAGCGTCGCCGCCATCGGCACGCTCGCCATCCCGGTGGTCGGCGTGGTCAGCGGCAGCCTGCTGCTCGGCGAGGCGATCGGGCCGGAGGTGCTGGGCGCCCTGGTGCTGGTGGTGCTGGCGCTGCTGCTGGTCCTGGTCGTGCCGGCGCTGGGCGGCCGGGAGCGGCGCCTTGCGCCGGCCCGGACGGCGCGATAAGCCTGTCCGCCGAACCAGCAGCAGCCCCGCTCGAACGGAGGATACCCATGGGCAAGAACGCCGATCTGCTCGCGCGCCGCCAGGCCGCGGTGCCGCGTGGCGTCGCCACCGCCAGCACCGCCTTCGCCGACCGCGCCGAGAATGCCGAGCTGTGGGACGTCGAGGGCCGCCGCTACGTCGACTTCGCGGGCGGCATCGCCGTGCTCAACACCGGCCACCGCCATCCCAAGGTGATGGCGGCGGTCGAGGGGCAGATGAAGCGCTTCACCCACACCGCCTTCCAGGTGATGGCCTACGAGTCCTACGTGGCGCTGGCCGAGCGGATCAACGCGCTGTCGCCCTGCGGCCAGCCGAGCAAGACGATCTTCTTCACCACCGGCGCCGAGGCGGTGGAGAACGCGGTCAAGATCGCCCGCGCCGCCACCGGCCGGCCGGCGGTGGTCGCCTTCACCGGCGCCTTCCACGGCCGCACCCTGCTGACCATGGGGCTGACCGGCAAGGTGGTGCCCTACAAGGCCGGCTTCGGCCCCTTCCCCGGCGACATCTACCACCTGCCCTTCCCGATGGCCGCGCACGGCGTCGATTCCGCCGAGGCATTCGCCGCGCTGGAGCGGCTGTTCAAGGCCGACCTCGAGCCCGCCAAGGTGGCGGCGATCATCATCGAGCCGGTGCAGGGCGAAGGCGGCTTCTACATCGCCCCGGCCGAGTTCCTGCGCAAGCTGCGGGCGCTGTGCGACCAGCACGGCATCCTGCTGATCGCCGACGAGATCCAGTCCGGCTTCGCGCGCACCGGCAAGATGTTCGCGATCGAGCATTCCGGGGTGAAGCCCGACCTCGTCACCATCGCCAAGAGCCTGGCCGGCGGCCTGCCGCTGTCCGGGGTGATCGGCCGCGCCGAGGTGATGGACGCGCCCGGCCCGGGCGGGCTCGGCGGCACCTATGCCGGCAGCCCGGTCGGCTGCGCCGCCGCGCTGGCGGTGCTCGACGTCATCGAGGAGGAGAAGCTGCTGGAGCGCAGCCGCGAGCTCGGCGAGCGCATCGTCCGCCGCATCCAGGCGATCGCCCAGCGCAACGACGTGCCGCCGATCGGCGAGATCCGCAACCTCGGCGCGATGATCGCCTTCGAGCTGGTCAAGCGCCGCGGCAGCGACGAGCCCGACCCCGACACCACCAAGGCGCTGACCCAGAAGGCGCACGACAACGGGCTGGTGCTGCTGTCCTGCGGCGTCTACGCCAACACCATCCGCATCCTGGTGCCGCTGACCGCGTCCGACGCCATCATCGAGGAGGGCCTCGGCATCATCGAGCAGTCGCTGAAGCAGGTCGCCGAGCAGGCGGCCTGAGTCGCACCCCCCGGCCTTGCCGCATGGCCCCCTCTCCCGCTTCGCGGGAGAGGCTCGGGGTGAGGGTGGTGCCGCCGGCCCGGCCCTCACCCT
>JAXMCI010000049.1:0-51546 GCA_046349435.1 Dongiaceae bacterium | reverse complement strand
GCCGGCTACTTCCTGCCGGCGCCGCTGGCCCGCTTCCGCCGGCTGTTCCCCGGCATCGAGCCGCGGCTGTTCGAGCTCGACCGGGCGGAGATCGAGCGCGGCCTGGTCGAAGGCGGCATCGACCTCGCCGTCATGCTCGTCTCCAACCTGCGCGACGGCGCCCATATCGACACCGAGACGCTGATCCAGTCGAAGCGGCGCCTGTGGTTGCCGGTCGGCCACCGGCTGCTGCAGCTCAGGCAGGTGACGCTCGCCGACATCGCGCCGGAGCCCTTCATCATGCTGACCATCGACGAGGCGGAGAAGACCGCGCTGCGCTACTGGAAGCGCAGCCGCCTGCGACCGAGCATCGCCTTCCGCACCAGCTCGGTCGAGGCGGTGCGCAGCCTGGTCGCCACCGGCGCCGGGGTCGCCGTCCTCTCCGACATGGTCTACCGCCCCTGGTCGCTGGAGGGCGACCGCATCGAGGCGCGCAGCCTGGCCGAGCCGGTGCCGAGCATGGATGTCGGGCTGGCCTGGCGGCGCGACGCCAAGCTGGCGCCGCCGGCCCAGGCGTTCCTCGACTTCTGCCACATGACCTACAACGCCGCCGGCGCCGAGATCCGCTGACGGCGCCGGCGGCGCGGCTCAGTGGACGTGGTCGCGGCTCGCCAGGTTGCGCAGAATGCCGACCAGCTCGCGGTGCGGCGCGGTACCCGGGTCGCGCAGCTCCTCGACGCCGTGCGCCTCGGTCAGCCGGGCAAGCCGGACCAGCAGGCGGATTCGCGCCCGCCGCGTCGCCTTGAGCTTCGAGGAGCGACGGACGAAGAAGATCTTGACCAGCTCGCCGTCGCCGAGCAGCTGGTTGATCTCGCTGGCCGTGCAGTAGATCAGGAACAGCACGAAGATCCAGAGCTGCACGGCGACGAAGTGGTGCCAGCTGAATTCGCCGACGACGTGCTCGATGAACTCGCCATGGCCCACCGCCCCGCCGGCGCTGGCGTAGTGGGCGAAAGCCTCGATCAGGCGCGCCAGCATCACGAAGAGGGTGTAGATCACCGACTTGAAGAGGATCGGCGCGGCCAGGGGTGCGCCGTCGAAGCGCCGGAGGAACGGCATCTTGTCGGCCACCAGCACGGCCTTGCCGACGACCAGCGCCGACACCGTGGCCACCATGAAGCCGGCGAGCTGGACGAGGTAGTTCTCCAGCAGCAGGCGGGTCGTCAGCAGGATCAGGTTGAAGCCGATCAGGAAGAAGATGGTCGGCGGCAGGGCCAGCCGGATCTCGTGCAGCACCCCATGCCCGATCCGGGCCATGAGGCCGCGCTTGTGCGTGTCGATCGCGTGCGTCGCCATGGCAAAGTCCCCCAGTCTCGCGCCGATCCTAGTAGCGGAATTCGGCGGCGGACGCCAACATGGGAGGACCCGGGCGACGGGCCGCCCGGACCGGAGAAGGACGTCCATGGACCGCTATCGCTATGGTGACAACCGGCCCGGCAATGCCTCCGTGGCCTATGTCAGCCAGACCCCGCTCAGGGACATCGAGAAGACCCTGCCGCTGCGCGTGCTGAGCCCGGCGGACTGGGCGCACTGGAAGCGCTGGGGTTTCGTCGTGGTGAAGCAGGCGGCGCCCGAGGAGAACGTGCGGCGGCTGGTCGACCTGCTTTGGGAGTTCCAGGAGATGGATCCACGGGATCCCGCGACCTGGTACAGGCCGCAGCTCCGCGACAACCAGATGAAGGAGCTGAACAATGCCGGGATGGTCGAGGTCTACAACCATCCCTGCCTCTGGGCGAACCGCCAGCTTCCCCGGATCTACGACGCCTTCGTCGACATCTGGGACCAGGAGGAGCTCTGGGTCACCATCGACCGCGCCAACATGAACCCGCCCAACCGCAAGATCCGCCGCTTCGACGGCTTCATCCACTGGGACGTCGACACCAGCCTCGACCCGCTGCCGATCAACGTCCAGGGCGTGCTGTCGCTGGTCGACACCGACCCGGAGATGGGCGGCTTCCAGTGCGTGCCCGAGCTGTTCGCCAATCTCGAGGGGTGGCTTCGCGAGCAGCCCGCCGACCGCGACGCCTGGTCGCCCGGCCCGACGCCCTACGCGGTGAAGAGCATCCCGATGCAGGCCGGCGACCTGCTGATCTGGAACAGCCTGCTGGCCCACGGCGTGCGCGCGAACCGCTCCGCCGACCGGGTGCGCATGGCGCAGTACATCTCGATGACCCCGGCCGACGAGAGCAACACGGCCTTGCGCGACTGGCGCATCCGCTCGTGGCGCGACCGCGAGCCGCCGCAGGGCTTCGCCTTCCCCGGCGACCCGCGCGAATGGGAGAAGACCCGCTATCCCCGCGCCGAGCTGACCGGGCTTGGCGAGAAGCTGCTCGGGCTGCGGAGCTGGCACGAGGCGGGGTGAGGCGCGGGGCCGCTTTCCGGGCCGGCCGCCATCCCGTGCCTCTTCGATCGGGCGAGCGCCGGGAGTATGGAGCGAACTTCGACTGGTGCGGTCAGATCATGGCGAAGACGCTGTCGACGGTGATCGGCCTGTCATGCCCAGGACGCGCTTGCTGGCGGCGCCTTCGAACATGTTCGACGCCCGATCGGTTGCCATCGCGACCACGCCGGGGAGGCCTGGTGCGCCCGATGCGACCCGCTGCAGGATCGCCTCTTCAGCTCGTGCCCACCTTGCCCGCTCCCTGGCGCCGGCGCATCCCGAGCCCCGTGCCGCCCGCTCCGCGGTCCGCCCTACGCGGCCCTGCTTGCCCCGACGTTCCTGTAAACGGCCGTCTCGAAGTCCATGTAACCAGTGAAGGAGACCGGATCGGCGAAAGGCAGGATCTGGGTCGCCCAGAAGCCGCCGAGCCCGTTCTGCCGGTCGATCCAGTAGAACAAGTTCGCCAGCCCCGCCCAGCCGAGGGCGCCCGCGGGACGCCCGGTCGGCGCCTCCACGTCGTTGATCATGAAGGTATAGGCCCAGGATTTCGGCATGCCCGGGAAGAACTCGGCGTCGTTGGAGAGCGTGCGGATCACCCCCGGCAGCATCTTGATCTTGCGCGCGCCGAGGCCGTTCTGGACGGCCATCGCAACGGTGTCCGGCTTGAGCACGCGGCCGTTCGGGCCGGCGCCGTCGTTCAGCCACATGCGGATGAACTTCATGTAGTCGCCGACGGTCGCATAGAGCCCGTGGCCGCCCATGTCGACCTCGGGGGGCTGCGGCAGCTCGAGCTCGAGCAGCGGCGTCAGCGAGCCGTCGGCCTCGCGCTGGTGGATCCTCGCCAGGCGCGGACGCATGGACGGGGTGATGACGAAGCCGATGTCGTGCATGCCGAGCGGCTCGAAGATCCGCTCCCGCATCACCTCGCCGAGGCGCTTGCCGCGCACGCCCTCGACCACCTGGCCGCACCAGTCGAGGTTCGAGCCGTACTCCCACTGGTCGCCGGGATCGAACAGCAGCGGGGTCATCAGGGCCTTGCGAGATGCGGTGATGACGCTCGGCTGGCCATGCTCTTGCGCCAACCGGTTGTAGCTCTCGTTGAAGAAGTCGTAGCCGAGCCCGGCGGTGTGCAGCATCAGCATGCGCGTGGTGACGTCGCGTTTCGGCGGGCGCAGCTTCGGCTTGCCGTCCGCGCCGAAGCCCTCGATCACCTGCAGCTTGCCGATCTCCGGCGCATAGCGGCTGGCCGGCGCGTCGAGATCGAGCTTGCCGTCTTCGACGCACTGCAGGACGGCGGTGCCGGTGATCGCCTTGGTCGTCGAGAAGATCGCGAAGACGCTGTCGGTGGTCATGTCCGTGTCCTGGCCCAGGACGCGCTTGCCCGCTGCTCCCTCGTAGATGTTGCCGCTTCGATCGGTGGCCATCGCCACCGCCCCGGGCACGCGGGGCGAGCCGGACACCACACGCTGCAGGATCGAGTCGCATGCGCTCTTAAGGCTAGCTGCCATCATGGCCTCCCTGGCTGAGCGACTGCCTCACTCCATGGCGGTCGGATGCCCCCATTCTACTCCACGGGCCACCCAGGTGCCACGCAGCGGCCTCCGCTGGCTTGGCCGGGCGGGTGGGCGGTGCCGAGTGGATGCGTCCTCAGGTGACGTACTGCGTGAAGGCGGCCGTCGTCGCCCGGGCGCGCCAGTCGGTGACGACGTTGACCAGCGCCGGCCGACCCGCCTCGACCGCCTGCCAGGCACGCTCCAGCGCGGGGCGGATGTCGGCCGGCTGCTCGACCTGCTCGCCATGGCAGCCGAGCGCCTCGGCCATGCGGTCGAAGCGGGTGTAGCCGAGGTCGCGCCCGGGGCGCTCCTTCTTCGGGTCGCCGGTCCAGCCGCCATTGAGGCTGATCACCACCAGCAGCGGCAGGCGGTGGCGGACCAGCGTGTCGAGCTCCATGGCGTTCATGCCGAAGGAGCCGTCGCCATGCAGCACGATCACCGGCTTGTCCGGGCAGGCCGCCTTGGCGCCGAGGCCGAGCGGCAGCCCGACCCCCATGGTGCCGAAGGTCCCGGAGTTCATCCGGTGGCGCGGCCGGAAGGTCGGGATCGCCTGCCGCCCGTAGTTCAGGATCTCCTGGCCGTCGACGCAGAGGATCGCCTCGCGGTCCATGAAATCGCGCAGCTCCCGGCAGAGGCGCAGCGGATGGATCGGCGTGGCGTCGGTGGCGAGGCTGGCCTCCTGCTCGGCCAGCTTGGAGCTGTTCTGGCCGCGCAGCCGGTCGCGCCAGGCGGCGAAGCGCTCGGGGCCGACGCGGCCGGGCAGCGCCGCGGCGAGCTGCTGCAGCGCGACGCGGGCATCGGCGACGACTCCGACATCGAGCCGGCGCGGGCTGGTGGCGATCTCCGCCGCGTCGAGGTCGATGCGCACCAGCTTCGCGCTCTCGGCGAAGCGCGGCGGCGCGGCATGGCCGATGATGTAGTTCATCCGCGTGCCCAGGATCAGGATCAGGTCGGCCTCGCGGAAGGCCGTGCCGCGTGCGGTGAGGTAGCAGAGCGGGTGGTCCTCGGGGATCGCGCCGCGGCTCTGCGGCGTGGTGTAGAAGGGGATGCCGGCCGCCTCGACGAAGTGCTGCAGCGCGCCCTCCGCCTCCGACCACAGGATCCCCATCCCCGACACGATCACCGGCTTCTCGGCCCGGGCGAGGAGCGCCACGATGGCCTCGATCTCGGCCGGCCCGGCGGCCGGCCGCGACCGCCGGGCGGGGTCCCAGGGCGCCGGCCAGTGCACGCGGGCCGGGTCGACCTCGGCGAACAGCACGTCGCCGGGCAGGTCGAGATAGACCGGGCCGGGCTTGCCGCTCATCGCCTCGGCGATGGCCCGGCCGATCAGCTCGGGAATGCGCTCGGCGTGGTGGACCCGGTCGCACCACTTGGTGCAGGGGGCCATCATCGCCAGCTGGTCGATCTCCTGGAAGGTGCCGAGATGGCTCTGCGAGACCGGCGCCGAGCCGCCCAGCGCCAGCACCGGCGTGCAGTCGACGAACGCATGCGCCATGCCGGTGACGAGGTTCGCCGTGCCGGGACCCGAGGCGGCCATGCACACGCCGGGGCGGTTGCGCAGCCGGGCATAGGCGTGCGCGGCGATCGCGGCCGCCTGCTCGTGCCGCACGTCGATGCCGCGCAGCCCGAGCGCCAGCGCCGCCGACTCGACCGACAGCATCGGCGCGCCCATCAGGTAGAAGAAGGTCTCGACGCCCTGACGCTGCAGCGCCTGGGCCACGAGGTCGGAACCGGTCAGCGTCATCGGGCTCGGCCCTTTCGTCGGTCGGTGAAGGTCATCCGCGTGCCCGCAGCACGCGGTGCAGGATCTTGCCGGTGGCCGTGCGCGGCATCTCGGCATCGGCGATGAAGGCGACCGAGCGCGGCCGCTTGAAGCCGGCGATGCGGCCGGCGCACCAGGCGAGGATCTCGGCCTCGGTCGCCGTCGCGCCGTCCTGCAGCACGATCACCGCATGCACCGCCTCGCCCCATTTCTCGTGCGGCCGGCCGATCACCGCGACGTCGCGCACCTGCGGATGCGAGCCCAGCAGGTTCTCGACCTCGGAGGGATAGACGTTCTCGCCGCCGGAGATGATCATGTTGTGCTTGCGGTCGACCAGCTGGAGATAGCCCTCGGCGTCGCGCCGCGCCATGTCGCCGACCGAGAGCCAGTCGCCGCGGAACGCCTCGGCGGTCTTCTCCGGCAGCTTCCAGTAGCCCTCGAAGCACCAGGGCGTGCGCGAGAAGAGCTCGCCGACCTCGCCATCTGGCACCTCCGCGCCGGCCTCGTCGAGCAGCCGCACGGGCCCCGAGCCGGCGAGCTCGCGGCCGATCGAGCCGAGCTTGCTGAGCTGCTCCTCGGGCCGCAGCAGGGTGACCCAGCCGGCCTCGGTCGAGCCGTACATCTCGAGCAGGCGCGAGTTGCGGAAGCACTCCATGATGGCCAGCTTGGTGTCGCGCCGGGCGGGCGCCGAGGAGATCAGCAGCCGGTTCACCGCGGAGACGTCGCAGCGCGCCCGCACCGCGTCGGGCAGCGCCAGCATCATGATGTAGTGGGTCGGCACCAGCGAGGTGAAGCTCGTGCGCTCCGCGGCCAGGGTCCGCAGCAGGTGCTCCGGGTCGAAGCCGACCCGGTCGTAGACGCAGCAGGCCGCGCCCGCATAGGCGAAGGCCGAGGCGAAGAACAGCGAGTTGGCGTGGCACATCGGCATGACGAGCAGGCAGCTGTCGGCCCGCGCCAGCTCGAGATTGGCGAGGATCGCCAGGTTGTGCAGCGCCATGCCGCCGTGGCTGCGCATCGCGCCCTTGGGCCGGCCGGTAGTGCCCGAGGTGTAGATCAGCGCCCAGGGATCGCCCGGCGCGACCGCCATGCCGGGCGGGGCAGGGGAGGCGGCGGCGATCAGCGCCTCGTAGCCGCCAAGGCCGGGCGGCGTCGGCCCGCCGAAATGGATGCGCCGGGCCGGCGGGATGCCCAGCTCGTCGCCGATCGTCTCGAGCCGCTCGAGCAGCGCGTCCTGGACGATGACCGCGCTCGCGCCGCTGTTCTCGATGATGTAGGCGATGTCGCCGGCGAGCAGGCGGAAGTTGAGCGGCACCATGACCAGCCCGGCCTTCGCGGTCGCGGCGTAGATCTCCATCCATTCCAGGCAGTTGTAGGCGAGGATGGCGACCCGCTCGCCCTTGCCGAGCCCGAGCCCGAGCAGCCCGTTCGCCAGCCGGCAGGCCCGCTCCTCCCATTGGCGGAAGGTGAGGGAGCGCGACAGGTCGCGCGCGCCGGGCCGGTCCGGGTGGAGCCGGGCGTTGAGCCCGAGGGCCTCTCCCATATGGGCCAGCGGGGTCATCGGATCGGCTCGACTCCCGCGGCGGCGCAGCGCGCCAGCAGCGCCGTGCGGCCGGCTGCGCCGCCCGCGTCCGGCCAGGGCTCCAGCCCGAGCTGCCGGCGGCCGAGCGGCGTCAGGTCGGCCGCGGTGCCGCGGCCGCGATAGGCGGTCTCGCGATGCTCCGGGGCGAAGTCCGGCGGCGTGCGGCCGGTGGCGAAGGCATCGCGCTGGCGCGCGGCATAGGCCGCGTTCTTCTCGCAGAGCGGCCCGCCGGGGATGAAGACGACGTCGCTGTAGCCGGTGCCGCGATGCTCCGGCTCGACCGCATGGATGCAGTCGGGGTGCCACCACACGGTGTCGCCGGGCTCGGCGCGCGGAATCGGCACGACGGCGTCGAGCAGCGGCCGGTGCCACTCCGGCAGGATCGCCTGGGCGCGGCCGGGCGCCGCGCCGCAGAGCAGGTCCTCGGGCACGTCGGGCAGCAGCGGGCGGAGCAGCAGGTAGGCGATGGAGTGGCGGATCATCGGCACCAGCTGCAGCGTCCCGTCGCCCGGTCCCTGAGCGGTCAGCGCCAGCCAGCCCTGGTAGGAGCGGAAGAAGGTGCTGGTGTTGGGCGCCGGGAACTCGCGCGCCGCGACGCGGAACTCGCCGTCGAAGGGGTCATGGGCGCGCCAGTCGCCGTCGAAAATGCGCCGGTAGACGGCGCGGTAGCCGGGATCGAGCCAGCGCTCCGAGGACCCGCCATCCATGTGCGGCGACAGGCCCAGCGTGGTGTCGCCGGGCTGGCGCCGCCGCACCCGGTCGGCATAGGTGACCTCGCGGTCGGGGTCGAAGAACCAGCGCGCCCCGCTCGCCTCCGGGCCGTCGCAGAAGCGCCACAGCCGGTTCATGAAGCGGCGCACCTCGGCCATGGCGGGATGCTGGCGGGCCTCGAGCTGCGGCCGCGACCAGTAGACGGCGAAGATCTGCGGCGTGCGGTCGCCGAGCGCGCCGAAATAGGCGCCGAGCCCGGCATCGCCCTGCTGGCCGGCATAGTCGTTGTCGGCCAGGTAGGCGGCGACCTCCTCGTCCCAGCGCCGGGCCAGCGCCGCCGGCACCGTGCCGCGCACCAGCGCGGCGCCGCGCCGCCGCACCTCGTCGATGGCGGCCGGCGCGACCCGGCCGGCGGCGATGTCGGCGAACTGCAGCACCGGGACCGGCGAGCGGCCGGCAGCGACCGCCGCGCGGATCGCGTCCGCCTCGCGCCGCGTCTCGGATTCGAGGTCGCGCCAGACCGACGGCAGGTCGGCGATGCGCCGGCGCAGCGCGTGCTTCAGCGCGGCGATGTCGGCGGCGGCGGGATCGTCGCTCATGGCTCTCCTCGCAGCGGCGTCAGCGCGGATGGCGCACGCCGATCTCGTCGAGATGGTCGAGCAGGTCGGCCGGATCGGCATAGACCCGGTAGGCGCCGGCGCGCTCGAGCTCCTCCTGCCCATAGCCGCCGGCCAGCAGCCCGACGCCGAGCGCCCGGGCGCGGCGCGCCGCCAGCATGTCCCAGACGCTGTCGCCGAGCACGACGCTGGCCTCGACCGGCACCTTCAGCCGCGCCGCCGCCGCGACGAACAGGTCGGGATCCGGCTTGGCGTGGCGGACCTGGTCGCGGGTCACCACCGGCACCGTCGCGGGATCGATGCCGAGCAGCGCGATGGTGTGCTGCGCCGTCTGCATCCGCCCGCTGGTGGCGATCGCCCAGGGCATGGCGACCCGTGTCAGATGGGCGAGCAGCTCGCGGGCGCCGGGCAGTGGCCGGATCTGGCCGGCGCGCCGGTTGTAGGCTTCGGCATGCAGCTGCCGCAGCCGATGGGTGATCTCCGGCGTGATCTCCCGCCCGAGCTCGCGCAGCAGCGCGTGGGTGAACAGCCCGCCGCTCATGCCGATGCGCCGATGGATGCGCCACACCGCCAGCTCGAGCCCGGCCTCCTGCAGCGCCTCGTGCCAGGACATCACATGCTGGTAGACGGAATCGACCAGCGTGCCGTCGAGGTCGAACAGCAGGGCGGCGATGTCGGTGTTGCTCATCGGGATCTCCGCTGCGGCCGCGACCAGGATAGCAGCAGACGATGCGCCGGCCTCATGCTTCGACAAGCGCGGCATGAGGCCCTTGGAGGCCGCGCCCGCTCCCCGAACCTCGTCCGGAGACACGAGGCACGCGGGGGGCGTGCACCACGATGGCAGAAAAGGCAGGCACCGCGATCGCGCGAGCCTCATCCTTCGACAAGCTCAGGATGAGGCCGGAGAGATCGCGCCTGCCATTTGAACCTCGTCCTGAGCTTGTCGAAGGGCGAGGTCGGCACGGCCGCGCAGCCATCCCCTTTCCATTTTCATAGCAGCCTGTCGAAGGGCGAGGTCGGCACGGCCGTGCAGCTGCCGCGGCTATGGGTCGTTGCTCCAGGGGCAATGGACCGTTCAAATTATTCTAGTAGTCACAACACCGGCGGACCGCGAGTATCGATCATGATCGCCGATCTGGCGGTCGCCGCGGACGGGACAGGGACCCGACGGCAGCCGGCCGGAGCGCGAACCGGCGTCGCGAGCTCGCCCGTCACGGCCCCCTTGCGAAGCCCCCGCGGGATCGCGCCGATCGGGCGAGCGACGACGGGGAGGCAGTGATGAGCATGCAGTGGAAGAGCGCGGCGCTGGCGGCGGCCCTGGCCGGGGGGCTGGCCTCGGCGGCCTGGGCGGACGACGTCCGGATCGCCGGGAACATGCCGCTGAGCGGCCCGGTGGCCGCCTACAGCGGCAACTACTTCAAGGGATTCGAGCTCGGGCTGCAGGATGCCTGCAAGGCGCGGAGCGTGTCCTGCGACCAGTTCAAGCTCGACGCCCAGGACAATGCCGGCAAGCCGATGCAGGCGCTGTCGGTCGGGCAGAAGCAGATGCTCGACAGCCCGACGGTGATGGTCTCCGGCACCTCGGAGGACTCGCAGGCGATCGCGCCGCTGGTCGGCAAGGCGGGCATCCCGCACTTCGTCATCGCCTTCGACGCCTTCCTGGTCGAGCGCAACAAGGACATGCTCCGGGTGCTGCCGAACTTCAAGGTGGAGTCGCTGCAGTACGCCCGCTTCATCGACAAGGTGAAGCCGAAGAGCATCGTCGCCATCGCCCTCAACAACGCCGCCAACAACGAGATGTTCGAGGCGGTGGTGGGCGGCGAGATCAAGAAGCGCGGGATCTCGTACACGCACATCCCGTTCGATTTCGGCACGCAGGACTACAACAGCCTGGTGCTGAAGGCGAAGGACATCAATCCCGACCTCTACATCGTCAGCGGCTACAGCTTCCAGCTCTACCCGCTGCTCAAGGCGATCCGCACCTACGGCATCCCGTCGGACAAGGTCATCGCCGCGATGGACTTCGTCGACCTGCTCTACAACGGCACCTCGCGCGACGAGCTGAAGGGCTTCTACTTCACCACGCCGCTCTTCGAGGTGCCGGGCGCGCCGAAGCAGGCCGCCGACTTCCGGGCCCGCTACAAGGCCGCCTACGGCAAGGATCCGAGCTATGTCGAGGCCTACGCCTACGACACCGCCGGCATCATCGTCGCGGCGCAGGCCAAGTCGGGCAACACGACCAAGGAGAGCCTGATGGGCGCCACGCCCTATGACGGGGCGTCGGGCCCGATCCAGCTCGACAAGTTCGGCGACATCATGGGCACCGTGACGGTGGCCCAGATCGGCCCCGACGGCAACGTCGTCGAGGTGAAGTAGGCCTGTCGAGCCCCGAACGGGACTTGCCGGGCCCGGCCTCCCCCGCTCCTGACCGGCGGGGGAGGCCGCTCCCTTTTCAGCGATTGACCTCGGCCATCCAGGCCTCGGGATAGCGGCCGCCGGCGGCCGCGCCCGGCGGGTTGACGGCGTCGAGCGCGGCGAGCTCGGCCGGGGTCAGCCGGATCGCCGCCGCCGCGGCGTTCTCCTCGACGTAGCGGCTGCGGTCGGCGCCCTGGATCGGCACCAGGTCGGGCTGCTTGCCGAGGATCCAGGCGAGCGCCAGCTGCGGCAGGCTGCAGCCGCGCGCCGCCGCGATGCGGCGCATCTCGGCGAGCAGCAGCTGGTTGCGCTCGATGTTGCCTTCCTGGAAGCGCGGCAGCTCGCGCCGGATGTCGGTCGGCGCCAGGTCGTCCGTCTTGGCGATGGCGCCGGTCAGCAGCCCGCGGCCGAGCGGGCTGTAGCCGACGAAGCCGATGCCGAGCTCGGCGCAGAGCGCGAAGAGCTCGGTCTCCGGCTCGCGCGACCACAGCGAGTACTCGGTCTGCAGCGCCGCCAGCCGATGGGTGGCGTGGGCGCGGCGCAGGGTCTTCGGGTTGACCTCGGAGACGCCGATATGGCCGATCTTGCCGGCCCTGACCAGGTCGGCCATGGCGCCGATCGACTCCTCGACCGGTACATCCGGATCGACCCGGTGCAGGTAGTAGAGATCGATATGGTCGACGCCGAGGCGGCGCAGGCTGGCCTCGCAGGCCGAGCGGCAATAGTCCGGCCGGCCGTTGACGCCGTTCGGCCAGCCGCGCTCGTCCCAGGTGTTGCCGAACTTGGTCGACAGCACGATGCGGTCGCGCAGGCCCTTGATGGCGCGGCCGAGGAAGATCTCGTTGTCGCCGCCGCCATAGAGGTCGGAGGTGTCGAACAGGGTGATGCCGAGCTCGACCGCGCGCCGGATGGCGCGCTCCGCCTCGCCGTCGTCGCGCGAGCCGTACCAGCCGGCCATCGCCATGCAGCCCATGCCGATCGCCCCGACCGTGGGGCCGTCGCGCCCGACCCGCCGTTGCTCCATGACCGTTCCTTTCGCTGGTGGGTCCGCCGCCGCTCAGCCCTGCGAGGCGGCGGGGATCAGGATCAGGGTGGCGCCGCCGCGGTTCTGCAGGAGGCGCTCCTGCACCGCCGCGATGGCGCGCGCGTCGAGCATGGCGAAGGGCTCGTCGAGCAGCGCCATGCGGTCGCCGGCGCGGGCGAGCGCGCAGGCGGCGACCACCTTCTGCCGCTCGCCGCCGCTGAGCGCGCTCATCCGCCGCCCGAGCAGCGGCCGGATCATCGCCGGCGCCTCGGCGAGGCCGGCGAGCCGCAGCGACTCCTCGACCGACAGGTTGGGGAAGGCGTTGTCGCGGCTCTGCATGATGGCGAGGCCGGCGGCGACGCGGTCCCAGACCGGCAGCCGCTCGATCGGCCGGCCCCCGAGCCGGATGCTGCCGCGGGTCACCGGCAGCACGCCGGTCAGCGCCTCGAGCAGCGTCGTCTTGCCCCAGCCATTGGGCGCCTGCAGCAGCGCGACGCTGCCGCGGCGGATGCGGAAGCCGAGCCCGGCCGCGGCGCTGCCCTCGCCGCCGCCGATCACCGCGCGGCGGCCGCGCGACACCACCAGGCCGTCGACCTCGAGCAGCGGCGCGTCGCCGGCGGCGGGATCGAGCTGGACCTGGGAGAGCAGCGCGCCGCCGGGCAGCGGCTGGTCGAGGATGCGGGACTCGCCGCCGGCGAGCTCGGCCAGCCAGGGCCGCAGCGCGTCGCCGGGATCGTCGATCGCCTCGCGGCGCACCGCCTCCGGGCTCTCCACCGCCAGGCGCCCGCCGGCGATCGTCCAGACGGTGGTGGCGAGGTCGAGGATGCGCGGGATGTTGAAGACGTGCTCGACGATCACCAGGGTGGTCTGGTGCTCGCGCACGATGTCGCGCAGGAAGGCGATGACGTCGCGGATGCCGGCGGCGTCGAGCGCCGCCAGCGGCTCGTCGAGGAACAGGATCTTCGCGCCGGCCTGGACGGTGCGGGCGATCGCCACCCGCTTGGCCTGGCCGAGCGAGACCATGTCGCCGGAGGAGGCGGCGCGCTCGGCCAGCCCGAAGCGGCCGAGCAGGGAGACCGCCTCGGCGGCGAGGCGGCGCTGCTCGCGGCGCACCGCGCCGGGCCGGAACAGCACGGCCAGCGGCCGCTCGCCGAGCTGCTTCTTGATCGCGAGCACGACATTGTCCTGCAGGCTGTGGCTGGGGAACAGCCGGATGTCCTGCCAGGTGCGGCTGAGCCCGTCCTGGGCGATGCCCTCCGGGCTGAAGCGGTCGAACGGGTTGAGGGCGGCGAGCGGCGAGCGCGGGAAGGCGAAGCCCTCGCGCGCGCCCTCGACCAGGATCTGGATGCGGCCGGCGTCGGGCTCCAGGTTGCCGGTCAGGATGTTGAGCAGGGTGGTCTTGCCCGAGCCGTTCGGGCCGCGCAGCAGCACGACCTCGCCGCGCCGCATCTCGAAGCCGGCGCCGTCGAGCACGACCTGGCCGCCGAAGGCCTTGCGCAGCCCCTCGGCGCGCATCACCACCGGCTGGGCGGCCAGCGCCGCCTCAGTCCATGCGGTAGCGGCCGGCGATTCCCTGGGGGCGGGCATGGACGAACAGGATGAGGAGGAGGCCGTAGAGGGCGAGCCGCAGCTCGGCCGCCATGGTGATCGGCAGGTGGACGAAGCGCAGCAGCTCGGGGATGGCGATGAGCAGCGCGGCGCCGACCAGCGGCCCGAGCACCGCGCTGCCGACGCCGCCGACGATGATCATCGCCAGCAGCAGGGTCGACTGGTCGAGGTCGGCCAGCGTCGGGTCGATGAAGCTGGAGTAGGAGGCGAAGAGGGCGCCGGCGAAGCCGGCCACGGCGCAGCCGATGGCGATGCCCTGCAGCTTGACGAGGTGGATGTTCTTGCCGAGGCCGCGCGCCGCCAGCTCGTCGTCGCGCACCGCGCGCACCATGCGGCCCCAGGGCGAGCGCAGCAGCACCGCGGCGAGCGCCGCCACCCCCGTCGCCAGCAGGGTGAAGAGCAGGGCGATGCGGCCCTGGGTCCCGAGATCGAGCGCGCCGATGGCCGGCGCCGGGATGTTCATGATGCCGAAATCGCCGTTGGTGACGTTGCTCCAGGTGCCGAAGGGCTGGGTCGGGTCGTGCCAGTTGCGCAAGGCGCTGATCAGCAGCACCTGGACAGCGAGCGAGAACAATACGAAGAAGTCGCCGCGGAAGCGCCAGGAGGCGATGGCGAGCGGCAGGCTGGCCAGCGCCGTGACGGCGAGCGCGGCGACCAGGGAGGGCACGAAGCCCCAGCCGAGCAGCAGCGCCGCCAGCGCGTAGCCATAAGCGCCGAGCGCGAAGTAGCCGGCATGGGCCAGGGTGAGCAGCCCGACATAGCCGACCACGACGTTGAGGCTGATCGCGGTGATCAGGTAGACGTCGAACAGGATCAGCAGGTGCAGCAGGTAGTTCATGCGGCGGCCTCGAGCCGCGCCCGCCGGGCGAGGATGCCCTCCGGCCGGAACAGCAGGAAGACGACCAGCAGCACGAAGGTCGCGGCGTCGAGCCAGCGCGGCGACAGGTACCATTCGACCTGGGCGCGGACCAGCCCGAGCAGCAGCCCGCCGATCACCGCGCCGAGGAAGGAGTGGCGGCCGCCGATGATCGCCGCCACCACCGAGAGCAGCAGCATCGGCAGGCCGCTGTACGAGTAGAAGCCGGTGTCGAGCGCCACCAGGATGGCGACGGTGCCGATCATCGCGCCGGAGATGGCGAAGGCGACCAGCCGCAGCCGGCGGACGTTGTGGCCGCGCACCGCCAGCTCGCGCGGATTGTCGGAGAGCGCGCGGAACAGCAGCCCGACGCGGGTCAGGAACAGCCAGGCGAAGAAGGCGAGCACGAGGGCGGCGCAGCCGGCGATCTGCCACAGCCGCATGCCGGTGACGACCACGCTGCCGAGCGGGATCACCGTGTCGGCGCCGCCGCGCAGCGCCTTGGGGTCGTTGCCCCAGATCACCGCGATGACCTGAACCAGGATGATGTAGAAGCCGACCGAGGCGATCAGCTGCGCCGAGAAGGAGCCGCTGCGCCGCGCGATCGGCCCGTGGTTGACCGCCTCGGCGAGCAGCGACAGGGCGACCGTGCCGAGCACGCCGAGCAGCAGCGCCGCCGGCCGCGGCACGCCCCAGTCGAGCGCCTGCCAGACGATGAAGGGCGCCGCGGCGTAGAGCGCCGCCATGGCGAAGTGGAAGACGCGGGTCGGCAGGTAGACGAGCTGGAAGGCGAGCGCCAGCACGGCCACCACGGCGCCGCTGCCTGCTCCGTTGAGGACGAGCTGCATCCCCGCCGCGGCCTCTCCCGAATCCCCAGGGCCGGCGCTGCGGGCCGGCATTCCCGGAGCAACTTGGCCCAGCGCGTCACGTTTCCACAATAAGAAAAATGCAATCGATCCGTTCTGCCGCCGGCAACGCCCGGCGCGCCCGGATCGTCCCCAGGTCGTCCCCGCGGGCGCTCAGCCGAGATGCCGGCGGAACAGCGCGATCATGCGCTGCCAGTGGCGGTCCTCGCCCGCCTGCTGGTGGGTGTCGCGGTCGCGGAAGGCGAAGGCGTGGCGGGTGCCGGGATAGATCTCGATGCGGTGGCGCACGCCGCCCTCGACCATGCGGCGGCGCAGCTCCTCGATCTGGTCGTCGGGCAGATAGGGGTCCTGCTCGGCGCAGGCGAGGTAGATCTCGCCGGCGATGCGGCCGACCGCGAGATGGGCCGAGTCGGGACGGTCCGAGACCATCCAGGTGGCGCAGTAGGCGGCGATGGCGGCGAGCTCGGGGTAGCGCGCCGCGGCGCAGGCGGCGAAGCGCCCGCCCATGCAGTAGCCGAGCGCGCCGACCGGGCCGGGGCGGACCTGCGGGTCGTCGGCGATGGCGGCGAGCAGCGCCCCGGTGTCCTCGACCGGCATGGTGTTGGTCAGGCTGAAGATCAGCTCGTACATGCGCCGCGAGTCGTAGGTGCCGTCGATCTCGGCGCGGTTGCCGTCGATCACCACGTCGCGGGCGGTGCGGTAGTAGAGGTTCGGCAGGATGACGTAGTAGCCGGCGGTGGCGAGCCGGCGGGCCATGTCGAACAGCTCCTGCCGGACGCCGGGCGCGTCCTGGTAGAAGATCACCGGCGGGAAGGGGCCGCCCTCGTCGGGATGGCACACGAAGCTGTTCATGGCGCCGTCGGCGGTGGCGATGTCGAACTTGCGCTCCTCCATGGGTCCCGTCCTCCCCGGCTGGCCGTCGCGCCGAGCCTAGGCACGCTTCGCCGGGGCCGGCAAGCGCCCGGCGGTGGCGGGCCCGGCGTTGCCGGGCGGACAACGGCGGGGGCGGATTTTTGCAATTGCCGGAGCGCCGCCGCATGGTGGAATGAGGCCTTTCGGCCGGGCGGGGAGCGGGCAATGGGCGAGGCGGATGCGGCGGGGCGGCGGCTCTTCTATGACGGGCGCTGGCAGGATGCGCTGGCCCCCGGCAGCATGGCGGCGATCAACCCGGCGACCGGCGCCGCGCTCGGCAGCGTGCCCGATGCGGGGGCCGAGGACGTCGACCGCGCGGTGCGCGCCGCGGCGGCGGCCTTCCCGGCCTGGAGCGCGCTGAAGCCGCTGGAGCGCGCCGAGCGGCTGAAGGCGCTGGCGGCGCTGCTGCGCCGCAACGCGCGCGAGCTGGCCGGGCTCGACGCGGAGAATTGCGGCAGCCCGATCGCCGGCATGCTGCGCGAC
Source organism: Dongiaceae bacterium (assembly GCA_046349435.1). GTDB lineage: Bacteria > Pseudomonadota > Alphaproteobacteria > Dongiales > Dongiaceae > JAXMCI01. The sequence goes on along the minus strand of JAXMCI010000049.1, from coordinate 34,741 downwards.
GTCGAGGTCTCGGCGGTGACGCTGGAATACTTCGCCGGGCTGGTCACCGAGCTCAAGGGCGAGACCGTCCCGATGGGCGGCGGCCATCTCAACTACACCGTCCGCGAGCCGCTCGGCGCGGTCGCCTGCATCGCCGCCTTCAACCATCCCGTGCTGTTCGGCGTGACCCGGCCGGCGCCGGCCTGGGCGGCGGGCAACACGGTGGTGCTGAAGCCGGCGCACCAGACGCCGCTCTCGGCGCTGCGGCTGGCCGAGCTCGCCGCCGAGGTGCTGCCGCCCGGCGTCTTCAACGTCGTCACCGGCGGGCGCGACTGCGGCGCCGCGCTGGCCGCCCATCCGCGGGTCGCCAAGGTCTCGCTGGTCGGCAGCATCCCGACCGGCAAGGCGATCCTGCGCGCCGCGGCCGAGCGGGTGGCGCCGGTGGCCCTCGAGCTCGGCGGCAAGAACGCGCTGATCGCCTATCCCGACGCCGATCCGGCGGCGGTGGCGGCGGGCGCCGTCGCCGGCATGAACTTCGCGTGGGCCGGCCAGTCCTGCGGCTCGACCAGCCGGGCCTTCATCCATGCCAGCCAGTACGAGGCGGTGCTCGACGGCATCGTCGCGGCGGCGGGCCGCTTCGTGCCCGGCCTGCCGACCGACCCGGCCACCACCATGGGGCCGCTGGTCGACCGCGCGCAGTACGAGAAGGTGCTGCGCTACATCGCGCTCGGCAAGGAGGACGGCGCCCGGCTGCTGACCGGCGGCGGGCCGCCCGGCACGCCCGGGCTGGAGAACGGCTTCTTCGTGCTGCCGACGGTGTTCGCCGACGTCACCATGGGCATGCGCATCGCGCGCGAGGAGATCTTCGGGCCGGTGCTCTCGGTGCTGCGCTGGAGCGACGAGGAGGAGCTCTACCGCCTGGTCAACCAGCTCGACTACGGGCTGACCGCGGCGATCTTCACCCGCGACCTCGCCACCGCCCACCGCGCCGCCGCGCGGGTCCAGGCGGGCTATGTCTGGATCAACCAGGTGGGCTCGCACTTCCTCGGTGCGCCGTTCGGCGGCTACAAGCAGTCGGGGCTCGGCCGCGAGGAGTGCCGCGACGAGCTGTTCGCCTTCACCCAGGTGAAGAACGTCAACATCAAGCTCTAGGACGGGCCGGCGGTTCGTTGCGCCCGCCGCAACGCGGCGGTCGAACTATTCTAATTGCATGACGGCCGGGGCCACGCGAGCATGGCCCGGGACCAGAGGGGGAACGGGGAGCCTTGGCATGAGCATCAGGCATGAGCGGCCGGCCGAGCTGGCGGGCATGTCCCTCGAGGACATCCTGGCCCGCTACACCAAGTCCTTCGCCGACATCACCCCGGACTGGGACGCCTTCGCCGATTCCCGCATCGAGGGCCGCCGCCGCGCGCAGCACCGCTTCATCGGCGCCGGCGGCTCGGGCAAGCACAACGACCCGAACTTCATCCCCGCCAAGGGCTTCACCCTCAGCGTCATGTTCCTGCCGCCGGGGCAGGGCGGCTCGGCCCACACCCACGAGGTCGAGGAGGTGTTCTTCGTCCTGCAGGGGCTGGTGACCTTCTTCCTCGAGGACGAGACCGGCCGGCGCGTCTCCAAGCGGCTGGGCCAGTGGGGCTGCATCTCCTGCCCGCCCGGCGTGCTGCACGGCTTCGTCAACGAGGGGCTGGAGCCGGCCTATCTACAGACCCTGATCGGCACCGGCCGGCCGGGCCCCGTCGGCTATGCCGACGACGCGGTGTTCGAGAACGAGAAGTCGCGCCTGGCCAAGGGATTCGCCGCCTAGGGCGCGGCGCACCCTCCGGCGATGGCCAGCGAAGCGGCCTTCGACTACGTCATCGTCGGCGCCGGCTCGGCCGGCTGCACGCTCGCCGCGCGCCTCAGCGAGGACCGCGACGTGCGCGTCCTGCTGCTCGAGGCGGGCGGCTCCGACCGCGATCCCTGGATCCGCCTGCCGCTCGGCTGGGGCAAGATCCTCGGCAAGCGGCTGCATGACTGGATGTATTTCAGCCAGCCCGAGCCGCGGCTCAACAACCGGGAGATCGAGTTCGCCCGCGGCAAGGTGATCGGCGGCTCGTCCTCGGTCAACGCGATGACCTACATCCGCGGCCACCGCGCCGACTATGCGCGCTGGGCGGCGGCCGGGCTGAGCGGCTGGTCCTATCCCGAGGTGCTGCCCTATTTCCGCAGGCAGGAGACCTGGGAGGGCGGCGCCAGCGCCTATCGCGGCGGCAGCGGCCCGCTCGGCGTCGTCACCTCGCGCTACGACGACCCGATCGTGGGAGCCTGGCTGGAGGCCAGCGCCGATGCCGGCTTCCGCCACAACGACGACCACAACGGCGCCGACCAGGAGGGCGTCGGGCGGATGCAGATGACGATCCGCCGCGGCCTGCGCTGCAGCGCCGCCGACGCCTATCTGCGGCCGGCGCTGCGGCGGAGCAACCTGGTGCTGGCGCAGTACGCGCTGGCCACGCGGGTGCTGTTCCAGGGCGATCGCGCCGCCGGCGTCGCGTACCGCCAGGGCAGCGAGCTGGCGGTGGCCCGCGCCGAGCGCGAGGTGATCCTCTGCGGCGGCGTCGTCAACTCGCCGCAGCTGCTGATGCTGTCGGGGATCGGCGACCCCGCGGCGCTGGCGCCGCACGGCATCGCCGTGCGCCATGCGCTGCCCGGCGTCGGGCGCAACCTGCAGGACCATCTCTCGGTCGGCATCGAGTATGTCCGCAGCGGCCGCAGCCTGTTCACCGAGCAGATGCGCATCGACCGGATCGCGCGCGAGCTCGGCCGCGCCTACGCCTTCGGCACCGGCTTCGCCACCGACCTGCCGAGCGGCTGGACCGCCTTCCTGAAGAGCGCGGCCGCCGGCGCCCTGCCCGACACCCAGATCCTGTTTCGCGCCGCGCCCCTCGGCGGCAAGCCCTATCTCGAGCCCTTCACCCGGCCGGTGCCCGACACCTATGCCTGCCGCGCCGTGCTGGTGCGGCCGGAGAGCCGCGGCTGGATCGAGCTCGCCTCGGCCGATCCCGACGACCTGCCGCGCATCCACCAGAACTTCCTCGAGCGCGAGGCGGACTGGCGCGGCATCCGCGCCGGGCTCGAGCTGGTGCGCGATCTCGGCCGGCAGAAGCGGCTGGACGGGTTCCGCGCGAGCGAGCGCTCCAACGGCCTGCGGACCACGGCCGAGCTCGACGCGCACATCCGCGCCAATGCCGCCACCGCCCACCACCCCGCCGGCACCTGCCGCATGGGCCTGGCGGGCGACCCGATGGCGGTGGTCGATCCCGAGCTCAGGGTGCACGGGCTGGAGCGGCTGCGCGTCGTCGACGCCTCGGCGATGCCCGACCTGGTCGGCGGCAACATCAACGCGGTCATCATCATGATGGCGGAGAGGATCGCCGACCGCATGCGCGGCCGGCCGGCGCTGCCGCCGGAGGATCCGGCGTGAACCTCGGCGCCGCGCGCTGGGAGGGGCGGGTCGAGGATCTCCGGCTGCTGCGCGGCCAGGGCCGCTACAGCGACGACCTCAACCTGCCGGGCCAGGCCTGGGCCGCCTTCCTGCGCGCGCCGGTGGCCCATGCCGACATCCTGTCGGTCGAGACCGAGGCGGCGCGCGCCATGCCCGGCGTGCTGCTGGTGCTGACCGGCGCCGACCTGGCGCCGCTCGGCTATGGCCGGCTGCCCGACTTCCCGCCGCAGCAGAACGCCGACGGCAGCCCGATGCGGCGGCCGGACTGGCCGCCGCTGGCCGTCGGGCGAGTGCGCCATGTCGGCGAGGCGGTCGCCATGGTGGTGGCAGAGAGCGCCGTGGCGGCGCAGGACGCCGCCGAGGCGATCGTCGCGCGCTACGCCGAGCTGCCGGCGCTGGTCGAGCCGGTGCACGATCCGGCGCCGGCGATCGTGCTGTGGCCGGAGATGCCGGACAACGTCGCGCTCGACTTCGCGGCGGGCGACGCCGCGGCGGTCGCGGCGGCGATGGGCGCGGCGCATCACGTCGCCCGCGTCAGGATCCGCAGCCAGCGCCTGGCGGTGGTGCCGCTCGAGCCGCGCGCCGCGGTCGCCGAGTACCGGCCGGCGGAGGACCGCTTCGACCTCTATACCGGCTCGCAGGGTGCGGCCGGGCTGGCTGGCGAGGTCGCGGCGCTGATGCGGCTGCCGGCCGGGCGGGTGCGGGTGGTGAGCCGCGAGGTCGGCGGCGGCTTCGGCGCCAAGGCGCTCGCCTATCCCGAATATGTCGCGCTGCTCGAGGCCAGCCGCCGGGTCGGCCGCCCGGTGAAATGGACGGCGACGCGCAGCGAGGCCTTCCTCTCCGACACGCACGGCCGCGACAGCTGGCTGGAGGGCGAGCTGGCGCTCGATGCCGAGGGCCGCTTCACCGGCCTGCGCGTGCGCTCGACGGTCAATGTCGGCGCCTACCAGACGCTGTTCACCACCTTCACCGCGACGCGCAACTTCCACAGCTGCATCGCCGGCATGTACCGCACGCCGGCGATCCACGTCGCGATCAAGTGCGTCTACAGCAACACCGTGCCGGTGGCGCCCTATCGCGGCGCCGGCCGGCCCGAGGCCAACCTGCTGCTCGAGCATCTCGTCGACCAGGCGGCGCGCGACCTCGGGCTCGATCCGGTCGAGCTGCGCCGGCGCAACCTGGTGCCGCCGGCGGCGATGCCCTACGAGCCGCCCAACGGCGTGCGCTACGACAGCGGCGAGTTCGCCCGCCTCCTCGACCGCGCCGCGGCGCTCGCCGACCTCGCGGGATTCCCGGCGCGGCGCGAGGCCGCGCGTGCGGCCGGCCGGCTGCGCGGCCTCGGGCTCGCCTGCTATGTCGAGATCGCCGGGGTGGTGCCGGTCGAGGATGTGCGGCTCGACCTCGCCCCGGACGGCGCCGTGCTGTTCCGCAGCGGCATGCAGTCGAACGGGCAGGGGCACGAGACGGTGTTCGGGCCGCTGGTCGCCGGGCGGCTCGGCATTCCGGTCGGCGCGGTGCGCTTCTGCGAGGGCGATTCCGCGCTGGTGCCGGGCGGCATCGGCTCCTTCGCCTCGCGCTCGATGACGGTGGGCGGCGCCGCCGCGCTGGTCGCCTGCGACGCGCTGATCGCCGCCGCGGTCGCCGCCGGCGCCGAGCTGATGCAGGTGCCGGCGGGGGAGGTGGCGTGGCGGGACGGCCGGGTGGTCCGCCCGGCCAGCGGCCAGGGCCTGTCGCTCGGCGATCTCGCCGCCCAGGGCCGGCTGCTCTCGGTCACCGGCACCGGCAACGTGCCCTCGACCTTCCCCAATGGCTGCCACGTCGCCGAGCTGGAGATCGATCCGGAGACCGGCGCGACGCGCGTCGTCTCCTTCGTCGCGGTCGACGATGTCGGCCGCGCCATCAGCCCGCCGCTGGTCGACGGCCAGCTGCGCGGCGGCATCGCCCAGGGGCTCGGCCAGGTGCTGCTCGAGCAGGCCGTCTATGAGCCGGGCAGCGGCCAGCTGCTCACCGGCTCGCTGATGGACTACGCCATGCCGCGGGCCGACGACCTGCCGTCCTTCGTCACCGAGCATGTCGAGGTGCCGAGCCCGGGCAACCCGCTCGGCAGCAAGGGCGTCGGCGAGGCCGGCACCACCGGCGCGCTCGCCGCCGGCTACAACGCGCTCGCCGATGCGCTGCGCCAGGCCGGGGTGGAGGGCTTCGTCATGCCGGCGACGCCTGCCCGCGTCTGGCAGGCGCTGCAGGCGGCGCGCCGCTAGCCGGCGCCGCGCCCGTGCCGGCCGAGCAGCCGCCGCACCGCCCCGCGCAGCAGCAGCCAGGCGAGCCGCAGGCCGGAGATCGGCTTGGCCGCCGCCGGCGCGGCGGCAACGGGCGGCGGGGCCGGCGGCGCCCTCGTCGGCTGCGCCGGCCTCGGGCCCGGCCGCCGCCGGCGCGGCCGGGCGCGAGCGCTCGATCTCGGCCTGCAGGTTGCGGCTGAACTCGCCGATCAGATGGTCGGCGAGCTCGCCGATCATGCCGGCGCCGCGGCCATATTGCGCGATGGCGCCGGACAGCGTCAGCGTGGTGGCGATGTCGACGCGGGTCTCGGCCGGCGCCGTCGCCGTCAGCCGGAACTGCACCTGCGCGCTGCTGCCGCCGCGGCCCTTGGTGTCGCGCGCCTCGGCCTTGACGGTGGCGGCGTGGGCGGCGGCGTCGATTCCGGTGATCTCGGCGCGGCCCTTCATGGCGAGCAGCACGGGACCGAGGCGCACCGCGACCTCGCCCTTGTAGCTGTGCTCGCCGGTGACCTCCTCGAGCCGGGCGCCGGGCAGGCAGGGTGCGATGCGCGGCACGTCGAGCAGCACGGCCCAGGCCTGGTCGATCGGCAGCGGAACGGAGAAGCTGTTGTCGATCTGCATGGCGGGTCGCGCGGCACCGGCGGGGAAGGCTGCCTGCGTAGCACTTGCCGGGCGAGGCTTCCAGGGGGAGCAGCATGCGCGTAGCGATCATCGGCGTCGGGGCGATCGGCAGCCAGCTGCTGGCCGGGCTCGAGGCGGCGGGCGGCGAGCTGGTGGCGCTGCTGCTGCGGCCGGCACGGCGCGCCAACCCGCCGTCGGCGCTGGCCGGGCTGCCGCTGGTCGACAGCGTCGCCGGCTGCCTCGAGGCGGGTCCGCGGCTGGTCGTCGAGGCGGCCGGCGCGGCGGCCGTGGCCGAGCATGGCCCGGCGCTGCTCGAGGCCGGCATCGACCTGATGATCGCCTCCTGCGGCGCGCTGGCCGATCCGGCGCTGGAGGGCCGGCTGCGCGACGCCGCGGCCGAGGGCGGCGCGCGCATCCTGATCCCGTCGGGCGCCATCGGCGCGCTCGATGCGCTCGGCGCGATGCGGCTCGCCGGGCTCGACCGGGTGCGCTATCGCGGCAGCAAGCCGCCGGCCGCCTGGGCCGGCTCGGCCGCCGAGCGGGCGGTCGATCTCGGCCTGCTCGACGCGCCGGCCGTCTTCTTCCGCGGCAGCGCGCGCGAGGCGGCGCGGCTCTATCCGAAGAACGCCAACGTCGCCGCCGCGGTCGCCTTCGCCGGGCTCGGGCTCGACGCCACCGAGGTCGAGCTGGTCGCCGACCCGGCGGCAGAGGCCAACATCCACGAGATCGTGGCCGAGGGCCGCACCGGCAGCCTGGCGCTGCGCATGGCCGGCCGGCCCTCGGCCGGCAATGCCCGCACCTCGGCGCTCACCGCCTTCAGCATCCTGGCGGCGTTGCGCAACCCGGGCGCGGCGATCATGCTGACGCCGGAGCCGGGAGGAGCGCCGTGAGCCTGCGGATCGAGATGGCGATCGAATATGCCCGCCGCGGCGGGCAGGCGCTGACCGGCGACCTCTACGCGCCGGCGGACGGGGCGCCCTACCCTATCCTGGTCGCCGCCCATGGCGGCGCCTGGCGCACCGGCTCGGCGGCGCGCTATCGCCACTGGGGGCGCTGGCTGGCCGCGCGCGGCATCGGCCTCTTCGCCATCAACTACCGCCTCGTGGCCGAGCGGCGGAACCTGTTCCCGGCGAGCCTGATGGACCTGCGCGCGGCGCTCGCCTTCGTGCGCGGCGAGGCCGGGCGGCTCGGCGCCGACCCCGGCCGGATCGGGCTGATGGGCGACTCCGCCGGCGCGCACCTGGCGGCGCTGGCAGCGCTGTCGGAGGGCCGCGAGCGCTTCGCGCTGGAGCCGGTGCCGGGCCTGGAGCCGGGCCCGGCGCCGCTCGCCGCGGCGGTGCGGCTGGTGGTCGGCGTCTACGGCGTCTACGACCTGCCGGCGCAGTGGCAGCACGATCTCGCGGTGCGCCCGGCCGATTCGATCACCGAGGCGCTGCTCGGCGCCAGCCCGCTCGACGACCGCTTCCCGTTCCTCGCCGCCTCGCCGATCGCCTATGCCAGTCGCGACCGGCGGATTCCGTTCCTGCTCGCCTGGGGCACCGGCGACACGGTGGCCGACCCGGCGACGCAGTCGGCGGCCTTCGCCCGCGCGCTGGTCCAGTGCGGCGCGCCGGTGCGCACCGTGGTGATTCCCGAGGCGCCGCATTTCTGGATCGACGAGCCGATCGAGCCGCCCAGCCACACCCACCTGCTGGCGCCGCGCCTGCTGCGCTTCGCCGAGGAGCATCTCTGAGGCGCCTCACGTTCGCCGCTTGCGCGAGCGCATCAGCAGGTCGCCGGTCTCCTTGAGGTCCTTGAGGAACTCGGCGCCCGAGGGCGACAGGCGCCAGCCGATCGGGGTGAAGATGTTGATCGTCGCCTTGTTGAGCGCGGCCTGGCGCACCGGCACGCCGATCAGCCGGCCCTCGGCGACGTCCTGGCGGATGGCCAGCCAGGGCAGGAAGGTGATGCCGCCGCCGAGCCGCGCGAAGCTGCGCATGCCGTCGACCGAGTTGGTGACCAGCGCCGGCTCGAGGGCGATCCGCGCCTGGCGGCAGCAGGCCTCGAGCTGGTGGCGGATGGCGAAGGTCGGGTCCGGCACGGCGACCGGGTGGCTGCGCATCAGCTCGACGGCGTCGAGCTGCTGCGATCCGGCCAGCGGGTGCTGCGGCGACATCACCGCCAGCAGCGGGTCGCGGATGTGGTGCACCATCTCCAGGCCGGTTTCGTCCTCCGAGCCGGCGCCGATGCCGAGGTCGGCGTCGCGGGCGCGGATCGCCCGGCTGACCAGGTTGCTGCCGGCGACGGTCAGCGAGAAGACCACGCCGGGATAGCGCTGGCGGAACCGGGTGATGACGTCGGCGATGAAGCTCGCCACCACGCCCTCGATCGAGACGATGCGGATGGTGCCGCGCCGCAATCCCCTGAGGTCGGCGAGGTCGGTGCGGATCAGGTCGTGGTTGCGCAGCGCCTCCTGGACGTAGCGCATGTAGAGCTCGCCGGCGGCGGTCGGGATCATGCCGCGGCCGGCCCGCTGGAACAGCTGGATGCCGACCTCCTCCTCGAGCAGCGCGATGCTGCGGCTGATCGCCGAGGGCGCGATGCGCAGCCGCTCGGCGGCCTTGCGCAGCGAGCCGGTCTGCGCCACCTCGCGGAAATAGCGTGCGTTGCGCAGGTCCATGACGCGCCGTTCCCTCGTCCCCTGAATTGCAACGGGGCGGTCGAAACATTCTACTTGGGAGAACCCTTCCCCGGTCGCTATAAGTACGCCGCCCGATTCGGGCCGGGCAAGGGGCTCGACGGCGCATGAGCAAGCTTCCGATCACCATCGCCTGCGGCGACACCGACCGGACGCGGCCGATCAAGGACGGGCGGGTCACCGTCGAGGGCTGCGAGACCAGCGTCTTCACCCTCGAGCCGGAAGAGGTCTTCTTCCGCGCCTTCCGCAACCAGGAGTTCGACGTCACCGAGCTGTCCTTCAGCAGCTACATCCTCGACGTCTCGCGCGGCACCTGCCCCTACATCGCCATTCCCGCCTTCATCTCGCGGGTCTTCCGCCATTCCGGCATCTACATCCGCACCGACCGCGGCATCCGCACCCCGGCCGACCTGCGCGGCCTGCGGATCGGCGTGCCGGAGTACCAGATCACCGCGGTCGTCTGGATGCGCGGCATCCTGAAGGACGAGTACGGCGTCGACCCGGCCGAGATCCACTGGCGCAGCGGCGGCCAGGAGGAGCCGGGCCGCGACGAGCGCACGCCGCTCACGCTCGGCAACGGCGTCGACCTGCAGCCGATCCCGCCCGGCACGACGCTGTCGCGCCTGCTGGTCGAGGGCGAGCTCGACGCGCTCTTCACGGCGCGGGCGCCCTCCTGCTTCGTCAACGGTGCGCCGCATGTCGGACGCCTGTTCCCGAACTACCGCGAGGTCGAGCAGGCCTACTGGCGGAAGACCGGCCTGTTCCCGATCATGCATCTGATCGGGCTGCGCCGCAGCCTGGCCGAGCGCCATCCCTGGCTGCCCGGCAGCCTCTACAAGGCCTTCTGCCAGGCGCGCCGGCTGGCGCTGGCCGAGGTCCGGCAGATGCACGTGCCGGTCGCCATGCTGCCCTGGATGGAGGCCGAGGCGCTCGACACCATCGCGCTGATGGGCCGCGACTACTGGCCCTACGGCGTGGCCGAGAACCGGCCCGAGATCGAGGCGCTGGCCCGCTACTCCTTCGAGCAGGGCATCGCGGTGCGCAAGGTTCCGGTCGAGGAGCTGTTCGCCGCGTCGACCCTGGAGATGTCGCGGATCTGAGCGGGCATGAAGCCGCCGCCCTTCGACTATCACGCGCCGCGCACGCTCGAGGAGGCGCTCGGGCTGCTCGCGGCGCTGGGCAACGCCAAGCTGCTGGCCGGCGGCCAGTCGCTGATGCCGATGCTCAACATGCGCTTCGTGCAGCCCGACCACGTCGTCGACCTCAACCGGGTCGCCGGGCTCGCCGGCATCGCCGTCGAGGGCGGCGCGCTGGTGGTGGGCGCCATGGCGCGGCAGCGCGACATCGAGCTGTCGCCGGATGTGCGCCAGGCGGTGCCGCTGCTCGGCGACGCGCTCGCCCATGTCGGCCACATCCAGACCCGCAACCGCGGCACGCTCGGCGGCAGCCTCTGCCATCTCGACCCGGCGGCCGAGCTTCCCGCCGTGGCGATGGCGCAGGATGCGGTCATCGAGGTCGCCGGCCCGCGCGGCCGCCGCAGCCTGGCGATGGCGGACTTCCCCGCCTTCTACATGACGCCGGCGATCGAGCCGGACGAGATCGTCGTCGCGGTGCGCTTCCCGCTCTGGCCGGCCGGGCACGGCCATGCCTTCGAGGAGTTCGCGCGCCGCCACGGCGACTTCGCGCTGGCCGCCGCCGGCGTGCTGGTCGCCCGCGCCGCCGACGGGACGATCGCGCGCGCCGCGGTGGTGGTGGCCGGGCTCGGCGCCGCGCCGCTGCGGCTTGCCGAGGCCGAGGCACTGCTGACCGGCGCCAGGCCGGAGCCCGAGCGGCTGAGCCGGGTGGCCGCCCTCTGCCTGTCGCTCGAGGCGAACGGCGACATCCATGCCTCGGCCGATTATCGCCGCCATCTCGCCGCCACCCTGACCGCGCGGGCGCTGGCCCGCGCGCTGGGCGACGGCCGGGAAGCGGGCAGGGCGGCATGAGCCGGCACGCCATCACGGTCACGGTCAACGGCCGGGCGCACAGCCTCGAGGTCGAGGGCCGGCTGACGCTGGCCGACATGCTGCGCCACCGGCTCGGCCTGACCGGCACCCATCTCGGCTGCGAGCACGGCGTGTGCGGCGTCTGCACCGTGCTGGTCGACGGCCGCTCGGCGCGCAGCTGCCTGATGCTGGCGGCGCAGGCCGACGGCGCGCGCATCGAGACCATCGAGGGGCTGGCCGGCCCGGACGGCACGCTGCATCCGCTGCAGCAGGCCTTCATCGAGCATCACGGGCTGCAATGCGGCTACTGCACGCCGGGCGTGCTGATGACCCTGCTCGAATATCTCCGGGCCGAGCCGCGGCCGGACGAGGCGGCGCTGCGCGAGCGGCTGTCCGGCAATCTCTGCCGCTGCACCGGCTACCAGGGCATCGTCGACGCGGCGCTGGCGGCGGCGCGCCGCATGGCGGAGGACGGCCGTTGAGCGGCTTCCGCCAGATCGGGCGCGCCGTGCATCGGATCGAGGACGGGCCGCTGCTGCGCGGGCAGGGCCGGTTCCTCGACGACATCCGCCTGCCGGGGATGCTCGAGGCGGCCTTCGTGCGCAGCCCGCTGGCGCATGCCGCGATCCGCGGCATCGACGCGGCGGCGGCGCTGGCCGCGCCGGGGGTGGTCGCGGTCTACGGCTTCGCCGACCTGGCGCCGCATCTCGCCCGCGAGCGCCTGCCGCTGCAGCTGCGCAGCTCGCGCCTGCCGCCGGACTGCTCGCCCTTCCCGCTGGCCAAGGGCGAGACCGTCTATGTCGGCGAGCCGGTCGCCGTGGTGATCGCCGAGTCGCGCTACCTCGCCGAGGACGCCGCCGCGCTGGTCGCCGTCGAGTATGACGCGCTGCCGGCGGTGGTCGACGCCCGGCGCAGTGCCGAGCCGGACAGCCCGCCGGCGCGCAGCGGCACCCAGGGCAACGTTCTCACCCGCATCCAGCAGCGCTACGGCGAGGTCGAGGCCGCCTTCGCCGCCGCGCCGCACCGGCTGTCGCTGGCGCTGCACACCCATCGCGGCGCCGCCCACCCGCTCGAGGGGCGCGGCGTCGCCGCCACCTGGGACGCCGGCGAGGACCGGCTGACGGTGTGGAGCTCGACCCAGACGGCGCACGAGGTGCGCTCCTTCCTGATCGAGATGCTGGCGCTCGACGAGAACCAGATCCGGGTGACCACGCCCGACGTCGGCGGCGGCTTCGGCGGCAAGTTCCTGATGTATGCCGAGGAGGTGGTGATTCCGCTGGCCAGCCGCTTGCTCGGCCGGCCGGTGAAGTGGGTCGAGGACCGCCGCGAGCACTTTCTCGCCGCCATCCAGGAGCGCGACCAGTTCTGGGACCTCGAGGTCGCCTTCGACGGCGAGGGCCGGCTGCGGGGCTTGCGCGGCCGGATGATCCACGACCACGGCGCCTACACGCCGCAGGGCGTCAACCTGCCCTACAACAGCTCGACCTCGGTGCCCGGTCCCTACCTGCTGCCGGCCTACGAGCTGACCGTGCTGGTCACCGAGACCAACAAGGTGGCGGCCATGCCGGTGCGCGGCGCCGGCTATCCCGAGGCCAGCTTCGTCATGGAGCGCACGCTCGACCGGATCGCCGGCGCGCTCGGCCTCGACCGCGTCACGGTGCGCGAGCGCAACCTGATCCCGCCGGAGCGCATGCCCTATGTGACGCCGCTGAAGAGCCGCTCCGGCTCGGCGGTGGCCTATGACAGCGGCGACTTCCCGCGCACCATGCGCACCGCGCTGGAGGCGCTCGACCATGCCGGCTTCCCGGCGCGCCAGGCCGCGGCGCGCGCCGCCGGCCGCCATCTCGGCTTCGGCATCGCCAACGGCGTCAAGGGCACCGGGCGCGGCCCCTTCGAGTCGGCGCTGGTCCGCGTCGGCCGCTCCGGTCGGATCTCGATCTACACCGGCGCCATGCCGATGGGGCAGGGGCTGAAGACGGCCCTGGCGCAGATCTGCGCCGAGCAGCTCGGCGTCGAGCCGGCGGCGATCACGGTCGTCGCCGGCGACACCGCGACGATCCCGCTCGGGCTCGGCGGCTTCGCCAGCCGGCAGACCGTCACCGCCGGCTCCTCCGTCCACCTCGCCGCCATGGCGGTGCGGCAGAAGGCGCTCGCCTTCGCCGCGCACCTGCTGGAGGCGGCGGTCGAGGATCTCGAGCTGCGCGACGGCCGGGTCGAGGTGGTCGGCACCCCCGGCCACGGCCTGTCGCTCGGCGAGATCGCCGGCGGGCTGGCCGGCGATCCCGGCTACTCCATCCCGGGCGGCTTCGAGCCGGGGCTGGAGAGCAGCCAGAACTGGGCCCCGACGGGGCTCGCCTATGCGATGGCCAGCCATGCCTGCGAGGTCGAGGTCGATCTCGGTACCGCCTCGGTGCGGGTGCTGCGCTACGCCGTGGCCAACGATTGCGGCCGGGCGGTCAACCCGATGATGGTCGAAGGCCAGATCGTCGGCGGGGCGGTGCACGGCATCGGCAACGCGCTCTACGAGTGGATGGCCTATGACGAGGAGGGCCAGCCGCTCACCACGACGCTGGCCGAGTACCTGATCCCGACCGCCATGGAGGTGCCGCGCATCGAGTGCCGGCATCTCGAGTTCCCCTCGAAGCTCAACCCGCTCGGCGTCAAGGGCGTCGGCGAGGCAGGCAGCATCCCGGCGGCGCCGGCCATCGTCGCCGCCATCGAGGACGCGCTGGCCCCGTTCGGGGTGCGCATCGACCAGACGCCGATCCTGCCGACGCGCCTCTTCGAGCTGCTGCGCCCGGCCCTGGAGCGGGCCGGCATTCAGCCCTGGGCGGTCCCCGCCGCGCCGAGGTGAGCGTCGCGGCGGCCGAACAGCTCCGCGTCGGAATAGCCCATCGTCTCCGGCCGGCCGCGGCCGAGCATGACCTGGAAGAAGGCCGGCTCCAGCCCGTTGTTCTGGTAGCCGTGGATCACGCCCGGCGGGCAGGCGATGCAGTCCCACGGGCCGAGCCGGGTCCAGCGCTGCTGCCCGGCCTCGTCCTCGACGAAGACGTCGAGCAGCCCGCGCAGCACGAAGAAGACTTCCTCGACCTCGTGGGTGTGGGCGGCATTGCCCTGGCCGGGCTCGACGAACATCACGCTCAAGGTGAAGCCGCGGGCCGGGATGACGGAGGGATCGCCATGCTTGCCGGAGCCGCCGGCGCCGATGAAGCGGTGCTGCGCCCGCTTGTAGCCCTCGATGCGGGCATCCTCGAAGGCGGCCCAGTCCGGCTTGCGCTCGGCGAAGCGTGCGACGTAGCGCTGCATGACCTCGTCGAGCGAGGCGTCGCGCAGCTCGGCCGGCCGGGGATGGCGCGCGGTGGGGCTCATCGGCTGCCCTTTTCCTGAGATGAAGGCCTCCGCGATGCTAGCCCCACCCCGGCGTGGCGGGCCGATCAATCTCTAGGGCTGGGCTTTGACCAGCGGCGAACGCCGCGCGGGCCATGCAGGGCCGGTGCCGTTCAGCCGCGCCAGTCGAGCCAGCGGCCGTGATAGTCGGCCTCGCCCAGCATCTCGTCGCGCCGGCCCGGCCAGCTGGAAAGCTCGATCCGCGGGCCTGCATCGGCCTTCGGCTCGACCCTGAGCCAGGCCAGCGGAGCCTCCGCCGTCCGGCGGGCGCCGGCCTCGGCGAGCAGGCCCTGGATGCGCTCCCGGGTCGCCAGGGGCAGGTAGGGCCACACGACGGTGTGGAAGATCACGGTGACGCAGCCGGGCGCCGGCTCGGCCAGCGCCGCGGCGACGAAGTCGGCGGCATCGGCGCGCTCGACGGCGATGCCGCTGGCGAGCGCCAGGCCGATGGCGGCGCGGCAGCGCTCCAGCCGCTCCCGCTGGTCGGCCCAGATGTAGGCGAGCAGCCGCAGCCGCGCCGTCTCCGAGGCGAGATCGACCGGGGCGCGGTCGCAGCCGCGTCGCGCGGCCACGACGAGGCGGCCGCCGAGTTCCGGCGCCGCGCCGCGCAGCGCGGGTGCGAGGCGGACAGGAGCGCCGGGATCGCCCCAGCCGGCCTCGCCGTAGCGGTAGCCATAGGCGTCGGGCTGCAGGTTGAGGCCGGCGCTGGCGCCGAGCTCCCACAGCGCCAGCGGCAGGCCGGTCCGGCGGGCCAGCAGCAGCAAGGCCGGCAGCAGCAGGGCGGAGCGCGCCACCTCGTTGGTCTGGGGCGGCCCCTCGAGCCAGGCGGCGAGCCGGCCGTCCCAGCGCCGCAGCAGCGGCGGCAGCGCCGCCGCCAGCCGGTCCGGATCGGTCGGCTGCTCGCGGTAGAGCGCGACCGCCGCCGGGTCGGCATCGCTGAGCGCCAGGTGATGCAGCCCGCCGGCGAGGCGCAGCGGCAGGGCGTCGGCCATCGGCCGGCCGGGCCAGCCGAGGACGGCGCCGGCGAGCGGCGTGCCGAGCGCCGGCAGCAGCTCGGCCAGCGCGGTGCAGAGCGCGGCGGTGAAGGGGGATCCCAGGCGGCCCCCATTCCTGCCAGAGAACGAGCTGGCGTAGGTCGGCGGCCGACATGGGAGACCGGTCGGCGTGACGATCTCGTCGACGTGCAGTTCGAGGCTGGCAAGAAGGTCCGCGGTATTCGATCGCGCGATGAAGAAGAAGACGATGCCGCCGATGACGAACAGCACCGACAGGCCCCAGATCGCGCCGGTCGCCTCCCCAGCTGTCTCGGTTCACATAGTGCTCGGCTGTGGCAGCTGCTGGCCACAGCTCCGGCAGCGCTCGCTGGGGACGACGGCCGCCTTGCAGGCGACAGATCAGCATCTTGCCGCCGGCACCATCAGCCGGTCATCGACCCCGCAATTCGCAAGCGCCGGGGAGAAGAGGCGCCGCGGCGGATGCGGGCCAGTCGCCCATCGCCAGCGGGAAGGGCCGATCCCCGGCCGACGGCCGGCACCTGCGCCGTTGAGCCGACCGCCGCCGGGCGAAGCCTCGCCTCGAACTCCACGGTCGGGCGTCGTCGACCTTCCCGCCAAGCATCGCCGCCTCCCACCACGGGGGCTGCCGCCGCCGTCACCGTGGCGAGCGGCCGGCTACCTCTGCCCCTGTGGGTTGCAACAGCAGGCTTGGCCCTGGTCGTCCGCTTCGTCGGCCATGGTCGAAGATGGTGGATCGCACGCCCGGCGACACCCGCGAGCGTCCGCCGGGCGAAGCGGCGCCGCAGTTGTCGCGCCGAGCATCGGCCCGCCCGGCCGAGCCGCGATCCCTCACAAACACGCCTGGGGCCAGGCGTACCGGGTCGGGCCAGCCGGGGGCACGACGCCGCGGGCCGGCACCGGTGCCGCTCAGCCCTGTGGCTTGCTCTTGTCCTTGTCGACGGCTCCGGTGGGCGAGGCCGGCATGCCGTTGTGGTGGCGCAGGCCTGCTGCTCGCCCTGGGAGGGTAGGCCTGCTCGGCTTCTTCCAGCACTTCCTCCTGGTGCTTGGTCGCCGGCATGCCGTTCACCGTCTCGCCGCCGGCGGCGACGCAGTCGCTGCGCTTGTCGTCGGCGAGCGCGGCCGAGGACGCCAGCGCCAGCCCCAGCGGCACCGCCGCTCCGATTCTTTCGTCATGGCTCCGTTCTCCTCCACGTCCGGTGGTAGAGGAAAATCCTGGGACCGGGCGGATGTCCCCGCCGTTCAGCCGCGCCAGTCGAGCCAGCGGCCGTGATAGTCGGCCTCGCCCGGCATCTCGTCGTGCCGGCCCGGCGCTGGAAAGCTCGATCCGCGGGCCTGCATCGGCCGTCGGCTCGACCCTGAGCCAGGCCAGCGGACCTCGCCGTCCGGCGGGCGCCGGCCTCGGCGAGCAGGCCTGGATGCGCTCCCGGGTTGCCAGGGGCAGGTAGGGCCACGACGTGGAAGATCACGGGATGCGCCGGGCGCCGGCTGGCCAGCGCCGCGGCGACGAAGTCGGCGGCATCGGCGCGCTCGACGGCGATGCCGTTGGCGAGCGCCAGGCCGATGGCGCGCGGCAGCGCTCCAGCCGCTCCCGCTGGTCGGCCCAGGTAGGCGAGCAGCCGCGCGCCGTCTCCGAGGCGAGATCGACCGGGGCGCGGTCGCAGCCGCGTCGCGCGGCCACGCGAGGCGGCCGCCGATTCCCGCGCCGCGCAGCGCGGGGCAGGCGGACAGGCCGGGCCGCCCCAGCCGGCCTCGCCGTAGCGGTAGCCATAGGCGTCGGGCTGCAGGTTGAGGCCGGCGCTGGCGCCGAGCCCCACAGCGCCAGCGGCAGGCCGGTCCGGCGGGCCAGCAGCAAGGCCGGCAGCAGCAGGGCGGAGCGCGCCACCTCGTTGGTCTGGGGCGGCCTCGAGCCAGGCGGCGAGCCGGCCGTCCCAGCGCCGCAGCAGCGGCGGCAGCGCCGCCGCCAGCCGGTCCGGATAGGTCGGCTGCTCGCGGTGAGCGCGACCGCCGCCGGGTCGGCATCGCTGAGCGCCAGGTGATGCAGCCCGCCGGCGAGCGGCGGCGGGGCGTCGGCCATCGGCCGGCCGGGCCAGCCTAGGACGGCGCCGGCGAGCGGCGTGCCGAGCGCCGGCAGCAGCTCGGCCAGCGCGGTGCAGAGCGCGGCGGTGAAGGGATCCAGGTCGCGGCAGTGGCCGGCCTGGGCGCGGAAGGCGGCGACGACGTCGAAGGAGGCCATGAGGACACGGATGGTCGCCGACCGCCGGCGCGATGGCAAGGGCGCCCTCGCCGGGTCGGGGTCGA
The DNA here is from genome assembly GCA_046349435.1 of Dongiaceae bacterium. GTDB lineage: Bacteria > Pseudomonadota > Alphaproteobacteria > Dongiales > Dongiaceae > JAXMCI01. The sequence continues at coordinate 17,018 of JAXMCI010000049.1, read as the reverse complement.
CCAGGCTGCGCCGCTGCGGTGCCGCCCTAGGCGTCGCGTGCCGGCGGTGCGGCCGTGACCATTGCGGTGGTACGGATCAGGCGGGCCGCGCGTCCGTCCGGTGCATGATGCGGCGCGCCAGCGCGAGCAGCGTGAGGTCGGCGCCGTGGCGGCCGATCAGCGAAAGCCCGAGCGGGCAACCGTCGCGGCTGGCAAGCGGCAGGCTGACCTGGGGCAGCCCCGCCAGCCCGGCAATGCAGAGCAGGCGCAGCGCGCCGGCGCGGAACGACTCGAGCTCGGCCGGCGTGGCGTCGAGACGCGGCGCGATCTCGGGTGCCGTTGGCAGGCAGATCATCGCGCCGGTCCCGAGCAGGCCGTCCAGGTGGCCGGCGAACCGCTCGCGCGCGGCGCGCGCGGCGTCGGCGTCCGAGCGCCGAACCCGCGCCGCGAGGTCGAAGCGCTCCCCGATCCCTGGCCCGAAGGCCGGCGCCGTCCCGGTGATCCAGTCGCCGTGCGCGGCCCAGGCCTCGGCCCCCTGGATGGTGCGGAACAGCGCCGGCCCGTCGAGGTCGAGGCCGCGGAGCAGGGCAATGCGGGCGATGGTCCCGGCGTGCGCGGACACCCGCGGAAGTGCCCCTTCGAAGGCCGAAGCGACCGCGCCCGGAAGATCGGCGAGCAGGTCAACGGGAATCAGGAGCTGCGAGGCTGGCACCGGCGGGACCGCGGGCGCCCGCAGCAGCACAGTGCCCACAGCCTCGAGCAGCTCGGCGGAGCGGGCCAGCCAGCCGACCGTATCGAAGCTGGGCGCCAGCGGCATGATGCCGGCCAGCGGCACGCGGCCGTGGCTCGGCCGAAAGCCCAGGATGCCGCACAGCGAGGCTGGCATCCGCACCGACCCGGCGCAGTCGGTCCCCAGCGCGAAATCGGCCAGCCCGCCGGCAACCGCAGCCGCCGAGCCGCTCGACGAGCCGCCGGGAACGCGGCCGGGCGCGGCGGGGTTGACTGGCGTGCCGTAGTGGGCGTTCTGGCCGATCAGGCTGTAGGTCAGCTCGTCGGTCTGGGCCTTGCCGACCAGGGTGGCACCGGCGGCGAGCAGCCATTCGATGGACGGCGCCGTGGCGGCGGCCGGCTCGTGGGTTCGCAGCCAGTCCGGGCTGCCGGCGCCGGTGCGATGGCCGGCGACGTCGAAGACGTCCTTGGCGACGAAGCTGGTGCCGGCAAGCGGACCCTCTGCGGCGCCGGGGATCGTCACCCGGTCGTGGCGCACCAGGGCACCGAGCCTGTCGTTCGGGACGGCCATCGCTGCGGCCTCCGCGCATTGCCTGCCGGGACGTCCAGGTCGGTAGCGGTGACCTGCTGCCCGTGTCAAGGCGGACGCACGGGACGGCAGGGCCGGCAGAGCCGGCTTGAGCGCCGCCGGCCGGCCGTGCGACGGTTGCATCGCCATGCCCGAGCTGCCCGACGTCACGGTCTATCTCGAGGCGCTGGAGCGGCGCGTGCTCGGCCAGGAGCTGCTCGACATCCGGCTCGGCGGCCCGTTCCTGCTGCGCACCGTCGATCCGCCGGTCGCCGCCTTCCGCGGCCGGCCGGTGCGCAGCCTGGCGCGGCTCGGCAAGCGCATCGTGATGGGCTTCGACGAGGAGCTCTTCCTCGTGCTGCACCTGATGATCGCCGGCCGCCTGCACTGGCGCGAGCCCGGGGCCGGGCTGGCCCGCAAGGTCGGCCTGGCCGCCTTCGACTTCCCGGCCGGCAGCCTGGTGCTGACCGAGCAGGGCAGCAAGAAGCGGGCCTCGCTGCACCTGCTGCGCGGTGCGGCCGCCGTCGCCGCCCAGGATCGCGGCGGCCTCGAGCCGCTCGCTGCCGGCCGCGCCGAGTTCGCCGCGGCGCTCACCCGCGAGAACCATACGGTGAAGCGGGCGCTGACCGATCCGCGCCTTTTCAGCGGGATCGGCAACGCCTACGCGGACGAGATCCTGCACGCCGCCCGGCTGTCGCCGGTGAAGATGACGCGCAGCCTGTCCGAGGCGGAGATCGACCGGCTGCACGCCGCGACGCGCGACACGCTGCAGCTCTGGATCGAGCGGCTGCGCGCCGAGACCGGGGAGGGCTTCCCCGAGAAGGTCACCGCCTTCCGGCCGGCGATGGCCGCGCACGGCCGCTACGGCAAGCCGTGCCCGGTCTGCGGCGCGCCGATCCAGCGCATCGTCCACGCCGCGAACGAGACCAACTACTGCGCCGGCTGCCAGACCGGCGGGCGGCTGCTCGCCGACCGCGCGCTCTCCCGCCTGCTGAAGGCCGACTGGCCGCGCACGCTGGAGGAGCTGGAAGACCGACAGGCGGGCCGCGGCCGGGGATAATTTATCCATTTTGGATATTTAGGGCGGCCGTCGCGGCCGTGTCCGGCCTATAATCGGGCACTGATGTCCAGCCTGGACGAGCCGACCCGCGCCATGCCCGCCCCGAAGCCCCGCCGCCGCGTGCCCGAGGGGCCCTACGAAACCGAGGACCAGCGCAAGCCGGCAGGCGCCTCCAACCGCGAGAGCATGCGGCTGCTCGACCTCGCCGAGCGCATCGAGGCGGAGGGCGAGGCGGCGCTCGCGCTGAAACAGGGCTATCGCGAGATGCGAATGGTGCTGCATCTCGTGCGCAGCCATCTCTCCGGCCAGCTGGTGACCAGCAGCTCGCTCGCCGCCGCCTCCGGCCTGTCCTACGGCACGGCGATGCGTGCGATCGAGGACATGCTGCGGCGCGGCCTGCTGCTGAAGCGGCCGCGCACCGCCACCGGGCGCTCCTTCTCGCTGCACCCCTCGGCGACGCTGCTTGCGCGCTGGCAGGATTATGCCCGCCGCATCCGCGGCATGGTCGCCGCAGGCGGCCGGCCGGCGGCGGAGGAGGGGCGGCGCGGGCGGGCCGCGGCCGCGCCGCCGGCCGGGGTGGTGCCGCTGCCGCCGGTGCTCGACGAGAAGCTGGCGCTCGGCGGCAGCCTGCGCGTGCTGATGCATGCCGACCCGACCTTCATGGCGATGCACGCCCTGAAGCGGCACTTCGAGATGCTGCTGGGGGTCAGCATCGTCAGCCGGGCGCTGTCGATCGACCGGCTGCATGCCGAGATCGTCGAGAATGCGCGCCTGGCCCAGTCCAAGTACGACCTGGTCGCCTGCGACCTGCCCTGGTTCGGCGAGATGGGGGAGAACGGCCGGCTGCTGCCGCTCGACGACCTGATGGCCGAGCTCGGCCCCGACATGCTCGACTTCATCCCCGACGCGCTTGCCGGCAACCGCCATCGCGGCCGGCAGTACGGGCTGCCGATCCTGGTGCAAGCCGAGGTGCTGGTCTATCGCGGCGACCTGCTGGCGGCCGCCGGCCTGGCGCCGCCGACCCGACGGCGGCGCTGTCGAAGGCGGCCGCGCGGCTCAACGATCCCGGCGCCGGGATCGCCGGCATCGCCTGGAATGGCAGCCGCGGCACCCCGGTCGGCCTCCTTCCTGATGATCCTGGCGGCACACGGCCTGGCCGGTGGTCGACCTGCCGCGCACCGCCGAGGGCTTCGATGCCGAGAGCTTCGTGGGCGAGGCGCTGCGCCCTGCGGATCCGGCGCAGCAGACCGCCGACTACGCCTGCTCTCGCCTACTTCGAGTTCTCGCCGCCCAACATCCTGTCGATGGCTTGGTACGACCAGGCGATCGCCTATGCCGAGGGGCGGGCGGCCATGGCCTATTCGCACACCATGCTGGCGCCGCTCTACGAGCTCGACGAGGCCTCGCCGGCCTGGCGGCCGCTGCCGGCTACCTGCCGCATCCGGTGGGGCCGGCCGGCCGGCCGATCGCGCCACTCGGCGGCTATGCCCTGTCGATCCCCGCCAACATCGCGCTGGAGCGGGCCAAGCCGGTGCGCACGGCGCTCAAGGCGTTGACCTCCTCGGCGGCCGCCAAGCTCTATCTTGCCAACGGCAGCTTGGCGAGCCCGCGCTTCTCGGTCAGCCGCGACCCCGAGATCCGGGCGATGACGCCGATGATCGCCGCGGTCGACGAGATGACCCGCCAGGGGTTCCACCTGATGTGGCCGCGGCCGCCGATCCCGAGAACGCCCAGATCGTCGCCATCGTCGAGGAGATCACGACATGCTCTCGGGCGCCAAGTCGCCGCGCCGCGCGCTCGAGGCGGCGCAGGATCGGGTCGACGCGCTGATGCGGGCGCGCAGCCACGTATTGAGGGGCCCGTTGAACAAAATCTGTCCACCCTGGACAGGAATTCCGCCTTCTGCCGCCCACCCCCTCAACTACGGTCCCTCGCGCAGGAACAGGCGTCGGCCAAGGCTGCCGATGCGGGCCCGGCCGCCGGCGGCGAACGTGGCGGGCGAGGAGTGGCGGACCGGCGGCCAGCGCAAGGCCGCGGCGAGGCCGTCTCAACGGAGGAGGAACGCAGGCATGCTCTCGGGAATCCTACGCTGGAGCTCCCTGTTCGTCGCGGGAGCGCTCACCCTGGCAGGCGCGCGCCATCGCGCGCCGACGACGTCAAGCAGCTCAACATGCTCTATGTCGGCGTCGAGGCGAACGTCGACTCGGTGCGCGACGGCGCCAAGCGCTACGAGGAGAAGACCGGCGTCCACATCAACATCGACAGCTATCCGCAGACCGAGTGGCGCGAGCGGCTGTTCGCCGAGATCGCCGCGAAGAGCGGCCACTACGACATCTGGATCATCGACGTGCCCGAGGGCGCGCTGGTCGCCGGCCATTCCGTCGACCTGCTGAAGTTCATCCTCGACCCCAAGGTGGTCGACCCCAAGCTGTTCGCGCCCGAGACCTTCATTCCCCGGATCATCGTCCAGTCGACCTACAACCCGAAGCATGCCTGGAACCCGCCGATGGAGCTCCAGATGCCGGACTACACCTGGAAGGGTCCGGTCAGCATGGACACCTTCAGCAAGATGAAGGCGGACGGGCTCGGTTTCTACGGCATCCCCTTCCAGCCCAACGTGCTGGTGATGGCCTATCGCCAGGACTACTTCGACAACGCCGACTACAAGGCCAAGTTCAAGGCCAAGTATGGCTGGGATCTCGCCCCGCCGCAGGACTGGAAGCAGTATGTCGACGTCTGCAGCTTCTTCACCAAGTCGATCAACCCCGACTCGCCGACCGAGTATGGCTGCACGGCGATGGCCAAGAAGCACGAGTCGCTCTACTGCGACTGGCGGACCTGGCTGTTGAGCTACGGCGTGTTCGAGATCGGCACCGACATGGTGCCGTCGTTCAACGTCGATGCCGGCGTCGAGGCGACGCAGTTCTACAAGGACCTGATGGACAAGTACAAGGTCGTCCCCCAGGCGGCCAAGACCTGGACCTGGGACGAGGTCGCCACCGCCTTCGGCTCGGGCCTCACCGCCGTGGCGATGAACTATCACCGCATGCTGCTCGACCCGGCGATCGAGGCCAAGGGCGGCAAGGCCAACTTCGCCGAGATCCCGGGCCATCGCCAGGCCGACGGCTCGATCAACCGGGCGCCGCACTACGGCAGCTACTACCTGGCGCTCAACAAGTACGCCAAGCACCAGGAGCCGGCCTACAAGTTCATCGAGTGGCTCTCCAGCCCGGACGTGCAGCGGACCTTCGCCAAGTACCAGTTCCATGCCAGCCGGGCCGACTACTACACCGACCCGGAGGTGCTGAAGAGCTACCCCGAGTTCTGGAAGCCGTTCGCGGAGAGCCTGAACTACGGCAACTCGCGCCCGCGCCTCACCGTGTTCCGCCAGTACTCGGAGACCATCCAGGCGCAGGTCTCCGCGTCGCTGGCCGGCGACAAGACGGTGAAGCAGGCGTTCGACGACGCCTCCTGCGAGGTGATCGACCTGTTCACCAAGGCCGGGTACTACAAGGCGCTCGGCGTCGACCCCTACCAGAGCAGCCGCAGTGCAACTGAGCTGAGCCCATGCAGGCGCGGCGGCCGGCGGATGGAGCGCCGGCCGCCGCTTCCGCTGGTCGCAAGAGGACCGATGCCAGCCGCCACCGCCGTCCTCGCCGCCGCCCGGCCCCGACCCAAGCGCGAGCGCTGGGAATGGCGGCCGCTGGCCTTCAGCGCCCCGGCCATCGCCATCCTGCTGGTGATGGTGATCTACCCCACCATCTTCGCCGTCTGGACCGCGCTGCATCAGTACAACCCGATGCTGCCCGAGATGGACGAGTTCGCCGGGCTCGACAACTTCACCCAGGCGTTCTCCGACCCGATGTTCCGCGAGACGCTGGGGCGCACCGCCCTCTTCGTGGTGGTCGCCGTGGCCAGCGAGTTCGCGCTCGGCGCGCTGCTCGCGGTCACCGTCTTCTTCTTCATTCCCTATGGCAGCGCGCTGGTGCGGATGGCGCTGACCATGCCGATGATCATGCCCTCGATCGCCATCGGGCTGGTCTGGCGCTGGATGTTCGACGGCCAGTTCGGCCTGGTCAACTACGCCATCAAGATGCTGGGATTGGAGCCGCCGATCTGGCTCGCCCACACCGGCACGGCGATGGGTGTGGTGATCCTGGTGGAGGTCTGGCAGTGGATGCCGTTCGTCTTCCTCTGCCTCTATGCCGGGCTGGCCTCGCTGCCGAGCGAGCCGATCGAGGCGGCCAAGGTCGACGGCGCCGGGCCGCTGCAGATGCTGTGGTACGTCGTGCTGCCGATGCTCAAGCCGCTGCTGCTGGTCGTGCTGCTGTTCCGCATCATCGACTGCCTCCGGGTCTTCGACATCATCTTCGTGCTGACCGAGGGCGGCCCGTCCAACGGCACCGTCGTCTACCCCTACCTCATCTACATGGAGGGGTTCCGCTACTACAATCTCGGCTACGCCGCGGCGCTCTCCTGGATCCTTGTGATCTTCGTCAGCATCCTGGCGGCGGTCCTGGTGCGCATGCTGGTCAAGACCGGCGCGATGGCGGCGCGGCGGGCATGAGCGCCGCGCGCCTGCGCTGGCGGCTGCGCCGGAGCCTGCAGCTCGGCGCCGCCTATCTCGTGGTCGCGGCCTTCATGCTGTTCGCGGTCTTCCCCGTCTACTGGATGATCTCGACCTCCTTCAAGAGCCGCTGGGACGCCTTCCGGCTGCCGCCGGTCTGGCTGTTCCGGCCGACGCTCGAGCACTACGCGACGATCCTCGGCGGCGAGGGCTGGATCACCGCGCCGATGTCGCTGCTGCTGAAGAACAGCGTCATCGTCGCGGGCTCCGCCTCGCTGCTGGCGCTGGCCGCCGGCTCGCTCAGCGCCTACGGCCTGTCGCGCTTCCCGAGCGGCTACGGCAAGCACCTCTCGATGTGGATCCTCTCGACCCGCATGTTCCCGCCGGTCGCGGTCGCGATCCCCGTCTTCCTGATGATGAGCTCGCTCGACCTGATCGACACCTACTGGGCGCTGATCGTCCCCTACGCCGCCTTCAACATCTCCTTCGTCGTCTGGATGATGCGCAGCTTCTTCGACCAGATCCCGATCGAGATGGAGCAGGCGGCGATGATCGACGGCTGCTCGCGGCTCGGCGCCTTCGTGCGCGTCGTGCTGCCGCTGTCGCTGCCCGGGCTGATGGCGACCGCCGTGTTCGTGCTGATCTTCTCCTGGAACGAGTTCCTCTTCGCGCTGCTGCTGACGCGCACCGAGGCGAAGACGGCGCCGGTGGCGGCCGCCGACTTCGTCACGCTCTACGGCATCCAATGGGGCCAGCTCACCGCCCACGCGACGATGATCTCGGCCCCGATCATCATCCTCGGCCTGCTGTTCCAGCGCTACATCGTCAAGGGCCTGACCCTGGGCGCGGTGCAGTGAGGCCGATCGCAGTCGGGGGAGGGCAGCGATGAAGGACTGGTGGGACAGCTTCTATGGCTGGCGGCAGCCGGTGTCGGTGGTCGATCCGCTGCGGCTCGGCCGCTGCGGCGAGCCGGTGCGGCTCGACCTGGTGTTCGATCTCTTCCGCCCGCACCCGGACGGGCTGGCGCTGGTCGGCCCGGACGGGCGCGAGGCGCGCTGGCAGGCGATCGCCCGGGGGATCGGCGCCGACGGCCGGCTCGACCATGCCAGCCTCTACCTGCTGGCCGACGTGCCGGGCGACACCGGCCATGCCCGCTACCAGCTCTACCTCGCCGATGCCGCGCGGCCGCCGGCGCCGGCCGTGGGCATCCGGCAGCTCGCCCCGACGCTGGCCGACGGGGTACGCCGGCTCGACACCGGCGCCTACCTCATCGAGATCTGCCGCGGCACCGGCGAGGGCCATGGCGGCGCCAAATGGGGCATCCGCTACTTCGAGGAGAAGCGCCAGGGGATCAATCTGATCCACCGCAGCCACAACGCCTTCGGCGGCGTCTATGGGCCGTTCTTCACGCCGGAGAACGGGCTGGTCAACCCGCCGGCCCACCTCGTGATCGACGTCGAGCCACTGTTCGAGGGCCCGGTCGCCTGCCGCTACCGGCTGCACGGCACCATCCCGGACGGGCTCCGGCCCGAGTTGCGCGGCAAGCGGCTGGAGATGATCTGGACCTTCTTCGCCGACAGCCCGTGGTTCCTGCGCACCTACCTGCCCGATCCCTACGAGACGACGATCGACGGCCGGCCCTGCCGCAACCGCATCACCGTCGGCGACGAGATCGAGAGCGGCAAGGGCAAGCTGCTGCTCTCCACCTACCGGCATGACGGCGGCACCGCCTGGCGCGGCGGCGACCTCTATGCCGAGATCCTGCTCGACTGCATCCGCAAGCTGCAGGCGCGCGAGCCGGCGGCGATGGCCCGCGCCATGGCGAAGCTCGGCATCGATCCCGCCGAGGATCCGGCGAGCTGGCACTGGGACAATTACTGGCGCCTGTTCAGCGTCATGGAGGGCGCGCTCGAGGGCGCCGTGCTGGAGCGCGAGGTCGAGACGATCTGGCGCGAGGCCAACCGCATCGTCTGGAGCGACCGCGAGCACAACCGCATGAAGTACTCGAGCGACTTCGTCGACGTCAGCCGCGAGCCGCAGCAGACCATCTTCCCGCTCGACGCGCGCAAGACCTACGAGTACAGCCCGGAGACCGGCTACGCCTTCGTGCGCTACGTCAACCGGACCATCCCGCGCATGCAGATCGTGCAGCGGCTGGAGTCGGGCTGGGTCAACTGGGGCACCAACGGCGAGAACGAGTATCCCGAGCTGCCCAGCGGCTCGACCATCTGGTCGGCCTATGGCCGCTTCCCCGACCTCGCCGCCGAGGCGGCGCGCATGGAGAGGCCGGCGGTCGCCGCCGCCGGCGCGATCGAGCGCCACTACCCGCTCTGATGACAGACGAGGCCCGCCGATGAAAGGTGTCCTGCTGCCCGGCAACCGCCAGGTCGTGGTCCGCGACTTCCCGGACCCCGAGCCGGGCCATGGCGAGGTGCTCATCCGCATCCGCGCCTCGGCGATCTGCCGCAGCGACCTCAGCCTCTATTACGGCGACGCGGTGGTCCAGGGCGGCCGCGCCGGCAAGGTGATCACCGGCCACGAGCCGGCCGGCGTGGTCGAGGCGGTCGGGCCGGGGGTGGCGACGATCCGGCCGGGCGACCGGGTCGCCGCCTATCTGGCGATCGGCTGCGGCCGCAATGCGGCTGGTGCCGCCAAGGAAACTTCCATCTCTGCACGCGCTGGGAGTGCCTGGGCTTCACCGTCGACGGCGGCAATGCTGAGCTGATGCGGCTGCCGGGCCGCAACTGCCTGCCGATCCCCGACGACATGACCTTCGCCGCCGCGGCGGCTCTCGACCGACGCCTTCGGCTCGCTCTACGGCGCGATGAAGAAGCTGGGCGCGGCCGGCGGCACCACCGTCGCCATCTTCGGGCTGGGCCGATGGGCTCGAGCGGCATCATGGCGGCCAAGGCGCGCGGCGCGCGGGTGATCGACGTCGACCCGCTGCCGGCGCGGCGGGAGTTCGCGCTCGCCGTCGGCGCCGACCTCGTGCTGGGCGCGGACGCCGCTGCCGTGGTGCCGGAGATCCTGCGCTTCACCGACGGCGAGGGGTCGACGCGCCGCGGTCGACTGCTCGGGCAACCAGGCGGCGCAGAACGCCGCGCTCGACGCGACCCGGCGGCTCGGCAAGGTCGCCTTCATCGGCGAGGCCCGCGAGGCGACCATCCGGCCGAGCGAGCAGGCTGATCCGCAACGGCTCACCCTGATGGGCTCCTGGTACCTTCCAACATCGCCGAATATGCCGAGATCGCCCGCACCATCCGCGAGCGCCGCGTGCCGCTCGACCGGCTGGTGACGCACGAGTTCGCCCTCGACCAGGCGGAGGAAGCGTTCCCGCCGCTTCGACGCGCGCGAGACCGAGAAGGCCGTCTTCATCCTCTGAGCCGCGCCCCTTCCCAGGGAGAATGACCATGAAGTACGCGTTCAACACCTGGTGCTACGGCAGCTTCCCGGTCTGGCTGCCCTCCCTATCCGCTCGACGAGGTGATCCGCCGGCTCGCCCGCATCGGCTATGACGGGATCGAGATCGGCTGCGCCGCGCCGCATGCCTGGCCGGCCTATCTCTCCGCCGGTCGGCGCCGCGAGCTGCGCCAGCTGATGGCGGCGGAGAACCTGACGCCGGTCAGCCTGCCGGCGCCGGGTGGCGGCCCCGGCTGCAACCCGGCCTCGCCGCTGCCGAAGAGCGCGCCTTCACCGCGCAGCACTACAAGGACGTGGTCGATCTCGCCGCCGACCTCGGCGCCGGCATCGTGCTCTACGTCGCCCGGCTGGGCGATCTACGGGACAAGCGGTCGGAGGCCTTCGGGTACAGCCTCGACTGCCTGACCGACGTGGCGCGACACGCCAAGACGCGCGGCATCCGCATCGCCGTCAACGAGCCGACCTCGGCCGACAGCAACCTGATCGACACCGCCGACCAGGCGCTCGAGCTGCGCGACGCCTGCGGCGAGGCCAATGTCGGGGTCATGTTCGACACCTTCCACGTGCTCTATCGGCAGGACGTGGCGGCGGACTACGCCCGCATAATGGCGCCCCACCTGATCCACGTGCACGCCGCCGACACCGACCGCAAGGCGCCGGGCGACGGCAGCACCGACTGGGTCGGCTTCATGCAGGCGCTGAAGGACATCGGCTACAGCGGCCACGTCACCATGGAGACGGGCTTCACCTCGCGCACCTTCCATCCCGACGAGATCGCCCGACGCGGGCTGGAGCACCTCAAGGCCATCGAGGCCTCGCTCGGCGAGCGCGGGGAGGACGCCATGGAACCGGGCTGCACGATCATCGGCATCGTCTACGCCAAGGCGGGCAAGCGCGAGGCGCTGAAGGCCGTCCTGCAGGGCTTCGTCGCGCCGACCCGGGCCGAGCCGGGCTGCATCGAGTACCACATGCACCAGGACGAGAGCGATCCCGACCTGTTCATGTTCTACGAGAACTGGCGGAGCAGGCGCGACCTCGACGAGCATCTCGAGATGCCCTATCTGCGCGTGCTGAAAGAGCGCGGCGACGAGCTCCTCGGCCGTCCGGTCGAGATCCGCTACTACCGCATGGTCAGCCCCTACCGGGGCTGACCGGCCCGCCTCAGGTGCCGCAGTTGGTCGGATCGCCCGGCTTGCCGGCATCCATCGGCTTGCCCGCGGTGAAGCGGGCATAGCCGTCCCTGATGCCGGCGAGGTAGGCAGCGTAGTCGGCGTCGCTGGCGAAGTCGGGGCGGCCGAGCAGCGCGCCATGGTGGCCAAGCAGGCCGAAGGCGAAGCCCCTGGCGTAGACCGCCTGCTGGGCGGCATCTTCGGCACGCGCGGCAGTCGCCAGCAGGCCGAGGGCCAGGATCGCGGGCAGGGCGAGAGCGGTGCGCATGATGGCTCTCCGCGGAAGCGAACGGCGGCAGTGTATCACTGCGCGGCGGCCTCCGGGAGAGGCTGAGGCAACCGCAGAGGTTCGCAGGCGCTGCCGGCGAGGTCTCTTGTGCCGGCCTGCGCATTGACCCTAGCCTCGGATCCAGGGATTCAGTGGCAGCGCGGGTTCAGGCAGAGGGCGAGGGCATGGCGAAGCTGGATCTCAAGGTCGTCAACGGCACCGTCGCGACCGCGGCGGACACTGTCCGCTGCGACATCGGCGTGCGGGACGGGCGCATCGTGCTGCTCGGCGACGAGCTGCCGGACGCCGACGAGGTGATCGACGCGTCCGGCCGGCTGGTCGTGCCGGGCGGCATCGACAGCCACTGCCACATGGACCAGCAGCCCTGGGAGGGCAAGGAGACGGCCGACGATTTCCGCTCCGGCACGATCTCGGCGGCCTGCGGCGGCAACACCACGGTGATCCCCTTCGCCATGCAGGTGCGCGGCCAGCGGCTGCAGCCGATCGTCGAGGACTATCACCGGCGGGCGGAGCCCAAGGCGGTGATCGACTACGCCTTCCACCTGATCCTCGGCGATCCCAGCCCGCAGGTGATGGGGCAGGAGCTGCCGGCCCTGGTGCGCGGCGGCTGCACCTCGATCAAGATCTACCTGACCTACGACAAGCTGGTGCTGTCCGACCGCGAGGTGCTGGAGGTGCTCGCCTTCGCGCGCCGCGAGGGCGCCATGGTGATGATCCATGCCGAGAACGACGAGTGCGTGCGCTGGCTGACCGAGCAGCTGCTCGCCGCCGGCCGCACCGGCATGAAGTTCCACGGCAAGGCGCACAGCATCATCGGCGAGCGCGAGGCGACGCACCGCGCCATCGCGCTGGCCGAGCTGGTCGACGTGCCGGTCCTGATCACCCACGTCTCGGCCGGCGACGTCGCGGCGCAGATCAGGAGCGCCCAGGACCGCGGCCTCAGGATCTTCGCCGAGACCTGCCCGCAGTACCTGTTCCTCACCGAGGACGACATGGACACCCACGACCTCGAGGGGGCCAAGTACGTCTGCACCCCGCCGCCGCGCACCGCCGCCGACCAGGAGCGGCTGTGGCTCGGGCTGCGCAACGGCACCTTCTCGGTGTTCTCCTCCGACCACTCGCCCTGGCGCTATTCCGAGAAGATCGCCGGCGGGCCGCGCACCCCCTTCCACAAGATCCCGAACGGCGTGCCCGGCATCGAGACCCGCCTGCCGCTGCTCTTCTCCGAGGGCGTCGGCAAGGGGCGGATCACGCTCAACCAGTTCGTGGCACTCGCCGCGACCAATGCCGCCCGCATCTACGGGCTCTACCCGCGCAAGGGCACGATCGCGGTCGGCGCCGATGCCGACCTCGCCATCTGGGACACCGAGCGCGAGGTCACCATCACCAACGCCATGCTGCACCACAACACCGACTACACCGCCTATGAGGGCTGGCGGGTGCGGGGCTGGCCGGTGGTGACCGTCTCGCGCGGCGAGGTGGTGTGGCGCGACGGCGAGGTGGTGGGCAAGCCGGGCCGCGGCCGCTTCCAGCCCTGCGACCTGCCCAACCCGCCGCGCGACCTGGCCCTGCCGGAATAGGAGGGCCGTGATGAGCGAGCGCGCGCCGCCGACCGTCCTGCGCACCAGCTGCCCGCGCGACTGCTACGACGGCTGCGGCATCGCGGTGATCAAGCGCGGCGAGCGCATCGTCAAGGTGCTGGGCGACCCGCAGCATCCGGTGAGCCGCGGCGCGCTCTGCGGCAAGTGCGCGATCGCCTACAACGGCGCCTGGCGCGACCCGGCGCTGCGGCTGTCGCAGCCGCTGCGCCGCCGCGGCGCCAAGGGCGAGGCGAGCTTCGAGCCGGTCGGCTGGGACGAGGCGCTCGGCGAGATCGCCGACCGGCTGCACGGGCTGCTCGCCGATCCCGGGCCGGCCGCGCTCTGGCACGCGCACTACACCGGCACCTGCTCGCTGATCGCCGGCAGCTTCCCGCTGCGCTTCTTCAACCGGCTGGGGGCCGGCGAGGTCGAGCCGGACAGCATCTGCAACCTCGCCGGCCAGGTCGCGCTCGACTATCTCTACGGCACCGCGCTGGAGGGCTTCGATCCGCGCAGCGCGGCCGAGGCGAGCTGCCTGCTGCTCTGGGGAATCAACCCGAGCGCCTCGGCGCCGCACGCCCACAAGCACTGGATCCGGGAGACGCCGGCGAAGCTGGTGGTGGTCGATCCCGTCGCGACGCCGACCGCGCGGGCCGCCGACCTCCATCTGCAGCCCTTTCCCGGCACCGATGCCGTGCTCGCCTTTGCCCTGCTCCACGTGCTGGAGCGGGAGGGGCTGACCGATCGCGACTTCATCTCGCGGCACGTCCTGGGCTGGGCGGAGATCGCGGCCGACATCGCGGCGACCACGCCGGAGCGCGCCGCGGCCGTCACCGGCGTGCCGGCGGCGGCGATCGTCGCGGCGGCGCGGCTCTATGGCGGCGGGCCGGCGCTGCTCTGGCTCGGCCAGGGGCTGCAGCGCCAGCCGCTCGGCGGCAACGCGATGCGGGCCTGCGCCCTGCTGCCGGCGGCGACCGGCAATCTCGGGCGGCGCGGCGGCGGCTTCTGCTACCTCAACGGCAGCGGCCGCAAGGGCATCGACCAGGACTACCTCGCCGCGCCGCGGCTCCGCCGCGAGCCGCCGCGCAAGCTCAGCCACATGGATCTCGCGGACGCGCTCGGCGATCCCGCGCGGATGCGGGCGCTGTTCTGCTGGAACATCAACATCGCCGCCTCCAACCCGCAGCAGGAGCGGCTGCGGCGCGGGCTGGCGCGCGACGACCTGCTGCTGGTGGTCGCCGACCTGTTCATGACCGACACCGCGCGGTTCGCCGACTTCGTGCTGCCGGCGGCGAGCTTCCTCGAGTTCGACGACATGACGTCGCCCTATTTCCACCTCTCGGTCGGGGCGCAGGTGAAGGCGACCGAGCCGCCGGGCGAGGCGCTGCCCAACCAGGAGATCTTCCGCCGGCTCGCCCGCGCCATGGGCCATGACGAGCCGGAGCTGCTCGAGAGCGACGCGGCGATGCTGGACGCGCTGGCGCGCCAGGCCGGGATCGCCGGCGGCTTCGCCGGGGCTCGCCGCCGCCGGCTCCGTCATGACCTCGGCCGAGCCGGTCGTGCAGTTCGCCGACCGCCGCTTCCCGACGCCGAGCGGCAAGGTCGAGATCGCCTCGGCCCGCGCCGCCGCCGAAGGCCAGCCGCGCACCCCGCGGCCGCTCGCCGATCCCCGGCCGGCGCCGGGCCTGCTGCGGCTGCTGTCGCCGGCCTCGCCCTGGCTGATGAACAGCAGCTACGGCAACGACCCGCGGATCGCTGCGCTGGCCGGACCGCCGGCGATCCTGCTGCATCCCGAGGACGCGGCCGGCCGCGGCCTCGCCGAGGGCGCGCTCGCCACGGTCGCCAACGATACGGGCTCGCTGGTGCTGCCGGTGCGCTGCGACCCGTCGCTGCCGCGCGGCGTCGCGCTGTCGGCCAAGGGCGCCTGGCCGCAGGCGCAGCCCGGCGGCCGCAACGTCAACTGGCTCAATCCCGGCCGCAAGGCGGACATGGGCGAGAGCTCGGCGGTGCACGGCGTCGAGGTGACGGTGACACCGGCCCCGGCCCCGGCGGCGGTCGCGATCGGCATGGTTCCCGGCGGACCGCCCGTGTAGAGTCACGGCGGAGGGGAGGGCCCGTCTTGCCTGGCGAGCGGCTGGAGCGGCGTCTCGCGGCGATCCTGGCGGCCGACGTCGCCGGCTACAGCCGGCTGATGGGCGCCGACGAGGAAGGCACGCTGTCGCGGCTGAAGACCGCGCGGCAGCAGCTGCTCGACCCGCAGATCGACGCCCATCACGGACGCCTGGTCAAGACCACCGGCGACGGGCTGCTGGTGGAGTTCGCCAGCGTCGTCGACGCGCTGCGCTGCGCCGTGGCGATCCAGCAGGGCATGGCGGGACTGAACGCCGGGCTGGCGCCCGACCGGGCGATCGTGCTGCGCATCGGGATCAACGTCGGCGACGTCATCGTCGAGGCCGGCGACCTCTACGGCGACGGCGTCAACGTCGCGGCCCGGCTCGAGGCTCTCGCCGAGCCGGGCGGGATCTGCGTCTCCGCCCGCGTCCAGGAGGATGCCCGCGGCAAGCTCGACCTCGCCTTCGAGGATCTCGGCGAGCAGGCGCTCAAGAACATCGCCTGGCCGGTGCGCGTCTACCGGCTGCGGCCCGGCGAGGCGCCGAAGGCGCCGCCGCCCGCGCTGGCCTTGCCCGACCGGCCCTCGATCGCCGTGCTGCCGTTCCAGAACATGAGCGGCGATCCCGGGCAGGACTACTTCGCCGACGGCATCGTCGAGGACATCATCACGGCGCTGTCGCGGATGCGCTGGCTGTTCGTCATCGCCCGCAACTCGAGCTTCGCCTACAAGGGCCGCAGCGTCGACGTGCGGCAGGTCGGGCGGGAGCTCGGCGTGCGCTACATCCTCGAAGGCAGCGTGCGCAAGGCGGGCAACCGGGTCCGCATCACCGGCCAGCTGATCGAGGCGGCCAGCGGCGCGCATCTCTGGGCCGACCATTTCGACGGCGAGCTCGAGGACATCTTCGACCTGCAGGACCGGGTGACGGGCAGCGTCGTCGGCGCCATCCAGCCGCGGCTGGAGCAGGCCGAGATCGAGCGGGTGCGGCGCAAGCCGACCGAAAGCCTCGACGCCTACGACTACTGCCTGCGCGGCATGGCCGCCTTCCACCGCTGGACGCGCGAGGCCAACGAGGAGGCGCTCGCCATGTTCTACAAGGCGATCGAGCTCGATCCCGGCTATGCCGTGGCCTACGCCATGGCGGCGCGCGCCTACTCGCAGCGCAGGTCGAGCGACTGGGTGACCGACCGCGCCCGCGAGACGGCCGAGACGCTGCGGCTCGGCCGGCGCGCCGTCGAGCTCGGCCGCGACGACGCCTTCGCCCTGTGCTCGGCCGGTGCCGCCCTGGTCTTCGTCGCCGGCGACTTCGAGGGCGGCGGCGCCAGCATCGAGCGGGCGCTCGCCCTCAACCCGAACCTCGCCTGGGCGTGGCTCTCGGGCGCGCTGCTGCGGGCGTTCTCCGGCGAGTCCGAGGCGGCGATCGACCATGCCACCCGTGCGCTGCGCCTCAGCCCCCACGACACCCAGGTCTTCGCCATGCAGTTCGCCGTCGGCCTGGCGCACTTCTTCGCCGGGCGCCCTGCCGAGGCGCTGTCCTGGGCGGAGAA
>JAXMCI010000048.1:0-54252 GCA_046349435.1 Dongiaceae bacterium | reverse complement strand
GCAGGTCGGCGGGCAGGACGAGCGCGCGGCTCATGGCGTGGCTGCCTTGGCGGCGCCGCCGGGCGGGCGGGCGCCGGTGTCCTGGGCGTTCAGCTGGACGTATTTCTGCAGGAAGCGAAACTGCTCGTCGTCGAGCGAGACGAAGCGCTTCATCGCGTCGAGGTTGCCGATCCACTGGTTGGCGAGGTAGTTGCCGGGCGGCGGCAGCGAGTGGCAGATCCCGCAGGTGCCGCCATAGAGCTCGGCGCCGTAGGCGAAGAGCCGGTCGCGGTCGCCGACCAGCGTGCCCGCGATCACCCAGGCCTCCAGCCCGACCGGGGTCCACACCTGGTCGGTGTCGGGATCGGTCATCGCCTTGCCGGGCTCGACCTTCTCGATGGCGCCGGGGGTGAGGGCGGCGGCGAAGATGCGCTTGCCCTGGAGCGTGTAGATGACCCGCTCGGCGCCCTGCTGCTGCCAGCCTTCGAGCCGCACGCGCAACCGTTCGCCGTCGCGCTCGAGCACCTTGAGCGGCGTCTCCGGCAGGATCTTGCCGGCGGCGGGCGAGATCTCGGCGCCGTCCGGCCTGTCGAGCGCGAAGGGGATGGTGGCGAGCGTCCAGACCGTGTCGCCGGGCCTGGCCGACAGCGTCCGGGCGCTCGCCGTCAGCGCGGCGAACAGCGTGCGGTAGCCGGCGGTCATGTCGGGGAGCTTGTGGGCGATGCCCTTGTGGCAGTCGATGCAGGTCGCGCCGTCCTTCATCGCCTTCTGCATCGCCTCGGCCGCCTTGGGCCGCTGCTTGTGGAAGTCCATCGCCGCGAAGCTGTGGCAGTTGCGGCACTCGCGGCTGTCGGTCGCCTTCATCGTCGCCCAGACCTCGCGGGCGAGCGCCAGCCGCTCGGCCTCGAACTTCTCCTTGGTGTCGATGGTGCCGACCAGCTTGTGATAGAGCTCGCCGGTCGCCTGGATCTTGCGGATGACCTTGTGGGTCCACTCCTTCGGCACGTGGCAGTCGGAGCAGATCGCCCGCACGCCGGCCGGGTTGCTGTAGTGGATCGAGGCCATGTACTCGGGATAGACGGTGTCGCGCATCTCGTGGCACGAGGTGCAGAAGGAGACGCTGTTGGTCGACTCCATGGCCCAGTTGAAGCCGCCCCAGCCGATCACGCCGACCATCGCGCCGATCGCCAGCACAAGTGCCGTTCCCCAGAACTTGCCGCTCCTCAGCACCGCTGCCGTCCCTCCCGCGCGCAGGGACTATGCGCGCCGGGGGTGAATGGGCTTTCGGCCGGTGGTGAATGCGCTATAGAAACTTGTAAATGGACTGAAAACGGCCGGGGGCGGCCTGGGCGACGGCCCGGGCTCTTGCAAGCAGGGAGACGCGGTGCCGAGGAGCCATCACGTGCTGGTCGTCGAGGACGACCCGGTGGGACGCCAGACGCTGGCCGCCTATCTGGCGCGCGAGAACCACCGCGTCTCCGAGGCCGAGAACGGCGACGCGATGCGGCGCATCCTGGCCGCCGGCGACGTCGACGTGGTGATGCTCGACATCAACCTGCCGGGGGAGGACGGGCTGTCGCTGCTGCGCGAGCTGCGCCGCCGGTCCGAGGTCGGCGTCATCATGGTGACCAGCCGCGACGACCAGGTCGACCGCATCGTGGCGCTGGAGCTCGGCGCCGACGACTACGTCACCAAGCCCTACAACATGCGCGAGCTGCTGCCCCGGACCAAGAACCTCGCCCGCCGGGTGGCGGCGGCCCGGCGGGCCTCGGAGGAGGACACCCGCCATGCCTTCGAGGGCTGGGTGATCGACATCCCGCACTGGACCCTGACCTCGCCCGCCGGCGAGGAGGTGCGGCTGACCCGGGCGGAGTTCGAGCTGCTCGCCGCCTTCGTGCGCCGGCGTGGCCGGGTGCTGACCCGGGACAGCCTGATCGACCAGGTGAGCGGCCGCGACCGCGATCCGCTCGACCGCACGATCGACGTGCTGGTCGGCCGGCTGCGCCGCAAGATCGAGAAGGATCCGGCCTCACCCCGCCTGATCCAGACGGTCCACGGCGTCGGCTACGTCTTTACCGGCTGAGCCTCGGGCAGGGCTGCCCAGGCGCGGTCGAGGGCGGCCTCGGCGTCCCGGCAGGCGGCGGCCAGCGCCAGCGCCGGCACCGCCAGCCCGGTGGCCTTTGCGCGGGCCGCCCGCTCCAGCCCTGCCGCCCGCGCGGAGAGCGCGGCGAGGCCGACATGGAGCGCCGCGCCGCGCAGCCGGTGCGCGACCTCGGCGATCAGCGCGGCGTCGCCGGCCGCCGCCGCCGCCTCCAGCCGCCCGGCCTCGGCGACGGCGGCAGCCTTGAAGGATGCGACGATGCGCGCCGCCGCCGCCGGGCCGAGCGCCGCGGCGTGGCCGGCGAGCACGCCGCGGTCGACCGGCTCGCCCGCCGCGGCGGGCGCCGGCCGGCCGACCGCTCCGGTGACCCGGCGAATGGCGGCGGCGAGCCGCTCCGGGCTGAAGGGCTTGGCCAGGAAGTCGCTCATCCCGGCGGCGAGGCAGTCCTCGATGTCGCGCCGCAGCACGTGGGCCGAGGCGCCGATGATGGGCACGGCGGCGCGCCGGGGATCGGGCAGGGCGCGGATCCGCCGCGCCGCCTCCAGCCCGCCGATGTCCGGCAGGCGGAGGTCCATCAGCACCAGGTCGAAGCCGTCCGCCGCCAGCCGCTCCAGCGCCGCCGCGCCGGTCTCCACCACCGTGGCGCGGTGCCCGTCGCGCTCCAGCAGGCCGGCGGCGACCCACGCGCTCACCTCGTTGTCCTCGACCACCAGCACCCGCAGCGGCGTGCCGCCGGGGCGCGCCGCCGGCCGCGGGGCCGCCGCCGGCTTGGCCCCGGCTTCGGCGAACGGCAGCGTGACGGTGAAGCGGCTGCCCGCGCCGGGCCGGCTCGCGACCGCGATGGTGCCGCCCAGCCGCTCGACCAGGCGCCGGCAGATGGCGAGGCCGAGGCCGCTGCCGCCATAGCGCCGCGCCACCGCGCGGTCGGGCTGGCCGAACGGCTCGAAGATCTCGGCGAGGTCCGCCTCGGCGATGCCGATGCCGGTGTCCTCGACGTGGAAGCGCAGCCGGCGCCGTCCGGGCTCGGCGGCGGCCGCTTCGACGGCCAGCCGCACCGTGCCGCGCTCGGTGAACTTGACGGCGTTGCCGACCAGATTGAGCAGGATCTGGCGCAGCTTGCCGGCGTCGCCGACCAGCCGCGGCAGCGGCGGCACCTCGATCCGCAGCGCGATGGCCGGCTTGACGGCGAGCTGCGGGCGCAGCACGTCGCCGACCTCGGCCGCCACGGCGGCGACGTCGACCTCGTCCTCCTCGATCTCGAGCTGGCCGGCCTCGATCTTCGAGTAGTCGAGGATGTCGGCGACCACCGCGGCGAGCAGCCGGCCCGAGCGGACGATCGCCTCGACCTGCTCGCGGCAGCCGCTCGGCAGGTCGTCGCGGCGCAGCAGCTCCGCCAGCCCGAGGATGCCGTGGATCGGCGTGCGGATCTCGTGGCTCATCGTGGCGAGGAAGATCGACTTGGCGCGGTCGGCCTGCTCGGCCTGCTCGCGCGCCGCCCTGTGCTCGGTGACGTCGACCAGGATCACCACCGTGCCGAGGAACTTGCGGCTGACGTCGAGCATCGGCTGGGTGCGCAGGTCGAACCAGCGCGGACCGGCGAGGGTGGCGAGCCGGCATTCGCCATCCTCCGGCCGGCCCGTGCCGAGCACCTGCGCCAGCGTCATCGGGTGGCCGCCATAATAGACCGCGCCCGGCGCCGCCGGCCCGACGAAGGTAGTGGCGGCGGCATGGTTCATGTTCTCGATCTGCCCGTTGTCGCCGACCAGCAGCACGGGGTCGCGGAGGCTCTCGAAGATCGTCAGGTACTTGTTCTTCTCGTTGGTCATCCGGCGGTTCTGCTGGCGGAGCTGCTCCAGGGCCTCGTTCTCCGGCTGGCTCGCCCACTCCTCGCAGAGGCCGATCTCGATCCGGTCGAAGAGGCCGTCGACGATGGCCAGGCATTCGCTGCCGTCGGGATCGGGCAGCCGCGCCTCGGCGATGAGGTCGCGATAGGCCTGGCGATAGCCCTTGATGAGCGCCAGGAAGAGGCCGAGCGTGATGCCGCGGGTCCGATGGCGGCGCGCCGCCTCGATGCCGTAGCGCGCCACCGGGTCGCGCGCGAAGGCCGCCTCGGCGAGCACCACGGCACCCGCGCTGCCCTCGGCCAGCGCCTCGAGGAAGGTCGCAGACAGCCCTCGGATCGAGGCGATCCAGGCCTCCTCCAGGGTCGAGGTGTACGGCATGTAGCCGCGCTCGCGGGCATAGGCGAGGATGCGGCCGGTGAGCCAGGCCTCGCCGTCGGCGATCAGGCGGTGGAGCTGGATCTGGCGGCCGGCCGTGGCCGGCACGCTCGCCGCCGCACGATCGCCGATCGCTGCGGGGTCGGCTGCATGGAACGGGCACTCGGGCGCCGTCGCCGTAGCGGCTGCGGGGAGGGGCCCCTTGGTCATCGTCGCCTGCCGCGGCTCAGGCCTGCGCGAGGCCCGCGAAGGCATCGCGGAACGGGGCGGACTCGCCGGCGATCCCGGTCTCGGCGAACATCTCGGCGGAGAGCGCCGCGATGCTCTCGGCGCTGACCGCGATGCCGGCGCCCTCGAGATAGCGGCGGGCCGCGGCGACCGCCTCCTCCATCTCGCCGCCGGTCTTGTAGAGCTTGAAGAAGTCGGTGCGGCCGCCGCGGCCGAGCGCCTCGGCCAGCACGTCGGTGAAGTTGACGACGCGGAAGGGGTAGTGCGCCTCGGCGCCGGCCAGCGCCCGGTGGCAGGAATGGTAGGTGGTCACCAGCAGGTCGGCGCCGAGCGCGCTGGCACCTTCGGCCATGGTGCGGTGGATCGCCTTCTGGCGCTCCTCATAGGCGGCGGCCGGACCGCCGCAGGTGTAGGAGAAGCCGCTGTCCTGCGGCAGCTCGAGCACGGTCAGGTTGGGCACCGCGGCGAGCAGGGCGCGCACGCTCTCGCGCGCCCCGGCGATGCCCTGGTGCTCGTGGATCACCGCGGTGCGCGGCGGCTGGTCGACGAAGCGCGCCCTGAGCTGCTCCAGGCGGGCGGCGAGGAAGACGCTGACATGGTCGAAGCCGAAGCCGGGCGCCGCACGGTCGCGCTCGATCTCGCCGAAGTTCTTGGTGCAGGTCGGGCACCAGGTCAGCACCTCGCGCGCGCCGGAGCGGCCGAAGCGCTCGAAGGTGCGGCCGCCGACCTTGTCGTAGGTCGCGAGGTCGCCCTCCATGAACTGGTAGACGCCGCAGCAATGGGAGGGCCCGCCGACGACGTCGAAATCGACGCCCAGCGCCTCCAGGATGTCCATCACGTTGAAGACGATGTGCGAGGTCCGGAGCACGTTGCAGCCGGTGTAGAAGAGCAGCTCGGCCTGGCGGCGCTCGACCGGCGCCAGGATGCGGGCCAGCGCCTCGGACGGCATCTGCATGCTGGCGAGCAGCCGCACCGCGTGCGACATGGCGCGGAAGCGCTGCGCCGCCGCGGCCTGACGGTCGGCCTCGGGCCGGGACGCGGCGCGGGCGCGCACCCCGGCGATCGCCACCCACTGCCGCACGTTGATGCCCTCGGGGCACGCCGCCGAGCACTGGCCGCTGGCGTCGCAGCCGGCGACCCAGCGCGAGGCGTCCGGCTCGGCCGTGGTGCCGCTGCGCGCCAGCTCGACGAGGCCGCGCACCAGCCGTGCCGGCTCGCCGCGGTCGATCCCCGCCTCGGCCGCGGTCGGGCAGACCTCGACGCAGCGTCCGCACTGCGTGCAGCGCGCCGCCGCGTCGGCGGCCAAGCGGTCGAAGGTCTCGGCAAGCTCGGCCATGGGGCCTCCTCGTTCCGGCGGACCGGATGATAGCGCCAAACCGGCCCGCCGGAAGGCGCGACGAGGAGAGGGCCGGGGAAGGTGACGGCGGACAGGAGCTCGGGATCGTGCCGCGGCTCCGCCGGATAGGTCGAGCGCGCCGTGATGCACCAGTCGCGCTCCCGGGCCACCCAGAAGGCGGTCAGGCGCCGCTCAGCCGGCCAGCACCGCGCGGCAGAGGTCGCGAACCAGCAGCGGCAGGACCTCGAAGGCGTAGCGGACATGCACCCGCTCCAGCCAGTGATGGTAGTCGCGGCCCCAGGGGCCGACATTGATCACGGGAAAGCCGGGGCTGGGCGAGCCCGACAGGTCCCACCGGATGCTGGAGCCCCAGATCGGCGTCTCTCCGGCGACCACCTGCAGGTCGCCGGCATCGACCGGCCCGAGGAAGCTCATGTCGGCGATCGCCGGGAAGTAGCGGATCGGCGTGATCGGCGTGTTGCAGGCGCGGGCCGCCTCGGCGGCGACCCGCGCCAGCACCTCGCGCAGGCCGCGGTTCGCCTCGCCCTCGCCGAGCGACATCGCCGGATAGGGCATCGAGCCGAAGCACAGCACGATGGCCGGCCCCTCGAGGCCCGAGGCGGCCCAGGCGAGCTCGGCCAGCTGGCGCGAGCGGGTGGGATAGTCGAGCGTGCCGGCGGCGAGCGCGGCCGCAGCCGCCGCGAAGCGCGCGGCGAAGCTCGGGTCGGCGGCGTCGGCCGCGGCGTGCACCGCGCTGTAGGGCAGCACGGCGATCCGCGACCAGGCCGGCGCCAGGGCCGGCGGGTTGTGCAGCCGCCGGCTGCGCTCGGCCATCCGCTCGCGGGCGCGCGCCGCGGCGCGGTGGGCGAGCGCGGTGGCGACCTGCATCACCTCGGCGGCGGAGCGGCGGTGGGTGAGCACGTTCCAGAACAGCCAGACCCGGCTCGGCGTGGTGACGTTGTAGCCGGCCTTGAGGTCGCGGGCGCCGAGCACGGTGGGCGGCGCCGCCAGCTCCGCGCCCGCCTCCTCGGCCAGCTCCGGCGCCATCTCCAGCTCGGCGACCAGCTCGGCCGCCAGGTAGGCGCCGTTGACGCCGTCGAGCGGGTAGCAGGCATGGGAATCGACGCCGACCACCAGCGCGCTCAGCAGCAGCTTGCCGATGACGCCCTGGGCGACCACCTGGCCGAGCCGGCCGTCGCCCCTGTCGTTGATGGCGTCGAGATTGACGCCGAGCGCGATGTCGAGCCCGTGCGCGGCGGCGAAGGCGGGCAGCGACTGGGCCAGCGCGCGCATCCCGACCGAGCGGTCCTCCTCGTCGGGCGTCGCCAGCAGCAGCAGGTTGCCCTGCCGGCCGGGCTCGGCCGCGAAGGCCTCCAGCGCGGCGATGCCGGCGGCCACCCCCGACTTCATGTCGAGGATGCCGCGCCCGGGCAGGAACTCGCCGGACTTCAGGTCGGCCAGCGCCAGCGGGTCGCGGCCGCTCGCCGCGAGGCGCTCGATCAGCCTGTCGCGCAGTTCCTCGGGGTGCCAGGCGAGCGGCGCCAGCTCGCCATAGTCGTCGACCGGCACGACGTCGAAATGGCCGGACAGCGCCACCGTGCGCCGGCCGCTGCCGCGGACCAGCGCCAGCACGTTGGCGCGGCCGAACGGGTCGTCGGGAATCGGCTGCAGCACGAGGTGGTCGGGATGGGCCTGGAAATAGGGATGGCCGGCGAGCAGCGCGTGCAGCGAGCGGGCGAAGCTGGCCTCGCTCTCGCTGCCGGTGACGCTCGGCCAGCCGACCAGCGTGAAGGTGACGTCCCGGGCGCGGCGCGCCAGCTCCTGGTCGATCATTCGGCTCTCCTGGCGCGCGCTGCTGCGGGGGCGCCCGTTTTCGCACGCCGGGGATCGCTGTCAACCTCCGACGGACCTCCGACGGCCGGGCCCTTGCGGCGCGGGCGCGATGCCGGCAGGCTGCGCCGTCGGGAGGAATGGATGCGCATTGCGGTGTTCGGCACCGGCGGGGCCGGCGGCTATTTCGGGGCGCGGCTGGCGCTCGCCGGCGAGGAGGTCGCCTTCATCGCACGCGGCGCGCATCTGGAGGCGATCCGCCGCGACGGGCTCGTCCTCGACACGCCGGAGGGCGAGCTGGCGGTGGCGCCGGCCCGGGCCACCGACCGGCCGGCGGAGGTCGGGCCGGTCGACGTGGTGCTGCTCGGGGTCAAGGCCTGGCAGGTGCGCGAGGCCGCCGCGGCGATGACCCCGCTGCTCGGGCCGGGCACCGTGGTCGTGCCGCTGCAGAATGGGGTCGAGGCGGCCGACGAGCTGGCGGCGGTGCTGGGATCCGGGCCGGTGCTGGGCGGGCTCTGCCGCACCTTCAGCTGGGTCACCGCGCCCGGCCGGATCCGCAACATCGGCCCGTTCAACGCGATCCTCGTCGGCGAGCGCGACAACCGGGCGAGCGCGCGCACGGCGCGGCTGCGCGACACCCTGCTGCGCGCCGGGCTCGGCGCCGAGATCCCGCCCGACATCGCGGTGGCGGTCTGGGAGAAGTTCCTGCTGGTGACAACCTTCGGCGCGATCGGCGCACTGGCCCGGGCGCCGATCGGCGTGCTGCGCGCGCTGCCGGAGAGCCGATCCCTGCTCGAGCGCTGCGCCGCCGAGGCGCTGGCCGTCGGCCGCGCCCGCGGCGTGGCGCTGCCGGCAGACGCGGTGGCGAGCGCGCTCGCCATGCTCGACCGGCTGGCGCCGGCCTCGACCACCTCGCTGCAGCGCGACCTCGCCGAGGGCCGCCCCTCCGAGCTCGAGGCCTGGAGCGGCGCGGTGGTCCGCCTCGGCCGCGCCGCCGGCGTGCCGACCCCGCTGCACGAAACCGTCTACCACGCCATGCTGCCCGGCGAGCGCCGGGCGCGGGGGGCGCTGACCTATCCGGCGTGACGAGTTCCGCGCAAAACCAGGACACGATGGCGGCCCGGCCGTGCCGACCTCGCCCTTCGACAGGCTGCTATGAAAGTCGAGGGTCGCGCTGTGATTCCCTCCCCCTTGCGGGGGAGGGCTAGGGTGGGGGTGGACCCAGGCGCCGTGCGGGCGGCACCCCCCACCCCAGCCCTCCCCCGCAAGGGGGGAGGGGCGCTGGGCGCCGCTGCGCGTCTACTTTCAGCGATCGTGGTGCACGCCCCGCGTGCCCCTCGTCTAACAAGAAAATGAGACCGCCTTGGCGGGCTGGCGGCTTGCGCTGCGCCGTTTCATTCATGGCGGGTCGGCGCCTTCGCCGGTATGAACTCAGGACGAGGTTCGATGAGCGCGCGATCGGCGCCGCGCATCGCCAAGGTCCCATGGCTGTCCCGCGCTAGTACCGCCTGAACGCGATGCTACCATGGGCTGTGCGTCGCAGCTACGGCGGAGCTGTCAGGACCGGCACGCCATCGCCGCACACCTGACGGGCGTCGCCGGCTCGGCTAGATTGCCATCCGGGATGGTGCGGAGGTGGTGCGCATGGTGGGCTGGACGCAGGCGGGACCGACGATACTGGCGTCGTTCGCGGCCTCGCTGGTCGAGTTCGTCGAGGCGCTGACCGTGGTGCTGGCGGTCGGCGTGGTGCGGGGCTGGCGCGGGGCGCTCGGCGGCACCGGGCTGGCGCTGGCGCTGCTGGCGGCGATCGTGCTGCTGCTCGGGCCGGCGCTGACCCGGCTGCCGCTGGCGGCGGTGCAGCTCGGGGTCGGCGCGCTGCTGCTGCTGTTCGGGCTGCGCTGGCTGCGCAAGGCGGTGCTGCGGGCCGCCGGCGTGCTGCCGCTGCACGACGAGGCGGCGGCCTTCCGCGGCGAGACCGACCAGCTGCGCCGGGCGCGGGCCGGCGGCGGCCGGCGCGCGTGGGACGGGGTGGCGGTGGCGACCGCCTTCAAGATCGTCATGCTGGAGGGGATCGAGGTGGTGTTCATCGTCATCGCGCTGGGCGCGGCGGGCGGCCTGCTGCTGCCGGCGAGCGTCGGGGCCGGCGCGGCGCTGCTGCTGGTCGTGCTGCTCGGGCTGGCGCTGCACCGGCCGCTGGCGCGCGTCCCCGAGAACAGCCTGAAGTTCGGCGTCGGCGTGCTGCTCGCCGGGTTCGGCAGCTTCTGGTTCGGCGAGGGCGCCGGCATCGAGTGGCCGGGCGCCGACTGGTCGATCCTGGCACTGGTCGCGGGCTTCCTGCTCGCCGGCCTGCTGGCGGTGCGGCTCTGCCGGGCGATGCCGGCGGCGTCGCCGCGGGCCGGGTGAGGCGGCGATGCGCTGGCTCCTGACCGTCCTGCGCGAGCTGGTCGCGCTGTTCGTCGACGACGGCAGCCTGGCGCTGCTGGCGCTCCTCTGGCTGGCCGCGATCTGGCTGCTCGGTCCGCTGCTGGGGCCGGCGGCGGGGCTGCGCGGCCTGCTGCTCTTCCTCGGGCTGGCGGCCATCCTGGTCGGCAGCGCGCGGGCCGGCGCCCGGCCGCCGGCGCGCCGGCTGAGGGCCCGCCGATGCCGGCCCTCGTCATCGCCCTCGGCAGCGCGCTCGGCGGCGTCGCGCGCTACTGGCTGACCCTCGCCGCGGCGCGCGCCTGGGGCGAGGCCTTCCCCTGGGGCACGCTGCTGATCAACGTCGCCGGCTCGTTCGTCATCGGCCTCGCCTTCACGCTGACCGCTGCGGACGGCGCCTGGCCGGCCTCGACCAACCTCCGGCTGTTCGTCATGACCGGCATCTGCGGCGGCTTCACCACCTTCTCCGCCTTCAGCCTGCAGGCGCTCCAGCTGCTGCGCGACGGCGAGTGGCTGCCGGCGCTGGCCTACATGGCGGGATCGGTGGTGCTCTGCCTGGCCGCCGTCGCGCTCGGCTACTGGCTCGGGCTGCGGCTCGGCCTGGCGCCGGCCGCCGGGTCCTAGGCGCGTGACCCCCGCGCTGCTGACGCTGCTGACCCGGCCGGAGAGCGCGCCGGCGACGCTCGCCGCGAGCGCCGCGGCGGCGGCCCGCTACGATCGGCCCACCCTGGCCATCCTGCATGTCCGGCACGATCCGGCGGCGCTGATCCTGGCGCCCGAGGAGGTGCTGACCGAGCGCCATCGCACGGAGCTCGAGGCGGCCGAGGCGGCGCGCGCGGCGCTGCTGCACGACGCCGTCCGGCGCTGGCGCGCCACGGCCGGCGCGGCCGCCGCCGGGGCCCGCTGGATCGACGAGACCGGCACGGTGGCGGCCGGCCTGCGCCGGCACGGCGCGCGCGCCGCGCTGCTCGTCCTCGGGCACGAGCCGAGGCTGCTGCCGGAGGACGACCGCGCCGCGATCAGGACCGCGCTGTTCGACCTGCGCCGCCCGGTGCTGCTGGTGCCGGCCGGCTGGTCGGGCGGGCTCGGCCGGCGCGTGCTGATCGCCTGGAAGCCCTCGGAGCAGGCGGTCCGGGCGGTGGCGGCCGCCGCGCCCTTCCTCGCCGGGGCGGAGCGGGTCGAGGCGCTCGCGGTGCAGCGGCCGGGGCGCGACGGCACGCCCGCGCTGCTCCGGGCGCTCGGGACCCACGCCGGCGGCGTCGCGCTGGAGAGCGTCGAGCCCGGCGCCGGGCCGGCCGGCGCCGTGCTGCTGCACCAGGCCCGCGAGCGCGGCGCCGACCTGCTGGTGGCCGGCGCCTACAGCCACAGCCGGGCCTACGAGTTCGTGCTCGGCGGCGTGACGCGGCATCTGCTGCACCATGCCGACCTGCCGGTGCTGATGGCGCACTGACGGCAGGCTTCGCCGAAGCCCAAATCATGGCATAATTTCCGCCGCCCGAGACGGCCCCGGGGGCCGGGGCAGGGGGAACCGATGCCGATCGATCTCACGACGCTGGCGCTGGTGGCCGGCCTGTTCTTCGGCGCCGTGATCGGCGACGCCGCGCTGTTCGGCGACCCGCTGCGCCTGCAAATCAGCGTGCCGACCCGGCTGGCCGACGGCGGCTTCACCGAGGAGGCCGCGGAGCAGATCTTCGCCAACGAGGTGGCGCGCATCGGCGAGGTGCTGTCGATCGTGCCGACGCCCAGCGTGCAGGTCAGCTCCAGCCCCTCGGTGTTCGCGGCGATCGCCAAGCCGCTCAATCTCGAGGACCTCGTGGTCACCCTGCAGCAGCAGGTCGGCCGCGACGTCGTGCAGATCCACGGCCAGGTCATGGACGCGCCGCAGGGCAAGGGCCTCGAGATGACGGTCACCGCGATGAGCCCGCGGGAGCTGCCGATCAGCCTGCGCCTGCAGCAGCCGGACGGCGATGCGGTGACCCTGGTCGAGCGCGCCTCGAAGGAGCTGCTGGCCCAGGTCTCGCCCTACCGCGTGGCGCTGACCGACTTCGCCGCGCTGGTGCGCGGCGACCCGTCGGCCATGGCGCGGGTCCGCCAGATGGCGAACGCCGCCCTGGCGCATCCCTGGACGCGCACCCGCGCCACCGAGCGGCTGATGCTGCACAACCTGCTCGGCGTCACCGCCATGCTCGAAGGCGACCTCACCGCCGCCGAGACGGAGTTCGGGCTCGGCCTGCAGACTCCCGGCGCCGCGCCGGCGGCGGTCGGCACCATCGCCCTCAACCGCGCCTTCCTGGCGCTGGCCCAGCGGCGGCCCGCCGACGCCCTGGCCGACTACAAGGAGGCGCTGGCCAAGACCAGCGACGTCAGGCTGCCCGGCTACAACTCGCGCCTGTTCTGCATGGCGGCGCTGATCACCTGGGCGCAGGGTGATACGGCGAAGGCCGAGGCGCTGCTGCAGCAGGCCATCGCCCTCGCGCCGGACAACCGCATGGCCTACGTCTATCTCGGCCGGCTGCTGGCGCAGCGCGGCGACAGCCTGGGCGCCGACGCGATGAAGGCCGCCGCCGCGACCACGCCCCGCTTCGAGCTCGACTTCCCGGCCCTGGCGATGTCCGAGCTCTGGGTCGACCCGGTCAAGGGCGGCCTGGAGCGCCGCTCCGACTAACAGGCGCCGGGCGGCGCGCCGGCAGCAGCAGGAGCGCGATCACGGCCAGCCCGAGCAGCAGGGCGAGGCCGTCGAGCAGGTGGAGCCGGCGCGGCGCCGGCGGGCGCGGCGCATCGGGGCGCCTGAGATAGAGCTGCAGCCGCGTGCCGTCCGGCGCGACCGCCGCCGCGGCCGGCCGGAAGAGATCCTGGGCGGCGAGCGCCTCGGCGACGGCGCGCCGCCGATCCTCCCACCCCACCGCGCCCGGCAGGGCGTGGGCCGCCGGCGGATCGACGGCGACGATGCGGTCGGCCGGGCTCGCCGCGAGCCAGGCGGCGACCATGGCGCGCGCCGCCTGCGGCGAGCCGGCCGCCGTCAGGTCTGGCTGATCGACCGGGATGCGGCAGCGGCAGCCGAGCGCCAGGGCCCAGGGGTAGAGATCGGACCGGCCGGGCCCCGCGAGGCCGGTCGCCGCCTCGCCCGGCAGCAGCGCCCGCAGGGCCTCGGCCAGCCCCAGGTCGGAGGGCGCGGCGGGCGTGCGGATCGCCGCGGCGGCGATCGGCGAAGGCGGCTCGGCCAGCGCGGCGGCGATCGCCGCGGCGACCGCGCCCAGCGCCAGGGCGGCGGCCGGCAGCGGCGGCAGGCGGCGTCGCAGCCGGCCGGCGAGCGACGCGGCGCCGACCCCGGCGCAGCTCCACGCGCGAACAGGCCGGTCGCCTGGAAGCGCCATTGCTGGTGCGGATGCAGCAGCACCGCGGCCGCCGACAGGATCGCCATCACCATGACCAGCCGCGGGCCGGGCTCGCGCCGGGCGAGCGCCGCCGCGCCGAGCGCGGCCAGGCCGAGGGCGAGATCGCCCAGCCAGGGGGCGGCGTGGAAGCCCTCGGCGAAGCCGGTCCAGCCGCCGGCGACCGCCCGCCACGGCGCATAGGCGCCGCCGCCGGGCTGGCCCTGTGCGAGGAAGCGGACCAGGCTGGCGATGGCCCAGGGCTGCAGCAGCCAGAGCGCGACCGGCACGGCGTGCCAGCCGAGCAGGGTGCGCAGCGCGCCGGGCAGGGCGAGGCCGCTGCCGGCGCGCCGCCACCACCAGGCGATGCCGAGCAGCAGCAGCCCGTAGCCGACCGGCAGGATCTGGCCGAGCGGCGAGGGTCAGCGTGCGGCCGGCCAGCGCCAGGGTCGGAGCCACAGGCAATGCCAGCGCGGCCGCGACCACCGCCAGCCCGAGCGGCACCAGCGGCACGCGCAGCGGCCGCCGCCGCCGGGCGCGCGAGCGCCAGCATCGCGGCGAGCGCCGGCGGCCGCAGCCGCGGCGAGAGCTGGACCGTGACGCCGAGGGCCGCCGCCACCATGAGCCAGTAGTTGTATTTCTCGAGGAAGAGCAGGGTGAGGAGGAGCCCGAGCAGGCGGCCGCGCGGCCGGTCGGGCCGCTCGAGGCAGCGCTGGCCGGCGACCAGCGCCCAGGCCGAGAGCCCGGCGCCGAGCCCTTCCAGCATGACGTCGGCGCCGAGCAGGCGGAAGGCGGGGCTGAGCAGCGCCAGGCCGGCCGCCGCCAGCCCGGCCATCCAGGCGGGTTGCCCCGGCCCGGCGGAGCGCCAGGCCAGCACCCAGGTGCCGAGGATGGTCGCCCACCAGCCGAGCAGGCTGGGCAGGATGGCGAGCTCGAGCCGCGGCCCGCCGGCCAGGAAGACGAGGCCGAGCAGCAGGCCGTGCAGCGGCGGCCAGACCAGCGTGCCGGTGGCCGCGGCGAAGGCCGCCGCCAGCTCGCCATGGCGCAGCGCCAGCGCGATCTCGAGCCCGGTGCGCAGATGGCTGTTGCGGTCGTGAAAGGGATCGCGCCACAGCGCCGCCGGGTCGGCCGCAGCGTCGCGCCAGAGCGCGACCGCCACGCCGAGCGCCAGCAGCGCCACGGCCGCCGTGGCGGCCCGGGCCAGGGTGCGCCCGTCGACCGGCCTCATCGCGCGCCGGCGGCCTCGAGCAGCAGCGCCTCGGCGGCGCGGTGGTTGGCTGCGAGGTCCCAGGCGAGCGCCGCCTCGCGCGCCGCCGCGCCGAGGCGCCGGCGCAGCGCCGGGTCGCGCCGGCCCGCGAGCCGGCCGGCGAGCGCCGCGACGTCCTCGGGGTCGGCCAGCACGAAGCCGCTCGTCTCGTCGGCGATGCGCTCGGCGGCGCCGTTGCGCGCCGAGGTCACCACCGGCAAGGCGCTCGCCATCGCCTCCAGGGTGGCCAGGCTGCAGGCGTCCCAGCGGGTGGCGTGCAGCAGCAGGTCGGCCGCCGCGTAGAGCGGCCGCATGTCGGCGACATGGCCGAGGAAGCGGACCCGCCCGGCGATGCCGAGCCGCTGCGCAAGCCGGTCCCAGGGCGGCCCGCCCGCGCTGCCGGCGACCAGCAGCCGCAGCGCGGCGCCGGCCGGCCCCAGCGCGGCCAGCGCGCGGCAGGCGAGGTCGACGCCCTTGAGGCGGGGATGCTGCGCGACGGCCAGGCAGAGCACCGCCTCCGGCGCGATGCCGAGCCGCCGCCGGGCGGCGTCGCGCAGCGCGGCCAGCCCCTCCGGCGCAAAGCTCGCGGCATCGACCGCGTTCGGCACCACCGCGATCCGCCCGGCGGCCGCGGGATGGCGGCGGGCGAGCAGGTCGCGCACCAGGCCGGAGACGGCGAGGATGCGCCGCGCGCCGGCGACCTGCCGCGCCTCCAGCGCGATCAGGCGCCGCCGCCGGGCGCGGGCGCGCGGCGACAGCGCCGCCCGCAGCCGGAGGCCGGGCCCGGCGGCGGCGATCGCCCGGGCGTCGGCGGCGGCGTCGGACCCGGCGTGCGGATGGAAGAGGTCGCCCGACCAGCCGAAGCCCATGTCGTGCACCGCGTCGGCGCCGAGCCCGGCCAGCCGCCGCTCCAGCGCCGCCGCCTCGGCCAGCACGGTGGGGCCGGGCTCCAGCCGGTGCAGCGTGCCGGGCACCGCGATCCCGTCCTCGGCGTCGGCCAGCAGATGGACGTCGTGGCCGCGCCCGGCGAGGAAGCCGGCATAGCCGAGCGTCCAGAGCTGCGCCCCGCCGCCGTCGCGCTGCAGCCGCCGGATGGCGATGGCGATCCTCACGCCGGGCCGCCGGTGCGCCGGGGACTCGCCTTGCCGCCACCGCGAGGGCTAGGCTCGGGCGGGTCCAGGCGGGGCCGGGAGGCGGATGCAAGGTGGCAGCAGCGGCGCTGGTCAGCGTGATCATGCCGGTCCGCGACGGGGCGCGGCACCTGGCGGCGGCGCTCGACAGCATCCGGCGGCAGAGCCTCGCCGCGATCGAGATCCTGGCGGTGGATGACGGCTCGCGCGACGCGACGCCGGCGCTGCTCGCGGCGGCGGCGCGCGACGAGCCGCGGCTGCGCGTCGTGCGGCAGGAGCCGGCCGGCATCGTCGCGGCGCTGAACCGCGCCGTCGCCGAGGCCCGGGCGCCGCTGCTCGCCCGCATGGATGCCGACGACGTCGCCTGGCCGGAGCGGCTGGCGCGCCAGGCGGCGTTCCTCGACGCCCATCCCGCGGTCGCCGCGGTCGGCGGCGGCTGCCGGCTGATCGACCGCCATGGCCGCGTCCTCGGGCTGTGGCAGCCGCCGACCGGGCCGGCCGAGATCGCCGCCCGGCTGCCGGCGGAGAACTGCCTGTCGCATCCGACGGTGACGATGCGGCGCGCGGCCGTGCTGCAGGCCGGCGGCTACCGCGCCGCCTTCGCCGGCTGCGAGGATTACGACCTCTGGCTGCGGCTGGCCGAGCGCCACGATCTCGCCAACCTGCCGGAGCCGGTGCTCGACTACCGGCTGCATGGCGGGCAGGCGACCTGGCGCGCGCTGGAGGCGCGGCTGCTGGCCGAGCTCGCGGCGGTGGCCTGCGCCGGGCGGCGGCGCGCCGGCGGGCCCGATCCGGCCGACGGCGTCGCGGCGATCGACCGCGCGCTGCTCGCCCGCCTGCTGCCGCCCGGCACCGACCTCGACGCCCTGCTGGCGGCGCGCGCGCTCGCCGCGGCGCGCGCCGCCGCCGCCGTCGGGCAAGGGCGGGCCGCCTGGGCCGGGCTGCGGCTCGCCGCCCGGCAGCGCCAGTCCGGGCTGGCGCCGCGCCTCGACTGGCTGCGGGCCGCCGCCATCGCGCTGGTCGAGGCGGCGCGCCATCAGGCGGCGCGGGCGAGCGCGAAGAGGCGCTCGGCGACCTCGTCCCAGCCCGAGTAGCGGAAGCCCTGGCGGATGCGCGCCTCGGCGGCGCTGAGCGCCTCCGGCGATTCGATCCAGGCGGCGATGGCCGCCTCCCAGGCCGCCTCGTCGCCCGGGTCGAGGGCGGGGCCGAGCCCGCCCACCACCTCCTCGAGCGAGCCGCCGCGCGAGGCGATCACCGCCCGGCCGCGGGCATAGGCCTCGATCACCGGCAGCCCGAACCCTTCGTAGACCGACGGGTAGAGGCAGAAGCCGGCGCCCTGGTAGAGGGCGTCGAGCGTGGCGTCGTCGATGCCGGTGAGATGCAGCACCGTGCCGTCGCAGACCGGCGGCCGCAGCTCCGCCAGCAGCGCGTCGACCATCCAGCCGGGGCGGCCGACGAAGACCAGCCGGAAGTCGTGGCGCTGCGGGATGCCGCGGGCGAGCAGCCGGCGCCAGACGGCGAGCAGCAGCGCGTGGTTCTTGCGCGGCTCGATGGTGCTGACGAAGAGCGCGAAGCGCCCGGGCTGCAGCCCGGCCGGCAGCGGCGGCAGGGCCGCCGCGGGCGGCTGCAGGCGGAAGCCCAGCGGCACCACGGAAACCTCGGGCGCCGGCAGGCCGCGCCCGGCGCAGAAGCCGAGCACGTCGGCGCGGATCCGGGCGGCATTGACCACCACCCGGTCGGCGATGCCGAACATCGCCGTCCAGTAGCGGGTGAAGAGCGCGCCGTCCTCGGGCTTGAAGAATTGCGGGTGGGTGATCGGGATCAGGTCGTAGCAGACCACCGTCAGCCGGAAGCCGCTCGACCGCTTCAGCGCCGCCAGCCGGGCGGTGTCCTTGTAGGGCCAGTCGGAGGAGGGCGAGAGCATGGCATCGGCCGGCCCCAGGGCGAGCGGCGGCCCGAGCGCCATGTCGGCGGGCAGCATCGACAGCCGGTGGCCCTCGCGGTCGAGCATCGGCGGGTAGCGCGGCGGGATGGCGAACAGCAGCCGCTGCAGCCGGTCGGCCAGCGCGGCGCCGCTGCCGCCGCCGTGGCGGTGGCGCTCGAGCCAGCGCACGGCGCGATGGCGCGGCGGCACCAGGCGCCGCCAGCCGCGGCGCGGCGGCACGCCGGCGTCGAGCGCGGTGGTCGGGCCGACCAGCAGCTCGGCCCATTTCGGGCGCAGCCCGCGATAGGCGCCCGCCGCCGGGTCGAAGAAGACCGGGACGACGCCGCGGCGGCCGAGCGCCGCGTATGCCAGCTCCTGCTCGACCCGGATCATGCCGGTGGGCGGGCCGAGCCAGCGCACCAGGGTCGAGACGTCGAGCAGCAGGCGGGATGCGGTCACGGCATTCCTCCGCAGGAGACCGCTTGTTTCTAGACGCGCGGCGGGCGGCCCGTCGACGGCAAAGCTGGCGGCGGGCCCGGGCGGCAGGCTAGCCTGCCGCCGGTCGGGGCGCCTTCGCCCGCGCCACGCCGGAGCCGCCGCCCCTGTCATGCATGTCGGGATCGACCTCACCCCGCTGCGCCCGCCCTTCACCGGCGTCTCGAACTACGAGCTGCACATGCTGGCCGCCCTGCTGCCGCGCCTGCCGGAGCTGCGGCTCAGCGGCTTCACCGGCCTCGGCTGGCGCACCGTCGACGCCGCCCTGCTGGCGCGGGTGGCCGAGGCGGCCGGCAAGCGGGAGGGCGCCGACCCGGCGCCGCCGCCCGGCGCCCGGGGCCGGCTCACGGCCGGCGCGCGGCGGCTGGTCCGCGCCGTGCCGGCGCTGCATGCCGGCTACGCCGCGCTCCAGGCGGCGCTCTATCGCCGCAGCGCCGAGCGGCTGCGCCCGCGCTTCTTCCACGCCATCAAGTACCGCGCGCCGGGCCCCTCGCGCGTGCCGGTGCTGCCGCTGATCCACGACCTCTCGCATCTCCGCTTTCCCGAATCGCACCCCGCCTCGCGGCTGCGCTGGATGGAGCCGGTCGCCGAGATCACCCGGGCGGCGCCGCTGGTCCACACCGTGTCGCAGTTCTCGCGGCGGGAGATCGTGGAGCTGCTCGGCGTGCCGGCGGAGCGCATCGTGGTGGCGCCGCCGGGGGTGGCGCCGATCTACTGGACGGCGCCTTCGAGCAAGGCCGCGACGCTGGCGCGGCACGGCCTCGCCGAGGGCCGCTTCGCGCTGGTCGTCTCGACGCTGGAGCCGCGCAAGAACCTGGCGACGCTGGTCGCCGCCTATGAGCGGCTGCCCGGGGTGTCGCGCGCCCGCCTGCCGCTCTGCGTCGCGGGCGCGGTCGGCTGGGGCGACCTCGCCTTGCCGCCCGCCACGGAGAGCCTGCGCCAGGAGGGCAGCCTGCGCTTCCTCGGCTATGTCCGCGACGGCGAGCTGCGCGACCTCTATGCGAGCACCGCGCTGATGCTCTACCCCTCGCTCTACGAGGGCTTCGGCATGCCGGTGACCGAGGCGCTCGCCTGCGGCGCGCCGGTCGCCGCGTCGGACGCCGCCTCGCTGCCCGAGGCGCTGGGCGAGGCCGGCCGGCTGATCCCGCCGCGCGACGTCGAGGGCTGGTCGGAGGCGCTGCGCAGCGCCGTCGATGCCGCGCCCGACGCCGGGCGGGGCGGTGAGGCCGAGCGCGAGCGCCGCCGCGCCCAGGCCCGCCGCTTCACCTGGGAGGGCAACGCGGCGATCGTCGAGGGGATCTACCGCCGGCTCGCGGGGTGAGCCGCCCCGTGGCCTAGGACTGCAGGTGAGGCCCGAGCAGCGACAGGTCGGCGGCGCCCAGCCGGTCGGCCGCGGTCTTCGCCTGGTGCCAGTAGGGGTAGAGCAGCGGCGGCGCGCTGACCCGGTCGAGGCGGGCGCGCTCCTCCGGCGACAGCTTCAGGTCGGCGGCGGCGAGGTTGTCGGCGAGCTGCGCGTCGGTGCGCGCGCCGACGATCAGCGAGGTCACGGCCGGCCGGCCGAGCAGCCAGGCGAGCGCCACCTGCGCCGGCGAGACGCCGTGCGCCGCGCCGATCGCCACCAGCGCCTCGACGGTGTCGTAGAACTGGTCCTCGTCGCGCACCGGCGGCTCGCCCCAGTTCTGCAGGTGCCGGCCCTCGGGCATCGGCTGGCCGCGCCGGTACTTGCCGGAGAGCAGGCCGCCGGCCATCGGGCTCCAGACCAGGATGCCGACACCCTGGTCGAGGGCGATCGGCACCAGCTCGTACTCGGCCTCGCGGGCCTGCAGCGAGTAGTAGATCTGCTGGCAGACGAAGCGCTGCCGGTGGGCCGCGTCGGCGGTCGCCAGCGCCTTCATCAGGTGCCAGCCGGAATAGTTGGAGCAGCCGAGATAGCGGACCTTGCCGTCGGCGACCAGCCGGTCGAGCGCCGCGACGGTCTCCTCGAGCGGCGTCTGGCCGTCCCACTCATGCACCTGGTAGAGGTCGATGTGATCGGTGCGCAGGCGGCGCAGGCTGGCCTCGCACTCGGCGATCAGGTGCTGGCGCGACAGCCCCGCCTGGTTCGGCCCGTCGCCCATGCGCATGCGCGCCTTGGTGGCGACCAGCATGCGGTCGCGGCGCCCCTCCAGCGCCTCGCCGAGGATCTCCTCCGAGACGCCGAGCGAGTAGACGTTGGCGGTGTCGGCGAGGTTGACCCCGGCCTCCAGGCACATGTCGATCTGGCGCCGGGCGCCGGCGAGGTCGGTGGTGCCGGTCTTGGCGAAGGCGCCCCGCCCGCCGAAGGTCATGGTGCCGAGGGTGAGAACCGAGACGCGCAGGCCGGAGCGGCCGAGCTGGCGGTATTCCA
This sequence comes from Dongiaceae bacterium, assembly GCA_046349435.1. Lineage (GTDB taxonomy): Bacteria > Pseudomonadota > Alphaproteobacteria > Dongiales > Dongiaceae > JAXMCI01. Next base: position 33,589 of record JAXMCI010000048.1, on the reverse strand, counting down.
TGGATCCTCCTGGGGGCAGCGGGTGGCGGATTGGAGCCGCGGGCGCGGGCGTTGGCAAGTCGAGGTTGCAGCCGAGGCTGCCGGAAGCGCCGCGCCAGCCCCATCGTCAGACAAGCGCAAGATGAGGCCTGAGAGATCGTGCGCGCCTCTTCGAACCTCGTCCTGAGCCTGCGAAGGGCGAGGTCGGCACGGCCTTGCCGCTGCCGCGGCTAGATGCAGCGGCCGCCGTCGACCTCGAGCGCGACGCCGGTGATCATGCTGGCCGCCTCGGAGCAGAGGAAGGCGGCGGCGTGGCCCATGTCGGCCGGGGTGGAGAGGCGGCCGAGCGGGATGCTGGCGACGAACTTGGCGCGGATCTCCGGCGTGTCGCTGCCCATGAAGGTCTTGAGCAGCGGCGTCTCGCCGGCCACCGGGTTGAGCGCGTTGACCCGGATGCCGAAGGGCGCCAGCTCGACCGCCATCGAGCGGGTGGCGGTGATCACCCAGCCCTTCGAGGCGTTGTACCAGGTGAGGTTGGGGCGCGGGCTGACGCCCGCCGTCGAGGCGATGTTGAGGATGGTCCCGGCGCGCGCCGCCTTGAAGCGCGGCACGACGTGGCGGGCGGCGAGGTAGATCGCCTTCATGTTCACCTGGGCGATGCTGTCGAACAGCGCCTCCTCGAGCCCCTCGAGCGGCTGCGGCGTGTGGCCGACGCCGGCGTTGTTGACCAGGATGTCGAGGCCGCCGAAGGCGGTGTCGGCCGCGGCGATCATGGCGGCGACCTCGGCGTCGACGGTGACGTCGGTGCGGCTGGCCCGCGCGGCCGGGCCGAGCGCGGCGGCGACGCGCTCGGCGGCGTCGCCGTCGCGGTCGGCGACCAGCACGCGGGCGCCCTCGGCGACGAAGCGCTGCGCGATGCCCTCGCCGAAGCCCGAGCCGGCGCCGGTGACGATGGCGATCTTGCCCGCGAGCCGCATGATGGGATCCCTTCGCTCAGCCGTGGAGAATGGAGACGGTCTTCAGCACCGAGAAGCCGTAGAGCGCCTCGAAGCCCTTCTCGCGGCCGTGGCCGGAGCGCTTGACCCCGCCGAAGGGCAGCTCGATGCCGCCGCCGGCGCCGTAGTTGTTGACGAAGACCTGGCCGCAGCGCAGCGCCCGGGCGAGCCGCAGCTGGCGGCCGCCGTCGCGCGTCCAGACGCCGGCCACCAGGCCGAATTGCGTGCCGTTGGCGATGGCGACGGCCTCGGCCTCGTCGGCGAACGGGATCACCACCTGGACCGGGCCGAAGATCTCCTCCTGCGCCAGCCGGTGGCCGGGCGGCACCGCGTCGATCAGCGTGGCGCGGACATAGTGCCCGCCCGCCGGCGCGTTGCCGATGATGCTGCCCTCGGCGGCGACTGCCAGCCCGTCGCCGCGGGCGAGGTCGAGATAGCCCTCGACGAGCTCGCGCTGGCGGCGCGAGACGAGCGGCCCGAGCTCGAGATCGGCCAGCGCCGGCCCGGCGCGCAGCGCGCGGTAGCGCTCGGCCAGGCGCGCCACCAGCGCGCGGTGGATCGGCCGCTCGACCAGCAGCCGCGAGGCGGCCGAGCAGGTCTGGCCGGCATTCTGGATGCCGGAATTGACCAGGAAGGGCAGGGCGGCGTCGAGGTCGGCGTCGGCGAAGACGATCTGCGGCGACTTGCCGCCGAGCTCGAGCGTCACCGGCGCGACGTGCCGGGCGGCCGCCGCCTGGACCAGCGCCCCGGTGGCGACCGAGCCGGTGAAGGAGAGGTGGTCGATGCCGGGGTGCGCGGAGAGCGCCGCGCCGGCCTCCTCGCCCAGCCCGGTGACGAGGTTGAGGGCGCCGTCGGGCAGCCCGGCCTCGGCGGCGATGCGGGCGAAGGCGATGGCGGTGAGGCAGGCCTCCTCGGCCGGCTTCAGCACCACGGCGTTGCCCATGGCCAGCGCCGCGCCGACGCTGCGCCCGATGATCTGCATCGGGTAGTTCCAGGGCACGATGTGGCCGGTGACGCCGTGCGGCTCGCGCAGGGTCAGCACGGTGGTGCCGTCCTGGTAGGGCAGGGTCTCGCCATGCACCTTGTCGGCGGCGCCGCCATAGAACTCGAGATAGCGGGCGAGCGCGAGCGCGTCGGCGCGGGCCTGGCGCAGCGGCTTGCCGACGTCGAGCGCCTCGAGCCGGGCGAGCGCGTCGGCGCGCTCCTGCACGCGCCGGCCGATCGCCGCCAGGATGCGGCCCCGCTCGGTCGCGGTCGCCTTGCCCCAGGCGCCGGCGCGCGCCGCCTGCGCCGCGGCGACGGCGGCGTCGATGTCGGCGGCGCCGCCGCGGGCGATCTCGGTCAGGGCGGCGCCTTCGGAGGGATTCTCCAGCGGCAGGGTCCCGCCGCCCTCCGGCAGGCGCCATTGGCCGCCGACGAAGATGTGGCGGGTCTCGAACGGGATGTCGCGATCGCTCATCGCAGGCCCTCGGATCTCCGGCCCGATGACAGGCGACGGCATCGCCGGTGTCCACCGAAATCGTCGGGGTCGGTGCCCCGTGCTACGATGCGATCCGCTTTCGCATGAAGCACGCGATGCCGCGGTGGACGTTGACCTTGCTGCTCCTGGCAATTTCTGTGGTGCTGCCGCCGGCGCCACTGACGCCGGCGCACGCCGAGCCGCCACTCGGGTCCGGCAGCGACGCCGACGAGGGTGCGAAGACCGCAGCAACCGGGGCCGAAGCGAGGCATCCGCGTCTCGGTGTCGAGGAGATCTGCCGCGCTCTGGCGCAGGCGGCGTCGGACAACGACCTCCCTGAGGAATTCTTCACGCGTCTCATCTGGCAGGAGAGCCACTTCGATGCCGGGGCCGTCAGCCCGGCCGGGGCGCAGGGAATCGCGCAGTTCATGCCGGAGACCGCTGCGACACGCGGGATCGCCAACGCGTTCGAGCCGCTGCAGGCGCTGCGCGAGTCCGCGAGCTACCTGCGCGAGCTGCGGACCACGTTCCACGGCAACCTGGGCCTGGCCGCGGCAGCCTACAACGCCGGGCCCGGCCAGGTCGAAGCCTGGCTCGCCGGCCACCGCCCCCTGACGCGAGAGACGCTCGAGTACGTCAGCACGGTGACCGGTCACACCGCCGAGGCCTGGACTTCGCTACCGCTGCCCCAGCTCGAGTCCTCGGCAGCCCCGCCTGGCGCGCGCTGCGCCGAGGTCGCCAAGCTGATGAATGAGATGGCGGGCCGTCGTCGCGCGCTCACCTCCAACCCGGCATGGGGACCTTGGGGCGTCCAGCTTGCCGGCAACTGGTCGGAAGGCGGCGTCCTCGCCGCCTACGAGCGGCTTCGTCGCAGATACCGGGCCGTCTTGGGCGAGCGGCTGCCGCTGGTCCTGTACGCGCGGCGAGGTGCGGGCGCGACATTCGTCGTCCGGGTCTCGGAAGGCAGCAGGACGGACGCGGACGAGCTGTGCACGAAGCTGCGGGCCCAAGGCGGTGCCTGCATGGTTCTCCGCAACCCGCGCGGCTGAGCTGCCGCCTGTCCCTGATCCATCGCCCGGCAACGACACCGTCCATTGGAGGGGCAGGCGGATCCCGGCGGTGCTTGCACGAGCGCCGCCCGGCCGGTTCAGATCTCGCCGGCGCGATGACAGGCGACGGCGTGGCCAGTGTCCACCGAGCTCGCCGCCGGCGGCGCCTCGCGGCAGCGTGGCTGCGCGTGCGGGCAGCGCGTGACGAAGGCGCAGCCGCGGGCCCAGCCGGCGATCGTTGCGGCGGCATCGCTCGCCGCCGGTGCGTCGGCGGCCGGCCGGCGCAGCCGGCGGCGGGGCGCGTCGAGGCGCGGCTCGGATTCGAGCAGCAGGCGGGTATAGGGGTGGGCCGGGCGGGAGAGCACGGCGGCCGCCGGGCCGGTCTCGACGAAGCGGCCGCGATACATCACCGCGACGCGGTCGGCGATCGCCTCGACGGCGCCGAGATTGTGGCTGATGAAGAGATAGGCGAGGCCGTGGCGCTCGCGCAGGTCGAGCAGCAGGTTCAGCACCTGGGCCTGCACCGAGAGGTCGAGCGCCGAGACCGGCTCGTCGGCGACCAGCAGGCGCGGCCGGCCGATCAGCGCCCGGGCGATGGCGATGCGCTGGCGCTGGCCGCCGGAGAACTGGTGCGGCAGGCGGTCGGCGTCGGCCGGCGCGAGGCCGACCTCGGCCAGCGCCGCCTCGACCAGCCGGCGGCGCTCCGCGCCGCGCGGCGCGCGCGGGTCGAGATGCAGCGGCTCGGCGACGATGCGCGCCACGCGCATGCGCGGGTCGAGCGAGCCGTAGGGGTCCTGGAAGACCATCTGGAAGCCGCGGCGCAGCCGGGCCGGCGGGCGGCGCCGGCCGCGGAACAGCGGCTCGCCTGCGAACAGCACGCGGCCGGCGGTCGGCCGCTCCAGCCCCATCACCAGCCGCGCCAGGGTCGACTTGCCGCTGCCGCTCTCGCCGACCACGCCGAGCGCCTGGCCGGCCTCCAGCGTGAAGGCGACGCCGTCGACGGCGCGCAGCAGGCCGTGCCCGCCGCGCTGCCGGTAGTGGCGGGCGAGCGCCTCGACGGCGAGCAGCGGCGGACCCGAGGCGGGCGGCGTCATGACGCAGGGCCGGCGCCGATGCAGCGGACCGCGCGCCCGGGCGGCGAGCGGTCCCAGCCCGGCTCGCGCCCGCGGCAGGCCTCGATCGCCTCGGGGCAGCGCGGCGCGAAGCGGCAGCCGGGCGGCAGCCGCCCGGCCGCCGGCACCGTGCCGGGGATGGTGGCCAGCCGTGCCCCGCCGCGCGCCCCGCGGCGCGGCACGGCCGCCAGCAGCGCCTTCGTGTAGGGGTGCAGCGGCGCGCGCAGCACGGCCTTGGTCGAGCCTTCCTCGACGCGCGTCCCGGCATACATCACCAGCACCCGGTCGGACAGGCTGGCGATGACGCCGAGGTCGTGGCTGATGACGATCAGCGACATGCCGCGCTCGCCGACCAGCTCGCCCAGCAGGTCGAGGATCTCCGCCTGCACCGTGACGTCGAGCGCGGTGGTCGGCTCGTCGGCGATCAGCAGGTCCGGGCCGGGGGCGAGCGCGATGGCGATGCCGACGCGCTGGCGCTGCCCGCCGGACAGCTCGTGCGGATAGGAATCGATGCGGCGGGCGGCGCCGGGGATGTGCACGCGGTCGAGCAGCCGCAGCACCTCGGCGCGGGCCGCGGCGCGGTCGAGTCCCTTGTGCCGGCGCAGGCCCTCGGCGATCTGGCGGCCGACCGTCATCGCCGGGTTGAGCGCGCTCAGCGGCTCCTGGAAGATCATGCCGATGCGCGCGCCGCGGATCTGGCAGAGCGTCTCCTCGGGCAGCGCCAGCAGGTCGACGCCGTCGAGCCGGACCGTGCCGCGGGCGGCCAGACCGTCGGGCAGCAGGCCGATGATCGCCAGCGCCAGCAGCGTCTTGCCGGAGCCGGATTCGCCGACCACGCCGAGCGCGCCGCCGACCGGCAGCGTCAGGGCGACGTCGGAGAGCAGCGTCAGCGGCCCCTCGGCCGTGGCGGCGGTGACGGCCAGCCCCTCGACCTCCAGGCTCATCGCGGCGCCCGCCGCGGATCGAAGAGGTCGCGCAGCCCGTCGCCGAGCAGGTTGAAGCCCAGCACCGCCAGCGCGATCGTGCCGCCCGGCGCCAGCGCCAGCCAGGGGGCGCGGCCGAGATAGGTCTGCGCCTCGTTGAGCATGCGGCCCCAGCTCGGGGTCGGCGGCGGCAGGCCGAGGCCGAGGAAGCTGAGGCCCGCCTCGATCAGGATGGCGAGCGCCAGCTGCAGGGTGAGCTGCACGCCGAGCGTGCCGGCGATGTTGGGCAGGACATGCTCCAGCGTGATCGCCAGCCGGCCCTTGCCGGAGGCCTCGGCAGCCCGGCAGAAGTCGCGCGCCCAGACCTGCAGCGCGGCGCCGCGCGCCACCCGGGCGAAGACCGGCACGATGAACAGGCCGATGGCGGCGACCGCGGTGGCCTGGCCGGGGCCCAGGATGGTGCTGATCATGATCGCCGAGACCAGCGCCGGGAAGGCGAAGATCAGGTCGGCGGCGCGCATCGCCACCTCCTCGAAGCGGCCGCGCAGCGCCGCCGCGGCGGCGCCGAGCGCGACGCCGAGCAGCAGGCCGAGCAGCACCGAGAGCAGCGCGGTGGAGAGCGAGAACCAGGCGCCGCGCATCAGCATCGAGAGCACGTCGCGGCCGAACGGGTCGGTGCCGAGCAGCCCGGCGTCGAGCGGCGGCCGCAGGCGCAGCGTCATGCGGATGCGGGTCGGCGGCTCGGGCGTCCAGGCGAGCGAGAGCAGCGCCGCCAGCGCGAAGCCGGCGGTGATCGCCCCGCCGGCGAGGAGCGCGCCCGGCGGCCGGCGGCTCATGCGGCGTGCCTGAGCCGCGGGTCGAGCGCGAGATAGGCGAGGTCGACCGCGAAGTTGGCCGCGATGACGAAGGCGGCGAGCAGCAGCACGACGTCGCGCAGCACGACGAGGTCGCGCTGCGACAGAGCCTGGTAGGCGAGCCGGCCGAGGCCGGGCAGCGCGAAGACGTTCTCGACCAGCACCGCGCCGGCGACCAGGAAGGAGAGCTGCAGCCCGATGATGGTGACCACCGGCGGCAGCGCGTTCGGCACCGCGTGGCGCCACAGCGCCGCCCGCCGGGTCAGGCCCTTGGCCCGGGCGGTGCGCACGAAGTCCTCGCCCAGCATGTCGAGCACGGCGCCGCGCACGACGCGGGTCAGCACGCCGGCCTGCGGCAGGGCGAGCGCCACCGCCGGCAGCAGCAGCGACAGCAGCGCCGGGCCGATCCCGGCCTCCCAGCCGGGAAAGCCGCCGCCGGAGAACCAGTGCAGCTCGCTGGAGAAGAGCAGGATCAGCAGCAGGCCGATCCAGAAGTCGGGCAGCGCGATGCCGAGCTGGGCGAAGCCCAGCACCGCGTGGTCGGCCGCGCGGCCGCGCCGCGCCGCGGCGGCGACGCCGAGCACGACCGCGAGCAGCGTCGAGAGCAGCAGCGCGGCCAGGGCCAGCGGCAGGGTGACGGCGAGCCGCTCGGCGATCAGCCCGCCGACCGGCACGCCGTAGGTGACGGAGGTGCCGAAATCGCCCGAGACCATGCCGCCGATCCAGTCGAGGTACTGCACCGCCAGCGGCCGGTCGAGCCCGAGCTGGTGGCGCAGCGCCGCCAGCGTGTCCGGCCGCGCCGCGGTGCCGAGCAGGATCGCCGCCGGATCGCCCGGCAGCACGTCGAGCGCCACGAAGACGAGCAGCGAGGCGACCAGCAGCGTGACGACGAGCGAGGCGAGGCGCCCGAGCAGGAGGCGGAGCATGGGCGAGATCGATCAGTCGCTCGCTGCCGGCCGCATCGGGCGCCGATGGCCGACCATGCGAGATGTCATCCCGGCGAAAGCCGGGATCCATCCATCGACCGGCGCGATGCGGCAAGATGGATCCCGGCTTTCGCCGGGATGACAGTCCCTGTCGGGATCACGGCGCTCAGGCCAACGGCGCTGCGCGCGCTGCTACTCCGTCCAGTAGGCCTCGGTGACGTCGCACGCCGGTATCGGCTGGCTGGTCCACAGGCCCTTCAGCTTGGCGTTCCAGATGTTGAGGATGGGCAGGTCGAACAGGAAGAGGGCCGGGACGTCGTCGGCGAGGATCTTCTGGGCCTCGCCGTAGAGCGCATTGCGCTTGCCCTCGTCCGCGGTGACGGTCGCCTCGGCGACCACCTTGTTCAGCGCCTCGTTGTGGTAGTTGAAGTAGTATTTGTCGCGCGTGTAGATGTCGATATCCATCGGCTCGGCGTGGTCGATGATCGTCATGTCGTAGTTGGTCTGGGTGAAGATCTCCTCGATCCACTTCGCCGGGAATTCGCTCGGCACGATGTTCATCTTGACCCCGACCTCGGAGAACATCGCCTGCATGATCTCGGCCGCGCGGGTCGTGTAGGACATCTGCGGCACCTTGATGGTGAACTCGAAGCCGTTGGCGAGGCCGGCCTCGGCGAGCAGCTGCTTGGCCTTCGGCGGGTCGTAGGGCAGCACGCCGGTGAGGTCGATATAGCCCTCGTCGGTCGGCGCCCAGTGGCTGCCGATCGGCGTGCCCAGCCCGTTGAAGGCGCCCTCCATCACCGCCTTGCGGTCGATCGCGTGCATCAGCGCCTGGCGGACCCGCTTGTCGGTGAACGGCTTGCGCGCGTTGTTCATGCCGGCGATCAGCTTGTTCGGCGTGGCGCCGGTCGCGGTGGCGAACCGGGCGTCCTTCTGGAAGTCGGCATAGAGCTCGGCGGCGGTGAACTCGGGGAAGGCGTCGACGTCGCCCGCCCGCAGCGCCGCCGCCTGCGCCTGCGGGTCGCCGATGACGCGGAAGGTGACGGCGTCGAGCTTGGGCTTGCCCTTCTGCCAGTAGTCGGGATTGCGCACCAGCTCGACCCGGTCGCCCTTGACCCACTGCTTGAAGCGGAACGGCCCGGTGCCGACCGGGTTGGTGCGGTTGGTCGCCACCGACTTCGGCGCCACCATCACCGCGTCGCCCCAGGCCAGGCGGTAGAGGAACAGGCCGACCGGCTCCTTCAGCGTGATCACCGCGGTCAGCGGGTCGGGCGTGTCGATCTTCTCGATCGGCTCGAAGAACTGCTTCTGGGCGTTGGTCGAATCGGGGGCGCGGGCGCGGTCGAGCGCGAACTTGACGATCGAGGAGTCGAACGGCGTGCCGTCATGGAACCTGACGCCCGGCTGCAGCTTGAAGGCGTAGGTCTTGCCGTCCGGCGAGATGGTCCAGCTCTGCGCGAGCAGCGGGTGCACCTTGCCCTGCTGGTCGAGCCCGACCAGACCCTCGTAGAGGTTGGCCCAGGTGACGACGCGGATGCTGGTCGGCGCGGCGATGGTCGGGTCGAGGCCCTCGGGCTCGACCACCATGCCCACGGTCAAGGTCGTCTTCGGCGCCGCGTCGGCCGGCCCCGGCGCAACGGCCAGCCCGCCCGCGATCAGCAGCACCGCTCCCAGCAGAGCGCGCACACCCATCACATCCTCCGTCGAACAGCGACCCGCCGGCCGCTTCCGTCCGCGGCGGCTGCCAGCCTATCATGCGCCGCCGTCGTCGCGAACGCCATGCCTGACGGCGACTGCCCGGAGGAGCCGCGCTTGAGCCTGTCCGCCACCGAGATCCCCGACCTTGCCGCGACCGAGCTGGTCGAGCTCTACCGCCGGCGCTCGCTGTCGCCGGTCGAGGCGACCCGCGCCGTGCTCGAGCGGATCGCCGCGTGGGAGCCGGCGCTGCGCGCGACCTATGCGCTCGACGCCGAGGCCGCCCTGGCGGCGGCGGCGGCGGCCGAGGCGCGCTGGCGGCAGGGGGCGCCGCAGGGCGCGGTCGACGGCGTGCCGGCGATGATCAAGGAGAACATCGCGACACAGGGCGTGCCGGTGCCGCTCGGCACGGCGGCGACCGCGCTGGCCCCGGCGGCGGCCGACGCGCCGCCGGCGGCACGGCTGCGCGAGGCCGGCGCGGTGATCCTCGGCAAGACCACCATGCCCGACTACGGCATGCTGTCCTCCGGCCTCTCCAGCTTCCACCCGCTGACCCGCAACCCGTGGGACCTCGCCGCCAACCCGGGCGGCTCCAGCGCCGGGGCGGGGGCGGCGGCTGCCGCCGGCTACGGCCCGCTGCATGTCGGCACCGACATCGGCGGCTCGGTCCGCCTGCCGGCCGGGTGGTGCGGCATCGTCGGGCTCAAGCCCAGCCTCGGCCGGGTGCCGATCGACCCGCCCTATATCGGCCGGGTCGCCGGGCCGATGACCCGCACGGTGGCCGACGCGGCGCTGCTGATGGAGGTGCTGAGCCAGCCCGACGAGCGCGACCATATGAGCCTGCCGTTCCAGGCGCTGCCCTGGGGCGATCTCGAGCGCCCGGTGCAGGGGCTCAGGCTCGGGCTGCTGCTCGATGCCGGGCTCGGGCTGCCGGCCGAGCCCGAGGTGCGCGCGGCGATCGAGGCGGCGGCGGCGCGCTTCGCCGCGGCCGGCGCCGTCGTCGAGCCGATGGCGCCGTTCCTGACCCCGGCGATGCTCGACGGGCTCGACCGCTTCTGGCGGATGCGGGCCTGGGCCGACCTGTCGAAGCTGCCGGCGGAGCGGCGCGAGCGCGTGCTGCCCTTCATCCGCGCCTGGGCCGGCGCCGCCGCCGGGCTCGACGCCGCTTCGCTGTTCGACGGCTTCAGCCAGATCATGGTGATGCGCGCCGCGACGGTGGCGGCCTGCCGGCCCTACGACTACGTGCTGTCGCCGACCGCGCCGCTGCCGGCCTTCGCCGCCGCGCTGCCCTGCCCGACCGACGATCCCGGCCGGCCCTTCGAGCACATCGCCTTCACCGTCGCCTTCAACATGTCGGAGCAGCCGGCGGTCTCGATCAATGCCGGCTACAGCGCCGCGGGCCTGCCGATCGGGCTGCAGATCGTGGGCCGGCGCTTCGACGATCTCGGCGTGCTGCGGCTGGCCCGCGCCTGGGAGCAGCTGCGCCCGGCGCAGCGCCCCTGGCCGGCCGCGCCGCGAGGCCGCGCATGACGACGCGCTTTCGCCATCTGCCGGCCGAGCCGTGGCGCTGGGACGCCGTCGACCTGGCCGAGGCGATCCGGCTCGGCGCGCTCTCCAGCCGCGAGGCGACGCAGGCCTGCCTCGACCGGCTGGCGGCCGTCAATCCGCAGGTCAATGCGGTGGTCGCCGTGCTCGGCGACGAGGCGCTGGCGGCGGCCGAGGCGGCCGACGCGGCGCGCCGCCGCGGCGCCCCGCTCGGGCCCCTGCACGGCGTGCCGGTGACGATCAAGGACAATGTCGACCAGGCCGGCCAGGCGACGGTCGACGGCGTGCCGGCCGGGCGGCAGCGCATCGCCGCCGAGGACAGCCCGGTGGTGGCCAACTGGCGGCGCGCCGGGGCGGTCATGATCGGCCGCACCAACACGCCGGCCTTCTCCTCGCGCTGGGACACCGACAACGCGGTGTTCGGGCGCAGCTGGAACCCGTGGTCGCGGCTGCGCACCGCCGGCGGCTCCTCGGGCGGCGCGGCGGCGGCGCTGGCCACCGGCATCGGCGCGCTGGCGCATGGCAACGACCTCGGCGGCTCGATCCGCTACCCCGCCTATTGCTGCGGCGTCGCCGGGCTGCGCCCGACCCAGGGCCGGGTGCCCTCCTTCAACCCGAGCGCCTTCGAGGAGGGCGGGCCGGCGGGGCCGCTGATCTCGGTCAACGGGCTGCTGGCGCGGCGGGTGCGCGACCTGCGGCTGGGCTTCGGCCCGCTCGCCGCCGGCGATGCGCGCGACCCCGGCTGGGTGCCGGCGCCGCTGCAGGGACCGCCGCCGCCGCGGCCGATCCGCGTCGCGCTGGTCACCGAGGCGCCCGGCCTGCACGTTCATCCGGCGATCGAGCGCACGCTGCGCGACGCCGCGGCGGCGCTGGCCGAGGCCGGCTACCAGGTCGAGCCCGTGGCGACGCCGCCGATCGCCGAGGCGGCGGCGCTGTGGGCGGCGATCGGCTCGACCGACACGCGCCATCTCGGCTGGCCGGTGCTGGAGCGCTTCGCCGACGAGGGCGTCAAGCGGGTCAACAGCCTGTTCATGGACGCGGTGCCGCCGGTCGACCTCGCCGGCTATCTCCGGGTGCTCTCGAAGATGCGCAGCGAGCGCCGCGCCTGGTCGGTCTTCCTCGAGCGCTACCCGCTGGTGCTGGGACCGAATTCCGGCGACCTCGCCTTCCCGATCGGCTTCGACACCCGCGACCTCGAGGCGATGCTGCACCAGCTCGAGATGCAGGCGCTGATGGTCGCGGTCAACCTGCTGGGATTGCCGGCGGTCGCCGTGCCGACCGGCACGGTCGCGGTCGCCGACGCGCCGCTCGGCCTGCCCGTGGGCGTGCAGCTGATCGCCGGCCGCTTCCGCGAGGACCTCGCGCTCGACGCCGCCGAGATCCTCGAGGCGCAGCTCGGCCTGGAGACGCCGATCGACCCGGTGGCGTAGCGGCCGATCAGGAAAGCAGCCGCGCTGCCGTGCCGACCTCGCCCTTCGACGGGCTCAGGACGAGGTTAGAGGGAGCGCGCGCGATCCGCGAGGCGCCTCATCCTCAGCTTGTCGAAGGATCAGGCTGCACGCACCGCGGCGCCGGCTCTCTTCAGGCTCCGGAGCTCCAGCTGCGCGGCTCGACCAGCGGCAGGCTGACCGGCGGGCGGCCGCGGCCGTAGTCGATGCGGATCTGCGAGGAGATGCCCTTGCGGGTCGCCTGGGTGGCGGTGAGGAGCGCGAGGTCGACCGCCTCGCGCTGGGTCGGCACGACGCCGACCAGCTGCGCCTCGCGATGCACGGTCCAGCGATCCTCGTCGTTGCGGATCATGTAGTTCGTCAGCGTCATGGGGCCACCTCCTGCCTGGCGGCGCTCCCCGCACGATCCTGCGGCCCCCTGCGGCGGATCGTGGCGGAGCGTCGTCGTCCTCTCCGACCGCATCCAGCATGCCCTGTCGCGCTGCGGCGGGCTGTGGCAACAATGTGATGGACCCCGGCGAATTGCCGCAGCTAAGGCAAGATTTCCTCGATCCGCTCGCCCGCCTCGCGCAGCTCCGCCATGACGCGGGCCAGTTCCGCATCCCGCCAGTCCTCGGCCGAGAGCGCGGCGGAATCGATCACCCGGTGCGCATAGTGCGCGGCGGCGGCGAGCAGCGACAGGGCGCGCACCACCGCGGCGGTGCGCGTCGCGGCGCTCGGCGCCGTCGCGGGCTCCCGGCGCGCCTCGGCCTTCGGCCTTCCTCGACTGCCGGCCCGTCCTCGATTGCCAGGGCGGCTGCCGCCGACGGGCGGATCCGCCGGGTCCGGGCGTGGCGCCGCGTTGTCCTCTGCGTCGTTCATGCTCGCTCAAGGGCCGGGCATCCCGATGGTTCCAGCGCCGGGGAACCCGATCCCGGCCGCGGCGGTTAGAGCCGGACGACGCGGCCACGCCTGTGCGCTGCCTGTTGCGCGCCGGGCCGGTCGCGGCGGTGGGTGAAGCGGAGGTCGCGAACATGCCGAGAGCCTGGGCCGCGTGCCTGCTGCTGCTGGCCGGCGCGCTGATCGCGCCCGCCGCCGCGGCGCCGCTCTCCTGCCCCTGCGAGAACTGCCCGCTGGCGCGCGGCACGGCGCGCGAATCCTATCCCGGCACCGGCGACGCCGGCAGGGCCATGGCGGATGCCAGCCGCCAGGCCCGGCAGGTCGCCGCCGCCGTCATGGATTCGGCGGGGCGCTACTGCATGAGCCCGTGCAAGCCGTCGGGCGAGCCGCGGGTGGCGGTGCAGCCGCTCGGCACCGAGCAGACCCGCGGCCCGTGGGCCGAGGCGCGCGTGCAATGGACCATCGTCGGGTCCTGCGTGCTGCCCGGCGTCGACGAGTAGAGTCGCAACCGACCGAGGAGGACGAGGATGCGTGCCATGGCGCGGGCTGCCGCCCTGCTTCTGCCGCTGGCCGGCGCGGCCTGCGCGGCCTCGCCGCCGCCCGCGCCGGCCCCGGGCGCCACCCGGGCCGCAGCCCGCGGCGGCGGCGACCGAGTTCGAGGCGACCCTGACCGGGCCGCAGACCGTGCCGCCGACCGCCAGCATCGGCACCGGCCGGGCGCTGCTGACGCTCGACGGCGACCGCACGCTGCACTGGCGCATCGAGCATCGCGGCCTCAGCGCGGTGATCACCGCCGCGCGCTTCCACGGGCCGGCCGCGCCCGGCACGGTGGCGCCGGCGGTGCTGGATGCGGGCGTTGCCGGACTGGCCAGCCCGATCGAGGGCTCGGCGCCGCTCGACGCCGGCCAGCTCGCCGCGCTGGCGGCCGGGCGCTGGTACGTCGAGATCGACACGCGGATGCATCCCGACGGCGAGATCCGCGGCCAGCTGCGGCCCGCGCCCTGAGCGGTTCCCGCAAGAGAAGGCGGCTCGCCGGCGGGACGGGCCCGGGGCGAGCCGATCTGGAAAGGGAATCCAGGCGAAGGGAAAATCGCCTGCTGCACCGTCTCGCGCCGGGCGCGAGCCGGTCAATTCGCATAAGTTCGATCGCCGCGATCGCGCCGGCGGATGGCCGCGGTAGGACGGCGATCCTGCAATGAGGAAGGGAGAGGATGGCGGTCCATCCTCTCCCCGGCAGCGCGGCAGGGCTGCGATTGGCTAGAAGGTGATGTAGGAGCCGAGGCCGATCGACGCCGAGTTGTCGCTGGCGTTGAGGCCGTTGGTGTGCTGGTCGTCGTGATACCAGAAATAGGCCGCCTCGGCCTCCAGCCGGATGCCCGGCCCGAGCTTGTAGGTGCCCTGCAGCGACACTGAGTTGTAGGTATCGACGTTGCTGATCTTGTCGGTCTGGAAGTTGCCGTGCGCGCCCTCCAGGCCGATCGTCCAGGCGTCGATCGCGTAGCTGGCGCCGGCCGTGGCCAGCCAGCCGTCGGCATTGCCGGCGACCCCGGCGCTGGGGTCGGCGAGCGTGCGCTTGTAGTTCTGGTAGTACTCGCCCGAGGCGCCGACGGCGAAGCGACCGAAGCCGACCTGCAGGCCGGCCTGGTAGAAGGCCGGCTGGTTGCTGCCGCCGCCATCGGCCGGCTCGAAATAGTACTCGGCGCCGCCGCCCGCGGTCAGGTTGAAGCCGCCGAAGCTGTGATTGTAGCTGAGATATCCCGCCGCGATGTTGCGGTTGGGGCCGGAGTTCGATCCCGTGCCGGTGGCCGGGCCGGCCGTCTTGTTGCTGTTCGGCGCATAGGAGAGCGCCAGCTGGAAGCCGCCGAACACCGGCGAGAAATAGACCGCCTTGGTGCCGATGCTGTCCTCGCAGCTGCCGATGCCGCCGAGCCCGATGGCCGAGCCGGTGCCGGCGCGCGCCACGTTGGTGAAGGAGTTGTTCGGGCTGATCAGGCCGAAATTGTTGGTGATCTCGCCGGGATCGACGACGCAGCTCTTGCCGACCGCGCCGTTGGTGTCGCCGAAGCGGAACTCGCCGAAGCCGCCCTTGAAGTAGGTGTAGACCTCGTCGATGGTGCGGCCGGGCGTGTTGTTGGCCTCGAGCTCGATATGGGCGCCGACGGTGAGGCCGTTGTCGAGCGTGGTCGAGCCGTTGAAATGGACCTCGACGTTCTGCTTGAAGGCGCCGGTCTGGCGGTCGTTGCCGGGCCGGTTCTCGCCGTCCGCGCCGCCGATCTCGACGCCGGCCGCCGCGCCGTAGAAGCCGCCGAGGGTGAGCTTGATCGGATCGGCCGCCTGCGCCTGGCCGGCGGCCAAGCCCGCGGCGACCAGCGCGGTGCTGCCCAACAGGTAGTGTCGCATTGCGCATCCCCTCTGTGAGATCGCAGGCCCCGGGCCTGCTGGCTCGCGTCCGCCGCGAGGCGCAGCCGGCGAGGGCTGCCGCTGCCTCGCCGCGGCGCATCGTGGGGCGCACCACATCAGGGATCCGCGAGCCGCGGAATTGCGAAAAGACCGATGGATTCCATCGCGCCGGTTGATGGCAGGCGGAGCAGAAAGCACGGCCGCAGCGGCACGGAACGCATGTCGCCGTCACGGCGGTGGCGCCGCCCGGAACACGCGCAGGTAGCAGCCGGTCAGCCGAGCGCGGTGCCGTCCCGGCGCGCCGTCGCGGCGCGCGGCAGCGGGTGGTCGGCCGGGATCTCGTCGCCGGCCCCGAGCTGGTCGGCGAGCCAGCGTGCCGCCTTGCCGAGCGCGTCGTCGGCGCGATGCACGAGATGCATCGGCAGCAGGTTCTGGCCGGCCGTCCACTCCGCCGGCCAGAGCCGGACCAGCCGGCCGGCGGCGATGTCGGCTTCGACGACGTGCCGCGGCATGTTGCCCCAGCCGAGCCCGGAGAGCAGCAGCGTGTGCTTGGCGGCGAGGTCGGCGACCTGCCAGACGCGGGTGGCGATCACCGCATAGCTGCGGCCGTTGGCCTGCTGCTCGCCGAAGACCAGCTGGAGATGCTCGCGCAGCGTCTCGGTGGGGACCGGCTGCGGGGCGCGGGCGAGCGGATGGGCGGCGGCGGCGACCGGCGTGAACTCGACCGGCTCGAGCGGCTCGCGCCGCAGCCCGTCGACCGCGCTGTTGGTCGCCGCGCAGATGCCCAGCCGCGAGCGGCCGTCGAGCACCAGCCGCGGGACGACGGCGCTGCCGGCGACCTGCAGCCGCAGCGCGACGGTGGGCCAGGCGCCGCGGAAGGACTCCAGCACCGGGGCGAGCGCCGCCATCGGGAACATCAGGTCGACGGCGAGCGACAGCTCGCTCTCCAGCCCCTGGGCGAGGCCGCGGGCGCGGGCGCGCAGCGCGTCGACGTCCTGCAGCACCTTGCGCGCATCGGCGAGCAGGGCGCGCCCGGCCGGGGTCAGCAGCGGCCGCTGGTTGACCCGCTCGAACAGCGAGACGCGCAGCTGGCCCTCGAGATTGGCGATGGCGTAGCTCACCGCCGACTGGGCGCGCTGCAGCTGCCGGGCGGCGCCGGAGAAGCTGCCGGAATCGACGATCGCCAGGAACACGCGAAGTTGATCGAAGGAGAAGGGATCCATGCGGGACGGTCACCTCTGCTCGCAGGCCCCGGCGCTGCCGCCCGGCGGGACCCGTCCGGTTGAACGGCGCCGCCCCGGCAATCCGACGGGGCGCCCCTCTCGCATCGGTGTCGCACCCGCGGCGAGCAGGACAGGCGAGGCGGCCGCCGGCTCCGCTGCTCGCCGAGGCGTCGCGGCCGGGCGGAACGCGCTATGATGGCGGCTCCGTTCAGGCTCGCGCAGGCTGCGCCGCGTCCCCATATCCGCCCGATGAAGCCGAGCAGCTCCATTCTCGATCGCTCCTGGGCCGCTCTCGACGAGCTGGCCGGGCTGGCCGGCCGGCAGGTCGAGTCGCTGGCGCGCGAGGGGCTGGCGCGCACCGTGCGGGTCGGCGTCACCGGCCTCGCCCGGTCCGGCAAGACGGTGTTCACCACGGCGCTGATCCATAACCTGATGCTGGCCCGCTCGCGGCCCGAGCTGATGCCGTTCCTGCCGGCGGTGGAGCGCGGGCACGTCCTGGCGGTGCGGCTGGAGGCGCCGCGCCGGCGGCGGCCCTTCCCGTTCGACCGCGCGCTCGAGCTGCTCACCCGCAGCGAGCCGGTCTGGCCGCCGCAGACCCGGGACATCACCGAGCTCCGGCTGGCGATCGACTACCGGCCGCAGGGCTTCGTGGCGCGCCGGCTGGCCGAGCAGGCGACCCTGACGCTGGTCATCGTCGACTATCCCGGCGAGTGGCTGCTCGACCTGCCGCTGCTGCGCAAGGACTTCGCGCAATGGTCGGCCGAGGTGCTGGCGGCCTGCGGCGGCGGGCCGCGGGCCGAGCTCTCGGCCGGCTGGCGGCGGCTGCTCGCCGGGCTGGAGCCGGCGCGGCCGGCGGCGGGCCAGCCGGTCGAGGCGGCGGTCGCCGCCTACAAGGAATTCCTCGCCGCCTGCCGCCGGCCCGAGATCGGCCTCAGCCTGGTGCAGCCCGGCCGCTTCCTGCTGCCGGGCGACACCGACCCGGCGCTGCTCGCCTTCTGCCCGCTGCCGCCCGGCGGCGGTGCGGGCTCGCTGCAGGCCGAGATGGCGAAGCGCTACCAGGCCTATTGCCGGCAGGTGGTCGAGCCCTTCTACCGCGATCACTTCCGGCAGTTCGACCGGCAGGCGGTGCTGGTCGACCTGCTGACCGCGCTCAACACCAGCCACGCCGCCTTCATCGACGCCCGCGACGCGCTGCGCCAGATCCTCGAGAGCTTCGACTATGGCCGGCTGTTCTGGATCCGCCGGCTGTTCGACCGCCGCATCGACCGCGTGCTGTTCGCCGCGACCAAGGCCGATCACATCACGGTGAACCAGTACAACAACCTGCGCCTGCTGCTGCAGGCGATGGTGGCGGGGGAGGCGGCGGCGATCGAGGCGGAGGGCGCCCGGCTGGCCTTCGAGCTGGTCGCCGCGATCCGCTCGACGCGCAACGCGACGCTGACCTTCCACGGCCAGGCGGTGGCCGGGCTGCAGGGCGTGCCGGCCGGCGAGCGCGAGGAGCGCGTCCTCTATCCCGGCGAGATCCCCGGCGCGTTCCCCGAGCCGGCGGAGTGGGCGGAGCAGCGCTTCCGCTTCATCGACTTCAAGCCGCCGAGCCTGGCCGATGCCGGCCGCCGCGGCTTCCGCAGCATCAACCTCGACCGCGCCCTCGCCTTCCTCATCGGAGACAGCTTCACGTGACCGGTCCCGAACGGCTGCGTCCCGGCCTCTATCCCGTCGAGCAGGCGATCCGCGTCGAGCCGCTCGAGCCGGCCCTGCCGGAGACGGCGCTGGCGGAGCCGGCCGCGCCGGCGGCCGAGCTGCTGCCGCCGGAGCCGCGGCGGCGCTCGCGCGCCGGGCGCTGGTTCCTCGGCTCGGTGGCGGCATTCCTGGTGGCCGCGGTCTCCGTCCAGGCCGGCTTCTTCGTCGCCGACATGTACCAGCGCAGCCTGCTGCTCGGCGCCGCGATGTCGGCGCTGCTCGGGCTGGCCGGCGCCAGCGGCCTGTGGTGGATCCTCGCCGAGCTGCGGCAGCTGCGGCGCCTGGAGACGGTCGAGCGGGTGCGCGAGGAGGCGCGCCGCCTCAGCCGCTCGGACGCGCATGGCGAGGCCGCCCGCTTCCTCGCCCATGTCAAGCCGCTCTTCATCGACCGGCCGGGCGCCGCGGAGCGCTTCCGCCGGCTCGAGGACATGGTGCTGGAGACCCACGCCGACCGCGACGTGGTGGCGCTGTTCCAGCGCGAGATCATCCGGCCGCTCGACAAGGAGGCGTTCCGCGCCGTCACCCGCAGCGCGCAGTGGATCGGCGTCGGCGTCTCGGTCAGCCCGGTGGCGGCGCTCGACGCGCTGCTGGCGGTCGCCCGCTCGCTGCGCATGATCCGGGAGATCGCCGAGGTCTACGGCTTCCGGCCGGGCCTGACCTCGACCCTGGTGCTGGCGCGCCATGTCATCCGCAACGCGGCGCTGTTCTCCGCGGCCGACGTCGCCGCCAATCTCTGGGTGCAGCATCTCGGCGGCAGCCTCGCCGAGCTGGTCTCGAGCAAGCTGGCGGAGGGCGTCTACGCCGCGGTGCGCGTCTCCGGGCTCGGCCTGCTCACCGTCGAGACCTGCCGGCCGGTGCCCTTCGACGAGGACGACCGCCCCGGCCTCGACGATCTCCGCCGCGACATCCTCGCCCGGCTGACCCGGCGCTAGTACGTCCGGGGCGCTGCGCCGAGGCGAGCCGGGCGGCGAGGTCGGTCGGCTCGATCGGCTCGACGACCATGCCGGCGGGCAGCACGGACTGAGATCTCAGCCGGGAACCGCATAGGGCTCGAGCAGATGGAGAAGGGCCAGGCGGACGCCGCGCTCGGTGATCGGCTTGGCCATCACCGGGATGGCGTGCAGATCGACGGGGATCTGCCATTGGGGCTGGCCGGTGACGAACGCGAAGGGGATGCCCCGCTTCCGCAGGACGTGGGCCACCGGGAAGGAAGCTTCGCCTCCGAGGTCGACGTCAAGGAGCGCGGCGTCGAGAAGGATGTCACTGGCCGCTATCACGGCGTGATCGAGCCGGCCGAAGGGTCCGACCACCTCGCAGCCGGCCGAGCAAACGATCTCCTCGAGGTGCATCGCGATGACAAGCTGGTCCTCGACGACGAGAACGCGCCGACGCGCCCGCCCGTTGTTCTGCATGGGGTCGACCTCTCGTGAGAAACGCCGGGGTCAATGATCCCAAAGCACGCCGGGTTGGCGATCATCCTCGATGCGAATCCAAGCCCCGCTGGATGTCGAAGCTCCTGATCGATCGTCCGCTCGCCCGATCGCACGCCAGCTTGCCGTCAAGGCCAGCTCCCTGGGGCGCCGATCACGTCGCGGCCGATCACGTTGCGGCTGTCAACCCACCCTGAGCCCTCAAGGCGGTGTGGGCAACAAATTTATATTTTCTTGCCGTCCAGGCGCTCGGCCGGCTGGGGGGTTGTCTCTGGGTGAACCCCCGAACGCGCCGCGCCACGGGGGGCAGGGAGATCCAGCATGATCGACGGAGCCGAGATCAAGACCGCAATCGAAGGCGCGATGGGCGAGCAGCGGCTGAACCAACGGGAGATCGCGCACGCGATCTTCGGCAGGGTGCGCGGCCACAAGCGCATCAGCCTGGTCCTTGGCGAGCTGGTCGCGGCCGGCAAGCTCGAGCAATTCGGCTCCGGGCAAACTGGCGACCCGTTCACCTACGCCCGCCGGACCGGCCCGAGCGCGCAGTGAGCGCGCAGTGACCTCGTCGCCGGATCGTTGATCCCGGGCTTGTCCAGGCCCGGGGCGGGCGAGCCCGGGCTTGTCGCCGCCGCGCGGATCACCCTCCGGCGCGCGCAACCCAGCCATGCCGCATCGGCGCGAGTGCCGGGCCCGCGGAGATCCGATAAGAAGCAGGCCTTTCCCGAGCGACCCATCCCGCATGGCCAGCCTCACCGTCGATGCCGGCGTCACGGCGTTCCCGCGCCGCGAGCTGCGCACCATCATCTTCGGCGTCATGCTGGCGATGCTGCTGGCCGGCCTCGACCAGACGATCGTGGCGCCGGCGCTGCCGACGATCGGCCGCGAGCTCGGCGACTTCAGCGCCATCGGCTGGGTCGCCACCGCCTACCTGCTGAGCTCGACGGCGGTCACCCCGATCTACGGCAAGCTCTCCGACCTCTACGGCCGGCGGCGGCTGCTGCTGGTCGCCATCGCCATCTTCTCGGTCGGCTCGCTGCTCTGCGCGCTGGCCCCCGACATGCTGTCGCTGATCGCCGCCCGCGGGCTGCAGGGGGTGGGCGGCGGCGGGCTGATCGCGCTCGCCAACACGGTCGTCGGCGACGTCATCTCGCCGCGCGAGCGCGGCCGCTACCAGGGCTACTTCGCCTCGACCTACGCCTTCTCCAGCGTCGCCGGGCCGCTGCTCGGCGGCGTCTTCGCCGAGCGCTTCTCCTGGACCCTGATCTTCTGGATCAACCTGCCGCTCTGCGCCATCGCCGCGGTGATCATCGAGCGCACGCTGCGGCGCCTGCCGGTGCGCGGCACGCGCCACCACATCGACTATCCGGGCTCGCTGCTGATGGTCGCCGCGACCCTGGCGCTGCTGCTGGCGGTGACCTGGGGCGGCCAGCGCTATGGCTGGCTCTCGGCGCCGATCCTCGGGCTGCTCGCCGCCGCGCTGCTGCTCGGCGCCGCCTTCGTCTGGCGGCAGGGCGTCGCCAGCGAGCCGGTGCTGCCGCTGCCGCTGCTGCGCAACCCGGTGATCCGGCTGTCGGCGGCGGTCGGGCTGCTGATCATGCTGGTGAATGTCAGCGTCATCGTCTACCTGCCGCTCTATCTCGAGCTCTGCCGCGGCCTGTCGGCGGGCCAGGCCGGCGTCGTGCTGATCCCGGAGATGATCGGCGTGGTGCTGGGCGCCGTCGTCTCCGGCCAGTACATGCGGCTGGTCGGCCGCTACAAGAAGGTGCCGATCGCCGGCGCGGCGCTGGCGGCCCTGGCCCTGCTGCTGCTCGGCATCGCCGCCGACCGGATCGGGGTGCTCGGCGTGGCCGGCGGGCTGCTCGCCATCGGCATCGGGCTCGGCACCACCATGCCGGCGCTGCTGGTCGCGACCCAGAACGCCACGACGCCGGGCGACCTCGGCACGGCGACGGCCGTGCACACCTTCTTCCGCACGCTCGGCGGCGCGGTCGGCATCGCCGCGCTCGGCGCCGTGCTGCTCGGCTCGCTGGCAGCCAGCGGCAGCGCGCTGGCGCCCGGCTCCGACCTCGCCATGCTGCTCGAGGCGGCGCGCGAGCCGGCGCTGGTCGCCGCCGCCGGCACCGCCTTCTCCCGGTTCTTCCTGGTCGGCGCCGGCCTGACCGCGCTCTCGGTCCTCGGTCTGGTGGTGCTGAAGGAGATCCCGCTCCGCCACCGTCCGGCGGCTTCCGCAGCGGAGTGATTGCAACCGCGGCGCTCCTCCTGACATGATAGGTCGTCAGGGCAGGAAGACGGAGCGGGGGAGATGCGCAGGGCGATCCTGGCCGGCTGCCTGTTGGCCGGCGTGCTGGCGATGCCGGCCCGGGCCGACATGGACCGGGGCATGGCGGCCTACGAGCGGGGCGACTTCCAGACCGCCTATCGCGAGCTGCGCGGCCCGGCCGCGCAGGGCAACCCCCAGGCCCAGGCCAAGCTCGGCTACATGTACATGACCGGGAAGGGGGTCAAGCTGGACTATGGCGCCGCGATGCGCTGGCTGAGCCAGGCGGCCGACGTGAACGAGCCCTCGGCCCAGACCAACATCGGCGTCCTCTACTACGAGGGCGACGGCGTCGACCGCGACTACAAGGTCGCCGCCGGCTGGTTCCAGAAGGCGGCCGACCAGGGCGATGCCGACGCGCAGGCGCGGCTCGGCACGCTCTACACCTACGGCTTCGGGCTGCCGAAGGACTACAGCAAGGCGTATTTCTGGTTCGCCCTGGCGGCCAAGGGCGGCAACCGCGAGGCCGTGCAGGCCCGCGACTCGGTGGCGAGCGTGATGCGCCCCTCCGACGTCGCCGCGGCCAAGAAGCTGGCCGAGGCCTGGAAGGCCAAGCCGGTCTACTGATCCCTGCCGCCGCGGCTCAGAGGTCCGGCGCGTTGCTCAGCCGGCAGCGCCGCAGCTCGGCGCGCGACAGCATCCGCTTGGCGCTGGCATAGCGCCGGTCGGGATAGGCCCAGCGATACTCGACCCAGGCCCGCCGCTCGTCGCAGGGCGGGCCGGCGGGGATTGCGGCCCCGGTGACTGCGTCGCGCACCGCGGGCGTGACAAGCCGCGGCCGGCGATCCGGGATCTCGCCGCCGCCGGGCGCCGCCGCGTAGACCGGATCGGGCAGGGGCGACAGCCGCACCTCGTACCACAGCCCGTCGATCCGCCGCGCCTCGCGATCCGGCCCGAGCGGCACGCGGTCGGCGGCGGCCGCCGGCCGGCGGCGCCGCGCCGCCAGCGCGGCACGGACCTCGGGCCGCCGGTCCGTCCGCTTCAGCAGCCCGTCGCGCGGATCGACATAGAGCCGCGGCCACCACAGGCCGCGCTGGCCGGCCGGCGGCAGCGTCAGCGCGACGATGCCCGCGACGTGGTCGCGGACATGCTGCTGCACGGTGCTGTCGACCCGCAGGTGGCGCGCGATCTCGGCATGGACCTTGGCCCAGGGCCGGCCGACCTGGCGCTCGAGGTAGCGGCGCAGCGGGCTCAGGTTCTCGTTCAGCGACTTCGTCTGGCCGCGCAGTGCGTGCCGGCGCCGCATGCCCTCGTGCGCCGGCCGCTCCTCGAGCGGCAGGGGACGGCCCTTGCCGGGGCCGCCGCCGCGGCGCGGCCGCTCGACGATGATCTTCGCCATGTCCGCACGCATGGCCGCCTCCTCGGGTCGCTGCGACGGCGCCGCCGCCCCGCGCCGGAGGGCGAGGGTGGGACGGCCGTCCGGCTGGCAGGGGCGCGGCTTATGGCGCGGCCGGCCGCCGCTGTCAAGCGGCCCCGCTGGCGGCCCAATGGCGGCCTCCGCTGGTCGGCGGCTAGTCGCCGTTCTCGCCGGCGCGCTCCAGGATGCTCTCGGCGAAGGCCTCGCACTCGGCCTCGGCGGCGCGCAGCGCCGGCAGCCCGAGCAGCCGGTGCAGCGCCTCGAATCCCACCAGCTTGCCGGTGAAGCCGGCGGTGCCGCCGTCGCGCCGGACGGCGCGGTAGAGCTCGCCCAGCACGGCGGCGATGGCGTGGGTCGCGGCGATCGGGATGGTGACCGCGGCGAAGCCCATGTCCTCCAGCGCCTTGGCCGGCAGCAGCGGGGTCTTGCCGCCCTCGACGTTGTTGGCCAGGCACGGGCCGGGGATCTCGGAGCAGACCCGCCGCAGCTCCTCGACGGTGAGCGGCGCCTCGACGAACAGCATGTCGGCGCCGGCCTCCTGCAGCAGCTGCGCCCGCTCGATGGCGGCGTCCAGCCCCTCGACGGCGCGGGCGTCGGTGCGCGCGCAGATCACCAGGTCCTCGTCGACCCGCGCGTCGAGCGCCGCCTTGATCTTGCCCAGCATCTCGGCGACCGGCACCACCCGCTTGCCCTCCATGTGGCCGCAGCGCTTGGGCGATTGCTGGTCCTCGATGAACAGGGCGGCGACCCCGGCGCGCTCGTAGGCGCGCACCGTGCGGGCGACGTTGGTGGTATTGCCGTAGCCGGTGTCGGCGTCGGCGAAGATCGGCAGCGCGGTGGCGTCGCACAGCCGGGCATACATCTCGGCCATCTCGCTCATGCCGAGCTGCGCCACGTCGGGGGCGCCGAGCAGGCTGGCGGTCGCGCTGTAGCCGCCGCAGGTCAGCGCCGAGAACCCCGCCTGCTCGATCAGCCGCACCGCCAGCGCATCGTGCGCCCCCGGCAGCAGGAGGATCTCCGGGGCGTCGACGAGCTGGCGGAAGCGGCTGGTGCGGCGCATGGCGGCGAGGCTAGACCGCGCCGGGCGAGAGATCCAGGCCGATGTCCCGATCGAGGTCTTGCCCAGTCGGGTGTAACCTCATAAATGTAGCTACACCGCCGATGCTGGTAACCTGGGATCCTGACAAGGCTGCGTCCAATCGCGCCAAGCACGGCGTCTCGTTCGAGACGGCCGTGCTGGTGTTCGATGACCCGCTGCACCTTTCGCTTCCGGATCCACACCCGGATGGCGATCGATGGAACACCATCGGACGCGTCGGTCCGGTCCTGTTGTTGGTGGTGCACAGCTGGCGGGAGGGCGAGCGCGAAGGCAACGAATCGGCTTGTCGAATGATCAGCGCTCGCAAGGCGACTGCTCATGAAAGGAGAGCTTATGAAGAAGGCAGCTTCTAGGAGGCCCGACCGCGAGCAGCTCAAGGAGATTCGGGCGCTCGCGGCGCGGCCGGAGGATCAGATCGATCTGTCGGATGCGCCCGAGCGCACCGACTGGTCGGGCGCGAAGCGCGGATTGTTCTATCGCCCCCTGAAGCAGCAGCTCACCCTCCGGCTGGATGCCGATGTTCTCGCCTGGTTCAGGCACCAGGCGACGGACGAGGAGGGATACCAGACCAGGATCAACCGCGTCTTGCGCGAGTACGTGCGGGGCCAGCAGAGCGGTCGCAAGGCGAAGACGGCCTGAAGGTTCCGACGCCGTCAGGGGCGTCGGAACCTCCGGGCCCCGACCGCGACTGTCCGCCTACTTCGCCGCCAGCTTGCCGGCGATCTCGGCGACGTGCTTGCCCTGGAAGCGGGCCATGCCGAGCTCGCGCTCGCTCGGCTGGCGCGAGCCGTCGCCGCCGCTGATCGTGCTGGCGCCGTAGGGCGAGCCGCCGGTGATCTCCTCCAGGGTCATCTGGTCCTGGCAGGAATAGGGCAGGCCCACGATCACCATGCCCTGGTGCAGCAGCGTGATGTGGGTCGAGAGGATGGTCGATTCCTGGCCGCCATGCTGGGTGGCGGTGCTGGCGAAGACGCTGCCCACCTTGCCGATCAGCGCCCCCTTCATCCACAGCCCGCCCGTCTGGTCGAGGAAGTTGCGCATCTGGCCGGCCATGTTGCCGAAGCGGGTGGGCACGCCGAAGATGATCGCGTCGTAGTTGGCCAGCTCGTCGACGGTGGCGATTGGCGCCGCCTGGTCGAGCTTGAAGTGCGAGGCCTTGGCGACCTCGGCCGGCACCGTCTCCGGCACCCGCTTGACGTCCACGGTCGTGCCGGCCACCGAGCGCGCGCCCTCGGCGACCGCCCCGGCCATCTTCTCGATATGCCCGTAGCTGCTGTAGTAGAGCACCAGCACCTTGGTCATTGCCCCATCTCCTGTTCGGTCGGCGGGGCAGGCCCGCCCCGGGTGGCAGGAAGCTATGCGCGTGCGGCGGGGTTGAGAACGACGCAGCCAGGCATCACACTGTTTCCCGATAGGCAACCGCGGGGGAACCGGTGGACGCGCTGGCGGGCATGGCGGTGTTCGTGCGGATCGTCGAGGCGGGAAGCTTCACCGCCGCGGCGCGCGCGCTCGGCCTCTCCAAGCCGGCGGTCAGCAAGCAGCTGGCGCGGCTCGAGGCGAGACTCGGTGCCCGGCTGCTCAACCGCTCGACGCGGCGGATCAGCCTGACCGAGGCGGGCACGCTGTTCCACCAGCGCTGCCTTCGCCTGCTGGCCGAGGCGGCGGAGGCCGAGCAGGCGGTGGCCGAGCTGGCCGAGGCGCCGCGCGGCACGCTCAGGGTGGCGGCGCCGATGTCCTTCGGGCAGCTCCATCTCGGCCCGGCGATCGCCGCCTTCCTCGCCCGCTATCCCGATCTGCGCATCGACCTGGCGCTCGACGACCGCGTCGTCGACCTGGTGGGCGAGGGCTACGACCTGGCGATCCGCATCGCCGAGCTGCCGCCCTCGCGGCTGGTCGGGCGGCGGCTGGCGCCCAACCGCCGCTTCGTCTGCGCCGCGCCGGCCTACCTGGCGGCGCGCGGCACGCCGCAGCACCCGGGCGAGCTCGCCCGCCACGACTGCCTGCACTACGCCTACCTCGCCTCTGGCGCCGACTGGCGCTTCGCCGGCCCGGACGGCCCGATCGGCGTCAGGGTCGGCGGGCGCTTCACCGCCAACAACGGCGACGTGCTGCGCCAGGCGGCGCTCGACGGCCTCGGCATCGCCCAGCTGCCGAGCTTCCTGGTCGGCGACGATCTGCGCCAGGGACGGCTGCAGCCGGTGCTGTGCGGCTACCCGGCGGTCGACACGGCGATCTACGCGCTCTACCCGCCGACCCGCCAGCTGCCGCGCAAGGTGCGCGCCTTCGTCGACTTCCTGGTCGACCGCTTCGCCGCCGCGCCCTGGGACGTCGGCCTGCCGGGCATCCTCGACGTTGCCGCCGTCACGGGCGGTTGAGGAGCCAGATGCCGAGATTGAGGGTGCTGGCGTAGGCGACCCAGGCGAGATAGGGGGCCATCAGCCAGCCGGCCGTGCGGGAGTGGCGGGCGAAGGCGATCAGGGTGGCGAAGACGGCGATCAGCAGCAGCACGATGACGGCGAAGCCGGGTGCCGGGGCGCGCATGCCGAAGAAGACCGGCGTCCACAGCGCGTTGATGCCGAGCTGGACGATGAAGAGCCCGATCGCGGCGCCGCTCCCCGGGCGCTGCGAGACCAGCCCGGCGGCGATCCCCATCAGGGCGTAGAGGAGGGTCCAGGCGACCGGGAAGGCGAAGTTGGGCGGCGTCCAGGCGGGCTTCACCAGGTACTGGTACCAATCGACGATCGCTGCCTGGGTGACGATCCCGCTGACCCAGCCGACCGCCTCGCAGAGCAGCACCCAAAGCAGGATCGGCCGCAGCCGAACGCGTGCCATCTCTCAGCGCCCCTCCCGCTGCCAGCCGAGCAGCAGCACGCCGAGCCCGGCGAGCAGCACCAGCAGGCCCGGCAGCAGCGGCAGCTGGTTGACGCCGCTGACCACGTAGTCCTCGTTGCTCCGCAGCCCGATCCAGCCGCGGCCGCCGGCGTCGCGCCCGGGCCGCACCTTGCGCACCTCGGGCGTGCCGCCCTGGATCAGCCGATGGACGCTGCCGCCGGTCGCGGCGAGCAGCGGCTGCATCTTCTCCGCCGTCGCCCTGAGGTCGGCGAACTCCAGCGGGTTGAGCTCGCCGCTGGCGGCGAAGGCGCGGTGGGTGCCGTCGGTGATGCGGTAGAGTCCGGGCTCGCCGGCCGGCAAGCTGGCGGTGGCGCGGCCGCCGCCGCGGTCGGTCAGCGCCAGCTTGACGACCTTGCCGGAGGGCAGGGTGACCTCGACCGTGGCGGGGGCCGGGCTGAGGCTCTGGCGGGTGATCTCGATCGTGCCGTCGGTGGTGACGGCGCGCAGATCCTCCTCCTCGAGCTCCGGCTCCTTCATCAGCCAGTGGGCGACGCGGCGCAGCAGCTCGGCCTGCGGCCCGCCGCCCTCGAAGCCGCGCGACCACAGCCAGATCTGGTCGCTGAGCAGCTGCGCGACGCGGCCTTTGCCGAAGCGGTCGAGCACCAGCAGCGGCTTGCCGTCGATGCCGGTCATCACCGTGACGCCGTGGTCGAGCTGCACGTCGGCCTCGCGGAACCAGCGGCCCCAGCTCGGCCCCTTCGGGCCACTGCCCGGCAGGTCGGCGGTGACGGGATGGCGATGGCCGATCTCGCTGACCATCGGCTTGAAGCCGCGCTGGAAGACCTCGCCGGTGACGTGGCCCGGCATGATGCGGGCGAGCGGCGACTCGCCGAGCGCCAGCGGCTCGTCGTCGGTGGTCGCCGCCGATTCGAGCAGCGCCCCGCCATTCTCGACATAGCGGGCGATGTTGTCGAAATAGGCGGGCGGCAGCACGCCGCGCCGGCGATAGCGGTCGAAGATGACGAGGTCGAACTGGTCGAGCTTGAGCTCGAACAGCTCGCGCACCGGGAAGGCGATCAGGGACAGCTCGTTGATCGGCGTGCCGTCCTGCTTCTCCGGCGGGCGCAGGATGGTGAAGTGCACCAGGTCGACGGCGGGATCGGCCTTCAAGAGGTTGCGCCAGGTCCGCTCGCCGGGATGCGGCTCGCCGGAGATCAGCAGCACGCGCAGCCGGTCGCGCACGCCGTTGACGACGATCACCGCCCGGTTGTTGAGCAGGGTCAGCTCGCGCGGGCCCTTGGCGGCCTCGATCTCGAACACGGTCGGCCCGCCATGCTCGATCGGCAGCTCGATCTGCTGGTCGGTGCCGAGCGGCACCTCGCGCGGCGGCAGCGGCACGCCGTCGCGCAGGATGGTGACCGCGGCGCTGCCCTCGGCGCCGCCCGCCGGCAGGTCGTCGACCCTGAGCGTCATGGTGACGGTCTTGCCGACCAGCGCGAAGGTCGGCGCCTGGGTGACGGTCAGCCGCCGGTCGCCCTCGTCGGCCTCGCCGGTCAGCAGCAGGTGCACCGGCGCGTCGAAGCCGAGGCCGCGGGCATCGGCCGGCGCGTCGTGGATCTCGCCGTCGCTCACCACCATCAGCCCGGCCAGCCGCCGGCTGGGCAGGTCGGCGAGCGCCGCCGCCAGCGTGCCGAACAGCCGGGTGCCCTCCGGCGCAGGCTCGTTCGGCGCGGCGCCGCCGGCATGGACGATGCGCAGCTCGACGCCGCCCAGCGCCTTCACCCGGCGGGCGATCTCGGCCACCGCGGCGGCGGTCTGGGCCGGCCGGCGCTCGATCTGCTGGCTCTGCGAATCGTCGACCAGCAGCACGGCGACGTCGTCGAGGTAGCGGCGGTCCTCCTGCAGCAGCGACGGGTTGGCCAGCGTCAGCAGCAGCAGCGCCAGCGCCAGCGCGCGCAGCGTGATGCCGCGGGCCCGCCGCCAGGCGCCGAGCGCCACCACCAGCAGCGCCAGCCCTGCCAGCCCGGCCAGCACCGGCCAGGGCAGCAGCGGCGACCAGTCGAGCGAGAGCGCGCCCAGCCGGATCATTGGCCGATCCGCTCGAGGATCGCCGGGACGTGGACTTGGTCGGACTTGTAGTTGCCGGTCAGCGCGTACATCACCAGGTTGACGCCGAAGCGGTAGGCCATCTCGCGCTGCCGCTCGCCGCCCGGCACCGCCGGGAAGAGCGGCGCGCCGTTCTCGTCGACCGCCCAGGCGCCGGCCCAGTCATTACCGCCGATCACCACCGAGGAGACGCCGTCATTGACCCGGCCGGCGCTGCGCTCGACCCAGACCGGGCCGCCGGCCCAGCGGCCGGGGAACTGCTGCAGCAGGTAGAACGACTTGGTCAGCACGTGGTCGGACGGCACCGGCACCAGCGGCGGGATGTCGAGGCCGTGCACCAGCTCGCGCAGCTTGCTGGTGCCGGCGCCGAGCTGGCCCATGGCGACCGCCCCGGCGGCGTTCTGGTCCTGGGTGTCGAACAGGATGGTGCCGCCGTTGCGCAGATAGGCGTTGAGCTTCTGCAGCGCCGCCGGCGAGGGCAGCGCCTGGCCCGGCGTCATCGGCCAGTAGAGCAGCGGGAAGAAGGCCAGCTCGTCATGCTCGATGTCGACGCCCATCGGCGAGCCGGCCTCGACCGCGGTGCGCTGGCGCAGCACCAGGGTGAGGCCGATCAGCCCGGCATTGCTGACGTCGTCGACCGCCGGCACGCCGGTGCGGACATAGGCGAGCCGGGTCTGCGCCGTGGCGGCGAGCGCGAAGGCGTCGGGGTCGTCGAGGCCGCTGCCCTGGCTGCTGCCTTGGGCCGCCGCCGGCCCGGCGGCGAGCAGCGCGCCGAGCAGCAGGGCGGCCGTCGCCGCGCCGGGGCGTCGCCGCGACAGCAGCCCGCGCAGCGCCATGGCGATCAGGATGTCGATGAGCAGCAGCAGGAAGGCGGCGCCGAGCAGCCAGGGCTTGAGGTCGAGCTCGCCGGCCGTCGCGAAGCCGCGCTCGGCGGCGCCCGCCGGCAGGGCGCCCAGGGGGGCGAGCTCGGTCACCCGGCCGCCGAGATTGAGGGCGCGTCGCGCATTGTCGCGACCATAATAGCCCGGCGGATGGCGCGGGCCGACCCGGTTCTCGGCGAACACCGCCGCCTCGGCCGGCAGCGCGGTCGGCGGCGGCGCGGCCAGCCGGCCGAAGCCGTCGAGCAGCTGCAGCGGCGGCAGCGTGCCGCCGGGCTGGTCGCCGACGACGCCCTGGCTGAGGCCGATGATGCGGCGGAGCATGTCGACGAACAGCCCGGAGAGGGCGAGGTTCGACCATTCCGCGTTGGCCGTGGTGTGGACCAGCACCAGCCAGCCCTCGCCGCGATGCTCGGCGGTGACCAGCGGCGTGCCGTCGCTGAGCCGCGCCCAGCTCTTGCCGCCGAGATCGGGCTCCGGCTCGGCCAGCACCTGGCGCTGCACCAGCACGTCGGGGGGGATCGCCAGGCCGGCGAACGGGCTCTTCTCCGGGAACGGCGCGAGGTGCGCCGGCTTGCTCCAGGACATCGCGCCGCCGAGCGTGCGGTCGCCGGCGCGCAGCCGGACCGGCAGCAGGTTGTCGGCGTTCTGCGCCAGCCGCTCGCCGGCAAAGCGGACCAGCACGCCGCCATGCTCGATCCAGCTCTTGAGCGCCGTGCTCTCCTCGGGCGACAGCGCGCCGACATCGGCCAGCACCATCACCGCCAGCTGGCGCTTCAGCAGCTGCAGCGGGTTGCCGCGGCGGATCTCGCTGTAGGGCCCCAGCGCGCGGTCGAGATAGTAGGTGTCGGACAGCAGCGGCTGGGCCTCGTTCTCGCCGGCGCCGCTGACCAGCCCGACCGGGCGCTGCCGCCAGCGCTCGTCGAGCAGCACGGTGGCGGCGGCCGATTCCTCGCCCTCGAGCGACAGCCGCGCCACCCGGTTGCGCAGCTCGAGCGGCAGGTCGAGCTTGCGGTCGAGCGCCGTCTCGCCGGCGTCGAAGCGCAGCTCCTGGCGGGTCACCAGCCGGCCGTCCTCGCCGACCGCGCGCACCGCCACCGTCTCCGGCGCGCCGCCGTCGGCGCGGCGCAGATGCAGCATGGCGCCGGCCTGGTCGATGGTCGGCGGCAGCAGCAGCCGGGCCAGCCGGCCGCCGCTCTCGCGCATCACCGTGAGGCCGCCCAGCCCGAGCAGGCGCTCGGCCAGCGCGCGGTCGCCCTCGGGCGGGCTGCCGGCCAGACCGTCGCTGATCCACACGGCGCTCGCCCCCTCGGGCCAGGGCTGCCGGCCAATGGCCGCCGCCGCGGCGGCGCGGTCGACCGGCCAGGGCGACGGCACCAGGATGCGGAGCTGGCGGCGCGCCTCGGCCGGGCTCATCGGGCCGGCGACGGCGACGGCGCCCTCGGCGCGTGGCGCGGTGGCGACCAGCGCCACCGGCCGGCCGGCCCGCTCGGCCTCGGCCAGCAGCTGGTCGGCCGCCTGCAGCCGCAGGCTCCAGTGCGGCGCCGCGGCCCAGCCATCGTCGATCACCAGCAGCAGCGGCCCGCCGCCGCCCGGCCCGCCGGCGGCGTTGAGCAGCGGATGGGCGAGCGCCAGGATGACCAGCGCGGCCAGCAGGATGCGCAGCAGGATCAGCCAGGGCGGGGTGCGGTCCGGCGTCTCCTCGCGCGGCCTGAGGTCGAACAGCAGGGCGATGGCCGGGAAGCGCAGCCGGCGCGGCGCCGGCGGCAGCAGCCGCAGCAGCCACCACAGCGCCGGCAGCACGACCAGCCCGAGCAGCAGCCACGGCGCGGCGAAGCTGAGGCTGCCGAGCGCCGCGCCCAATCCCCCCATCTCAGGCCCGCGGCGCGGCGGAGAGCCGCAGATAGAGGGCGAGCAGGGCGGATTGCGGCGGCCGGTCGGTCGCCGTCGTGGCGAAGCTCCAGCCGAAGGCGCGGGCGATCGCCGCCAGGCCGTCGCAATGGCGGGCCAGCCGGTCCTGGTAATCCTGCCGCACGGTCTCGACCCGGCTCAGCAGGGTCTCGCCCTCCGACTCCAGCCCCTCGAAGCGGATCCGGCCGAGGAACGGCAGGGAGCGCTCGGCGGGGTCGAGCACCTGCAGCAGGTGGCCGTGCACGCCGCGCTCGGCGAAGCCGCGCAGCCGCGACTCCAGCGCCGGCAGGGGCGACAGGAAGTCGCCGATCAGCACGAGATGGGCGTGGCGCGGCAGCGCCTGGGCTGGGGGCAGGCTGTCGGCGGGAATGCCGCCGGCGGCGTCGCCGCGGGCCAGGGTCAAAGCGAGCCGGTTGAGCGCCGCCCGGCCGCTGGCCGGCGCGGCGGGATCGCCGAGCAGCGCGACGCGCTCGCCGCCGCGGATCAGCAGGGCGACCAGGGCCAGCGCCAGCAGCTCGGCGCGCTCCAGCTTCTCGGGCAGGCCGCTGCCCGAGCGGTAGCGCATCGAGGGCGAGCCGTCGCGCCACAGCCAGACGCTCTGCGCCGCCGACCATTCCATCTCGCGCACGAAGAGCGGGTCGGCCTTGGCCGATTGCCGCCAGTCAATGCGGGCCCGGGAATCGCCGGGCTGGTAGCGGCGGAACTGCCAGAAGGTCTCGCCCGGCCCGACCCGCCGCCGCCCGTGCACGCCCGGCGCGACGGTGGCGGCGATGCGCTCGGCCGCGACCAGCAGCGGCGGCAGCGCGGCGGCCAGGCCCTCCGCCCGCTGGCGGCGGGCGAGCAGCGCCGCGGTCATCGCCGGCCGGCCGGGCGGGTGGCGGTGCTCAGGACGGCAGTCCTCGCTGGCCGCAGGTCACGCGAGCGGGGCGCAGAGCCGGTCGATCACCGAGTCGAGGGTGACGCCGTCGGCCCGGGCCACGAAGTTGAGCGCCATGCGGTGGCGCAGCACCGGCCGGGCCAGCGCCAGCACGTCGTCGATCGAGGGCGAGAAGCGCCCGTCGAGCACGGCGCGGGCGCGGCAGGCCAGCATCAGCGACTGACTGGCGCGCGGGCCGGGGCCCCAGGCGACCGAGCGGCGCACCTCCTCGATCCCGCTGGCGTCGGGGCGGCCGGCGCGGACCAGCTTGAGGATCGCCTCGACGACGCTCTCGCCGACCGGGATGCGGCGCACCAGGGTCTGCGCCGCCATCAGCTCGGCCGCGCTCATCACCGGCACGGCGCGGTCCTCCTCGACGCCGGTGGTGGCGATCAGCATCTGCCGCTCCGCCTCGAGGTCGGGGTAGTCGACGTCGATCTGCAGCAGGAAGCGGTCGAGCTGCGCCTCGGGCAGCGGGTAGGTGCCCTCCTGCTCCAGCGGGTTCTGCGTGGCGAG
>JAXMCI010000047.1:0-59792 GCA_046349435.1 Dongiaceae bacterium | reverse complement strand
AGGATGTAGCTTCCCTGGTCGGTGCTCAGCAGGAAGTTGCTGTTCTCGACGCCCTCGGCGATGCCCTTGCAGGACACCACGCGGCCGATCTCGTACTGGGTCAGGAAGGCGACGAGCTCGCCGTCGGGGACCTCGGTGTAGACAGCCATGGCAGGGCGGGGAGGCGGGCGGCGTCGTTCAGGCGGAGAGCGCGCGCGGCAGCTTGAAGTGCACGTTCTCGACCGTCACCGAGACCTCCTCGATGGCGACCTCGAAGCGCTGGCGACAGGCGGCCAGCGCCTCCTGCACCAGCAGCTCCGGCGCCGAGGCGCCGGCGGTCACGCCAAGGCAGCGCACGCCCTCGAGCCAGCTCCAGTCGATGTCGGCGGCGCGCTGCACCAGCCAGGCGCGCGGGCAGCCGGCCGCCTTGGCGACCTCGACCAGCCGCATCGAGTTGGAGGAGTTGGGCGCCCCCAGCACCAGCATCGCGTCGCAGCGCTCGGCGATCGCCTTCACCGCCTGCTGCCGGTTGGTGGTGGCGTAGCAGATGTCTTCCTTCTTCGGCCCGTGGATCTCGGGGAAGCGGCGCTGCAGGGCCGCGACGATGTCGGCGGTGTCGTCGACCGAGAGCGTCGTCTGGGTGATGTAGGCGAGCTCGCCGTCCGCCCCGAGCTGGACCTGCTCGGCGGCGTCGCGGCTGTCGACCAGGGTGACCGAGCCGGGCGGCAGCTGGCCGATCGTGCCGATCACCTCGGGATGGCCGGCATGGCCGATCAGCAGGATGTGCCGGCCGGCGTCGTGATGCAGCTCGGCCTCGCGATGCACCTTGCTGACCAGCGGGCAGGTGGCGTCGAGATAGAACAGGTTGCGCCGCTCCGCCTCGGCCGGCACCGCCTTCGGCACGCCGTGGGCGGAGAACACCACCGGGTACTCGCCGGGCACCTCGTCGAGCTCCTCGACGAAGATCGCGCCCTTGGCCTCCAGAGCCTCGACCACGTAGCGGTTGTGGACGATCTCGTGGCGGACATAGACGGGCGCGCCGAAGCGCGACAGCGCCCTCTCGACGATCTGGATGGCCCGGTCGACGCCGGCGCAGAAACCACGCGGCGCGGCCAGCAGGATGGTGAGCGGGACCAGCGACATGGGCTCCAAACCGGGCCGGGCCGGCGGGCGAGCCGCCCCCGCGACCGGGCCTTGTACTGAGGGATGCGGTTCAATAAAGTCCGCAGGCGCCTGGCACGTTGGCCGGCGCGAAGGTAATACAGCGCACTTCGCGAGGGAAGAGTCTCATGGCCGAGCCGATCGTGGCGCAGAAGTCGCCCTACGCCGCCGAGGTCGCCGCCGGCCGCAAGTACTTCTGGTGCGCCTGCGGGCGCAGCGCCAAGCAGCCCTTCTGCGACGGCTCGCACAAGGACACCGGGATCACCCCGGTGATGTACGAGGCGGCGGAATCGGGCACCGTCTGGTTCTGCGGCTGCAAGTCGACCCGGTCGCGTCCGCTCTGCGACGGCACCCACCAGTCGCTCTAGCCCGATCGGGAGCCGCGATGACCGCGACCCACCCGCGGCTCGGCCGCGCGGCGGCGCTGGCGCCGCTGCTGGCGCTGGCGCTGCTCGGCTGCACGACCCTGGAGAAGGCGACGGCGAAGAAGGATCCGCGGGGCTGCCCGCGCTTCGCCACGGTGAACGGCGCGCAGTCGCTGACCCGCTTCACCGGCGCCGGCCGCGACCTGACCGACGTCGACTTCATCGCCGTGTTCGGCAACATCCAGGGCGAGTGCACCTACACCAGCGGCGCCGTCGACATGACGCTGCGGATCCCGATGATCGTCGACCGCGGCCCGGCCAACAAGGACATGCAGGCGGCGTTCGACTACTTCGTCGCGGTCGCCACGACCAGCAACCAGGTCCCGGAGGGCGGCCGCCAGGCCTTCAGCACGGTGGTGCCGTTCCACGGCACCGCGATGCGCAACGGCGGCACCGAGGAGGTCGAGCAGGAGATCCCGCTCGGCCCCAACGATTCCGGCGCCGACTACGTCGTCTATGTCGGCTTCGTGCTGACCGAGGACGAGCTCAAGTACAACCAGCAGAACCCGGCGCCCGCGATCACGCCGCCGCCCTCCGAATAGGCCGGGCCACGGGCAGCGCCGCCGCCGGGCCCGGGGCCTCGGCCGGGCCGGCGCCGGCCCGGCCCGCGCCCTGGCCGCTCCTGCCCTCGGCCGTCATCGCGCTCGGCATCTCGCTCTGGGCGACCTGCTCGATGGTGTCGGTCACCGTGCTGCCCAGCGCGGTGCTCGAGATCGGCGGCCTCGAGCTGCTGAGCTGGGCGACCACCGCCTACTTCACCGCCTCGATCGCCTGCTCGGCCGCCGGCGACTGGGCCAAGGCGCGGCTCGGGCTGCGCCGGGCGCTGGGCGGCGGCGCGCTGCTCTTCATGGCCGGGTCGCTCACCTGCGCGCTGGCGCCGCGCATGGCGCTGCTGCTCGCCGGGCGCTTCGGCCAGGGCATGGGGGCGGGGCTGGTGGCGGCGCTCTGCTACGGGCTGGTGCGCAGCGCCTTCCCGCCGGCGCTGTGGGCCCGCGGCTTCGCGCTGATCGCCGCCGTCTGGGGCATCGCCGCGATGGCCGGGCCGGCGCTCGGCGGGGTGCTGACCGAGCTGGTCGGCTGGCGCTTCGCCTTCGCCGCGCTGCTGCTGCCCGGGCTGCTGGTCATGCTGCTCGCGCTGTTCCTGCCGCCGGCCGCTGCCGCCGGCCCGCTTCCGGGCGCGCCGCCGATGCTGCGGCTCCTCGTGCTGGCGGCCGGCATCGTCGGCATCGGGCTGGCCGGCAACCTGCCGGGCGTCCTCGGCCCGGCGCTGGCCGCTGCGGCCGGGCTGGCGCTGCTGGCGGCGGCGCTGCGGCTCGACCGGGTGGCGCGCCGCCGGCTCTTCCCGCGCGGCCTGGTCTCGCCCCGCGCGACCATCGGCCGCGGCATGCTGGCCAAGCTGGCGCTGCTGCTCTCGACCATGCCGACCTCGATCTACGGCGCCTTCCTGCTGCAGGACCGGCTCGGCGCCGGGCCGCTGCTCGCCGGCTACGTGATCGCGCTGGAGGCGATCGGCTGGACCGTCGGGGCCTTCGCCTCGGCCCGGCTGCCCACTCGCTTCGGCAACTGGGCGATGATCGGCGGGCCGCTGCTCGCCATCGCCGGCATCGCCGTCACCGGCACGGCGCTCGGCCGTGGCCCGATCGCGCTGGCGGCCGGCTCGATCACCGCCACCGGGCTCGGCTTCGGCCTGTGCTGGACCTTCATCGGCAGCCGCGTGCTGGCGGCCGCGCCGGCCGGCGAGGAGGACCGCACCGCCGGCGCCATCCCGACCATCGAGACGGTGGGCGTGGCGCTCGGCGCGGCGCTCGCCGGCATCGGCGGCAACGCGCTCGGGGTGGCGCGGCTCTCGGTGCCCGGCGTCGTGCCGCCGAGCCCGCTGCCGCTGTTCCTGATCTTCGTGCTGGTCGCCGTCGCCGGCTGGGTCGCCGCGGTGGCGCTGGCGCGCACGCCGACCCGTGCCGAGGCCCGGTCCGCCGACCCCTTGGCCGCGGACGCCGTACCCGCCGCCGCGCCCGATTGACCTTGACCGCGCGGGCGCCCGGCGCGAAGGTTGGGCCTGCCAATGACGACGCGCGGGAGAGACCGGCCGCTCGGCCGGCGCCGAAGGAGCAACCGCCCCGGAAACTCTCAGGCAGAAGGACCGCACGTCGAGCGGCGCTCTGGAAAGCGGACGGACCGGCCGGCAGGCCGGACCGCCCCACCGAAGATGTAAACCGCGGCACCAGGCCGCCGCGGCGAATCTTTCAGGTCCGAAGACAGAGGGGGCCCCGGACGGCTGGAGAAGGCCGCCCGCGCGCAACCCGCGTCGGAGGAAACGGTGAGCGACCCAGAGGCTCTCCAGCGCACGCCGCTCCATTCGCTGCATCTCGAGCTCGGCGCGAAGATGGTGCCGTTCGCCGGCTACGACATGCCGGTGCAGTACCCCGCCGGCATCCTCGCCGAGCATCTCCACTGCCGCCGCGGCGCCGGCCTGTTCGACGTCTCGCATATGGGCCAGGTCCGGCTCGCCGCCCCGGGCGGCGTCGCCGTCGCGGCGCGCGAGCTGGAGCGGCTGGTGCCGGGCGACATGCTCGGCCTCGCCCCGCGCCGGCAGCGCTACACGCTGCTGACCGACGAGGCCGGCGGCATCCGCGACGACCTGATGGTCGCCCATGCCGGCGACCACCTGTTCCTGGTCGTCAATGCCGGCTGCAAGATCGCCGACTTCGCCCATCTGCGCGCCGGCCTCGGCCATCACTGCGCCTTGGACCTGCTCGAGGACCGGGCGCTGCTCGCCCTGCAGGGGCCGGCCGCCGCCGCGGTGCTGGGACGGCTGGCGCCCGCCGCCGGCGCGATGCGCTTCATGGAGGCGGGGCCGCTCGCCATCGACGGCATCGACTGCTTCGTCTCGCGCTCCGGCTACACCGGCGAGGACGGCTTCGAGATCTCCGTCCCGGCCGACGCCGCGGAGCGGCTGGCGCGCCGCCTGCTGGCCGAGCCCGAGGCGGCGCCGATCGGGCTCGGCGCCCGCGATTCGCTGCGGCTCGAGGCCGGGCTCTGCCTCTACGGCAACGACATCGACCGCGGCACCAGCCCGATCGAGGCCGACCTCGCCTGGGCGATCCCGAAGCGCCGGCGCGCCGAGGGCGGCTTCCCCGGCGCCGGCACCATCCTGCGCCAGCTCGCCGAGGGGCCGCGGCGGCGCCGGGTCGGCATCCGCCCGGAGGGCCGCGCCCCGGCGCGCGCCCACACCGAGATTCGCGACGAGGCCGGCACGCCCGTCGGCGAGATCACCAGCGGCGGCTTCGGGCCGAGCGTCGATGGCCCGGTCGCCATGGGCTATGTCACGCCGGCCCTCGCCGCTCCCGGCAGCCGGCTGCAGCTGATGGTGCGGGGCAAGGCGCTCCCGGCCGTCGTCCAGCCGCTGCCCTTCGTGCCGCATCGCTACCACCGAGGATGAGCCATGAGCGACACCCGCTACACCAAGGACCATGAGTGGATCCGCGTCGAGAACGGCGTCGGCACGGTCGGCATCACCGGCTACGCCCAGGAGCAGCTCGGCGACGTCGTCTATGTCGAGCTGCCCGAGGCCGGCCGCCGCGTCGAGAAGGGCAAGGAGATGGCGGTCGTCGAGTCGGTGAAGGCGGCGAGCGAGGTCTACGCCCCGGTCAGCGGCGAGGTGGTCGAGAGCAACGCCCGGCTGGCCGGCGAGCCGGCCACGGTCAATGCCGACGCCACCGGCGCGGGCTGGTTCGCCAGGATCCGCCTCTCCGACCCGGCCGAGCTCGAGGGGCTGATGGACGAGGGCGCCTACCAGCAGTTCGTCGCCGGCCTGCACTGATGCGCTACCTGCCGCTGACCGACGCCGACCGGCGCGCCATGCTGGCGCGCATCGGCGTGCCCTCGGTCGAGAGCCTGTTCCGCGACGTGCCGGAGCGCGTCCGGCTCGCCCGCCCGGTCGAGCTGCCGCCGGTCCAGGGCGAGCTCGCGGTCGAGCGCGCCGTCGCGGCGCTGGCGGCGAAGAACCTCGGCACCGGCCGGGCGCCGAGCTTCCTCGGCGCCGGCGCCTACCGCCACCACGTGCCGGCGGCGGTCGACCACCTGATCCAGCGCGGCGAGTTCCTCACCTCCTACACGCCCTACCAGCCCGAGGTGGCGCAGGGCACGCTGCAATATCTCTTCGAGTTCCAGACCCAGGTGGCGCTGATCACCGGCATGGAGGTGGCCAACGCCTCGATGTATGACGGCGCGACGGCCACCGCCGAGGCGGTGATGATGGCCAACCGCATCACCCGGCGGCACCGCACGGTGCTGTCGGGCGGGCTGCATCCGCAGTACCGCGCGGTGATCGAGACCCACGCGCGCTTCCTGAAGTTCGACATCGTGGCGGCGCCGGCCGACCCCGCCGGGCGCGAGGACCTCGCCGCGCTGGTCGACGGCGAGACCGCCTGCGTCGTGGTGCAGAACCCCAGCGTCTTCGGCTCCTTGCGCGACCTGGCACCGCTCGCCGCCGCCTGCCGCGCCAAGGGCGCGCTGCTGGTCGTCGCGGTGACCGAGCCGGTGTCGCTCGGCGCCGTCCAGCCGCCCGGCGCGATGGGTGCCGACATCGTCACCGCCGAGGGCCAGCCGATCGGCAACGCGCTCTCCTTCGGCGGCCCCTATGTCGGGCTGTTCGCCACCCGCGACAGGCATGTCCGGCAGATGCCGGGCCGGCTGGTCGGCCAGACCGTGGACGCCGACGGGCGGCGCGGCTGGGTGCTGACGCTCTCGACCCGCGAGCAGCACATCCGGCGCGAGAAGGCGACCAGCAACATCTGCACCAACTCCGGCCTCTGCGCGCTCGCCTTCACCATGCACCTGACCCTGCTGGGCGAGGCGGGATTCACCCGGCTGGCCGCCCTCAACCACGCGCTCGCCGTGCGCGCCGCCGAGCGGCTGGCGGCGGTGCCCGGGGTCGCGCTGGTGACCGAGAGCTTCTTCAACGAGTTCACCCTGCGGCTGAAACGACCCGCCGCCGCGGTGGTCGACCGCCTGGCCGAGCGCGGCATCCTCGGCGGCGTGCCGGTCTCGCGCCTGCTGCCGGGCGACCCGTCGCTCGCCGACCTGCTGCTGGTGGCGGTGACCGAGCTCAACACCGACGAGGACGTCGCGGCGCTGGCCGCCGGCCTCGGGGAGGCCCTGCGATGAACCGCGATCCCGTCACCGGCACCTTCAGCGGCAATCGCGGGCTGCAGATCGAGGAGCCGCTGATCTTCGAGCAGGGCGAGCCCGGCCGCACCGGCGTCGACCTGCCCGAGCCGCCCATTGCCGAGAGCCGGCTGGGCGGGCTCGCCCGCCGCGGCCCGATCGGCCTGCCGGGCCTGGCCGAGCCGCAGGTGGTGCGCCACTACACCCGGCTCAGCCAGAAGAACTACGCCATCGACAGCGGCCTCTATCCGCTCGGCTCCTGCACGATGAAGCACAATCCGCGGCTCAACGAGCGCCTGGCCCGGCTGCCCGGCCTCGCCGACCTGCATCCGCTGCAGCCCGAGCGCACGGTGCAGGGCGCGCTCGAGCTGATCGACCTGCTGGCGCACTGGCTGAAGACGCTGACCGGCATGCCGGCGGTGGCCATGTCGCCGGCCGCCGGCGCCCATGGCGAGCTCTGCGGCATGATGGCGATCCGCGCCGCGCTCGAGGCGCGCGGCGATGCCCGGCACCGCATCCTGGTGCCGGAATCGGCGCACGGCACCAACCCGGCGACGGCGGCGGCCTGCGGCTATGTCGTGGAATCGATTCCGGCCGGGCCGGACGGGCGCGTCGACCTCGCCGCCTTCAAGGCGCATCTCGGCCCCGACGTCGCCGCGACGATGATCACCAACCCCAACACCTGCGGCCTGTTCGAGGGCGAGGTGATCGAGATCGCCGAGGCGATCCACGGCGCCGGCGGCTTCTTCTACTGCGACGGCGCCAACTTCAACGCCATCGTCGGCCGGGTGCGGCCGGGCGACCTCGGCATCGACTGCATGCACATCAACCTGCACAAGACCTTCTCGACGCCGCATGGCGGCGGCGGGCCGGGCAGCGGGCCGGTGGTGCTGTCGGCGGCGCTGGCGCCCTTCGCGCCGCTGCCCTTCGTGGTGCACGGCCCCGACGGCTTCGCCCTGGTCGAGCACGCGGGCGACCCGCGCGCCGGCGACGCCCGGCCGTTCGGCCGGCTCAAGGGCTTCCACGGCCAGATGGGCATGTTCATCCGGGCGCTCGCCTACATGATGAGCCACGGCTCGGACGGGCTGCGCCAGGCCTCGGGCGACGCCGTGCTCAACGCCAACTACCTGATGGCCTGCCTCGGCGACCTGCTGACCCCGGCCTTCCCCGGCCCCTGCATGCACGAGGTGCTGTTCGACGACCGCTTCCTGCAGGACACCGGCGTCACCACGCTCGACTTCGCCAAGGCGCTGATCGACGAGGGCTTCCACCCGATGACCATGTACTTCCCGCTGGTCGTCCATGGCGCGCTGCTGATGGAGCCGACCGAGTCGGAGAGCCGCCAGTCGCTCGACCAGTTCGTCGCCGTGGTGCGCGGCCTGGCCGAGCGCGCCAGGGCCGGCGACACCGACTTCTTCCGCGCCGCCCCGCGGCTCACGCCGCGCCGCCGCCTCGACGAGACGGCCGCCGCCCGCAAGCCGGTGCTGCGCTGGCAGCCACCGGCGCCGCAGGGCCAGGCGGCGGAGTAGGACGCGGGGACTCCCTCTCCCACGGAGTGGGAGAGGGTCGGGGTGAGGGTCGTGCAGGCGGCTCCACCCTCACCCTCCCGTCGCCTGCGACGGGCCCCTCCTCTCCCGCCGTGCGGGAGAGGGAATTTGATCCCAGGCATCGCCTGGTTTGAAGGTCGGATCCCCAGCGCGAAGCGCGAGGTTTCCTTCACCCAGATCCGTGCTTCTGAAGCTGCGACACACAGCGCGGGCAGGCAACGGTTCGCCCCTCGATTGCCAGATAGGCGGTCTCGAACGCTTCGTACCGGCCATCCGCTACGTCAAGGAGTTCTTCCTTCGGCAGGTCGGCCAAGCTGATGAAGGTCTGGAAGCCGAGCGAGTTGAAGCAGCCGTTGCAGACGAGCAACTCGTTGATGATCGCCACGCGACGGACGTCCGACACTTCGCCAACGTCGATCTGACGAGCAACGTGGATACAGGTTTCGGCGATCCCGACCGTGCCGTGGATCGCGCATGTTTGTATTCCCATGAAGTCTCAACCCTGCATGGCCAACAGCCGGCGCGCGGCGGCGACCTCCGCCAGCTCTTCCTCCGCCGGGAAGCCCGCCAGCACCGGTCCCAGCACTTCGCGCGCCTCGGTGCCGCGCCCGCCGCGCACCAGCAGCTGCGCCAGCGCGGCGGCGGCGCGCAGCGACCAGCTGCGGGCCTGCTGCCGCTCGGCCACGGCCAGCGCGCGCCGCAGGCTGGTCTCGGCGGCGGCCTCGTGGCCCTCGCCGATCAGCGCCAGGCCGGTGAGGCGGTGGAGCTCGGCCTCGAACCAGCGCTCGCCGGAGCGCTCGACCCGGGAGAGCGCGTCGGCCAGCGCCTGGCGGGCGGGCTCCGGCCGGCCGGCGGCGAGCTCGGCCTCGGCCAGCAGC
Source organism: Dongiaceae bacterium (assembly GCA_046349435.1). Taxonomy (GTDB): domain Bacteria; phylum Pseudomonadota; class Alphaproteobacteria; order Dongiales; family Dongiaceae; genus JAXMCI01. The sequence goes on along the minus strand of JAXMCI010000047.1, from coordinate 50,636 downwards.
CCGAGATGGTAGGGAACGAAGATCTCGGCGCCGGTCGCCTGGTGGGCGGCGATGCCGGCGCGCAGCGCGGCCATGCCGTAGGCGCCGCCGCGCCCGGTCGCCTGGGTCCAGCCGCGATACATCCGCGCCTGGGCCTCCCAGTAGGGGTAGTCCTGGCGCTCGGCGACGACCAGCAAGGCGGCCGCCTGCTTCTGCACGGTGGCGCGCTCGCCGGCCAGCTGGTGCAGCACGCAGGCGGAGTCGAGCGCGTAGGCCAGGGTGTGCGGGTGGCGCAGGCCGCGCGCCTCGGCCAGCGCGCTCGCCGCCTCGGCCAGCGCCGCCCGGGCCTGGCCGAGCATGAAGCGCGTCCAGGCGAGGTACATGCGCGTCACCACCCGCGAATCGTAGGAATAGGTCAGGCGCAGCTCGCGGTGGCGCGCCGGGTCGAACAGGGCCAGCGCGCGCTCCAGCCGGTCCCGGGCCGCCGGGAAGGCGCCGAGCATGAAGAGGTCGGCGGCGAGCAGCCGCTCGGCGCTGAGCCGGCCGGCGGCGTCGCCGTCGCGCTCGGCGATCGCCAGGATCTCCTCCGAGATGGCGTGCGACCGGTCGAGCTCGGCACGGCAGAAATGGAAGGCGCCGAGGCCATAGAGGGCGGCGAAGAGCGGCTGCTCGGCGCCGAGCCGGCGGCCGAGCTCGCTGGCCTGCCGGTAGGCCTCGCCGGTCTCCGCCGCCGAGGGGCCCTTCGCCGCCATCAGCTGGCCGCCCAGCGCCAGCCGCAGCTCGAGCTCGAGGCGCGGCTGGGCGCGGTCGGGCGGCAGCGCGGCGGCGAGCGCCAGGCCGCGCTCGAGATGAGCGATCGCCTCGGCCGCGGCGGAGCGGGCGGTCGCCTGGTCGGCCGCCTTCTGCCAGTAGAGGATGGCGCGCTCGGGCAGCCCGGCGGCGCTGAGATGCTGGGCGAGCAGCTCGGGCTGGCGCGCCACCCGCTCGGTCGGCCCGGCCTCGAGCGCCGCGGCGATGGCCGCGTGCAGCTCCTGGCGGTGGCGGCGCAGCAGGCTGGCATAGGCGGCGTCGCGCACCAGCGCGTGGCGGAAAGCATAAGTCGCCTGCGGCGGCGCCCCGCGGCGCAGCACCAGCCCGGCCTCGACCAGCTGCTCCAGCGCCGAGCGCAGCTCGGGCTCGGCCAGCGGCGAGACGGCGGCCAGCAGGTCGTAGGCGAAGACCCGGCCGATCGCGGCGGCCATCTGCGCCACCGCCTTGGCCCGCGCCATGCGGTCGAGCCGGGCCATCAGCGAATCCTGCAGGCTGGCCGGGATGGCCGGCGGCGGCTGCGGGCCGGACTCGCCGGCGGCGCGCGGCGCCTCGAGCGCGGCGCGGGTCAGCTCCTCGACGAACAGCGGCACGCCGTCGGTGCGCGCCGCAATCTCCTCGATGGTGGCGGGCGGCAGCGGGCGGCCGTCGGCGATGCGGGCGATCAGCGCCAGCGTGCGCTCGCGGTCGAGCCGCTCCAGCCGGATCGGGGTGACGTGCGGATAGCCGGCCCAGGGCGGCGCGAAGCTCGGGCGGAAGGTGACGACGAGCAGCATCGGCAAGCCCTGGGCCCGCTCGATCAGCCGGCCGAGCAGCTCGAGCGTGCTGGGGTCGAGCAGCCCGGCATCCTCGAAGCTGGCGAGCAGCGGCCGCCGGCCGGCCAGCCCGGCGAGATGGTCGAGCACCGTCGCCGCCAGCCGGCGGCGCTGCGCCTCGGCCGATTCGCCGCTGGCGGCGGCCTCGGGATCGAGCAGCGCGGCCAGCGCGGCCACCGCCTCCGGCCGGCCGGTGCCGGAACGCTCCAGCATGGCGGCGAGCCGGGCAAGCCGCGTCGCCGGCGGGTCGCCGGGCCTGAGGCCGGCGCCGCGCTCGACCAGCTCGGCGACGGCATGGAAGGCGGTGTTCTGGTGGTAGGGCGAGGCGTGGTAGGCGATGCGATGGCCGGGCTCGCCGCGCAGCCGGGCGCGCAGCGCCTGGACCAGCCGCGACTTGCCCATCCCGGGCTCGCCCTCGATCAGCACCACCTGGCCGCGTCCGGCCTTGGCCTCCTGCCAGCGCCGCTCGATCAGCTCGAGCTCGCCCTCGCGGCCGATCGGCGGGGTCAGCGCGCCGCCCTGCAGGACCTCGTGGCGGCTCTGGGCGCGGCGCTCGCCCGCGACCAGCCAGGCCGCCACCGGCACGTCGAAGCCCTTGAGCAGGCGCTCGCCCAGCGGCGCGCAGTCGAACAGGCCGGCGACCAGCCGGTGGGTGGCGTCGGCGATCACCACGCCGCCCGGCTCGGCGATCTGCTGCAGCCGCGCCGCCAGGTTCGGCGTCTCGCCGATCACCGCATGCTCGCGCCGCCGCGGGTCGCCGACCAGCTCGCCGGTGACCACCAGGCCGGTGGCGATGCCGACCCGGACCCGCAGCGAGACGTCGCGCACCGGCTGCAGCCGGGCGACCGCCTCGACCACCGCCAGCGCGGCGCGGATCGAGCGCTCGGCATCGTCCTCGTGCGCCTGCGGATAGCCGAAATAGACCAGGATGCCGTCGCCGAGATACTGCGCCACGGCGCCGTCGAAGCGGGCGACCAGCCCGGCGCAGCAATCCTGGTAGGCGGTGATGACCTGCTGCAGGTCCTCGGGGTCGAGCCGCTGCGACAGCGCGGTCGAGCCGACCAGGTCGCAGAACATGACGGTGAGCTGGCGCCGCTCGGCGGCGGCCGGCGCTGCGGCCCGCACGCTGCCGGCGAGCGCCTGCCCGCAATCGCCGCAGAAGGCGTCGGCGGCGGCGTTGAGGCCGCCGCAGGCCGGGCAGGCGGCCAGCGCCGTGCCGCAGGCGCCGCAGAAGTTGCGCCGGCGGGGCAGGGCGGCGCCGCAATGCGGGCATTCCATGGCGGGCAAGGTTGGCGCCGGTCAGTCCTGGTTCAAGGCGCAGCTTAGCATTTATCGCCCGGCCGGCGGCGGCGCGTCCTCGTCGTTGCGCGCGGCGAGCCGGATCACCCAGCCGGTCAGCAGCATGGCGAGCACCACGGCGCCGGCGAAGAGGTAGAGGCCGGACTGCAGGCTGGCGCTGACCCAGAAACCCTGGCGCATGGTGACGACGACCAGCGCCAGCGCCAGCACGTCGAGCATCGACCATTTGCCGAGGCCGCCGATCGCCCGCAGCAGGCGATGCCGGCGCGCCCCGGAGCCGTGCCACAGCATCAGCCAGGCGAGCAGCAGCAGCTTGAGGTAGGGCAGCACCACCGAGAACAGCAGGATCACCGCGGCGAGGAGCAGGTTGCCCTCGTCGCGCAGCGCCCGCACGCTGCCGAGGATCGACACGTCCGAATCGAACATGCCGAGCTGCGTGACGGTGATGGCCGGCAGGACCAGCCCGGCGCCGAGCAGGATCGCATCGGCCAGCAGCAGCAGCAGGATGGCGGCCGCCTGCCCGGGATGCAGCGCGGTCAGCGAGCGGCCGGTGGGGCGCGCCGCGGGTCCAGGCTCAGGCGAGGAGGGGACCAGGGTCATGAGCGCCGTCCTGGCGCAGCCGGACGTGGCCGGGTCCCGTCATCCCGGGCGAAGGCCGGGCGCCATGCCCGGTGCGCCCGGCGGTCGGGCGCAGGGGATGCGCGGCCGGACGCGCCGTGGCGGTCCGGCCGGCGCCGGTCAGTGCAGCTTCCGCTCGAGGTCGGCGATGGCCTCGTCGATCAGCGCCGCGCTGCGGCGCTCGTCCATCGCCTGGGTGAGCACCCGGGTGGTGGCAGCCATCGCCAGGTCGACCGCCTGGGCGCGGACCTCGGCGACGGCCTGCGCCTCGGCCTGGGCGATCTTCTCCATGGCCACCTTCTCGCGGCGCGCCATGGTCGCCTCGAAGGCGGCCGCCGCGTCGCGCTTCAGGCGCTCGGCCTCGCCCTGGGCCTGGGCGACGATGTCGGCCGCCTCCTTCAGCGCCTCGCGCTGGCGGCGCTGGTTCTCGGAGAGCAGCCGCTGCGCCTCGTCGCGCAGCGACTGGGCCTCGTCGAGCTCGGCCTTGATCTTGGCCGAGCGCTGGTCGAGCGACTTGTTCAGCGCCCGGCCGATCGGCTTGGCCGCGAGCACGATGAAGACGACGAAGGCGACGAGGACCCAGAATTCGGGATTGCCGAGCAGCTCCATCTAGCGGCGCTCCCCCAGGGCGGCGTCGACCGCGGCCGCGATGTCGACCTGCGGCAGGCCGCCGACCAGCTTGGTGGCCATCGCCGAGGCGCTGTCGACCGCCACCGTGCGGATCTCGGACATGGCCGCCCGCTTGGCGGCGGCGATCTGCTCCTCGGCGGCGCGGGTGCGCTCGCCGAGCTTGGCGGCGAAGGCGGCGTCGCGCTTGGCCTGCTCCGCCGCGGCGGCGGCGCTGGCCTGATGCAGCGCGGCCTGGGCCTGGCTGCGGGCGTCGGTCAGCGCCTTGTTGTAGGCGGCGAGCGCCGCGTCGGCCTCGGCCTTCAGCTTCTCGGCGCGGGCGAGGTCGTCGCCGACCTTGCGCTCGCGCGCCTCCAGCACCCGGGCGACGCGGGGCAGGGCCACGCGCGACATCAGGATGTAGAGGAGGATGAAGGTCACCGCGAGCCAGAAGAGCTGCGGCGTGTAGTCGGCAAAGTTCAGCTGCGGCATGTTCCTCTCCGCGACGCCGACCCCGCGTCGCGCGGGGCGACGCGGGGTCTCGACGGAAGATGCGGCCCGGTCTTCTCGGCCGGTGCCTAGAACACGAACAGCAGCAGCATCGCGATGACCAGCGCGAAGAGCGCGATGGCCTCGGTCAGCGCGAAGCCGAGCAGCACGTTGCCGAACACCCGCGGCGCGGCCGCCGGGTTGCGCAGCGCGCCCGAGACGAAGCTGCCGAAGATGTTGCCGATGCCGACGCCGACGCCGGCGAGAGCAATGGTGGCGAGGCCGGCGCCGATCAGCTTGGCGGCATTAGCGTCCATGGTCGTCAGTCCCTTCTTCCGTCAGAAAGCGTGGCGTCAGTAAGCGTGGGTCAGTGATGCATGTGGACCGCATCGTTGAGGTAGATGCAGGTCAGGATCGCGAAGACGTAGGCCTGGAGCATGGCGATGCCGACCTCCAGGCCGGTGAGCGCCACGACGAAAGCGAGCGGCGCCCAGCCGCCGAGCACGCCCAGCGCCACGACGAAGCCGCCGAACACCGCCAGCATCGTGTGGCCGGCGAGCATGTTGGCGAACAGTCGGACCGACAGGCTGACCGGGCGGATCAGGTAGGAGAGCAGCTCGATCACCACCAGCAGCGGCAGCAGCGCCACCGGCACGCCGGCCGGCACGAAGAGCTTGAGGTAGCCCAGGCCGTGGCGCGCGAAGCCGATGATCGTCACCCCGATGAAGACCACCGCGGCGAGCGCGAAGGTGACGATGATGTGGCTGGTCACCGTGAAGGTGAAGGGGATCATCCCGAGCAGGTTGCAGAACAGGATGAACATGAAGAGCGTGAAGATGAAGGGGAAGTACTGCTTGCCCTCGCTGCCGACGTTCTCCCGCAGCATGTTGGCGACGAACTCGTAGCAGAGCTCGGCCATCGACTGCATCCGGCCGGGGACCAGCGAGCCGCCGCGCACCGACACCGTCAGGAAGACGGTGATCAGCAGCACCGACAGCACCATCATGAGCGCGGAGTTGCTGAACGAGATGTCGATCCCGCCGATATGGAGGTCGACGATGCGCCGGATGGCGAACTGCTCGAGCGGGTTATGGTGTTCCAAGTCCGATCCCCGTTGCCGCCCGGCCGCCCTCGGCCGGGTGCCCGTCGACCGCCTGCCTCACGACCCGCGGTTCATGTTGCGGGTCGCGCGGAAGACGTTGAACATGCCCGCCACCGCGCCGAGGAAGAAGAAAAGGATCAGCATCGCCGGGCCGGTTCCCCACCAGCGATCCAGCAGCCAACCCAGTCCTCCGCCGACGACCAGCCCAGCGGCGAGCTCGATCCCGACCCGGAACGCCAGCCCCATGGCGGCGCCCATGCCGGGTTGCTGGCCGCCAGCCTCGTCCTCGCGCTCGTCCCGGCCGGTCCGCTTGCGAAGCTCGCGCAGGCGGGCGGCGAAGGGATCCGGCGGCGGGGAACTGCTGTCGGCCATCTCTGCTCACGCGCAAGGGGACGGATCGCCCGCCCCCCGGCCTCGCGAGCGGGCGCACCATAGGGGCAGGCTCGACTGCCTGTCAAGGCGCCAGAGAACGGGAGTCAAGCTGCTGCCATCATTGCGAAAATCGCCGCTCAGGCGGTGGCGCGGAGCTCCACCGCGCGCTGCAGGTCGACCGACACGAGCTGGGAGATTCCGCGCTCGGCCATGGTGACGCCGAACAGCCGGTCCATGCGCGCCATGGTCATGCGGTGATGGGTGATCACCAGGAAGCGCGTCGCGGTGGAGTGGGCGAGCTCCTCGACCAGGCTGCAGAAGCGGTCGACATTGGCGTCGTCGAGCGGCGCGTCGACCTCGTCGAGCACGCAGATCGGCGCCGGGTTGGTGAGGAACACGGCGAACAGCAGCGACAGCGCGGTCAGCGCCTGCTCGCCGCCCGACAGCAGCGACATGATCTGCAGCCGCTTGCCCGGCGGGCTGGCCATGATCTCGAGGCCCGCCTCCAGCGGATCCTCCGCCTCGGTCAGCTTGAGGTGCGCCCGGCCGCCGCCGAAGAGGCGGGTGAAGAGCTGCTCGAAATGGCCGTTGACCACCTCGAAGGCGGCGAGCAGCCGCTCGCGCGCCTCGCGGTTGAGGCTGGCGATGCCCTGGCGCAGCCGGCCGATCGCGGCGATCAGGTCGGCGCGCTCGGTCTGCAGCCCGGTGATCTGGGTCTCGAGCTCGGCCGCCTCGGCCTCGGCCCTGAGGTTGACCGGCCCGATCGCCTCGCGCTCGCGCAGCAGCTTCTGCAGCTTGCCCTCGAGCGCGGCGCGGTCGGGCAGCTCCAGCCCGGGATCGAGCTCGGCCAGCCCGGGCAGGGCGTCGGGCTCGCAGTCGAGATGCTCGCGGATGCGCTCGACCAGCATGCTGCGCGCCTCGGCGGCCTGCGCCACCTGCGATTCGGCACGCACCCGGTCCTCGCGCGCCGCCGCCATCGCCGCCTCGGCGGCCTTCAGCGCGCGGTCGGCGGCGGTCAGCTCGGTCTCGCCGGCGGCCAGCCGGTCGGCGGCGTCGCGCCGCGCCAGGGTGGCGCGCTCCAGCGCGCCCAGCAGGCTCTCGCGCTGGGCGGCGATGACGGCCGGCCGCTCGGCCAGCTCGGCCAGCTCGGCCGCCCCCGCCTGGCGGCGCTCCGCCAGCGCGGCGAGCTGCTGGCGGGCGGCCTCGGCGCGGCCGTTCCAGGAGCGCCGCTCGATGGCGATCGCGGCCAGCCGGCGGGCCCGCGCCTCGGCCTCGCGCTGCAGCCGGTCGTGCCGGCCGCGGCACTCGATCAGGCGGGTGCGCAGCTCGGCGAGCTGCGAGTGGCGCGCCGCCACCTGCTCGCGGGCGGCGCCGAGGTCGGGCAGGGACGCCTGCTCGGCCTCGACCGCGGCCAGCTCGGTGGCCGCCTCGCCGCGGTCGTTGCGCACCGCGGCCAGCTGGTCGGAGAGCGCCGTCAGGCGCTGGTTGGCGGCCGCCGCCCGCTGCGCCGCCTGGGCCTGCTGGTCGCGGGCGCGGGTCAGCGCGCCGAAGGCCATCTGCACCGCCCGCCGGCGCTCGGCGTCGGCCGAGGTCGCCGCGTCGCCGTCACCGGCGGCGCTCGGCATGGCCTCGCGGCTGGCGGCGAGCTCCGGGGCCAGCGCGGCGATCTCCTCGCGCAGCGCATTGAGGCGGTTGCGCTGGCGCAGCCGGGTGGCGGCGGCGGTCGGCGTGTCCGGCCGGGCGACCAGCCCGTCCCAGCGCCACAGCGCGCCCTCGCGGGTGACCAGGCGCTGGCCCTGCGCCAGGGTCGGTGTGGCAGCGGCGCCGAGCGCTCGTCGGCGACGACGCCGATCTGGCCAGCCGGCGGGCCAGCGCCGGCGCGCCGCGGACGATGGCCTTCTCGTTGAGCGGTCGGCGCCGCCCGGCAGCGTCGGCGGGGCGTGTGGTCGTCGGGCGGCTGCGTCCAGTGCACCGGCGCGCCCGCATCGGCCAGGCGCAGATTTTCGTCGAGTGCCGCGCCGAGCGCCGCCTCGTAGCCGGACGACTGATAAGCGCGTCGATCAGCGGCGATTACGCAGGTCGGCGCTGCTGTCGGCGAAGATGGCGGCCAGCGCCGCCGCCTCGGCGGCGAGGCGGTCGCGGCGCGATTGCGCCGCCTGCAGCGCCTCGCGCGCGGCGACCTCGGCAGGCCGCCGCGACCCGGGCCTGCTCGGCCTCGGTGGCGGCGGTCTCGCGGCGGCGGCCTGCTCGGCGGCGGCCGGCGCCTGCGCCTGGACCAGGGTGCGTCGTCGGCCGCGGTGCGGCGGCGGCGCGGCCATGCTCGGCCTCGACCTCGACCAGCCGGCGGCCGAGCCGCCCAGCCGGGCCTGCAACTCGCCCAGCCGGCGCAGCAGCGCGGCGCGCGCGGCCCTCGGCGGCGGCCAGCGCGTAGTCTCGGCGGCGAGCTGCTCCTCGCCGGCGGCGACGTCGGTGTTGGCCGCGGCGACCGCGGCGGCCTCGCGCGGCGCCGGCTTCCGCGGCGGTGGCGGCGCCGAGCTTCGGCCTCCTCGGCACAGCCGCTGGTCGGCCTCGGCGGCGTCGGTCGCCCGGGCGCCCTCGCGCACCGCGTCGCCGTCGATCTGGTCGAGGCGGTTGCCGGCGTCGCGCTGGGCTGCGGCGATGCGCTGCTCCTCCAGTTCAGCGCGTGGCGGCGAGCGCCGTGGCGCTGCAGCTCGGCGGCGGCCTCGGCCTCGGCCTGGCGCAGCGGCGGCATGGCGGCGGCGGCCTCGGCCCGCGCGTCGCGGTGCGTCGGCGGCGACGCCGGTGCGCTCGGCCACGGTAGCCCTCGGCAAGGCCATGGCGCCTCGGCGGCGACCCGTTGCCGGCCTGGCCGCGCTGCCTCCAGCCACTGCAGGTGCAGAGTGGGTGGCGTCGGCGCGGCGGATGTGCTCGTTGAGATTGCGGTAGCGAAAGCCCGGCGCGCCTGCTTCTTCAGCGCCTGGAACTGGCTCTCCAGCGTGACGATGACGTCGTCGAGCCGCGACAGGTTGGTCTCGGCGGCGCGCAGCCGGAGCTCGGCCTCGTGGCGCCGCGAATGCAGGCCGGTGATGCCGGCCGCCTCCTCGAGCAGGGCGCGGCGGTCGGTCGGCTTGGCGTTGATGATGGCGCCGACGCGGCCCTGGCTGACCAGCGCGGTGGAGTGGGCGCCGGTCGCCGAATCGGCGAACAGCAGCTGCACGTCGCGGGCCCGCGCCTCGCGGCCGTTGACCCGGTAGATCGAGCCGGCGCCGCGCTCGATGCGGCGGACGACCTCGAGCTCCTCATGCTCGTTGAACGGCGCCGGCACCCGGCGCTCGGCATTGTCCAGCCACAGGCTGACCTCGGCGATGTTGCGCGCCGGGCGGTTGGAGCTGCCGCCGAAGATGACGTCGTCCATCTCGCCGCCGCGCATGCGCTTGGCCGAGGTCTCCCCCATGACCCAGCGCAGCGCCTCGACGAGATTGGACTTGCCGCAGCCGTTCGGGCCGCACGATCCCCGTGACGCCCGGCTCGATGATCAGCTCGGTCGCGTCGACGAAGGATTTGAAGCCGCTCAGCCGCAGCTTGGTGAAATGGACCACGCGCGGGCGTCCCCCAACGGGCGCGTCATGACTTGGGCAGCTGGTCTTTGATCAGCTCGTAGAAGGCGTCGTACTCCATGGCGCCGGGATAGGCCTTGCCGGCGATGACGAAGGTCGGCGTCGATTCGACCTTGTAGCGCGTCGAGGCGTCCTGGAGGCCGGCGACCAGCTTGTCGACGAAGGTCTTGTCGCCGAAGCACTGGTCGATGGCGGCCTGGTCGAGGCCGGCGGTGCGGCCGATCTGCTGCAGCGCCTTGACCGGGTCCTGCGCGCCCAGCCAGTCGTTCTGGCTCTCGTAGAGCACGCCGATCATCGGGAAGAACTGCTCCTTCGGCACGCAGTGGGCGAGCGCGAAGGCCTTGACGTCGACCTGGTTCAGCGGGAAGTCGCGATAGACCCAGCGCAGCTTGCCGGTGTCGATCAGCTCGCTCTTGACCTTCGGAAAGGTGGTGGTGGCGAAGTGGGCGCAGTGCGGGCAGGTCAGCGAGGCGTACTCGATCACCGTGACCGGCGCGTCGGCCTTGCCCAGCACCATGTCGTCGGGGCGCAACTCGGGCGCCGGCGCGGAGTCGGCGATCTGCAGTCGGGCGAGCCCGCCGGCCCGTGCCGGAGCGGCGACCAGGGCCAGCCCGCCGAGCCCGGCGCCGCAGGCCAGCCAGCCCAATGCCTCACGTCTCTGCACCATCGCCTCCTGCACGCCCGTGCCGAAAGGAACATCGCGCCGGCCGGACCGCCGCCGCCGACCCTATCTGCCAGGATTCGCGCGGGCGAGGCAACCCCCGCCCTGCCGCAGCCATCCGGCTATTTCCCGGGCCGCCGGGCCTGGCGCAAGGCGCGGCCGAGCCCTTCGAGCGCGTCGCGCAGCGCGTCGTCCTCGACCGGCGCGGTCTGCCGCTTCAGCTCGGCCTCGGCCAGCGGCGGCAGCGGCGGCGGCTCGGGCGCCGGCCGCGGGCGCGGCGGCAGCGGCCCCTGGCGCAGCTTCAGCTGGGTCACCGCGCGGTAGCCGAGATAGGCGTTGACCCGCTCCAGCACCTGCGGCGCGAGGTGCTGCAGCTCCAGCGCCAGCGGCCCGGCGACCAGCACCTGCAGCACGCCCTCCTCGCGCCGCCCGGGCGGGAAGGCGACCTTCAGCGGCAGGCTCTGCCGGGCCAGCGCCTCGCCGACGATGGCGCCCCAGTCGGTGACGATGCCGGCCTCCGCGAAGCCGCGCCGCCCGAGCGCCCGGCCGGCGATCCGCGGCAGCGCGGCGGCGAGCACCCGCATGCCGCCCTGGCGGCTCGTGCCGCGATCCTTTTCCCTTGCCTCGGAGCCAGCCTTCGGCGCCTGTGTCATCCGGTCATTCTAGCCGACGTTCCGCTGCAATGCCGCGTTCCCGATCGCCGCGCGCCGCCGCGCCCGAAGCTCTGCCGACGGCACGGCCGCGGCGCGCCTGCTCGCCTGGTACGACCGCCATGCCCGGCGGCTGCCCTGGCGCGCGCCGCGGGGCGAGCGGCAGGATCCCTACCTCGTCTGGCTCAGCGAGATCATGCTGCAGCAGACCACGGTGGCGGCGGTCGGGCCCTATTTCGCCGACTTCCTGGCGCGCTGGCCGACCATCGCCGCGCTCGCCGCGGCGCCGCTCGACGCCGTGCTCCATGCCCTGCAGGGGCTGGGATACTACGCCCGGGCGCGCAACCGGGGACCGCTGCGCCCGGCTGGTGGCGGGCGAGCTGGGCGGCCGCTTTCCCGAGGACGAGGCCGGGTTGCGGGCGCTGCCCGGGGTCGGCGACTACACCGCGGCGGCGATCGCGGCGATCGCCTTCGACCGGCCGGCGACGGTGGTCGACGGCAATGTCGAGCGGGTGATCGCCCGGCGCTTCGCGGTGGCGACGCCGCTGCCGGCCGCCAAGCCCGAGCTGAAGCGGCTGGCGGCGACGCTGACCCCGGCCGCGCGGCCGGGCGACTACGCCCAGGCGCTGATGGATCTCGGCGCCACGGTCTGCCTGCCGCGGCGGCCGCGCTGCCTGCTCTGCCCGTGGAGCGCCGACTGCGCCGCGCACGCCGCCGGCACCATGGAGGACTACCCCGCGCGCTCGCCCAAGCCGGAGCGGCCGCTGCGCCACGGCGTCGCCTTCTGGGCGGTGCGCGGCGACGGCGCCGTGCTGCTGCGGCGGCGGCCCGAGACGGGCCTGCTCGGCGGCATGATGGAGGTGCCCTCGACGCCGTGGCGGGCGGCGCCCTGGAGCACCGGCGAGGCGCTCGGCGCCGCGCCCTTCGCCGCCGCCTGGCGGCCGCTCGCCGGGCTGGTGCGGCACGGCTTCACCCATTTCGAGCTGGAGCTGACCCTGCTCGCCGCCGATGCCGCGCCCTCGACGGGGCCGGGCGACGGGCTGTGGTGGCCGGTCGAGCGGCTCGGCGAGCAGGCCCTGCCCAACCTGATGAAGAAGGTGGTCCGCCACGCGCTGCGGCAGGGCTGAGCGGCTACGCCACCCCGAGCTCGGCCCGCAGCTTCTGGCGCAGCGCGTCGAGCGGCACCAGCTGGCCGCCGAGCTCGACGTTCCAGAAGACCCAGCCATTGCAGGCCGGGGCGCCCTGGACCCGGGCGCCCACCTGGTGGATCGAGCCGCGGAACTCGGCGGTGGACAGCGTGCCGTCGGCGCGGACCCGGGCGGCCCAGCGGCGGTTCGGGCTGACCAGCACCTGGCCGGGCGCCAGCATGCCGCGCTCGACCAGCCAGCCGAACGGGATGCGCGGCTCGTCGCGGCGCGACGGGGTGGCGAGCAGGCTGGCCTCGACCGGCGGCGGCTCGGCGGCGAGCCGGCGGCGCGCCGCCGCGGCGTAGCCGGGGTCGCGCTCGATGCCGATGCAGCGGCGGCCCAGCCGCTTGGCGACGACGCCGGTGGTGCCGGTGCCGAAGAACGGGTCGAGCAGCAGGGCGCCGGGCCGGCTGGAGGCCAGGATGACGCGGTGGAGCAGCGACTCCGGCTTCTGCGTCGGATGCAGCTTGCGCCCGTCCTCGTCCTTCAGCCGCTCGCCGCCGCTGCAGATCGGCAGCAGCCAGTCGCTGCGCATCTGCAGCTCGTCGTTCAGCGACTTCATGGCGTCGTAGTTGAAGGTGTAGCGGGCCTCGCGGTCCTTGGCGCACCACAGCAGCGTCTCGTGCGCGTTGGTGAAGCGCCGGCCGCGGAAGTTCGGCATCGGGTTGCTCTTGCGCCAGACGATGTCGTTGAGCACCCAGAACCCGAGATCCTGCAGCCGGGCGCCGACGCGATAGATGTTGTGATAGCTGCCGATCACCCAGAGCGTGCCGTCGTCCTTGAGCAGCCGGCGGGCGGCGGCGAGCCAAGCCTCGGTGAAGCGGTCATAGGCGGCGAAGTCGCCGAACTTGTCCCACTCGGCATCGACGCCGTCGACCCGGCTGTTGTCCGGCCGGTGCAGCTCGCCGGCGAGCTGCAGGTTGTAGGGCGGGTCGGCGAAGACGAGGTCGACCGAGCGCTCGGGCAGCGCCGCCATCAGCTCGAGGCAGTCGCCGACCAGCACCCGGTGCGGGGCGGGCTCGGCCTTGACGGCGGCAGCGGCGACGGGAGCGACCATGGGGCCGCATCCTGAGTCACCCGATTCGCCGCGTCAATAGGCCGCGGAATCAGAGCTCTAGCAGGAGCTGCTCAGAGACTGGTCGAAACGACTTGCGATGCTCGGGGGTGGCGCCCCATTGCCGCAGCGCGGCGAAGTGCTCCGGCGTCGCATAGCCGGCATTGCGCTCCCAGCCATAAGGCGGGTGGGCCGCGGCGAGCTCGGCCATCAGCCGGTCGCGCGTCACCTTGGCGATGATCGAGGCGGCGGCGATGGAGAGCGACAGCGCGTCGCCGCCGATCACCGGGCGCACCGGGCAGGGCAGGTCGGCGGGCGCGATGTTGCCGTCGACCAGCGCCAGGTCGGGGACCGTGCCGAGCGCACGGACGGCCCGCGCCATGGCGAGCAGGCTGGCCCGCAGGATGTTGAGATGGTCGATCTCGACGACGCTCGCCCGCCCGATGCCGACCAGCGCGCAGCCCTGGATCAGCGGCGCCAGCCGCTCGCGCTCCTCGCGCGCCAGCTTCTTGGAATCGTCGATCGCCGCGGCCAGCCGGCGCGGCGGGCCCTTGGGCGGGAAGATCACCGCGGCAGCCACCACCGGCCCGGCCAGTGGCCCGCGGCCGGCCTCGTCGATGCCGACGATGGCGATCTCCGCGCCGGCCTCGCGCCGCGCCTTCTTCTCGATCCTGAGTGTCGGCACCCCCGCCGCCCCGTCGCCGTCGTTGCGGAGGGCAGGTTTGCGCAACTGCGGCAGCGCGGCAAGAGTCTCTGTCGGCGCACCCCGCGGGCGCGGCGATGGCGGAAGGGCTCACGCGGAGGCGCGGAGGCGCGGAGAAGAGGCCGCGGCGCCGCCGCGATCGATCCGGCGGCAGCCCGCTGCTGGCGCCGCCGGCAGGTATCACGCGAAGGCGCGAAGGCACGAAGGCACGAAGGGAACGCCCTGCCACCCTTGTCATCCCGGCGAAAGCCGGGATCCATCCATCCACCATCGCGATGCTGCAACATGGATCCCGGCTTTCGCCGGGATGACATCGGTGGGCGGGCTCCGCGCGAGCGGTGGCGGGGCGGACAGCCGGCACGCTACCCTGCCTCCGCGGGCTCCGCGCCTCCGCGTGCCAAATCCTTCTTCCCTCGCCGCTGCGCCGACCCTACAGCGCGAGGGAGAGCTGGTCGCCCGCTCGGGGCGGGCGGCGGAATAGCGACAGATTGGGCTGCCAGCGCTCCTGGTTCAGGCCGTGGCGGCGGGTGGCGAGCTTGAAGCGCTTGGCGATCAGCTCGGCATAGGGGCCCTGGCCCTTCATGCGGCTGCCGAAAGAGGGGTCGTTGAGCCGGCCGTCGCGGGTCTCGCGGATCAGGTTCAGCACCCGCTCGGCGCGGTCGGGGACGTGCGCCTCCAGCCACTCGCGGAACAGGTCCTTGATCTCCAGCGGCAGGCGGAGAAGGACGTAGCCGGCGGTCCGGGCGCCGGCGGCGGCGGCGGCCTCGAGCAGCTTCTCCAGCTCCATGTCGTTGAGGCCGGGGATCATCGGCGCGGTCATCACCCCGGCCGGGACGCCGGCCGCGGCGAGCCCGGCGATCGCCTCCAGGCGGCGGGCCGGGGTCGAGGCGCGCGGCTCCATGCGGCGGGCCAGCCCGCGGTCGAGCGTGGTCAGCGACAGGCTGACCTGGACCAGCCCGCGCTCGGCCATCGGCCCGAGGATGTCGAGGTCGCGCAGCACCAGCGCCGACTTGGTGACGATGCCGACCGGGTGGTTGAAGTCGGACAGCACCTGCAGGACCTGGCGGGTGATCCCGTATTCCCGCTCGATCGGCTGGTAGGGGTCGGTGTTGGTGCCGATCGCCATCACGGCCGGGCGGTAGCCGGGCTTGCCGAGCTCCTCGGCGAGCAGGGCGGCCGCGTCCGGCTTGGCGAACAGCCGGCTCTCGAAGTCGAGGCCGGGGGAGAGGCCGAGGAAGGCGTGGGTCGGGCGGGCGAAGCAGTAGACGCAGCCATGCTCGCAGCCGCGATAGGCGTTGATCGAGCGGTCGAAGCCGAGGTCGGGCGACTGGTTGCGGGCGATGATCGTGCGGGTCGAGTCGATCGTCACCGAGGTGCGCAGCGGCGGGGCGTCGTCCTCGTCCGGCCGGTCCCAGCCGTCATGCTCGGCCTGGCGCGTCTCCGGCTCGTAGCGGCCGACCCGGTTGCTGACCGCGCCGCGGCCCTTGCGGGCGCGGTCGGGCAGCGCCGTGTCGGGCGGCAGCTCGGGGAAGTCGGGCGGCTCGGGCTCGATCAGGCGGTGGCGGGCGATCGGCATGCCCATAACATGCGCGATCGATGAGAACAATTCAAGAACAAAAGTGCCCTGACAGTGCCGGTGGCCTATCCGGCGGCGGCCAGGTGCTCGTTCAGCCGCGGCATCAGCTCGACCAGGTTGCAGGGGCGGTGGCGGTTGTCGAGCTGCCAGCGCAGGATCTCCTCCCAGCCGTCGCGGCAGGCCGAGGGCGAGCCGGGCAGGGCGAACAGGTAGGTGCCGCCGGCCACCCCGCCGGTGGCGCGCGACTGGATCGTCGAGGTCTGGACCTTCTGGAAGCTGAGCCAGCGGAACAGCTCGCCGAAGCCCTCGATCTCCTTCTCGTAGACCTGGCGGAAGGCCTCCGGCGTGACGTCGCGGCCGGTGACGCCGGTGCCGCCGGTCGAGATCACCACGTCGACCGCCGGGTCGGCGATCCACTGCCGCAGCTGCGCGACGATGGCGGCGACGTCGTCGCGCACGATGGCGCGGGCGGCCAGCACGTGGCCGTCGCGGGCGATCAGCTCGGCGAGCGTGCGGCCCGACTTGTCGTCGGCCTCGGTGCGGGTGTCGGAGACGGTGAGGAGCGCGATGTGGACCGGCAGGAAGGGCCGGGTCTCGTCAATTCGAGCCATTGCGGGCGAGCCTCGACGCGGCATTGTCCTGCCGGATATAGGCTGGCCACTTGCCCGACGCCACCGCGTCGAGCGAGGTGGCGCGCTGCCCGAGCCGCTGCTGGTAGACCCAGTAGCTGGCCATCACCCGCTGGATGTAGCGGCGCGTCTCCTCGACGGGCAGGGTCTCGAGGAAGAGCAGCGAGTCGGGCGTCTGCTGCGCCTGGCGCCACAGGATCAGGTTGCCCGGGCCGGCATTGTAGCTGGCCAGCAGCTTGAACAGGTCGCCGCCGGTGCTGGGATCGGACATCAGCCGGACGATGTAGTCGTCGCCCAGGGTGACGTTGATCGTCGGGTCGAGCAGGGCCTGCGGGCGCCGCCCGCCGAGGATGGCGCCGGTGCCCGGCATCAGCTGCATCAGGCCGAGCGCGCCGGCCGGGCTGTGCGCCTCCGGATCGAAGCCGGATTCGTGCCGGATCAGGGCGTAGATCAGCGCCCGGTCGGTGCGGAAGCCGTTGCGCGGCTCCCAGTGCGGCACCGGATAGAGCGCGGCGTCGTACCAGCCGGCGCGCTTCGAGCCGGCATTGGCCGCCAGCACCAGCGCCAGCGAGGGCAGCTTGGCGACCTCCGAGATGGTGATCATGGCGCCTTCCAGCGCCGCGTCGCCCCTGGCCTGGAGCTGCAGCATCTCCTGCTCGGCGAGATGCGCCCGGCCGACCTGGATCAGCGCCAGGGCGCGCTGCCCGCCGCCCGACTCCATCATGGCGCGGGCCTGCGCGGCGGTGAGCTCGCGCTCCTTGAAGTTGAAGCCGGAATCGAGGCCGAGCAGGCGCCGCGCCAGCTGGCCGTAGAAGGTCTTGGGCCGCTGCGCGGCGACCCGGAGCCACTGGCTGACCTTCTCGGGCTGGCGGTTCTTCAGGTAGCTGCGCGCCGCCCAGAAGGCGCCCGCCGCCTGGTTCCAGCTCGATTCCGACTGGTTCTGCGCCACCCGGACGAAGCTTTCGGCCGCGCTGCCGAGCGTGCCGGCCTGCCAGGCGGCGAGCCCGGCCTGCCAGTCCGGGTTGTTGCCGCCGAGGTTGTTGTCCGGGATGCCGGCGCGCGGCACCGCCGGCAGGTTCGGCTTGACCGGCGCCGGCTGCGACTTCGGCTTGCGCTTGATCGCCACCTGGTAGACCTCGTCGGCCTCCGGCAGGTCGGCGTAGCGGGCGAGCCAGTCGCGGAGCTGGCGATAGGAGGCGCGGAAGCCGGGATTGGTGTAGCGCGCCGCCAGCACGTGGCCGAGCAGGCGGTTGTCGGTCAGCTTCGGGATCACCCGGTCGGCGGCCGACCACAGGCCCTGGTCCTGCAGCCCGAAGATCAGCCGGTAGCGGTCCGCATCGGCCGCAGACAGGGGCTGCGGCAGCTCGACGCCGCCGGTTACGGGACTGCCCACGGGCGGCAGGGCTGCCGTCGCCCCGGTCCTTCCCGCATCGGCCGCCCGAGCCATCGGCGGCAGCGCGAGAAGCGCCAGGAGCAGCCCCATGCCGGCCATCCGGACCGGCCCCCATCGCCGCGACGAGGCTCTCTGTCGAGATGCTTCCCTCATCCTGATCCGGTTCTACCGGAGGGCTTGGCGACTCGTAAACCCACGATTTGTAGGCCAGAATCGCCCCGGGCCCACTACATCTAGATGAGCTTTAACGATTCCAATCGCTTGCGGAGGCTCAGCAGGTCGCGCCAGGCATCGCGCTTCTGGGCCGGCTGGCGCAGCAGGTAGGCGGGATGGTAGAGCGGCAGCGCCGGGATCGGGCCGCCCGTGCCGGGGCTCTCATACTCGTACCAGCGGCCGCGCAGCTTGGTGATGCCCTCGTTGCGGCGGAGCAGGGTCTTGGCCGAGGCGCCGCCCACCGCGACCAGCAGGGCGGGCGCCACCAGCTCGATCTGCCGCTCCAGGAAGGGCTGGCAGGCCGCCACCTCGGCGGTCGTCGGCGGGCGGTTCCCCGGCGGCCGCCAGTACAGCACGTTGCAGATGTAGACGCGGCTGCGGTCGAGCCCGATGGCCGCCAGCATGCGGTCGAGCAGCATGCCGCTGACCCCGACGAAGGGCCGGCCGATGCGGTCCTCGTCGGCCCCCGGCGCCTCGCCGACCAGCATGATGCGCGCCGCCGGGTTGCCGTCGGCGAAGACGGTGTTGGTGGCGGTCTTCTTCAGCGGGCAGCCGTCGAACAGGGCGAGCGCCTCTGCGAGCTCCTCCAGGCTGCGCGCCGCGCCGGCGAGCGCCCGGGCGGACTGCAGCGTCGCCTCGGCGGTGGCCAGCCCGGGCGCGGGCGCCTCGGCGAGGGCGGGCGGCGGCTCCGCCCGGCGGGAATGGAGCAGGGCGGGCGGGCCGGGCGGCTCCGCCGGTGCCGCCGGCGCGGCCGCGGGCTCCGGCGCCCGCGCCGGGGCGGCCGCGGCCGCAGCGAGGCGGCCATGGCGGCGTAGCGATCGATCGCGCTCTCGCCGATCGCCTCGTCGACCCCGGCCTCGACGTACCAGCGCAGCAGGGCGGCGGCGTGCTCGGCGGCGATCTCCATGCCCATCGGTCCCAGCTTGATGATCCGCGGCGGCGGCACCTCCTCTCCTTGTCATTGCCGGGCTTGACCCGGCAATCCAGGGGCGCCGCAAGCTGGATGCCCGGCTCAAGGCCGGGCATGACAGGGAGGGGAAGCGGCCTTCCGCGAGAAGCATAGCATGGCCGGCGCGCTCCGCCCGGCATCATGGGCCGGCTGACAGCGAGGGCGCGACCGGCCTATTCTCCGCCCCACGCCAGACCGGGAGGCAACAGCAGCGATGGAAGCGGAAGCGCCGCAGCGCGAAGCGATGGAGTTCGACGTGGTGATCGTCGGGGCGGGGCCGGCCGGCCTGGCCGCGGCGATCCGGCTGAAGCAGCTGGCCTCCGAGGCCGGCCGCGAGCTCTCGGTCTGCGTCATCGAGAAGGGCTCCGAGGTCGGTGCCCACATCCTGTCCGGCGCGGTGATCGACCCGATCGCGCTCAACGAGCTGATCCCGGACTGGAAGGAGAAGGGCGCGCCGCTCCACACGCCGGTCACCGACGACAACTTCCTGGTGCTGACCGAGACCGGCCAGCGCCGCATCCCCGGCTGGCTGCTGCCGCCGCTGATGAGCAACCACGGCAACTACATCGTCTCGCTCGGCAATGTCTGCCGCTGGCTGGCGCAGCAGGCCGAGGCGCTCGGCGTCGAGATCTTCCCCGGCTTCGCCGCCGCCGAGGTGCTGTTCGACGCGGCCGGCGCGGTGGTCGGCGTGGCCACCGGCGACCTCGGCATCGCCCGCGACGGCAGCCAGAAGGCGAGCTACGCGCCGGGCGTCGAGCTGCGCGCGAAGTACACCTTCTTCGCCGAGGGCGCGCGCGGCTCGCTGTCCAAGCAGCTGATCGAGCGCTTCCGCCTGCGCGACGGGGTCGATCCGCAGAAATACGGCATCGGCATCAAGGAGCTCTGGCAGATCGACCCCGCCAAGCACCGGCCGGGGCTGGTGATGCACAGCCAGGGCTGGCCGCTCG
The DNA here is from genome assembly GCA_046349435.1 of Dongiaceae bacterium. Taxonomy (GTDB): domain Bacteria; phylum Pseudomonadota; class Alphaproteobacteria; order Dongiales; family Dongiaceae; genus JAXMCI01. The sequence continues at coordinate 30,970 of JAXMCI010000047.1, read as the reverse complement.
ACCAGAAGACCGGCGGCGGCTCGTTCCTCTATCACCTCGAGGACAACCAGGTGGCGGTCGGCTTCGTCGTCCACCTCAACTACCAGAACCCGCATCTGTCGCCCTTCGAGGAGTTCCAGCGCTTCAAGACCCATCCGGCGATCCGGCCCTTCTTCGAGGGCGGCAAGCGGCTGGCCTACGGCGCGCGGGCGATCAACGAGGGCGGGCTGCAGTCGGTGCCCAAGCTCGTCTTCCCCGGCGGCTGCCTGGTCGGCTGCGCCGCCGGCTTCGTCAACGTGCCGCGCATCAAGGGCAGCCACAACGCGATGAAGACCGGCATGCTGGCGGCCGAGGCGGCCTTCGCGGCGCTCGGCCGCGAGGACCAGGGCGACCGCGTGCTGCATGCCTATCCCGAGGCTTGGCGCGCCTCGTGGGTGTGGCGCGACCTCTACAAGGTGCGCAACGTCAAGCCCGGGCTGAAATGGGGCAGCCTGCTCGGCACCGTGCATGGCGGCCTGCACATGTGGCTGAACGACCTCAATCTGGGATTCCTGGTGCCGTGGACGCTGCGGCACGGCAAGCCGGACCACGAATCGCTGAAGCCGGCCGACCAGATGCCGAAGATCACCTATCCCAAGCCCGACGGGGTGGTGAGCTTCGACCGGCTCTCCTCGGTGTTCCTCTCCAGCACCAACCACGAGGAGGACCAGCCGGTCCACCTTCGGCTGAAGGACCCGTCGATCCCGGTCGCCTGGAACCTCGCGCGCTACGACGCGCCGGAGCAGCGCTACTGCCCGGCGGGGGTCTACGAGATCGTCGAGGAGGAGGGCCGGCCGCGGCTGCAGATCAACGCGCAGAACTGCGTGCACTGCAAGACCTGCGACATCAAGGACCCCCGGCAGAACATCAACTGGGTGGTGCCGGAGGGTGGCGGCGGGCCGAATTACCCCAATATGTAGCGATGCCTTGGCCGGCGGCCGGCGGCCGACCTTGTGGCGAGGCCGGCGGCCATCGGCTAAAGTGGGCCTTCATTGACATCAGCCGGGGCGGCCGCGAACCGGGGCCGCCGCCGCGACAGCGGCGCGGGTGCCGCTCCCGCCCCGGCCTCCCGAGGAGCAACGCGTGACCCTTCGCTTCCGATCCTGGCGGGCTGTCCTTCTCGGCGGTGCGGTGCTGCTGCTGGGCGCCGGCGCGCCGCCCGTGCGCGCGGCGACGCCCGCCCCGGCCGACGGCGCCGGCGTCGTCGACGACCTCAGCCCGTCGCCGCTCGGCCACTATCTCGCCGGCCGCTTCGCCCAGCGCAGCTTCGACTACGACGCCGCGGCGAGGCTCTACGCCCTGCCGCTGGAGCTCGATCCCGACGAGCCGGCGCTGCTCAACGCCACCTACCTGGCGCTGCTCGCCGGCGGCAAGGTCGGCGACGCCGCGACGCTGGCGCAGCGGCTCGCCGCCACCGAGACGGTCGACCGCCTGGCCGACCTGGTGCTGGCCACCCGCGCCATCCGCGACGGCCGCTGGGGGCAGGCGAGCGCCCGCCTCGACAGCTGGCCCGCCGCCGGGCTGAAGAGCCTGGTGGCGCCGCTGCTGCGCGGCTGGATCGCCGTCGGCTCGGGCAAGATCGACGACGTCTCCGGGCTGGTGACGCCGCTCGCCGCGACCAAGGGCATGAGCACCATCGTCGAGCTGCAGCTCGCCCTGATGTACGACGTCGCCGGCCGTCCGGACGACGCCGAGCCGCACTACCGCAAGGCGCTCGACACCGTCGCCCAGCAATCGCTGCGGCTGGTCCAGCTCGCCGCCAACTTCTACCAGCGGCAGAACAAGCTGGCCGAGGCCAAGGCGGTGCTGGACAAGGCGGCGGCCGAGCAGCAGGGCGGCGGGCTGTGGCTCGCCGACCTGCGCAAGACGCTCGAGGCCGGCAGCCGCGTCCCGGCCGTGGTGGCGACGACCCAGCAGGGCGCCGCCGAGGTGATGTTCGAGCTCGCCACCATCCTGGTGCAGCAGGAGGCCAACGACCTCGGGCTGCTGTTCGGCCGGCTGGCGCTCGACCTGCGGCCCGACCTGGTGGTCGCCAAGCTGCTGGTCGCCGAGGTGGTCGCCGGCCAGGGCCGCAGCGAGGATGCCATCGCGCTCTACAAGGAGGTGCCGCAGGAGGGCGCCTTCGGCTGGCAGGCGCGCCTCAACGCCGCGCTCGAGCTCGACAAGCTCGGCCAGACCGACGAGGCGCTGCGCCAGCTCGACCTGCTCGCCACCGAGCGCCCCGACCAGGTCGAGCCGCTGCTGCAGCGGGCCAACATCCTGCGCAGCCACGAGCGCTTCGCCGAGTCGGCCGAGGCCTACACCAAGGCGCTGGCGCTGATCCCCGAGGCCAAGCCGGAGCACTGGTCGGTCTACTACTTCCGCGGCATCGCCTACGAGCGCAGCAAGCAGTGGCCGCGTGCCGAGGCCGATTTCCGCAAGGCGCTCGAGCTGCAGCCCGACCAGCCGCTGGTGCTCAACTACCTCGCCTATTCCTGGGTCGAGCAGGGCCAGCATCTCGACGAGGCGCTGGACATGCTGAAGAAGGCGGTCGCCGGCCGGCCGAACGACGGCTACATCATCGACAGCCTGGGCTGGATCTACTTCCGGCTCGGCAAGTACGAGGATGCGGTCAGCAACCTTGAGCGCGCGGTCGAGCTGAAGCCGCAGGACTCGACCATCAACGACCATCTCGGCGACGCCTACTGGAAGGCCGGCCGCAAGGTCGAGGCGCGCTACCAGTGGCAGCGCGCGCTGCTCTTCAAGCCCGACGCCGAGCGCGTCAAGCCGATCGAGCAGAAGATCGCCAAGGGGCTGGACGGCAACTCGGGCGGCTGAGCGGCGCCCGGCGGCGGGCACGCCGGCGATGCCACCGGCGGCGGTGCGGGCGGTCGCGCGCGCCAAGATCAACCTCTATCTGCACGTCGTCGGGCGGCGCGCCGACGGCTACCACCTGCTCGACAGCCTGGTGGTGTTCGCCGACCTCGGCGACCGGCTGGCGGCGGCGCCGGCCGACCGGCTCGGCCTGGCGGTCGAGGGGCCGTTCGCCGCCGGGCTGGGCGCCGGGCCGGACAACCTCGTGCTGCGCGCCGCCGAGGCGCTGAAGGCCGCGCTCGGCCGGCCGGAGCTCGGCGCCGCGCTGACCCTGACCAAGAACCTGCCGGTGGCGTCGGGCATCGGCGGCGGCTCGGCCGACGGCGCCGCCACCCTGCCGCTGCTGCTGCGGCTGTGGGGCGCCAGCCTGCCGGCCGACGCGCTGGCCCGGCTGGCCCTGCCGCTCGGCGCCGACCTGCCGGTGTGCCTGGCCGGCGGGCCGCGCTTCATGGGCGGCGTCGGCGAGACCATGGACCCGGTGCCGCCGCTGCCGCCGGCCTGGCTGGTGCTGGCCAATCCCGGCCTGCCGCTGCCGACCCCTGCGGTGTTCCGCGCCCGCCAGGGGCCGTTCTCGCCGCCCGGGCGCTGGTCTGCGCCGCTGCCCGACGCCGCGGCGCTGGCCGCGGCGCTGGCCGCCCGGGGCAACGACCGCGCCGCCCCGGCGCGCAGCCTGGCGCCGGCGATCGACCGGGTGCTGGCGGCGCTCGCCGCCACGCCCGGCTGCCTGCTGGCGCGCCTCTCGGGCAGCGGCGCGACCTGCTTCGGCCTCTACGCCGCGGCCGCCGCTGCCGAGCAGGCCGCCGCGGCGCTCCGCCGGGCCGAGCCCGGCTGGTGGGTGGCCGCGGCCCCCATGCTGACCGAGGACCGCTCGCCGCTCGAGTAGAGCGCTCTCCCGCGGCGCGGGCGAGGGGATCGGTGTCCCAGCGGCTTGGCGACGTCGCGCAGCTCGTCCAGCAGCTCGGGCGAGGGCTCGCCGGTTTCCGGCAGCCCGGCCATCTTCTGGAACTGGCGGATCGCCTCGCGCGTCGCGTCGTCGAGCGGCGCGCCGTCGGGCCCGGGGGCGATGTCGATCTCGCGCAGCAGGCGGCGGGTCTCCGCGAGGTCGGCATCGGCCGCGGCCGGCGCCGGCGCCGTCTCGGCCGCCGGGGCGGCTGGGGGCGCCTCCGCTGCCGGGGCGGGCGCTGCCGCCGCTGGCTCTGCGGCCGGTGCCTCTGCCGCCGGTGCGGCCGCCGGCGGCGCCGGGGCTTCGGCGGCCGGTGCCGGCGCCGTGTCCGATGCCGGCGCGGCGGGCGGCGGCGGCGGCGCGGTCGCGCCAGTACCAGGCGGGCGCCGCCCGCCGCGGCCAGCACGACGAGCAGCACCAGCGCCGCCGGCCACAGCCGCTCGCGCGTCGGCCTGGGCGTGCGCAGCATGGGATCGGCGACCGGCTCCGCCACGCGCCGCCAGCGGCCGCGCGCCGCCGGGGCAGGCGCGCCATAGGCGGTGAAGTCCGGCGGCCGCGGCGCGGCGCAGCGGCGGCGTCAGCGTCGGCTCGGCTGCCGCGGGCGGCACCGGCGCCGGCATGTCGGGCGCCGCCGCCGGCCGCGCTCGCCGCCGGTTCCGGCGTCGCCGGGCCGAGGTGCGGCTCGACCGGCTCGGCCGCCGCCGCGCGCAGCGGCACGGCGGGCGACTTGCCGTGGGCCTTGCGGGGCACGCCCGGCTGGCCGAAGGGGCTGCGCGTGGCGCGCCGACGCTTGCTGTCCATCTCTCGCTCGACCCCGATCCGGTCCCGTTATCCCCGTCCCATGCGGCACCGCGGCGACCACGCGGCGACCCTGGCCGGCTTCCGCTCGACGGCGAAATCAGCTAGCGTCGCCCGCCGCGGCGCCCAGGAGCGCCGGCCGCGCGAGCAGCAGGATAACCCACCGCCGATGAGCGACAAGATCGCCTTGATCACCGGGGCCACCGGCCAGGACGGCGCCTACCTCGCCGAGCTGCTGCTCGGCAAGGGCTATGTCGTCCATGGCGTCAAGCGCCGCTCCTCCTCCTTCAACACCGGCCGGGTCGACCATCTCTACCGCGACCCGCACCAGAAGGGGGTGCGCTTCTTCCTGCACCATGGCGACATGACCGACGCCACCAACCTGATCCGCCTGGTGCAGGAGGTGCAGCCGACCGAGATCTACAATCTCGCGGCGCAGAGCCACGTCCAGGTCAGCTTCGAGACGCCGGAATACACCGCCAACGCCGACGGGCTCGGCACGCTGCGCCTGCTCGAGGCGATCCGCATCCTGAAGATCGGCGACCGGGTGCGCTTCTACCAGGCCTCGACCTCCGAGCTCTACGGCAACTGCCCGGACCGGCCGCTCTCGGAGACCTCGCGCTTCCAGCCGCGCAGCCCCTATGCCGCGGCCAAGCTCTACGCCTACTGGATCACCGTGAACTACCGCGAGGCCTATGGCCTGCACGCCAGCAACGGCATCCTGTTCAACCACGAGGGGCCGACCCGCGGCGAGACCTTCGTGACCCGCAAGATCACCCGCGCGGTGGCGGCGATCGGTGCCGGCCGGCAGGACTGCCTCTATCTCGGCAACCTCGACTCGTTGCGCGACTGGGGCCACGCCCGCGACTATGTCGAGGGCATGTGGCGCATCGTCCAGCAGCCGGAGCCCGACGACTACGTGCTGGCGACCGGCGAGAGCCACTCGGTGCGCGAGTTCGTCGAGCTCGCCTTCGCCGAGATCGGCCGCAAGGTCGCGTGGGAGGGCGAGGGCGTGGCCGAGCAGGGCCGCGACGCCGCCGACGGCCGCGTGCTGGTGCGGGTCGACCCGCGCTACTTCCGCCCGACCGAGGTCGACTTCCTGCTCGGCGACCCGCGCAAGGCGCAGGTCCGGCTCGGCTGGCGCCACACCACGACCTTCCCGGAGCTGGTCGCCGACATGGTGGCGAGCGACATCCGGGCGCTGGCCGCCGACCAGGACCGTCGTGACCCCGGCAACTGAGCCGTTCGCCCTGCAGGGCCGGCGGGTCTGGATCGCCGGCCATCGCGGCATGGTCGGCGCCGCGCTGATGCGGCGGCTGGCCGGCGCCGGCTGCGAGCTGGTCACCGCCGGGCGCGACCGCGTCGACCTGCGCCGCCAGGCCGAGGTCGAGGACTGGCTCGCCGAGACGCGGCCCGACGCCGCGATCGTCGCCGCCGCCACGGTCGGCGGCATCCTCGCCAACGCCAGCCGCCCGGCCGACTTCCTCTACGACAACCTGATGATCCAGGCGAACATCGCCGAGGCCGCCTGGCGCACCGGCATGAAGAAGCTGCTGCTGCTGGGATCCTCCTGCATCTACCCCAAGCTGGCGCCGCAGCCGCTGACCGAGGACGCGCTGCTCACCGGCCCGCTCGAGCCGACCAACGAGTGGTACGCCGTCGCCAAGATCGCCGGCATCAAGCTGGCCCAGGCCTATCGCCGCCAGCATGGCTGCGACTTCATCGCCGCCATGCCGACCAACCTCTACGGGCCGGAGGACAATTTCGACCTGCTGTCGAGCCACGTCGTGCCGGCCCTGCTGGTCAAGATCGACCGCGCCCGGGCGAGCGGCGCCGAGACCGTCGAGATCTGGGGCAGCGGCCGGCCGCGCCGCGAGTTCATGCATGTCGACGACGCCGCCGACGCGCTGGTCCACCTGCTGCAGCACTATTCCGGCCACGAGCACGTCAATGTCGGCACCGGCACCGACCTCACCATCGCCGAGCTCGCCGAGACCATCGCGCGGGTGGTCGGCTACCAGGGCCGCTTCGCCTACGACCCGAGCAAGCCCGACGGCACGCCGCGCAAGCTGCTCGACGTCGGCCGCCTGGCCGCGCTCGGCTGGCGCGCCCGCATCGGGCTGGAGGACGGGCTGCGGCAGACCTACGACTGGTACAAGGCGCACCGCGCCGCGGCGTGAGGCGCGCTCGCTCGCGCCGGTTGCCCGCCGGCGCGCTTCTCCCTAAGTTGCGGGCCGGCGATTGGGGCGTGGCCAAGCGGTAAGGCAACGGGTTTTGGTCCCGTGATCCCAGGTTCGAATCCTGGCGCCCCAGCCAGCGCCGCACCGTCGCAACCACGATCGCGGGGGACCATGGCTGACGCGGGACTCACCGACACCGAGACCCTGGCCGCGGTCGCCGCCGAGATGCCGGCGGCGTTGTCGGTGATGCGCTTCGTCCATGGCCATCCCGAGCTGGCGCACGAGGAGCATGCCTGCTCCGCGCACATCGCCGAGGCGCTCGCCGCCGGCGGCTTCCAGGTCGAGCGCGGCGTCGGCGGCATGCCGACGGCGTTCCGCGCCAAGCTGGTGGGCGCGCGGCCCGGCCGCACGGTCGGGATGATCGTGCTCTACGACGCGGTGGCGGCGGTGCGGCCCGACGGCAGCATCGAGCCGGTGCATTCCTGCGGCCACGGGCCGATCGCCGGCGGGGTCACCGCGGCGGCGCTGGCGCTGGCCGGGCTGAAGGACCGGCTGGCCGGCCGGGTCGTGGTGTTCGGCTGCCCGGCCGACGAGATCCATGCGCCGGGCACCATCGCGCAGGGCAGCGGCAAGGCGCGGTCCGCGGCCGCCGGGCTGTGGGACGGCATCGACGCCGCGCTCTATGTCCATCCGGAGTTCATCAACACGGTGTCGACGCGCTCGCTCTGGATGCGGCGCGACTATCTCCGGATCTCCGGCCAGCGCTCGCTGAAGCAGGGGGTGGTGCCGGCGCCGATGGCGGCGCTGCGCGGCCTCGCCGAGGTCGTCGAGCGCATGCCGCCGGACCGGGTGATCCTCGAGCAGATGCATCTCGAGGGTGACGTCGAGGAAGGCACCGGCCTGGTGCTGAACGCGAGCTTCCTGCTGTTCGCCGACACAGAGGCCGGGGTCGACGCGCTGGCGCGGTCGCTGCGTGCGGGCTTCGCCGGCGCCAGCTGGCGCGAGGGCACCGTGCTCTGCGGCGTGCGGCCGGACGCGGCGGTGACCCGCGCGGTGGCCGCGGCCTTCCGGGCCTCGGGCCGCGACTTCGTCGAGGATCCGCCGCCGCTGCCCTTCGCCACCGATTTCGGCAACGTCTCGCAGATCGTGCCGGCGGCGCTGATCGGCGTCGGGCGGCCGGGCGGCTGGCTGTTCCACACCGACGACGGCGCCCGGCAGTTCGCCGGGCCCGACGGCGAGGCCGTGGCGCGCGGCATCGCCGAGGTCATGGCGCTGGCGGCCCGCCGCCTCGTGGAGCCCGGCGGCGGCTAGGCCTGCTCGACCCCGTGGCTGCCGGAGTAGGCGTTGCGCGGCCAGGGCTGCCAGCCGGCCAGCGCGGCGGGGTCGGGGCGAAAGATCTCGATCTTGAGCGGGTGGCAGCGGGCGGTGTCGTCGGAGTGGCCCGAGCCGCAATCGCCGCCCGGGCAGGCGGAGAGGCCGGCCAGCAGGTCGATCTCGGCGAAGAATTCGATGAAGTCGCCGGGCCTGACCGGGCTCGCCTTCATGAAGTACTGGTGGGTGTCGCGGGTGAAGCCGGTGCACATGAAGACGTTGAGCACGTCGTGGACCAGCCGCTCGGCCTCGGCGAGCGGCAGGCCGCGTGCCGCCGCCAGCGCGCGGGTCAGGTTCGAGTGGCAGCAATGGTGGTACTCGGTGCCCTTCAGCAGCATGTTGGTGTAGGGGTCGCAGCGCGTCCCGATGACGTCGTGGATGCCGCCGCCGTCCTCGTCCCAGCCGTACCAGCCGAGCGTGTCGTGGGTGATCGTCGCCATCGGCCGCAGGCTGGGCAGCGTGCTCCACAGCCGGTCGCCGGTGCTGACGTGGGTGGCGTGCAGGGCCCGGGTCTTGCCGCTGAAGAAGCGCTCGGTCAGGTCGTGCGCGTGCCACAAATTGAGGTCGCCGACCTGCGGGCCCTCGACGCTGACGATGCGCATGAAATGGCCGGCCGGGACCGCGACGGCACGGCCCTCGCGCGGCGGCACGAGATGCTCGGCGACCTTCTCGAGCTTGCCGCGGGCCCGCTGGTAGAAGCCGGCGTCGTAGGGCGGCAGCTGCTCGACCGAGTAGACCACCACCGGCTTGACCGCGCGCCGCGCCGCCGCGTCCGGCGGTGCCGTTCCTTCCGATCCCGTCGTCATGCCGCATCCTCCTGGGCGTCCGGCTTCAAGTCCGTCCGCTCCCGTCATAGACTCCGGCCGGCAAATCGGCCAGGGGGTCGCCTGTGTCCCGTCGCACCGTCCTGATCACCGGCGCCAGCCGCGGCATCGGGCTGGCGCTGGCCGAGCGGCTGGCCGCCGGCGGCGCCCGCGTCGTCGGCATCGCGCGCAGCGCGCCGCCCGCCTTCCCCGGCCGCTTCGTCGCGCTCGACCTCGCCGACGCGGCGGCGGCCGGGGCCGGGCTCGCCGCGCTGGCGTCCGAGGAGCCGGTCGATGCGGTGGTCAACAATGTCGGGCTGGTGCGCGGCCGCCGGCTGGGCGAGATCACGGCCGGCGACCTCGACGACGTGCTCGGCCTCAACCTGCGCGCCGCCGTCCAGGCGGCGCAGGCCTGCCTGCCGGCGATGCGGGCGCAGCGCTGGGGGCGGATCGTCAACATCGCCAGCCTGACGGTGCTCGGCGCGCGCGAGCGCAGCGCCTATGCGGCGGCCAAGAGCGGGCTGATCGCGATGACCCGGACCTGGGCGCTCGAGCTGGCGGGGGAGGGCATCACGGTCAACGCCGTCGCGCCCGGCCCGACCGAGACGGCGCTGTTCCGCACCAGCAACCCGGTCGGCAGCGAGGCCGAACGGCGGCTGCTCGCGGCCGTGCCGGTCGGGCGCTTCGGCCGGCCCGACGAGGTCGCGGCGGCGATCGCCTTCCTGCTCTCCGACGATGCCGGCTTCATCACCGGCCAGACGCTGTTCGTCGACGGCGGCGCCGGCATCGGGCGCGCGGCGCTGTAGGACTAAATCCCCTCCTCCTGCATCATCGCGGCGGCCTTCTCGGCGATCATCACCGTGGTGGCGAAGGTGTTGCAGCTCGGGATCGCCGGCATCACCGAGGCGTCGACCACGCGCAGGCCCTCGAGCCCGCGCAGGCGCAGGCGCGGATCGACCACCGCCTCGCCGTCCCCGCCGATGCGGCAGGTGCCGGCGGGGTGGCCCTGGGTGTCGAGGTTGGCCCGCATCCAGCCTTCGAGCGCGGCGTCGTCCTGCAGCGCCGGGCCGGGCTCGAGCTCGGCGCCGCGCCAGGGATCGAAGGCCGGCTCGGCGACGACGCCGCGCATCAGCCTGAGGCCGGCAAGCAGCGCGGCGCGGTCGGCGGCGTCGGCGAGATAGCCGTGCCGGACCAGCGGCGGCGCCAGCGGGTCGGCGCTCGCCAGCCGCACCCGGCCGCGGCTCTCCGGCCGCAGCAGCGCGATGCGGATGCTGAAGCCGTCCCGGTCGGCCGGCCCGCGCCGCCGGCCGAGCAGCGTGTCGCGGCCGATCGCGGCGATGCGCAGCGCGGCGACGAGGTGGCATTCCAGGTCGGGGCGCGCGAGGTCCGGCCGGCTGCGCAGGAAGGCGCCGCTCTCGCCGGGGAACTGGGCCGCCGGCCCCGAGCCGAGCAGCACGGCCTGCAGCACCGCCGGCGCCAGGCGGTCGAGCCGCAGCAGGCTGTGCACGGTGACCGGCGCCGGGCAGGCGTGGCGCAGCGCGACGTCCGGGTGGTTCTGCAGGTTGCGCCCGACCCCGGGCAGATCCAGGCACGGCGCGATGCCGAGCGCCCGCAGCTCGTCGGCCGGGCCGATGCCGGAGAGCAGCAGCAGCCGCGGCGAGCCGATCGCGCCGGCGCTCAGCACCACCGTGCCGGCCTCGGCCGCGCCGCGCTCGCCGCGCCGCAGCCACTCGACGCCGCGCGCCCGGCCGCCCTCGACGACGAGCCGCGTCGCCAGCGCGCCGGTGACCACCGTCAGGTTGGGCCGGCCGAGCGCCGGGCGCAGATAGGCGGCGGCCGCGGTGCAGCGCCGGCCGCGGCGGATGTTGAAGTCGAACCAGCCGAAGCCCTCCGGCGGCGCGGCGTTGAAGCCGTCGGCCACGGGATGCCCGGCCGAGCGGCCGGCCTCGACCAGGGCGTGGTAGAGCGGATTGCCGCCCCGGGCCGTCGTGACGGTGAGCGGCCCGTCGCCGCCCAGCGTCTCGTGCCGCTCGGCGCGGCGGTAGTGCGGCAGCACCTCCGGCCAGGACCAGCCGGCCGCGCCCTGCCGCACCCAGCCGGCGAAGTCCTCGGGATGGCCGCGGACATAGACCATGCCGTTGATGCTCGACGAGCCGCCGAGCAGCCGGCCCTGCGGCAGGCGGATCGCGCGGCCGCCGAGCTCCGGCTCGGGCTCGCCCGGCCAGCACCAGTCATAGGCGGGATTGCCGCGCAGCCGGCCGACCCCGAGCGGCAGGCGGACCAGCGGGCCGCGGCCGCGGCCGCCGGCCTCGAGCAGCAGCACCCGCCGCCGCGGATCCGCCGAAAGCCGGTTGGCCAGCACGCAGCCGGCGGCCCCGCCGCCGACGATCGCCACGTCCCAGCCGGCGGGCATTCCTCACGCGACGGTTGGCATCGCCACCTGGCCCGCCAGCGAGCCGCGCAGGGTCGTCACCGAGCGGTCGAGCGAGAGCTGGGCGTGGGCGCCGCCGAGCTGCTCGGCGCGGTCGGCGTCGCGGTCGGCGATCGCCGCCTCCATCTCGCGGTGCTGGTCGATGATGCGGCCGATATGGGTGGCGAGCGGGACCTCGGCGCTGGCCTCGTAGCTGAGGATCAGCCGCGACAGCCGCAGGCCCAGCGTCAGCAGCCGCTCGTACTGGCTCGCCACCAGCAGGTTGCCGCAGGCATTGCCGATGGCGAGGTGCAGCCGCCGGTTGGCCTCCATCATCTCGTCGGCGTCGTTGGCCGCGGCGGCGCTCTCGAAGGCCAGCCGCTCGCGGCGGATCGCGGCGAGATGCTCCGGGCGGTGGCGGATCGCCGCCCAGCGGGTCACCGCGCGGTGCAGCAGCTCGATCGCCTCGTGCCAGGCGCGGACGTCGTCGAGCTCGAACCCCGCCACCCGGGCGCCGCGATTGGGCAGCAGCTGCACCAGCCCCTCCGAGGAGAGGCTGATCACCGCCTCGCGCACCAGCGTCCGGGAGACGCCGAACTGCTTCACGATGGCGATCTCGTCGAGCATCGAGCCGGGCGCGACCTCGAGCGTCAGGATGCTGCGCCGCAGCTGGTCGTAGGCGTATTGCCGGCCGGTCCCCTTGGGCCGCCGGGCGGGCAGCGGGACCAACTTACGCGAAGCCATCGGAGTCCTCCGTTTGACAACATGGCGCAAGCCCGACTAGCATTGCATGCACCGTGTGAAATTCAAGGCTCATCCCATGCCGTGGATCGTCGGCGTCGATGTCGGGGGTACCTTTACCGATCTCTATGCCTATAACGACGAGGCCAGGGCATATCACGTGTTCAAGCTGGCCTCGACTCCCGACCGGCCGCACCGCGCCATCATCGAGGGCTTCCAGGCGCTGTGCGCCGAGGCCGGCATCCCGATCGAGGCGGTGCGCCGGCTGGAGCACGGCACCACGGTGGCGACCAACGCGCTGATCCAGAAGCGCGGCGCCGAGGTGGCGCTGATCACCACCCGCGGCTTCCGCGACCTGCTGGAGATCCAGCGCCAGGTGCGGCCGCACATGTACAGCTTCCAGCGCGACTACCCGACGCCGCTGGTGCCGCGCGAGCGCCGCTTCGAGGTCACCGAGCGGGTGATGGCGAGCGGCGCGGTGCTGCGGCCGCTCGACGAGTCCGACGTCGACGCGGTGGCCGAGGAGATCGCCCGCTCCGGCGCCGAGGCCTGCGCCGTCTGCTTCCTCTTCGCCTTCCTCACCCCGGACCACGAGCGGCGGGTGCGCGAGCGGCTGGCGGCGCGCCTGCCCGATCTCTTCGTCTCGCTCTCCTGCGAGGTGCAGCCGGAGTTCCGCGAGTACGAGCGGCTCTCGACCACCGTGCTCAACGCCTACCTCCAGCCGGTGGTGACCCGCTATCTCGACGGGCTGGAGCGCGAGCTCGCCACCGTCGCGCCCGGCGCGGCGCTCGGCATCAACTCCTCGCGCGGCGGGCTGATGTCGGCCGAGCGCGCCCGGCGCTTCCCGATCCGCACCGCGCTCTCCGGCCCGGCGGCGGGCGTGATGGGCGCCATCCACGTCGCCAAGCTCGCCGCCCGGCCCAACCTGATCACGCTCGACATGGGCGGCACCTCGGCCGACGTCTGCCTGATTCGCGACTACCAGGCCGGCACCGCCTTCAGCCGCACCGTCGCCGACTTCCCGGTGCGCCTGCCGATGGTCGACATCGACACGATCGGCGCCGGCGGCGGCTCGATCGCCTGGTTCGAGCGCGACGGCGGGCTCAAGGTCGGGCCGATGAGCGCCGGCGCCGTGCCCGGCCCGGCCTGCTACGGCAAGGGCGGCGACCAGCCGACGGTGAGCGACGCCAACCTGGCGCTCGGCCGGCTCTCGGCCGGCGGGCTGATCGGCGGCCGCATGGCGCTCGATTCCGGCGCCGCCCGCCGCGCGCTGCAGCCGGTCGCCGACCGGCTGGGCTTCACCGTCGAGCGGGCGGCGCACGGCGTGCTCAGCATCGTCGTCTCCAACATGGTGCGCTCGCTGCGCTCCGTCTCGGTCGAGCGCGGCCACGATCCCCGGCAGTTCAGCCTGTTCGCCTTCGGCGGCGCCGGCCCGCTGCACGCCACCGAGGTGGCGCGCAGCCTCGGCATGCGCGAGATCCTGGTGCCGCCGGCGCCGGGCATCCTCTGCGCCCAGGGTCTGGTGGTCTCCGATCTCGCCGAGGATTTCGTGCGCACCGACCGGATCCGCGTCGAGGCGGAGAACCGGCCGCGCCTGGCCGGCCATCTCGCCGACCTCGCCGCCGCCGCCGATGCCTGGTTCGCGCACGAGGACGTGCCGCCGGGCGACCGGCTGGTCGAGATCACGCTCGACATGCGCTATGTCGGGCAGAACTTCGAGCTGGCGGTGCGGCTCGCCGGCAGCGAGCTGCCGGCCGAGGCGGAGCTGCGCCGCCGGTTCTTCCAGGCGCACGAGACGACCTACGGCTACTTCAACCCCGAGGACCCGGTCGAGGTCGTCAACTTCCGGCTGGCGGCGCGCGGCCGGCTCAAGTTCACCGAGCCGCTGGCCGGCGGCGCCACCGCCGCCGGCAGCCCGGCGCCGATCGGCGAGCGGCCGGTCTGGTTCGCCGCCGACGCGCCGGCCACGGCGCGGCTCTATGCCCGCGCCGACCTGCTGCCCGGCCACGTCGTCGCGGGCCCGGCGGTGATCGAGCAGCTCGACACCACCACGCTGGTCTTCCCCGGCGACCGCGCCCGGGTCGACGCGGCGCACAACCTGCTGATCGAGGTGACGGCATGACCGACCGCCGCAACGTTCCCGACCCGATCGCGCTCGAGGTGCTGCACAACGCGCTGCTGTCGATCACCGAGGAGGTCTATGTGGCGCTGATGAAGAGCGCCTACTCGACCAACATCAAGGAGCGCCACGACCACAGCGTGATGCTGACCGACCCGGCCGGCCGGCTGGTGGCGCAGCCGGCCCAGTCGCTGCCGGTGCACCTCTCCTCCGGGCTCGGGCTGATCGAGAGCCTGCTGAAGAAGTATCCGCTGGCCAGCATCGAGGAGGGCGACCTCTTCATCGGCAACGACCCGTACGCCGCCGGCGGCACCCACCTGCCCGACATCAACATGGCGATGCCGGTCTTCCTCGAGGGCCGGCTGGTCGCCTGGATCACCAACATCGCGCACCACGCCGACATCGGCGGCATGGCGCCGGGCGGGCTGGCCAGCGTGATGACCGAGATCTACCAGGAGGGGCTCCGGATCCCGCCGATCCGGCTGTTCCGCCGCGGCGAGCTGCAGGCCGACATCATGGACCTGCTGCTGCTCAACGTCCGCCTGCCGGAGGAGCGCCGCGGCGACTACGTGGCGCAGATCTCGGCCTGCCGGCTCGGCGAGCGCCGCCTCAAGGAGCTCGCCCAGACGACGCCGGCCGAGACGCTGTTCGCCGCCTTCGAGGAGATCATCGAGCGCACCGCGCGGCGTATGCGCGAAGGCTTCCGGCGCCTCAAGCCGGGCGTCTACGAGATCGCCGACGTGCTCGACGGCGACGCGCAGGGCCATCTCGACCTGCCGCTGAAGCTGCGCATCGAGGTCGGCGACGGCACGGTGAAGCTCGACTTCCGCGGCTCGGCCGCGCAGGTCAGCGGCAACATCAACATGACCATCAACGCCCTGCAGTCGGCGGTCTGCTACACGCTGAAGGCGCTGCTCGACGAGGACGTGCCGAACAACCAGGGCGTGCTCGATTCGATCGAGCTGGTCTGCGACGAGGGCTCGCTGCTCAACTGCTCCTTCCCGGCGGCCGTCGCCCAGCGCACCGCCGCCTGCCAGCGCATCGCCGACATGATCGTCGGGGCGCTCAAGGACGCCGTGCCGGACCTCGTCTGCGGCGCGTCGAACGGCTCCAACAGCGCGGCGATCTTCAGCGGCACCGATCCGCGCACCGGCCAGCCCTACCTCTATCTCGAGACGCTGGGCGGCGGCTTCGGCGGGCGCGCCGGCAAGGACGGCAAGGACGGGGTGCAGGTCCACATCACCAACACCTCCAACCTGCCGATCGAGGCGATCGAGCAGGAATATCCGCTGCTGGTCGATTCCTACGAGCTGGTCGTCGATTCCGCCGGCCCCGGCCGCCATCGCGGCGGCGCCGGGCTGCGCCGGGTGATCCGGCCGGTCGGCCACGAGACCAGCTTCACCGGCTTCATGGAGCGGGTGCGCCACCAGCCCTGGGGCATCTTCGGCGGCGGCCCCGGCGCCTCGGGCCGCCTCCTGCTGCGCGGCCCCGGCGCGGCCGAGACGGAGCTGCCGGGCAAGCCGTTCGACGTCCGCTTGGGGCCGGAGCAGTCGGTGGTGATCGAGACGCCGGGCGCCGGCGGCTACGGCGATCCGGCCGGCCGCGATCCCGAGCTGATCCGCCGCGAGGCGCAGGGCGGCCTGTTCACCGCCGGCTACCTGGCGCGGCACTACGGCGTCCGCAGCGATGCCGCCGAGTAGCCGGCCGCAGGAGAGAGCACGCCCGGCCGACCAACGATCCCCGGCATCGCAGGACGCCAGCGCCATATTGCCAGCACCGTATTGAACGAGGTTCGTCGCCCATGCGACAGTCGATGACCGCTCCGCCTCTGCGTCCGACCTGCCTCGCCGGGAGCTGACACGAGATGCCGGTCCTGCGTCCCACCCTCGACCAGCTGCAGGACATCGCGGCATCGCTCGGATTCTCCATGAGCGCGGCGGAGGCGGCGACCTGGCGGGAGATGCTGGAGGGGACGCTGGCCGGCTACGACCTGGTCGACCGGCTGCCCGACCCGGTGCCCGTGTCGCCTTATCCGCGCAGCGCCGGTTTCCGCCCGGAGGGCGAGGCCAATCCCCATAATGCCTGGGTCCGGAAGCTCTCGATCAAGGGCCGCCCCGGCGGGCCGCTCGCGGGCAAGCGGGTGGTGCTGAAGGACAGCATCTGCCTCGCCGGCGTGCCGATGGCGGCCGGCGCCGGCTTCCTCGACGGCTTCGTGCCGGAGGCCGACGCCACGGTGGTCACCCGCATCCTCGACGCCGGCGGCGAGATCGTCGGCAAGGCGCAGTGCGAGTATCTCTGCTCCTCGGGCGGCAGCCACACCAGCTGGCCGGCGCCGGTGCTCAACCCGCGCAGCCCGGCGCACGCCGCCGGCGGCTCCTCCTCCGGCTCGGCGGCGCTGATCGCGGCGGGGGAGGCGGATCTCTCGCTCGGCGGCGACCAGGGCGGCTCGATCCGCATCCCGGCCGCCTGGTGCGGCATCGTCGGGATGAAGCCGACTTACGGTCTGATCCCCTACACCGGCATGTTCCCGATCGAGTACACCATCGACCATACCGGGCCGATGTCGGCCGACGTCGCCGGCAACGCGCTGCTGCTCGAGGCCGTGGCCGGGCCCGACGGCATCGATCCGCGGCAGGCCGACGTCGTCACCGCGCCCTACGGCGCCAGCCTCGGCGACAGCGTGCGGGGCCTCAGGATCGGCATCGTGCGCGAGGGCTTCGGCCGGCCGGAATCCGAGGCCGCGGTCGACGAGAAGGTGCGTGCCGCCGCGGCGCGGCTCGCCATGCTCGGCGCCGAGGTGCGCGAGATCTCGGTGCCGGTGCACGCCATCGGCCGGGCGATCTGGGCGCCGACCCTGATCGAGGGCGCCATGGACATGATGATGCGCGGCAACGGCGCCGCCTCCAACCATGGCGGGCTCTACCTCGCCGGCGCGGCAGCGGCGATGGCGCGCTGGCGGCAGCGCGCCGACGAGATCTCGGTGCCGCTCAAGGTGGTGATGATCGCCGCCGAGCACATGGCGCGGACCTATGGCGGGCGCTTCTACGGCAAGTCGCAGAACCTGATCCGGCAGATGCGCGGCCTCTACGACGCGGCGCTGGCCGAGCACGACCTGCTGCTGATGCCGACCACGCCGCAGCTCGCCACCCGCCTGCCGCCGGAGGATGCCGGCATCCGGCAGACCTGGGACGCGGCGCTGGCGATGAACGGCAACACGGCGCCCTTCTGCGGCACCGGCCATCCCGCCATCACCGTGCCCTGCGGCCTGGCCGGCGCGCTGCCGGTCGGGCTGATGCTGGTCGGGCGCCATTGGGACGAGTGCAGCCTTTACCGAGCCGCGTATGCCTTCGAGCAGTCGGTCGACTGGCAGACGCTGTAACCAAAGAAAGGGAGAGCCATGAGGAGACAGAATCATCGGATCGAGCGTCGCCCGGCGGTCCGCCGGGCCCTGCTGCTGGCGGCGGGCGCCGCCTTCATCGGCCTCGCCGCCGCCGGCGGCGCTTCGGCCAAGGACATCACCATCGGCTGGACCTCCTACCCCGCCGACCTGCCGGTGATCGCCGACGCCATCGACGGCGCCAAGAACCAGGCGCAGGAGCTCGGCGCGAAGATGCAGTTCGCGCTCTCCGCCGGCGCCGCCGCCCAGGCCAACGCGATGGACAACCTGCTGTCGCTGGGCGTCGACGTCATCGCCATCGACCCCGAGGATTCCAAGGCGATCGGCCCGTCGATCAAGAAGGCCAACGAGGCCAAGGTGCCGATCATCATGTTCATCGGCGACAATCTCGGCGGCGGCACCACCGCGACGCTGATCTCGAGCGACGAGGAGGCCGGCGGCTACAACATCGCCAAGTGGGCCTTCGAGAAGATCGGCGGCGAGGGCAAGGTGGCGCTGGTCCAGGGCGCCAAGGCGCACCAGGCCGGCCTCCTGCGCGAGAACGGCTTCAACCGGGCCCTGAAGGAGTTCCCGAAGATCCAGGTGGCCGCCTATGGCGAGGCCGGCTGGATGTCGGACAAGGCCAACGCGCTGGCCGCCGACTTCCTCACCAAGGAGCCCGACCTGAAGCTGATCATCGCGCTCAGCGACGGCATGGCCAAGGGCGTCGTCACCGCCGCCAAGGTGGCCGGCGCCACGCCGGTGATCACCGGCTACAACGGCGACTGCGAGACGCTCAACAAGGTGTGGACCGGCCAGGTCACCGCCGACCTCTACCAGGGCTGGCGCGACATCGGCGCCCAGGTGGTGCGCACCGGCGTCGACATCGCCAACGGCAAGACCGTGCCGCCGAAGATCATCATGCCGACCTTCATCGTCGACAAGGCGCTGATGGAGAAGATCGGCAGCGGCGCCACCGAGGGCACCACCCCCGGCCTCGTCGCCGACGTGAAGCGCGCCATCGGCGGCTGCAAGTAGGGACGGAAGGCGAGGGGGCGGCGGGAGCCGAGTCCCGCCGCCCCTCCCAAGACTGTCATTGCCGGGTCAGGCCCAGGGCCAGGCCCGGCGATGACAAGAGTGGAGACATGACCGCCCCGCCCTGCCTCGCCGCCCGCGGCATCTCGAAGAGCTACGGCGCCACCCGCGCGCTGGACGGCGTCGACTTCGCCGTCGCGCATGGCGAGATCCACGCGCTGCTCGGCGAGAACGGCGCCGGCAAGAGCACGCTGGTCAAGATCCTCTCCGGCATCGTGCGGCCCGACGCCGGCAGCATCGAGCTCGACGGCCGGGCGATCGAGCCGTCGCCGCGGCTGACGCACCGGCTCGGCATCGTCGTGGTGCACCAGGAGCTCTCGCTGCTGCCCAACCTGTCGGTCGCCGAGAACATCCTGATCAGCGACATCCCGCTGCGCCGCCGCGGCGCCGCGATCGGCCTGGTCGACCGCCGGCGGCTGCTGGCGCGCGCCCGCGAGAGCCTGGCGGCGATGGCGCTCGACCTCGACCCGGCGGCGCCGGTGGCCTCGCTCAGCCAGGCCGAGCGCCAGCTGGTCGAGATCGCCCGGGCCCAGGCCCAGTCGCCCAAGGTCATCCTGTTCGACGAGCCGACCTCCTCGCTGCCCCCCGACCAGCGCGGCGCCCTGTTCGGCCGCATCCGCCGGATCCGCGAGGCCGGCGTCGGCGTCGTCTTCATCACCCATTTCCTCGAGGAGGCGCTGGCGCTCTCCGACCGCATCACCGTGCTGCGCGACGGCAAGGCGGTGAGCACCCTGGCGGCGCGCGAGACGACGGTCGACACTCTCGTCGAGCTGATGTCCGGCCGGCCGGCCGGCAGCGTCTTCCCGCGCCGGGCCGAGGCGGCGCTGGGCGCCGTCCCCAAGCTGCAGGTCAGCGGCATCGCCGCCGGCGGCCGGCTGCACGACGTCTCCTTCAGCGTCGGCCGCGGCGAGGTGGTGGGACTCGCCGGGCTGGTCGGCTCGGGCCGCACCGAGACGCTGAAGGCGATCTTCGGGGTGACGCCGATCGAGCGCGGCAGCATCGCCATCGACGGCCGCAATGTCGCGTTCCGCGCCCCGGCCGAGGCGATCACCCACGGCATCGCCTTCATCCCCGAGGACCGCCAGGACGAGAGCATCTTCGCCAACGACGACATCGCCAACAACATCTGCGTCGCGGCGGCCAGCACCGGCCGCGACCCCGGCCTCCGGCGCGGCGGCTTCGTGCTCAGGGGCGGCGCCATGGCGCGGCTCGCCGAGCGGCTGCGCGGCGAGCTGCAGATCAAGGCCGCCTCGATCCGCGCGCCGATCACCAGCCTGTCCGGCGGCAACCAGCAGAAGACCATCCTGGCGCGCTGGATGGCCACCCGGCCGCAGATCGTGCTGGCCGACGAGCCGACCCGCGGCGTGTCGATCGGCAGCAAGATCGAGATCTACAAGCTGATCCGCCAGATGGCGGCCGACGGGGCCGCCGTGGTCATCGCCTCCTCCGAGTTCGAGGAGCTGGTCGGGCTGTGCAACCGCGTCTACATCCTGCGCGACGGCCGCACCGCCGGCGAGACCGCGGTCACCGACTTGACCGCGGACGACCTTCTGCACATCGTCCTGGCGAAGGCTTCATGAAGGGTCCGCCGGCGCGTGCCGTCGCGGGCCCGGGACGATGGGCGGCGCGATGACCAACTCCCTGTCCGGCCTGCTCGGCGGCGGCCGCCGCCTGCTCGGGCGCTCGACCGGCGTGCTGGCGCCGCTGGTGCTGCTGTGGGTCGTGCTGGCGCTGACCGCGCCGCATTTCCTGTCGCTGCGCAACATCAGCAACCTGTCGGTGCAGTTCGCCATCATCGGCACGCTGGCGATCGGCACGACGCCGATCATCATCTGCCGCGAGATCGACCTCTCCATCGGCGCCATCGAGGGCTTCTGCGCGGTGATCGGCGCCATCGCCGTGGTCTGGTGGGGGCTGCCCTGGCCGCTGGCGGTGCTGCTCGCCATCGCCGCCGGCAGCGTGGTCGGCGCCCTCAACGGCTGGCTGGTGACGCGCATCGGCATCCCGTCCTTCGTCGCCACCCTGGGCGTGCTCGGCATCATCAGCGGCGGCGGGCTGGTGATCAGCGGCGGCGAGACGATCTACGGCTTCCCCGAGCCCTACCAGTGGTTCGGCCAGGGCGCGGTGGCCGGCATCCGGGCGCCGATGCTGATCTGCCTGGTGCTGCTGCTGCTGATCCATTTCACCTTGCGCAACACCACCACCGGCATGGGATTCTACGCCGTCGGCGGCAACGAGAAGGCGGCCGACCTGGTCGGCATCTCGGTGACCCGCATCAAGGCGATCGCCTTCGTCATCAGCGGCTCCTGCGCCGGGCTCGCCGGGGTGATCAACAGCGCCCGGCTCGATTCCGCCAACCCGACGCTCGGCACGCTCGACCTGCTCGACGCCATCGCCGCGGTGGTGATCGGCGGCGCCTCGCTGAGCGGCGGCGCCGGCACCATCCTCGGCACCGCCGCGGGCGTGCTGCTGATCGTCACCATCCGCAACGGGCTGACCCTGCTCGGCGTCAACCCGTTCCTGCAGCAGACCACGGTCGGCGCCATCATCGTCGTCGCCGCCGTGCTCGGGCAGCTCAGCAAGAAGCGCCCGGGCTGACGCCCGGCGCACCCGCCACCCAGGATCAAGTCAAGCGAGAGGGTTTCATGGCGAGCTACGACGTCGTCGTCATCGGCGCCGGCATCACCGGCGCCAGCACGGCCTATCACCTGCGGCAGCGCGGCGCCGGCCGGGTGCTGCTGCTCGAGCGGGCGACGCCGGCCGCCGGCGGCACCGGCCGCAGCGCGGCGATCGTCCGCCAGCACTACTCGACGCCGCTGATGGCCCGGCTGGCGCTGGCCGGCGTCGCCATGTTCAAGGCGATGCCGGAGGAGCTCGGCCAGGATGGCGGCTACGAGCGCACCGGCTGGGCCTTCCTGGTGCCGCCCGACGCGAAGGCGGCGGCCGAGCGCAACATCGCCATGCAGCGCGGCCTCGGCATCGACACCCGCATCCTGTCGCCGGCCGAGGTCGCCGAGCGCCTGCCCTGGCTCAACGCCGACGGCGTCGCCGCGGTGGTCTGGGAGGCCGAGGGCGGCTTCGCCGACCCGGTGCGCAGCACCGAGGCCTATGTCGGCGCCTTCGAGCGGGCGGGCGGCGAGGTCCGGCTGCGCACCCCCTGCCGCGGCCTGCTGCGCCAGGGCGACCGCGTCACCGGCGTGATGCTCGACGAGGGCGAGGTCGCCGCCGGGGCGGTGGTCAACGCCGCCGGCCCCTGGGCGCAGCGCCTGGCCGAGCTCGCCGGCATCCCGATGACGATGCGCACCATCCGCGAGCAGGACACGGTCTGGCAGGCGCGCGGCGGGCGGGCGCTGCCGCACTGCTCCGTCTCCAACGCGGTCGACGCGATCTATCTCCGGCCGCTCGGCGGCGGCCGCTTCGTGCTCGGCCGCGGCTTCCCCAAGCCCTATCTCGATTGCGACCCGGAGAACTACAAGCAGACCGCCGACCCCGACTTCGTCGCCGAGGTGCAGACCCGCGCCGAGCATCGCTTCCCGCCGCTCCAGGGCGCCGCGTTGATCGATTCCTATGCCGCGCTCTACGACGTCACGCCGGACTGGTACCAGTATGTCGGCCCGCGCGCCGGCCTCGCCGGCTACTACGACTGCAGCGGCGGCAGCGGCCACGGCTTCAAGGTCGGGCCGGCGATCGGCCGCGAGCTCGCCGGCTGGATCCTCGACGGCCGCGCCGCCCCCGACTTCGCCCGCCTCAGCTACGACCGCGTCGCCCGCAACGAGCTGTTCCAGCAGGCCTATGGCGGCAATCGCGGATAAGCCCCGCGCGGTCAGCGCGTCGCCAGCGTCACCGGCAGCTGCAGCATCAGGAAGGACAGGCCCTTGCCGTGGCCGTCGAGGCCGAGGCTGCCGTTGACGCCGCCCTCGAGCACGTCGTCGATGACGAAGTTGAGCGCGGCGAGCCGCGGCAGCACGTAGCGCCGCACCCTGCCGCAGCCGCGGTGGGCGAACAGCGCGGCGACGCGCGCCTCGGTGACCTGCTCGAGCAGCAGCGGGAAGTCCTCGGCGCGGTAGGCGAACACACCGATGTTGACGCGGTTGCCCTTGTCGCCGCAACGGGCATGGGCGAGCCGGTGCAGCGGCAGGATCTCAGTCATCGCAGCGCACCAGGGTGACGCCCGGCCGCGGCAGGTCGGCCGGCACGTGGCAGGAGACGGTGTTGATCCGGCCGGTGACGGCCGTGCGCACGCCGCCGCCGCCGGCCGGCCCGCAGCAATAGAGCGACAGCACCTCGCGGGCGGCGCGCTCGGCGGCGGCGCGGTCGGGCGCCCGGGCGGCCAGCCGCAGGCGGTAGTCGCCGTCCGGGTCGAAGCGCCTGACGACGCGCAGCCGGCCGGCATCGGAATCGAACAGCGAGATCGTGCCGATGATGTCGCAGCGCAGCTCGAGGCCGGGCTCCAGCCGCTCCAGCCGGCGGCGCAGCACGGCGGCGGCGAGCTCGGCGCGGGCCAGCGCGCCGGGGCCGGCATAGCCGATCTCGCCCTCGCCGAGGAAGCCGCCCTCGACGCTGACCGTGACCTTGAGGGTCGCCGGCGGCGCCCGCCCGGCAGCGCCCGTCACGCGCACCCGGTCGGGGCCGTCCTGGCGGACCTCGACCCCGGTCAGGTCGAGCGTGACGTCCGGCGTCAGGTAGGCGGCGGGATCGTGGATCTCGTAGAGCAGCTGCTCCTTGACCGTCGCCTCGCTGACCAGCCCGCCGGTGCCGGCCGGCTTGCCGATCAGGATGGTGCCGCCGGCGTCGACCGTGGCGATCGGGAAGCCGAGGTCGCCGAGGTCGGGCACGTCCTTGCGGCCGGGATCGGCGAAGTAGCCGCCGGTGACCTGGCCGCCGCATTCCAGCAGGTGCCCGGCCAGCGTGCCGGCGGCAAGCCGGTCCCAGTCGTCGGCCGGCCAGCCATGCTCGTGGCGCAGCGGTCCCAGCGCCAGCGCCGAATCGGTGCAGCGCCCGGTCAGCACCAGCCCGGCGCCGGCGGCGAGCGCCGCGCGGATCGGCTCGGCGCCGAGATAGGCGTTGGCGGCGAGGATCGGCCGGCCGGCCAGCGACAGGCCTTCGTCGTTCGGCCAGCCGCGCACCGCCGCGGGCCCGAGGGCCGCCAGCAGGTCGTCGCCCTCGACCACGGCGATGGCGAGGTCGCGGATGCCGAGCTCGCGGGCCAGCGCCGCGGCGCGCCGGCCGGCGGCGGGCGGATTGGCGGCGCCGAAATTGGCGACGATGCGGATGCCGTGCTCGACGCAGCTGCGCAGCACCGGGCGCAGGAAGGACTCGAAGTCGGGCGTGCAGCCGGCTTCGGGATCGCGCCGCCGGTCGAGCTGCGCCAGCGCCAGCGTGCGCTCGCCCAGCGTCTCGTAGATCAGGTAGCGCGGGCCGTCTCGCTCGGCCAGCGCCGCGACCAGCGCGATGCCCGCATCGAAGCGGTCGCCGGCGAACCCGGCGGCGCAGCCGATATGGACCTGCTTCCCAGCGCTCATCGCAGCACCGTCCCCGGCGCATCATAGGGCGCCGCCGCGGGACGCGCATCGCCGCCGTGCACGCTGCTGCGAGGCCGGAAGGGCGCGCCGTCGCGCTCGCCCTCTTGCGGGAGCGAGGCGGCGCGCGCTAACCCACTGCCATGTGCGATACCTTCGTCCTGCTCGGCGGCCTCGCCGCCTCCGGCCGCACCACGCTCGCGAAGAACTCGGACCGCGAGCCCAACGAGGCGCAGTACCTGACCCGCGTCGAGGCCAGCGACCATGCCCCCGGCAGCATGGTGCGCTGCACCTATGTCGCGCTGCCGCAGGCGGCGCACACCCATGCGGTGCTCGGGTCGCGGCCCTGGTGGATGTGGGGCTTCGAGCACGGCGTCAACGAGCATGGCCTGGCGATCGGCAACGAGGCGCTGTTCTCCCGGCTGCCGGCCTCGACCGAGCCGGGGCTGCTCGGCATGGACCTGCTGCGCCTGACGCTGGAGCGCGCGGCCACCGCGGAGGAGGGGCTGGCGGTGCTCACCGGTCTGCTCGAGCGGCACGGCCAGTCCGGCCGCACCTCGGCGACCCGCGAGACCTCCTACCACAACAGCTTCATCCTGGCCGACGCCGCGGAGGCCTGGATCCTGGAGACCGCCGGCCGCCACTGGGCTGCGCGGCGGGTGGCCGGCTGGGCCGCCATCTCGAACCTCTACACGATCGGCGCGGACTACGACCGCATCTCGGGGTCGGCAGTCGAGTTCGCCACGCGCTCGGGCTGGTTCGACCCCGCGGCCGGCCGGCCCTTCGACTTCGCCGCCGCCTATGCCGATCCGGACCTGCCCTTCCTGCCGAGCTGCGCGGCGCGGCTGGCGGCCTCCCGCCGGCGCGTGGCGCGGCTGGCCGGGCAGGGGCCGCTCGCGCTGGAGGACGTGTTCTCCGTGCTGCGCGCCCACGGGGCGACGGAGCCCGGCACCGGCTGGCGCCCCGGCGCGGACGGGCAGAGCCTGATCTGCATGCACGCGACCGCCCCGTCCGGGGTGGAGACCGCCGCCAGCATGGTGGCGGAGCTGCCGGCGGCAACGGACGGCCCCGGCGCCGCAGCCCCCGCCGCCACCCTCTGGGCCTCCCTGGCCTCCCCCTGCCTGTCGAGCTTCCTGCCGCTGTGGCTCGATACGGGACCGCCGGCGCGCTGGACGCAGCCTGAGGCGGGCGGGCCGGACGCATGGTGGGAGCGGGAGGCGATGCAGCGGCTGGTCGAGCGCGACTTTGGCCGGCTGGCCGCGGCGCCGCGAGCGATCCTCGAACGGCTCGAGGCCGAGACGCTGGCCGCCGTGCGGCGCTTCGACGGGGAGGGCGGCGCGGCCGGCCGCCGCGCCCTCACCGAGCGCTTCGCCGCCCGCCAGGATGCCGCGGTGCGGATCGTCGCCGCGCTGACGCGCGCCTGCGCGGCCGAGTTGCTCGACCCGCCCGAGGCCGATCCGCGCGGCACCTATCTCGCCGAGGTCGAGGCCGAGCGGCGCGACACCGGCCGGCCGGCATCATAGACTCCGCCGTCGCGCCGGCGGGGCGCGGGGAACGATCGGCCGGGGGGCAGGCGATGTGGTGGTTCGGCGACTTCGTCCGGGACTTTCTGGCGATGTGGGTCGTGCTCGATCCCATCACGGTGCTGCCGGTCTTCATGGGGCTGACCGGCGGGTACGACGGCGCCAGGCGGCGCCGGATCGCGCTCGCCACCACGCTGATCGCGCTGGTCATCCTGATGTTCTTCATCGCCGTCGGCCAGATCGTCATCGCCGCCATCGGCGTCTCGCTGCACGCCTTCGAGATCGCCGGCGGCATCATCCTGTTCCTCTTCTCGGTCGAGCTGGTGATCGGCCAGGACAAGGGGGAGGTCGCCGCCGCCACCGACGGCCAGTCGCTGCTGCAGCTGTCGATCTATCCGCTGGCCGTGCCGACGCTGGCCGGGCCGGGCGCGATGCTGACGGTGATGCTGCGCACCGACAATACGCAGTTCAGCGTCCTGGAGCAGATCCACACCACGGCGGCGGTGGTGCTGGTGCTCGCCATCACCTACGTGATGCTGCTCGGCGCCGCGCAGCTGTCCCGCCTGATCGGGGCGGGCGGCGCCGCGGTGATCAAGCGGGTGATGGGCATGATCCTCGCCGCCTATGCCGTCACCCTGGTGCTGCGCGGCCTGGCGCAGTGGCTGGGCTTGCCGCCGATCTGAGCGGCGGCCTCAGGGCAGGGCGACGCCGTCCGGGTGGATGCTGCCGCGGGTCACCAGCACGGTGCGGCCGAGCAGCGTGACGCGCGCGCCGCGGTCGAGGCCGACGACCACCCCGCCGCGCCGCGACAGCTGGCGCCCGACCAGCCGCGGGCGGCCGAGCCGCGCCGACCAGTAGGGCACCATGGCGAGGTGGGCGACGCCGGAGACCGGATCCTCCGGCACGCCGTTGGCCGGGGCGAAGAAGCGGGAGACGAAGTCGATGCCGGGCTCGTCGCCCGGGGCCGTCGCCATCAGGGCGGGGAGCGGCAGGGCCTGCAGCGCCGCCATGTCGCCGGCATGAGCCGGCCGGCGGCTGCCCCGCGGCGGTCGCGGGTCACGGGGCAGCAGCGCTCAGCCGCCGGTGACGCTCATGTGCCGGGCGAGTGCCGGCCGGGTCGTGCGGCGGTCGATGACGAAGTCGTGGCCGCGCGGCTTGCGGGCGATGGCGGCATCGATCGCGGCGTCGAGCAGCCCGGCCCCGCCCTCGAGGCCCGCAGCGGCGCGCGCAGATCGGCGGCGTCCTCCTGGCCGAGACAGAGATAGAGCGTGCCGGTGCAGGTCAGCCGCACGCGGTTGCAGCTTTCGCAGAAATTGTGGGTGAGCGGGGTGATGAAGCCGAGCCGTCCGCCGGTCTCGCGCAGGCGGACGTAGCGGGCCGGCCCGCCGTTGCGATCGGGCAGGTCCTCCATGGTGAAGCGCTGGGCCAGCCGGGCCCGCAGCAGCGACAGCGGCAGGTACTGGCCGGTGCGGTCGCCGTCGATCTCGCCGAGCGGCATGGTCTCGATCAGCGTCAGCTCCATGCCCTGGCCATGGGCCAGCGGATCATCTCCGGGATCTCCGCCTCGTTGACGCCGCGCAGCGCCGACGTTGAGCTTGACGGCGAGCCCGGCCGCCCGGGCGGCGCGGATCCCCTCCAGAACCCGCGGCAGGCCGTCCCGCCGGGTGATGCGGGCGAAGGTCGCCGGGTCGAGCGAGTCGAGGGAGACGTTGACGCGGCGACGCCGTGCCCGGCGAGCGCCGCGGCGTGCCGGGCGAGCCGACTGCCGTTGGTGGTGAGCGTCAGCTCGTCGAGCGCGCCGGCGCCGAGCGCCGGCCGAGGGCTCCTCGACCAGGGCCATCACGCCCTGTCGGACCAGCGGCTCGCCGCCGGTCAGCCGGATCCTGCGCACGCCGCGGGCGAAGGCGCCGCACAGCCGGTCGAGCTCCTCGATGGTGAGCAGCTCGCCGCGCGGCAGGAAGGTCATCGCCTCCGCCATGCAGTAGACGCAGCGGAAGTCGCAGCGGTCGGTGACCGAGACGCGCAGATAGGTGATGCGGCGGCCGAAGGGTCGATCATCGCGGGGCTCTCTCCGGCCGGGTTGGAGGGCGGCCGGGGCGGCGGCGGCCTCGCCCGGCGCCCGGCTCAGGCGGCGCCGGCGAGCGCCTCGAAGGCGGTCACCGTGAGCGCCGGCCCACCGTACTTCTCGACGTCGCCGATCGCGCTGTGGCCTGTGCCCTGGCCCAGCTTCGAGGTGCCGATGTCGATGGTCAGCACGTTGATGAACGTCGCCGTACTTGCACAGCGTTCCCGGCTTGCCGGAGCTCCGCCGGGTCGTACCAGCCGCCCTCGTTGACCCGGATCACCCCCGCCCGCACCATGTCGGTGACCTTCGCCCCGGCCAGGATCTG
Source organism: Dongiaceae bacterium (assembly GCA_046349435.1). Taxonomy (GTDB): domain Bacteria; phylum Pseudomonadota; class Alphaproteobacteria; order Dongiales; family Dongiaceae; genus JAXMCI01. The sequence goes on along the minus strand of JAXMCI010000047.1, from coordinate 2,831 downwards.
GCCGCGCTCGTTGAGCACGCGCACGACGTCGCCGTCCTTGATACCGCGCGCCTCGACGTCCTTCGGGTTGATCAGGCAGGGCTCGTGGCCGGCGACCTGGTAGGTCTCCCGCAGCTTGGTGCCGCCGAGCTGCGAGTGCAGGCGGCTCTTGGGATGGCAGGCGTCGATATGCAGCGGGAACTTGGCCCCGGGGCCGCCCAGCCGTTCGACCGGCTCCATCCAGGTGGGGTGCGGCGGGCAGTCGTCATAGCCCATCTTGGCGATGTTCCTGGAGTAGATCTCGATCCAGGCCGGACAGGGGGTGCCGAGCGGCGAGCAGCGGATCCTCGCGGAACTTCGCGTAGCGCACGAAGCTCTTGCCCGTGGTGACCGGGAACTCGACCACGCCCTCGGCCCAGAACGCGTCGAACTCCGGCATGGCCATGTTCTTGGCCTTCGCCTGGGTGAGGGCGGCGTCGTAGAAGGAGCGGATCCAGTCCATCTCGCTCTTGCCCTCGGTGAACTGGTCGGCCTTGCCCAGCCGCTGCGCGATGGCGAGGAAGATGTCGTAGTCGTTGCGCGCCTCGAACAGCGGGTCGACCACCTTCTTCATCGCCACGATCGCCCGCCCGGCATAGTCGCCCAGGCTCTCGATGTCGTTGCGCTCGTAGGAGGTGGTGGCGGGCAGCACGATGTCGGCGTGGCGCGCCGTGGGCGTCCACTGGAAGTCCTGCACGACGAAGGTGTCGAGGGTGCGCCAGGCCTCCACCATGCGATTGCGCTGCTGGTGGTGGACGAAGGGATCGCCACCGACCCAGTAGGCCATCTTGACCTTCGGGTACTTGGCCTTGGTGCCGTTGAAGTCGAACTCCTTGCCCGGGTTGAGCAGCATGTCGACGACCCGCGCGACGGGGATCGAGGCGGCGCCGCTCTCGGTCAGCCAGGCCGCCCCCTCGACCGCCTTGCCGCCGTCGGTGATGCCGGTCAGCACCGGCGCGTCGGCCGAGGGCGAGCCGCCGCTGGCATAGTGGTAGCTGAAGCCGAACCCGCCGCCGGGCAGCCCGACCTGGCCCAGCATGGAGGCCAGCGTCACCAGCATCCAGTGCGCCTGCTCGCCATGGTGCTGGCGCTGCAGCGACCAGCCGGCGGCGAGCATGGTGCGGTTCTTGGCGAAGCGCCGGGCGAGGTCCTTGATGGTGTCGGCCGGCACGTCGCAGATCGCTGCGGCCCATTCCGCCGACTTCGGCGTGCCGTCGTCCTGGCCGGTGAGGTAGGGCAGGAACTTGTCGAAGCCGGTCGTGTAGTCCTTGAGGAACTTGGCGTCGACCAGGTTCTCCGCCTGCAGCGTATGGGCGATGCCCAGCATCAGCGCCACGTCGGTCTGCGGCCGCGGCGCGATCCACTCGGCGCCGAGATACTCGCAGGTCTCGCTGCGCAGCGGGTCGATGCAGATCACCTTGGTGCCCTTGGCCTTGAGCGCGGCCAGGCCCTCATAGCCGCCATGGTCCGGGATGACCCAGCCGATCTGGTTGGTGAGCATCGGGTTGGCGCCCCAGAACACCATCAGCTGGGTGCTCTCCACCACCACCGGCCAGACCGTCTGCTGCTCGTAGACCTCGAGCGTGCCGAGGACGTGCGGCAGCACGATCTGCGCCGCGCCGGTCGAGTAGTCGCCCGACGAGTTCACGAAGCTGCCCTTGAGGTTCATCATCCGGCGCAGCAGGTTCTGGCAGTTGTGCAGCCGGCCCGGGCTCTTCCAGCCGTAGGAGCCGGCGAAGGTGCCGGCCGGTCCGTAGGTCTTCTCGACCCGCTGCAGCTCGGCGGTGACGAGGTCGAGCGCCTTGTCCCACTCGACGCGCACGAAATCGCCGGCGCCGCGCGTCTCCGGCGAGGCGCCGGGGCCCTTCTCGAGCCAGGCCCGTCGCACCATCGGATACTTGATGCGGGTGGGCGAGTAGATGGAGTCGAGCACGCCGGGAAGCTGATGGCTGGGATAGGGATCCTTCTCCCAGGGCTTGATGGCGACGGCGCGGCCGCCCTGCACCTGGGCGCGGAACGCGCCCCAGTGGCAGCCGGTGAGCACCTCCCCGTCTGGGACGCCGGCAGCGCGCGCCCCCTGGGCCAGCAGCGACGGGGCGAAGGCGGCCAGCGCGCCGAGCGCGGCGCCGCGCGACAGCAGGGTCCGGCGGGAAAGCTCGGCGGCCAAGGGGCTGTGAGAGGACATGGCGTTCTCCATTGTCAGTCGATGGCGTGGAGGGTGGGCGCGATCACCGCCGCACGGCCGTCGAGCAGGGTCGACAGGGCCGCGGCGGCGGCGGCGTAGAAGCCGGTCGGGTCGCGGGCGGCGCAGGCGTCGCGGAAGCTCGGCACCCAGCCGCCGAGGCGGCGCAACAGCATCGCCTCGCGCGGGTCGCCAGTGGCGGCGAGCTGGGCCAGCAGCTGCAGCTCGACGGCGAGGTGGTCGGGTGGCTCGGCGATGGCGACCCGGAGGTCGAGCTGCTCCAGCAGATCGGCCATCTCGGCGGTGGCGGTGCCGAACAGGCGCCCGTGCGGCTCGGCACGGGCCGATTCGTAGGGCGCCACCGTCTCCGGCCCGCCCGCCCCGACGAAGAGCCGGTTGAAGGCGATGGCGAGGTCGCGGTCCGGATCCTCGAGGGCGGACAGCCGGTCGGCCATCCCCGCCAGCGCCGGGCCCAGCGCCGCATCCCCGGCGAGCGTCGGCAGGACCTGCCGCAGGGCCGCCATCCCGTCGGGACCCGGCGGCGCCAGGAAGAGGCCGGCCAGCCAGCGCAGCGCCGCGGCGGCCAGCGCGGCATCCTCGGCCAGCGACGGCAGGTCGGCGGGCCGGGCGG
>JAXMCI010000046.1:0-60752 GCA_046349435.1 Dongiaceae bacterium | reverse complement strand
CCCCAGATGAAGAGGATCTTGGGCAGCTGCTCGCGCGGCACCGGCCGCGTCGCCGGCTCGGCCGACCCGCCGCCGAGCGCCGACGCGACCGCGTCGACCGCCGCGCCGATGATCCCGCCCGGCGTCTTGGGCGGGTAGACCATCTTCTCCAGCGCGGCGAGCTGCGGCCCGACGCCGAACAGCCGCGGGATCGCCGACACCGCGCCGCCCTGGCCGAGATCGTCGGCGGCGGAGAAGCGCGCGGTCACGGTGAAGGTCTCGGTCGGCGGCGCGGCGGCGGCGCTGGCCTCGCGTTGCGGCCGCTGGGCGGCGCCGCCGCCGCCCTCGGTCGGCCGCGCCGGGATGGCGATGGTGCGGGCGAGCTGCTCCGGGTTGAACTGGAACAACACGATGTTCGGGATCGGTCCGAGGAACATCCCGCTGTACTCGACCAGCGCGCCGCGCAGCATGCCCATCAGCGCGGCTCCTCGGGGCGGGCCAGCGCGTCCTGCAGCCAGCCGGCGAGCCGGTCGGCGATGAGGCCGGCGATCGCCGCCGGGTCGCGCGAAGCCGGCATCGCCAGCGTGCCGAGATCGACCGCGCCGATGTCGAGCGTGCCGCTCGCGTCGGGGTCGTGGCGCAGCCCGGCCAGCCGCTCGACGATCAGCCGCCGCAGCTCGCGGCCGACCTGCTCGCCGGCATGCTGGTCGCGGAGGCCGAGCTGGACCGTCATCTCGCCGATCTCGACGTCCATCACGCCTCCTCCAGCAGCGCGGCATAGGCGCCGAACTGCTCGGGCTCGGCCAGCCGGTCGAGCTTGCCGAGCTCGCGGCGGATGGCGGTCAGCACGGCCGGCATGGTGATCCGCGCGTCGCCGCCATCGGCGGCCGATTGCAGGCAGGCATTGAAGGCGGCGGAGCGGATGTTGCCGCCGGCCAGCTCGAAGCGGCCGGCGAGGAAGGCGAAGTCGACGCCCTCGACGTCGACCGCGGCGGGGAAGCACTGGCGCCAGATCCGCTCGCGCTCGGCCGGGCCGGGCAGCGGGAAGTCGACGATGTAGCGCAGCCGCCGCAGGAAGGCGTCGTCGAGGTCCTTGCGCCGGTTGGTGGCGAGCACCGCCAGCCCCTTGAAGCGCTCCATCCGCTCGAGCAGGTAGCTGACCTCGATGTTGGCGAAGCGGTCGTGCGCGTCCTTGACCTCGGTGCGCTTGCCGAACAGCGCGTCGGCCTCGTCGAAGAACAGGATGGTGTCGGCCGCCTCGGCGGCGTCGAAGATCCGCGCCAGGTTCTTCTCGGTCTCGCCGATGTACTTGTTCACCACCTGCGACAGGTCGATGCGGTAGAGCGGCAGGTCGAGCGCCGAGGCGAGCCCCTCGGCGGCCATCGTCTTGCCGGTGCCCGACGCGCCGGCGAACAGCACGGAGAGGCCGCTCTCGTTCCAGGCGCGCGCCGTGCCCCAGTCGTGGTGGACGCGGGCGAGCGCACGCATGGCGCGGACGATCTCCTGCAGCTGGCGGGCCGAGCGCGGCGGCAGCACCAGCTCGTCGAGCGTGAAGCGCGGCTCGACCGCCTGGGCCAGCCCGCCCATCACCCCGCCGGCCTCGGCGCGGCAGAGCGCGCGCAGCGCCTCGGCGCCGATCGGCCCGGGCCGCGCGGCGAGCGCCTCGGCGACGCGCCGCAGCGCCAGCTCGCCGAGCCGGAAGGCGCGCGCCGTCTCGCGGATCGCCGGCGCCACGGCCGGGGCGCGCGTGCCGAGCGCCGCCTCGAGCAGGTCGCGCCGCTCGGCGTAGCCGAGCCGCGGCAGGGCGAAGGCGGGCGTCGCGTGCCCGGCGGGCAGGGCGGAGACGCCTCCATCGCCGGCCGGCAGGTAGCAGCGCACGGGCACGCCGAGCAGGCCGGCATGCCAGGGCTCGTGGGCGTGCGCCTCGGCCGGTGGCGGCGGCAGCAGCAGGTCGAGCTCGCGCAGCCAGCAGAGCGCCAGCAGGCCGGCGAGCTCGGGCCCGGCGGCCGGGACGCCGGGGGCGAGCCGCACCAGGCGGCGGCCGAGCGCGGCCGAGAGCGCCGCCGCCCAGCCGGCATGGTCGGCGCCGCGCTCGCCGATCAGCGGCACCAGCTGCAGCGCGTCCGGGGTCGGCGCCAGGCGGGCCGCCAGGCCGGCGGCGGAGGCGGGCAGGGCGCGGCCGTCGGCGGCGACCGGCTGCAGCGCGGGCGACGGCGCCTCGGGCTCGGCGATGCCGCGGGCCAGCGCCGCCGGCATGTCGAGCGGCTGCAGCCAGTCGGCGAGGCCGGCACGGCCGAGCAGGGCGAAGCGCTGCACGGGATGGCCGGGGTCGGCGCAGGCGGCGACGGCACGCGGCGCGTCCCACAGGCGCTGCGCCAGGGCGAGCGTCGGCCAGGGCCGCGTCGCATCGTTCTGGCAGCAGGCCAGCACCGGGCCGAGCGCCGCGTCGAGCCGCCAGGCCAGCGCCAGCGCGAGCACCAGCTCGGCCGCCGGGTCGAGCCCGGCGCGCCGCGCCAGCGCGCTCCAGCCGGGCCCCTCCGGCGGCGCCGGGCCGAGCTGCTCGAGCCGCTCGCCGAGATAGCGGGCGGCGACGTCGCCGGCGAAGAAGCGGCGCTTCGCGGCGGCGTGGCGCGCGAGGTCGAGGCTGTCGAGCGCGGCGTCGCTGAAGGGCGGCAGCACGCCGTCGTCGGCGGGCCGGCCCTCGCCGCGCAGATGCCAGCACCAGGCGACCTCGCGGCGCAGCCGCAGCGTCACCTGGGCCAGCCACCAGCCGGCGGCCGGATCGCCGACCGCGAGGTCGGGATTGAGCAGCACGGGCTGCGCGGCGGTGCCGATCGCGCTCATGTCCAGCTCACCGTCGGCGCGTCGTCGGCCTGCTCGCCATTGACGCGCAGCAGGATCAGGTAGGGGCCCGGGGCGAGCGCCTTGGCCGGCGGCACGGTCACGGCGAGGCCGGTCTGCGTCGCCGTGCCGACCGCCTCCAGCGCCAGCCGCAGCGCGCCGCCGCCATAGAAGGCGACGAAGATCGAGTCGTCCGGACCGCCGAGCCGCTCGCCGGTCAGCGACAGCGGACCGTGCAGCCGCGGGTCGGCGGCGGAGACGGGCAAGAGCCCGCCTGGCGTGGCGGTCAGCAGCTTCGGCAGCAGGTGGGCGAGCAGCGGATCGCTGCCCAGCCGATGGCCGCTCGCCAGCAGCCGCGACACGGCGACCGGATAGGCGCCGGCCGACAGCGCGGCGGCACCCGGCAGGGTGGCGGTGACGGTGCCGTCGGGCGCCACGGTCGGCGGCAGCGTCAGCGGCCCGAAGGTCAGCTGGTCGATGCCGCCGAGATCGAGCCCGGTCAGGGTCAGCGTCGCCGGCGCGGTGAAGCGCTCGGGCGAGAGCGACAGCAGCCGCGGCCCGAGATTGGGCAGCACCTCGACGCCGGGGCTGGCCGGCGGGCCGACCGACTTGACCAGCGGCGCGTAGCTGGCGGGATTGTCCGGCGCGATCATCACCGGCCGCACCTGGAAGGCGGCCGAGACGCGGTACTTCTCGTCGCTGCCCTGCATCAGCTTGGAGAGCAGCTCGACGTCCGCCTCGTCGAAGGTGATCTTCAGCGGCTCGGGGTTGCGCGCCAGCGCCTGCACCTGCGGCCGGATGAAGTTCATCTCCTGCAGCGCCGCCATGCCGCGCCCGAGCAGCCGGTGGGCATCGACCGAGTCGCTCTCCTTGGCGTCGTCGAAGGCGGTCAGCAGGTAGTGCAGCACGACCCAGAGCGGCGGCTCCTGGCCGCGCTCGATCGGCTCGTTGCGCAGCTGCGGGTCGAAGCCGATGCGATAGAGGAACAGGTTCAGCTTGCGGCCGTTGCCGGCGACCGCGCCCTCCGGCCGGCCGACCAGCACGTTGAGGCTGTTGAGCCGGGCCGAGATGCGGCTGCGCAGCAGCTCGCTGACCGCGCCGATCGCCTCCTGGCTGTCGAGCAGCGCCATCGCCTAGCCCGAGCCGAGATAGTGGCGGTGCGGCGCGAAGCGCTCCGGCCGCTCGGGCGCGGCCGGGCGGGGCGCCGGGGCGGGCGCGGGCGGCGGCGGCATCACCCGCAGCTGGATGCTGCCGATGGTGATGCGCGGGCCGGCCGCCGGCGCGGCCGGCGGCGGCTCGGCCGGACGCGTCGCGCGCTCCGCGCCGGGACGCGCGGCGTAAGGGCGGGCCGCCGGTCGGGCCGGCATCGCCGGTGCAGTCGGCTCGGCCGCGATCGCCGCCAGCAGCTGCGGCAGGTCGAGGGCCGGCGTCGGGCGCCGCGCCGGCTCGGGTGCGGCCGGATGCTCCGCCGCCATCTCGCGCCGCAGCGCGACGTCCGGGGCGGCCGCGGCCGGGGCGGTCTCGGGTCCGATGGGCAGGGCAGGGATGTCGAGCGTCCGCATGCCGGCGGCGCCGCAGGCGGCGAAGCGACGGGCGCCCGGTCCTCGCCCGGCCCGGCGAACGGCGAACGGCCCGGCGAACGGCTGGGCGACGGATTCGGCGCCGGACGGTTCGCCGGCGCGGCGGGCGACGCCGCGGTGGCGGAGCAGGCGCGCGCGCTCCGCCTCGCGCCTCGGGCGGAACCGCCGGGTCGCCGGCTCCGGCGCGATCGGCGGGCGGGCGCGTGCTGCGGCGCTGCCGCGGTGGGCGGGGGCTCGACCTCGCAGATCGTCTCCTGCTCGAGCGGCTGCGGCGCGTCGCCGCGGCGGGGCGCGGCGCCGGCGCCAGGCCGGCGCGGCTCGCCGCGTCGGGCGAAGTAGCCGGTCATGCCCAGCCTCCGCCGTCGCGGTCGAGCCGGGCGAGGTAGGCGCGGCGCCGCCAGGGCGGCAGCGCGGCGATCTCGGCCTCGGTGCCAGTGATAGGCGGAGGCGAGGGGTGGACCTCGTCGAGCAGCCCGGCCTGCACGGCGGCGAGCTGGCCGATCAGCCAGCCCTCGAGGTCGAAGGCGATCGCGCTCTCCTGCCGGCAGTCCGGGCAGGCGACGGCGAGCTGCAGCACGGTGAGCGGATCGGCCTCGGCGAGCGCGCTCTCGGCCGGCCCGAGCCAGTCCTCCGGCAGCGTCCAGCCGGCGGGCGGCGGGGCGTCGTCGAGGCTCTCGACGAGCCGGCCGGCCAGCGCCGCGGCGTCGCCGCCGCCCTGGCGCCAGGCGGCGAGGTCGGCGCCGCTCGGCAGCCGGCTGGTCACCGCGGTGCCGTCGGGCGCGGTCCACGCCACCGGGCCGCCGCGCGGCGGGGCGACGAACGCGGCGGGGTCGAGCGCCAGCTCCAGCGCGCTGCCGCAGGCCGGGCAGCGCGTCTGCCAGGCCGCAGGCGTGCCGGTCGCCCGGGCGATCGCCAGCAAGCCCTGCAGGCGGGCATCGACCGCCCAGCCGGCGGTCGCCGCCTCGGGGTCGGCCGCCTCGGCGAGGTCCGGCAGCCCGGCGAGCAGGCGGCTCACCGTGCCCGGCCGGTCGCCGTCGCGGAGGTCGATCTGGAGGTCGCGGAGCGAGCGCCCGAAGGGCTGCGCCATGTGCTGCCGCTGCTGCATGCCGGGCCTCCCGGCCGGCGGCCGCTCAGCCGGCCTCGCTCGGCTCGGTGGTGGCGGCGTCGCGCTCCCAGCCCTCGAGCTCGACCTTGAGATGCTCGATCGCCACCGCGTTGGCGTTGGCGTCGAGGTCGGGCAGCGCCTGGAACTCGCTCACCCAGCAGCGATAGAGGAAGTAGCGCAGCGCCACCTGCCCCTTCTCGTTCATCACCTCGAGCGTCAGGTCCTTCTTGTAGCCGGCGAGATCCATCGTCGGATCGCCCTGGAAGCTGTGCACCTGGTTGGCCCACTTCTCGAACTCGAGGTCGTGGGTGATGCCGCGCTCCATGGTCACCGCGTCGAAGCTGGTGCGTCCCGGCGACTTGTGGTCATGGCTGTTCTCGCCGCCGCTGCGGTGCTTCACCACCTCGGTGGTGCGCTTGAGGGAGCCCACCTTGGAGACGCCGAGCACGGGCTTGCCGTCCCAGAGGACGCGGAACTTGAAGTTCTTGTAGGGGTCGACGCGATGCGCGTTGACGACGAAACCGGTATTGGCCATGGCGGGTCACCTGCCTCAGAGATTGCCGGCGATCTGCTGGATGCTGATCACCACGAACTCCGCCGGCTTCAGCGGCGCGAAGCCGACCAGGATGTTGACGATGCCCTTGTTGCGGTCGTCCTGCGTCGTGGTCTCCGCATCGCACTTCACGAAGAAGGCGTCCTTCGGGTTGGTCCCCTGGAAGGCGCCCTGGCGGAACAGCGAGGTCATGAAGGCGCCGACATTGAGGCGGATCTTCGCCCAGAGCGGCTCGTCGTTCGGCTCGAACACCACCCACTTGGTGCCGCGGAACAAGGACTCCTCGAGGAACAGCGCCAGCCGGCGGATCGGCACGTACTTCCACTCCGAGCCGAGCTGGTCGGCGCCCACCGTGGTGCGCGCGCCCCAGACGATGTTGCCGTAGACCGGGAAGCTGCGCAGGCAGTCGATGCCGAGCGGGTTGAGCGTGCCGTTCTCGGCGTCGGTCAGCTTCATGTCGAAGGCGGCGATGCCGCGGACCACGGCCTCGATGCCGGCCGGCGCCTTCCACACGCCGCGCTCGGAGTCGGTGCGGGCGTAGATGCCGGCGATCGTGCCGCTGGTCCCGGCCGAGCGCAGCCGGTAGTCGTTCAGCGGGTCGGCGATCTGCAGCCGCGGGAAGTAGAGCGCGGCGTTGCGGTGGCGGAAGCTGCCATGCGCGTCGAGCCAGTCCTTGACCTCGGGGACCTCGTTGACGCTGGCCGGCAGGTCGATCAGGAAGAAGGCGCGCTTGGCCTCGCAATAGGCGATGGCGCGGTCGACCACCAGCGTCATCTGCGTGTTGGCGAGCACCGCGGCGCGCGGGATGCACAGGATGTTGAAGAGGTCGACGGTGTCGAGCGCGTACATGCCGCGCTGGTTGGCCTGGGCGACCGCGCCGCTGATCGCCTCGGCATCGGGCGGCAGGCCGTCGGCGCCGGCGGCATCCTTGACGTAGGCGGCGGCCGAGGCCAGCGCCGAGCCCAGCGGATATTGCTGCACGTTGGTGCCGGTCAGGTTGCCGGTCGACAGCTTGATGGTGTCCGCCGAGGTGTCGGCGCCGGCCACCGCGACGGTGACGGTGTCGGTGATGCTGCGTGCCGGGTCGCCGCCGCCGGCCAGGATGACCAGCCGCCCGGTGGTGCTGCCGCCGGGCGTGCCGGTGATCACCTGCACGCTCGCGCCGGTCAGCGCGGGCGGCGTCGGCGCCGTGGCATCGACCGTGTCCTTGGCGGTGCGGATGGCGGTCTCCAGCCGCGAGGCGAGCGCGAACAGGCTGCTCACCTCGCCCGCCAGCCAGGTGCCGAGCGTCGCCTCGAACTCGTGCGAGCCGCCGACCTTGATGCGGATCTTCTTGCCGGAGAGGCCGTCGAGCGCCGCCTGGTTGAGCGCCAGGTTGCCGCTGACGATGCCGTTGGCCAAGGGAATCGCGGTCGCGGCGGTGCCGCTCGGCACGGCGACCGAGACGAGATGCGAGTCGGCCGCCACCACGGTCGGCGCGTAGCGCGGGCTGCCCGAGTCGAGCGACAGGTTGAGGTGGCGCTCCTGGGCGACCGGCCGGGCGTCCGCCCGGTCGCTGTCGTAGCGCGTCACCGTCAGGTTGAAGAGCTTGGTGAAGTCTGCCGTGCGGTGGTCGATCTCGACCCGCAGCGTGTTGCCCCACAGGCCCGGGCTGATCGCCTTGACCTCGAGCACCGTCGAGGTGGCGTCCTTGATCTTGACGTTGGCGGTGGAGAGCGGGTTGCTGCCGTCGGCGCTGGCCGAGCGGATCACCAGGGCGGTGCTGCCGCCGTTGAGGAAGAACTGCGCGATCGCGTAGCTCGCCTCGCTGCGGCTATCCAGCCCGCCGAAGATGCGCTGGAAGTCGGTCATGCCGAAGATCTCGACCGCCTCGTCCATCGGCCCCTCGCGGAAGAAGTCGATGAAGGCGGTGATCGAGGTGCTGACGCCGGTGATGGTGTGCACACCGCTCGAGACTTCCTGGATGTAGACACCGGGGTAGGTGACCTGGACCATTCATCTCTCCTGCGACCTGATGGCGTGGGGGCGGCGGGATCCGGAACTCATTGGCTGCGCTCCGCCTCGGACGCGGGGCGGGAATAGATGGCGGTGCCGTCGGGCAGGTCGATGCGGACGAGCCGCCCCCGCCCGACCAGCAGGTCGAGCGCGCGCTGCACTTCCGCCGGCGAGGCGCCGGCCCGATGGCCCGCCATCCACCAGCCATGCACGCCGCGCAGGGTGTCGGCGGCGCGCGGATGCTCCGTCACATAGCGGTCGATGACCTCGGCGATCTCCATGATCCGCTGGCTCACCCCGGCACCTCGCGTGCCCTGCGGCGTTCATGGACGGCAGATTCCGTGCCAGCGTGGCCGTGGCAGAATTCCTAGGGTTTCCGGCTCGCCTGCGAGGCGCGGCTGGGTCGGATTCGCCACAGCCTGGGTCGGAATCGACCCAGGCTGGCGGCGCCCGATCCGCGGATCCGGCGCGTCTCCAGGGTTGCCGCAAGCCGGATGCCCACCCGTGTCGAGCCCGGGCATGACAGGAGCAGGACGGAGAATGCCCGGCCCCGACCCTGCAGGTCGGCCGGACGTGACGCCGCGCGACCGACGGGCCCTACGGTCCGGCCGCCGTCTCGCGCTGCACGCCGCCGAGGCCGTGCTTCTTCACCAGCTTGTTGAGCGCGCTCCGGTCCTTGCGCGACAGCCGCGCGGCGAGCGAGATGTTGCCGCCGGCGCGGGCGAGCAGCCGGCTGAGATAGTGCCGCTCGAAGACCGAGATGGCCCGGGCCTTGGCCGGCTGGAAGGCCTGGTCGAGATCGACCTCCGGCCCGGCCTCCGCCGCGGCGGGATCTTCATCGCCCACCCGGATGCTGTCGCCGTCGCCGAGCAGCAGCTCGCGCAGCATCAGGTTCTCCAGCTCGCGGACGTTGCCCGGCCAGGGGTGGCGCGCCATCCAGGCCGCGCAATCGGGGTGCAGCCGCTTCTCCGGCCGGCCGTGCTGCCGGGCGAAGCGGCGCACGAAATGCTCGGCGAGCAGCCGGGCGTCGTCGCCGCGCCGGCGCAGCGGCGGCATGGTCACCGACAGCACGCCCAGCCGGAACAGCAGGTCCTGGCGGAACTGGCCGCGCGCGGCGAGCGCCTGCAGGTCGACGTTCGAGGAGGCGACGATGCGCAGGTCGCCGCGCGCCAGGCGCTGGCCGCCGACCGGCCGATAGCTGTGGTCCTGCAGGAAACGCAGCAGGACGCCCTGGGCGCGCGGGCTCATCGCCTCGACCTCGTCGAGATAGAGCGTGCCGCCCTCGGCCTGCGCCACCAGCCCGCGCCGCGCCTGCTTGGCGTCGGTGAAGGCGCCGCGCTCATGGCCGAACAGCTCGCTCTCCAGCAGGTTGTCGGGGAGCGCGGCGCAGTTCACCGGCACGAAGGGGTCGTGGCGCCGGCGGCTGAGATAGTGGATCGCGCGGGTCGCCAGCTCCTTGCCGGTGCCCGTCTCGCCCTGCACCAGCACGGTGGCGTCGACCGCCGCGATGCGCTCGATCAGCCGCAGGGCGTCGCGGAAGGCGGGCGAGTGGCCGATAAGCTCCAGGCGCTCGAAGGCCGCGGCGGCGACGCCGGCGGAATTCGTTCCGTCCTCCAGCTCCTTCGGCATCGCAGGTCTCCCCAAGAGTCCGGGACCCCTCGGCGCAGGGCGGCAGCCGGGCGGAATCGCGATGAGGGCAGGTTGGGTAGCGAAACTCGTTCGCGAGGTCGCCGACGTGCCTGCCGATCGGTCGCAATCCCGGTCCAGCCATCCCCCGGCCCCGGCGGCATGATTACGCCTGCCGCCTGTCGGACCGGCCGACGGGATCGGTGACGAGCACCTCTCTCGACGGCACGCGAAAGTAATCATACTCGAATTGGGGCTCGTCTCCAACGAACGGTTGGTTGTATTCGACAGAAACCGGTCAGCGGCGGCTCGCCGGTCGGATAGCATCGGCGCCCTCGCGGTGCCGCCGTTTCGAGGGCTGACCGGGTGCGACATTTGAGGTAACAGGAAATTAAGCGGATCGACGGGCAGGATCAGGAGGACAGGATGAATCAGCGTTGGAAGAATCGCCCGGCGGGCGCGAACTGGGGCGCCTTCGGTGAGGATGACGAGCTCGGGCGGCTCAACCTGCTGACCCCGGCGCGGCGGCTCGCGGCGATGCGCGAGGTGACCACCGGCGAGGTGTTCTGTCTCAGCCTGCCGCTCGACCTGCCGGGCGGCAACCTGCTGGTCAAGGAGCGCTTTCCGCCGACTCGCGGGATCGAGATGCGCGACGGCGGCCTGCCCTTCGTCAACTACCCGATGTCGATGCGCAACCCGCGCTGGTTCGACGTCTCGTCGGACGACTACGTCAAGCTCTACACCCAGTACTCGACGCAGTGGGACGCCTTCTGCCATCTCGGCCGGCAGTTCGACGCCGACGGCGACGGCATCGCCGAGCCCTGCTACTACAACGGCTTCCGCGGCGGGGTCGACGTGCTCGGGCCGGGCGATCCCGGCGGCCCGGTGGCGCGCCGGCTCGGCATCGAGAAGATGGCCGAGACCTGCGTCCAGGGCCGCGGCGTGCTGATCGACCTGCACCGTCATTTCGGCAGCGCGCGCCGGCTGGTCGGGATGGCCGACCTGCGCACCGCGATGGCGGCCGACGGCGTCGTCGTCGAGGAGGGCGACATGGTCTGCCTCCATACCGGCTACGGCCAGGCGGTCGTCGACATGAAGGGCAAGCCCGACCCGGACGTGCTGCACAACAGCCACTGCGTGCTCGACGGCCGCGACGCCGCGCTGCTCGAGTGGATCGACCGCTCCGGCCTCGCCGCGCTGATCGCCGACAATTTCGCCGTCGAGGGCTTCCCCTATGCCGAGCGCGAGGAGCCGGGCTGCCATGCCGGCCTGCCGCTGCACCAGAAATGCCTGTTCGAGCTCGGCATCCATCTCGGCGAGCTGTGGTACCTGACCGGGCTCGCCCGCCGGCTGGCCGAGCTGCAGCGCAGCCGCTTCCTGCTCACCGCGCCGCCGCTGCGCCTGCCGGGCTCCTTCGGCTCGCCGGCGACGCCGGTTGCGACGATCTAGGGGGAGCGGCCGATATGAAGCACGTGGACACCTTCCCGCACGCGATCGAGCTGCGCGATCCCGTCTGGATCGCCATGCCCGACGGCTGCCGGCTGGCGGCGCGGATCTGGCTGCCGGCCGATGCCGATGCCCGGCCGGTGCCCGCCATACTGGAATATATTCCCTATCGCCGGCACGACTTCACGGCGATCGGCGATTCGCTGCAGCATCGCTACCTGGCCGGGCACGGCTACGCCGCGGTGCGCGTCGACATGCGCGGCAGCGGCGATTCCGAGGGCATCCTGGTCGACGAGTACCTGCCGCAGGAGCTGGCCGACGGCGCCGCGGTGATCGCCTGGCTGGCGGCGCAGCCCTGGTGCAGCGGCGCGGTCGGCATGATGGGCATCTCCTGGGGCGGCTTCAACGCGCTGCAGGTGGCGGCGCTGCGCCCGCCGGCGCTGAGGGCGATCGTCACCGTCGCCTCGACCGACGACCGCTACGCCGACGACATGCATGCGATGGGCGGCTGCCGGCTGACCGACGAGATGATCTGGGCCTCGACCATGTTCGGCTTCAACTCGCGGCCGCCCGATCCCGCGGTCGCCGGCCCGGGCTGGCGCGCGCAGTGGCTGGAGCGGCTGGAGAGAAGCCGGCCCTGGATCGTCGAGTGGCTCGGCCACCAGGCGCGCGACGGCTTCTTCCGGCACGGCTCGGTGTGCGAGGACTATGCGGCGATCGAGTGCGCGGTCTATGCGGTGGGCGGCTGGGCCGACGGCTACTCCAACGCGATCCCGCGGCTGCTCGCCGGGCTGCCGGGGCCGCGCAAGGGGCTGATCGGCCCCTGGGGCCATGCCTATCCGCATCTCGGCAAGCCCGGCCCGGCGATCGGCTGGCTGCAGGAGCAGCTGCGCTGGTGGGACCACTGGCTGAAGGGCGTCGACACCGGGATCATGGACGAGCCGATGCTGCGCGCCTGGCTGCAGGAGCCGGTGCCGCCGCAGGCGCAGTACGAGCTGCGGCCCGGCCGCTGGGTGGCCGAGCCCGCCTGGCCGGCGCCGGCCATCGAGCCGCGGCGCCTCGCGCTGGCGCCCGGCCGGCTCGGCGGCGACGGCGCGGCGGCGACGCTGCTGCACGACACCCCGGCGACGGTCGGGATGGCGGGCGGCGAGTGGTGTCCCTATGGCTACGATTCCGAGATGCCGCTCGACCAGCGGGCCGACGACGCCGGCTCGCTGGTCTTCGATTCGGAGCCGCTCGCCGAGCGGCTGGAGATCCTCGGCGCGCCGGAGGCCGAGCTCACCCTCGCGGTCGACCGGCCCTTCGCCTTCGTCGTGGTGCGGCTCGTCGACGTGGCGCCGGGCGGCGCCGCGACGCGGGTCACCTACGGCGCGCTCAACCTGCGCTTCCGCGACGGCTTCGCCGCCGGGCGGCCGGTGCCGGTGGGGGAGCCGATCACCGTGACGGTGCGGCTCAACGACATCGGCCATGCCTTCGCCGCGGGCCACCGCATCCGGCTCGCCGTCTCGACCGCCTACTGGCCGGTGATCTGGCCGTCGCCGTCGCCGGTGCGGCTGACCCTGCATCCCGGCGGCGGCGGGCTGCGGCTGCCGGTGCGGCGGCCGCGCCCGGAGGACGAATCCCTCCCGCCCTTCGCCGCGCCCGAGGCGGCGGCGCCGGTCGCCCATACCCGCATCGCCCCCTATGGCCGCTCCCGCCGGGTGGTGCACGACGTCGCCAGCGGCGAGACGGTGGTCGAGGCGGTGAAGGACCGCGGCCGCTTCCTGCTGCACGACACCGGCGTCACCTATGCCGGCAAGGGCGTCGACCGCTTCGTGCTGACCGGCGACGACCCGCTCTCGGCGCGGATCGAGTCGAGCTACGCGATCGAGCTCGCCGGCCCGGGCTGGGCCACCCGCACCGAGGCGCGCACCGCGGTCACCGGCACCGCGACGCACTTCCTGGTGACCGCCAGCCTCGAGGCGTGGGAAGGGGCGACGCGGATCTTCGCCCGGACCTATGATGCGGCGGTGCCGCGCACGGAGATCTGAGGGAAGCCACATGAGGGCCGTCGCCATGACGCGCTCGCTGCCGGTCGAGGACGCGGCGGCGCTGATCGACATCGAGCTGCCGAGGCCGGCGGCGCCGCAGGGGCGCGATCTGCTGGTGCGCGTCGAGGCCGTGTCGGTCAATCCGGTCGACACCAAGGTGCGGCGGACCCCGCGGCCCGAGGCCGAGCCGCCGCCCAAGGTACTGGGCTGGGACGCCGCCGGGGTGGTCGAGGCGGCGGGGCCGGAGGCCCGCCTGTTCCGGCCCGGCGACGCGGTCTTCTATGCCGGCGACATCACGCGGCCGGGCAGCAACGCCGAGTACCAGCTGGTCGACGAGCGCATCGTCGGCCGCAAGCCGGCGCGACTCTCCTTCGCCGCGGCGGCGGCGCTGCCGCTGACCGCGCTCACCGCCTGGGAGGCGCTGTTCGAGCGGCTGCGCATCGATCCCGATGGCGCCGACCGCGGCCGGCGGCTGCTGGTGGTCAACGGCGCCGGCGGCGTCGGCTCGATCGCCCTGCAGCTGGCGCGGCGCGCCGGCCTCGAGGTCATCGCCACCGCCGGGCGGCCGGAGAGCGTCGCCTGGTGCCGCCGCATGGGCGCCGGCACGGTGATCGACCATCGCCGGCCGCTGGCGCCGCAGCTCGAGGCGGCGGGGCTGGCGCCGGTCGACTGGGTCGCCAACTTCGCCGACACCGATCCCTACTGGCCGCAGCTGCCCGGGCTGGTGCGGCCGATGGGCGCGATCTGCCTGGTGGTCGGCAGCAAGGCACCGGTCGACATCGCGCCGCTCCAGGCGAAGAGCGCGGCGCTGGTCTGGGAGCTGATGTTCACCAAGGCGATGTTCGGCACGCCCGACATCGAGACGCAGCACGGGATCCTCGACCGCGTCGCCGCGCTGGTCGACGACGGCACGCTCGCCGGGACGATGACCGAGACGCTCGGCCCGATCGACGCCGCGACCCTGCGCGCCGCCCATGCCCGGCTGGAGGCCGGGCGGACGATCGGCAAGCTGGTGCTGGCCGGCTGGCCCGCGGCTGTGACCGGCGCTGCGCCATGACCTCCACGCTCTCCTTCCACGGCGCCGCCGGCATGGTCACCGGCTCCTGCATGCTGGTCGAGCATGGCGGCCGGCGGGTGCTGGTCGATTGCGGCATGTTCCAGGGCAGCAAGACGGTGAAGCAGCTGAACTACCAGCCTTTCCCGTTCGACCCCGCCGCGATCGACGCGGTGCTGCTGACGCACGCCCATATCGACCATAGCGGCCTGCTGCCGAAGCTGGCCGGCGCGGGCTATCGCGGGCGCATCACCGCCACCGCGGCCAGTCGCGACCTGCTGGGCTTCCTGCTGCCCGATTCCGGCTACATCCAGGAGATCGAGGTCGAGCGGCTGAACCACCGCCGCCGGCGGCGCGGCGAGCCGCCGGTGACGCCGATCTACACCCGCGCCGCGGCCGAGGCGATGCTGCCGCGGATCGACGGCGTCGCCTACGACGAATGGTGCACGCCGGCGCCGGGGTTCCGCGCGCGCTTCTGGCAGGCCGGCCACATCCTCGGCTCGGCCTCGATCGAGCTGGAGCTGGCGCAGCCGGACGGGCCGCCGCTGCGGCTGCTCTTCTCCGGCGATCTCGGGCCCGGCCGCCGCATCCTGCAGGAGGCCGCCACCGCGCCGGCCGGGGTGGACTACGCGGTCCTCGAATCGACCTACGGCGATCGCGACCGGCCGCGGCTCGACGCCGACCAGCGCCGCGCCGAGCTGGCCGAGGAGGTCGGGGCGGCGCTCGCCGCGGGCGGCGTGCTGCTGATCCCCGCCTTCGCCGTCGAGCGCACCCAGGAGCTGCTGTTCGACTTGGGCACGCTGATCCATGCCGGCCGGCTGCCGCGCGTGCCGATCTTCCTCGACTCGCCGCTGGCGATCCGGGCGACCGAGGTGTTCGCCGCCCACGCCGCGGAGCTCGACGAGGCGGCCGCGGCGGCGGTGCCGGTGCGCCACGACTACTTCACCTGCACGGCCGACGCCGAGGACAGCCGGCGGCTCGATCGGCTGAGCGCCGGGGCCATCATCATCGCCGCCAGCGGCATGTGCGACGCCGGCCGCATCCGGTCGCACCTCAAGGCGCGGCTGTGGCGGCGCGAGACCACGGTGCTGCTGGTCGGCTACCAGGCGCCGGGCACGCTCGGCCGGCTGCTGCAGCAGGGCGCCCCGGTGGTGCGCATCCAGGGCGAGGAGATCCGGGTGCAGGCGCGGATCCGCCGGATGGAGGCCTACTCCGCCCATGCCGATCGCGGCGACCTGGCACGCTGGGTCAGCGACCGGCTGCCGATCCGCCGGGCGCTGCTGCTGAACCATGGCGAGCCGGAGGCGCGGGCCGCGCTGGCGACGATGCTGGCCGGGCTGGTCGGGCCGGGGACGGCGATCCTGCAGCCGGCGCTGGAGGAGGTGCTGCCGCTGACGGCCGACGGTGCGCCGGCACTGGCCGCGGGTCCGCGCCCGCGGCTGGCGCCGGCCAGCGCCAGCGCCCCGGCCGACTGGCACAACGACTATGCCGCCTTCGTGCTGCGGCTGGCCGCGCGGCTGCGCCAGCGTGACGATCCGGCCGCCAACCAGGCGCTGCTCGCCCGGCTCGGCACGGCGCTCGGCGAGAACGATACCGGCCGGCCCGGCGCCTGAGCTATCCTGCCGGCCTGCCCGGCCTCCGGGCGCGGCCAGGAGGGTTCGCCCATGGGATCGCAACTGGCGCTCACGCTGCTCGAGGGATCGGAGGCGGACGCCGCCTGCCTCGAGCTGGCGCTCGCCGTCGGCCGCCAGCTCGGCGCGCATATCGAGGCCTTCTATCCCGGGCTCGATCCGCTGCTCGCCGCGCCGCTGCTCGGCGACGGCGTGCCGGCCGCGCTCACCGCCGAGCTGATCGAGGCGGCGCAGCGCGAGGAGGAGACGCGCGGAGGCCGGGCCAGGGCGCTGTTCGACGCCTGGCAGGTGGCCAACGGGCTGCTGCTCCGCAGCGAGCCGGAGCAGGGTCGCGAGCTCAGCGCCAGCTGGCGCGAGGCGTGCGGCTGCAGCGAGAAGGAGATCGTGCTGTCGGCCCGGGCTGCGGACCTGGTGGTGGCGGGGTTGCCCGGCCACGAGCGCTCGCCCGCCCTGCTGCACGCCCTGCTGTTCGGCAGCGGCCGGCCGATGCTGCTGGCGCCGCCGGGCTGGCGCCCGGCCCTGCTGCGCCACGTCGCGGTGCTGTGGAACGGCAGCGCCCAGGCGGCCCGCGCGGTCGGCGACGCGCTGCCGCTGCTGCGCGGCGTCGGCGAGGTCACGCTGCTGATGGCCAGCGAGGACCGTGCGGCGCCGCCGGCCGGCCGGGCGCTCGCCCGCCGCCTCGCCTGGTGCGGCATCGCCGCCCGCGAGCGCGCGGTGCCGGTCGAGGGCCGGGCGGCCGGGGCGGCGCTGCTCGATGCCGCGGGCACGGCCGGTGCCGAGCTGGTGGTGATGGGCGCCTACGGCCACAGCCGGGTGCGCGAGATGGTGCTGGGCGGCGTCACCCGCCACGTGCTCGGCGAGGCCCGCCTGCCGCTCTGGCTCTCGCATTGAGACGATCTCCCGCTCGCGCAAGCGGGAGGTCCGCTCAGCGATTGCCGCGCACGAAGTCGGCGGCGCGCTCGGCCATCATGATGGTCGGGCCGTTGAGGTTGCCCGACGGGATGAAGGGCATCGTCGAGCTGTCGACGACGCGCAGGCCCTCCAGCCCGTGCACCCGGAACTGCGGGTCGACCACGGCCAGCGGATCGCTGCCCATCTTGCAGGCGCCGCAGGGATGCAGGGCGCCCTGGGCGGTCTCGCGCACGAAGGCCTCGCACTCCGCCCGGCTGTTGAGCGGCGCGCCCGGCCGGGAGATCGCCCGCACGTAGCCGCGCAGCATGCGGTTGGCCATGATCTCCTGGCCGACCCGCACGCCCTCGGTCAGGCAGGCGACGTCGTGCGGCTCGCTGATGTAGCGCGGATCGAGGATCGGCGGGACGGCCGGATCGGCCGAGCGCAGGGTCATGCGGCCGCGCGAGCGCGGCCGCATCTGGCCGATGTTCAGCGTGCAGCCATGGCCGCTCGGCGTCGTGTCGGTGCCGGCCTCGATCCCGGCGCCGCCGAGCAGGTGGTACTGCAGGTCGGGCCGCGGATCGGACCTGTCGGGGCCCCACCAGCACAGCCCGCCCTCGGCGATGTTGCTGGTCAGCGGCCCGTTGCGGAACAGCGCATATTGCAGGGCGGCGGCCGCCTGCCAGTGCGGCTTCTTGTACTTGTCGTAGCTGTGCGGGCCGGTCAGGTCGTAGATCAGGAACACGTCGACATGGTCGTGCAGGTTCTCGCCGACCCCCGGCAGGTCGTGCGCCACCGGCACGCCGACGGCGCGCAGATGGTCGGCCGGGCCGATGCCGGAGCGCAGCAGCAGGTGCGGCGAGCCGATCCCGCCGGAGGCGACGATGACCTCGCGCTCGGCGCGCATCGTCCGGACCGCGCCGCCCTCGCGATACTCGACCCCGACGGCGCGGCCGCCCTCGACCAGGATGCGGGTCACCATGCGGTTGACCACCACCTCGAGGTTGCGCCGCCGGCGCGCCGGGCGGAGATAGGCGACCGCGGCGCTGGAGCGCAGCCCGCCGCGCATCGTCACCTGGTAGAGGCCGCAGCCGAGCTGGGTGCCGGAATTGAAGTCGGGGTTGAAGGGGATGCCGAGATCCTGGCAGGCCTTGAGCCAGGCCTTGGTCAGCGGCAGGGTCTGGCGCTGGTCGGAGACGCAGAGCGGTCCCTCCGTGCCGTGCGCCTCGTTGGCGAAGCGCTCGTTGCTCTCCGCCTTGCGGAAGTAGGGCAGCACCTCGGCATAGGACCAGCCATGGCAGCCCTGGGCCGCCCAGTTGTCGTAGTCCTGCGGGTTGCCGCGCATGTAGACCATGCCGTTGACCGAGCTGCCGCCGCCCAGCACGCGGCCCTGCACCATCTCGGGGAAGGCGGCCTGGCGCCCGGCCTGCAGCGGCTCGATGCGGTAGCGCGAGAGCAGCGAGCCCTGGGCGGTCTTGAAGTAGGTGACGGGGATGTGGATGTAGGGGTTCCAGTCGCGCGGCCCCTGCTCGAACAGCACGACCTTGGCGTCCGCCATCTCGCTGAGGCGTCCCGCCATGACGCAGCCCGCCGACCCGCCGCCGACGATGATGTAGTCAGCCATGGCGCCGCCCCTCGCTCCCGCCGCTGCCGTTCAGTCCGGCGGGGCAGGCCGCACGGCGCTCCTGGATCGCCGGGTCAAGCCCGGCCATGACAATGTGGGGACTGGCGGACCCGATTGGACGGGTCGACGCCATGGGAGCGCGGCCGCGGGTGGTTGTCCGCCGGGGCGCACTTTTCCGTGTCATCGCCGGGCTTGACCCGGCGATCCACGCGGGCCGCTCCTCGGGACGGAGCCTGTCGGGACGGGTGCCGCGGTGTTCCTGGATCGCCGGATCAAGCCGTGGCTCGAGCCCGGCGACGACGATTTGGGGACAGGTCGACGTCATGGGAATGCGCTCTCACGCTCCGCGCGACTGGCCCAGCGCCTGCGAGATGCGCCGCGTCGCGTCGCGCAGCTGGACGACCACCTCGGCCACCAGCTCGGGCGTCATGCGGGTGATCACGCCGCTGACGCTGATGCTGGCCACGATCTGGTCGAACGGGCCGAAGATCGGCATGCCGACGCAGTAGGCGCCGATCTCGTTCTCTTGCCGGTCGGTGGCGAAGCCTTCGCGGCGCGCCTGCTCGAGCTCGGTCTCCATCGCCTCCGGGTCGCAGATGGTGAAGGCGGTCATCCGCGGCAGGCCGACCGAGCGGTAGATCCAGCGCCGCTGCTCCTCCGGGAAATGCGCCAGCATCGCCTTGCCGCAGGCGCTCGAATGATAGTGCGTGCGGGCCCCGGCATAGGCCGTGGCGCGCACCGCCTGCTGGCTCTGCAGCGCCTCGATGATGATGCCCTCCTGCAGGTAGGGCAGGGCCAGGTTCACCGTCTCGCGGGTCTGGCGGCAGAGCTCGCGCAGATAGGGCTGGCTGATCTCCAGGATCGGCAGGGTCTTGGCGACATGCCGTCCGAGCTCCAGGCAGCGCAGCCCGAGCCGGTAGCCCTTGGGTTGCGGCACGCGCTCGAGAAATCCCAGCACGACCAGGCTCTCGGCGAGATTGAAGGTGGTCGTCTTGTGCAGCCCGACCGCCTCGCTGAGCGCCGCCAGGGTGATGGCGCCCTCATGGGCCATCACCGCCGACAGGATCGCGTCGGCGCGGCCCAGGGACTGGATGCGCGGCTGGCCGGGAGCTTCGGCGGCGGGCTCTGTCATGCGGGCGCGGCTGGGGATGCGGGCGAGATTCTGCTTGCGCCCTGTTTGCTATCATATAAGATAATCACCGTCAATTATACAATATAAAACACCTGGGCAGGGCTCGCATGCCGGTGGAACGGACATCCTTCGGGCGCCTCGACGGCGCGGAGTTCAGCCTGCTGACCATCCGCAACGCGAGCGGCGCGTCGCTGGCGGTCACCGACTACGGCGCCACGGCGGTGCGGATGAGCATGCCGTCGCCGGCCGGCGCGCTCGCCGACGTCATCCTGGGCTACGATTCGGTCGAGGCCTACCGGCAGAGCGAGACCTATTTCGGCGCCACCGTCGGCCGCTTCGCCAACCGCATCCGGCGCGGCCGCTTCACGCTCGACGGCAAGCACTACCAGGTCGGCTGCAACGAGGGGCAGAACGCGCTGCATGGCGGGCGCGAGGGCTTCGACCGCCGCCGCTGGGCGGTCGACTGCGACCCGTCCGGCGACAGCGTCACCTTCTCGCTGACCTCGCCCGACGGCGACGAGGGCTTTCCCGGCACGCTGCAGGTCCGCACCACCTACACGCTGACCGACGATCAGCGGGTGCGCATCGACATGCGGGCGACGACCGACCGGCCGACGCTGTGCAACCTGACCCAGCACAGCTACTTCAACCTGGCCGGCCACGAATCCGGCCCGGTCCTCGGGCAGGAGCTGCAGCTGCACTCCGACTTCTACACGCCGGTCGACGAGGAGCTGATCATCACCGGCGAGGTGCTCAAGGTGGCGGGCACGCCGTTCGACTTCCGCGAGCCGCGCCCGATCGGCAGCCGCATCGCCGAGCTGCCGCGCAACGAGGGCGCCGGCCGCATCGAGGACGGCATCGGCGGCTACGACCACAATTTCTGCATCCGCGGCGAGCCCGGCGCGCTGCGCGCGGCGGCGAGCGCGCGCGATCCGGCCTCGGGCCGCGGCTTCGAGCTCTTCACCACCGAGCCCGGCGTCCACCTCTATACCGGCGGCTATCTCGGCCCGGCGGTGACCGGCAAGGGCGGCCGGCCCTGCGTCAAGTTCGGCGGCTTCACGCTGGAGACGCAGAAGTTCCCCGACGCGCCGAACCTCAGCCACGTGCCGCAGGCGCGGCTCGACCCGGGGCAGCACTACCACCACGTTTTCGAGCTGCGCTTCTTCCGCTAGGCGCAGGACAGGGGAGGGCAGCATCGCCATGGCGCAGGACACGGGCTACGACGTCATCGTCGTCGGCGGCGGGCACAACGGGCTCATCGCCGCCAACTATCTCGGCCGGGCCGGCAAGAAGGTGCTGGTCGTCGAGCGCCGCCCGATAGTCGGCGGCGCCTGCGTCACGGAGGAATTCTTTCCGGGTGCGAAGTTCTCCTCCTGCAGCTTCGTGGCCGGCGTGCTGCGGCCGGAGATCATCCGCGAGCTCGAGCTCACCACCCGCTTCGGGCTGGAGCTCTACGCCCCGGATCCGCAGGGCTTCGCGCTGTTCGACGACGGCTCGCACATCTTCGTCTGGCAGGACGTCGACAAGACGCTGCGCCAGCTCGAGAAGATCTCGCCGGAGGAGGCCAAGGGCCTGCTGCGCTTCGGCTCGCGGCTGCGCCGCTTCGGCGAGCTGACCGGGCACTTCGCGCTCGACAACCCGCCGATGCGCTCGGAGCTGGTCGAGCTGTTCGAGGAGGCGGGCGAGGAGGAGCTGCTCAACGAGTTCCTGTTCGGCTCGACCCGCGACCTGGTCGGCCGCTACTTCAAGTCGCCGCAGATCCGCGGCTTCTACACCTTCTTCGGCATCGTCTCGATCTGGGGCGGGCCGTCGACGCCGGGCACCGGCTATCTCTTCGGCTACCACGCCTCGGGCGAGTTCGAGAACACCTTCGGCCGCTGGGCCTTCCCCAAGGGCGGCATGGGCTCGATCACCGCCGCGCTGGCGCGCGGCGCCGAGGCGCACGGCGCCACCATCCTGACCGACGCGCCGGTCGCCGAGATCCTGGTCAGCGGCGACCGCGCCGAGGGGGTGCGGCTGGCCGACGGGCGCGAGTTCCGCGCCCGCGCCGTGATGTCGAACGCCGACCCGAAGCGCACGCTCGGCAAGCTGACGCCGGCGAAGGCGCTCTCCGGCGAGTTCCGCGACAAGGTGGCGCGCATCGACGTGCGCGGCTCGATGGCCCGGCTGCACATCCTGTCGGACGAGCTGCCGCACTATATCGGCTTCCCCAACGCCGAGCCGGGGCCGCAGCATCGCGGCCACGCCATCCTCGGCGGCTCGGAGGATCGCTTCGAGGAAGCCTATATCGCGATGATCCGCGGGGTCTTTCCGGACGAGTTCCCGATCGAGGTGATCATCCAGTCGGCGACCGACCCGACCCTCGCCCCGCCGGGCAAGCACTGCATCATTCTGGGCGTGCAGAACCTGCCCTTCGAGCTGGCCGAGGGCACCTGGGACAGCCGCCGGCAGGAGTTCCAGGACCGCGTGCTGGAGTCGCTGTTCAAGTACGCGCCCAACCTGCGGCACCACATCCTCGGCTGCCACACCATCACGCCGCTCGATCTCGAGCGCACCTACGGCATCACCGGCGGCAACATCTTCCACGTCGCCATGAGCATCGAGCACATGTTCAACAACCGACCGCTGCCGGAGCTGTCGGACTACCGCACGCCGATCAAGGGGCTCTACCTCTGCGGCGCGGGGACGCACCCCGGCGGCGCCGTCATCGGCGCGCCCGGCCACAACGCGGCGCAGACGGTGCTCGACGACCTCGACGGCCGCGAGCGGCCGAACCGGCCGGCCAGCATCGTCCGCGAGGCCTCGATCCTCGACAAGGTGCTGAAGACCGAGGTCGGCGCCAATCTCGGCTACCAGTTCGCCCGCAGCCGGGCGCTGCGCTCGCTCTCGCGGCTGGCGCTCAGGACCCGCGGCGGCAAGCCGGACGGGGACGGCTGAGGCGCGTCGGTGCGGATGGGAGGAGCGACATGAGGCTGAAGGACAAGAAGACGCTGGTCGTCGGCGCCTCCTCGGGCATCGGGCTGGAGACGGCCCGGCTGTTCGCCGCCGAAGGTGCCACGGTGACCGTCGTGGCGCGGTCCACCGCCAAGTTGCAGGCGCTGGTCGACGAGCTGGGCGGCGTGGGTCACGCCCTGACCGCCGACGTGGCCGACGAGGAGTCCTGTCGGTCGATCGTGCCGGCGGCGATCGAGAGGATGGGAGGCCTTGACGTCGTCGTCTACTCGTCGGGGATCTGCGAGCCGCGCCTGGTCAAGGACATGAGCATCGAGCTCTTCCGCAGGCACATCGATGTCAACCTGACCGGCAACTTCATCGTGGCGCAGGCCGCGGCGCTCTACATGAACGAGCGCGACGGGGGCTCGATCGTCAATCTCACGTCGGAGCTGTCGCACATGGGCATGGGCTACTATGTCCACTACTGCGCCTCCAAGGCGGGCGTGCTCGGCCTGACGAAGGCACTCGCCGCCGAGATGGCGCCGAAGGTGCGGGTGAACGCGGTCAGCCCCGGTCCGGTCGATACGCCGATGGTCAAGGCGGAGCTCGAATGGTTCGGCGGCTCCGACGCGGTGCTCGAGAGCGCCATCGCGCGCGTGCCGCTGAAGCGCTTCGCGACGCCCGGGGAGGTGGCCAAGGCCGTCCTGTTCCTGGCTGTCGACGCGCCATTCGCCACCGGCAGCGCGCTGGCGCTGGATGGCGGCACGACGGCGATCTGACGGAGCGCGCCTTGTCGCTGGATAGCACGACCTGGGACTACATCGTCGTCGGCGCCGGCTCCGCCGGCTGCGTCCTGGCCAACCGACTGTCCGCGGATCCCGGCAACAAGGTGTTGCTGCTCGAGGCGGGCGGATCCGATAAGTCGATCGTCATCCAGATGCCGGCCGCCACCTATGTGAAGGGCATCGGCAATCCGCGGTTCGACTGGATGTATCCGGTCGAGCCGGACCCGACGCTGGGCGGCCGCACCAACACCTGGCCGCGCGGCCGGGTGATGGGTGGCAGCAGCTCGATCAACGGCATGCTCTACGTCCGCGGCTTCCCGCAGGACTACGATTTCTGGCGGCAGATGGGCTGCGTCGGCTGGGGCTGGGACGATGTGCTGCCGCTGTTCAAGCGGCAGGAGGACAATGTCCGCGGCGCCTCCGATCGCCACGGCGTCGGCGGCCCGCTGAAGGTCGCCGACCTCGAGGCGCCGCACCCGATCGCCCGCGCCTTCCTGAAGGCGGCCGAGGCTTGCGGCCACCCCGTCAATGCCGACGTGAACGGCCCGGGGGTCGAAGGCTTCGGCTACGTCCAGGCGACCCAGGCCGGCGGCTGGCGCTGCAGCGCCGCCAAGGCCTTCGTCGACCCGGTGCGCCGGCGTCCCAACCTCGTCGTCTCGACGCGCAGCCTGGCGCGGCGCATCCGCGTCGAGCAGGGCCGGGCGGTCGGTCTCGAGGCCGAGATCGCCGGCCGGCGCTGCACGCTGCCGGTGGCCGGCGAGATCATCCTCAGCAGCGGCGCCATCGCCTCGCCGCAGCTGCTGATGCTGTCCGGCATCGGCGACCCGGAGGAGCTGCGGCGGTACGGCATCGCCGTCGCCGTGGCGCGGCCTGAGGTCGGGCGCAACCTGCAGGACCATCCCGGGCTGGCGATGACCTGGACGACCGCGGTGCCGACCTACAACAGCGAGATGGCCGCCTGGAAGAAGCTGCTGCACGGCGCCAACTGGCTGCTGCGCGGCCGCGGCCCGGCCTGCACGCCGGATGCCCATGTCGTTGGATTCCTGCGCTCCGACCCGGCGCTGGACCTGCCCGACATCCAGATCCATGTCACGCCCGCCGGCTACCTCGTGGCGGGGGAAGGCGATCTGATCCTGAAGGAGAACTCCTTCACCGTCATCGCCAGCGTCTGCCGCCCGCTCAGCCGCGGCCATATCGGCCTCAGGAGCGCGCGGCCCGAGGAGCCGCCGGCCATCCATCACCGCCTGTTCGGCGATCCCGACGATCGCGACCGGCTGGCGCGCGGCGTCCGGCGGGTCCGCGCAATCGTCGCCGCTGCGCCGCTCGCCGGCCTCGGCACGCGGCCGCTCGAGCCCGGCTGGAACGAGGTCGGCGAAGCCGAGGTCGTCGACTACCTGACTGCCCATGCCGGCACGATATACCATCCTGCCGGCACCTGCCGGATGGGTAGCGATGCCGGGTCGGTGGTCGATCCTGCGCTCAAGCTGCGCGGCGTCGCCAACCTGCGGGTGGCGGATGCCTCGATCATGCCGGCGGTGACGTCGGGCAATCTCAACGCACCCTGCATGATGATCGGCGAGAAGGCGGCCGAGCTGGTGCTCGCAGACCGCCGGCAGGGCCGCAGCGTCCATTGACGGGATGACCAGGGCCGACCTCCGACAGGCCGGCCGCATTGACGAGGAGGCCGTTTCGATGAGCAGCAGGAGCATGTCACTGTCGCGCCGGCGCGTCCTGCAGGCGGGCGCCGCCGCGGGCGTGCTGGCGGCGACCAGCAGGTTCGCCTCGCGCGCCCATGCCGGGGAGGAGATCACCTTCCTGACCTGGGAGACCTATCACGACGACGACTGGCTGAAGGAGTGGTCGGACAAGACCGGCGTGAAGACGAACGTCACGCGCATCGGGTCGAACGACGAGTCCTACGAGAAGCTGCGCTCCGGCGCGATCGTCGCCGACATGACCATCGTCGACACCGGCTCGATCGAGCGCTTCAAGAAGGCCGGCGTGATCGTGCCGGTCGATCCCGCCAAGTTCCCCAATGCCGCCAACATCGCCGCCGGCATGAACTTCCCGAAGGTGACCACGGTCGGCGGCGAGGTCATGGCCGTGCCCTACAACTGGGGCACCCAGCCGCTGATGTACAACACGCAGAAGATCAACCCGGTGCCGAACGACTGGCACGCGCTGTGGGACAAGCAGTACGAGGGCCGGGTCAGCATCCCCGACGACTCCTACACGGTCGTGCCCATGGTGGCGATCGCGATGAAGGCCAAGGATCCGTTCAACCTGACGGACGCCGAGTTCGAGCAGCTGGCCAAGGAGTTCCGCGACCTGCGCGGCCAGATCAAGACCCTGGCCCGCGGCTTCGACGACCAGACGGCGATCTTCGCCTCGGGCGACGCCGATATCGGCTATTGCGAGAACATCTACTCGGTGTTCTCGCTGCAGGACCAGGGCAAGCCGGTCGACTACGCCTTCCCGCCGGGCACGCTGGCCTGGATCGACTGCGCCGCGCTGACGCCGACCGGGGTCAAGCGCCCGGTGGTCTACGACTTCGTCAACGAGATGCTGACGCCGGCCTGGCAGGCGCGCTTCATCGCCAAGTCGGGCAACAACGGCATCCTCAGCCTCGAGGAGGCGCAGAAGGCCGGGGTGCCCGCCGACAAGCTGAAGCGCACCAACATCCCGGCGATGAAGGACCCCGAGTTCTGGAAGAAGATGATCTTCTTCCAGAACCCGGAGAACGTCGACCGGCGGCTGGAGATCTGGAACGCCTTCAAGGCGGGCACGCTCTAGAGGCCCGAGGCTCCTCGTGATCGAGCGGGGTTCCCGGAGCCTGAGCCATGCCGAATCATGCCGGGCTGCGAGCCCGGCGGTGGCCTGCTCGATCGACCTCGGCCCGTCCCGTGTGCAGCCTGGCCATGGGGCGGGCATCTCAGCCGCAGATCAAGCGTGCAGCATCGCCGGCCGAGGTGCCGGCAAGGGGAGGGAGCGGAGATGAGCGAGAACAGCATGACGATCTCGAGGCGCCGTGCATTGCAGCTGGGGGTGTCGTTGGGCGGCATGGCCGCACTCGGATTGCCCCGACGGACTCGTGCCGAGGATCTCCCGGTGCAGCCGGATACCGGGACCGTCACCATCCTGACCTGGGAAACCTACCAGGACGATGCGCCGGTCGCGGCCTACGCCAAGAAGGCGGGAGTCGAGGTGAAGGTGATCCGCGCCGGCTCGGTCGACGAGATGTACGCGCAGACCCGCTCCGGCGCGATCAAGCCCGATGTGATCTACTTCGACACCGGATCGATCCCGCGCTACATCCAGGCCGATCTCGTCGAGCCGATCGACTTCTCGCGAGTGCCGAACATCAAGAACATCATGCCGTCGCTGGACTGGAAGACGTTCAACCATATGAGCGGGGCGGTCTACGGCATTCCCTATTGCTGGGGCACCCAGCCGCTGATGTACGACGCCGACAAGATGCCGGAGCCGAAGAGCTGGGGCGCGCTCTGGGATCCGAAGCACACCGGCAAGGTGAGCACGTTCGACGACGCCTATGTCAACATCCCGATGATCGCGCTCTATTGCCGGGTGAAGGATCCCTACAAGCTGACGGATGCCGATTTCGAGACCGTGTCCGAGGCCCTGCGCCGCCTGCGCCCGCAGATCCGGGCCATCTCCAGCGGCTACGACGACATGGCGAGCAAGTTCCTCGCGGGCGACGCCGAGATCGCGTATTGCCAGAACATCTCGATCGGGAACGACCTGCGTGGTCGCGGCCGGAACGTGCAGGTGACCTATCCGGAGGAGGGCACGCCCGCCTGGGTCGACAACGCGGTGCTGACCAGGCACTCCGGGCAGCGCAAGGAGGTCTACGACTTCGTCAATCACTGCCTGTCGCTGGACTGGCAGGTCAAGTTCATCTCCGACCACGGCGGCAACGGCGTGATCTCGGAGGCCGAAGCAAGGGCCAATGGCGTCCCGGCGGCGGTGATCGAGAAGACCGAGATCGCGTCCGCCGTCGATCCGAAGTTCTGGGCGCGCATGTCGGTCCTGCAGACCCCGGAGGACTTCGACAAGCGGCTGGAGATCTGGAACGCCTTCAAGTCCGGGACGCTCTAGCCCGGCATGGCGGCCCGGGAGCAGGCAGCGATGGGCGACGGGTTCGTGGTCCTGGATGGCGTGACGAAGCGCTATCCCGGGGCCGCGAGCCCGGCCCTGCAGCCGACCAGCCTGACCATCGGCCAGGGCGAGTTCTTCTCGATCCTGGGGCCGAGCGGCTCGGGCAAGACCACGACGCTGCGGCTGATCGCCGGCTTCGAGCAGCCGGACGCCGGCAACATCGTGCTGGCGGGGAAGGTCGTCACCGACCTTCCCCCCAACAAGCGCGACGTCAACACGGTGTTCCAGAACTACGCGCTGTTCCCCCATCTCACGGTCGCCGAGAACGTCGCCTACCCGCTGATCATGCGCAAGGTGGCCAGGGAGGAGGTCCGCCGGCGCGTCGCCGACGCGGTGAAGCTGGTCGACATGGCGGGCTTCGACAGCCGCCTGCCGCACCAGCTCTCCGGCGGCCAGCGCCAGCGCATCGCGCTCGCCCGCGCGCTGATCGGCCAGCCCAAGGTGCTGCTGCTCGACGAGCCCCTGGGCGCGCTCGACCTCAGGCTGCGGCAGCAGATGCAGCATGTGCTGACCTCGCTGCAGGAGCGGCTCGGCATCACCTTCGTCTACGTCACCCACGACCAGGGCGAGGCGCTCAGCATGTCGAACCGGGTCGCGGTGATGAACCACGGCCGGATCGAGCAGGTCGGCTCGCCCGAGGACCTCTACTACGCGCCGAGCAACGCCTTCGTCGCCAACTTCGTCGGCAAGTCGAACCTGATCGAGGTCGAGATCGTGGCCGAGGGCGGCGGCTTCGCCGCCGAGCTCGGCGGCCAGCGCGTGCCGCTGCCCGGGGCGAGCCGGGCCGGACGGGCGACGCTGTCGCTGCGCGGCGAGTGCCTGCGCGTCAGCAAGCCGGGGGCGGCCGCCCCGGGGCCCGCCATCCCGGCGCGGATCAAGGACGTGCTCTTCGTCGGCACCAGCCTGGAGATCCTGCTCGACGGCGCCGGGCGCGAGCTGCTCGCCCTGGTGCCGGCGCAGCGCGAGCGCCGCTTCCTCGCCGGCGACGAGGTGCTGTGCGGCTTCGACCCGGCCGACGTCCGGGTGCTGCATGACTGAGGCGGTGGCCGCCATGCCCGCCACGGCGCTGCGGCTGGATCGCGTGCAGCTGTTCCGCACGCCGGTCTATCTCTGGCTGCTGCTCCTGGTGGTCGCGCCCAACCTGCTGCTGGTGCTGACCAGCTTCATGCAGTCCTCGGGCGGCGCGGTGATCTGGGAGCCGAGCCTGAAGAACTATCTCTCGGTGCTCGGCTCCTACACCGTCCAGTATCTCGCCTTCAAGACGCTGCTGGTCTCGCTCGGCGCCGCCGCGGTGGCGACGGCGATCGCCTATCCGCTCGCCTTCTACATCAGCCGGCGGCTGGTGCGCGGCAAGGCGCTGGCGGCGCTGCTGATCGTCATCCCGCTGTGGATCAGCCTGCTGATGCGGATCTTCGCCTGGCGGGTGATCCTCGGCGAGCGCGGCCTGCTGAACAGCTTCCTGCTCACCACCGGGCTGGTCGACAAGCCGAGCCAGTGGCTCCTCTACACCACCTTCTCGGTCGTCCTCACCCTGGTCTCGATCGCCATCCCCTATGTCTTCATCGCCGCCTACACGGCGATCGAGCGGGTGCCGCAGAGCCTGGTCGAGGCGGCGCGCGACAACGGCGCCTCGGCGTGGCGCACCTTCACCAGCGTGATCTGGCCGCTGACCCGGCAGGGCACGGCGATCGGCTTCGCGCTCGCCCTGCTGATCGCGGTCGGCGACTTCGTCACCCCCGCCATGGTCGGCGGCCTCAGCGGCACCATGCTGGGCTCGGCCATCCAGTCGCAGTTCGGCATCTCCGGCAACTGGCCGCGCGGCGCCGCGATGTCCGTCTACCTGCTCGTGCTGGTGATCGGGCTGGTCGCGCTGCTGCTCTGGCTCAACCGCTCGCGCGGCATCCTCACCGAGGCCGATGCCGGCGCGCCGCCGCGCATCCCCGCCTGGTCCGCCCTCGGGCCCGGGCAGAAGCTCCTCCGCGTCGCCGGGCTGCTCCTGTTCCTGCTGCCCTATGTCTATCTCTACGCGCCGCTGGTGGTGATCGGGCTGTTCTCCTTCAACGACGCGACGGTCCAGGCGCTGCCCTGGGCCGGCTTCACCCTGAAATGGTACGCGGCGCTGCCGGGCAATGCGCCGCTGCTCGACGCCATGTGGCTGAGCCTGCGGCTGGCGCTGATCGTCACCGGGCTGTCGGCGGTGATCGGCACCGCCTTCGCCTTCCTGCTCGCCGCCTGGCAGGGCCGCCTCTCGGCGATCGTCGAGAACGTCATCGCCCTGCCGCTCGCCGTGCCCGGCGTGGTGCTCGGCATCGCGATGGTGATGACCGCCTCGGTGCTCCAGGTCCCGCCGGGCTTCGGCCGGCTGCTGCTCGGGCACCTCGTCTTCGTCATGCCGGTGATCCTGCTGGTCGTCGCCAACCGGCTGCGCCGGGTCGATCCCAACTTCGCGCTCGCCTCGCGCGACCTCGGCGCCGATGCGTGGGCGACGCTGTGGCGCATCCAGCTGCCGATGATCCGCAGCGCCGTGGTCGGCGGCGCGCTGCTCGGCTACACCCTGTCGATCGACGAGGTGATGGTCAGCCTGTTCCTCTACGGCTCGACCCCGACCCTGCCGATCTATGTCTGGAACCAGACACGCTTCGGCTTCACGCCTTCGGTCAACGCGATCTTCACCATCATCGGGCTGGTCTCGCTGCTGCTGGTGATCGCCGGCCAGCGCCTGCTGGCCTCCTCGATGTCGCAGAAGGCCGACGCCTGAGCTTCGCCGCTGCCCGCGGCTTTGGGAGGAAGAGCATGAACGCGCTGCCCGGTAAGATCTCCAGCATGATCCGCCGCCTGCCGGATCTCGACGGCGAGCCGTTCCTGGTCGCCCGCGCCCAGGGCCCGGCGCTGATCGACGGCAAGGGCCGCCGCTATGTCGACCTGGCGATGGCGATGGGGGCGACGATCCTCGGCCATGCCCATCCGGCCGTGGTCGAGGCCTGCACCCGGGCGCTGGAGCGCGGCTCGATGCCGGGCTTCTCGCACGAGCTCGAGGCCGAGGCGGCCGAGGCCATGGTGCGCGAGGCCGGGCCGCTCACCCGGGCCACCTTCCTCACCACCGGCAGCGAGGCGGTGCACCTCGCCTGCCGCATCGCCCGCCGGAGCACCGGCCGGCGCACCGTCGCCAAGATCGCCGCCGGCTTCGACGGCTGGTACGACGAGCTCGCCTTCGGCTGGAGCGGCTCGCCCGAGGCAGACCTCTCCGGGCCGCGGCCCTACGTCAACAACATGACGCTGCTGCGCTGGAACGACCTCGCCGACCTCGAGGCGCTGTTCGCCGAGAGCGGCGACATCGCGGCGGTGCTGATCGAGCCGATGCTGGCCAATGCCGGCTCGCTGCAGGCCGAGCCCGGCTATCTCGAGGCGGTCGGCCGGATCTGCCGCCGGCACGGCGCGATGGTGATCTCCGACGAGGTGCTGATGGGCCTCCGGCTGCATGCCGGCCCGACCTGCCACCGCTTCGGCCTGGAGCCCGACCTGGTGACGCTCGGCAAGGCGATCGGCAGCGGCGTGCCGGTGGCCGCCGTGCTCGGCACCGAGGCGGCCTTCGCCGCCGTGGTCGACGGTCGGGCGACGCGGGCCGGCACCTATCACGGCAATCCGCTGGTCACCGCCGCGGTGCTGGCGACCTTCGACACGCTGCGCGGGTCCGACTACGCCGCCCTGCTCGCCCGCGGCGCGGAACTGCGCGCCGGCATCGTCGACGCCTTCAAGGACGCCGGCATGACCGTCTCGACCTCCGGCATCGGCGACGTCTTCAGCCTGTGGTTCGCGGCGACGCCGCCGACCCGCTACGAAGAGGCCAAGCCGCTGATCCGGGCCGAGCTCTCGGCCGAGCTGCATCTCGAGCTGCGGCGCCAGGGGGTGGTCACCATCCCGAGCGGCTGGGGGCGCATCTTCACCTCCTTCGCGCACGGCGCCGCCGACTACGCCGCGGTGGTCGAGGCCTATCGCGCGGCGGCGCGCAAGCTGGCGGCGCGCCAGGGCTGAGCGGCCGGCCTACGCGGCCCCGGCGACGGCGCGGGCGATGCGCGCCAGCTCGCGCCGCAGCCGCGGCGCGGCGAAGTCGAGGAAGGCGCGTACCCGGGCGACGCCGCGGCGGCTTTCCGGCACGACCAGCTGGACGGGCACCGGCGGCGGCTCGAAGTCGCGCAGGATCACCGCCAGCCGGCCGGAGGCGATCTCGCGCTCGGCCTGGTAGGACAGGATGCGGGTGATGCCCCGGCCCTCGACCGCCGAGGCCAGCGCCGCGTCGGCGCCGTCGACCGCGAGCCGCGGCTGCAGCCGCACCGTCTCCGGCGGCCGGCCGGGCGGCTCGAAGCTCCAGCGCGCCGCCGCCTCCGCGCCGCTCGGCAGGATGCAGTCATGGCCGGCGAGCTCGGCCGGGCTGGCCGGCGCCGGCCGCCGCGCGAGATAGGCCGGGGCGGCGCAGACCAGGCGGCGGACCTCGCCGACCCGGGTGGCGATCAGGCCGGAATCGGGCAGTCGCGCGATGCGCTGCGCGACGTCGATGCCGTCCTCGACGAGGTCGACAGGCCGGTCCTGCAGCAGCAGCCGGGCGCGCACCGCCGGCTGGCCATCGAGGAAGGCGTCGAGCAGCGGCCGCAGGATGCGGGTGCCGAAGACCAGCGGCGCAGCCACCACCAGCTCGCCGCGCGGCGCCGTCGCTTCGCCGGCCGCCTCGGCTGCGGCGGCATCGAGCTCGGCGAGGATGCGCCGGCTGGCGGCGGCGAAGCGCTCGCCGGCGGCGGTCGCCTTCACCACCCGCGTCGTCCGGTGCAGCAGCCGGGCACCGAGCCGGCGCTCCAGGGCGGCGACGGCCCGGGTCACCGCGGCGGGCGAGCGGCCGAGCCGCCGGGCCGCGCCGGCCAGGCTGCCGCAATCGAGCACGGCGACGAAGACCTGCATGGCGTCGAGCCGGTCCATGCCGCCGGTGTCCCGCAGCGCCGGCCGGCTCAGGAGGCCGCGGCCGACCGGCCTGCGCCGCCCGGCAGGCGGGCCAGCGCGGCGCGCAGCGCCGCCGCGTCATAGGGCTTGCGCAGCACCACGAAGCCCTCGGCGACGGCCTGCTGTGCGCTCGGGCTGTAGCCGGTGGTGAGCAGCACGGTCTGCTCCGGCCACTCCGAGCGGATCCGGTGCGCCAGCTCCAGCCCGTTGAGGCCGCCCGGCATCAGGATGTCGGACAGCACCAGGTCGAAGCGGCGGCCGGAGCGCAGCAGGGCGAGCGCCGCCTCGCCGGTCGGCTCGCGATGGCAGCGGAAGCCGAGCTCGTCGAGGAACCCGGCGCCGACCTCGGCGACCTCCTGGTCGTCCTCGACCAGGAGCACGCTGCGGCCGCCGCCGAACACCGGGCCGGGCGGCGCCGCGTCGGACCACGCCACCGGCTGCTCCGAGGTCACCGGCAGATAGAGGGTCACCGTGGCGCCCTGGCCCGGCCGGCTGGCGATGGTCGCGGTGCCGCCGGACTGCCGGGCGAAGCCGTAGACCTGGCTGAGGCCGAGCCCGGTGCCCTGGCCGAACGGCTTGGTCGTGAAGAACGGCTCGAAGACCCGCGGCAGCACCGCTTCGGGGATCCCGGCGCCGGTGTCGCTGACCGCGAGCGCCAGGAAGTCGCCGACCAGCCCGTCGCAGGCGGCCTCGCCCTGGAGCGTCACCCGGCGCAGCGCCAGGGTCAGCCGGCCGCCCTCCGGCATCGCGTCGCGCGCATTGACCGCGAGATTGAGCACCGCCAGCTCCAGCTCGCTGGGATCGAGCTTGGCGCGGCACGGCTCGGGCGGCAGGTCGAGCACCACCTCGATGTCGCCGCGCAGCGAGCGGCGCAGCAGCTCCTGCATCGCCGGCAGGCGGTGCGTCAGGTCGAGCGGCTCGGCGGCCAGGGTCTGGCGGCGGGCGAAGGCGAGCAGCTTGCGGGTCAGCGCCTCGCCGCGCCGCGCCGCCGCGCCGATCATCTCCAGCGCGCGGGCGTCGCGGGCGTCGCGCTCGCGCCGCTGCAGCCGTTGCACGCTGCCGCTGATCACCATCAGCAGGTTGTTGAAGTCGTGCGCCACGCCGCCGGTCAGCTGGCCCAGCGTCTCCAGCCGCTGCGACTGGCGCAGCGCCGCCTCCGCCGCCTCGCGCCGCTCGGCCTCGGCGTAGAGCCGGCGGGTGCGCTGCAGGGCGAGCGCCAGCGCGCCGCAGATCACCAGGGTGGCCGGCAGGCCGAACGCCAGCTGGCCCCAGACGCGCGCGTGCCAGTCGGCGCCGATCGCCGCGGTCGCGACCCCGGCCGCCACATAGACCGGGTAGCCGGCGACCCTCCGGAAGCCGATGCGCCGCTCCACCCCGTCGCCCGGCGTCACCATGGTCAGCCGGTCGGTCGCGGCATTCGCGACCAGCGGATGGGCCGCGGAGGTCCCGCCGCCGGCGGCGTCGGGGGCCGGCGCCGGGTAGCGCGCCAGCACGGTGCCGTCCTCGCGCAGCAGCGCGAAGAAGCCGCCGCCGCCGTCGAGCTGGGCGTAGAATCGCACGAAGTCGCGCGGCAGCAGCGAGATCTCGACCACGCCGTTGAAGCTGCCGTCCGCCGAGGGACGCCGCCGGCTGACGCTGAAGAACGCATCCCCGGGCGCCAGCCGCGGCTGCAGCACCGCGCCGACATAGAGGCCGGGGTCCTTGTCCACCAGGGCGGCGAAGTAGTCGCGATCGCTAAGCCGCGTCCGCGGCACCGGGTAGATGTAGTCGGAGGCGAGCGGGTAGCCCTCGCGGTCGATCAGCCAGATAGACTGCACCTGCGGCAGCCGCTGCACCATGGTCGCGAGGTGGTGGTGCAGCGCCGCCTCGTCGGCGCGGATCGCAGCGTCGTCGCGCTCGCCCCAGTCCGACGCCACCTGGTCGAGCAGCAGGTCGGAGGTCTGCAGCACCTTCAGCGCCTGCTCGTGCAAGACGTCGAGCCAGCGGTCGATGCGCTCGTCCGCGGCCCGCTGCGCCTCGCCGCGGGCGACCCAGGCGAAGGAGCCCAGCAGCAGCGCCGGCAGGGCGACCGAGCCGACCAGCATCAGCGTGAGCAGGCGGAACGCGGCGCGCCGCGCGGTGCGCATCGATGGGTGTCCGTGGGCCGGTGTGGCGCGGCATCATAGCGGAACCGCGGGAGCCGCATAGGTTCAACCGGCTTCGCCTGTTGAGGCAGGTCAAGGACGTTGCGGCCCGGAGCATGCGAGAAGCGGGGACCGGGCGGGTGATGCCCGGCGGGAGGGTTTCTCGGGATGCGCACGATCCTGGTTCCGGTCGGCGGGGCGGACAGCGACGACACGGTGCTGGAGACGGCCTGGGCCGTGGCCCGCCCGTTCGGCGCCCATCTCGAGTTCCTGCACCTGCTGCTGACCCCGGGTGAGGCGGCCGCCGCGCTGCCGGAGAACGCCTTCGCGGTCGGGACGGGGCTCGCCCGCATGCTCGACCGGCTGCAGGCCGAGGCGCTCGACCGCTCGGCGGCGGCGGCCCGCCATGTCGGCGCCTTCTGCGCCGGCCGCCGCATCCCGGTGGTCGCGACGCCCGGTCCCTGCGACGCGGTCAGCGCGAGCTGGCAGGAGGAGGTGGGGGAGGCGCCGGAGCGGCTGCTCTGCCGCGCCCGGCGCAACGACCTGATCGTCGCCGCCCGTCCGAGCCGCCCCAACGGGCTGCCGGCCGACCTGCTGGAGCTGCTGCTGCTGCGCGCCGGCCGGCCGCTGCTGCTGACCTCGCCCGGTCGCCCGCTGCAGGGGCTGGGCACCGTGGCGGTCTGCTGGAAGGAAACCGCCGAGGCGGCGCGCGCCGTCGCCGCTGCGCTGCCGCTGCTCGCCCGGGCCGGGCGCGTCGTGGTGCTCGCCGTGGCCGAGGGCGGCGTGCCGGCGGCCGCGGACGGCGTCGCCGGCCACCTCGCCTGGCACGGCATCGCGGCCGAGGTCCGCCGGCTCGAGGCGGGGCGCCGCCCGGTTGCGGCGCTGCTCGCCGAGGGTGCGGCCGAGGCCGGCGCCGACCTCGTGGTGATGGGCGGCTTCGGCGTCGGCCGGGTGCGGCAGGCGCTGTTCGGCGGCTGCACCCGCACCGTGCTCGAGGGCTTCCCCCTGCCGGTGCTGCTGGCGCATTAGGCCGCCGGCCGGAAATCCGGGCCGGCGACGCAGCCGCGACAGGGCGTGCCGCGTCCCGGCATAACCGGTGCCGCCGGGCGCTCTAGGATCATGCTCCCGCCGCCCTCTCGCGATTTCCGGTGCCGCGCCGCCCCGCTTTCATCCGGCCGACCCAGCCGATCCCGCGGCCGCCTGCCGGCCCCCGCCGATGAGCGCGGCCGACGACGCCCTGGCCCTGGCGCCGGCTTCCTCCGGACGCCGCCTGCTGCTCGGCATCCTCTGCGTCGCGGTCGGCGTCTCGGTGCTCTCGATCCAGGACGTCATCGTCAAGCTGATGAGCGGCGACTATCCCGTGCACGAGCTCGTCTTCGTGCGCAGCATCGTCGCCCTGCCGCTGCTGCTCGCCTATGTCTGGCCGCGCGAGGGGCTGGGCTTCATGCGCGGCCGGCACGCCGGGCTGCACGTGCTGCGCGGCGCCTGCCTCTTCCTCTCCTACGTCACCTACTATCTCGGCCTGTCGCGCCTGCCGCTGGCCGAGGCGGTGGCGGTGTTCTTCACCGTGCCGCTGTTCATCGCGGCGCTGTCGCAGCTGTTCTTCGGCGACCGCGTCGGCTGGCGGCGCTGGTCGGCCATCATCGTGGGATTCGCCGGGGCGCTGATCATCGTGCGGCCGGGCACCGCCCTGTTCGAGCCCACCGCCCTCCTCCTGCTCGCCGCGGCGCTGTTCTACGCCGCCGGCCAGCTCCAGGTCCGCCGCATGACGTCCGAGACCGGCGCCGCGATGGCGCTGTCCTCGACCGCCGTCTACCTGGTGGGCAGCGCGCTCCTGGCGCTGCTGATGACCGGCCTCCAGGGCTCGACCGGCACGCTGGTGCCCCGATTCCTGAGCATGGGCTGGAGCTGGCCCGAGCCCGTCGACGGCCTGCTGATGGTCGCCTGCGGCCTGATGGCCTCGTTCTGCTTCGTGCTGCTCGCCGCCGGCTACCGCCTGGCCGAGGCCAATGCCGTGGCGCCCTTCGAGTACTCGGCGCTGCCCTGGGGCGTGCTCTGGGGCTATCTCGTCTTCGGCAACCTGCCCGACGGCTTCACCATCGTCGGCGGCGCGCTGATCGTCGGCAGCGGCTTCTTCGTCATCCTGCGCGAGCGCCGGCTGGCGCGCGCCGCGAGGTGAGCCTCGAGGTCGGCTTCCCTCGCCCACGAAGTGGGAGAGGGAGGGGCCCGGCGCGCCAGCGCCGGGAGGGTGAGGGCCGGGGCGGGCTCAATCTCACGGCTCCCGCATGCCTTCCTGGGCGACCGGCAGGACGCTGCCGAGCAGGTACTTCAGCACGGTGCGCTGGCCGACCTTGATGTCGGCGGTGGCCGGCAGGCCCGGGCGCAGCCGGAAGCCCGCGGGGACGCCGTGCAGCGCCACCTTGTCGATGCTGATGCGGGCCCGGAAGTAGGGCTCGATGCTGCCCGGCAGCTGGGCCAGCGTCCCGGTCGGGTTGCGCGCCTCGTCCTGCGCGGTGATGCTGTCCGGGCTGATCGTGCGCACCCGCCCCTCGGCCATGCCGTATTGCGAGTAGGCGAAGGTGTCGAGCTTGATCGCCACCGGATCGCCGACATGGACGAAGCCGTTGTCGCGGCCGGCGATGTCGGCCTCGATCTCGAGCGGCGCGTCGCTCGGCACCAGGGTGATCAGCGGCTGGCCCGACTGCACCACCGAGCCGACCGAGACCTTGGCCACCGACTGGATGACGCCGTCCTTCTCGCTCCTCAGCTCGACCAGCTGGCGCCGCAGCTTCGCCTTGTCGAGCTGGCCGCGCGCGTCGGACAGCTTGGCGGTCGCCTCGGCGAGCTGCTGCGAGGTCTCCGACGCCCAGCCCTGGACGAAGGCGTCGCGCTCGGCGCGCACCGCCGACTGGTCGCGCCGCGCCGCCTCGGCGCTCTGCTGCGCGTTGGCCATCGCGCGCGCCATCTCGGCGCGGTTGTCGGTGGCCGCCAGCGTGTTGAGGCGGCTGCCCCATTTCTGCTGCTCCAGCTTCTTGCGCATCTGCTCGACGTCGAGCGCCACCTTGAGGCGGGCGGCGTAGCCGCTGGCATCGGCCTCGGCGCGGGCGATGGCGGCGGTCAGCTGGGCGTAGCGCAGGTTGTAGTTCTCGACCCGGGAATCGAGCTCGGCCTTGCGGTGGGCGTGGATCGCCGCCTGCAGCGACCAGGCCGGGTCGAGCCCGATGTAGGTGAAGGGCTGGCCGGCCGCCTCGGCATGCAGCCGGGCGACCAGCGCCTCGAGCGCGGCGGACTGGGTGGCGAGCGCCTCGAGATCGGCGGTGGCGAAGGTCGGGTCGAGCCGGGCCAGCACCTGGCCCGCCTTCACCTGGTCGCCCTCGCGCACCTCGATCGAGCGGACGATGGCCGTCTCCAGCGGCTGCACCTGGATGCTCGCCGTCTGCGAGACGACGATGGCCCGCGCCGTCACCACCTGGTCGACCGGCAGCAGCCCGGCGACGACGATCAGCGCCGCCACCAGGCTGGCGACGATCCAGACGACGCTCCGCGCGTAGCGCGGCACCGGCGCGTTGGCGACCGCCGTCGAGGGCCACTGGAACTCGAGCAGCGCGGGCAGGGTCGGGTCGGCGCCGCGGCCGGCGCGCAGCGACAGCGGGATGGCGGGCAGCCACGGCCGGGCGCGGCCGAGCGCGGCCACCAGCGCGGTGCCGGCGGGGCGGCCGCTACTCGCCATGGGTCAGCCGGCGCACCACCTCGACCGGCCGCGGCGCGACCGGCTCGAGGTGGCGGTTCTGCTGCAGCCAGAGCTGGCGGTAGATGGTGCAGCGCTCGACCAGCTCGGCATGCGCGCCGATGTCGGCCACCCTGCCCCGCTCCATCACCAGGATCTGGTCGCAGCCGACCAGCGAGGTGAGCCGGTGCGAGACGATCACCATCGTCCGGCCGGCGGCGATGCGCTGCAGGTTGGCGTTGACCACCGCCTCGCTCTCCGGGTCGAGCGCGCTGGTCGCTTCGTCGAGGATCAGGATGCGCGGGTCGTGGATCAGCGCGCGGGCGATCGCCAGCCGTTGGCGCTGGCCGCCCGACAGATTGGGCGAGCCCTCCTCGATGTAGGTGTCGTAGCCGTTCGGCATGCGCTCGATGAACTCCTCGGCGCCGGCCAGGCGCGCCGCCTGCATCGCGTCGGCCAGCGTCAGGCCGGGGCGGCCGGCGATGATGTTGTCGCGCACCGTGCCGCGGAACAGGAAGTTGTCCTGCAGCACCACGCCGAGGCTCTGGCGGAGGTGGCGCAGGTTGATCTCCCGCAGGTCGGCGCCGTCGAGCTTGAGGAAGCCGCTGTAGTCGCGGTTGATGCCCTGCAGCAGGCGGGTGATGGTCGACTTGCCCGAGCCGCTGCGCCCGACGATGCCGAGCATGGTGCCGGCGGGCACCGCGAAGCTGACCCGGTCGAGCGCCGGCACCTTGCTGCCGCCGTAGGTGAAGGTGAGGTCCTCGAAGGCGATGGCGCCGGCCAGCCGCGGCCGCAGGCCGCTCGCCCCGTCGCTCTCCAGCGGCCGGTTGAGCACCGAGCCGGCCTCGGCCAGCGCGGTGCCGAGCTCCTCGTAGTCCTGCACCAGCCGGGCGAGCCCGGCGAGCGGCTGGGCGACGCGGCCGGAGAGCATCATGAAGGCGAACAGGCTGCCGACCAGGTAGCCGGTCTCGTCGTGCAGCGCGAGATAGGCGCCGAACATCATGGTGCCGAGCACCATCAGCCGCTCGATCGGGTTGACGATGGTCTGCGGCCAGCTCGCCAGCCGCTCGAAGGCGAGCCGCGCCTTGCCGGCCTCGGCCAGCCGCTCGTCCCACAGCGCGCGGCGCTGCGGCTCGAGCGCCAGCGCCTTCACCGTCTTGACCCCGACGATGCTCTCGCCGAGCGCCGCCGCCTTCCAGGTCTCCGCCGCCGAGACGCGGTTGTAGGCGCGGCGCAGCGGCTTGAGAAAGGCGAGGATGACCAGCGCGATCAGGATCGAGCAGCCGACCACCAGCCAGGTCAGCGTGACGCTGAGGTAGAACAGGAAGGGCAGCAGCACGACCAGGGTGATGAGGTCGAGGAAGGTGGTCAGCAGCTTGCCGGTGATGAACTCCCGCACCTTGTGGACCTGGGCGATGCGGTACATCGTCTCGCCCGCCGGGTGGCGCTCGAAATAGTCGAGCGGCAGCCGCAGCAGCCGGTTGAAGACGTGCAGGTTGAGCCGCGTGTCGAGCCGCGCGCCGACCACCGCGACGATCGCCCGCCGGGCATGGCCGAGCAGGGTGTCGTAGGCGAAGCAGACGACGAGCACCGCCGACAGCATGACCAGCGTCGAGACGCTGTGGAACTGCAGCACCTTGTTGACCGTCGCCATGACGACGAGCGGCGGGAAGATGGTCAGGATGCTGATGGTCAGCGAGGCGAGCGCGATGTCGCGCAGCTGCCGCCGCTCCTGCACCACCAGCCCGGCCAGCCAGGAGAGGTCGAAGGGCGCGTCGGCGGCGACCCGGCCGCGGCTGGCCCGCAGCAGCACCGCCTCGCCCTGCCAGACGCGCGCCAGCCGCAGCTCGTCGACGGCGACCGGCGGCGTGCCCGACGGCGCCGCCGGGTCGAGCAGCAGCACCGCCGCGGGCTCGGCCGTGGCGCCGGTGACCAGCGCCGCGCCGCCGTCGGCGAGCAGCAGCACCACCGGCCCGGCGTCGGGCAGCTTGAGCAGCTGGCGCCAGCCGATCCGCACCGCGCGCGCCCACAGCCCGCCGGCCTGGGCCCATTGCGACAGCGCCGCCGCCGAGGGCACCTCGTCGCCTGGCTGCGGCCGGTACTCGGCCAGGTCGAGCTCGACCCCGTGGTGCCGCGCCGCGCCGAGCACGGCCTGCAGCCGCGGGCCCGTCGCGCGCCCGGCGCCCGGCGCCGGACCGTTCCCGATGTCGGTCCCGATGTCGGTCATCGACGAATCACCGTCGCTGCCGCCGCGATCGGCGGACCGGCCCGCTCGCATCGATCATCTGGCAATTACCCCCGCACGCCCCGCCGCAACCATATCGCGCACCGGCGCGGTCCGCCATAAGCGACGCCGGCGCGCGACGCAACGAATGCGGTCGCGAGGCAGTCGAGCGGCGCGATCGTTACGATCGTACGACATTGTTTCCATGGATAGTGGCATCCATCTATACAGATGAAACCTTAAAGATTATTCCGTTTCCAAGTAAAATACAGGTTTTGATCGGATAACCCTGCAGTGCAATTTGCCCCTGCGCTGCAATCGTGGTAATGCATCATCTGCCGTTCCGGTGTAACCACATCGAGCGGCATATGGGGGTGTGGCCGGCGTCTCGGGGGTCGCCGGTCGATCATCAGGCAGCAGTGGTGCAGGCCGCGCGGTTCTCGCGCGCCGAGACGCGCCGGTGTGTCTGGTGTGCCGCCCTCGCGACGAGACTGCGATCCGGGGGAACAGGCATGAGCGATGCAGCGGCGCCGATGACCGGCAGAGATCACCGATACCGAACCGGGGAGGCCCGCTAGCGCTCCAGGGCGCAGCGTGGCTGCGCCCGCGCCCGCCCTCGCCGCCGCCGTCCGGCACCATCGTGCCGGCCGCCTGGCCGAGGCCGAGGGGGCCTACAGAAAGATCCTCGCGGTCGATCCGGACAACGCCGACTGCCTCCGGCTGCTCGCTGCCATGGCACTCTCGAGCGGCCGCCGGAGCGAGGCGGTCGCGCTGCTCGAGCGCGCCCAGGCGCTGCGCCCGGACCATGCCGAGACCTGCGCCGACCTCGGCCTGGCGCTGATGCAATCCGGGCGGCTCGAGGACGCGATGGCCCGGTACGAGCAGGCGATCGCGCTCGATCCCGCCTCCGCCGAGGCCCGCAACAATCTCGGCACCGTGCTCCGCCGGCTCGACCGGCCGGCCGAGGCGATCGCGCAATACGAGGCGGCACTGGCGCTGCGGCCGGACCATCTCGAGGCGCACAACAACCTGGGCAACGCGCTGCGCGCGGTCGGCCGCCTGCCGGAGGCCGCGGCGCACTACCGGCAGGTGCTGGCGCTCCGGCCCGACATCCCCGAGACGCTGACCAACCTCGGGCTGGTCCTCCATCAGCTCGACG
The DNA here is from genome assembly GCA_046349435.1 of Dongiaceae bacterium. Classification (GTDB taxonomy): domain Bacteria; phylum Pseudomonadota; class Alphaproteobacteria; order Dongiales; family Dongiaceae; genus JAXMCI01. The sequence continues at coordinate 19,148 of JAXMCI010000046.1, read as the reverse complement.
AGGCCGCCGAGGCGGTGGCGCTGCCACCGCCGGGCCGTCGCGCTCCGGCCCGACCTCGCCGAGGCGCACAACAACCTCGGGCTCGCGCTGCAGCGCCTCGGCCTCGCCGAGGAAGCGCTGGCCTGCCACCGCCGCGCCGCGGCGCTCCGGCCGGACTATGCCGACGCACACCTCAATCTCGGCATGGCCGCTCTCGCGCTGGGCGACTGGGCGACCGGCTGGCCCGAGTACGAGTGGCGCTACCGCACGGCGCAGATCCCGCCGCGCGACCTCGGCCGCCCCGCCTGGGACGGTAGGCCGCCCGGCGACCGCGTCCTGCTGCTCCATGCCGAGCAGGGCTTCGGCGACGCCATCCAGTTCTGCCGCTATGCGCCGCTCGTCGCCGCCCTGGGCAAGGTCGTCCTCGAGGTGCCGCGCCCGCTCGCGGTCCTGCTTTCGGGGCTGCCGGGGATCGAGCGCGTCGTGGTCCGCGGCGAGCCGCTGCCGCCCTTCGACCTGGAATGCGCGCTCCCCAGCCTGCCCCACCGGCTCGGCACGACGCCCGAGACGGTGCCGGCCGCGATTCCCTACCTGACGGCCCGGCCGCTTCGAGCCGCGATGTGGCGGCGGCGGCTGGCGGCGCTGCCCGGCCTCAAGGTCGGGCTCTGCTGGGCGGCAACCCCGACGCCGCGTCCGGCACGGGGACGGACCGGCGCCGCTCCCTGCCGCTGGCGCGGCTGGCGCCGCTCGCCGCCGCGCCCGGCATAACCTTCGTCTCGCTGCAGAAGGGTTCCGCGGCGGCCGAGGCGCGGACCCCGCCGGACGGGCTCGCCTTGCTGGACTGGACCGGCGAGCTCGGCGACTTCGCCGACACCGCGGCGCTGGTCGCCGGGCTCGACCTGGTGATCTCGGTCGACACCGCGGTGGCGCACTCGCCGGCGCGCTCGGCCGGCCGGTCTGGCTGCTCGATCGCTTCGACTCCTGCTGGCGCTGGCTGCGCGGCCGCGAGGACAGCCCGTGGTACCCGTCGCTGCGGATCTTCCGCCAGCCGGCCGACGGCGACTGGGACGCCGTCGTCGCCCGCGCCGCCACCGCGCTCGCCGCGCTGCCGCAGGCGGCGCCGCGGCCCGACGCGCCCGAACCGCGCCGGCCGCCGATCTGGCCGCCATGCTGCAGGCCGGTTTCGCGCACCACCAGGCCGGCCGCACCGTCGAGGCCGCAGCCCTCTACGGCGACATGCTCGCCGTCGACCCCGCCCACCCCGAGGCGCTGCACCTCTCCGGCGTCATCGCGCTGCAGGACGGGCAGCTCGACGAGGCGGTGCGCCTGATCGAGCGCGCGCTGGCCGGCGCGCCCGACCATGCCGAGGCGCACAACAACCTCGGGGTCGCGCTGCAGCGCCGCGGCGAGCTCGACAGGGCGATGCCGCACTGGGAGAAGGCGGCCGCCCTCAAGCCCGACTACGCCGCCGCCTACGACAATCTCGGCCGCGCCCTGCTGGAGCAGGACCGCCCGGCCCTGGCGCTGGCCTGCTACGAGCGGGCGGTGGCGGTCGATCCGGGCTCGGCGGCGCTGCACGCCAGCTTCGCGGGCGTGCTCAACCGGCTGGGCCGCCACGACGAGGCGGCGGCGCACTACGAGCGCGCGCTGGCGATCCGCCCCGAGGATGCCGCGCTGCATGCCGGCTTCGCCGCGGCGCTGAGCAGCCAGGGGCGCCACGCCGACGCGGCGGAGCGCTTCGAGCGGGCGCTGGCGCTGCAGCCCGGCCTCGCCGACGCGCATCTCGGCCTCGCCGCGCTGCATGAGCTGCAGTGCCGGCCCGAGGCGGCCACGGCGCATGCTCGAGCAGGTGCTGGCGGCGGAGCCGGCTCCGTGCCGACCTGCGCCTGCGGGCCTGCATGGCGCAGCTGCCGATCGTCTACGAGGACGAGGCGGAGGTGGCGGCGCGCCGTGCCGCCTATGCCGAGCGCCTGCGCCGCCTGTGCGACGACTTCGATGCCGGCCGGCCGGCCGGCGACCTCGCCGCGGCGGTCGGGTCGCACCAGCCCTTCTTCCTGCCCTACCAGGGCGAGCCGGACCGCGAGCTCCAGTCGCTCCTCGGCCGGCTCGCCTGCCGCGCCGTGGCGCGCCGCCACCCCGCCGCCGTGCTGGCCTCGCCGCCCGCCGCCGGCGAGCGCATCCGGGTCGGCATCGTCAGCGGCCTGTTCCGCCACCACACGGTGTGGAAGCTGATGATCAAGGGCTGGCTGACCCAGCTCGACCGCAAGCGCTTCGCCGTCTTCGGCTACCACACCGGCGATCTGCGCGACGAGCAGACGCGGCTCGCCGCCGGGCTCTGCGAGCGCTTCGTGCAGGGCCCGCTGCCGCAGGAACGCTGGCGCGAGGAGATCCTCGCCGACCGGCCGCACGTGCTGCTCTACCCCGAGATCGGCATGGACCCGGGCGCGGCCTGGATCGCCGCCAACCGGCTGGCCCCGGTGCAGTGCGTCTCCTGGGGGCACCCCAACACCACCGGCTACCCGACCATCGACTACGTCCTGTCGAGCGAGCTGATGGAGCCGGCCGACGGCGACGGCCACTACACCGAGCGCCTCGTGCGCCTGCCCAACCTGTCGATCTACTACGAGCCGCTCGACGTCGCGCCGGCGCCGCTCGACCGCGCCGGGCTCGGCCTGCGGCCGGAAGCGACCGCCTACTGGTGCGGCCAGTCGCTGTTCAAGTACCTGCCGCGCTACGACGAGGTCTTCGCCCGCATCGCGCGCGACGCCGGCGACTGCCAGTTCGCCTTCATCGGCTCGATGCATGGCGACGAGGTCACCGCCCGCATGCAGCGGCGGCTGGAGCGCGCCTTCGCCGCGCAGGGGCTGGAGGCCCAGGCGCATTGCGTCTTCCTGCCCCGGCTCGGCCTGCCGCAGTTCGTCGGCGCCATCGGCCAGTGCGACGTGGTGCTCGACAGCCTCGGCTGGTCGGGCGGCAACACTACGCTCGAGGGCCTGGCCGTCGACGTCCCGGTGGTGACGATGCCCGGCCCGCTGATGCGCGGCCGGCACAGCGCGGCGATCCTCCGCCTGATGGGGGTCGAGGAGACCGTCGCCGCCAGCGTCGACGAGTACGTCACGATTGCCGTGCGCCTCGCCCGCGACCCGGACTGGCGCGCCGCGCTGCGCCGCCGCATGGCCGAGGGCAAGCACCGCGTCTACCGCGACCGCACGGCCATCGCCGCGCTGGAGGACTTCCTCGAGCGCGTCGCGCGCCCGCCGGCCGCCGCGCGCCCCGCCGCCAGGCGATCCCCTTCTTCCGCCCGCCCGCCCCGCGCCGCCAACGCGGGCGCCCGCGCGGCGGCCGTCGCTTCCTAGCCCCCGGAGAGCACCCGATGACCGACCGCCGTGCCGCTCGCGCCGACCGCCGCGCCGACCGCCGCGCCGGGGCCCTCCCCCGCCATTCCGCATCGACCCGCCAGCCGCAGGACCCCGCCATGAGCCAGTTCCGGGAAATCCTCTTCCTCGATCCCGCCGTCGACGATCGCGACACGATCCTCGGCAACCTGCGCCCGGGGGTCGAGGCGATCCTGCTCGACGCGGTGCGGCCGGCGGCGCGGCAGATGGCGGCGGTACTCGCCGGCCGCCGCGGGCTGGACGCCATCCATGTCATGGCGCACGGCAGCCCAGGCCGGGTCGCGTTCGCCGCCGGCGCGTGGTCGGCGGAGACGGTGGCGCAGGAGGCGGACGATCTCGCCGCCATCGGCGGCGCGCTCGGCGAGGATGGCGACCTGCGGCTGTGGAGCTGCTACGCCGGTGCGGGCGAGGCGGGTCGTACCCTTGTCGAGGCGTTGCGCGGCGCGAGCGGTACTGGAGTCCTGGCGGCAGGGAGCCTGGTGGGCGCGGCCGCTCGCGGCGGAGCCTGGGAGTTGTCCGGGCGGCCTGGGCCAGCTGCGGTCCGGCCGCCCATCACCGCGCACGGCTCGGCGGCCTATGCGGGCCTGCTCGCCACGCGCACATGGAACGGCCCCAGCGGCACCGGCCCGTCCCCGACGAGCGGCACCTGGACTGCAGCCGGGACCGGCTGGATTGGCGGCACCGCGCCGACGGCGGCGGGCGACAATGCGATTTTCGGCGGCACAGGGGGTGGCGGCTACACGGTCAACTTGGGCGTGGCCAGTTCCGCCACGCTGTCCAACATCATCATGAACTTCTCTGGCGCCGGGACCGCCAATCTCAATGTCGGTGCCAACAACCTTTTGGTGAATGGCGGCACCAACACGATAACGCTCTCCAACAACACCAGGATCACGCTCGGCGGCGGGACGATTACCACCGGCGTCATCACGCTTGGCGGAGCGAACACGCTGCTCACCGGCAACGGGACGGTGACCGGTAGCACTATCGTCGGCAACGGCACCATCAATGCGTCGGTGAACGGCGGGACGCTCATCGTCAACGCCAACATCGGGAACGTCGGGAACAACAATACGAGCCTGCAGATCGGCAACAATGCGACCCTTCGGCTCGACCAGGCGGTCCAGTCGGGCATCACGGTGTCGCTGAACGCCGGGACCGGCACGACCCTCGACCTGCACAGCGGCACGGTCGCGAGCAGCCTGCTCGGCGGCTTCGCCGGCTCCATCGCCGGCCTCAACGTCGGCACCAGCAGCACGACGCCGACGAACGTGATCGACCTCGACGCGCTGTCGAGCAACACCATGCAGTCGGTGACGCTGTCCGGCAGCACCATCACGGTGAACAGCGGCGCCGGATCCTTCAACCTCTCGCTGTCGAGCGCCCCCGCCGCCGGCAGCTACGTCAACTGGATCTCCGACGGCGCGAACGGGACCGACGTCTTCCTCAGCACCGACGCGCAGCTGCATGCCCGCGGCGCGGTCGATTCCTGGCTGGACGCGACGTCGTGGGGCGGCACCGTCCCGACGACGGCCGGCACCGACCTCACCTTCATCAACAGCGGGGCGACCGCCAACCTCTTCGTTCCCAACGTCATCTACATCCCCGGCTCGGTGAGCGCGGCGACCGGCTCCAGCACCTGGACGATCGACGACAATTTCGGCGGCACCTCGCAGTATCTGAGCGCGCTCACGGTGGTCAACCAGGGCGCGATCTTCGTCAACGGCACGGCCGACACGACGCCCGGCAGCGCGACCAGCTGGACCCTGACAAACACCGGCGGCCCGGGCAGCGGCACCGGGAGCGAGTACTTCCAGAACGACGGCTCGGTGAACATCGTCGGCGGCCTGTCGGGCTCGACCACCGCGACCCTGGGCGGCACGAACCTCACCGTGACCGGCAGCGGCCAGTTCAATCTCTACGGCAACAACGCCTCGCTGGTGATCGGCTCCGGCGTCTCGATGGGCGCCGGCCAGACCATCAACTTCGTCAACGACGGCACCGCCACCGGCCAGTCTGTCACCGAGGCCAACGCCAAGCAGGTCGACGCGCGCATCGCGGGCTTCAACATCGGCGACACGCTCAACCTGCAGGGCCTCGGGTCCGATCCGGCGAGCTACAAGGTGATCGTCGGCAACGGCGAGGCGACGGTCCAGCTCTTCTCCGGCGCCAACCAGACCGGCACCGTCCTCGATTCGGTGACCTTCCTCGGCAACTTCAACGCCTCGAGCTTCGACATCACGCTCGGCACCGGCTCGGCCACCATCGGCGCCACCGGCGCCATCGGCAACGCCGCCGGCCCGGTCGGCCCGACAGGCGCCACCGGCCTCACCGGCACGACGGGTGCGACCGGCCTCACCGGCGCCACAGGCGCCACCGGCCTGACCGGCACCACGGGTGCCACCGGCCTGACCGGCACCACGGGTGCCACCGGCCTGACCGGCACCACGGGTGCGACCGGCCTGACCGGCACCACGGGTGCCACCGGCCTGACCGGCACCACGGGTGCGACCGGCCTCACCGGAGCCACGGGCGCGACGGGCCTCACCGGCAGCCACGGGGCGCCACCGGCCTGACCGGCACCACGGGTGCACCGGCTACCGGAGCCACGGGCGCGACGGGCCTCACCGGCACGACCGGCACCACGGGTGCGACCGGCCTCACCGGCACCACGGGCGCGACGGGCCTCACCGGCACGACCGGCGCCACCGGCCTCACCGGCACCACGGGTGCAACCGGCGACCGGCGCCACGGGGCGACGGGCCTCACCGGCACGACGGCGCCACGCACCATGCGATCGGCCTCACCGGCACCACGGGCGCGACCGGCCTCACCGGAGCCACGGGCGCGACGGGCCTCAGGCCGACCGGCGCCACCGGCCTCACCGGCACCACGGCAACCGCCTCACCGGCGCCACAGGCGCGACGGGCCTCACCGGCGCAACCGGCGCCACCGGCCTGACCGGCGCCACGGGTGCGACGGCCTCCGGCACGACTGGCGCCACCGGCCTGACCGGCACCACGGGTGCGATCGGCCTCACCGGCACCACGGGCGCGACCGGCCTCACCGGGGAGACCGGCGCGCGACAGCTCACCGGCAACACGGCGCCATGGGCCTCACCGGCAACACGGCGCGACGGGCTCACCGGCGACGACCGGCGCCACAGGCCTCACCGGCAACACGGGCGCGACGGGCCTCACCGGCGAGACCTCGGCGCACAGGCCTCACCGGCAACACGGGTGCGACGGGCCTCACCGGCGAGACCGGCGCAACGGGCCTCACCGGCAATACGGGTGCGACGGCCTCACCGGCGAGACCGGCGCGACCGGCACGGAGGCCTCACCGGCAACACGGGCGCTACGGGCCTCACCGGCGAGACCGGCGCCAGCAGGCCTCACTGGCAGACCGGCGCCACGGGCCTCACCGGCAACACGGGTGCTACGGGCCTCACCGGCAGCACGGGCGCGACGGGCCTCACCGGCGAGACCGGCGCCACCGGGCTCACCGGCGAGACGGGCGCTACGGGCCTACCGGCGAGACCGGCGCGACGGGGCTCACCGGCAACACGGGTGCTACGGGCCTCACCGGCGAGACCGGCCACAGGCCAGACCGGTGCACGGCCTCACCGGCAACACGGGTGCCACGGGCCTCACCGGCGAGACTGGCGCGACGGGCCTCACCGGCAACACGGGCGCAACGGGCCTCACCGGCAACACGGGTGCCACAGGCCTCACCGGCGAGACCGGCGCCACCGGGCTCACCGGCAACACGGGTGCTACGGGCCTCACCGGCGAGACCGGCGCCACGGGCCTCACCGGCAACACGGGCGCGACGGGCCTCACCGGCGAGACTGGCGCTACGGGCCTCACTGGCAACACGGTGCCACGGGCCTCACCGGCGAGACGGGCGCGACTGGCCTCACCGGCGAGACCGGCGCCACCGGCCTCACGGGCGAGACGGGCGCGACGGGCTCTACCGGCGAGACCGGGGCCACCGGCCTCACCGGCAACACGGGCGCTACGGGCCTCACCGCGAGACCGGCGCCACCGGGCTCACCGGCAACACGGGTGCCACGGGCTTCCTCACCGGCGAGACCGGCGCCACGGGCCTCACTGGCAACACGGGTGCCACGGGCTCACCGGCGAGACTGGCGCCACGGGCCTCACCGGCAACACGGGCGCCACGGGCCTCACCGGCAACACGGGTGCCACAGGCCTCACCGGCGAGACCGGCGCCACCAGTCACCGGCAACACGGGTGCCACGGGCCTCACCGGCGAGACCGGCGCGACCGGGCTCACCGGCGAGACCGGGAGCCACAGGCCTCACTGGCGAGACCGGCGCGACCGGGCTCACCGGCAACACGGGTGCCACGGGCTCACCGGCGAGACCGGCGCGACTGGCCTCACCGGCGAGACCGGCGCTACGGGCCTCACCGGCAACACGGGTGCCACGGGCCTCACCGGCGAGACGGGCGCGACGGGCCTCACCGGCGAGACCGGGGCCACCGGCCTCACCGGCAACACGGGCGCCACGGGGCCTCACCGGCGCAGACCGGCGCACGGCTCACCGGCAACCGGCCGGCCTCCGGCGAGACCGGCGCCACCGGCTCACGGCAACACGGTGCGGGCTCACTGGCGAGACCGGGCGCTACGGGCCTCACCGGCAACACGGGCGCCACAGGCCTCACCGGCGAGACCGGCGCCACCGGCCTCACCGGCAACACGGGTGCCACGGGCCTCACCGGCGAGACCGGCGCGACGGGCCTCACCGGCAACACGGGTGCCACGGGGCTCACCGGCGAGACCGGAGCCACGGCCTACTGGCGAACGGCGCACCGGCCTCACCGGCAGCACGGGCGCGACTGGCCTCACCGGCGGCGACTGGCCTCAGGCAACACCGGTGCCACGGGCTCACCGGCGAGACCGGAGCCTCAGGTCCACGGCGAGACCGGGGCCACCGGGCTCACCGGCAACACGGGTGCAACCGGCCTCACCGGCGAGACCGGGGCCACCGGCCTCACCGGCAACACGGGTGCCACGGGCCTCACCCTGAGACTGGCGCGACCGGCCTCACGGGCGAGACCGGAGCGACAGCCTCACCGGCAACACGGGTGCCACCGGCCCTCACCGGCGAGACTGGCGCGACTGGCCTCACCGGCGGAACGGGCGCGACCGGCCTCACCGGCAACACGGGTGCCACGGGCCTCACCGGCGAGACCGGCGCCACAGGCCTCACTGGCGAGACCGGCGCGACTGGCCTCACCGGCGAGACACGGGCGCCACAGGCCTCACCGGCGAGACCGGCGCCACCGGCCTCACCGGCAACACGGGTGCCACGGGCCTCACCGGCGAGACCGGCGCCACCGGGCCTCACCGGCAACACGGGTGCCACGGGCCTCACCGGCGAGACCGGCGCCACCGGCCTCACCGGCAGCACGGGCGCCACGGGCCTCACCGGCGAGACTGGCGCCACCGGCCTCACCGGCAACACGGGTGCCACGGGCTCACCGGCGAGACCAGGCCACAGGCCTCACCGGCAACACGGGTACACGGGCCTCACCGGCAACCGGCGCCACCGGCCTCACCGGCAGCACGGGCGCAACGGGCCTCACCGGCGAGACTGGCGCCACTGGCCTCACTGGCAACACGGGCGCCACGGGCCTCACCGGCGAGACGGGCGCGACCGGCCTCACCGGCAACACGGGTGCCACAGGTGCACCGGCGCGACCCAGGCCACCGGCCTCACCGGCAACACAGGCGCTACGGGCCTCACCGGCGAGACTGGCGCCACCGGGCTCACCGGCAACACGGGCGCGACCGGGCTCACCGGCAACACGGGTGCGACGGGCCTCACTGGCGAGACCGGCGCGACCGGGCTCACCGGCAACACGGGCGCAACGGGCCTCACCGGCGAGACCGGCGCCACCGGCCTCACCGGCAACACGGGCGCAACAGGCCTCACCGGCAACCGGGCCACGGGCCTCACTGGCGAGACGGGCGCCACCGGGCCTCACCGGCAACACGGGCGCCACAGGCCTCACCGGCGAGACCGGAGCCACTGGCCTGACTGGCGAAACGGGCGCCACCGGCTCACCGGCGCGACTGGGCTCACCGGCAACACGGGTGCCACGGGCCTCACCGGCGAGACCGGAGCCACAGGCCTCACTGGCGAGACCGGCGAGACCGGCGCGACCGGCCTCACCGGCGAGACCGGCGCGACCAGGCTCACCGGCAAGACGGGCGCAACGGGCCTCACCGGCGAGACCGGCGCGACCGGGCTCACCGGCAGCACGGGCGCAACGGGCCTCACCGGCGAGACTGGCGCCACTGGCCTCACTGGCAACACGGGTGCCACGGGCCTAGCGAGACCGGCGCCACGGGCCTCACCGGCAACACGGGCGCGACTGGCCTCACCGGCAACACGGGCGCCGGGCCTCCCGGCGAGACCGGCGCGACGGGCCTCACCGGCAACACGGGCGCAACGGGCCTCACCGGCGAGACCGGCGCCACCGGCCTCACCGGCAACACGGGCGCGACGGGCCTCACCGGCGAGACCGGGGCCACCGGGCTCACCGGCAACACGGGCGCTACCGGCCTCACCGGCGAGACTGGCGCCACCGGCCTCACCGGCAACACGGGTGCCACGGGGCTCACCGGCGCGACCGGGCTCACCGGCAACACGGGTGCCACGGGCGCACCGGCGAGACCGGAGCCGGGCGCCTCACCGGCGAGACCGGCGCGACGGGCCTCACCGGCAACACGGGCGCAACGGGCCTCACCGGCGAGACCGGCGCCACCGGCCTCACCGGCAACACGGGCGCTACGGGCCTCACCGGCGAGACTGGCGCGACCGGGCTCACCGGCAACACGGGCGCGACCGGCCTCACCGGCGAGACCGGCGCCACCGGGCTCACCGGCAACACGGGAGCCACTGGCGCCACTGGCCTCACCGGAGCACGGGTGCCACGGGGCTCACCGGCGAGACGGGCGCCACCGGCCTCACCGGCGAGACACGGGTGCCACTGGCCTCACGGGCGAGACCGGCGCGACCGGCCTCACCGGCAACACGGGTGCCACAGGCCTCACGGGCGAGACCGGCGCCACGGCCTCACTGGCAACACGGGCGCGACCGGCCTCACCGGCAACACGGGCGCGACTGGCCTCACCGGCGAGACCGGAGCGACTGGCCTGACTGGCGAAACGGGCGCACGGCAACACCGGCGAGACCGGCGCCACCGGCGCGAGACCGGAGCCACCGGTACTACGGGGGCGACGGGCCCGACCGGCAGTACCGGAACAACCGGCTACACAGGAGCCACAGGGACAACCGGCAGCACCGGAGCGACGGGGGCGACCGGAAGCACCGGAGCAACCGGCGCGACGGGCCCCACCGGCGGCACCGGGACCACGGGCGCAACCGGCGGCACCGGAGCCACCGGGGCGACCGGCAACACTGGACCCACCGGCAACACCGGCGCGACGGGCCCCACCGGAAGCACTGGGGCCACCGGCAACACGGGAGCCACGGGGACAACCGGCAGCACCGGAACCACCGGAGCTTCGGGTGCCACCGGGTCGACCGGCGCCACGGGCGGCACCGGAGCGACCGGCCGGACGGGCACTACCGGAGCTTCGGGTGCCACCGGGTCGACCGGCGCGACGGGTAGCACCGGCGCGACCGGCCGGACGGGCGCCACCGGCTCGACCGGAGCGACCGGTGCCACGGGGGCTACCGGCCCGCGGGGCAGCACGGGGGCGACCGGGGAGACCGGGCCGCGCGGTCCCACGGGGCCGACCGGGCCACGTGGCGGGCTTGGCACCTTCGGCGGCGGCAACAACCAGAACAACCTGCTGGGTGCCTCCACGACCAGCTCGAGCCAGGCCGTCACCCTCAATACGGGCAGGCTCCTGGGGTCGTTCGGCACCGGGCTCCGCTTCCTCGGCGGCGCGACGTCGAGCACGCTGAGCGCGGGCAGCGGCAGCCTGGTGGCGCTGGCCGGTCAGGACGTCAGCGGCAGCTTCCGGATCGGCAAGGGCGACACGCTCGACCTGACCCAGGTGCTGTCCGGCGTGACGCTGTCGCACGACCTCGCCAACCTCGGCGACTACGTCAAGGTTGTCGGCTACGGCCGCAACGACGCCGGCTTCGGCCGCGGCACCAAGACGACGCTCGAGATCGACGGCCCGAACGGCAGCGCGCGAGTCAATCTCGAGGGCAGCGGCAAGCTCACGCTCGACGACCTGCTGAAGAACAACTCGCTGATCCTGCCGCCGCATTGAGGCGGCGGACGCCGGCGGGCCCGACCGGGCCCGCCGGCGCCTTCGCCTTCGCGCAGGCTTCCGGTCCGGCGAGGCGCCCGCGCCGATGACGCCCATCACCCGGCGAGGCTTTCTCCGGCGGAGCGCCCTCGCGGCCCTCTGCGCGCTCGCCGCCCGGCCCGGCGGCGCAGGCGCCGCCGGGCCGGCGACGCTGCTGTCGGCGCCCATCGAGATCACCGGCGACTGGAACGGCTCGCTGCCCGCCTCCGTCGCGGCCGTCGCCGCCCGCACGCGACAGGCCTGCCTCGGCGGCGTGCGGCTGCTGTCGGACCGCCAGCCCGCCCGGCTGCGCATCGAGGGCCGGGCCAGCGGGCCGCCGGCGATCTGGCTCCATCCCGGCGAGCCGGACACCGCCTGGGTAGTGCTCGACGTCGGCGCGCGCGACTGGAGCCGGCTCGCCTACCAGCTCGGCCACGAGCTCGGGCACGTGCTCTGCAACAGCTGGCAGCCCGACGCGGCGCCGCGACCGCCGAGCCAGTGGCTCGAGGAGGCGATGGTCGAGGCCTTTTCGCTGCGCGGCCTCGGGCGGCTCGCCGCGATCTGGCAGGTCGAGCCGCCCTTCCTGGGCGACGAAACCTTCGCCCTGCCGGTGCTGGACTATCGCGGGAAGGCGAACAGGCGGTACCGGCGGGCGGCCCCCGCCGCGACGCCCGGTGCGTGGTTCCGGGAGCGCCGCGCGCCGCTCGAGGCCCTGTCGGGGCTTGCGCCGGAGGCCGGGCCGGCCGTCCTCGCCGTGCTGCGCGAGATCGAGAGCGACCCGGCCTGCGTCGAGGATCTCGGCGCGCTCAACCGCTGGCCGGAGCGCAGCGCCCTGCCGCTCGACCGCTACCTGCCGGCCTGGCGCTCGAGCTGCGCGGCGATCGGCGCCAGCGGCCGGCTTCCCGAGCGCCTGGCCGCGCTGCTGCTCGGCGGGTGAGCCGCTGATGAGCCGGCCATGAGCGCCGATGAGTCGTGCCGGGGCCCTGCTGCCAAGCCAGCAGGTTCGTGGCAGGATGGCGGACCAGCAGCATGTCGAGCGCCAACCGGTCGAGATCATGAACAAGCATGGCCAGACACTCTGCCTCAGCATGATCGTGCGGAACGAGGCGGGCATCATCACGCGATGCCTGTCCTCGGTCCTGCCGCTGATCGACCACTGGGTGATCGTCGACACCGGGTCCGAGGACGGGACGCAGCAGGTCGTCCGGGACTTCATGCGCGGCGTCCCCGGCGAGCTGCACCAGCGGCCCTGGGTCGACTTCGCGACCAACCGGACGGAGGCGCTCGCCCTGGCGCGCCCGCACGGCGACTACACGCTGGTGATCGACGCCGACGACCGGCTGATCGTCGAGCCGGGCTTCGAGCTGCCGCTGCTCGACCGCGACTCCTACAGCCTGATCATCGACAGCAACGGCGTCGACTACCATAGGACGCAGATCCTGCGCAGCGCGGCGGGCTGGCGCTACCGCGGCGTGCTGCACGAGTTCCCCTGGACCGACAAGCCCGACCCCACCGCCGGGCTGCTCCAGGGCCTGCGGCTGGGCCGCGGCACCGACGGCGCGCGAGCCAAGGATCCCGACCGCTTCCGTCGCGACGCCGCGACCATCGAGACGGCGCTGCGGACGGAACGGGACCCGCACCTCGTCGCCCGCTACCGCTTCTATCTCGCCCAGAGCTACCGCGATGGCGGCGAGCGGGAGAAGGCGATCGAGAGCTACCGGATCCGCGCCGGCCTCGGCTTCTGGAACGAGGAGGTGTTCGTCAGCCTGCTGACCGTCGCCCGGATGCGGCAGTCGATGGGCCATCCGGTCGACGAGATCCTGCACGACCTGGAGCAGGCGACGGCGGCGTGCCCGACCCGGGCCGAGGCGCTCTACGCCGCCAGCCGGCTCTGCCGCGACCATCGGCGCAGTGTCGAGGGCGTCGAGTACGCGCGGCGGGGGCTCGCCGTACCGATGCCCAATGGCGGGCTGTTCATCGAGCGCTGGATCTACGAGTACGGGCTGCTCGACGAATTCGCGGTGAACGCCTACTGGGCCGGGCTGCATGACGAGTCCCTCGACGCCAGCCTCCGGCTGATCCAGGGCGGCAAGCTGCCGGCGGAGATGCTCCCGCGGGTCGCCGCCAACGCCCGCTTCGCCGCCGACCGGCTGCGGCCGCCGCCCAAGCCCAATCTCGGCAGCCTGGGCGCGATCGACATGGTCGGGCAGCACGCGCTGGCGGCGGAGCGGACCCTCCATTCGCGGATCGACGAGCCGCCGGTCGTCCTGCTCGCCATCCTGGCCAAGCAGAAGGAGCCGGCGCTGCCGCTCTACCTCCGCTGCATCGAGGCCCTCGACTACCCGAAGTCGCGCATCTCCCTCTGGATCCGGACCAACAACAACACCGACGGCACCGAGCGCATCCTGCGCGACTGGGTGGCGCGGGTCGGCCCGCTCTACCGCTCGGTCGAGCTCGACGCGACCGACGTGGCGGAGCGGGTCGAGCAGTATCGCGAGCACGAGTGGAACGCCGTCCGCTTCAAGGTGCTCGGCCGGATCCGCAACGCCAGCCTGCAGCGCGCCCTGGCGCTGGGCTGCGACTTCTACTTCGTCGCCGACGTCGACAACTTCCTGCGGCCGGCGACGCTGCGCGAGCTGGTCGCGCTCGACCTGCCGATCGTCGGGCCGCTGCTGCGCTCGATCAGGCCGGAGGCCTACTACGCCAACTATCACGCGGAGGTCGACGCGAACGGCTACTTCGCGAGCTGCGACCAGTATCACTGGATCCTCGCCCGCCAGGTCCGCGGGCTGATCGAGATCCCGGTCATCCACTGCACCTACCTGATCCGGGCGGACGTCATCCCGAAGCTGACCTACGAGGACGACACCGCCCGGCACGAGTACGTGGTGTTCTCCGACAGCGCCCGGCGCTCCGGCATCCCGCAATACATCGACAACCGGCAGGTCTACGGCTACGTGACCTTCGGCGAGGGCGACGACCATCACGTCGCGGGCGGCGTCGAGCGGGCCCGCCAGCTGATCGAGGCGGTTGCCGACGCGCCGGTCCTGTCGCCCGGAGAGGACGGCGCCGGCCGGCCGGCCGAGCTGCCGAAGTACGTGGTCAACCTCGACCGCAGCGCCGCCCGCCTGGCGGCGTTCCGCGAGCGCAACGCGCATCTCCGGCTGACGCGCTTCCCCGCGGTGGACGGCCGCGACGTCGACCGGGCGGCGCTGATCGCCGACGGGACGATCACGGCCGACCTCGACTACACGCCGGGCGCGCTCGGCTGCGCGCTGTCGCACGTCGCGCTGTGGCGCAAGGCCGTGGCGGAAAACACGGCCATCACGATCTTCGAGGACGACGCGCTCGCGACGCTCGGCTTCGACGAGAAGTCGCGGGCCGTGCTCGCGACCCTGCCCCAGGACTGGGACGTGATCCACTGGGGATACCACTATCGGCCGCTCTATCTCTGGGTCGATCTCGAGTTCGCCAAGGCGAAGCTGGAGTGCTATGCGCCGCGCTTCTTCGGAGACGACATCGACGGCTTCCAGGCGGCGAGCCTGTCGTCGAAGGCCGTCCGGCTGGCGCACTGCTTCGGCACCTTCGCCTACTCGATCTCGCCGAAGGGCGCCCGCCGGCTGCTCGAATCCTGCCTGCCGCTGCGCCGGCGGATGATCCCGTTCCCCGGCGCCGGCATCGTCAACCAGGATCTCGGCATCGACACCGCCATGTGCGCGGCCTACGGCTCGATGCAGGCCTTCGTCGCGATTCCTCCCCTGGCCCTGCACGATGATCGCCTGGCCTCGATCCGCCTCGAATCCGACCAGGCTGGCGGCCACGCCGCGCGCTCGGCGCCGACTGCGGCCGCCGCGCCCACGCCGGCCCGTCGCGAGCCTGCTCCTCCGGCGCCGGCGCGACGAACGATCCGGCTGAAGGAGCATCCGCGGTCCGCCGAGATCGTCAGCACGCCGCCGGACTGGTACATGGCGAAGTCGGACTCGACCCTGACCAGCCGGCCCTTCCGCATCGCGACGGACGAGAACGCCTTCATCCGCACGGACCCGCCGCCGCCGCCGGGGGCGCCGGAGCTGGTGCTGCTCGGCGACAGCTTCGTCGAGGGAATGTTCTCCGCCCCCGAGCACAGGATCGCCTCGCGGCTGCAGCAGATCCTGCAGTCGGACCGACAGCTGGCCGTGGCGGTGCGCAACGCCGGCTATGGCGGCGCCACGCTCCTGCATTCCCTGAACACATTCCTCAACAAGATCGTCCCGCTGCGCCCGGCCGGCGTCCTGCTGATGACCGGCATGGTCGACATCGACGTCGCGCTGATGAAGGCCAGCTTCTGGACCCGGGATTGCTGGGCCGAGCCGATCGTCGAGATCGGCATCACGAACCGGTCGCGGGACCTCGACCTGCGCCCCGCGCGTTCGTTCGACGACCAGGCCAGGCTGCTGGCCATCCTCGCGAACGCCGGCCGGGTGCTCGGCATCCCGGTCTGGTTCGCGACCACGCCGCATCGCCAGGTCCATGGCGGCGAGTTCGTCGAGAAGACCGGCATGGGCGCCGCCGCCTTCGAGGAGCAGGCCACGGCCCGCCGTGCGGTGAACGAGGCGATGCGCCGCGTCGCGACGGAGCAGGGCGTCCCGCTGTTCGACGTCGAGGCCGGCCTCGCCGCCCGGACCGACATCTTCTACGACATGTTCCACCTCAACGCCGTCGGCGGCGAGGCCGTCGCCCGGAGCCTGATCGAGCACGGGCTGGCCGACGCGCTGCGCGGCGCCGTCGCCGGCGGCTCCGCGGCGCACGGCCATGCGGGCCTCCTGCCGTCCGGGAGCAAGGTTCCCCCGGCGGCCGCCGACGCGACCGCCAGCCCATGAAGACCATCGGCCTCTGCATGATCGTCAAGAACGAGGCGCATGTGATCGAGCGCTGCCTCGACAGCGTGCGCCCGCTGGTCGACTACGTGCTGATCGAGGACACCGGCTCGACCGACGGCACGCAGCGGAAGGTCGCCGGCTGGCTGGCCCGCGCGAACCTCCCCGGCGCCGTGATCGAGGCGCCGTGGCGCGACTTCGCCCACAACAGGTCGCATGCGCTGGCGGCGCTGCGTGCCGTCGAGAGCGTCGACTACGCGCTGATCATCGACGCCGACGACGTCCTGGAGATCGACCCCGGAACCGATGCCGCGGCGCTGAAGTCCGGCCTCGACCGGGACTGCTACAGCCTCGACGTCCGGCACGGCGGGATGCGGCACGGCCGGCCGCAGCTCTGCAGCAACCGACTGCCCTTCCGGTTCCGCGGCGCCATCCACGAGTTCCTCGACTGCACGGCGCCCTTCACCTCGGGGCATCTCGCCGGCGTCGCCATCCGGATCGTCGGCGGCGGCGGCCGGAGCGCCGACCCCGAGCGCTATCGTCGCGACGCCGAGCTGATCGAGCGGGCGCTCGCCGCCGAGGAGGACGCGTTCCTGCGGTCGCGCTACACCTTCTACCTCGCCCAGAGCTATCGCGACTGCGGCGAGCCCGCCAAGGCGCTCGAGGCCTATCTGCGGCGCTCAACCATGGGCCACTGGGCGGAGGAGGTCTATGTCAGCCTGCTCTGCGCGGCGCGCCTCGAGGAAGAGCTGGGGCACGACCTCGACGACGTGCTCGCGACCTACCGGCAGGCGAGCGAGACCGTTCCGGCGCGGGCGGAGGCGCTGCACGGCGCCAGCCGCCTGTGCCGCACCAAGGGCCAGAACCGGCGCGGCTTCGAGATCGCCCGGGCCGGCATCGACCTGCCGGTCCCGGGCGGGCTCTTCATCGAGGACTGGATCTACCAGTACGGGCTGCTCGACGAATATGCCATCAACGCCTACTGGGCGGGGGAGTACAGGACGTCGCTCGACGCCTCGCTGCGGCTGATCCAGGGCGGCAAGCTGCCCGCCGCGATGCTGGAGCGGGTCGCCGCCAACGCGCGCTTCGCCGCCGACAAGCTCGAGCCGCCGCCCGCGCCGAACCTCGGCCGCTTCGGGCGGGAGAGCCTGGTCGACCAGCACAGGCTGGTTGCGGAGCGCCGCCTCCATTCGCGGCTGGAGGAGCCGCCGCCCGTCCTGCTCGCCATCTTGGCGAAGCAGAAGGAGCACGCCCTGCCGCTCTATCTCGACTGCATCGAGGCGCTCGACTATCCGAAGTCGCAGATCTCGCTCTACGTCAGGACCAACAACAACACCGACCGGACCGAGGCGCTGCTGCGCGCCTGGCTGGAACGGGTCGGCCCGCTCTACCGCTCGGTCGAGTTCGACGCCGCCGACGTCGAGGACCGGGTCGAGCGCTACCGCGAGCATGAGTGGAACGAGGTTCGCTTCCGCGTGCTCGGGCAGATCCGCAACGCCAGCATGCGCCGCGCCCTGGAGCGCGGCTGCGCCTTCTACTTCGTCGCCGACATCGACAACTTCATCCGGCCCGCGACCCTGCGCGAGCTCGTCGCGCTCGACCTGCCCATCGTCGGCCCCCTCCTCCGCTCGATCAAGCCGCAGGCCTACTACGCCAACTACCACGCGGAGGTCGACGCGAACGGCTACTACGCGGACTGCGACCAGTACCAGTGGATCCTGTGCCGCCAGGTCCGCGGCATGGTCGAGGTGCCGGTCATCCACTGCACCTACCTGGTCCGCGCCGACGCGATCCCGTCGCTGACCTACGAGGACGGCACCAACCGGCACGAGTACGTGGTGTTCTCCGACAGCGCCCGGCGCGCCGGGATCCCGCAATACATCGACAACCGGCAGGTGTACGGCTACATCACCTTCGGCGAGGGCGACGAGCACCATGTGAGCGGCGGGATCGAGCGGGCGCGCGCGCTGCTGAGAGACGCGCGCAGCCCCGGAGCGTCGAACTCAGGACCAGTCTCATGACCGGCAGGTTCGCGGACATCTACGACAACAACGAATGGGCCTACGGCTCGGGCGTCGGCTCGCTGCCGCTCAACAACATCGAATACATCAGGTTCCTGATCGCCTTCATGGCGCGGAACGAGATCCGGTCGGTCGTCGATTTCGGCTGCGGCGATTGGCAATTCTCGCGCTTCATCCCCTGGAACGGCGTCAAGTACACGGGCTACGACGTCGTCGAAGCCGTCATCAAGCGAAACAATTCGCTATTCTCCCGCGACAACATATCGTTCAGCCTGCTGCCGTCCGATGCGGACTTTGCGCGCGCCGACCTTATATTGTGCAAGGACGTCTTCCAGCACCTGCCCAATTCACTGATCCATCGCTACGTCAGCCTCTTCAAGGCCCGCAGCCGGTTTGCGCTGGTCACCAACGACGAATGGCCCGGGGAGACGGCGACCAACGCGGACATCGAGGAGGGCGGCTGGCGTCCTGTGCGCCTGGACCGCGCACCGTTCATGCAAGTCGCGCCGGTCGTGCTGTCCTGGACCGTCGAGTGGGGCGGCTGGAAGCCGACGCGCAAATGCACCGCGCTGCTCGCCGGCCAATGACGCCCCGGCCCA
>JAXMCI010000045.1:0-64652 GCA_046349435.1 Dongiaceae bacterium | reverse complement strand
CGCGTCGGCCGGCACGATCGGCGGCCGCTCCCAGGCGCTGGTCGCGGCATCCGGCACGGCGACCTCGTGCAGATTGGCGAGCGCGGCATCGATCGCGGCGAAGTTCTTGCGCACGATCTCGCCGCCCTTGCGGCCATAGGCCTTCTGCACCGACTTCTTGATCTGGGCGATCGCCTCGTCGCGCGGCAGCACGCCGGAGATGGCGAAGAAGCAGGTCTGCAGCACGGTGTTGGCGCGGCCGCGCAGGCCGACCTCGTCGGCGATGCGCGAGGCGTCGATGACGTAGAGCTTGAGGCCGAGGTCGATGATGCGCTGCTGCATCGAGCGCGGCAGCCGGTCCCAGACTTCCGCCGGGCCGTAGGGGCTGTTGAGCAGGAAGGTGGCGCCGGGCGCGGCGTGGCGCAGCACGTCGCCGCGCTCGACGAAGCCGAACTGGTGGCAGGCGACGAATCCGGCGCGGCGGATCAGGTAGGGGGCGCGGATCGGCTGCGGCCCGAAGCGCAGGTGCGACACCGTCTGCGCCCCGGACTTGTGGCTGTCATAGACGAAGTAGCCCTGGGCGTGGAGGCCGGCATCCTCGGCGATGATCTTGACGCTGTTCTTGTTCGCCCCGACCGTGCCGTCGGCGCCGAGGCCGTAGAACAGCGCCTCGACGACGCCGGGCAGCGGCAGGCGGAAGGCGGGATCGGGCACCAGGTGCGTGTGGCCGACATCGTCGATGATGCCGAGCGTGAAGCCGTGGCGCGGCGCCGGCCGCGCCAGCTCGTCGAACGCGGCCTTCGCCAGGTTGGGCGGAAAATCCTTGGAGGCGAGTCCGTAGCGCCCGCCGACCACCCGCGGCAGGGCGGCGCGGGCGCCGCGCGCCACCGCCTCCGCCAGCGTGCCGACGACGTCGAGATAGAGCGGGTCGCCGCTGGCGCCGGCCTCCTTGCATTGCTCGAGCACGGCGATCGCCCGCACGCTCGCCGGCAGCACGGCGAGGAAGTGCGCGGCCGAGAAGGGGCGATAGAGCCGGACCTGCAGCACGCCGACCTTCTCGCCCTGCGAGGCGAGGAACGCCGCCGTCTCGCGCGCCGTCTCGGCGCCCGAGCCCATCAGCACCAGGATGCGCTCGGCATCCGCCGCGCCGTAGTAGTCGAAGGGGCGGTAGCGCCGGCCGGTGCGCTCGGCGAAGCGCGCCATTGCCGCGTCGACGATGCCGGGGACGGCCGCGGTGAACGGGTTGGCCGCCTCGCGGGCCTGGAAGAAGGTATCGGGATTGTGCGCGGTGCCGCGGATCGCCGGCCGCTCCGGATCGAGCGCGCGGGCGCGATGGGCGCGCACCAGCTCGTCGTCGATCATCGCGCGGATGTCGTCGTCCCCGATCAGCTCGAGCGTGCCGACCTCGTGGCTGGTGCGGAAGCCGTCGAAGAAGTGCAGGAACGGCACGCGCGACGCCAGGGTCGCCGCCTGGGCGATCAGTGCGCTGTCATGCGCCTCCTGAACCGACGCCGAGGCGAGCAGGGCGAAGCCGGTGGCGCGCGCCGCCATCACGTCGCTGTGGTCGCCGAAGATCGACAGCGCCTGGGTGGCGAGCGCGCGGGCGGCGACGTGGAACACGGTGCAGGTCAGCTCGCCGGCGATCTTGTACATGTTGGGCAGCATCAGCATCAGGCCCTGCGAGGCCGTGAAGGTGGTCGTCAGCGCGCCGGCCTGCAGCGCGCCATGCACCGTGCCGGCGGCGCCGCCCTCGCTCTGCATCTGCTGCACCACGGGGACGTTGCCCCAGATGTTCGGCAGGCCCTCGTTTGCCCATTCGTCGGCGAGCTCCGCCATCGTCGAGCTCGGCGTGATCGGGTAGATCGCGCAGACCTCGTTGACGCGATAGGCGACGTGCGCCACCGCGCCGTTGCCGTCCATGGTGGCGCGCATCTCAGACCTCGAGGCCGGCAGTGGCAAAGCGGTGTCCGCGACCCCCATGCTTCGACGGGCGCGGCATGAGGACCTCCCCCGTGGGCGGCGCGTGCATCACGATCGTAGAAGGTTCACGCCCCGTGGCCGTGCGAGCCTCATTCTTCGACAAGCTCAGGATGAGGCCGGAGAGATCGCGCGCGCCCTTTTGAACCTCGTCCTGAGCTTGTCGAAAGGCGAGGTCGGCACGGCCGCGCCGCCATCGCTCCGACGCGACCTTCGCAGCAGCCCGTCGCAGGACGAGGTCGGCACGATCCCGCGTCACGCCGCGCCCCCGGCGGCCAGGGCGCCGTCATCGACCATGGTGATGGCGTGGCAGGGGCACTGCTCGAAGCAGGTGGCGCAGCCGGTGCAGGCGGCCTCGCGCAGGCGATAGCCGCGGCCCGGCCCGAGCTTGACGATGGCGTCCTCCGGGCAGGCGGCGTAGCAATTGTCGCATTCGTAGCAGGTGCCGCAGGACAGGCAGCGCTGCGCCTCGCGGCGCGCCGCCGTCTCGGCCAGCCCGGCCACCACTTCCGCAAAGCCCGCACGCGATTGCGGCGGCAGCTCCGGCTGCTGCGCCGGCGCGGTGTCGCTGAACACTGGCAGGTGCAGCATCGCGTAGTCGACCAGCGCCGGGGCCGGCGGCGGCGCGTAGCTGCGGCCGCGCAGCCAGGCGTCGATGTGGCGGGCGGCGCGCTTGCCGTGGCCGACCGCGACCGTCACGGTGCGCTCGCTCGGCACCATGTCGCCGCCGGCGAAGATGCCGGGCGCGCCGGTCATCATGTCGGGGCCGACCAGCACGGTGCCGTCCGGCTTGAAGGCGATGCCGGGGATGCGGCGCAGGAAGCCGCTGTCGGTGTCCTGGCCGAGCGCCAGCACCACCGAGTCGGCCTGCAGGGTCTCGAGCTCGCCGGTCGGCACCGGCCGGCCGTCGGCGTCGATGCGCATGCGCTCGACGGTCATCGACTCGCTGGAGATGTCCTTGATGGTGGTGAGCCAGCGGATCTTGACGCCCTCGGCCAGCGCCTCGTCGGCCTCGAAGCCGTGCGCCGGCATGTGGGCGCGGTCCCGGCGATAGACGATCAGCGCCTCCTCGGCGCCGAGCCGCCGGGCGGTGCGCGCCGCGTCCATTGCCGTGTTGCCGCCGCCATAGACGACGACGCGGCGGCCGAGCAAGGGCGACTCGCCGGCGGCGACGTCGCGCAGGAAGCTCACGGCGTCGAGCACCCGGGCGGCATCGCGCGCCGGGATGTCGACATGCTTGGAGACGTGCGCGCCGACCGCGACGAAGGCGGCGTCGAAGCCGCCATCGGCCATCTCGGCGGCGAGGTCCTCGACCTTGCGGTCGAGCCGGATCCTGACGCCCGCCTTCTCGATGCGGGCGATCTCGCCGAGCAGCTCGGCCCGCGGCAGGCGGTAGGCGGGGATGCCGAAATGCAGCATGCCGCCCGGCAGCGGCCCGGCCTCGTGGATCTCGACGTCATGGCCGAGGCGGCGGAGGTGCCAGGACGCCGACAGCCCGCTCGGCCCGGCGCCGACCACCAGCACGCGCTTGCCCGAGGGCGGCGCGCCCGGCGCCGGCACCCAGCCCTCCCTGGCGGCGAGGTCGCCGAGGAAGCGCTCGACGGCGTGGATGCCGACCGCCTCGTCCATCGCGCCGCGGTTGCAGGCGGATTCGCAGGGATGGTAGCAGACCCGGCCATGCACCGCCGGCAGCGGGTTGTCCTGCAGGATGGTCTCCCAGGCCTGCCGGTAGCGCCCGGCCTGGGCCAGCGCCAGCCAGGCCTGGATGTCCTCGCCCGCCGGGCAGGCATGGTTGCAGGGCGGCAGCAGGTTGCGCCACTCCGGCCGCCGCGCGCGCACCGGGCCGGTGCCGCGCTCGGCGGTGAGATCGACCACCGGGGTCATGTCGGCCGGATGCTTCAAGGCTCCCCTCGCCATCTGCGGGCCCGCGCCGGCGATAAGGCGACGAAAGCGGCCGCCGCGACATGACCTAGGTCAAAACCGTTCAGACGGTCCGCTCCGGACGGCGGCCCTGGATCCCGCGCGCCGCCTCGGCGACAATGAGCGCATGGCCGCCCGCTACTGGCGGCCCGCCGGGCTCGCCGGGCTCGAGCTGCTGCGGGCCGATGCCAGCACCCACCGCTACGCCCGGCACGCGCACGAGGGCTACGCCATCGGCGTGGTCGCCGCCGGCGCGCACGCCTTCGCCTCGCGCGGCACGATCTGGACCGCGGTGCCGGGCCGCATCGTGCTGGTCAACCCCGACGACGCCCATGACGGCGGTCCGGCGGCGCGCCACGGCCGCTATTCCTATCGCATGCTCTATGTCGACGAGGCGCTGCTCGCCGCGGCACTCGGCGAGACCGCAGCGGTCCGGCCCGTCACGCCCCTGTTCGCGGCGGCGGTGGTGGACGACCCGCCGCTCGCCCGCCGGCTGCTGCGGCTCCATCGCCTGCTCGAGCGGCCGGCCAGCCGGCTGGAGCGGGAGACGCTGCTGCTGGCATGGCTCGCCCGCCTGGCGCGCCGCCACGCCAGCGCGGCGCCGGCGGAGCGGCGGTGGCCGGCGAGCCCGCCGGCGGTGGCGCGCGCCCTCGACCATCTCGCCGGGCACTTCGCCGAGGACCTGTCGCTCTCCGAGCTCGCGGCCCTGGCCGGGCTCGGCCGCTTCCAGCTGCTGCGCGCCTTCCGCCGCGCGGTCGGCCTGCCGCCGCACCTCTACCAGACGCAGCTCCGGCTGCGCCACGCCCGCCGCCTGATGCTGGCGGGCGAGCCGGCGGCGATGGCGGCCGCGGCGGCCGGCTTCGCCGACCAGAGCCACCTGATCCGCCGCTTCAAGGCCGCCTACGGCATCACGCCGGGAGCCTATGTCGGCGCCGGTGCCGCGCGCCGGCGCGAGGCTACAGCTCGCGGCGGACCTGGGCGGCCGCCATCGCCATCGCCTTGAGCTTGCCGAAGGCGACGTCGCGCGGCAGGTACTTCATGCCGCAGTCCGGCGCCAGCACCAGCCGCTCGGCCGGCACGGCCGCCAGGCCAGCGCGGATCCGCGCCGCCACCGTCTCCACCGATTCCACCGTGGCGTCGCCGAGATCGAGCACGCCCAGCATGACCTTCTTGGAGGGCAGCCGCTCCAGCACCGAGAGATCGAGCCGCGGCTGCGCCGCCTCGATCGAGATCTGGTCGGCGGCGCAGCGGTCGAGCTCGGGCAGGTAGGAGTAGCCCGACGGCTTCTCCTTCACCACGTAGGCGTAGCCGAAGCACATATGCACCACGGTCGGGCCGGCGATCCCGTGCAGCGCCCGCTCGATGCCGGCGAGCCCGAGCTGGCGCGCCTTCTCCGGCTTGGCCTGCAGATAGGGCTCGTCGATCTGCAGCACGTCGCAGCCCGCCGCCTTCAGATCCCTGAGCTCGGCGTTGACCGCGTCGGCATAGGCGGCGACCAGCTTGGCCTCGTCGCCATAGTGCTCGTCGACGGCGAGCTGGCTCATGGTGAAGGGGCCGGGCACGGTCAGCTTCACCGGCCGGGTGGCGTGCCGCTTGAGGAACTCGGCGTCGCGCAGCTGCACCGGGCGGAGCCGCCGCACCGGGCCGGTGACGCGCGGCACCGGCACCATCGCGCCGATGCGGTCGCGCATCTCGGCGGGATGGTCGAGGTCGACGCCGGAGAGCGCGGTGGCGAAGCGGTTGAAGTAGCTCTCGCGCCGGATCTCGCCGTCGCTGACGATGTCGAGCCCGGCCTCCTCCATGTCGCGGATGGCCAGCCGCGTGGCGTCGTCCTGCGCCTCCTCCAGCACGGCGGGATCGGGCCGCCAGACCTTCTCCAGCCGGACGCGCGGCGGGGTGACGGCGTGCAGCATCTCCTGGTCGACCAGCCAGCGCGGCTGCGGGTAGCTGCCGACCACCGTGGTGGGCAGAAGGGGCAGGCTCATGTCGGGCTCCGCTCGGTGGGAAGACGGGGATGCAGCGAGACGCAGATGGCGTTGCGGCCGGGGATCTCGCCGGCGAGCGTTTGGATCGCCTCGCCGGCATCCTCCAGCGCGAAGCTGTGGCTGTGCAGCCGGGCGAGGTCGTAGCGGTTCTCGGCGAGCAGCCGGATCGCCTGGCGGTAGGCCGGCGAGCCCTGGCTGTAGACGCCGTGGATGGTGAGCTCCTTGAACAGCACGCGGTCGGAATCGAGCGCCACCGTGGTGCGGCGGCCCTTGACGCCGGCGATGACGATGGTGCCGCCCGGCCGCACCGCGCCGACCGCGTCGATCACCGGCTGCGGCGAGGCGGGCACCACGTCGACCGCGACGTCGACCCCCTGGCCGCCGGTCAGCGCCAGCACCCGCTCGACGGTGTCCTCCTCGTCGGCGACGATGACGTGGTGGGCACCCAGCGCCAGCGCCAGCTGCAGCTTGTGCCAGTCGCGGCGCAGGCCGGTGACGATGATGAGCCCGGCACCGGCCTCGCGGCAGGCGATGACCGAGCCGAGCCCGCGCTGGCCGGGCCCGAGGATCAGCACGCTGTCGCCGAGCGCGGTGCGCGGCACCTGCACGGCCCAGCGCACGCCCGCCGCCAGCGCCTGGTACTGCGTCGCCAGCTCGATCGGCATCGCCTCGGGCAGCCGGTGCAGCACGGTGCGCGGCATCAGGTGCAGGTGGCTGGCATAGCCACCCCACAGCCCGTGGCCGTGGTCGAGCGGCAGGAAGCCGTAGGCCGGCAGCCCGGTCGGCCGTACCGCCTTGCAGAGATGGTAGTCGCCGGAGAGGCACGGCCGGCACAGGCCGCAGGAGAGGTGCGGCTCGACGGCGACGCGGTCGCCCTGCCGCACGCCCCAGGCGCGGGCGGCGTCGGGACCGATCTCGGCGATCCGCCCGACTGGCTCGTGGCCGGGGATCAGCGGGTAGGTGACGATGCCCTTCTCGGTGAAGTGGCCGCGATACTGCTCGACGTCGCTGCCGCACAGCCCGCAGGCCTCGACCTCGAGCAGCGCCTCGTCGGGCCCGACCCGCGGGATCGGATGCTCGGTCACCTCGAGCGTGCGGTCGCCGGTCTGGACGACGACCCGGGCCTTGCTGCTCATGAGCCGGCTCCGTCGCCGTAGCGCTGCAGGATCTCCTCGTTGAGCGTCACGCCCAGCCCGGGCCCGGCGGGGAGCGCGACCCGGCCGTCCCTGACCTCGGCATCGGGCGAGACGAGGTGGGCGCGCAGGGGCGAATCGAAGAGGTAGGTCGGGAAGTACTCGATCGCCGGCGTGTTGATGGTGGCGGCCTGGAAGTGCAGCGCCGCCGCCGCGGTGATGCCGGTGTGCCAGGCGAGCGGCACGACCTGGACGCCCTTCTGGTCGGCGAACTCGGCGATGCGCATCATCTCGGTGAAGCCGCCGGCCCGGGTGATGCCGGGCTGCACCACCGCGACGCCGCCGGTCTCGATCCACTCGCGGCACTCCCAGCGGGTGGCGGCGAACTCGGCGCCGGCGATGCGCACCGGGCTCATGCGCGCGAGGTTGGCGTGGCCCGGCAGGTCGTCATGCTGCAGCGGCGCCTCGCAGAAGAAGATGTCGCTGTCGGCGATGCGGTCGATGACATGCTTGGCGTCGTGCCAGTGCCGCCAGCGATAGCCGAAATCGACCGCCATGGTGATCTCGGGGCCGATCATCCGGCGGCCCTCTTTGATCAGCTCGATCAGCTGGTTGTCGGTGCAGAGCTCGTAGAACAGCACCTCCATCTTGACGACGCGGTAGCCGCCCTCGATCACCTGCTCGAACTGCTTCTCGATGATCCGCATCAGGTCGCGCACCGTCTGGTCGCCGCGCGCCAGGCCCGGGAAGATCGTCGCATAGGGCGTGCAGTGGGGCCGCCGGGCGCCGCCCAGCAGCTTCCAGACCGGCACGCCGACCTGGCGGGCGGCGAGATCGGTGAGCGCGATGTCGGCCGCCGAGATGGCGTGGATCGCCGCGCCGCGCCGGCCGGGGAAGATGGTGCCCTCGTACATCAGGTCCCACAGCGTCGCGCGGTCGAGCGGGTCGGCGCCCTGCAGCACGTCGATCAGCCGGCGGCTCCACATGTGCATGGTGCGCATGTCGAAGAACGGCTTGGTCACCGCCGGCGAGGCGTAGCAGTCGCCGATGCCCTGCAGCCCGTTCTCGTCGGTCAGCCGGACCACCAGCGTCTCGTCGAACCCCGACTCGAACCAGCTGCGATCGGCCGGCATGGCGACCGGGACGACCTCGACCTTCACGATCCTCGGCATGGCGCCACCCTCCCCTGATTTCCCGCTTTCCCGCTCAGCCTGCGACCGCCCCGGCGGCGGCCTCGTCCATCTCGCGCCAGGCGCTGCGCGGCCGGCGCGCAAAGAGCCGTCGCACCATCGGCTCGAAGACCGACAGCGGCAGCGTGTCGTAGGCCGGGTCGAAGGACGGGCAGTCATAGTCCCGCACGAAGCGCATGGTGCGCTCATAGGCCGGGTGGCCCTTCAGCTTGCGGTGCTCGTCCCGGTCGAGGCCGCAGAGATGGAAGAAATAGTAGCCGGTGAAGACCACATGCTTCTCGACCATCCACAGGTTCTCCGGCGAGACGTAGGGCCGCAGCATGGCGGTGGCGACCTCGCAGTGGTTCTCCGGCGCGAGCAGGTCCCCGACATCGTGCAGCAGCGCGCAGACCACCACCTCCTCGTCCTCGCCGGCGCGCAGCGCGCGGGTCGCCGATTGCAGCGAGTGCTCGTAGCGGTCGACCTGGAAGCCCAGCTTGGGCCCCTTCAGCCGCTCCAGCAGGTCGAGCACCTCCGCCACCAGTGCGCCGCCGGCATAGTGGGCGTCGTGGTGCCGGATGATGATGTCCCAGTCTTCCTGGGTGATGCCGTCCATGCTGGTGAACGAGGCCGTCCCGAGGTCGGTCATGGCGCCCTGCCTTGCATCAGTTGACCCTGCCGATGATCGCCCCGCTTGCGTCGCGGGCAAGCGGATTCGCCAGCCCGGCGGCATCGCGGTGGCAATGGATGACGTGGCCGTCGCCGAGATCGCGGGCCGGCGGCGGGTCGCGGTCGCACAGGCCCGGCAGCAGCGCCGGGCAGCGGTTGCGGAACGGGCAGAGCCCGTCCACCAGCAGCCGCGAATCCGGCTGGAAGCCGCTGCCGCGGGCGGCGATCGCCTGGTCGAGCCAGTCGGTGCGCAGCTCCGGCACCGAGCGCACCAGCAGGTCGGTGTAGGGATGGTGCGGCGCGCGGAAGATGTCGGCGGTGGCGCCGGTCTCGACAATCCGCCCGGCATACATCACGGCCACGCGGTCGGCGATCGCCGCCACGGTGGCGAGGTCGTGCGAGATGAAGAGATAGGCGACCCCATGCTCGCGCTGCAGGCGGGCCATCAGCTCGAGGATGCGGGCGGCGACCAGCGTGTCGAGCGCCGCCAGGAACTCGTCGCAGAGGATGATGTCGGGCCGCGCGGCGAAGGCCCGGGCGATCGCCACGCGCTGGCGCTGCCGCCGGAGAGCTCGTCGGGGAAGCGGGCCGCCAGCTCTCCGGCAGTCGACCATCTCGAGCAGCGCGGCGACGCGCTCGCGCACCGCGGCCCGCCCGCTGCCGAAGTAGAAGGCGATGGCGCGACCGATCGCCTCGCCGACGGTGACCCGCGGGTTGAGCGCCTGCTCGGGCGACTGGAAGACGATCTGGATGCGGCGCAGCTGCTCCTTGCTGCGCCGGCGGGCGCTCGCGCCAGCGGCGCGCCGCCGAGGCGATCTCGCCGGCGAGCGCGCGCATGCAGCCGGCGACGACGCGCGCCAGCGTGCTCTTGCCGCTGCCGGATTCGCCGACCAGCGCCAGCGTCTCGCCCGGCGCCAGCGTCAGGCCGGCGTCGCGCAGCACGAGCTGGCTCTCCTCGACCGCGCGGCCGGGCCAGCGCCGCCGGTAGGTGGCGCGCAGCGCGCCCACGGCGAGCAGCGGCTCGGCGGCGGGCCCCGCGCCGCGGCGCGCGATGCTGCGCGGCACCGCCTTCACCGCCGCCAGCAGGGCGCGGGTGTAGTCCTGCTCCGGCGCCGCGATGATCTGCCCGGTCGGACCCTGCTCGACGATGCGCCCGTCGCGCAGCACGACGATGCGCGTCGCGACCTGGGCGACCACCGAGAGGTCGTGGCTGACATAGATCGCGGCGGCGTGCTGGGCGCGGAGGGCGTCCTTGATTGCCTGCAGCACGTCGATCTGCGTGGTGACGTCGAGCGCCGTCGTCGGCTCGTCCAGCACCAGCAGCTTCGGCGCGCAGGCCATCGCCATGGCGGTCATGATGCGCTGCTGCTGGCCGCCGCTCGCCTGCAGGGGGTAGCGCAGGGCGAGCGCCGCCGGCTCCGGCAGCCGCAGCAGGGCGAGCAGCTCGGCGACCCGGCGGCGCGCGCTCCGGCCGTCGGCCAGGCCGTGCAGCAGCAACGGCTCGCCGACCTGCGTCCCGATGGTCATGGCCGGGTTGAGGGCGGCCGCCGCGCTCTGCGCGACATAGGCGACGTCGCGGCCGCGGATGCCGCGCCGGCCGCGCCGGTCGAGGCCGAGCAGGTCGGTCGCCGCCAGGCTCACCCGCCCGGTGACGAAGCGCGTGCCCGGCCGGCAATAGCCGAGCGCGGCCAGCGCCAGGGTCGTCTTGCCGGCGCCCGACTCGCCGATGAAGGCGACCACCTCGCCGGGATCGACCCCGACCGAGACGCCGTCGAGGATCGGCGTCCAGCCGCCCCGGCCGCGCCGCCCGGCCACCGTCAGCCCCTCGATGGCGAGCAGGCCGGCCATCAGCGGAGATCCTCGGGGATGGTCCGTGCGGAACGCTCGCCCAGCCAGTCGACCACCAGGTTGAGCGCGACCCCGAAGGCGCCGATGGCCAGCGCCGGCAGCAGGGTCGGCAGGTAGGCGCCCTCCTGGATCGAGCTCAGGTTCTCGCGCACCATGCCGCCCCAGTCGGCCTCCGGCGGCTGGATGCCGAGCCCGAGGAAGCTGAGCCCGCTGATGAACAGGGTCGAGTAGGTCAGGCGCAGCCCGTACTCGACGCCGAGCGGGCGGACCGCGTTGGGCAGCACCTCGCGGCGCAGGATCGACCACAGCCCCTCGCCGCGGGCCCGCGCCACCTCGACGAACTGCAGCGCGGTGATGTCGACGGCGACCGCGCGCGCCACCCGGACCACCCGCGGCATCTGGATGAAGGCGATCACCCCGACCAGCACCGCCAGGTCGGAGGTCAGCGCCGCCACCACCAGCAGCCCCAGCATCAGCGGCGGCACCGACAGCAGGATGTTGACCAGCCAGTCCGTGAGGTCGTCGAGCACGCCGCCGATCTCTGCCGCGGCGAAGCCCCAGGCGGCGCCGGCGAGGAATCCGATCGTCGTCGCCGCGAAGGTGACGAGCAGCGTCAGCCGCGAGGCGTAGAGCAGGCGGGAGAGCAGGTCGCGGCCGATCACGTCGGTGCCGAGCGGGAAGCGGCCGGGCGGCTGGAACGGGGTGCCGAGCAGCCGGGTCGGCGAATGCGGCGCCAGCCAGGGGGCGAGCAGCGCCGCCAGGACGATGGCCAGCACCACGGCGAGGCCGAGCAGGCCGAGCGCGCTCGGCGGCGGCAGCGAGCGGCCGAGTCCCGGCCGCGGCGCGTCGGCGGCGCTCATCGCCGCTGCCTGACGCGCGGGTTGAGTGCGACGGCGCTGATGTCGGCCACGGTGTTGAACAGGATGAATCCGGCGCAGAAGATCATCGCCGTGGCCTGCACCAGCGGCAGGTCGCGGTAGAAGATCGAATCGACCATCAGCTTGCCCAGCCCGGGGAAGGAGAACACCACCTCGACGATGGCGATGCCGGAGATGAGGTAGCCGAGGTTGAGGGCGATGACGCTGAGCACCGGGCCGATCGCGTTGGGCAGCGCATGCCGCAGGATGATGCGCGACTTCGATGCGCCCTTAAGCAGCGCCATCTCGACATAGGGGGTGGCGAGCACGTCGAGCACGACGGCGCGGGTCATCCGGATCATGTGCGCCAGCATGGTGCAGACGACGGTGGCCATCGGCAGGAACAGCTGCCACAGGGCCGTCGGCGGGTCGCTCCAGCGCGGCCGCGGCGCGATCGACGGGAAGAGGCGCAGCTCGACCGCGAGCAGCGTGACCAGCAGGATGGCGATGACGAACTCGGGCACCGCCACCAGGAAGACGGTCGCGGAGGAGAGCACCCGGTCGAAGACGCTCTGGTACCAGGCCGCGGACGCGATGCCGAGCGCCAGGCTGAGCGGGATGCCGACCACCGCGGCATAGGCGGCGAGGCCGAGCGTGTTCAGCACCCGCGGCCGGAGGACCTCGGCGACCGGTGCGTTGGTGGCGAGCGAGCGGCCCATGTCGCCGCTGATGAAGGCGCCGAGCCAGGCGAGGTAGCGCAGATGCGCCGGGGCATCGAGGCCGAGCCGCTCGCGCATGCCCGCGAGCAGCTCCGGCGTGGCGTTCTGGCCGAGGATGGCGCTGGCCACGTCGCCGGGCAGGATCTCGGTGGCGGCGAACACCAGCACCGAGGTCGCGAGCAAGGTCAGCAGCGCGAAGAGCAGCCGCCGGACGATCAGCCTGGCCACGCCGCACCTGCCGGTCCGGGGTGCCGGGCCGCAGCCCGGCACCCCCTGCGGTGGCTCGCCATCCCGTGGCTGTCTGCGGCGCTCAGGACTCCAGCCAGACCTGCTGCCACAGGCTGCTGCCGATCGACTGCCGCGGGTGCGACTTGAAGTCCTTCACCCGGTTGGCGACGCCGTCGATCCACGGCACGTAGACCGGCGCGATCTGGCCGCTCTCGGCCGCGATCAGCTTCTGCGCCTCGCACAGCAGCTCCTTGCGCTTGCCCTCGTCGAGCTCCTTCTTGGCGTCGGCCACCAGCTTGTCGAAGGCGGCGTTGGCGAAGAAGCTCTCGTTGTAGGGCGCGGTCGAGGTGTAGCCGGTCTCGAACAGCGCGATGGCGGTCGGGCGGCTGGTCCAGGACGAGCCGCACCAGCCAACCTTCATGTAGACCGCCGACCAGTAGCCGTCGGCAGGGTCCTTGATCACCTTCACGTTGACGCCGTTTTCCTTCATCAGCTCGGCCAGCACCACCGCGGCGTTGGCGCCGCCGTAGTTGCCGTCGGAGGTGTGCAGCTCGAACACCGTGCTCTCGTGGCCGGCCTTCTTGAGCAGCGCCTTGACCTTGTCCGGGTCGGCCTGCGGCACCGCCACGGCGTCGCAGAACATCGGGTCGGTCGGCCACACCCCGGCGTCGCGCCCGATCGTGCCCTGCCCGTCGAAGGCGAGGTCGATCAGACGCTGCCGGTCGAAGGAATGCTTGAGCGCGGTCCGCACGTCGTTGTTGTCGAACGGCGCCTGCTTGGCGTTCATCGGATAGGTGGCGTGCGCCGTGCCGGACTTGATCGAGGCATGCGCCACGCCGCTGGCGTCGAGCCGCTTGACCGCCTTCGGGTTCACCGTCTGGATCAGGTCGGCCTCGCCCGAGAGCAGGGCGTTGAGGCGCGCCGTCTCGTCGCCGATGCCGATGCCCTCGAGCTCGGCGATGTAGGGCAGGCCGTTCATCCAGTAGCTGTCGTTGCGCACGAAGCTGAAGGCGATGCCGGCCTGGAAGCTCTTCACCTTCCAGGGCCCGGTGCCGACCGGCTGCTTGGCGAAGTCGTCGGCGCCCTCCGGCACGATGCAGAGCGTGCGCGAGGTCAGGAAGTAGGGGAACTCGGCGTTCGGCCCCTTCAGCTCGAACACCACCGTATTGGCGCCGTCGGCCTTGATGGCGCTGACCTCGGCGATGGTCGAGGCGCCCGGCGACCCCGTCTTCTTGTCGAGGATGCGCTGGAAGGAATAGACGACGTCGGCCGCGCTCATCGTCTTGCCGTTGTGGAAGGTGACGCCCTTGCGCAGCTGGAAAGTCCAGACGCTGGCCGCCGGGTTGGCGGCGAAGGACTCGGCGAGCCAGGGCACCAGCTTGCCGTCGGCGTCGAACTCGGTGAGCTTCTCGTAGACGATGGCGTTGTTGGTGATGTCGGTGAAGGACAGCGCCTTGTGCGGGTCGAGCGTGTCGGCGCTCGAGGCGTCGTTGGTGGCGAATCGCAGCGTCCCGCCCTTCTTCGGCGTATCGGCCCGCGCCGGGGCGATCAGCCCGTCCGCCAGGGTCGCTGCGGCGAC
The DNA here is from genome assembly GCA_046349435.1 of Dongiaceae bacterium. Lineage (GTDB taxonomy): Bacteria > Pseudomonadota > Alphaproteobacteria > Dongiales > Dongiaceae > JAXMCI01. The sequence goes on along the minus strand of JAXMCI010000045.1, from coordinate 50,589 downwards.
TGCGCCGACGCCCAGGGTCGTCATGCCGGCAACGAAGTCCCGCCGCGACAGGCGCCGCGTGACCAGATCCTGCTTGAGCATCTCCTTGAGGTCCATCCGTGGCTCCTCCCTCGTTCGCCCGTTTGCCGGGCATTACGCCGATTTGGACACCGATAATAATACGCGGCCATTGCCTATCATTGTCAATGGAAGGGCCGAAGCACAGGCATTGCCCGGCCGCGGGCACGCGCGCAATAGCGTTCAATCCGCCCTCCGGGCCGCGTTGCTATGCCTGCCCGCTGCCCCGACGCCGCCCAAAGGCGCCCCATGCCCGCCTTCACCGCCGACCGGCTCTGGCCGATCCTCGCCTTCGCGTTCGCCCTGTCCTTCTCGCCCGGACCGAACAACCTCATCGCGCTGTCGTCGGGCGCCAGCTTCGGCCTGCGGGCCACGGTGCCGTTCGTCAGCGGCGTGGCGGTCGGGCTGCCGGCGATGCTGCTCGCCGTCGCCGCCGGGCTCGGCGGCCTCCTGCAGGCTCTGCCGGCGATGGCGGTCATCCTCAAGGCCGCGGGCACGATCTACCTGCTGTGGCTCGCCTGGCGGATCGCGCGCTCGGCCGATCTCGGCACGGCGACCGTGGAGGGGCGCGCGCGGCCGGTCGGCTTCTTGCAGTCCTGCCTGCTGCAATGGATCAATCCGAAGGCCTGGATCGTCGCGGTCGGCGGGATCGCCACCTATGCGACGTCCGAGACGCTGTGGCCGGTGACCGTCGCCCTGATGGCGATCTTCTGCGTCGTCGCCTGGTCCGGCACCGCCCTGTGGGCCGCGTTCGGGGTCGGCGTCGGGCGGCTGCTCGGCTCGCCCGCGCGCGTCCGGCTGTTCAATCTCGCGATGGCGCTGCTGCTGGTCGCCTCGCTCTGGCCGACGCTGCGCGAGCTGCTGGCCGGCCTCGCCGCGACGGCCGGGTGATCCTCCGGCCGGGCAATCCGCGCGCCTTCGCCTTGCCGGGCCGCCCCGCTCGGCACGTGCAGCCTGCTCGGCCGCCTGGCCGGGCGCCGGCGCTGAGCCCGGCGCAGCGCGGCGACCCTGGCCCGGCATCGGGCAAGGATGCGATAATGCCGCCCAACGGGCAGAAGGAGCCACCTCCGGGAGGGCGCGGCGGACGCGCCGCCCGGCCGCACGAGACGAGGAGGAGGTCACGGCCATGGAGATCCAGGCGCTCGGCTATCTCGGCGTCGGCACGTCCAGGCTCGACGACTGGACGGCGCTCGCCACCGCCGGCCTCGGCATGCAGGCGGTCGACCGGGGCGGCGGGCTGCGCGCCTTTCGCATGGACGACCGCCGGCAGCGGCTGGTCCTGGACGGCGGGCTCGGCGAGGGGCAGCGCTATTTCGGCTGGGAGGTGGCGGACGCCACGGCGCTCGACCGGCTGGCCGCCCGGCTCGACGGCGCCGGCGTCGCCGTGCGGCGCGAGCCGGCGACGCTCGCCGACCAGCGCCTGGTGCGCGGGCTGATCTCCTTCGCCGATCCGGCCGGCAACCGGCTGGAGGCCTTCCACGGCGCCGCGCTGGCCGACGAGCCGTTCCGGCCGAGCCGCATGATCTCCGGCTTCCGCGCCGGGCCGCTCGGCCTCGGGCACGCCCTGCTGGCGGTGCAGCGCATCGACGCGGCGCTGGCCTTCTACCGCGACCTGCTCGGCTTCCGCGTCAGTGACTACACGCGGGCGCCGGTCCGCGCCTGGTTCCTGCACGTCAACCGGCGGCATCACAGCCTGGCGCTGGTCGAGGCACCGGGTGACGGGCTCCACCATGTCATGATCGAGCTCTACTCGCTCGACGACGTCGGCCAGGGCTACGACCTGGCGCTGACCCGGCGCGACGCCGTCGCGGCGACGCTCGGACGCCACTCCAACGACCTGATGATCTCGTTCTACATGCGAACCCCGTCCGACTTCCTGCTCGAATATGGCTGGGGCGGCCGCGAGATCGACGACGGGACTTGGCAGGCCCACGAGATCCCCAGCGTCGAGAGCTTCTGGGGCCATGACGGGCTGTTCCGTGGCGTCGGAGGCCAGGATCCGCCGCCGGCCGACCTGCGGCCCGGCGCCCGCGACCAGACCCTGCGCGCGCCCGTGCAGGTGATCGACGGCAACTACGAGCGCATGGGCGGGCGCTGCCCGTGGTGGGACGCGGTCGTGCGCGGCAGGGATGCGGGAGCGGCGTCCTGATGACGCGCACCTTCCTCGTCACCGGCGCCAGCAAGGGCATCGGCCGCGCCGTCTCGGAGCGGCTCGCCGCCGCCGGCCATCGGGTGGTCGGCATCGCCCGCCACGCGGCCGCCTTTCCCGGCGAGCTGGCGACCGTCGACCTGGCGGACCGCGAGGCGACCGCCGCGCTGCTGGCGGCGCTGGCCGCGCGTCACCGCTTCGACGGCGTGGTGAACAATGTCGGGCTGGTCCGGCCGCAGCCCCTGGGCGCGATCGCGCTCGACGACCTCGACGCCGTGCTCGCGCTCAACCTCCATGTCGCGGTGCAGTGCGTGCAGGCCGCCCTGCCGGCGATGCGGGCCGGCGGCTGGGGCCGCATCGTCAACGTCTCCAGCGTCACCATCCTCGGCTTCCCGCAGCGCAGCGCCTATGCCGCGGCGAAGGCGGCGCTGGTCAGCTTCGCGCGCACCTGGGCGCTGGAGCTGGCGGAGAGCGGGATCACGGTGAACGCGGTGGCGCCCGGCCCGACCGAGACCGGGCTGTTCCGCGCCGGCAACCCGCCGGGCAGCGAGGGCGAGAGGCGCTATCTCGCGGCGGTCCCGATGCGCCGCCTCGGCCGGCCCGACGAGATCGCCGCGGCGGTCGCCTTCCTGCTCTCGGACGATGCCGGCTTCATCACCGGCCAGACGCTGTTCGTCGATGGCGGCGCCTCCGTCGGCAAGGCCGCGACCTGATCAGGAACGCAGTCCCTGTCGGGGCCCGGCAACGACACAGGGCGAATGCGGCGGCTCACGCCGCGGCGCGCTCGCCGAGGTCGTGGATCGCGATCTCGCCGGGCGGCAGGGTGCGGGCGGCCAGCTCCACCAGATGGCGGTGGTGGGTGAAGAGGATGGCCTGGGTGGTCTCGCCGAGATGGGCGAGCAGCCGGAGGCCGGCGGCGGCGCGCTCGTCGTCGAAATTGACCAGCAGGTCGTCGCCGATGAAGGGCAGGGGCTCGGCCTGCTCGGCATGGTGCTCGACGGCGGCCAGCCGCAGCGCCAGGTAGAGCTGGTCGCGGGTGCCCTCGCTCATCGCCTCGACCGGCTTCTCCCCGCCCGGGGCCGAGCGCGCCACCAGCAGCGCCCGCTCGCGCTCGTCGATGGCGACCGCGAGCTCGCCGTAGCGGCCGCCGGTGAGCAGCCGGAAATGCTCGCCGGCGCGGTGCAGCAGCGGCCCCTCCTGCTCCTGGCGGTAGCGCTCGAGGCCGCGGCGCAGCAGCAGCGCGGCGGCGCGCAGCCGCAGCCAGCGCTGCGCCCCCTCGCGCATCTCGGCGACCGCCGACTCGGCCTCCTCGGCCGCCGCCGCCGCGTCGCGGCCGGCGCCGAGCGCCGCCAGCTCGCCCTCGACCCGCTGCAGCCCGGCGCCGAGCTCGGAGGCGCGGTCCTGCAGCCGGCCGAGCTCCTCGTCGATCGCCGCGACCTCGGCGGCCAGCGCATCGAGATCGGCGCCGCGGCACTCGGCGGCCAGCGCCTCCGGCGCATGGCCGTCGCCGGCGGCGCGGACGCGCCCCTCGAGGGCGGCCATCTGCGAGCCCAGCGCCCGCCTCCGCTCGGCCCGCTCGATCGCTGCGGCGAGCGCCGCGTCGTCCTCGACGCCGGCCAGCGCCCGCAAGGTCGCGAGCGCGGCCTCGGCCGCCTGCATCCGCGCGGCGGCCGCCTCCGACGCCTGCCGCAGCCGGTCCAGCCGCGCCGCCAGCGCCCGGCGCTCCTCCTCGACCGCCAGCGCCCGCTCGAGCCGCTGCAGCAGCAGCGGCGGCGCGGCCAGCGGGTCGGCGGCGAGCTCGGGCGCCAGCGCGTCGGCCAGCCGCGCGGCATCGGCGCCGAGGGTCGTCACGTCGCGCTCCATGTCCTGTGCGCGCTGCCGCGCCGCCCGCTCCTCGGCGAGCCGGCCGGCGACCGCGTCCCACAGCGACAGCGCCGTCTCGGCCTCCTCGGGCAGGCTCCCGGGCGGCAGGTGGAGACGCGTCATCGCCGCGGCCCAGGCATCCTGCCAGGCCGCCATCGCTGCGCCGGCGCGGCGCGCGGCGGCGTCGCTCTCGGCCAGCGCCCGCTCCTGCTCGACCAGCCGCTCTTCGAGCTGGCGGCGCCGGCGGGCCGCCTCGGCGAGCTGCTCGAAGCTCCGCTCGGCGGCGCCGAGCCGGGCCGACAGGCGACCCTCCGGCGGCGTGCGCCCGAGGCCGGCGAAGGCCGCGTCGAGCGCCTCGCCCGCCTGCGCCAGCCGCCGTTCCGCCGCCTCGCGCGCGGCCGCGGCCTCCTCCGCGGCGGCCAGCGCGGCCAGCACCTCGCGCCGGCGTCCGAGCCACTCCGCCATGTCCTCCGGCGGGCGCGGCTCGATGCCGGCCGGCCGCCACAGGGCGCGCCACGCCTCGGCGGCCGCCTCCTGCTCCGCCGCGACCCGCCGCAGCCGGTCGGCGGCGACCGCCAGCTCCTCGCGCTGCCGCTCCTGGCGCTGCTGCGCCGCCTCGTAGGCGGCGACCCGATCGGCCTCGCTGACCCGGCGGTCGGCCAGCGCGTCGGCCTCGGCCACCAGCCGGTCGAGCTCGCCGGCGCCGAGCGCCGCCAGCCCGAGCGCCGCCAGCTCGGCCGCGCCGGCCGCCGCGCCGCCTTCATAGCGCCGGCGCAGCAATCCCCAGGCGGCGTCGCGCCGCTGCCGCGCCGCGGCGATCGCCGCCGGCGTCGGCCGGCGGCGTTCCCGGTGGCGAGCGCGGCCAGCGCCGCGCCGTCTCGCGCTGCTCGGCCTCGCGGCCCTCGATCGCCTCGGCGATGCGCCGCCGCTGCTCGGCCAGCGCCCGCCAGGCACCCTGGCAGCGGGCGACGGCCGCTTCCTCCGGCACGGCGGCGGCGGCCAGCGACGGCGCGTCCCCGGTCCAGAGGGGCAGGGCGGCCAGCGCCGCGGCGAGCCGGCCGGCGGCCCGCCGCGCCGCGCCGTCGGCGGTCGCCAGCGCGGCCTCGAGATCGCCCTGGCGCCGGATCTCGGCGGCACGTCGCGGCGGCGAGCGGCGCCGGGTCGGGCGGGGCGGCGCCTCGGCCAGCGCGCGGCCGAGCCGCTCGCGCTCGGCGGCGGCCTGGCGCTGTGCGATGGCCGCCTCCGCCGCCGCGGCGAGGCCGGTCCGCTCGGCGCCAGGTGCGCACGCGGCGCTTGGCGAGATCGTCCGGCAGCTGCCCGACCGCGTCGGCCGGCGGCAGCCGCAGCCGAGCCGCGCCAGCCTCGTCGGCGGCGGCCTGGCCGGCGTCGCGCGCCCGGCTGCGCTGCACCGGCAGGTCGGCCTCGGCCTTCAGCGCGGCGCCGTGGCGCGCGGCCAGCGCGCGGATCTCGACGGCGCGCGCCGCCAGCGCGCTGCCGTCGCCGAGCGCCGCCCAGCCGGCCTCCGCCTCGGCGCGCTGCTCGGCGAGCCGCGCCGGCTCGGCGGCGGCGCGCTCCGTCGCCGATCGCCTGCTGGCGCTGCGCGCCCGCAGCCTCGGGCAGGGCCGGGACCGGCCCGAGCGCGGCCAGCGCGGCGGTGGCCGCCTCGAGCGCGGCGATGTCGGGATGGACCCGGCGGATCCGCTCCGCCCGGGCGCGGGCCAGCGCCAGCTCGCGCTGCCGCGCGCCGGCCGCCAGCAGCGCGGCCTGCGTCTCGTCGCAGCGGCGCCGCAGCTCGCGCCACTCCTCCGGCCGGATGCGGCGCTGGCGCAGCGCCGCCTGGGCCCGGTCATAGGCCTCGCGCGCCTCGTTGAAGGCGCGCTTGCCGCGGCGGTCGCCGAAGATCGCCGCCGCCTCGGCCTCGATCTCCTCGATCGTCGCCATCAGCCCGCCGAGCCCGGCGCTGGCCTGGAACAGGCTCTCGCCGATCTCGCCCTTGGCCTGCAGCATCTCCTCGCCGCCGGCGCGCAGCCGGTCGCAGTCGAGGCCGAACATGCTCTCGAACAGGGCGCGGTCGACCGGCCCCAGGAAGCGGCGCAGCGCGGCCTCGGGCAGCACCTCGTCGGCCGGGCCGCGCAGCGTGTCGCGCTGCCCCTTGCGCCGGGCGAACCAGGCGACGCTGCCGTCGCGCGCCTCGATCTCGGCGGCGAGCCGCATGCCGGCATAGCCGTGCCGGAAGCCGTAGGTGCTGCGCACGCCGATGCCGAACAGCAGGTCGCCGATGGCCTGCAGCGCGGTGCTCTTGCCGGCCTCGTTGGGGCCGTAGACGAGCTGCAGCCGGGCCGCCGGGTCGAACTGCAGCTCGCGATCGGTGAACAGCCCGAAGCGTTCCAGCCGCAGGCGGCGGAACCTCATGCGGGGCGGCGGCCGGCCAGCCGATGGGCGACCAGGGCGCGGGCCGCCTCGACGATGCCGGGCAGCGACTCCTCGGTGGCGAGCGCGCGGATCTCGGCATCCTCGGGCTCGGCCGGGAAGCGGCCGAGGATGGCGGCCGCCTCGCCGAGCAGCGCCTGGCGCACCGCCGGCTCGGCCAGCGCCTCGGGGAACGAGGCGAGCAGGCGGCTGAGCGCGTCGACGCCGGCCGCCGCGGCCGCCGGCCCCTGGGTGGCCAGCCCCTGGGTGGCCAGTCCCTGGGTCGCCGGCCCCTGCGTCGCCAGCCGCACCCGCTCGATCCAGGCGGCGGGCGCGGCCTCGGCGGCGGCCGCCCGGCACTCCGCCTCCAGGCGGTCGGGGCGGCTCAGCAGCTCGCCCTGCAGCGCGGTCTCGCCGGTGATCGCCAGCCGCACCGCGAGCGGCCGCCCCTCCGCCGCCGCGGCGGCGTCGGCGACGCGGTCGCGCACCCGGGCCGCCAGCTCGGCGAGCGAGGCGGCGCCGTCGGCCGGGACGGCGAGCTCGGCCCAGCGCAGCACGTCGACGGCGCGGCGCTCCGGCACCAGCCGGTCGCCCTCGACCTCGACCAGCAGGCAGCCCTTGGGGCCGGCCTCCCGCGCGCTGCGGCCCTGCAGGTTGCCGGGGAAGACGATCCAGGGATCGGGATGGCGGGCCAGCACCTCGTGCTGGTGGACATGGCCGAGCGCCCAGTAGTCGTAGCCGCGGCCGACCAGCCCGGCCACCGTGCAGGGCGCGTAGGGCTCGTGGCCCGGCCGGCCGTCGGCCGCGGTGTGCAGCACGCCGATGTTGACGAGCCCCGGCACCGGCGCGCCGTAGGCGGCCGAGATGTCCTCGGTGACGGCGCGCTCGGGGAAGGAGCGGCCGTGCAGCGCCACGCCGAGGTCGCGCAGCACCACCGTCTCCGGCCGCTTGGCGGGAAACAGGTGGACGTTGCGCGGCAGGGTCAGCTGCAGCCCGCGGGTGATCACCGACTCGGCGTCGTGGTTGCCGAGCGCCACGAAGCAGGGCACCTCGCCGAGGCGGCCCATCTGCTCGGCGAAGAACAGGCCGGTGCCGTAGTCCTTCCAGGAGCCGTCATAGAGGTCGCCGGCGATCACCACGAAGGCGACCCGCTCGGCGAGCGCCAGGTCGACCATCGCCGCGAAGGCGCGCCGCGTGCAGCCGCGCAGGGCGTCGACCGGCGCACCCTCGCGCCGCGCCGCCACCTGCATCGGGCTGTCGAGATGGATGTCGGCAGCGTGCAGGAACTTCATCCCGGCCCTCGGCGCTAGGTTCGCCCCCCGACCTCCTCCTATGGTCCGATTCGGGTGCCGGCGTCCAGCCGCGTCCGGCGGCGTGATGGCGGCGCGGCGGGCGGCCGCGACAGCGCCGGCCGCCGGCGCCCTACGCCTCGACCGGGCCGCCGAGCTGGAACAGGCAGTCGCCGCGCACCACGCGGGCCGGGACGCGGCGCGCCAGGACGATGCCGCCGGCCTCGAAGGCGATCTCGACCGGGGCGAGGCCGGGGGTCTCGGGCCGGTGGACGAGCGCCGCCGGCTGGCCCGCCGCCACCGTGTCGCCCGGGGCGGCGAGCGGCTCGAACAGGCCGGCGTCGTAGCTGTAGACGTGGTGCTGCGGCCCGATCTCGAGCAGGCGCGGCCGGAGGTTGGCCGGCGGCGGCGCCGCGGCGAGCACGCCGAAGCGGTGCAGCGCGCGGCGCAGCCCGGCCTCGGCCAGGACCCGGATCGCGGGATCGACCGTGCCGCCGCCGCCGAGCTCGGTGGTGAGCGCGGCGATGCCGCGCCGCGAGGCGGCGGAGGAGGAGTAGGGCCCCTCCGGATCGGCCGGGTAGAGCACCGCGTTGGGCAGCCCGAACGCCTCGATCAGGCCGCGCATGGTCTCGCGCCCGGCCCGGTCGCCCGGCCAGCGGGCGAGCGCGGTCGGCTGGTAGAGCAGCGACGAGCCGCCGGAATGGAGGTCGACCAGCAGCTCGACGCGGGCGACCAGCTGGCTCTCGATGTAGTGGGCGATCATCGCGCTCGGCGTGCCGCGCGGGTTGCCGGGAAACAGCCGGTTGAGGTTGCCCTCGTCGAGCGGCGAGGTGCGCAGCCCGGCCGCCGCCGCCGGGAAGTTGGCCATCGGCAGGATGATCAGCTGCCCGTTCACGTCCTCCGGGGCCAGCGTGCGGATCAGCGTCGAGAGGACGACCTGGCCCTCGTACTCGTCGCCGTGATTGCCGGCCATCAGCAGCACGGTCGGGCCGGCGCCGCCGCAGATCGAGGCGATCGGGATCGGGATCCAGCCATAGGCCGAGCGATGCACCGAGTGGGGCAGGCGCAGATAGCCCAGCTGCTTGCCGGGACGGTCGAGGTCGATCTCGGATTCGATCGAGCTGGCGTTGCTCATGGCATTCCTCAGTCGCGACGCAGGAGGCCGGTCGGGTCGCCCGCCCTGGCCCTCGAATGGCGGTCTTGCCCGCGGCTTCGGTCAGGCGCGGCACCGGGCGGCGGCGCTCCGCCAGCGGGATGGCGGCGACGGGCGGCGCGCATCGTCCTTCGCGCGGGGGCCGTGCGTCAACCCGCCAGCCCGACCCGGCACCGACCAGGCCCGCGGCCGGCGCCGCGCGCTCGCCGACGGTGGACAGGGGCGGCCCGGGGCTCTAAATCGGCGTCGTCGGATCCGCCGCTTCGCCTCGCCGCACCCCAGGGAAACCCGCCATGACCGCCCGCCGCGTCATCGTCGACTGCGACCCCGGGATCGACGACGCCGTCGCCCTCTGGCTGGCGCTGGCCTCGCCCGAGGCGATCCGGCTGGAGGCGGTGACGACGGTCGCCGGCAATGTCGGGCTGGCCGCCACCGAGCGCAACGCGCGGCGGGTGCTGGCGGCGGCCGGGCGGCGGGACGTGCCGGTCCATGCCGGCTGCCGGCGGCCGCTGATGGTGGCGGAAGGGCGGCTCGCCACGGTGCACGGCAAGGACGGGCTCGGCGACGTCGGGCTGCCGGACGCGGACTTCGCCGGTGCTCCCGGGCACGCCGTCGACCTGCTGGCGGAGCGGGCGCTGGCGGCGCCCGGCGAGATCACGCTCTGCGTCCTCGGGCCGATGACCAATCTGGCGCTGGCCATCGTCAAGCAGCCGGAGGTCGCGACCGCCTTCCGCGAGATCCTGTTCATGGGCGGCGCCGCCTTCCGGCCGGGCAACGTCACCCCGGCCGCCGAGTTCAACATCGCGGTCGACCCGCATGCCGCGGCGATCGTGCTCGGCTCGGGCGCCCGGCTGACCATGTTCGGGCTGGATGCCAGCGCCCATGCCGCGATCACGCCGGCGCGGCTGGACCGGGTCGCGGCGGCCGGCCGGATCGGCGCGGTCGCCGCCCGGCTGATGACGCTCTATGGCGGCGGCGATCCCAGCCTGCACGATCCGTGCGTGATCGGCAGCCTGATCGCGCCGGAGCTCTTCGGCGGGGTCGACGCCCATGTCGCGGTGGAATGCGAGTCGCCGCTGACCCGCGGCCAGACCGTGGCGGCCGTCGGCAAGCGGCAACGCGCCGGGCGCGACGCCAACTGCCGCGTGATCACGCAGGTCGACGGCGACCGGCTCTTCGCGCTCCTGGCGGAGCGGCTGGCCCGGCTTTAGGGGAGGAACGGGCGCCGCCGCAGGGGCGGCGCCCGGATCGCTCAGCTGGCGAGGTTGACCGCGATTGCCTCGCGGCCTTTCGGCGTCTCGACGACCCGCATCGCCACCCGCTGCCCCTCGTTGAGCGGGGGCAGGCGCGAGCGCTCGAGGACGGAGACGTGGACGAACACGTCCTTGCCGCCGTCATCGCCGGTGACGAAGCCGAAGCCCTTGTCGCCGTTGAACCACTTCACCGTGCCGACGACCTCGACCGCGGTCGAGGGGTCGGGGGTGAAGCGCTGCGGCCGCGCCCCGCCACTGGGGCCGCCACTCGACGAGCGTCGCGGCGGCTCGGTGGCCGTGCTGTCGTCGATCTCGGCGACGCGGGTGATCTGCCGGCCCTTGGTGCCCTGGCCGACCGACACCTTCAGCTTGGTGCCGGGCGCGACGCTCTCGCGCCCCGCCGCCTGCAGCACGCCGATATGGAGGAAGACGTCGCCGCTCCCGTCGCCCAGCGCGGCGAAGCCGAAGCCCTTCTCCGCGTTGAACCACTTGACCGACGCGTCGACCAGCGGCCCGTCCATCGCCGGCGGCGGTCGGTCGAAGCCGCCACCGCCTGGATGGCGCGGCGCGCGCGGCGCGCCCCGCACGTCGCTGGGGGAGAACATGTCGTCGTCGAACGCGCGCCGCCGCGGCCCGCGGAAGTCTCTGGTCTTGCCCATCACGCCTGCTTGTCGTCACCGGTGGTGGAGGAAAGGGTTTGCGCCATGGCGCGCAAAAAAGCCGCTGCCGCGCGGCGCGGTGCCGCGCGCTGCTGGCGAGCAAATTCGGGGAACGCCATCCAACCTCCTGAAGTCCGCTCCATCGTAGCACGATCGGGGCGGCGGGTCGCGCCTGTAATCTACCGCGAACTGCGAGCCGTGTGCACGGTTCCGCGACCGCGGAAGCATCCTTCGCCGGGGGCCGCGGGTCAAGCCGCAAGCTGACATCATGTCGCGTCGCGGGCTCCGGCCCGGCAGGGATCCCGACGGTTCCGTCCATATCACGGCCGGCCGCCTGCCGAAATCGCGGATTTGTGACAGCGGCTGTGGCAATCGTCGGGCTTGGGGACGGCCGTCAGAACCAGGGGCCGTCAAAACCAGGGATTGACGTGCCAGGGGGCGAACTCGTCCTCGCCATAGCCGAGCGCCTCGCTGGCGGTGGGCCGGCCCGAGGCGGCGGCCAGCATCGCCCGGAAGATCGTCTCGCCGAGCGCCGGCAGGTCGGCGGTGCCGTCGAGGATGGCGCCGCAATTGATGTCCATGTCCTCCTCCATGCGCTCGAAGAGGGGGGTGTTGGTGGCGAGCTTGAGCGACGGCACGGGGCGGCAGCCGAAGCAGGAGCCGCGCCCGGTGGTGAAGCAGATCAGGTTGGCGCCGCTCGCCACCTGGCCGGTCGCCGACATCGGGTCGTAGCCCGGGGAATCCATGAACACCAGCCCGGGCCGGTCGATCGGCTCGGCGTAGCGGTAGACGCCGGCGAGGTCGGTGGTGCCGCCCTTGGCGACCGCGCCCAGCGACTTCTCCAGGATGGTGGTGAGGCCGCCGGCGCGGTTGCCGGGCGAGGGGTTGTCGTCGAAGCCGTGCGGCTCGCGGGCGAGGTGCTCCTCCCACCAGGCGATGAGATCGAGCAGCTGCCGGCCGATCTCGGGGGTCGCCGCCCGCTCCAGCAGCAGGTTCTCGGCGCCGTAGATCTCCGGCGTCTCGCTCAGGATGGCGGTGCCGCCCTGGGCGGCCAGCAGGTCGACCGCGGCGCCCAGCGCCGGGTTGGCGGACAGGCCGGAGAAGCCGTCCGAGCCGCCGCATTGCAGCCCGACCATCAGGCGGGAGGCCGGCACCGTCTCGCGCCGTGCCGCCTCGGCGGCGTCCATCAGCTCGCGCACCGCCGCCACCCCGGCGCGCACCGTGGCGGTGGTGCCGCCCTCCTCCTGGATCACCAGGGTGCGCAGCCGCGGCCCGACCGCCAGCCCCTCGACCTCGAGCAGGCGGTCGAGCTGGTTGTCCTCGCAGCCCAGCCCGATCAGCAGCACGCCGGCGAAGTTGGGGTGGCGGGCATAGCCGCCGAGCGTGCGCCGCAGCATGGCCAGCGACTCGCCGCCCTCGGCGATGCTGCAGCCCGATTTGTGGGTCAGCGCCACCACCCCGTCGACATGCGGGAAGTCGCGCATGAAGGCGCTGTCGCGGCAGCGCTCGGCGATCAGCCGGGCGACCGTCGCCGAGCAGTTCACCGAGGTCAGGATGCCGACATAGTTGCGCGTGCCGACCCGCCCGTCGGGCCGGACATAGCCCTGGAAGCTGGCCGGCGTTCCGGCCGCCGGCGTGCCGCGCCGCCGCGTGCCGATGGCGCGGTCGGCCGCCGAGGGCCGGCAGGCGAGGTTGTGGACATGGACATGGGCGCCGGCGGGGATCGCCGCGGTGGCCTCGCCGATCACCTGGGCGAAGCGGCGCACCGGCTCGCCGGCGGCGATGGCGCGCAGCGCGATCTTGTGGCCGCGCGGGATCGCCTCGGCCGCCACCGGCCCGCCGGGCGCCGCCGCCGTGCCGGCCGGCAGGTCCTCGAGCGCGACGGCGATCGGATCGTCGGGATGAAGGCGCAGGATGCGCGGCCGCGCCGCGCCCGCGACGGGGCTGCTGTCCATGGAAGGCAACTTTAGGGCAGATCCGCGCCGCTGTCTGGCCCGGCGTGCGCTTCATGAGGCCCGGCGTCGCCCCTCGGCGGTCGGCGGGGCGCGGTATTGAACTGACACCATAATGGTGTCACATGATGTGGCGATGGCGGAGAAGCGCAAGCCTGCCTACGACCTCGCGGCCTTCAAGGCAGCGTTCAGCGCCGCAGACCGGCTCAACATCACCGGCTCGGCGCTGCGTGGCGCCGCCGCAATCGGCTTCGGCCGGCCGGAGATCGTGGCGACGATTCGGACGATGCAGCGCGCGCACTTCTACAAGTCGATGACCGCTTTCCGCGATCATCGCCTGTGGCAGGACGTCTACCACGTCCCATCGCCGGCGGGCCTTCTGTACGTGAAGTTTACGTCCGACGCCGTGACCGAGTTTCTCTTGCTGTCCTTCAAGGAGAAGGAGGAAGGAGCATGACGAGTCCCGTATGCCCCGAGACGGGTGCGCCGATGCACCGTGCCGTGCGGCCGCTGACGCTGACCTACAAGGGTGAGTCCGTCACATTCGAGATGCCTGGGTGGTATTGCAACGAGTCCGGGGAAAGCATCCGGCCGGCGAGGACATGAAGATTTCCGACCGGATGCTCAACGTCCTGAAGGCACGGGTCGCCGGCCTGCTGGAGCCCGAGGAGATCCGGCGCATCCGGAAGAGCTGGGCCTCAGCCAGGCGGCGGCCGGCCAGCTCATCGGCGGTGGCCCGCGCGCGTTCCAGAAGTACGAGAGCGGGGAGCTCCTGACGAGCCGCGCCATCAGCAGCGCATTGCGGCTTCTCGATCGCGACCCGTCGGGGCTGGCCATCCTGAGGGATCGGCATCGGGGCAAGCCGGCCGCCTAGTCGGCGGCGGGCCCGGGCAGCGCGACCGGGTCGCGACGAGGCCTCGCGCCGAGCGCCCCGCGGGAGTAGAGGAAGGGCCGCTCCGGCAGCGTGCCGGACGGAACGGAAGGGAATGGCAGGACGATGACGATCGATTGGCGGGGGGTGTTCCCGGCGGTGACGACGCAGCTGACCGCGGCGGGCGAGATCGACTTCGCGGCGACGCGGGCCTGCGTCGAGCGGCTGATCGGGGCCGGGGTCAAGGGGCTGGTGATGCTCGGCATGGTCGGCGAGAACGGCGTCATGACCGGCGAGGAGAAGCGCGCCGTGCTGCAGGCCGGCAAGGAGGCGGCGGCGGGCCGCGTGCCGGTGCTGGGCGGCGTCGCCGAGCTCACCACGCTGGCCGCCTGCCGCTACGCCGCCGACTGCGCGAAGCTCGGGCTCGACGGGCTGATGGTCTTCCCGCCGATCGGCTACAAGAGCGACGCGGCCGAGACGATCCGCTTCTACCGCGAGATCGCCGCCGCCGGGCCGCTGCCGATCCTGATCTACAACAACCCCGCCGCCTACGGCGTCGACGTCACGCCGGAGATGCTGCCCGAGATGGCCGAGGCGCCGACTATCGTCGCCATCAAGGAGGAGTCCTACGACGTCCGCCGGGTGACCGACATCATCGCGCGCACCGGCGAGCGGATCACGGTGATCTGCGGCGTCGACGACCTGCTGCTGGAGAGCGTCGTGCTCGGCGCCGTCGGCTGGGTCTCCGGCATGGCCAATGTCTACGCGAAGGAATCGGTGGCGATCCTGGCGCATGCGCTGGCCGGGCGCTGGGAGGAGGCGCGCCGCCTCTACCGCATCCTGACGCCGATCTATCACCTCGACACCCGGGTGAAGCTGGTACAGTACATCAAGCTCGCCGGGCAGCTGAACGGCGTCGGCCGCGAGTTCGTCCGGCCGCCGCGCCAGACGCTGGCCGGCGAGGAGCGCGCGCTGACCGAGCGGCTGGTGCGCGAGACCAACGCGGCGCTGGCCCGCCTCTGACGGCGGCGACCGGGACGCCCGCGACAGGACAGGAGAGGACCCGCATGGCTCTCACGGATTCCCGGGGCGTCCCGGTCTCGACCGGCAACCGCGCCTCGCTCGACGCGCTCGAGCAGGCGACGACGCTGCTGCTCGGCTACTTCAACGATCCCCTGGCGGTGATCGAGGGCGCCATCGCCGCCGATCCCGGCTTCGTCATGGGCCATTGCTTCCGCGCCGGGCTGATGGCGCTGGCCACCGACAAGGGAGCCGAGCCGGCGCTGGCCGAGAGCGTCGCCGCCGCCGAGGGGCTGTGGTCCTCGGCCAACGAGCGCGAGCGCGGCCACATCCGTGCCGCGCGCGCCTGGCTCGACGGAAATTTCGACCGCTCGATCGCGCTCTATGGCGACATCCTGGTCGACCAGCCGCGCGACGTGCTGGCGCTGCAGATCGCCCATGTCGGGGACTTCTTCCTCGGCCAGTCCTCGCTGCTGCGCGACCGGGTGGCCCGCGTCCTGCCGGACTGGAACGAGTCGGTGCCCGGCATGAGCTACGTGCTCGGCATGCACGCCTTCGGGCTGGAGGAGATGGGCGACTACCGCCGCGCCGAGGAGCGCGGCCGCCGCGCGCTGGCGATCGAGCCGCGCGACCCCTGGGCGGTGCACGCCGTCGCCCACGTCATGGAGATGGAGGGGCGGCTCGGGGACGGCATCGCCTGGCTCGAGGGCCGGCGCCAGGACTGGGCCCCGGACAACGGCTTCGCCTTCCACAACTGGTGGCACCTCGCGCTCTATCATCTCGACCGCGGCGACCACGAGACGGTGCTGAGGCTCTACGATTCCGCCATCCGCCCGGGCCGCTCGCAGCTGCCGCTCGAGATGCTCGACGCCACCGCGCTGCTGTGGCGGCTCGAGCTGCGCGGCGGCGATGCCGGCAACCGCTGGGCCGAGCTGGCCGACGCCTGGGAGGCCAAGGCCGAGGACGCCTACTACGTCTTCAACGACATGCATGCGATGATGGCCTTCGTTGCCGAGGGCCGGGTCGATGCCGCCGCCCGCCTGCTCGCCGCGCAGGAGCGCCGCGCCGAGGCCGGCGGCGCCAACGCCATGATGGTCAGGGACGTGGGACTGCCGGTCTGCCGCGCCATCAATGCCTTCGGCCGCGGCGACTACCGCACGGCGGTCGAGCTGCTGCTGCCGGTGCGCCCGATCGCCCATCGCTTCGGCGGCAGCCACGCCCAGCGCGACGTGCTGAGCCTGACCCTGCTCGAGGCGGCGATCCGCGGCGGCCAGGGCCGGCTCGCCCGCGCGCTCGCCGCGGAGCGCACCGATCTGAAGCCGACCAGCCCGTTCAACTGGCGGCTGGCCGCCCGCGCCAACGCCGCCGCCGGCGACGCGATGGGCGCCGCCGCCGCGGAGGCGAGGGCGGCGTCGCTGGGCTAGTTTTCCCTCGCCCGCGAAGCGGGAGAGCGAGCTTGCCTACGCCTCCGCCATCGCCGCCGCGAGCCTCGCCTGCACCGCGGCGCCCAGCGCCGCAGTGGCGGCCTCGTCGAGCGGCTCGAGCGGCGGGGTGACGCGGCGCCAGTCGCGGCGGCCGGTCAGCGTCGCCGCCACCGCCTTGACCGCGGGAATGAAGGGATGGGCCGAGATCAGGTCGTCGATCGCCTGGATCTGCGGCACCAGCCGGTGGGCCGCGTCGGGCCGGTCGATCAGGCGGCGAAGCAGCGCCGGCATGACGTTGCCCAGGCCGCAGATCGTGCCGGCGGCGCCGGCGGCCAGCGCCTGCGGCAGGTGGACCTCGGTGCCGGTCAGGATAGCGAGCCCGGGGAAGCCCTGGATCAGCCGCAGCGTGTGGTCCCAGTCGCCGCCGCTGTCCTTGACCCCGGCGATGGCCGGCCCGTACCGCTCGACCAGGCGGCCGATCAGCTCCGGCGCGAAGCCGAAGCCGGTGATCTCGGGGAAGTGGTAGAGCAGCAGCGCCAGCCGCGGCGCCGCGCAGCGCTCGATGAACAGGTCGATGAAGCGCTCGACGCCGCCCGGCCGCGTCGCGCCGCGCAGGAAGAAGGGCGGCATCAGCAGGATCGGCCCGACCCCCAGCCCGGCGGCGTGGCGGCCCAGCGCCACCGCGTCGGGCAGCGCCAGCGCGCTCGCCGAGACGACCAGCCGCGACGGCGGCAGCCCGCCCTCGACCAGCGCCTGCAGCGCCTGCTGGCGATGCTCGACCGTCAGATGCGGCCCCTCGCCGGTGGTGCCGAACAGCGCGACGCCGTCGCAGCCCTCGGCGATCAGCGCCCGGCAGCGCTGCAGCAGGAGATCGGCATCGGGCCGCAGCGCCGCGTCGAGCGGCGTCGCCATGGCGGCGATCAGGGTCGGCTTGCGCAGGAGGTCGGTCATTGCAGGCTTGTCCCGGTTCGTCGCGGTGGGGGCCGGCCGCTCGCGCCAGCGCCGCGATTGGATCCCCCCGGTGGTTGATTGTCAACAATGTGCCTTGACCGGGCCCTCGGCCGGTGCCAGCCTCTGCGGCAGAGGCGGGCGGCCAGGCGCGAGCAAACCGCCGTTGACCGCGGCGCCTCGCTCACCCAGCATGAGCCGCAGGGCGGCTGCACAAGGGAACCCAGGGGGGTAGCGATGGACAAGCACAAGGGCCTTCTCGCGGCGGGTCTCGGCCGCCGGACCTTCCTCGCGGCCGGTGCCGCCGCGCTCGCCACGCCGTTCGTCGTCGGCCGGGCGCGGGCCGCGGCCAAGACGCTGCGCATCTCGACGCCGGGCGGCCCCGACGAATGGCAGTCCAAGGCGCTCGAGGTCTTCAAGAGCGAGGTCGACAAGGCGGCGCCGGGCGCCTTCGACGTGCAGATCCACCTCAACGGCACGCTGTTCGGTCAGGGCACCGAGATCGAGGCGATGCAGCGCGGCAACCTCGAGGTGGCGCTGGTCTCGCCGCAGGACATCACCAACTTCATCCCGGAATACTCGATCTTCACCACCGGCTACCTGATGCGCGACCCGAAGCATCTGGACGCCGTCTATGACGGCGATATCGGCAAGGAGGTCGGCGCCAAGGTCGCCGAGGTGATCAAGATCCACCTCGTGCGCAGCCAGTATCTCGGCACCCGGCACGTCATCCTGCGCAAGGTTCACGAGGTGAAGACGCCGGCCGACATGGCCGGCATCAAGCTGCGCATGCCTGGCTCGGAGACCTGGCAGTTCCTCGGCAACGCGCTCGGCGCCAAGGCGACGCCGCTCGCCTTCGAGGAGGTCTACCTGGCGATGCAGACCGGCACCATCGACGGGCTGGAGAACCCGCTGCCCGATGCCATGGCCGCGAAGTTCTACGAGGTCTCCAAGCAGGTCGTGCTGACCGGCCACATGGTCTCCAACATCTTCGTCGCCGTCGCCGGCGGCTTCTGGGACGGGCTGTCGGCCGCCGAGAAGGCGGCGATCGAGGGGGCCGAGGCCAAGGCCAAGGCCTTCAACGACGCGGGCGTGATCAAGACCGAGTCCGACGCCCAGGGCTTCTTCGAGAGCAAGGGCCTCAAGGTGACCACGCCCGACGTGGCGGCCTTCCGCGACCACGTCCAGAAGGCCTTCCTCGACTCGAAGTTCGCCAAGAGCTGGCCGCCCGGCATGCTCGAGCGGATCAACAAGGCCGGCGCCTAGCCGCCCGCGGCGGCGACGGCCGGAGAATCCTGTCCATGCCGTCGCCGCTGGCGCGCCTGGGGCGAGGCGCCGAGCTGCTGGCCGCGGCGATGTTCGCGGCGATGTTCGCCGCCTTCGTCGTCCAGGTCGTCTCGCGCTACGTCTTCGACGATCCCGTCTCCTGGACGATCGAGGTCTGCTCGATCGCCTATATCTGGATCGTCTTCTTCGGCGGCGCGATCGTCGTCGCGCAGCGCCAGCACATCACCTTCGACATGCTCTACAAGAGCGTCGGCTCCACCTGGCGCCGACGCTTCGCCGTCGTCAACGCGCTGTCGATCGCCGCCGTCTTCCTGGCCGGGCTGCCCGGCACGATCGACTACGTGCTCTATGCCGGCCACGCCCATACGCTGATGCTGCACATCCGGCTCGACGTGCTCTATGCCTGCTTCGCGCTGTTCATGGTCGGCAGCGTCGTCGCCGCCCTGGTCCGGCTGCGCCACCTCCTCGGCCCGCGCTGGCGTGACGAGATCTAGCCGCTTGCCCCGCCCCGACGCCCTCGCGCAGGCCGGCGAGGGAGAAGGCGGCCTGCCATGAGCCTCGCGGCCTGGGTGATGTTCGCCCTCTTCTTCGGCTGGTCGGCGATCGGCATGCCGATCGGCTTCGCCATGCTGGCCTCGGCCTTCGTCTATCTCTTCATCAAGGGCGGCGACATCGGGCTGGTCGCCTCGCAGTCGCTGAACGGGCTGTTCCGCAGCTTCGTGCTGCTCGCCGTGCCGCTCTTCATCGTCAGCGCCGAGATCATGAACGCCGGCACGATCAGCGAGCGGCTGCTGAAGTTCGCGGCGCTGATCGTCGGCCGGCTGCGCGGCGGGCTGGGCCACGTCACCATCGTCGCCAGCATGATCTTCTCGGGCATGAGCGGCAGCGCCATCGCCGACGCCGCCGGCCCGGGCAAGCTGATGATCGACATGATGCTGAAGGACGGCCGCTACTCGCCGGGCTTCGCCGGCGCGCTCGCCGCGGCCGCCGCCACCATCGGGCCGATCATCCCGCCCTCGATCCCCATGGTGCTCTACGCCATGGTGTCGAGCAGCTCGGTCGGCTACCTCTTCCTCGGCGGCGTCGTGCCCGGCATCCTGATGGGGGGCGCGCTGATGGCGGTGGTCGTCTATGTCGCCCGCCGCGACCGGCTGCCGGTCGAGCCGCCGATCCGGCGCGCCATGGTGCTGCCGGTGCTGCGCGATTCGACGCCGGCGCTGATGCTGCCGGTGATCCTGCTGGGCGGAATCTATTCCGGTGCGGTGACCCCGACCGAGGCGGCGGCGGTGGCCGCCGCCTATGCCCTGCTGCTCGCCTGCGTGGTCTATCGCCGGGTCGGACTGAAGGAGCTCGCCGTGCTGTTCGCCGGCGCCGCCCGCTCGACCGCCGTCGTGGCGCTGGTGGTGGCCGGCGCGCTGCTGATCAACTATGTCGTCGCCAGCGAGCAGATCCCCAACAAGATCGGCGCCTGGATCGCCACGCTGCAGGTCTCGCGCTTCGAGTTCCTGCTGATCATCAACGCGCTGTTCCTGGTGCTGGGCTGCTTCCTCGACACGCTGCTCATGCTGCTGGTGATCGTGCCGATCGCCATGCCCTCGATCCGCGCGCTCGGCATCGACCCCGTGCATTTCGGCGTGACCACCGTGGTCAACCTGATGATCGGCATGGTGACGCCGCCCTATAGCGAGCTGCTCTTCGTGGTCACCGGCATCACCGGCATCCAGCTGACCTCGATGTACCGGCACATCTGGCCGTTCATCGCCGCGCTGGTGGCGGCGCTGCTGCTCATGCTGGCGGTGCCCGACGTGGTGCTCTGGCTGCCGCGGCTCTTCGGCTACGAGCCGGCGGGCAGCTGATGGCCCTTCTAGAGCGTGCGCAGGGTCAGGCCGCCATCGACCAGCACCACCTGGCCGACCGAGAAGGGCAGCCCGCCGGCGGCCAGCGTCGCCACCGCGCGGCCGACATCGTCCGGCTCGCCCCAGCGCCGGATCGGCGTGAAGCCCTCGGCGATCAGCGCGTCGAGCCGCCCGGCCGAGGGCTGCGTCATCGGCGTGCGGATGATGCCCGGCCGCACCTCGTAGACGCCGATCCCGGCCTCGGCCAGGCGCAGCGCGAACAGCCGGCTCAGCATCGACAGCCCGGCCTTGGAGATGCAGTACTCGCCGCGGCTGACCGAGGCGACCTCGGCGCTGATCGAGCTGATCGTGACGATCGAGCGGGGGCCGGCGCCGGCCGGCGCCGCCACCATGCGCCGCGCGATCCGCTGGGTCAGGAAGAAAGGCCCGCGCAGGTTGGTGTCGAGGCAGCGGTCGTAGCTCTCGACCGAGACCTCGAGCAGGTCGCCGCGGTTGAGGACCGACACGCCGGCATTGTTGACCAGGCATTCGATGCCGCCGAAGCAGCCCCAGGCCGCGTCGACCAGCCGCTCCTGCCCGTCGAGGTCGGCGATGTCGCCCGCCACCACGGCGGCCCGGCGGCCGAGCGCCGCGACCTCGGCGGCGGTCGCCGCCGCCTCGTCGTCGGCCGCGAGGTCGTTGATCACGATGTCGAAGCCGGACGCGGCCAGCGCCAGCGCGACGCCGCGCCCGATGCCCCGCTTCGCGCCCGTCACCAGCGCCGTCCCCCTGCGCTCCGTCATATCGGCCTCCCCGCGATTCGCCGCGGCGAGCCTAGCATGCATGAGGGCTTCCCATGACCGCCGCCCGCATCGGCGTCGACATCGGCGGCACCTTCACCGACATCGTGCTGGCGCGCGAGGACGGGCGGCTGCTCGTCGCCAAGGTCTCCTCGACGACGCAGGAGCCGGAGCGCGCGGTGGTGGACGGCGTCGCCGGCATCCTGCGCCAGGCGGAGCTCCCGCCCGCCGCCGTCACCGAGGTGCTGCACGGCACCACGGTGGGCTCCAACACCATCCTGCAGAAGCGCGGCGCCGCCACCGGCCTGATCACCACCGAGGGCTTCCGCGACGTGCTGGAGATCGGCCGGGTGCGCACCCCCGACCTCTTCGATCTCGACTGGGACAAGCCCGAGCCGCTGGTCCGCCGCCGCCATCGCCTGGAGGTGGCGGAGCGCATCGCCGCCGACGGGTCGGTGGTGCGGCCGCTCGACGAGGCCGGGCTCGACGAGGCGGTCGACCGGCTCGCCGCCGAGGGCATCGAGGCGGTGGCGATCTGCTTCATCAACAGCTACCGCAACCCGGCGCACGAGCGCCAGGCGCTGGCCCGCATCGCCCGGCGCCGCCAGGACCTCGCGGTCACCGCCTCGGTCGACATCCTGCCGGAGATCAAGGAGTACGAGCGCACCAGCACCACGGTGGTGAACGCCTACCTGCTGCCGGTGATGCGCCGCTACCTCGAGCGCCTGGCCGACGGGTTGGCCGGGCTCGGTATATCGGCGCCGCTGCTGGTGGTGAGCTCGAACGGCGGCGCGGCGCGAGCCGACCTCGCCGCCGAGAAGCCCTGCTTCTTCATCGGCTCCGGCCCGGCCGCCGGCGTGGTCGGCGCCGCCCGGCTCGGCGTCGCCGCGGGCACGCCCGACCTGATCGCCTTCGACATGGGCGGCACGACGGCCAAGGCCTCGCTGGTCGAGGGCGGCCAGGTGGCGCGCGTCCACGAATACGAGTTCCGCGCCGGCATCAGCACGCCCAGCCGCTTCATCAAGGCCGGCGGCTACATGATCAAGGCGCCCGCCATCGACATCGCCGAGGTCGGCGCCGGCGCCGGCTCGATCGCCTGGGTCGACGCCGCCGGGCTGCTCAAGGTCGGGCCGCAATCGGCCGGCGGCGATCCCGGCCCGGCCTGCTACGGCCGCGGCGGCGACAAGGCGACGGTGACCGACGCCAACCTGCTGCTCGGCTACCTCAATCCCGGCTACCTCGCCGGCGGCTCGCTGCCGCTCGAGATCGGCCGCGCCCGCGCCGCCATCGCCGACCAGATCGCCCGCCCGCTCGGCCTCTCGCCGGAGGAGGCCGCCTACGGCATCCGCCAGGTCGCCAATGCCAGCATGGCCCGCGCGCTGCGCGCCGTCACGGTCGAGCGCGGCGTCGATCCGCGCGACTTCCGGCTGGTCGCCTTCGGCGGCAGCGGCCCGGTCCATGCCTGCGAGCTGGCCGACATGCTGTCCATCCGCCAGGTGGTGATCCCCGACCTGCCCGGCGTCTTCACCGCGGTCGGCATGCTGGCGAGTGAGGTCGAGCGGCATTTCGTGCGCGCCTTCCCGGCGCCGCTCGACGCGCTCGCCGCGCCGGCCGCGCGCGAGACCCTCGAGGCGCTGCGCGCCGAGGCGCTGGCGGCGCTCGCCGCCGAGGGCTACGGCGCTTCCGAGGTCGCGCTCGACTTCGCCGCCGACCTGCGCTTCGCCGGCCAGGACAGCGAGCTCGCCCGGCCGCTCGATCCCGCCGACCTGTCGCCGGCGGCGCTCGCCGCCATCGCCGACGGCTTCCTCGCCGACTATGCCCGCATCTACCAGTACCGCGCCGACGAGCCGCTCGAGATCGTCAACCTGCGCGTCGTCGGCCGCGCCCGGCCGCGCCAGGCCCTGGCCTTCGCCGCGCCGCTCACCGCCGCGCGGCACGCCGCCGGCGGCACCCGGCCGGTGCAGTTCGGCCGCGGCGGCGAGACCGTCGCCACGCCGGTGGTCGAGCGCGCCGCGGCGCTCGCCGCCGGCCGCACCGCCGGGCCGCTGATCGTCGAATCCTACGACAGCACGGTGGTGGTGCCGCCGGGCTGGACGCTTGCCGCCGACCCGCTCGGCAACCTGCTTCTCGACCGCGCCTGAAGGGGACCCGCATGACCGTCGCCCTGCCGCCCGGCCTCGACCCGATCACCTTCGCTGTGGTGAAGAGCGCGCTCGACTCGATCGTCGACGACATGGCCTACACGGTGATGCGCACGGCGCGCTCGGCGATCGTGCGCGACGTGCTCGACTACTCGACCACGCTGACCGACCCGCAGGGGCGCATCGTCACCCAGGCCAAGACGGTGGCGCTGCATCTCGGCGCCGTGCCGGACGCCATGGCGGTCGTGCTCGGGATGTATGGCGACGACCTGCATCCCGGCGACGTGATCATCCTCAACGACCCCTATGCCGGCGGCATGCACCTGCCGGACATCTTCATGATCAAGCCGATCTTCCACGCGGACGCGCTGCAAGGCTTCTCGGTGGTGATCGCGCATCACTGCGACATGGGCGGCCGCGTCCCCGGCTCGAACGCCAGCGACTCGACGGAGATCTACCAGGAGGGGCTGCGCATCCCGCCGACCAAGCTCTACGAGGCGGACCGGCCCAACCGCACCCTGCTGCGGCTGATCGAGAGCAACGTCCGGCTGCCGGCGCTGGTGCTGGGCGACCTGCAGGCGCAGCTCGCCGCCTGCCGGCTCGGCGAGGCCGAGCTGCTGAAGCTGCTGGCGCGCCACGGCGCCGCCGCCACCCAGACCTATCTCGCCGCCCTGATCGACTATGCCGAGCGGCTGACCCGGGACGCGATATCAGGCTGGCCGAAGGGCACCTGGCGCTTCACCGACCATATCGACGAGGACGGGCTCGACGACCGGCCGATCCCCATCGTCGTGGCGATCACCGTCGCGGGCGACCACCTCACCGTCGACTTCGCCGGCAGCGCGCCGCAGGTCCGCGGCGCCATCAACAGCACGCTCTCCTTCGTCAAGTCGGCCGCGTATCTCAGCGTGCGCTGCGCGCTGGAGCGCGACGTGCCGAACAACGAGGGCGTGTTCCGCTGCATCACGGTGAAGGCGCCGGAGGGCTCGATCCTCAACCCGCTGTCGCCGGCCCCGGTGGCGGCGCGCGCGCTGACCGGCTATCGCGTCGTCGACGCCATGTTCGGCTGCCTCGCCCAGATCGTGCCGCGGCGCATGCCGGCGGCGGGCGAGGGCGGCAACACGGTGGTCTGCCTCGGCGGCTACGACAGGGCGCGCAAGCCCTTCGTGGTGGTCGACATGATCAACGGCGCCTGGGGCGGCCGCCCGGCCAAGGACGGCATCGAGGGCATCACCAACCCCTCGCAGAACATGTCGAACACGCCGGTCGAGGTGCTCGAGGCCAAGGCGCCGGTGCGCATCGAGCGCTACGGCTTCGTGCCCGACAGCGGCGGCCCCGGCCGCTTCCGCGGCGGGCTCGGCCTGATCCGCGACTACCGGCTGCTGGCCGACGAGGCGGTGCTGCAGCTCCGCGCCGACCGGCAGCGCTTCCGCCCCTTCGGCCTGGCCGGCGGCGGCGAGGGCGCGCCGACGCGCAACGTGCTCAATCCCGGCACCGCGGCGGAGACCGAGCTCCCCGCCAAGGTCACCATGCGCCTCAAGGCCGGCGACGTGATCCGCCACGAGCAGAGCGGCGGCGGCGGCCACGGGGAGCTCCGCCCGCGACCCCGCCGCCATCGCCCGCGACCTCGCCGACGGAAAGATCACGCCGGACTACGCCCGGCGCTATCATGGCTACGAGGCCGCCGGCCGCTCATAGCGGAGAGAGGATCATGCCCTTCGTCCGCGTCACGCTGAAGGCCGGCCGCTCGGCCGAGAAGAAGGCCGAGATGGGCCGCCGCATCATCGCCGCCGTGGCGGAGATCGCCAGCGTCGCGCCGAGCGAGGTCTGGGTCGCCTTCGACGAGGTCAGCCAGGAGAACTGGCACTCCGGCCCGAAGACTCCGGCGGGATGAGGCGCTGCGCTTGGTCGGGCGATTGGCTCGCCCGAGTGGTAGGAGACGCTACCCCGCCTCGCCGCGCAGTACCCACGCCGGCGGCGACCAGTCCGCACGCGGCCCGAGAAACGTGCGATAGCCGGTCGAGTCGTCGGTGCCGACCGCCACATAGTGGTCCGGCTCCATGCGGCACTGCATCAGCAGGTCGTATCCCGCCCAGCACAAGGGGGCACTGTCGCCGACGATCGTGCGGCTGGCCGCGTCGAAGAGGGCAAGCTTGTTGGTCGTGACCGATGCCAGGACTCGGAAGGCGCGGTCCACGAACCGCCGGACATCCGGGTCGTCCGGATCGTAGGTGGCCATGAGGTGGCCGGCATCGTGGAGAAGGAGCGACGGCAGGCCGGGAAGCTGTATCCGCCGTGGTTGCCGCCGTGACTCATGGAGGATGACGCACTTGGCCGGCTGATTGGTCAGGACGAAGGTCCCCGCGCCGGACGTCAGTGGCGGCTGCTCCGCCCGTTGAAGGGGCCCAATTCGGCCCCTCCATCAGGCATAGATCCAGGGGAGGTCGACGTGTTGCGGTTCGTCCAGGGTGCGCTTGTAGTCAAGGGTCGGACCCCAACTGTCCGGGATCGCAATCGGATTGCCGGGAATGCCTGCATAAGGGCAGTGCCGAACGCTCCCAGGTCGCGTTCCGTCATGAATATTTGTCGGCCACGTTTGCGGGTGCGGTGGGCAGCGGTCATCGTATCTTCACCGATCATTTGGGCGGAAAATCAAGCTGCTCAATGATATCGTCGACCAAACGTCCAATCTCTCGCTCGCGTGCGGTGGTCCAATCGGGCCGCCCGATACCACGTGACTTCGGAAATATCCAGGTGGGACCATTGTTGTTGGGCTCGAGGGCGTCTTTTCGGTTTCGAATGCCGGAGAGCTTGTCCTCTTCGTCTTTGGTGTAGCTGCCGTCGACTTGGTCCGGTTGCGCCTGACGCGAGGCGGCGGGCGGATTTCCGCGGCGCGACGGCCGGGCGTTCAGGATGTGTCCATGTGAAGTTCCCAAGGCATCCGATTTGTGATTCGATGCGGGGATGTTCATCGAGACCGTGCCCAACCGCGGTTCGCCGCCGGCGGTGCTGCTGCGTGAGCTACCGCGACGAACGGGGCCGCGCGCGAGAACGCGCTGGCGGGCGAGCAAGCTGCAGGGTGACTTGGTCGATGGGCTGCGAGCGCGCTGCTCAGGTGGGACGGTTATCGGCACGGGCGTTGGCGGCTTGGTCGAGCGGGCTCTACCGCACGGCCATGTCGCGGCCGGGCTGGGCGTGGTCCCGCAAGACTCGCGCTCGACCGGCTGATCTTGAGCACGAGCAAGGATGCCGCCTCGCGGCGCTACCGGGACTGGTCGTCGGCATGATCGTCGACCGTCGATCGCGCCCCGCTCGAAGCTGGGCTTCGTGCGAGGCGGTCGGCGAGGGCGGCGGCGACGAGCCTGGGTGCGGTGCTGGGCCTGGGAGCGGGTTCAGGAGCGGGAGGCGTATGAGGCGCTCGATTGGCTGCTGGAGCGTCAGGCGCGGATCGAGAACGGCTGCGCGGCGTCACCTCGAAGGACGGCGTGCTTGTGCTCTACGACGTGAGCTCCTCCTACTTCGAGGGCCGGTGCTGTCCGCTGGCGAGCCACGGCCACAGCCGCGATCATCGCGCGGACCGGCCGCAGATCATCTACGGGCTGCTGTGCCGGCGCGACGAGCGATCGCGGTCGAGGTGTTCGGCCACGCAGCACGGCGATCGAGCGCGTTGCGTGCGCAAGGTCGAGAAGGTGAGGGACCGCTTGCGATCAGCCACTGGTGGTGGTTGGTGACCGCGGCATGATCACCGCGGCGCGGGATTCGCGAGGATCTCGCGCCGGCGGGTCTCGACTGGATCCGCATGCTTGCGCGCGCCGGCGATCGGGCGCTGGCAGCCGACGACGGGCCCGCTGCAGCTGTCGGCTCTTCGACGAGCGGGACTGGCCGAGATCCACCAGCCCGGACTACCCCGGCGAGCGGCTGGTCGTGTTTGCCGCAATCCCAACCTTGCCGAGGAGCGCGCGCGCAAGCGCAAGGCGCTGCTCGTCGCCTGAAGCGCGAGCTCGTCCGCATCCAGGCTCAGGTGCGGCGCAAGCGCCTGCGTTGGCACCGCCGAGATCAGCTGGCCGTCGAGGCGATACTCGACAGCCGGAAGATGGCCAAGCACTTCGCGCTCGAGATCGGCGACGGCCATATGGCACGGCAGCGCCGCAACGTCGGATCGCCGAGGAGGCGCAAGCTCGACGGCATCTATGTCATCCGCACCAGCGTCCCGGCCGAGCACCTCGGCACTGCCGAACGGTCCAGGCCTACAAGGACCTGTCGCGGGTCGAGCGCGCCTTCCGCTGCATGAAGAGGATCTGGAGATCCGGCCGATCCGGCACTGGGCGGCAGGGCGCGTGCGGGCTCACGTCTTCCTGTGCCATGCTCGCCTACCACGTCAGTGGCATCTGCGGCAGGCACTCGCCCCTCCTCTTCCACGACACGAACTCGCCGCCGCCAGGGCCGCGCGCAGCTCGCCGGTGGCTCCAACCGAGCCCTCCGAGAGCGCCAAGCTCAAGAAAGCGACGGGGCGCTCAGCCGATGGCCTTCGCATCCATGAGTTTCGCCGACCTCGCGCCATCTCGGCAATTCGTGCGCAACACGATGCGCGTGGCTCTACGCCCGAGCATCGTTTCCCTCTACTCCACCCCGACGCCCCTCCAGGGAGGCCGCCTTCCAGCTCCTCGACATCAACCCAGTGCGTGTCCGTAGCTGAAAGCCAAATCCGCCGATTGCCGAGTCGGATCAGCCCCTTGCGCTCACCAGATGAAAGACTTCGGCTTAGTTGAGGCGGTGTTAAAGTCCAACGTATCGTCGTTCGGACCATAAGTAATTGATCCATCCAGGCCAGCGGCTTCCGAGATGTCCTCCGCTGGGGCCGCGGAGCTGACGTTCCTTCTTCTTGGCTCCGGCAATATGTTGGGCGCTGAGGCCTCGTCGCTTCAGTTCCTGGACTGTGAGTCGGACGATTTCGTCGTTGTCCTTCTGTGTCGCAGGGCCACCCTTTCTGTTCTCAAGGATGAAACCGCGCTTTCCGAGCACGTCGAGAATGCCCGGATACGCATCCGACCACGGAGTCATGGACCCTGCCTTGATCTTCTCCTTGACGAGCGGGTCCGGTCCTGCAGGAAAACTAACTTTACCTGGCCCGGATTCGGTGTCGGGCCTGACAGTGTCGGGCGGTTGAGGGCTGACAACGGGCCCCGCGGGGCGGTGTGTGTGGGTGACGGTCGAGGAGCAGGTGCTCCACACCTGACACGCAGCCGCCCGATAGAATCGTTCGGCTGGAGGAGCCCCCGCTGCGTAGCTGTGCTGTGACGTGATTGCGAGGCAAGATATGCAGCGGCCGCGGAACCCATGAGAAACAGCGAAAGGGGCCCGCCAATTTCCGGCCCTCCAAACCATCCCGGCGCGGAGTCCGCGGCTGCGGCGGGCAGCATCGGTCCGAGTGCCGGCGCAAGGTCGAACTCGGGGTGGACCTGGTGCCAGGGGTCATCAGCTCCGCTCGTTGCCTGCGGGGGGTATCCTGCGCACGGGCGTTCCACCACCGCTCTCATGAGCTGCACCATCGGGTGTGTTGGTCGCAGCATTGGTGGCAGAGCTGCGCCCGTGCGGTCCTTGGGGGGATTGCGCAGGAACGAACGCCGCTGGCGGGATACGGCCGATCTGCGATCTGTCGAGGAGAGGCGCGCCAGCAAGGCTGCGTGCCACGTCGAATGCGAGGAGGGTGTCGACCTGGACGTCCCGAAACGGAGATTGCCGTCGTGCGGACGGTATGATTGGAAGAGCCATGCGATGCGACTCCGAAGATGAGCGGGAATGAGCGGCGTGGCTCCGCGACCGATGCCACGGGCGCGGGTAGCCCGCCTGGAGGTGTGGGACGGGCTTGGCTGGTCGATGGATTTACAGAGATGCGATTTTTACGTATAATCCCGCCGAGCATGAACGTCAACGAAATTCGCCCTGGCCCGCACGTCGTGCCCAATGATGCAACGCATTTTAAAGCATGACGTAGGACTTCGCGGGCCAACCGAGAGAATGGAGCGGGCCAGTCGCGAACCGTCGGCCAAGGGCTGCAAGCGTCGGGACTTGTCCGGCGCTGTCGGAGGATCTGGTCTGCTCGATGCTGAGGGGACGGATCAGCGAACCTGTAACCGAGCTCTCAGCATCCGCTCAGCCCTCCGCCCGCGACCCGCTGCCATCGCCCGCGACCTCGCCGACGGAAAGATCACGCCGGACTACGCCCGGCGCTATCATGGCTACGAGGCCGCCCGGCCGCTCATAGCAGGAGAGAGGATCATGCCCCTTCGTCCGCGTCACCCTGAAGGCCGGCCGCTCGGCCGAGAAGAAGGCCGAGATGGGCCGCCGCATCATCGCCGCCGTGGCGGAGATCGCCAGCGTCGCGCCGAGCGAGGTCTGCAAGGTCGCCTTCGACGAGGTCAGCCAGGAGAACTGGCACTCCGGGCCGAAGACGCCGGCGGGGTGAGGCGCTGCGCCGCTGCGGGTTTCGAAGCCCGGCCCGGCCCGCGAGACCGGCGGGCCTGGCCCAGGTTGCCGTTGAACCTCGGCCTCGGTGCGACGAGCCACTCCGGCGCCTGCCAGTCGGAGGAACTGCGACGCAATAGTCCGTTCCAGCGTGCCGAAGTAGACAGCTCCGGCTCCGGCTTTGCTGGCATTGATACAGGACATCGTCCCCGACGAGGTGGGCCGGCCATACTGGCTGGAACCGTCACCGGATCGACCACAGGCAGCCGCGGGCGAACAACTATGGGCGATCTGATAAACCTTGTCGACGAAGGACCGCACCTCGGGCAGGCTCTGGTCGTAGGTCGAGTTCAACAGGTGCTCGTCGAGCGCTTCTACGACGAGGCCCTGCCTAAGTTGGCACGGCGTCGCATGTCCCCGGCTGATCAGCCATTCGAAGTGAATTGGTGGCAGCCGCGCGTACCCGTCGAAGCCGTTCGGGCGAGGCGGGACGGAGCGTAGCAGCGGAGCCTTGGGCCGGGCGCGCCAGCCATGGACCCAGCTCCAGTTCCGGACGCCATCGCGCCCGGTCAGCAGCGACGGCACATCCTCCACGATGCCGTTGTACCAATCCACGAGATGGAAGGTGAGGTCGGGGTACGCGGCGAGAAGCGCTGCCTCGAAGCGTCGGATATCGCGATCCGTAGCGTGGACAGGCGACCCGCGACGACGCCACTTGGCCAAGCCGACGCCCCGATGCTGTTTTCCGTCACCCGACCCGCCAGGGGCTAGCCTGGCCGCAGCGGATCGCGAGCCGGGCGGCTACCCCCGCTCGCCGCTATCCAGCACGCTGCGCACCTTGCGCGCCAGCTGGTCGAGCGCGAAGGGCTTCGGGATCAGCTCGACGCCGCGGTCGACCACGCCGTTGTGCACGATGGCGTTCGCCGTGTAGCCGGTCGTGTAGAGCACCTTGATCCCCGGGCGCCGCCGCGCCGCCTCCTCGGCAAGCGCGCGGCCGCTCATTCCCGGCATCACTACATCGGTGAAGAGCAGGCGCAGCTGCGGCATCTGCTGCAGCAGGTCGAGCGCCTGCTCGCCCGACGCGGCGTGGCGCACCGTGTAGCCCAGCTCGCGCAGCGCCGCGACGGTGGTGCCGCGCACCCGCTCGTCGTCCTCGACGACCAGGATGATCTCCTCGGGCGAGCCGCCGGGCGGCACCAGGGCCGGCACCGGCATGCCGTCGATGCTGGCGAGCGCGGCGGCCGCGGCCGCGCTGTCGCGCGGCAGGTAGACCTTCACCGTCGTGCCCTGGCCGGGCTCGCTGTAGATCTTCACGTGGCCGCCCGACTGCTTGACGAAGCCGTAGACCTGGCTGAGGCCCAGCCCGGTGCCGAGGCCGCTCTTCTTCGTCGTGAAGAACGGGTCGAAGGCGCGGGCGGCGACCTCGGGCGGCATGCCGGTGCCGGTGTCGCTCACCGCCACCGCGACGTACTGGCCGGCGACGACCTCGTGGTGCTGCGCGGCGTAGTCGTCGTCGAGATGAGCGTTCAGCGTCTCGATGGTCAGCTTGCCGCCGCCGGGCATGGCGTCACGGGCGTTGACCGCGAGGTTGAGGATGGCGCTCTCGAGCTGGCCGGGATCGACCCGGGTGCGCCACAGCCCGCCGGCCAGCACGCATTCCAACGCGACCGGCTCGCCCAGGGTGCGGCGCAGCAGCTCGGCCATGCCGCCGACCAGCCCGTTGACGTCGGTCACCGCCGGCATCAGCGGCGAGCGGCGGGAGAAGGCGAGCAGCCGCTGCGTCAGCACGGCTGCGCGCTTGGCACCGTCCATCGCGCTGTCGATCTGGCGCAGCACGTCGGTGCTGCCCTTGCCCAGGCGGCGCTGGGCGATGTCGAGGCTGCCGATGACGATCGCCAGCATGTTGTTGAAGTCGTGCGCGACCCCGCCGGTGAGCTGGCCCAGCACCTCCATCTTCTGCGCCTGCCGGACCCGCGCCTCGGCCGCTTCGCGGCCTTGCATCTCGGCGGTCAGCCGGGCATTGGCCTCGGCGAGCTCGCGGGTGCGGCCGCCACCCGCGTCTCGAGTTCCCGGTTGAGTCCGGCCAGCGCCGCCTGCGACCGGCGCAGCCGCCGTTGGCCCGCTGCATGGCGTGGATCAGGCCGGTCATCAGCAGCGTGACCAGCAGGAAGAGGCCAAGCCCGAGCCAGTCCGAGCCGCTGGCCGGCGCCAGCGTGTTGGCGGGCGGCAGCAGGTAGTATGAGCAGAGCAGGCCCGACAGCAGGATCGACAGGAGCCCCGGCCACAGCCCGCCGACGAAGGCGGCGAGCAGGATCGGCGGGTAGAAGGTAAGGAAGGGAAAGCCGGAGAGCTTCGGCCCGAGCGCCATGCGGAAGGCCAGCGCGGCAAGTGGCCCGACCACCGCCAGGCAATAGCCGAGCCAGGGACGGGTGCGCGGCGGCGGCGTGGCCTCGGGATTCATCTGCGTCCTGCCGATGCGGGAGGCGGCTGTCCTTGCTTGGGCGACTATAGGGCAGAGCCGGACAGCGCGGAAGGCGGCGGCCCTTGCCTGCGGCGCGCCGGGCCGCCACTCTCGGCCGATGCCGAGGGCCGTGCCACCATGCTGAGCTTCGCCCATCTCGAGGCGCTGATCGCCATCGCCGAGCTCGGCTCCTTTCGCGCCGCGGCGGAACGGCTGGGCGTCACCCAGCCGACCGTCTCGATGCGCATCCGCGAGCTCGAGCACAGCCTCGGCACGCAGCTCTTCGACCGCAGCACCTACCGCCCGCGGCTGACCGCCGACGGCCGCGAGATCCTGCGCTATGCCCAGCGCATGATGGGGCTGCTGCACGAGATGCGGGCCAGCGCGCTCGACGGCGCCGGGGTGGTCGGCACCATCCGGCTGGGCGCCGCCGACACCTTCGCGCTGACCTGCCTGCCGGCCCTGCTCGGCCGGCTGGAGGACCGCTTCCCGCGGCTCAAGGTGGCGCTCGACATCGACTATTCCTTCAACCTGAACCGCAAGCTGCAGGCGGGCGAGCTCGACCTCGCCTTCCTCACCGCCCCGGCCGCCGGCCCCGAGGTCAGCGTCGAGCCGCTGGCGCCGATCGGGCTCGCCTGGGTGGCGAGCCCGCGCCTCGGCCTGCCCGAGGGGCGGCTGTCGCCGGCCGATCTCTGCGACCTGCCGATCCTGACCAACCCGGAGCCCTCGAACCTCTACAGCACGGCGCTCGCCTGGTTCGGCGGCGCCGGGCTGGAGCCGGCGCGGCTCAGCACCTGCAACAGCCTGACCCACATGCTGCGGCTGGCGGCGGCCGGGGTCGGGGTCAGCCTGCTGCCGACCGCGATCCTGCGGGCCGAGGTCGAGGCCGGGCTGCTGCGGGTGCTGGAGACGGCGCCGGCCATCGCACCGCACGAGATGGCGCTCGGCCTGCGCTGCGGCCCCGGCGCGCCCGACCTGTCGCTGGTCCGCTCGCTGGCCCGCGAGGTGGTGGCGCGCAGCGAGCTGGCGGCGCCCGCCTGAGCCTCAGCTGGCGAGCGCGCCGCCGCGGCCCGGCCGCAGCCCGCGCAGCACCCGGCCGCCGCGGTCCCCGGTCGGCGCGCCGTCGCGCAGGGTGGCGACGCCGTTGACGAAGAGGTGGCGCACCCCCTCGGCGAGCTGGCTCGGCTCGTAGACGGTGCCGCGCTCGCCGAAGCGCCCGGGGTCGAGCACGACGACGTCGGCGGCGGCGCCGACCCGCAGCCGGCCGCGATCGGGCAGGCCGAGGATGTCGGCCGGCAGGCCGGTCATGCGGTGCACCGCTTCCTCCGGCGCCAGCAGCCGGCGCTCGGTCACGGTGAAGCGCCAGAACCAGGCTGCCCAGCTGTAGGCGCCGTGGAACACCGCGCCGGCCAGCGGCCCGTCCGGCGCCAGCGTGGTGGCGTCGGAGGCCGGCACGCAGCCGGGATGGGCGAACATCTCGGCCTGCTGGTCGGCGCTGTAGCAGAGCAGGATGACCATGAACGGCCGGCCCTCGGCCGGCTCGGCGGCGAGCAGCTCAAGCGCCGCGTCGTGCGGGTCCTGGCCGCGCTCGGCGCCGATCTCGGCCAGGCTGCGGCGCGAATATTGCGGCCAGGGCGGCAGGTCGAGCAGCACGACGCGCGACCAGTCGCCGAGGCTGGCGACGATGCTGCGGTGGTCGCGCATCCGGGCCCGGGCCGCGGGATCGCGCAGCAGGGCGGCGCGCCGCTCCGGCCCCTCGGCCGAGGCCCAGGGCGGCACCAGCGTGTTCAGCATGGTCGTGCCGAAGGGCCGGGTGTGCATGTCGAAATGCACGTCGATTCCGGCGGCCGCCGCGCGCTCGATCCGCTCGATGGCGCGGCCGATCATGCCGTCGGCGGTGGCGCGCGGGAAGAGGTGCGAGACCTGCAGCCGGGCGCCGGTCGCCGCGGCGGCGCGGATCGCCTCGTCGATCGCCGGCAGGGCGGCGGCGTCGCGCGCCCGGGTGTGGGTGGCGTAGAGGCCGCCGGCCGCGCGCGCCACCGCGACCAGCGCCGTGACCTCGGCCTCCGGGGCGCCCGATTCGGCGGGGTACTCGAGGCCGGTGGAGAAGCCGACGGCGCCCTCCTCGATGCCCTCGGCGAGCAGCCGGCGCATGGCGGCGAGCTCGTCCGGCGTCGCCGGGCGGTCGGCCAGCCCGACCGTGGCGCGGCGCAGCTGGCCGTTCGGCACCAGGGTCATGACGTTGACCGCCGGCCGCCGCTCCTCCAGCCGGTCGAGGTAGCCGGCGATGCCGCGCCAGTCGAGCGGCACGCTGCCGTCGCAGCCATAGATGCTGCCCGGCGCCAGCGCCGGGTCGCCGATCGGCGCGCAGCCGAAGCCGCAATTGCCGAGCACCTCCAGCGTGACGCCCTGGTGCACCGCGCTGCGCGCCCGCGGATCGACCAGCAGCGTGTAGTCGGAGTGGCTGTGGATGTCGATGAAGCCCGGCGCGACGACGAGGCCGCGGGCGTCGATCTCGACCGGCGCCGTCGCGTCGATCGCGCCGATTGCCGCGATCCGCCCGCCGGCGATGCCGAGATCCCCTGCCACCGGCGGCACCGGATCGCCGCCGCAGAGCAGCCCGCCGCGGATGACGACGTCGAGGCTCATGACCCTCTCCCGCGCGAGCGGGAGAGGGAGGGGCCCGGCGCGTCGGCGCCGGGCGGGTGAAAGTGGTGCCGGCGGCGCGAGCCCTCACCCCGGCCTTCTCCCGCAAGCGGGAGAGGGGGCGATGGAGCGACCTCTGGAGCGCTCGTTTCAGGCATCGTGCACCACCTGCCGATTGATCGAACGTCTATTCAGCCAGCGAATCCCGCCGCTTGCTAGCCGGCCCCTGCCGTTCATTCCTGAAAGGCGCCGCCTATCGGGTCTGGCCGCCACATGCAAGGCTGGACCGATCATCTTCATCGGGTCTTTTGATTATCTTCCTCCCGGCGGCCGTGCCTACACTCTGCATGAAACGATCGGCGGGGATGGCTGGCCTTGTATCGCTGCGGCGTCGACATCGGCGGCACCTTCACCGACCTCGTGCTGCTCGGCGAGGACGGCAGCTTCCACACCCGCAAGGTGCTGTCGACCCCGCGCGACTACGGCGACGGCATCATAGCCGGGATCGAGGCGGCGCTGGCCGACCTCGCGGTCGATGCCGGGGCGATCAGCGACCTGGTGCACGCCACCACCGTGGCGACCAACATCATCCTGGAGCAGAAGGGCGCGCTGACCGCGCTGGTCACCACCGCGGGCTTCCGCGACGTGCTCGAGATGCGCCGGCTGCGCATCCCCGTGCTCTACGACCTGCAGTACCGCAAGCCGGCGCCGCTGGTGCCGCGCCGCCTGCGCTTCGAGGTGGCGGAGCGGATGGGGCCGGCGGGCGAGCCCTGGCGGCCGCTCGACGAGGCCTCGGTGCGCGCCGTCGCCGACCGCATCGCCGCGGCGGGCGTCGAGGCGGTGGCGGTGTCGCTGCTGCACGCCTATGCCAACCCGGCGCATGAGCGGCGGGTCGCCGAGATCCTGCGCGAGCGGCTGGGCCCTGGCGTCTTCATCACCTGCTCGTCCGACATCCTGCTCGAGATCCGCGAGTACGAGCGGACCAGCACCGCGGTGGTCAACGCCTATGTCGGCCCCGCCGTCGGGCGCTATGTCGACACGCTGCTCGGCCGGCTGCGCGGCTCCGGGCTCGCCGGCCCGGTCCAGGTGATGCAGTCGAGCGGCGGCATCATGCCGGCCGAGACGGCGGCGCGGAAGCCGGCCTACATCGTCGAATCCGGCCCCGCCGCCGGGGTCATCGCCTGCGCCCGGCTGGCGCGGCGCGCCGGCTTCCCCGACGCCATCTCCTTCGACATGGGCGGCACGACGGCCAAGGCCGCGATGGTCGAGAACGGCGAGCCGGCCAAGACCACCGAGTACGAGGTCGGCGCCGGCATCAACCTGTCGAGCAAGCTGGTCAAGGGCGGCGGCTACCCGATCAAGCTGCCCTTCATCGACGTCTCCGAGATCGGCGCCGGCGGCGGCAGCATCGTGGCGATCGACGCGTCCGGCTCGCTGAAGGTCGGCCCGCAGAGCGCCGGGGCCGATCCCGGGCCGGTCTGCTACGGCCGCGGCGGCACCGCGGTGACGCTGACCGACTGCTTCCTGCTGCTGGGCTACCTCAACCCGGCGGCGCTCGCCGGCGGCAGCGTGCCGATCGCGCTGGAGCCCGCCCGCGCGGCGTTCATCGCCGGGGTCGCCGGGCCGCTCGGCCTGCCGCCGCTGGAGGCCGCCTACGGCGTCTTCGAGCTGGCGGCGGCGACGATGACCCGGGCGGTCAAGGCGGTCTCGACCTATCGCGGCCGCGATCCCCGCCGCTTCGCGCTGATCGCCTTCGGCGGCAACGGCCCGGTGGTGGCGCCGGCGATCGCCGCCGCGCTGGAGATGCCGGTGGTGCTGATCCCGCCCTCGCCGGGGGTGTTCAGCGCCGCCGGGCTGCTCTTCTCCGACGTCGAGCGCGAGTTCATGCGCACGCTGTTCCGCCGCGCCGTCCGGCTCGAGACCGCCGAGCTCGAGGCCGCCTTCATCCGGCTCGAGGCCGAGGCCCGCGCCGAGCTCGCCGGCGAGGGCCACGACCCCGCCCGCATCGCGCTCGGCCGGATCGGCGACTTCCGCTATGCCGGCCAGGCCTACGAGCTGAGCGTGCCCTATGCCGGCGACCTCGCCGCCGCGATCGACGCCTTCCATGCCGAGCACGAGCGGACCTACGGCTACCGCTCGGAGACCGAGAGCGTCGAGCTGGTCAACCTCAAGGTGCTGGCCCGGGTCGGCCGCGCCGGGCCGGCCGAGGAGACGCTGCGCCCGCACGCGGCGGCCCCGGCGGCCGAGCGCCGCCGCGCCGCCTATTTCGGCCGCCGCCACGGCCTGTCGAGACGGCGGTGATCGACCGCGCCGCGCTCGCCGCCGGGCCGCGCCGCGGCCCGCTGATCGTCGAGGAGTACGACGCCACCTGCGTCGTGCCGCCGGACGCCGTCGCCCGCCTCGACGCGCTGGGCAACATCGAGATCCGACCGGCATGAACCAGCCCCCCGAGATCGACCCGATCACCTTCGAGGTGGTGAAGAACGCGCTCGGCGCCATCGCCGACGAGATGGCGCTGGTGGTGATGCGCTCGGCCTACTCGGCGGTGGTCCGCGATTCGATGGACTACTCGACGGCGATCGCCGACGCCGCCGGCGAGATCGTGGCGCAGGGCCTGACGCTGGCGGTGCAGCTCGGCAGCTTCCCCGACTGCCTCGCCATGCTGGTCGAGCGGCACGGCGCCACCACCGAGCCGGGCGACGTCTTCCTGTTCAACGACCCCTACGGCTCGGCCGGCCAGCATTTGCCCGACCTCTACGTGGTGAAGCCGCTGTTCGACGATGGAAGGCTGGTCGGCTGGGCCTGCACCATGGCGCATCACTGCGATGTCGGCGGCATCGCGCCGGGCAGCACGGCGATGCACGCCACCGACATCCTGCAGGAGGGGCTCTGCATCCCGCTGCTCAAGCTCTACGAGGCGGGCAAGCCCAACCACACCCTGTTCGAGATCATCCGCAAGAACTCGCGCCAGCCGCGCTACGTGCTGGGCGATCTGCGCGCCCAGCTCGCCGCCTGCGCCGCGGGGGAGCGCGGCTATCTCGAGCTGGTGCGGCGCATCGGCATGGCGCCGCTGGGGCGCTACTTCGCCGCCATGCAGGACCAGGCGGAGCGGATGATGCGCGGCATCATCCGCGCCATCCCCGATGGGATCTACCGTTTCACCGACTACATCGACGGCATCGGCGACCGGCCGCAGCCGATCGCCATATCGGCGACGGTGACGGTGGCGGGCGAGGAGATCGCGCTCGACTTCGCCGGCTCCTCGCCGCAGGTGCCGGCGGCGATCAACTGCCCGATCGCCATGGTGCGCTCGGCCGCCTATTGCGCGATCCGCTGCCTCAGCGAGGTCGACATCCCGAACTGCCAGGGCTACATGCGGCCGGTGCGCATCACCGCGCCGGAGGGGACCATCGTCAACCCGCGCTTCCCCGCCGCCTGCGCGGCGCGCGGCGTCATCGGCTACCGCGTCTTCGACGCCATCATGGGGGCGCTCGCCCAGGCCGTGCCGGAGCGGGTGATCGCCGGCGGCGAGGGCGGGCCGACGCTGTTCTCGATCGGCGGCGGCGAGGGCGAGGGCGCCTTCGTGCTGACCGAGGTGATGGTCGGCACCTGGGGCGCGCGGGCGCAGCTCGACGGCATCGAGGGGATCTCGAACCCGGCTGCCAACCTCTCCAACCAGCCGATCGAGCTGATCGAGGCGGAGATGCCGCTCGAGGTGGTGCGCTACGGGCTGGTGCCGGATTCCGGCGGGCCGGGCCGGCAGCGCGGCGGGCTCGCCTTCATGCGCGAGTTCCGGCTGCTCGGCGACCAGGCCGCCTTCACGCTGCGCTCCGACCGTCGCGCCCACCCGCCCTACGGCATCGCCGGCGGCCGGCCGGGCGGCTCCTCGGCCAACTACCTGCTGCGCGCCGACGGCGCCGAGATCGCCATGCCGACCATGCCGATGAGCGCCGTGCCGCTCGGCCGCGGCGATTCGCTGCGCCACCTCTCGGCCGGCGGCGGCGGCTATGGCGACCCGTTCGAGCGCGATCCCGACGCCGTGCTGGCCGACGTGCTCGAGGAGAAGGTCAGCGCCGCGGCGGCGGCGCGCGACTACGGCGTGGCGATCGACCCGGCGCGCGGCGCCGTCGACGCCGCCGGGACGGCGCGGCTGCGGCAGGCCCGCGCCGCGGCGGCGCAATGAGCGCGGCCGCGCCGCGCGCCGCGCCCGGCTGCCGCCGGCGGCGGTGGCGCGCTTCCGCGCCGACGGCTTCCTCGCGCCGCTGCCGGTGCTGGGCGCCGCCGAGGCGGCCGGGCTGCTGGCGCGGCTGCAGGCCTTCGAGGCGCGCGATCCGGCGGCGGCCGGCCCGGTGCTGCGGCACAAGGGCCATCTCGTGCTGCCCTGGCTCGACGCGCTGATCCGCCATCCCGCGATCCTCGCCGCGGTGCAGTCGCTGCTCGGCCCCGACCTGCTGTGCTGGACGACCAACGCCTTCATCAAGGAGCCGGGCGACGGCAAGTTCGTCTCCTGGCACCAGGACGCGACCTACTGGGGCCTCAGCGAGCACGAGGTGCTGACCGCCTGGGTGGCGCTGACCCCGAGCACCCCGGAGAGCGGCTGCATGCGCGTCATCCCCGGCTCGCATCGCTGGCCGGTGCAGCCGCACCGCGACACCGGCGACCCCGCCAACCTGCTGACCCGCGGCCAGGAGATCGCCGTCGCGGTCGACGAGGCGCTGGCCGTGGACCTCGTGCTGGCGCCGGGCGAGATGTCGCTGCACCACGTGCTGATCGCTCATGCCTCCGGTCCGAACCGCTCGGCCGGGCGGCGCATCGGCATCGCCATCCGCTATTTGCCGACCCGGGTCAGCCAGACCGTGCCGGTGCCGGACAGCGCCATGCTGGTGGCCGGCGAGGACCGCTTCGGCCATTTCGCGCCCGAGCCGCGGCCGGCCGCCGAGGCCGATGCCGCCGGGCTGGCGGCGCACCGGGCGGCGCTCGATGCCGCCACGCAGCTGCTCTATCGCGCCGTTCCGCCCGGCGCGGAGCGCGG
The DNA here is from genome assembly GCA_046349435.1 of Dongiaceae bacterium. GTDB lineage: Bacteria > Pseudomonadota > Alphaproteobacteria > Dongiales > Dongiaceae > JAXMCI01. Next base: position 10,875 of record JAXMCI010000045.1, on the reverse strand, counting down.
GTGAGGCGATGGCCGGCTTCGCCGAATATGCCGAGCATGACGGCCTCGGGCTGGCCGATCTGGTGCGGCGCGGCGAGACCACGCCGCGCGAGCTCTTCGACGCGGCGATGGCGGCGCTGGAGCGCATCCAGCCCGGCATCAACGCGATCGCCTGCACCATGGAGGGCGAGGCCGAGCGGGCCCTGCGCGACGTCGCGCCCGGCGGGCCGCTCGCCGACGCACCCTTCGCCGGCGTGCCGTTCCTCGCCAAGGACCTGGTGATCTCCTATGCCGGCCTGCCGACCAGCTGCGGCAGCCGGCTGACGCACGGCTTCACCCGCCCCTTCGACAGCGAGCTGGTCGCCAGGTTCCGCCGTGCCGGGCTGGTGACCATCGCCAAGACGACCACGCCGGAGCTCGGCCTCTGCGCCAGCACCGAGTCGGTGCTGCACGGCGCCACGCGCAATCCCTGGCATCTCGGCCGCGCCGCCGGCGGCTCGAGCGGCGGCTCGGCGGCCTCGGTGGCGGCCGGCATCGCGCCGATCGGCCATGCCAATGACGGCGGCGGCTCGATCCGGCTGCCCGCCTCCTGCTGCGGCCTGGTCGGGCTGAAGCCGACCCGCGGGCGCAATCCGCTCGGCCCCGACCAGGGCGAGATGTGGGCCGGGCTGGTCGCCGAGCATGTCGTCACCCGCAGCGTCCGCGACAGCGCCGCGATGCTCGATTGCTGCGCCGGCCCGGCGCCGGGCGATCCCTACCAGGCGCCGGCCGGGGCGCAGCCCTTCCTGGCGGCGCTCGAGCGCGAGCCGCCGCCGCTGCGCGTCGCGGTCATGGTCGAGACCTTCGCCGGCGATGCGGTCGACCCGGCCTGCCGCCAGGCGGTGCTCGACACGGCGGCGCTGCTCGAGCAGCTCGGCCACGGGGTCGACCGGGCGGCGCCCCGGTTCGACGTCGCCGCCTATGCGCGGGCGCATGCCGTCATCCTCGCCGCCTACCTCGCCAGCTTCGTCGACGACGTCGCCGCGGAGCTCGGCCGAACCCCGGGCCCGGACAATCTCGAGCCGATGACCCGCTGGGCGGTCGAGGAGGGGCGCCGGCTGACGGCCGGCGACCTGGTGCGGGCCGAGGCGGCGGTCAACGCGGTGTCGCGGCAGGTCGCGCCCTTCTTCGCCGAGTGGGACATCCTGCTGACCCCGACCCTGGCGTCGCCGCCGGTGCCGATCGGGCATCTCTTCGGCGGCGAGGACGGGGCCGAGCTGCGCCGCCGCACGCTCGCCTTCGCGCCCTTCACCCACCTCTTCAACGGAACCGGCCAGCCCGCCATCAGCCTGCCCGCCGGCTGGGACCCCGACGGGCTGCCGATCGGCGTCCAGCTGGTGGCGGGCTACGCCGAGGACGCCCTGCTGCTGCAGCTCGCCGCCCAGCTCGAGGGCGCGCGTCCCTGGCGGCACCGCCGGCCGGTCCTCCATTGACCGCCGGCATGGCAGACGAGTGAACGCAACGACCACCAGAAAAACAGGAGAGAGGCAATGAGCGAACGGAGACCTGCACTGAAACGGATCGGCGCGCTGGCCACCTCGGTCGTCACCGCGCTGACCCTGACCCTCGGCGCCGCCGCGGCGCGGGCCGACGGCGACATCGTCGCCCAGCGCGGCTATGCCGGGCTGAAGGCGCCCTGGCTGGTCTGGGACCAGGCGAGCTGCCAGTTCAAGCCGACCGACAAGCATCCCGACAGCTACTCGGCGGAGCTGCGCAAGGCCGGCCCGGGCAACGACCCGACCATCGTCTACGCCTCGGCCGACACCACGCTGCCGGTCCAGAAGACGATCAACGGCAGCTACCTCAAGTACGCGAAGCTGTCGGGAGCGAACATGACGCTGCTCTCGAACGAGTATCCGAGCAAGACCAAGCCGATCCTGCTGGCCAAGCAGATCGCCGGCATGAAGCCCGCCGTGGTGATCTCGGCGATCTGGATCCCGGAGCTCTACACCCAGGTCGGCAAGACCTATCTCGACGCGTGCGTGCCGTTCCTCAACATGCACAACATGCCGATCAGCTACCAGGTGCCGGGCTTCCAGAACAGCTTCCCGGTGACCGGCGTCGCGCTCGCCGACGGCGTCGTGCAGCTGGTCCGGCAGAAGGGCTGGTCGGTGGACGACACCTGGCTGATGGTCTGCGGCACGCCGATCATCGCCAAGGGCGCCGGCACGCTCGAGGACGTGCTCACCAACTTCATCGCCAAGGTCGAGAGCGAGCTCAAGATCCCGAAGAGCCAGCAGAGTGGCATCCTCGACTGCAAGGAGGACGCAGAGGGGGCGCGGGTGGTGGCGACCGACTGGCTGACCGCCCATCCGCAGGCCAAGAAGGTCATCGCCGTCTACTGGAACGACCTCATCGCCCTGGCGATGGCCCAGGCGCTCAAGCAGAAGGGCTACACCTCCGACACCGCGATCGCCGCCGGCGGCGACGCCAGCGACGCGGCGCTCGAGGTGATGACCCAGCCGGGCGCCATCCTGCAGGTCAACGCCGACAAGAACTTCCCGACCTGGGGCATCATCGGGCTGTCGATGGCGCAGGACGTCGCCGCCGGCCGCCCGGTGCCGGCCTATGTCGACACCGGCGTGGTCGCCGTGGTCGGCCCCGACGCGGCGGCCAAGCTGATCGCCGAGCGCAAGCAGACGCAGTGACGCTGCCGCGCTGAAGACCGGCCGCAGCGGCGCGGCCGCCCCGCCGGCCGGGGCGGAGCGGCCGCGCCGGATGCGTCCGGGGCGCGGCCCTTCGAGGTCGAGGTGACGATGGCGCCAGTCGAGATGGGCGAGACGAGGGCACCGGCGCTGCCGCTGCGGCTGCGCGCGCGGGCGGCCTTCATCTCCGGCCGCTTCGACCTGGTCGGCCTGTGCGTCGCGCTGGTCGCGCTCTGCATCCTGTTCACGTCCCTGACGCCCTTCTTCCCGACCTTCCCGAACCTCAAGGCGCTCGGCGTCGCGGTCTCCTACAACGCGATCCTGGCGGCCGGCCAGACGGTGGTCATCGTCGGCGGCCTGATCGACCTCTCCTTCACCGCCGTGCTGGCGCTCAGCGGCATCGCCGCCCAGAAGCTGCTGCTGCTCGGCGTGCCCTTTCCCCTGGTGCTGCTCGGCGCGCTGGCGCTGGGCGGCTGCTGCGGCCTGCTGAACGCGGCGATCTGCGTCGCCGGCGGCGTCAACCCGCTGATCGCCACGATCGGGACCGGGCTGGCGCTGCGCGGGCTCGCCTTCATCTGGCTCGGCCTCGGCAGCATGCCGTACTTCAACGACACGGCGCTGAACTTCCTCGGCAACGGGATGATCGCCGGGCTGCCCGCGCCGCTGATCCTCTGCGTCGGGGTCATCGCCGCCATCTGGATCATGATGCGCTTCACCCGCTTCGGCTCGCGCGTCTATGCCATGGGCGGCAATGAGACGGCGACGCGGCTCTCCGGCGTGTCGGTGGCGCAGCTCAAGACCCGCGTCTTCGTCCTGAGCGGGGTGTTCGGCGCGGTCGGCGGCCTGCTGCTGACCTCCCTCAACGGCACCGCCTTCGCCGATGCCGGGCGCGGCGACGAGCTCGTGGTCATCGCCGCGGTCATCCTGGGCGGCACCGCGCTCAGCGGCGGGCGCGGCTCGGTGATCGGCACGGCACTGGCCGTGCTGGTCCTCGGCGTCATGGCCAACGGCATGAACCTGCTCGGCATCGACGCCTTCTGGCAGCTCTTCCTCAGCGGCGTGATCCTGCTGCTCGCGGTGGTCATCGACGAGCAGCGCAACCGGGCGAGGGCGCGATGAGCGCCGCAGCCCGCGAGGCCGGCGCCGGGCCGCCGATGCCGGCCGGGATGCCCCCCGGGATGCCGGCCGGGATGCCCGCCGCCGCTCCCATCCTGGCCGCGCGCGGCCTGTCGAAGCACTACGGGCCGGTGACGGCGCTCGACAAGGTCGATCTCGAGATCTTCCCGGGCGAGATCCTGGCCATCGTCGGCGACAATGGCGCCGGCAAGTCGACGCTGGTGAAGATCCTGTCGGGCGCGATCCGGCCCGACGCCGGCGAGATCGTCATGGATGCGGCGCCGGTGACGCTGGGCTCGCCGCAGGCCGCCCGGCAGCACGGCATCGAGACCGTCTACCAGGACCTCGCGCTGGCGCCCAACCGCGACGTCGTCCAGAACATCTATCTCGGCCGCGAGCTCTGCCATGGCGGCCTGCTGAAGCCGTTCGGCATCCTCAATACGCAGGAGATGCGCCGCGTCGCCGAGCGGCACCTGAAGCAGCTCGAGGTCGGGCTGCCGCGCATCACCGGCCTGCCGATCGGCCAGATGTCCGGCGGCCAGCGCCAGTGCGTGGCGGTGGCGCGCTCGGCCTTCTGGTCGTCGAAGGTCCTGTTCATGGACGAGCCGACCGCAGCGCTGGGCGTGCGCGAGTCGGAGGCGGTGCTGCGCCTGATCCGGCGGGTCGCGCAGAACGGCACCGCGGTGGCGCTGATCAGCCACGCCATTCCCCACGTCGTCTCGCTCGCCGACCGGATCGTGGTGCTGCGCCAGGGCCGCGTCGTCGCCGACCTGCGCGGCGTGGCGAGCGTCGAGGAGGTGGTCAACCTGATCGTCGGATCGGGCGGCCGGGCGCCGGACGGCCGGATGCAATGAGCGCGAGTCCGGCACGAAGAAGGAAGGCAGCAACCCAACGAGGAGGATGAACAGATGAGGCTAGGGAGAGTTCTGCCGGCAGCCGGCTTCGCGCTGGCGCTGCTGGCCGGCGGCGTCGGGCGCGCCGAGCAGCTGCCCGCCTATTTCGGCGACGCCAAGCCGGTGTCGGGCGGCAGCATCGTCTACGGCATCGAGAGCGACATTCCGACCTTCGACCCGCACATCACCTTCGGCGGCAGCAACAAGCGCGTCGTCTTCAGCGTCTTCGAAGGGCTGCTGAAGCGCGACCGCGCCAACATCGACTTCAAGGGCACCTTCAAGAACCCGCCGATCGTCGGCAACCTCGCCGAGTCCTGGGAGGAGCTCGACGGCGGCAAGCGCTACCGCTTCCACCTCCGCGAGGGCGTCAAGTTCCACGACGGGACCGACTTCAACGCCGACGCGGTGGTGTTCAACTTCCGGCGGATCATCGACCCCGGCTTCAAGTACTACTACGAGCGGGCGAACGCGCTGAAGAAGGGGCCGCTGCAGTTCGTCAAGAGCGTCGACAAGGTCGACGACAAGACCGTCGACTTCGTGCTCGAGCGGCCCTGGAGCGTGTTCCTCAGCCAGCTCAGCGGCTGGCTGGCGCCCGGCCTGCCGCTGATCATGAGCCCGAAATCGATCGAGACCTACGGCAATGAGGGGGTCAACGCGCACCCCTCGGGCACCGGGCCGTTCATGATCACCTCGATCCAGCCCGGCGTGAAGATCGTCGCCGAGCGCAACCCGCACTACTGGAACGGGCCGCAGCCCTATCTCGACAAGATCACCTACGTGGTCATGCCGGAGCAGTCGACCCGCGTCTTCGCGCTCGAGCGCGGCGAGGTCGACATCATCACCCAGCTCTCGCCCGACAACATCGAGCGCCTCAAGGGCGAGGGCTACAGCGTGGTGGAGGGCCCGCTCTCCAACCAGATGTGGTACATGGCGATCAACGTCACGGACCCGCCGCTCAACGACGTGCGGGTGCGCCAGGCGATCAACTACGCGATCAACCGCAAGGCGATCGCCTCGAACCTGCTGAAGGGCATCTGCATCCCGTCGGACAACATCGTGTTCCCGACCTCGCCGCTCTACAGCACGACCGAGCGCTATCCCTACGACCCGGCCAAGGCCAAGGCGCTGCTCGCCGAGGCCGGCGTGCCCGACGGCTTCACCACCTCGATCCGGGTGCCGACCTCGGGCTCCTCGATGCTGATCCCGGTGCCGATGGCCGAGTGGATCCAGCGCGACCTCGCCAAGGTCGGCATCAAGATGTCGATCGTGACCAACGACTGGGTGACCTATCTCGGCTTCTGGCTGAAGGGGCTGCAGAAGGGCGAGGGCTTCAACGTCATGTCCTGGGCGTCGGACTACGACGATTTCTGGGGCGTCGACCTGTTCGGCAAGGGCGCCTTCGGCAATGGCGGGCACGTCGACGACAAGCTGATCGACGAGGCCTACGTCAAGTACCAGGCGGCGATGACCGAGAAGGAGCAGAACGAGATCGCCGGCGGCATCTTCAAGGAGGTGTCGGAGCAGGCCTACACCGTCCCGATCTGCTCGGAGAAGATCAACATCCTGACCTCGCCGCGGCTGCATGGCGTGCTGCCGCTGACCGACCCCGGTCACTTGACCCAGTTCTGGTGGGTCGACAAGTAATGACTGCGGCGGGCGGGATCGCCGGACCGTTCGTGCGGCGCCCGCCCGCCTTTCCCCTGCATGGCCGCGGCCCCGTCCGCGGCGCCGGCGGGATCGGCCGATGATCAAGCTCGTCCTGACCCGCGTCCTGCTGGTGATCCCGATCCTGCTCGGGGTCTCGCTCGTCGCCTTCATGCTGATGCGGCTGGTGCCGGGCGACATCACCCTGACCCTGCTCGGGCCCTACGCCACCGACGCGACGCGGGCGGCGCTGCGCGAGTATTACGGTCTCGACCGGCCGGTCGTCGTCCAGTACCTGAAGTGGCTGGTCAACATCCTGCAGGGCGATTTCGGCCGCTCCATCGCCTACCAGCTGCCGGTCGCCGAGATCCTCGGCCAGCGCATCGGCAACACCGTGGTGCTGACGGTGGCGTCGGCGGGCATCGCCATCGGCGTCGGCTTCGTCGGCGGCGTGCTGGCCGGGGTGCGGCGCTACTCCGTCTTCGACCGCGTCGCCACGATCAGCGCACTGGTCGCGGCCAGCGCGCCGACCTTCTGGATCAGCCTGCTGCTGCTCTATCTCTTCGCCCTCAAGCTGCGCTGGCTGCCGGCCACCGGCATGTACTCGGTGGGGCACGAGGGCGAGATCGCCAACCTGCTCTGGCACCTGCCGCTGCCGGCGATCTCGGCGGCGCTGGTCTCGCTGGCGGTGGTGTTCCGCCTGACCCGCTCCGGCCTGCTCGACATCATGGGCCAGGACTACATCCGCGCCGCCCGCGCCCGCGGCCTGCCGGAGCACCGCGTCGTGCGCAGCTACGCCGTGCGCATGCTGGTGCCCTCGATCGTCAACATCTCCGGGCTGCAGGTGGGATTCATCTTCGGCGCCTCGCTGTTCGCCGAGGTGATCTTCCAATGGCCGGGGGTCGGGCTGCTGATGTACAACGCGACGCTGGCGCGCGACGTGCCGGTAATCCAGGCGGTGCTGATCGTCTTCGCCGCGGTCTTCGTGCTCGCCAACCTGGTCACCGACCTGACCACCGCCGCGCTCAACCCGCAGGCCCGCCACCAGGCGGCCGACGAGGCGGCCCCGTGAGCGCCGCCGGCGAGACCGTCGAGGCCGGGGGCGGCCGCCCCGAGGAGGAGCTGCAGCCGGCCCGCCGCCACCGCTCCGGCCTCGAGCTGGCGCTGCTCGCCATCAGCCGCGACACCCTGGCGCTCGGCGGCACGGTGATCACCGTGCTGGTCGTGCTGGTCACCATCTTCGCCCCCTGGCTGTCGCCGCACGATCCCAACGACGCCGACTACGACATCGGCCGGCTGGCGCCGCTCTTCACCCCCGGCCACCTGCTCGGCACCGACAGCCAGGCCCGCGACATCCTCTCGCGGCTGATCTGGGGCGGGCGGGTGTCGCTGCCGATCGCCGCCATGCCGATCGTGCTGAGCTCGGCGCTCGGGCTGGTGCTGGGGCTGATCGCCGGCTGGCGCAGCGGCGTGCTCTCGGCCGTGATCATGCGCTCGCTCGACGTCATCTTCGCCTTCCCGGCGGTGCTGCTGGCGGTCGCCATCGCCGCCATCCTCGGGCCGGGGATGGTCAATGCCAGCCTCTCCATGGCGATCGTGCTGCTGCCCTATGTCGCGCGCATCGTCTATGTCGACACCATCCGGGTGCGCGGCTCGACCTTCATCGAGGCGGCGCGGATCAGCGGCATGAGCACGCCCGGCATCGTCCTGCGCGAGGTGGTGCCCAACGTGCTGAGCCCGATCATCGTCTACGGCACCACGGCGCTCGGCGGCATGGTGGTGTTCGCCGCCGGCCTCAGCTTCCTCGGCGTCGGGGTGCAGCCGCCGGCCGCCGACTGGGGCATCATGGCCTCGGACGGGCGCGACGTGCTGCTCACCGCGCCCTGGGTCTCGCTGGTGCCCGGCGCCACCATCGTCATCGTCGCCGTCGCCCTCAACTTCCTCGGCGACGGGCTGCGCGACGCGCTCGACCCGCGGCTGCGGGCGCGGCGCTGAGCATCGATCGGACAAGGGAGGGGATCCTGGAGCGCAGACGACTGGCGGGCTTCATCCGGCGGCCTTCGGCCGAGGAGATCCGCGCCCTGCTCGAAGCCGAGTACATGCACCCGACCGCGGCCGAGCTGGCCGAGATCGAGGGCCTGGTCGATTCGATGCTGGCCCTGTTCGACCGGCTCGACGACCTGTCGCCGCCCGAGATCCCGGTGCGCTACCCCGCCCGCGACAAGGGCCGCCGGCCGACCCCGGCCGAGGATCCATGCAATGCCTTCATCCGCTTCTGCCGCGTCGAGGGCGCGGCGTCCGGGCCGCTCGCCGGCCGCACCGTCGGGCTGAAGGACAATGTCCGGCTGGCCGGCGTGCCGATGACCAACGGCTCGCGGCTGCTGCAGCACTACGTGCCCGACGTCGACGCCACGGTGGTGGAACGGCTGCTCGACGCCGGCGCCACCATCACCGGCAAGCTCAACATGGACGATTTCGGCTTCGCCGGCACCAGCGAGACCTCGGCCTTCGGCTGCGTGCGCAACCCGCTGGCGCCGGAGTTCTCGGCCGGCGGCTCGTCGGGCGGCAGCGGCGCCGCGGTGGCGGCGGGGATGGTCGACCTCGCCATCGCCGTCGACCAGGGCGGCAGCGCGCGCATCCCGGCCTCCTGGTGCGGCGTCGCCACGATCAAGCCGACGCACGGGCTGGTGCCCTCCTTCGGCATCACCTATCTCGACCACACCATCGACTTCGTCTGCCCCATGGCGCGCAGCGTCGAGGCGGTCGCGGTCGCGCTCGAGGTCATCGCGGGCGAGGATCCGCGCGACGCGCAATGGGCCCGCGGCGGGCTGGCGGCCGAGCGCTACAGCGCGGCGCTCGACGCCGATCTCAAGGGCCTGCGCTTCGGCCTGCTGACCGAGGCGATGGCGATGCCGGTGCTGGAGGCCGACGTCGCCGTCGCGGTGCGCCGGGTCATGGCGCTCGCCGAATCGAAGGGCGCCAGCTGCCGGCCGGTCTCGCTCTCCTTCTGGAACGACGCGCGGGCGATCTGGAACGGCTTCGCCGCCCACGCCATCACCGCGATGATCGAGAGCGAGCAGGAGGGCTTCGGCCGGCGCGGCCTCTGCGACATCGGCTGGCAGGAGGCCTTCGCCAACGCCCGGCGGGCCGGCGCCGACGACTTCCCGCCGATCCTCAAGCTGCTGATGGCGACCGGCAAGCACCTCCGGCGCGAGGGCCGCAGCCTCTACTTCGCCAAGGCCACCAACCTGCGCTTCGCGGCGCGCGAGGAGCTCGAGCGCGCCTTCGCCGAGTTCGACGTGCTGGTCACCCCGACCACGCCGATGAAGGCCTTCCGCCTGCTCGACCACCGCCCCGGCCTGGCCGAGATGGGGGCGCGGGCCGGCGAGATGTGCCAGAACACCTACCCGCTCAACGTCACCGGCCACCCCGCCTTCAGCCTGCCGATCGGCCAGGGCGAGCACGGCCTGCCGATCGGGCTGCAGCTGATCGGGCCGTGGCTCGGCGAGAGCCGGCTGATCGGCGTCGCCCACGCGCTGGAGCAGGCGCTCGCCCGTGTCTAGGAAGGCCGTGTCTAGCGAGCGGGTCCTCGAGGTCGCCGGGCTGCGCACCCACTTCTTCGTCGCCGGTGGCGTGGTGAAGGCGGTCGACGGCGTCGACCTCACCATCGAGCGCGACGAGATCGTCACCATCGTCGGCGAATCGGGCTCCGGCAAGAGCGTCACCGCGCTCTCGGTCATGGGGCTGGTCACCCCGCCGGGCCGCATCGTCGGCGGCTCGGTGCGCCATCTCGGCACCGAGCTGACCCGCCTGTCGCCGCGGCGCATGCAGGCGATCCGCGGCCGCACCATCACCATGGTGTTCCAGAACCCCTACACCTCGCTGCACCCGGTGATGACGATCGGCCGGCAGATGACCGAGTCGATCATGCTGTCGCAGGGCGTCGACCGCGCCCAGGCGCGGCGCCGCGCCATCGAGCTGCTCGAGCATATCGGCGTCGAGGGCGCGCCCGAGGTGCTGCAGCGCTACCCGTTCGAGGTCAGCGCCGGCGTCTCGCAGCGCGCCATGCTGGCGATGGCGCTGGCGCCGCGCCCGGCGCTGCTGATCGCCGACGAGCCGACCACCAACCTCGACTCCCTGAGCCAGATCCAGTTTCTCCGGCTGGTCCGCCAGATGCGCGACGAGATGCACATGTCGGTGCTGTTGATCACCCACGATTTCGGCGTCGTCTCGATGATGTCCGACAAGGTCGTGGTGATGTATGCCGGCCGCGAGATCGAGAAGGGCAGCGCCGCCCAGGTGCTGCGCGCGCCGTCCCACCCCTACTCGGCGGCGCTGCTCAACTCGGTCAGGGTGCTGAGCACCGCGGCCGAGGTGGCGCGGCTGGAGCAGATCCCGGGCGAGGTGCCGGACGTGATGCGCCTGCCGCCCGGCTGCAGCTTCCGTCCGCGCTGCGCCCGCGCCATGCCGGCCTGCCGCGCCGACCCGCCGGTGGTGACGCTGCCGGGCGGCCAGCAGGTCCGCTGCTGGCTGCACGCCGACGCCGAGCGGCGGGCGTC
>JAXMCI010000044.1:0-64600 GCA_046349435.1 Dongiaceae bacterium | reverse complement strand
AGCGCCCGGGGCCGGTCGGCGACGAACCAGGGCGCGACGATGGCGTTGATCGCCGCCGCCCCCATCGTCACCCAGCCGCAGCCGCTGAGCAGCGCGGCGGGGAAGAGCTGCCAGGGCTGGGCGGCGGCCGCCCAGCCGGCCAGCCCGAGGGCGAGCGAGCACGCCCCGGCCCGGGTGACGGCGGGCAGCCCGAAGCGCGCATGCAGGCGCGGCAGGTTGGCGACCAGCAGCGCGCCGGCCAGGAAGTGCACGGTGACCGCGGCCGAGACCAGCCCGACCGGCCAGCCGCGGCCGACGGTGACCGTCTCGAGGAAGATCGGCGGGCCGTAGAATCCGAGGCCCCAGCCGAAGATCGCCAGGACGAAGGCGCCGGCGACGACCCGCCAGCCATCGAAGCGCGGCACGGCGGCGGGGGCGGCGGTGGCAGCGGCGAGGCTGCCGGAGCGGGCTGGCGTCATGCAACGACGCTAGCCCGGTCCTCCGGGCCGTCGCTTCGGTCGGCCGCGAAGCATCGTCGCCGCCGGGATGCTACGGTGCGGGTCGCGCCCTGCTGCCGCTCGCTAGTCGCGGGGGCTGCCGGCTCGTCGCTTGAGCGGCGCGGTCCCGACCGCCAGGGTGACGGCGATCATCAGCCCGGTGACGACCATCAGGGCCGAGGTGAGCGGGACCGTGGTCAGCATGGCGCTCGCCAGGATGATGCCCACCGAGTTCGCGGTGCGCAGAAGGGCGAACACCTCCGGTCGCCGCCGCGGCGGCGCCAGCCTGTCGAGGACCAGCGAGTAGTAGGTGCCCAGCGGGGCGATGACGGAGCCGGCCAGGACCGCCCCGACGACGGTCGTGGCGACCGACGGCCCGAGCGCCACCAGGGCCGACCCGGCCGTCATGACGGAGAGCTGGGCCAGGACGGCCCGCCGCGTTGCCGTGCGGTTGCGCACGCTGACCCAGATCCCGCCGCTCACCGAGGCCAGGCACAGGGGGACGGTGAACAGGATGGCCAGCGCCGGCTGGTAGCCGAACCGCAGGGCCAGCGCGACGGCGCCGATCTCCACGGCGGCCACGGCTGCCCCGCCCGCTGTCGCGCAGGCAAGCCACAGCAGGATGGTCGGGGTGAGGAGCGAGCCTGGAACATGCCGGGCGTCGCCGGGGTGGATGGTGCCGACCTGCGGCACCAGCAGCGCCGGCGCGGCGCCGAGCGCCGCGATCGCCAGGACGGCGAGCACCGGCGAGACGCTGCCCAGCCCCGAGGCCGCCACCGGGCCCAGCACGAAGGTCACCTCGTTGAGCGTCGCCGCGATGCCGATGGCCCGGGGCAGCCGCGCGACCGGAACCAGCCGGTTGAGCACGGCTCGCATATACCCGTAGGCCGCCCCGTTGACGGATCCCGCGACCGCGGCGCTCGCGATCAGCCAGGGGAACGGCGTCCCGCAGGCGGCAAGCAGGGCGATCGTCGCCAGGGCCGCCGTCCGGATGCCCACCAGCAGCCTCAGGAACGTCGCCGGAGCCACGTTCCTGCCGAGCCGGGTCACCGGGATGGCGCCGGCCACCTGGGCGAGCGTCATGCCGAGGATCATGGCGGCGCCGCCGCTGGCATCGCGGTTCGCGCTCAGGGCGAGCAGCGAGAAGGCGACCGGGCCGGCGGCCTGCGGCAGGCCGAGCGCGGCGGTCGAGACGAACCAGCGATTGAGGGGCCAGCGGCCGGAACGGTCCCCGCCCGGCAGGGCGCTCCGGTCGCCGGGCTCGGTGTCGTCGACGCTGGTCATGCCGGATCCAGCCAGTCGCCGGCCCGGGCGCGACCAGGCCGGTGCGCTTCGGCCGGGCGGGCCGGCTGATCGCGGGGGGTGCCTAGGCCGCGCGCTTCGGCAGCTTCCAGTTCGGCCGGATGAAGTGGCAGGTGTAGCCGTTCGGATAGCGCTCGAGATAGTCCTGGTGCTCCGGCTCGGCCTCCCAGAACGGGCCGGCGGGCGCCACCTCGGTCACCACCTTGCCCGGCCACAGGCCGGAGGCGTCGACATCGGCGATGGTGTCGAGCGCGATCCGCTTCTGCTCCTCGCTGGTGTAGTAGATCGCCGAGCGGTAGCCGGGGCCGCGGTCGTTGCCCTGGCGGTTCGGCGTCGACGGGTCGTGGATCTGGAAGAAGAACTCGAGCAGCTGGCGGAAGCTGAGCCGCGCCGGGTCGAAGATGATCTCGATCGCCTCGGCATGGGTGCCGTGATTGCGGTAGGTGGCGTTGGGCACGTCGCCGCCGCTGTAGCCGACCCGCGTCGCGATCACGCCGTCATAGCGGCGGATGAGGTCCTGCATGCCCCAGAAGCAGCCGCCCGCCAGCACCGCACGTTCCCTGGCCATCCCATCTCCTCCATCTCGCCGTCGGCGCCGTCGCCGACGGCCTCGAATATGGGGGCAGGTGCCGCGGCCGGCAACGGCCGCGGCCGGTCACGTCCGCGGGAGCCGCTCGAAATGCACGGGCCGGGGCGTCCGGTCCTCGCCGTTGATCGGGGTCACGTCCATCGGGCAGGCGGAGAGCACCAGCACGAGGTCGACCAGCGCGCGGAACAGCACGTGGTCGCCCGGCCGGCTGAGCGGCGGCGCGATGGCGATCGCGTCGTTGCCGGTGACCGGGATGTTCATCCAGAGATTGAGCGGGTTGGGCACCAGCACCCACTCGAAGCCCTCCGCGAGCAGCGCCTCGCGGAAATTGTCGCGGCAGTTGCGGTGCCCGGGCGGGCAGCCATAGTGCTGGTAGAGCCAGGGATCGCAGCAGGCCAGCAGCATGTCGTGGTGCCCCGGGGAACTGTCCTCCTCGATCAGCAGCATCGGGTTGCGGCGGTTGGAGAAGAGCTGGTCGCCCTGGCGCGGGAACAGCCGGAACAGCATGCGCCGGGTCTGCTCGACCGAGAGGTATTCGCCGACCTCCTGCCGCGCCAGCGCCCAGCTGTCGACCACCTGCGTCCCGTGTGTGTTGACGATCCGGATGCGCTCGCCGGCGCCGAGCGCGACGGCGCGGCCATGACCGCCCGCGATCTCCTCCATCGGTCCTGTCCTTCCTCGCCGCGGCAGCCATCCCGCCGCCTCGCCGAGCATATCGCGATTGGGAGCGCGGGTCAGTCGGGCCGGGGCAGCACCCGGCCGAGGAAGGCGAGCACGGCCGCGTTGAACAGCGCCGGCCGCTGCAGCGGCGCGAAGTGGCTGACGCCGGGCAGCAGGATGTGGCGCGCTCCCGGGATGGCGCGGGCGAGCCAGGCGGCGTGCTCGGGGCGGATGAACTCGTCCCGCTCGGCCTGGACGATGGCGACCGGGACGCGGATGGCCGCCAGCTCGGCGGCCGTCGCATCGGGCTCGCTCCGCTGCATGGCGGTCACGATGCGCACGAGGTCGGCGAAGGCGAAGGGCGTGGCGGAGAGCCGGGCATAATCCGCGCCGTGCCGGGCGAAGCAGCGCTCGAGCGCCGGACCGGGCACCGGCTCCGGCCGGGCGCCGCCGTGATCCATGTTGCAGGCGAAGAAGAGCACGCCGGCGGTCCGCTCCGGCTCGGCCATGGCGAGGGTGAGCGCGGTGCAGGCGCCGTCGCTCCAGCCGACCAGGGCCGGCCGCTCCAGCCGCAGCGCGTCGATCACCGCGGCGAGGTCGGCGGCCATCAGGCGGTAGCCGAGCGGCCGGCCGTCCTGCGTGCTGCGGCCGTGGCCGCGGCTGTCGACCAGCACGACGCGATAGCCGGCGGCGCGCAATGCCGGCACCTGGTGGCCCCAGTTGCCGCTGTGGCCGAGCCCGCCATGCAGCAGGATCGCGGCCGGCCCGGCGGCGCCGTGGCTGGCGTACCAGATCCGCGCCCCGTCGCGCGCCACCCAGCCCTGCTGCGTCGGCGGGCCCGGATCGGGCGCGCCCTCCGCCGCGAAGCGCTCGAGATCGTCGTCGGCTTCCATCGCACCATCATCCGGCGGGGTCTCCGGCCTGGCAACTCTTGACAGGCAACCATTAGGTTACATATCATCGCGTCATGAGCATGGATCCGGTCTTCAAGGCCCTGGCGGATGCGAGCCGCCGGCGGCTGCTCGACCGGCTCCATGCCGAGAATGGACAGACGCTGGGCCAGCTCTGCGAGGGCCTGGCGATGTCCCGCCAGGCGGTGGCCAAGCACCTGGCGATCCTCGAGGGCGCCAACCTGGTGGCGACCCGCCGCCAGGGGCGGGAGAAGCTGCACTACATCAATCCGGTGCCGATCAACGAGATCGGCGAGCGCTGGATCGGCAAGTTCGAGCAGGGCCGGCTCCGCGCGCTCTCCGCCCTGAAGCAGGCTCTCGAGGACCGCGACGGCGAGTGACCCCAAGCGAGAGGAATATTGTCATGCCGGCACAGACCTTCGTCTACGTCACCTACATCCGCACCACCCCCGAGACGCTGTGGCAGGCGCTGACCAGCGCCGAGTTCAACCGGCAGTACTGGTTCGGCTCCTACCAGGAGTCCGGCTGGACGCCCGGCGCGGCGTGGAAGCTGGTGTTTCCCGACGGCCGGCTGGCCGACAGCGGCGAGATCGTCGAGGTCGACCGGCCGCGGCGGCTGGTCGTCAAGTGGCGCAACGAGTTTCGCCCGGAGCTCAAGGCGGAGGGCTATACGCGCTGCACCTTCGACATCGTGCAGGAGGGCGAGAACGTCAGGCTGACGGTGACCCACGTCGCCGACCGGCCGCATGGGCTGATCGACGCCGTCTCCGGCGGCTGGCCGAAGGTGCTCTCCAGCCTGAAGACGCTGCTCGAGACCGGCCGGGCGCTGCCGGGCACGCAGCACCTGCCGGAGGACGCCGCCGCCTGATCCCGGCGGCGGGCGCGGCGGTCATGGCAGGAGCAGTGCCCGCAGCGAGTCCGCCATGACCGTCCAGTCGCCGTAGAAGCGCTCCATGATCACCGGCGGCAGCACCGCCAGCGAGACCAGGGGGAACAGGAGCACGGGGTACCACAGGGCCGCCAGGCCGCGCCCGAGCCGCGCTCCCCAGGCGGGGACCGGCCAGGCGAGCAGCGGCAGGGCCGGCAGGATGTAGCGGCCCTGGAGGGTGTTGATGGTCGCCTGTCCGACCGCCGTCCAGGTCAGGTAGAGCGCGGCGCAGACGCCGAGCGTGAGCGCGCCGAGGGTGGCCGGCCCGAGCAGTGTCCGCCACCCGGCCGGCCCGCGATGGCCCGGCGCCAGCAGCGCCAGCGCCAGCGCGACGCCGGCCGCCAGGTAGTAGGCGTGCGGCATCGGCGTGTCCATCCAGCCCATCCGACCGACCACCGTCGAGAGCAGCAGGCTCGCCTGCCTGCCGAAGGTGTTGGCGATCACCGACGGCAGGGTGAGCGGGTGGTCGAGGATGAGCGCCAGCTGGCGCTCGATCGACCAGTCCGGCGGCATCGGCATCAGCCGGTTCGCCAGGACCGGGATCCACGCGGCGAGCAGTGCCGCCGCGACGGCGGCGATGCGCAGCTTGGCGAGCCAGCGGGGATCGCCGCGGCGCAGCAGGACCGGCAGCAGCAGCAGGAAGACGATCTGCACCGGCCGCGCCGTCATGGTCGCCACCAGCATCAGGGCGTAGAGGCGGAACTCGCCCGTGCTGGCCGGCCGCCGCTCCACGAGCGGGCGCGAGGCGACAGCGATCCCGAGGAACGACACTGCGATGAGCAGCGCGTCCTGCGACACCGAGGCAAGCTGGGACAGCGTCATCGGCAGCAGCAGCGTGGCGAACATCAGGGCCTGGCCGCGCCGGCAGAGGCGCAGCGCGAGGAAGCCGAGGAGGCAGGCGGCGGCCCCGTTGAGCAGGCGCGCGGCGAGCACGGCCTGGGCCATCGTCAGGCCGGCGGCGCAGCCGAGCCGGAGGCCGATCGCCTGGGGCAGGTAGAGCAGGGGGCCGTACTGCGCGGTGTTCTGGAAGTTGACCCAGCGCGCCGGCAGCGCGCAGGCGATCGCCCCGGCGCGGCCGGCGAGCTCGACGGTCTGCTTGACGTCGGTGCGGGTCCACATGCCGCGATAGAGCTCGCCATAGTCGTCGAGCCCGCCCTGGATCTCCCCGCCGTAACGGTCGGAGATCAGCTTGCCGTGGCCGATCTGCTCGGCCCGGAAGGCGTGGGCGAGCTCGTCCGGCACCTGGAAGGGGGCCATCGTGATCGCCAGGAAGATCATCGCCGGCACGGCGTAGATCAGGAACAGCCAGGGCAGCGCCGCCTGGATTCCATCGGTCGCGTCCGGCGAGGCCGTCCGCGGCGGGAACTCTGCGACGATGCTCGATGTCGTGGTCATCCGCGGCAGCCGACCGGCGGGGCAGGGAGGTTGCGCGCAGCGGCCGGCTCCGCTCCCCCGGCGGCGGTGCCCGACCGGCATCATGGAGCCCTGCCGCGGCGGCGGCGTCAATCCGGCGCGCGGCGGCGCTTGCATCCCGACCCGCGGGCGGCGCAGATCGGTGCGGACCCGGAGGAGCGCGCGTGGACGATCCGCTGGACGAGGCCCTGCGCCGCAAGCTGGTGCGCCGCCGCGGCCGGCTGCATGCCTTCCCGGCGCTGCAGGGCGCCCGCACCGCGCTGGTGGCGATCGACGCGGTGGACACCTTTCTCGGCGCGCTGCCGGAGCGCGAGGCGGTGGTCGGCGCCGTCGGCCGGGTCGCGGCGGCGCTGCGCCCCCGGGGCGGGACGGTCGCCTGGGTCGTGCCGACGCCACCGGCGACCTGGCCCTCGGCCGCCGCCGCGGCGGCGCTGCTCGGCGCGGCCGAGCTGGAGCGCTACCGCCGGGAGATCGAGGCGGGGCGGGGTGCGCTGCCGTCGGCCGGGCTGCCCGTCGAGCCCGGCGATCCGATCGTCGCGAAGCGCGGCTACAGCGCCTTCTTTCCCGGCAACTGCGCCCTGCCCGGGCTGCTGCGCGACCGCGGCATCGACACCGTGCTGCTCGCCGGCGCGCTGACCCATGTCTGCGTCGAGGCCTCGGCGCGGGACGCGTTCGAGTCCGGGTTCCGCGTGGTGATCTGCGCCGACGGCGTCGCGGCCGGCGATCCGGTGCGGCAGCGCGCCAGCCTCGGGACGCTGGCGCGGACCTGCGCCGACGTGCGGACCGCCGCCGACCTGGCCGCCCTGCTCGACGCGGACGCCGGCGCGGGCAGCCCGCGGGGATTGTGAGCCGGGGGCGCCGGTCGTGGCGCGCATCGGCTCGCTCCGTCATCATCGCCGCCCCCCTGACCCGGCAATCCAGATCGCGGCGAGATGGATGCCCGGGTCAAGCCCGGGTCAAGCCCGGCATGACAACGGGGGCACGACGGGCCAGGGCCTGACAGGCCGGAGCCTTACGCCTTGACCGCGTCGCGGGCGGCGTAGCGGCGGCGGCTGGTAAGGATCTGGGTGGCGCGCAGGTCGCGCTGGCGGACCGCCTCGCTGAGCTGCGATTCGAACAGCAGCCGCACGTCCTGCGGCGCCAGCCGGTCGTCGAGCGCGTTGCCGATCGCCCGGCGCAGCAGCTCGCGGGTCGACGACGCGACCTGCGCCATCGTCTCCGCCTGGCCCGGCGCGACCTGGGTGCCGGAGCCGACGCGGGTGACGACCAGGCCGGCGCGCTCGAGCGCCGCATAGACCTTCTGCACCGTGTTGCGGTTGAGCCCGAGCCCGGCGGCGAGCGCGCGGACCGGCGGGAGGCGCGCGCCGGCGGCGAGCCGGCCCGAGCGGATCTGCAGCGCGATGTGCGACCTCAGCTGCTGGTGCAGGGGCGCGGCGCCGCCGCGCAGCAGGGTCCACTCGGCGATCGCCTCGTAGGCCAAATCCAGATTCCGTGGGTCACTCACGTCGATTCCCGTTGGCCGATGGCGACTGGCTCAGCTTATCATCGAAGCATCGACATAACATACTATGTCAATTGGCTCATGTCACAGACGCCAGCCGCAGCCGCCGGGACCGCGCATGAGTCGCTGACGCCGCTGGTCCGCCATGTCTGGCTCGACTTCCAGCAGATGGCGGATTTCGAGCGCGAGCCGCTGATCATCGCCGGCGGCAAGGGGCTCCGGGTCTGGACCACCGACGGGCGCCAGCTGATCGACGCCATCGGCGGGGCGATGGTGTCGACGCTCGGCTATGGCGACGAGGACATCCGCCGGGCGATGCACGAGGCGATCGACCGGCAGGATTTCTGGCCGGTGCTGCACGGCACGACGCCGGCGGCGCTGCAGCTCTCGGCGCTCCTCGCCGAGCTGCTGCCCGGGCCGCTCAACACCGCCTTCCTGCTGTGCGGCGGCTCGGAAGCGACGGAAACGGCGATGAAGATGGCGCGCCAGTTCCATCGCAACAACGGCGAGCCGGGCCGCTACAAGGTGATCTCGCGCTACTGGTCCTATCACGGCGCGACGCTGGCGGCGCTCGCCGCCTCGGGCGTCGCCGACCGGCGCCGCTTCGAGCCGCTGCCGGGCGGCTTCCTGCACGTGCCGCCGCCCTATTGCTACCGCTGTCCCTGGGGCAAGCGGCCGGAGAGCTGCGCGCTGGAATGCGCCTCGGCCGTCGAGGAGATGATCCGCTACGAGGGGCGCGAGACGATCTCGGCGCTGATCGTCGACCCGATCATGGCGGCGGCCGGCGTGCTGGTGCCGCCCAAGGGCTACTACCAGAGGCTGCGCGAGATCGCCGACCGCGCCCGCGCCCTGCTGATCTTCGACGAGGTGCTGACCGGCTTCGGCCGCACCGGCAACCTGTTCGCGCTCGACCACTACGAGGTCACGCCGGACCTCGTCTGCCTCGGCAAGGGCATCACCTCGGGCTACGCGCCGGTCGCCGCGGTGGTCGCCCACGACCGGATCGCCGCGGCGTTCCGCGGCGAGGCCGGGCGCACCTTCCTGCATGGCCACACCTATGGCGGCTACCCGCTGGGCTGCGAGACCGCGCTGGCGGTGATCGGCAAGCTGCTCGGCAAGAGCATCGTGCAGCAGGCCGCCGCGCTGGGCGGCTATCTCGGCCAGCGCCTGGGCGAGCTCGGCCAGCGTCACGCCGAGATCGGCGATTGTACGCGGGCTCGGCATGCTGTGGGGCGTCGAGTTCGTCGCCGACCGGCGATCGCGCGCGGCCTTCCCGGTCGGCCGGGCCTTCGCGCCGCTGGTGCGCAGCAAGGCGATGAGCCAGGGGCTGATCACCCGCGGCTCGGCCAATGTGCTGATCCTGGCGCCGGCGCTGACCGCGACCCGCGACGAGATCGACGAGATCGTCGACATCGTCGAGCGCGCCATCCTGATGGCGCGCCAGGAGCTCGCGGCATGAGCGCGCCGGCCGTGCCGCGCCATGCGGCGACTGCGTCCGGCGCGCTGGCCGGCGCCCGCTGCCCGAGCTGCGGCCAGCAGGCCTGCCCGCCCAGGCTGGCCCATTGCGGGCGGCCGATGGAGCCGGTCGAGCTGGCGCCGCGCGGCCGCGTCGAGAGCTTCTCGGACGTCCATATCGCGCCGGCCGAGCTGCGGCCGCCCTACCGCATCGCCTATGTCCGGCTCGAGGCCGGCCCGCGCGTCGTCGCCAGGCTCGCAGGCCCGCTCGCGTCGTCGCTCGATCCGACCGGGGCGCTGGTCGCCCTCGAGGTCGGCCCGGTCGGCCTCGACGGCACGCCGGCGCTGTCGGCGCGCCCGTTCGAGGATGCCGGGACGGGAAGGGCGGCATGACGCGGATCGCCGTCATCGGCATCGGCAGCACGCGTTTCGGCGACCATGCCGACCGCACCACCCGCCAGCTCGCCGCCGGCGCGGTCGCCGAGGCGCTGGCCGACTGCGAGCAGGACGGACGCGGCCTCGACGCCGCCTATTTCGGCTGCGGCATCACCGGCCTGCTCGACGGGCAGGAGGGCATGGTCGGCCAGCTGGCGCTGCGCGAGCTCGGCATCGTCGGGCTGCCGGTGATGCGCATCGAGAATGCTTGCGCCAGCTCGGCCTGCGCGGTGCGCGAGGCAGCGCTCTCGATCCGCGCCGGCGCCGCCGAGATCGCGCTCGCCTGCGGCGTCGAGAAGATGCGGGGGGTGCCGACGCCGGTCGTCACGCGGGCGCTGGCCGGCGACGGCGACGTGCCGCTCGAGGCCGATGCCGGCCTCGTCTTCCCGGCGGTCTTCGCGATGATGGCGCGCGAGCATATGCGCCGCTTCGGCACGCCCCGCGAGGCGCTGGCGGCGGTCGCCGAGAAGGCGCACCGCAACGGCGCCCGCAATCCCAAGGCGCACATGCGCGAGCCCGTGACGCGCGAGCAGGCGATGCAGGGCCGTCCCGTCGCGTCGCCGCTCACCGTCTACGATTGCTGCCCGGTCAGCGACGGCGCGACCGCGGTGGTGCTGGCCAGCGAGGCGGCGGCGCGCCGCTTCCCCGGCCCCAAGGTCTGGCTGGAATCCTGCGCGCTGGTGTCCGGCACCTATGACGACGATGCCGACCTGGTCTCCTTCCAGGCGACCCGGCGGGCAGCGGCCAAGGCCTACCAGGAGGCCGGGATCGGTCCGCGGGACGTCGACTTCGCCGAGGTGCATGACTGCTTCACCATCGCCGAGATCATGCACAGCGAGGATCTCGGATTCTTCGACAAGGGCGATGGCGGCTTCGCGGTGCTGCGCGGCGACACCGCGATCGAGGGCCGGCTGCCGATCAACGCCAGCGGCGGGCTGAAGGCGAAGGGCCATCCGGTGGGCGCCACCGGGGCGGGCCAGATCGTCGAGGCGACGCTGCAGCTGCGCGGCCGGGCCGGCGACCGCCAGGTGGCCGACGCGCAGGTCGGCCTCACCCACTGCATGGGCGGCTTCTTCGGCACCGATTGCGGCTCCCTCGTGGTCAGCGTGCTGGTGCGGTGATGGCGATGAGCGAAGCGCCCGAGACGCTGCGTGTCCTGCTGGCCAATCCCGGCCTCGACGGGCACGACCGAGGCATCAAGGTGGTGGCGCGCGCGCTGCGCGACGCCGGGATGGAGGTCATCTACCTGCCGCTGCGGACGCAGGTCGAGGAGCTGGTGCGCGTCGCGCTGCAGGAGGATGTCGACGTGGTCGGCGTCAGCAACCTGTCGGCCAGCCTGGTGACGATCTGCACCGAGGTCCATCGCCGGCTGGCCGAAAGCGGCGCCGGCGACGTGCTGATCGTCGCCGGCGGCACGGTGCTCGACGAGGACCGGCAGGCGCTGGCGCAACTCGGCATCGAGGGCGTGTTCGGCCCGGGCTCGGACACCCGCGCCATCATCGAGTTCATCCGCGCCCGCGCCATACCGGCGCGGCGCCGGCGATCCTTCGACGAGCCGGCGCCGTGACCGTGCCCGGCCCGACCTTGCCCGGCCCGACCTTACCCGACCGGAGCCCGGCCGGCCGCAGCCTGCCCGACCGCACCCTGGGCCGGCTGATCTCCGGGCTCGAATGCGGCGACCCCGGCGCGGCCGCCGCGCTCGACCGGCTGTGGCGCGGCGCGGCGCGCGCCTGGGTGGTCGGGCTCTCCGGGCCGCCGGGCGTCGGCAAGAGCGTGCTGACCGGCCGGCTGCTGCACGCTGCCGCCGGCTGCCGGCGGGCGGTGCTGGCGGTCGATCCCTCGAGCCCGATCAGCGGCGGCGCGGTGCTGGCCGACCGGATGCGCCTGCAGGCCATGGGCGTCCCGGCCGACGTCTTCGTGCGCTCGCTGGCCTCGCGCGGCGCGCTGGGCGGCCTCTCCGCCGTGGTGCCCAAGGCGATCCGCCTGCTCGAGGCGGCCGGCTACGAGCTGGTGCTGCTCGAGACCGTCGGCGTCGGCCAGAACGAGACCGACGTGATGGGCGTCGCCGACACCGTGGTCGTGGTCCAGGCGCCCGGCGCCGGCGACGAGATCCAGGGGCTGAAGTCGGGGCTGCTCGAGATCGCCGACATCTTCGTCCTCAACAAGTGCGACCTCGACGGCGTCGAGCAGGCCCGCGCCGTGCTGCGCGACGTCGCGCGCCAGCCGCGCGACGGCTGGCAGGTGCCGGTGGTCTCGACCGTGGCGACCGCGGGAACCGGCATCGACGCGCTCTGGCGGGCCGCCGGGCAGCATCGCGACTGGCTCGCCGGCAGCGGCCATCTCGCGCGCCGCCGCGAGCGCCGGCTGGCGGCGGAGCTGATCGCCGCGGCCGACATCGAGCTGAAGCAGAGACTGGCGGACCTCGGGCTGATCGAGCGCTTCGGGGACGGCAAGATCACGGTCCGCGACGCCCTCGCGGAGATTTTCGGCCACCAGGATGGTCCCGTCAGAACGGCCACCAAGGCAGAGCAGAGGAGGTAGAAATGTCACGCAAGATCCTACGTTGGGGTACCGCGCTCGCGGCATCGCTGCTGACCGCGGGCATCATCGCGACCGCCCGGGCCGAGAGCGTGAAGATCGCCGTGGTCGGGCCGATGTCGGGCAACTACGCGCAGTACGGCGCCTATCTGCGCAACGGCGTCGAGCTCGCGGCCAAGGCGATCAACGCCAGCGGCGCGGCCGGCAGCTACACCATCGAGGTCGTCGCCGAGGACGACCAGATGGACCCGAAGCAGGCGGCCACCGTCGCCCAGCGCCTCGTCTCGGCCAACGACATCCTGGCGGTGGTCGGCCACTTCTCCTCGACCACCTCGCTGGCGGCCCAGCCGATCTACCAGCGCGCCGGCATCCCGATGATCTCGCCGTCCTCGACGAGTCCCGATCTCGCCAACAAGGCGAACTTCTACCGCACCGCCGTGACCGACGACGTGGTCAGCACCCAGCTCGCCGACTACGCGGTGAAGACGAAGGGCTTCAAGCGCATCGCCATCCTCTACCAGACCGGCACCTCGACCATCGCCCAGGGCGAGATCTTCGCCAAGCGCGCCAAGGAGCTGGGCGCCGAGATCGTGCTGATGGAAGGCCACGAGCCGGAGCGCGTCGACTTCCAGGCGGTGGTCACCAAGCTGGTCCCGCTGAAGCCCGACCTGGTCTTCGTCCCGACCTTCACGGCCGAGGCCTCGAAGATCGCCCGCCAGCTGCGCGAGGCCGGCATCACCGCGCCGCTGATGGGCACCGACGCGCTGTTCGACCCGCAGTTCATCGAGCTCGCGGGCGCCGCCGGCGACGGCACCTACGCCGCCGCCTTCTTCGACGAGAACAGCACGCGGCCGAGCGCCAAGGCCTTCGTCGACGCCTACAAGGCGGCCTACGGCCAGGCGCCGGAAGGCTATGGCGCGAACGCCTACGACGCGGCCCTGCTGATCGCCGCCGCGGTCAAGGCGGCCGGGCCGGACCGGGCCAAGCTGCTGGACTATCTCGGCTCGCTCGGCAACGCGCAGCCGGCGTTCCCGGGGGTGACCGGCGACATCGGGTTCGGCGCCGACCACAACGTCCACAAGAACATCCTCGTGGTCGAGCTGAAGGGCGGCAAGTTCCAGCCCGCCCAGTAGCGTCCCGACGCGCCGAGGGGACGGGGCGGCGGGCCGATGGAGATCCTGCAGCAGCTCGTCAACGGGATTGCCCTGGGCAGCACCTATGCGCTGGTCGCCCTGGGCTTCTCGATGGTCTACGGGCTGCTGTTCTTCATCAACCTGCCGCATGGCGAGGTGATGATGGTCGGCGCCTACCTGGCGCTCGGCGGCATCGTCATCGGCCTGCCGCCCGTCCTCGCGGTGCCCGCCGCCATGCTGCTCACCGCCGCGCTCGGCGTCGTCGTCGAGCGGCTGGCCTACCGGCGGCTGCGGCGGGCCCGCCGGCTGGCGCCCGTGCTGTCGGCGCTCGGGCTGGTGCTGGTGCTGCAGAACGGCGTGCGGCTGCTGGTCGGGCCGCAGACCCTGAGCTTCCCGCCGATCCTGGGATCGCAGTCGCTGCAGCTGGCCGGGCTGCACGTCACCTCGTCCGCCCTGTGGACCATCGTCATCGCCGGCGTCCTGCTGCTGGCGCTCGAGCTGTTCGCGCGGCGCACCGACGTCGGCATCGCCATCCGCGGCGCCAGCGAGGATCCCGTGGGCGCCATCCTGATGGGGATCAACCCCGACCGCATCGTCGCCGTCGCCTTCGCGGTCGGCTCCGGCCTCGCCGCGGTGGCCGGCGTGCTGCTGGCGGCGCGCTACGGCTCGGTCAGCCCCTTCATGGGCTTCCCGGTCATGCTCAAGGCCTTCGCCGCCTGCGTGCTCGGCGGCATCGGCAACCTGCGCGGCGCGGTGATCGGCGCCATGGTGATCGGCCTGGCCGAGGTCCTGGCCGGCGCCTATCTCGGCGGCATCTACCAGGACGTCATGGCCTTCACGGTCCTCGTCGTCGCCCTGCTGCTCTGGCCGGCGGGGCTGCTGCGGGGCCGGTCCGAGACGGCGGTCTGACGGCCGGCGATGACCGACCTGCCCGGACGCCGACCCGCCAACCTGCCCGGCTGGAGGGCGCTGCCCGCCTGGCTGCGCTGGGTCGTGGCGGCGGGTGTCCTCGCGCTCCTGCTGCTCGTGCTCGGCAGCGAGCTCAACCCTTACCTGCTGCGGCTGGCGATCCTGATCGCGCTCTATGCCTGCCTCGCGGTCGGCTACAACCTGGTGATCACCGAGGCGGGCCAGTTTCATCTCGGCTTCGTCGCCTACTTCGCCGTCGGCGCCTATGCCGTGGCGATCCCGACGACGCATTTCGGCTGGCCGTTCCTGCCGGCGCTCGCCCTCTCGGTGGCGACCGTCATCGCCTTCTCGGCGGTGCTCGGCGTGCTGCTGCTGCGCTTCCGCGGCGACTATCTCTCGGTCGTGTCGCTCGCCGCCGCCGAGATCCTGCGGCTGGTGCTGGCCAACTGGCGCGGCCTGACCGGCGGCTACCAGGGCCTGCCGGGCGTGCCGCCGCCCGAGCTCTTCGGCCGCGCCTTCTTCGAGCAGCAATGGTACCTCTACCTGGCCGGGCTGCTCGCCTTCCTCACCGTGCTGGTGGTCGCCTCGATGGGAGCCGGCGGCGCCGGCCTCGCCTGGCGGGCGATCCGGCAGAACGAGCGGGCGGCGCTCTCGGTCGGCCTGCAGGTCGGCCTCTACAAGCAGCTCTCCTTCCAGATCGCCGGCATCTTCGCCGGGCTGGCCGGCGGCATCTACGCCTCCTACCAGACCATCGTCGATCCCTCGCTGGCGGCGATCGACGGCTCGATCCTGCTGCTGACGATCGTCATCCTCGGCGGCGGCACGCTGGTCGGCATCCTGGCCGCGTCGGCCGTGCTGATCGCGCTACCCGAGGCGACGCGGGTCTTCGACGAGTACCGCATGCTGTTCCTCGGCCTGCTGTTCGTGGTGCTGATGAACTGGCGTCCGGACGGCTTCGGCCGGCAGCCGCGCCCGCTCTTCACCGCCGCGGACGGCGGCGCGCCGGTGCCGCCGCGGGCCCGGGGCGACGTGGTGCCGGGACGACCGCTGCTCGGGGTCGAGGGCCTGTCGCGCCGCTTCGGCGGGCTGAAGGCGCTCGACGATGTCAGCCTGTCCGTCCGGGACGGCGAGATCCTCGGCATCATCGGCCCGAACGGCGCCGGCAAGACGACGCTGTTCAACCTGGTGGCCGGGACCTTCAGGCCGAGCGCCGGCCAGGTCTCGTTCGCCGGCACCGCGGTGACCGGCCTGTCGGTCGAGCGGCACTCCCACCTCGGCATCGCGCGCACCTTCCAGACCATCGAGCTCTGCCCGGGGCTGACCTGCCTGGAGAACGTGCTGCTGCCGCGGCTGGCGCGCCGCCCGGCGCTGGCCCTGCCGTTCGGCCGGCGCGGCGCGACCCGGGACGCCATCGCCGAGGCGCTGGGCGCGCTGGCCTTCGTCGGCCTCGGCGCCCGGGCGGACGAGCGGGCGGCGGCGCTGCCCTATGGCGACCGGCGGCGGCTGGAGATCGCCCGCGCGCTCGCCGCCGAGCCCCGGCTGCTGCTGCTCGACGAGCCGGCCGCCGGGATGAACCAGACCGAGGCGCAGGCCCTGGTCCAGACCATCCGCCGCATCCGCGACCTCGGCATCACCGTGGTGCTGATCGAGCACAATGTCCGGCTGGTGCGCGAGGCGAGCGACCGGATCGTGGTGCTGGCCAGCGGCGCTGTGATCGCCGACGAGCGGCCGGAGGCGGTGCTGAGCAGCCCGCGGGTCATCGAGGCCTATCTCGGCAAGGGCGCCGATGCCGCTCATTGAGATCCGGCAGCTGCGCGCCGGCTACGGCGAGATCGAGGTGCTGCACGGCATCGACCTGGCGATCGAGCCCGGCGAGATGGTCTGCCTGATCGGCGCCAACGGCGCCGGCAAGTCGACCTTGCTGCGGGCGATCTCCGGGCTGGTGGCGCGGGTCGAGGGCGAGATCCGCTTCGCCGACCGGACGATCCGCGGCATCCCCGACCACCGCATCCCCGGGCTCGGCATCGCCCACGTCCCCGAGGGTCGCCACGTCTTCGCCAGCCTGACGGTGCTGGAGAACCTGCGGCTCGGCTACTTCGCGGCCGGCGGGCGGGTCCGCTGGCGCGACCAGCTCGACCGCGTCTTCGCGCTGTTCCCGATCCTGGCGGAACGGCGGAGCCAGCTCGGCGGCACGCTGTCGGGCGGCGAGCAGCAGATGCTGGCGATGGGCCGGGCGATGATGTCGGCGCCGCAGCTGCTGCTGCTCGACGAGCCCTCGCTCGGCCTCGCGCCGGTCATGGTCGACCGCGTCTTCGCGCTGATCGGCGACCTCAACCGCCAGGGGACGACGCTGCTGCTGGTCGAGCAGAACGCCTTTCGCGCGCTCCAGGCGGCGCGGCGCGGCTATATCCTGGAGGGCGGGCGGATCATGATGCAGGGACCGGCCGGGCAGCTGGCGGCGGACCCGGCGGTGCAGCGACTCTATCTCGGGGGATAGGAGCGGGAGAATGGACGAGAAGAGGCTGGCCGCCTGGCGCAGCGCCACCAAGGCACCCGAGGTCGCGCGGTTTCCCGAGCGCCAGGCGCGCTTCGCGACCGTCTCGGGGATCGAGGTCAAGGACGTCTACACGGCGCGCGACGTCTCGCCGGCCGCCGCCGCCGAGCTGCCCGGCGAGTACCCGCTGACCCGCGGCCTCTACGCCTCGATGTACCGCAACCGCATGTTCAGCCGCCGCCAGGTGGTCGGGCTCGGCACCGCCAAGGACGCCAACGAGCGTCACCGCTTCGTGCTCTCGCAGGGCCAGACCGGCCTGTCGAACGACTTCGACCTGCCGACCCTCACCGGCTACGATTCCGACGATCCGCTGGTCCGGGGCGAGGTCGGCCGGATCGGCGTCGCCATCGACACGCTCGACGACATGCGCGACCTGATGGCCGGCATCCCGCTCGACCAGGTCTCGACCTCGATGACCATCAACCATCCGGCGCCCGTGCTGCTCGCCATGTATTGCGCGCTGGCCGAGCAGCAGGGCGTGCCGTGGAGCCGACTGTCCGGCACGGTGCAGAATGACGGCCTCAAGGAGTTCTTCGCGCAGAAGACCTTCGCCCTGCCGCCGGCGCCGGCGCTGCGGCTCACCGCCGACGTCATCGAGTTCTGCGCCCGCCACATGCCGGCCTGGCATCCGATCAGCCTGTGCGGCTACCAGACGCGCGACTGCGGCGGCACCGCGGACCAGGAGATCGGGCTGACCTTCGCGGCGGCGGTGACCTACATCGAGGAGGTGCTGCGGCGCGGCATCGACATCGACGATTTCGCGCCGCGGCTCTCCTTCCTGATGTACGTGCACATCGACTTCCTCGAGGAGGTCGCCAAGTTCCGCGCGGCGCGGCGGCTCTGGGCCCGGCTGATGCGCGAGCGGTTCGGGGCCCGGAAGCCGGAATCCTGGCGCTTCCGCGTCCATGTCCAGACCGGCGCCGCGCTGCTGACCGCGCAGCAGCCGGAGAACAACATCGCCCGCGGCGCGCTGCAGTGCCTGGCGGCGGCGCTCGGCGGCGTGCAGTCGATGGCGATCTCGACCTATGACGAGGCGTTCTCGATCCCGTCGGAGAAGGCGCAGCGGATCGCGCTGCGCACCCAGCAGATCGTCGCCTTCGAGACCGGCATCGCCGACACGCCCGACCCGCTCGGCGGCAGCTACGCCGTCGAGGCGCTGACCGACGAGCTGGAGCGCCGGGCCGAGCACTGGATGAACGAGGTGGCCAAGCGCGGCGGCATGCTGCCGGTGATCGAGAGCGGCTGGATCGAGGCCGTGCTGGCCGAGCAGGCCTACGAGATCCAGCGCCAGGTCGAATCGCGCGAGCGCACGGTGGTCGGGGTGAACGCCTTCCTCGATGGCAACGAGGAGGGCCAGATGCCCAACCTGTTCCGGGTCGATCCCGGCGTCGAGCAGGAGCAGAAGAGCCGGCTGGCCGAGGTCCGCCGCCGGCGCGACCGGGGCCGCGTCGACGAGGCGCTGGCGGCGGTCGGCAGCGCCGCGGCGGGCTCGGAGAACCTGATGGGCCCCGTACTGGAGGCGGTCAGGGCGCTCGCCTCGGAAGGCGAGATCTTCACCGCACTGCGGTCGGTCTGGGGCGAGTACCGGCCGGCGGCGATCGTCTGACCGCCAGCCGCGACGCGCGACATCGCAGAGGAGCATCCGGTGCGGAAAGCCACGCCAGCAAGGACTCCCGCGGCGCCGAAGCCGACGCTGCTGGAGCGGCTCGAGCTCAGGCCCTACACGACCGCCGACCGCGCGGCCTGCCAGCGCATCGCCGGCAGCTCGACCGACTACGGGCACGCCGTCGACGCCAATGCCGACGCCATCGAGGTCGCCGTGCTGGACGGCGCGGTGGTGGGCTTCGCCTACATCCAGGTCTGGAGCTGGAACCGGGTGGGATGGCTCGGCGACATCGTCATCCAGCACGAGAAGCGCAACCAGGGCATCGGCGGCCGCCTGCTGCGCCGCATCGAGGAGCGCGCCCGCGACCTCGGCTGCCGCGTGGTGATGGACCATCCGCCGGTCAACCATCCGGCGATCGGCTACTACCTGAAGCGGGGCTACCGCATCTGCGGCTACAACGACCGCTTTTTCGCCGACTCCAAGGAAACCACCGCCATCTTCGTCTGCAAGGAGCTGTCCTGATGCGCGCCGCGGCGGCCGTGTTCCAGGATCCGCGGGCGCGGACCCTGCCGGCGATCCTCGAGCGTGCGGCGGCGGACTGGGGCGACAAGCCGCTCGTCCTGTTCGACGACATGGTGGTCAGCTATCGCGACCTGTGGGAGCGGGCGCGGCTGTTCGCCGGCGCGCTGGCCGCGCTCGGCGTCCGGCCGCGCGACACGGTCGCCATCCTGCTGAGCAACCGCTGGGAGTATCTCGAGGTCTGGTGGGGCATCTGCCTGCTCGGCGCCGTCGAGGTGCCGGTCAATTTCGGGCTGAAGGGCAAGCTGCTCGAGCACGTGCTGAAGGACAGCGAGGCCGCGCTCTGCATCACCGAGGCGGCGTTCCTGCCCGAGCTCGAGCCGGTGCTGGCGCAGGTTCCGGCGCTGCAGCGCCTGATCGTGGTGGACGAGCGCGCCGAGGCGGTCGGCGGCCGGCCGGCCCTGGCATTCCGCGACCTGCCGCGCCAGGCGAGCGACCTGCCGGCGCTGCGCTACGGCGACCTCGCCGGCATCATGTACACCTCGGGCTCGACCGGTGCCGCCAAGGGCGTGATGCTGTCGCACAACTACTTCCTGCGCTTCGGCGAGGAGAAGGCGCGCCACCTGCGCACCGGGCCGTCCGACGTCATCCACAACTGCTACCCGCTGTTCAACGCCTCCGGGCAGTTCGAGGCGGTGATGGCGGCGATGTCGGTCGGCGCCACCGTCTACCAGGCGCCGCGCTTCTCCGCCTCGCGCTTCTGGCAGGAGATCCGCCAGCATCGCTGCACCGAGTTCATCTACATGGGCGGCATCCTCTCGCTGCTCGACAAGCAGCCGGCCCGTGCGGACGACGCCGACAATCCGGTGCGGGCCGGCTACGGCGTCCCGACGCCGGTCGACCTGCATCCGCGGTTCGAGCAGCGCTTCGGCTGCGTGCTGGTCGAGGTCTACGGCTCGACCGAGGCGAACACGGTCACCTTCAATCCCTACGACGCGCGGAAATGGGGCAGCTGCGGCCTGCCGACGGCGGGCTACGAGGTCCGCCTCGTCGACGCCGACGACAATCCGGTCGGCCCCGGCGAGGTCGGCGAGATGCTGGTCCGGCCGACGCGCGCGCACTCGATCCTGGAGGGCTACTGGCGCCAGCCGCAGCGCACGGCGGAGGTGTTCGGCGGGCTGTGGTACCGCACCGGCGACCTGCTGCGGGCCGACGAGGACGGCTACCACTTCTTCGTCGGCCGCAAGGGCGACACTGTCCGCCATCGCGGCTACACCTTCGCCGCGAGCCAGGTCGAGGAGGTCGTCAACGGCTTCCCCGAGGTGCTGGAGAGCGCGGTGGTCGGCATTGCCAGCGACTCCGGCGAGGACGATCTCAAGCTGCTGTTCGTGGCGCGCGGCGCGCCCGATCCCGAGGCGCTGCGCCGCCGCTGCGAGCGCGAGCTGCCGGCCTGGATGGTGCCGCGCTACATCGAGCTGCGCGAAGGCCTGCCGAAGACGCCGACCCAGAAGATCGAGAAGTACCGCCTGCGGCAGGAGGGCGTGACGCCGGCGACCATCGACTTCGGCGCCTACCGGCCGCGGCAGCCCGGCCGCGAGGCGTGATGTTCCCTCGCCCGCGTGAGCGGGAGAGGGAGGGGCCCGGCGCGTCAGCGCCGGGAGGGCGAGGGTCGGACCGGCGGAAGCACCCTCACCCCGACCCTCGCAAGCGGGAGAGGGAGCCGGCGGTCACCGCACCGGGATCGTGCGGGCCGGGGGGAACTCGTTCCACTCCCGGCCGTCGAGCAGGCGGCCGCCGGTCTTCGGGCGCAGCCCGCCCCATTGCTTGAAGTAGAAGGCGACGCCCTGGGCGCGGCACTGGTCGCGGACCTCGCGCAGCCACTCGACCTGCACCGGCCGGCAGCCGGGGCCGGATTCGCCGCCGGCGATCACCCAGTCGATGCCGGAGAGATCGACCGGGCCGAGCGGGCCGATCAGCGGCTCGACGGAGAGGAAGCGGGTACCGGCGGCGCTGGCGCGCAGATGCGCGATGCGGCTCGCCGCCGGCCGGTCCTCGACCGAGGCGCCGCACCAGATGTGGGCGGGGCCGCGCCGCTCGCCGTAGCGTGCCCGCAGATACTTGCGCATCAGCGAGCTGCGCTTGGTCAGCACCTGGAAGTGGTGCCAGCGCGCCGCCTCCATGGTGGCGAAGACGCGGTCGACGAAGTCGCGCGGCACGTCCTTGTGGAACAGGTCGCTCATCGAGTTGACGAAGATCATCCGCGGCCGGCGCCACTGCAGCGGCTGCTCCAGCCGCTCCGGCCGCAGCGTCAAGTCGAAGCCGGTGGCGAAGGGATGGCCGGCGACGCCGCGGAAGCGCTCCGAGAAGCGCTCGGCATAGCAATGGTCGCAGCCGCGGCTGATCTTCGTGCAGCCCGTCACCGGGTTCCAGGTCGCGTCCGTCCACTCGATGCTGCTGTTGTCCGCCATGCCCTTCAATCGGCTGCGGCGGGGGCTCCCGTCAACCGCCTGGCGATTTCCACGGGACGGCGGCGCCGCGGTCGGGCAGCCTGGTCGGCCCGATCCTGCAGGAGGCTCGATGCAGCCCCGGCTCAGCGTTCTCACCCTCGGCGTCGCCGATCTCGAGCGCTCGCTCGCCTTCTATCGCGACGGGCTCGGCCTGGCGACCCGGGGCATCGTCGGCGCCGAGCTCGCGCACGGCGCCGTCGCCTTCTTCGACCTGGAGGGGGGCGGCCGG
This sequence comes from Dongiaceae bacterium, assembly GCA_046349435.1. Taxonomy (GTDB): domain Bacteria; phylum Pseudomonadota; class Alphaproteobacteria; order Dongiales; family Dongiaceae; genus JAXMCI01. Next base: position 42,935 of record JAXMCI010000044.1, on the reverse strand, counting down.
CTGGCCCTGTTCGGCCGCGGCGACCTGGCGCGCGACGCCGGGGTGGCCGGGTTCGGCGCCTCGCCCGGCGCCTTCAGCCTCGGCCACAACGTCGCGAGCCGCGATGAGGTCGATGCCGTCATGCGCCAGGCGGAGCGGGCGGGGGCGACCGTCGTGAAGGCCGCCCGGGACACCTTCTGGGGCGGCTATGCCGGCTACTTCGCCGACCCGGACGGGCACCTCTGGGAGGTCGTCTACAACCCCGACTTCCTTCCCGGACGCTGATTGAGGCCGGCCGATGTGATGGGGGTCCAGCCGAGGGGGCCGAGCGCCCCTCTCCCCGCGGGAGGAGTCGGGGAGAGGGGCTGTCGCGCCGGGCGGCCGCAGCCTCGGGAGCCGCGGCCCAGGTCTGATGCTAGGCCGCGTCGCTCCGCCGGTGATAGGCGACGGCGCAGTGCTCGGCGCAATAGGGCCGGCCGGTCTCGCTGGGCTGGCCGCAGAAGTGGAAGTCGGGCTGCTTGGGATCGCCCACCGGCCACAGGCAGCCGCGGCCGCTGCCGATGGTCGCCACGGCCGGGGCGACGACCCGGACCGGCGGCTCCGGACGGACCGCCGGGGTCGCCTTCTGGGAGAGGCCCAGCCGGTGCGCCTTGCCGATCACCGCGTTGCGGGTGACGCCGCCGAGCTGCGCGGCGATCTGGCTGGCGGTCTGACCCTGCTGCCAGAGCTGGCGCAGGATCTCGACCCGGTCGCTGGTCCATTCCATATCTGACCTGCCTGACGAGATATTGCGGTAGGCCGAATCATGGACCCCCAACATCTGGTAGGCAAGCGATTTCGAATCGATTTCTGTGGACAAACCGCGGGGCGGCCGCGGCAGCGCGGGGGACGGCCGCACCGAATCAAGAGCTTAGGAGACGACTCGCAGACGCTCGTCGAAGATCCCGAGCAGCGTGTCGAGGCTGCCGCCCGAAGCCAGCCGCTTGCGGCCGGAGAGAATCAGGTAGTCGGGGGCGGCGTCGGCGCCGACGCACTTGGCGATGGCGAAGAGCGGCCGGTCCTGGCTGTGGCGGAAGACCGAGAAGACGGCCATGCCGGGACGGTGGTCGATGGCGTAGTCGCGCCACTCGCCGCGGACCACGCGGCGGCTGTAGAGCGACAGCAGCTGGTTGAGCTCGCGGCGATTGAAGTAGACGTTGCGCTGCGGGCGGTGGCTGCCCGGAAAGCGTAGCATTTCCGACATCGGGCGACCGGCAACCTCGGCGCAACGAAAGAAAAAGTCCGTCGAAGTGTCACGCAATTCGGCCGTCGCGTCCAGCAGAACTCATCGGCCGCGGCCGCGTCCCGCGATGCCGGACGGCGGCTCCGCGCGACGGCGGCTTTGCCTTATTTTTCCGTACGGTACCGGCCCCGGGCGCAGGTCGTCGCAGGCGCCGGCGAGGTTTGCCAAGGAGCGCGGCGCCGGGCTATGGTAGCGCCCCTTTCCGAGCGTCCTGGAGCAGGCGGTGACCGATATCTTTCGTGAAGTCGACGAGGATCTGAGGAACGACAACCTCGTCCGCCTGTGGAAGCGCTACGGCAACTACCTGATCGGCCTGGCCGTGCTGATCGTGGTCGGCACCGGCGGCTACACCTTCTGGCAGCGCCAGGCGGAGTCGCACCGGATGGAGCGCGGCCGGGAGTTCCTCGCCGCCGCCGACAAGGTCGGCCCCGGCGACAACAAGGAGGCGATGGCCGCCTTCACGGCGATCAGCAGCGTCGACGACGGCTACGGTACGCTGGCCCGCTTCCGCCTGGCCGGGCTGAAGGCGCGGTCGGGCGACCAGGCCGGCGCGGTGGCGCTCTACGACGCGATTGCCGCCGACGGCAGCCTGGGCGCGCCGTTCCGCGACCTGGCGACCATCCTCGCGGTCGAGCACAGCCTGGAGAAGGGCGACCCCGCCGCGCTCGCCCAGCGGCTCCAGCCGCTGACCGCCGAGGCCAGCCCGTGGCGCTTCTCGGCGCTGGAGCTGAGCGGCCTGCTGGCCCGCCGCGCCGGCGACACCAAGCGCGCCATCGAGCTGTTCAGCAAGCTGTCCGACGACCGCCAGGCGCCGCAGACGACGCGCGCCCGCGCCGCCGAGGTCCTCGCCGCGCTGCGCGGCTGATCGTCTATCCCCGAGAGAAGACCTGCCATGATCCGTGCCCGGCTCCTCGCCGTCCTGCTCGCGGCCGCGCTTCCGCTCGGCGGCTGCTCGATCTGGGACACCTACTTCGGCACCCACAAGACGCCGCTGCCGGGCGAGCGCATCGCGGTGATGAAGCTCGACCGCACGCTGACCGCCGATCCCACGCTCGCCGACGTGCCGGTCAAGCTGCCCAAGCCGTTCGAGAACCCGGACTGGCCGCAGGCCGGCGGCAACTCCGCCCACGTCATGCACCACCTCGCGCTCGGCGCCGATCCCCGGCCGTCCTACACGGTCAGCATCGGCAGCAGCGCCGGCAAGTACGAGCAGCTGCTCGACAACCCGGTGGTCGCCAGCGGCCGCGTCTTCACGATCGACCGCGACGAGACGGTGAGCGCCTACGACGCGGCCAGCGGCCAACGGCTCTGGTACGTCGACCTGACCCCGGACGACGAGGATGACGGGCTGTTCGGCGGCGGCCTGGCGGTGCAGGGCAACCGGCTCTACGTCACCACCCCGTTCGCGTTCGTCTACGCGCTCGACATCGATTCCGGCAAGAAGCTCTGGGAATCGAAGATGCCCGGGCCGATGCGCGCCCCGCCGGCGGTGAGCGACGGCCGCATCTTCGCCATCACGCTCGACTACGAGGTGGTGGCGCTGGCCGAGGATGACGGGCGGCGACTGTGGTCCTATGCCGGCGAGTCGGAAGGCGCCGGGCTGCTCGGCGGCACCACCCCCGCGGTGCTCGGCAACACGGTCATCAGCACCGACAGCTCGGGCAACGTGTTCGCGCTGCGCGCCGAGACCGGCAAGGTGCTGTGGAGCGACAATCTGGCAGGGGCCGCGCGCGGCGACTCGATCGCCACCATGGCCGACATCCGCGGCCGCCCGGTGATCGACCGCGACATGGTGATCGCCATCTCCAACAGCGGCACCCTGGCGGCGATCGACCTGCGCCGCGGCGACCGGGTCTGGGACAAGGACGTCGGCGGCACGCAGCAGCCCTGGATCGCCGGCGACTACGTCTTCATCGTCGACAACGACAACCAGGTGCTCTGCCTCAACCGCGCCGATGGCCGGGTGAAATGGGTCCAGGCGCTGCCCGCCTACGAGAACGCGGAGGAAATGAAGGACCCGATCTACTGGTCCGGGCCGCTGCTGGCCGGCGACCGGCTGGTGGTCTCGGGCTCGTCGGGCCACGCGCTCGCGCTGTCGCCCTATACCGGGGAGATCCTCGGCCAGATCGAGCTGCCGGCGCGCTCGCACCTGGCGCCGATCGTGGCCGGCAACACGATCTACTTCCTCTCGGACAACGCCGAGCTGATGGCGCTGCGCTGAGGCGGCGGACCTTGACCCTCACCGTCGCCATCGTCGGACGGCCCAACGTCGGCAAGTCGACCCTGTTCAACCGGCTGGTCGGCAAGCGTCTGGCCCTGGTCGACGACCGGCCGGGCGTCACCCGCGACCGCCGCGAGGGCGAGGGCCATATCGGCGACCTCACCTTCACGGTGATCGACACCGCCGGCCTCGAGGAGGCGGCGCCGGAGAGCCTGGAGGCGCGCATGCGCGAGCAGACCCGCCGGGCGGTCGAGCAGGCCGGGCTGGTGCTGCTGCTGGTCGATGCGCGGGCCGGCGTGACGCCGCTCGACGAGCATTTCGCGCAGTGGCTGCGCCGCACCGGCCGGCCGATCCGGCTGGTCGCCAACAAGTGCGAGGGGCGGGCCGCCGCGCCCGGCCTGGCCGAGTCCTGGGGGCTGGGGCTGGGCGAGCCGGTCGCCATCTCGGCCGAGCATGGCGAGGGGCTGGGCGAGCTCTACGCCGCGATCGCGCCGTTCGCCGACGCGGCCGACGAAGCCGAGGCGGAGCCGGAAGAGGAGCCGGCCGCGCCCGAGGCTGCCGCGGCGGGCGAGGCCGAGGCCGAGGCCGAGGCCGAGGAGCCGGAGCCGTCGACGCTGCAGCTCGCCATCGTCGGCCGGCCGAACGTCGGCAAGTCGACGCTGATCAACCGGCTGCTCGGCGAGGAGCGGCTGCTGACCGGCCCGGAGGCCGGCATCACCCGCGACGCCATCGCGGTCGACTGGCAGCATCGCGGCCGGGCGCTGCGGCTGATCGACACCGCCGGGCTGCGGCGGCAGGCCCGCATCACCGACAAGCTGGAGCGGCTGTCGGGCGACGACACCCACCGCGCCATCCGCTTCGCCCATGTCGTGGTGCTGGTGCTCGACGCCGAGGACCTGCTGGAGAAGCAGGACCTGACGATCGCCCGCCAGGTGCTGGAGGAAGGCCGCGCCCTGGTGCTGGCGGTCAACAAGTGGGACCGCATCGAGGACAAGCCGGCGGCGCTCGCCAGGCTGCGCGACCGGCTGGAGATCTCCCTGCCGCAGGCCCGCGGCCTGGCGGTGGTCACCGTCTCGGCGCTGACCGGGCGCAATCTCGACCGGCTGCTCGACGCCGTGCTCGAGGCTTACGACGTATGGAACCGCCGGGTCGGGACGGCGGCGCTCAATCGCTGGCTGGTCACCGCGCTCGAGGCGCATCCGCCGCCGCTGGTCGATGGCCGCCGCCTCAAGCTGCGCTACGTCACCCAGGTCAAGGCGCGGCCGCCGACCTTCGCGCTGTTCGCCAGCCGGCCGGAGAAGCTGCCCGACGCCTATGCCCGCTATCTCGTCAACGGGCTGCGCGACCGCTTCGACCTGCCCGGCACGCCGGTCCGCCTCTACCTGCGCAAGGGAAAGAATCCCTACGCCGGATGAGGGCTACCGCCCCGGCCGCGGCACCAGGTTGCGGCCGGCGACGATGCAGACCATGCGCATGCGGCCCGGCCGCTCGGGGGTCAGCGGGCAGACCTCGAAATCGCCCTCGACCGGGGCCGGGTCGGCATCCCTCCAGAAGAGCGCGCGGATCTCCGGCGGCACGTCCTGCGGCTCCTCGAGCGGCGCCCCGGCCGGCGTGACGATGCCGAGGATCCGCTTGCTGCCGGCCGGATGCAGGCGGAAGGCGGGCGAGCCGTTGTGCACGGCCAGCCTGCCATGCACGGCGAAGCAGGCGCCGGCCAGCGCCGGGCTGCCGCGGCAGGGGCCGGGGCCGTCGGCTGCCGCCGGCAAGGCGATGAACGGCGCGATGACGAGGGCGATGAGCGGGCCGGCAAGGCCGGCGAGCAGCGCCGGCGGCGCGCGGCCGGGCGCCATCGGGCTCAGCCGCGCGGCACCCGCACGGTCTCGCCGTGGCGGCTGCAGGCATCCTCGGCCAGCGCGACGAACCACTCGGTGATGCTGTCGGGGTGCGGCACCGTCTCCGGCTTCTCGCCGGGATAGGCCTTGGCGCGCATCGCGGTGCGCACCCGGCCGGGGTCGAGCAGGTTGACCCGCAGGCTGGTCTCGGCGACCTCGGCGGCCCAGGTGCCGGCCAGCATCTCGAGCGCCGCCTTGGTCACCGCATAGGCGCCCCAGTAGGCGCGCGGGGCGCGGGCGGCGCCGGAGGTGACGAAGATGGCGCGGCCGGCGGGAGCGGCGCGCAGCAGCGGGTCGAGGCTGCGGATCAGCCGCCAGTTGGCGGTGAGGTTGACCGCCAGCACGCGGTCCCATTCCTCGGGCCGGATGTGGGCGACCGGGGTCAGCGTGCCGAGCAGCCCGGCATTGGCGACCAGCACGTCGAGCCGGCCGTGCCGCTCGAACAGCACCTGGCCGAGCCGGTCGATGGCGGCGAAGTCGGTGAGGTCGAAGGGCGCCAGCGCCGCCTCGCCGCCGAGCTCCCGGACCTGGTCGTCGAGCTCCTCGAGCCCGCCGGTGGTGCGCGCCACCAGCACCAGCCGGGCGCCTTCGGCCGCGAAGCGCCGCGCCACCGCCGCGCCGATGCCGCGCGAGGCGCCGGTGATCAGCGCCACCCGGCCGGCGAGACGGCCGGTCAAGCGAATCTCCCTCCCCCGCAAGGGGGGAGAGGAATCCTGTGCGGGGCCATCACGCCAGCTCGGCGAGGAGCGGCAGCTGGGCCGGCTCGGTGCGGGTGCGCTGGTCGGTGAGCTCGGTCGGGTAGTCGCCGGTGAAGCAGGCGTCGCAGTAGCGCGGCCGCTTGCGGTCGCGGCCGGGCTCGCCCATGGCGCGGTAGAGCCCGTCGATCGAGATGAAGGCCAGGCTGTCGACGCCGATCAGCTTGGCCATGCCGGCGACGTCGTGGCGGGCGGCGAGCAGCTCGCTGCGCTCCGGCGTGTCGATGCCGTAGAAGCAGGAATAGGTGGTGGGCGGGCTCGAGATGCGCAGATGGACCTCGCGCGCGCCGGCGTTGCGCACCATGTCGACGATCTTGCGCGAGGTGGTGCCGCGGACGATCGAATCGTCGACCAGGATCACCCGCTTGCCGGCGATCTCGGCGCGGTTGGTGTTGTGCTTCAGCTTCACCCCGAGATGGCGGATGTGGTCGCTCGGCTCGATGAAGGTGCGGCCGACATAGTGGTTGCGGATGATGCCGAGCTCGAACGGGATGCCGGCCTCCCCGGCATAGCCCAGCGCCGCCGGGACGCCGGAATCGGGGACCGGGATGACGACGTCGGCCGGCACGCCGCTCTCGCGCGCCAGCTCGGCGCCGATGCGCTTGCGCGCCTCGTAGACGCCGGTGCCCTCGACGATGCTGTCGGGCCGCGCGAAGTAGATGTACTCGAAGATGCAGAACCGGCGCTGGCTCTGGCCGAAGGGGCGCAGCGAGCGCACGCCGGAGGGTTCCAGCACGACCAGCTCGCCCGGCTCGACGTCGCGGACGAAATCGGCGCCGATGATGTCGAGCGCGCAGGTCTCCGAGGCCAGGATGTGCGCCTCGCCGAGGCGCCCCAGCACCAGCGGCCGGACGCCGAGCGGATCGCGCACGCCGATCACCAGCCCGTCGGCCAGCCCGACCAGCGAGTAGGCGCCCTCGACCTGGCGCAGCGCGTGGACGAGCCGCTCGATGACGTCGCCGCGCGGGCAGGTCGCCATCAGGTGGGTGATCACCTCGGTGTCGGTGGTCGACTGGAAGAGCGACCCGCGCTCGACCAGCTCGCGGCGCAGCACGTGGGCGTTAGTCAGGTTGCCGTTGTGGGCGATGGCGAAGCCGCCGGCGGCGAGGTCGGCGAACAGCGGCTGGACGTTGCGCAGGATGGTCTCGCCGGTGGTGGCGTAGCGGACATGGCCGATCGCCATGTGCCCGCGCAGCCGGGCCATGATCGCCTCGGAGGAGAAGTTGTCGGCGACCTGGCCGAGCGCCCGGTGGGCATGGAACTGGCGGCCGTCGAAGGCGACGATGCCGGCCGCCTCCTGGCCGCGATGCTGCAGGGCGTGCAGCCCGAGCACGGTGTGGGCGGCCGCCTCCTCGACGCCGAGCACGCCGAACACGCCGCATTCCTCGCGCAGATGATCGTCGTCGAAGGGCCGGGTGGTGATCATCGGTGGGCCAACTCCTTCGCCTCTGGCGCCTCTGGCGACTCCGGCGGGGTCGTCACGGATTGGATTGCCGCGTCCCCTGCAGCAGCCGGTTCAGGTCCTTGCGCTCGCTCTCGGTATAGCCCGGCGGCTTGCCGGCCTTGCTCGCGTCCGGTGTCGGCGCCGGCGGCGCCGCCCCGCTCGCCGCCGGCGGCGCGGGCTGCGGCGCCAGCACCTGGCCGGCATTGACCGCGTCCTCGACGTTGCGGCGCGCCGAATCGGCCGCCGCGGTGCCGCGCTGCAGCAGCTCCGGCGGGATCAGCGACCGCAGATACTCGGCGCCGCTGGCGGCCAGCGGCAGGGAGCGTGCCTGCTGCAGCCAGGCCGGCCGGTCGCTTTCCTTGGGCAGCAGCCAGACCATGAACATGTAGGCGAGGCAGACCAGGATTGCACCCCTGGCCAGCCCGAACAGCAGCCCGAGCGAGCGGTCGATGGCGCCGAGCGCGCCGCCGCGGATGTGGCGCGACAGGAAGCTCGCCAGGGTCGAGCAGATGGCGAGCGTGATGACGAAGATGCCGGCCCCGGTCAGGGCGTCGGCGATCAGCTGGTAGCTGATGTACTGGCGCAGCAGCGGCCGGGCGGGGGTGAAGAGGTAGATCGTGGCGACCGCCGCGGCGACCCAGCTGCCGACGGCCAGCACCTCGCGGACGAAGCCGCGGCTGAAAGCCGCGAGGGCCGAGAGGCCCAGCACGGCGAGGACGACGATGTCGGTGACGTTCATCGGACCCTATTCCTCGCGCCGCAGCCGCCGCGCCGCCGCCGGCGCCAGCAGCGCCGGCAGATCCTGCAGATGGGCGATCTCGCGCACCCTGAGCCCGTCGGGCGTGGCGCCGCGCCGGCCGCGCCGCGGCGGCACCAGCGCCTCGCCGAAGCCGAGCTTGGCCGCCTCCTTGAGGCGCTGCTCGCCCTGGGCGACGGCGCGGATCTCGCCGGACAGCCCGATCTCGCCGTAGATCACCATGGTCTCCGGCACCGGCACGTCGGCGAGCGAGGAGACCAGCGCCGCGGCGACCGCCAGGTCGGCCGCCGGCTCGGCGATGCGCAGGCCGCCGGCGACGTTGAGATAGACGTCGCGGCCGGAGATGGCGAGGCCGCAGCGCGCCTCCAGCACCGCCATCACCATGGCGAGCCGGCCGCTGTCCCAGCCGACCACGGCGCGCCGCGGCGTGGCCAGCGGCGAGGGGGCGAGCAGCGCCTGGATCTCGACCAGCAGCGGCCGGGTGCCCTCGATGCCGGCGAAGACCGAGGTGCCGGAGACGTTGCCGCGGCGCTCGGCGAGGAACAGGGCCGAGGGGTTGGCGACCTCGGCCAGCCCACCCTCGGTCATCTCGAAGACGCCGATCTCGTCGGTCGGGCCGAAGCGGTTCTTGACGGCGCGCAGGATGCGGAAATGGTGGCCCCGCTCGCCCTCGAAATAGAGCACCGTGTCGACCATGTGCTCGAGCACCCGCGGGCCGGCGATCAGCCCCTCCTTGGTGACGTGGCCGACCAGCAGCAGGGCGAAGCCGCGGCGCTTGGCGAGCCGGATCAGCTCGGCCGCGCTGGCCCGCACCTGGGCGACGGTGCCGGGCGCCGAATCGAGGCTGTCGACATACATCGTCTGGATCGAATCGACGACCACCAGCGCCAGCTCGCCGGCCGCGTCGAGGCTGGCCACGATGTCGCGCACGCTGGTCGCCGCGGCAAGCTCGACCGGGCGCTCGGCGACGCCCAGCCGGCGCGCCCGCATGCGCACCTGCTCGACCGCCTCCTCGCCGGAGATGTAGAGGCAGCGGCCGCCATCGGCGAGCGCCGCGGCGACCTGCAGCAGCAGCGTCGACTTGCCGATGCCGGGATCGCCGCCGACCAGCAGCGCCGAGCCCGGCACCAGCCCGCCGCCGGTCACCCGGTCGAACTCGGCGATGCCGGAGAGCCGGCGCGGCAGCGGCCGGCTGTCGCCGACCAGGCGGAGGAACTCGAGCTTGCGCCCGCCGCCCCCGGCCAGCCCGCGCGGCGCCAGCTCGCGCGGCGCCTCCTCGACGATGCTGTTCCAGGCGCCGCACGCCTCGCAGCGGCCGCTCCATTTCGGCTGGCTGGCGCCGCAGCCCTGGCAGACGTAGCGCGGCTGGGGGCGGGCCATGCCTAGCCGGCACACCCCTTCTTGTCATTGCCGGGCGCGACCCGGCAATCCAGCGGCGCCGCGGCCTGGATGCCCGGCCCGGGGCCGGGCATGACAAGAGGAAGGCAGGCTGTCACAGCGGACGGACCGGCATCTGGATCGGCCCCTCGGCGCGACCGTGGATGAACTGGTCGACATAGGCGTTGCCCGAATCGTCGATCTCGGCGGTCGGGCCCGACCAGATGATGCGGCCGTCATGGATCATCGCGATGCGGTCGGAGATGCGCCGCGCGCTCTGCAGGTCGTGGGTGATCGACAGCGCCGTGCCGCCGAGCTCGCCGACGCACTTCTTGATCAGGTTGTTGATCACGTCGCTCATGATCGGATCGAGCCCGGTGGTCGGCTCGTCGAAGAAGATGATCTCAGGCTCGGCGGCGATGGCGCGGGCGAGCGCGACGCGCTTCTGCATGCCGCCGGACAGCTCGGCCGGCCAGAGCTCGCCGACCTCGGGGCCGAGCCCGACGGCGCCGAGCTTGCGCAGCGCCACGCCCCTGGCGGAGCGGCGGTCCATGCCGCGCCCCTCGATCAGGCCGAAGGCGACGTTCTCCCAGACCCGCAGGCTGTCGAACAGCGCGGCGCCCTGGAACAGCATGCCGAACTTGCGCATCACCTTCTCGCGCTCGGCGCCGGACATGCCGACCGTCTCCACCCCGTCGATCTTGATCGAGCCGCGGTCGGGATGGATCAGGCCGAGCACGCATTTCAGGGTCACCGACTTGCCGGTGCCCGAGCCGCCGATCACCACCACCGATTCGCCGACCCCGACGTCGAGGTCGACGCCGCGCAGCACCTGCTTGTCGCCGAACGACTTCCACAGGCCCCGGATCGAGATCTTCGGCGTGCCGCTCATTTCGAGAAGAACAGCTCGGTGATCATGTAGTTGAAGGTCAGGATCAGGATCGAGGCGGTGACCACCGCGTTGGTGGTCGCCGCGCCGACGCCCTGGGCGCCGCCGCGCGAATGGTAGCCGTGGTAGCAGCCCATCAGCGCGACGATGAAGCCGAACACCGCGGCCTTGACCAGGCCGGAGACGACGTCGAGCGTCTGCACGAAGTCGAGCGTGTTCTTGATGTAGGTGCTGGGGTTGAAGCCCAGCTTGTAGATGCTGACGAGGTAGCCGCCGAAGACGCCGATGATGTCGGCCACCAGCACCAGCGCCGGCAGCATCAGGAGGCCGGCGAGCAGCCGCGGCGCCACCAGATACTTCATCGGGTTGGTGGAGAGCGTCGACAGCGCGTCGATCTGCTCGGTGACGCGCATGGTGCCGATCTCGGCGGCCATGGCGGCGCCGACCCGGCCGGCCACCATCAGCCCGGCCAGCACCGGCCCGAGCTCGCGGGTGATCGAGATCACCACGACGTTGGGGATCGCCGATTCGGCGCTGAAGCGCGAGAAGCCGGTGAAGCTCTGCAGCGCCAGCACCATGCCGGTGAAGATCGCGGTCAGCCCGACGACCGGCAGCGAGTAGTAGCCGATCTCGATCATCTGCCTGAGGATCAGGCGGGGATAGTAGGGCGGCCGCAGCAGGTTGAGGACGGCGGTGCCGGTGAAGATCGACAGCCGTCCGGTCGCCTCGAGCCCGCCGAGGAAGGCGCGCCCGACGGGCTGGAGAACCGGGACCACCTCAGGCCGCCGCCGGCCGGCCGGCGGCGTCGCCGACATAGCGCCGCGCCAGGCGCGGCCCGAGCCGTGTGAGCAGCTCCCAGCCGACCGTGCCGGCCGCCGCCGAGACGGCGTCGACGTCGTTGCCGGGACCGATCAGGTCGACCAGATCGCCCGGCCGGAGCGTCTCCGGCGGTACGGCCGAGATGTCGAGGGTCAGCAGATCCATGGACACGCGCCCCACTACGGGCAGCCGGTGCGCGCCGAGCATGGCGAAGCCCCGATTGCTGAGCGATCGCAGATAACCGTCGGCATAGCCGGCACCGACCGTCGCCAGACGACCTCGCTCGGCGAAGCGGTGCGTCGCACCATAGCCAACGCTCCGGTTGCTGTCAATTTCACGGATCTGCAGGATTCTTGCTTGTAGTCTAACGACTTGCGCCAGCGGATTGGGGCGTCCGGCGAGCGGCGCGAGGCCGTAGAGCGAGCCGCCGGGACGGACCATCTCGAGGTGGAAGCGGGCGTCGCGGAAGAGGCCCGACGAGGCGGCCAGGCTGCGCGCCGGCCGCGGCCGCCCGGCCGGCCACAGCCGCTCGACGGCGGCGAGGAACGCGGCCAGCTGCTCGTCGCTCATCGGCGAGGCGGGATCGTCGGCGCAGGCGAAGTGGCTCATCGCCAGGGCCGGGGCAAGCCGGGCGAGCCGGGCGGGATCGGCGGCCAGCGCCGCCACCTCGGCCGCCGGCAGGCCGAGGCGGTGCAGGCCGCTATCGACGTGCAGCGCCAGCGGCAGGCCGGCGGCGGCCGGCTCGGCCTCCCAGGCGGCGACCTGGTCGAGGCAGTTGAGCACCGGCCGCAGGCGATACGCCCGGTACTCGGCGCCGACTCCAGCGCCGGCCCCCGCTCCGATCGGCCCGCTCAGCACGTAGATCGCCGCCTCGGGCAGCAGCGCGCGCAGCCCGACGCCTTCCTCCAGCGTGGCGACGAAGAAGGTCCGCGCCCCCTCGCGCCACAGCACGGGCGCGACCGCCGCGGCGCCGAGGCCGTAGGCGTCGGCCTTGAGCGCCGGCGCGATCTCGGCGCCGGGCGCCCGCTCTCGCATCAGCCGGTAGTTGGCGGCGAGCGCCGCCAGGTCGACGGTCAGCAGCGCGCCGGCGCGCTCACTCCCGGACATGCGGCACGTGGTCGTCGCGCACCAGGTTGCCGAAGCGGGTCACCGTGCCGTCGAAGAACAGCTCGACCGTGCCGATCGGGCCGTGGCGCTGCTTGGCGATGTTGACCTCGGCGACGTTGTTGGCGCGGGTGCAGCGCTCCATCCAGCGGTCGTGGCGATCGTTGAACTTGTCCGGCGTCTCGTCCTCGCGCTGCTTCGGCTCGGCCCGCTCGAGATAGTACTGCTCGCGGAAGACGAACATCACCACGTCGGCATCCTGCTCGATCGAGCCGGATTCGCGCAGGTCGGCGAGCTGCGGGCGCTTGTCCTCGCGCTGCTCGACGGCGCGCGACAGCTGGGAGAGCGCCAGCACCGGCACGTCGAGCTCCTTGGCGATGGCCTTCAGGCCGCGGGTGATCTCGGAGACCTCCTGGACGCGGCTGTCGCTGCGCGACTGGCCGGACGGGCGCATCAGCTGGAGGTAGTCGATGACGATCAGGCCGAGCCCGTGCTGGCGCTTCAGGCGGCGGGCGCGGGTGCGCAGCGCGGCGACGCTGAGCGCCGGGGTGTCGTCGATGAAGAAGGGCAGGCGGTGCAGCTCCTGCGCCGCCGCGACGAACCGCGGGAAGTCCGATTCGCGGACCTCGCCGCGGCGGATCCGGTCGGAGGAGATCTCGGTCCGCTCGGCCAGGATGCGGGTGGCGAGCTGCTCGGCCGACATCTCGAGCGAGAAGAAGGCGACCTTGGCGCCCTCCTTGACCCGCACCGTGCCGGTCGGGTCGCGGACCTCCTTGTAGGCCCGGGCGGCGTTGAAGGCGATGTTGGTGGCGAGCGCCGTCTTGCCCATCGAGGGCCGGCCGGCCAGGATCACCAGGTCGGAGGGGTGCAGCCCGCCCAGCTTCTTGTCGACGTCGTCGAGGCCGGTGGTGACGCCGGTGACCTGGCTGTCGCGCTTGTAGGCGTTCTCGGCGACCGTGATGGCGGTCGCCATGGCGACGCTCAGCGCCTGCAGCCCGCTCTCCGTCTGGCCGATCTCGGCGAGGTTGTAGAGCTGCTGCTCGGCCTGCTCGATCTGGTCGACCGCCGAGCGCTCGAGGTCGTGCACGAAGGCGTCGTTGACGATCTCCTCGCCGAGGTTGATCAGCTCGCGGCGGAGGTAGAGGTCGTGGATGGCGTGACCGTAATCCTCGGCATTGATGATGGTGACGACCGAGTTGGCGAGCCGCGCCAGGTACTGCGCGCCGCCGACCTCGGCCAGCGCCTCGTCCTGGTCGAACAGGTTCTTCAGGGTCAGCACGTTGGCGATCTGGCCGCGCTGGATCAGCTTGCCGATCGCATCGTAGATCCGGCCATGGACGGCGTCGGCGAAATGCTCCGGCCGGAGGAACTCGTTGACCTTGTCGAAGACCAGGTTGTTGGCCAGCACGGCGCCGAGCAGGGCCTGCTCGGCCTCGTAGTTGTGCGGCGGGATGCGCGGGCCGGCCTCCTCTCCCGGGCGCAGCCTGGTGACGTTGGAGGGGATCGGGGAGGGGATCGGATCCATGCCGGGAGGCTAGCAGAGATTCGCCCCCGGCGAGACCGCGGTGCCATGTGCACAGGCTGAATAGCGGGGACAACTCGCCCGGCGGGCACCCCGGCCAGGTGTCTGTTCAGGCGGCGGGCAGCGGCGCGAAGGGGCCGTTGCCGGCGATGTCGCGGCCACTCACCAGCCAGAGCGGGCGGGTGGTGAAGTCGACCACCAGCCCGCCGGCACCCGACCGCGGCTGGAACAGGGTGCGGTCGAAGCGGACATGGGCGGGCATGTAGCGCAGCGCCACGCCGGCCCGCCGCCGCGGCGAGCGGTTCGGCGCCGAGCCGTGGATCAGGTGGACGTCGTGCAGCGACAGCGCGCCGGCCGGCAGCTCGACGTCGAGCGGCGGGGCGGTGCCCATCGCCTCCGGCACGATCCGCTTGTCGAGCGCGAGGTCGGGACGGTCGTCCTGCAGGTGGGGGTGGAGGCCGGCGCGGTGCGAGCCGGGCACCACGCGCAGGCAGCCGTTCTCGACCAGGCTGTCGTCGAGCGCCACCCAGGCGGTGCAGGTGGCGAGCGGCCGGATCGGCCAGTACTGCCCGTCCTGGTGCCAGGGCACCTCGCGGCCGTCGCCGCCCGGCTTGCAGAAGATCTGGCAGCCCCACAGCACGATGTCGGGCCCGATCAGCTGCGCCGCCATGCCGACGATGTCGGGATCGCAGGCCAGCCTGAGGAACTCGGCGTCGCCGCGGACGCCCTCGCGCCCGCCCTCGGCGATGTGCGAGCTGATCAGCGCCTCGGGCCGGACGCCGGGATTGGCCGCGATCACCCGCTCCAGCGCGTCCCTGAGCCGGGCCAGCCGCGCCGGCGGCAGCCGCCAGCCCGGCACCAGGATGCCGCGCTCGCGATACTCGGCGATCTCGGCCTCGGTGAGGTGGGCGGGCAGCGCGGTCATGGCTGGCTCACGCCGCCAGCGTCAGCGCGGCACGGGCGTGCTCGCGCTCGAAGTCGGTGATGTAGTCGCGGGTCAGCGGCACCGCCTCCTGGCGGCGGGCGAGCTGCATCTGGAAGACCATCTGCCCCATGTAGCGGAAGGCGATCTCGCAGCCGACCAGATAGAATTCCCACATCCGGCAGAAGCGCTCGTCGTAGAGCTCGCGGATGCGGTCGCGGTTGGCCTCGAAGCGATGGCGCCATTCGCGCAGGGTCGAGGCGTAGTGCAGCCGCAGGATCTCGATGTCGGTGACCCAGAGCCCGACCTGCTCGACCGCCGACAGCACCTCCGACAGGGCCGGGGTGTAGCCGCCGGGGAAGATGTACTTGCGCAGCCACGGATTGGTGGCGCCCGGCGGATCCATGCGGCCGATCGAGTGCAGCAGGCAGACGCCGTCCTCGGCGAGCAGGCTCTTCACCTTGTGGAAGAAGGTGCGGTAGTTGGGCGTGCCGACATGCTCGAACATGCCGACCGAGACGATCCGGTCGTAGCGCCCCGCTTCCTCGCGATAGTCGCGCAGGTGAAAGCGGACGCGCTCGGCCAGCCCCGCCTCGCGCGCGCGCCGCTCGGCCACCTTGTGCTGCTCGACGGAGAGGGTCACCCCGGTGACGTCGACGCCTCCGAGCTGCGCCAGGTAGAGGGCGAGCCCGCCCCAGCCGCAGCCGATGTCGAGCACCCGCTGGCCCGGCTGCAGCAGCAGCTTGGCGGCAAGATGCAGCTTCTTGTTGGCCTGCGCCTTTTCCAGCCCGCCCTCGGGGTCGCTGAAATAGGCGCAGGAATATTGCCGGTCCTTGTCGAGGAACAGGTCGTAGAGCGTCTCCGACAGGTCGTAGTGATGCGCCACGTTCTGGCGCGACCGGTGGGTCGGGTTGTAGGTGTGGATGAAGCGCAGCACGCGGCCCAGCTGCTGCTGCAGCGCCTGCAGCGGATGCTTCTCCACCGCCTCCATGTTGCGCCCGGCGAGGTCGAGCAGATCGTAGAGGGTGCCGTCCTCGACGGTCAGCGTGCCGGCCATGTAGGCCTCGCCGAGCGCGAGCTTGGGGTGGAGCAGCAGCCGATGGTGCAGCGCCTTGTCCCTGAGCCGCACCGTGACGGACGGCCCGGGCGAGCCGCTGAAGACGTGCTTGTGGCCGTCAGCGTCGATCACGTTCAGCGTGCCGATGGTGATGGCCCGACGGAAAAGATGCGACGCCAGCATGTCGCGAGATCCCTTGGAGAGGCGGTCCGGCCGTCCGCCCCCGCGGCCGGCCGAGGCGGAGAGTAACAAATCGTTCGCGCTTGTCCATGCGGCGGGCAAGAACGCGACGGGCCCCGGCGCGGGGTCGCGCCGGGGCCCGTTCGATCTGGCCCGGACGGGAGCGGGCCGCCGGGGCTAGACGGTGCCCGACGCGGCCGGGTTCTCGGCGGGCGGCTCGACCTCGGCCAGCATGGCGTCGATGTCGGGCTCGGGCTCCTCCTCGACGCGGCCGACATAGCCGCCGGCCTTCTCCTGGGCGAGCGCCTCTTCCGCCGACTTGGCGACGTTGGCGGAGACCGTGACGATGACCTCGGGATGCAGCGCGACGCGCACCGGGTGCAGCCCCAGCATCTTGATCGGGCGGTCCATCATGATCTGGCGCCGCTCGACGTTGACGCCGGCCGCGATCAGCGCGTCCGCGACGTCGCGGGCGCTGACCGAGCCGTAGAGCTGGCCGGTCTCGCCGGCCTGGCGGATCAGCACCACCTTGGTGCCGTCGACCTTGCCGGAGATCGCCTCGGCTTCCTTGCGGCGCTCGAGGTTGCGCGCCTCGAGCTGCGCCCGCTGCTGGCTGAAGCGGGCGAGGTTGGACTCGGTGGCGCGCAGCGCCTTCTTCTGCGGCAGCAGGTAGTTGCGGGCGAAGCCGGGCTTCACCTTCACCACATCGCCCATCTGGCCGAGCGACTCGATGCGCTCGAGCAGGATCACGTCCATGGCGGGCCTCCTACTTCAGCACGTAGGGCAAGAGCGCCAGGAAGCGGGCGCGCTTGATCGCCGCGGCGAGACGCCGCTGCTTCTTCGCCGACACCGCGGTGATGCGGCTCGGCACGATCTTGCCGCGCTCCGAGATGAAGCGCTGCAGCAGCTTGACGTCCTTGTAGTCGATCTTCGGCGCGTTGGCGCCGGAGAACGGGCAGGTCTTGCGGCGGCGGAAGAACGGCCGGCGGGCCGGACCACCGCGGCCGCCCCCACCGCCACCCCCGCCCCCGCCGGTGCCGGCGGCGCTCATCGGGCTTCTCCTTCGGCGGCGGCAGGCCGCTCACGATCACGCTCGCCATCGAAGGGACGGTCGCGCCGCGGGCCGCGGTCGTCGCGGTCGCGGAAGCGGCCGTCGCGGTCGCGCCCGCCGCCCTCGCGATCGCGGTGGCGGCTCTGCAGCATGGCCGACGGGCCTTCCTCGAGCTCGTCGACGCGCACCGTGAGATAGCGCAGCACGTCCTCGTTGATGCGCATGTTGCGCTCCATCTCGAGGATCGCCGCCGACGGCGCGTCGATGTTGAACAGGGTGTAGTGGCCCTTGCGGTTCTTCTTGATCCGGAAGGTCAGGTTCTTGAGGCCCCAGTATTCCTTCTTGGCGACGGTCCCGCCATGCTCGGCGATGAGGGCGGCGAACTGGTCGGCAAGCTGCTCGGCCTGGGTCGCCGAGATGTCCTGGCGTGCGATGAACACGCTCTCGTAAAGCGGCATCGAATGCGGCTCCTTATGGCTGTTGCTGGCCCGGCGCCGGGGCGAGGATCGCCCGATCGGCCGCCCGGACCTAGCCGGTCACCGTCGATGTCGGCAGCCGGCAAGGAGAACGAAGCGGCGCAATATACACAGATCGCGCCGCCGGGCAAGCGCGGGCTGAGCCCGCCCGCGAGCCCGCCCTCTCGCCGGCGGGACGGGAATGAACGAGCCCCCTCAGCTCTCGATGGCGACCTCGACGGCGGCGTTGACGACGCAGAGCTGGTTGCCCTCGCCGCGCCCGTCCGGGACCAGCAGGCCGCCGTCCGCGACCTCGACGGTGATCTCGCCATAGGGCAGCGAGGCGCGGACCTGCTCGAGGTCGGGGCGGGGGGCCCTGGCCGGCACGCCGAGGCGGACCAGCACGACCATGCGGCCCCGGCGCTCGGCCAGCAGGTCGCGCAGGCTCGGCAGGTAGTTGCGGCCGATCGCGTCGCGCACGGCGCGCAGCGCTGCCTTGGTGCTGTCCTGGCCCTGCAGGTCGACGCCCATCCCGATCTCGATGAGGATGATCTGTCGCATCGCGCTCTCCGCTCTCTCCTTCGCTTTCGCCGCTAGTAGCGGCCCCCGGACCGGCGGGGTCAAGGGCCGGGCGCACTGCCGGTGGTCTTCGGACCATCGGCGCCGCTGCCGAGGAAGCGGCCAGGGTTGGCGCCCAAAGACAAGACCGGCGGGCGATGAATGCTTTGGTATGCAGGAGGAACCGCGGGCGACCGCGCCCGGCGGTCCTCGCGGAGCGATCCAGGAGCCAGGTACGGGTCCCATGCTGTGCATGCTCTACATCGTCACCGTGTACGGAACCATGATCCTCGACCAGGTCGACGTGCCCTGCGACCGCTGCCCCGCCATCGGCCAGTCGCGCGTCTACGATTCCGAGGAGTACATCGGCTATGGCTGCGCACCGGTGAAGCCGAGGGAGGGTTAGCGCGCCTGGGGAGCCGGGCATTTCGGGTTGCCTGCCCGGCGCCCGCTCGCGCAAACTCCGGTTCCCGCCGCAGCCGAGCCTGTCCCGCCCGTGCCCGAGCCCGCCGCCGCCCCGTCCGCGTCCCTGCCGCCCGAGCCTCTGCCGCCCGAGCCCCTGCCGCCCGCGCCCTTGACGAGCGCGCCCTTGACGAGCGCGCCCTTGACGACCGGGCCGCTGCCGCCCGCCGTCCCGGGCGAGCGGCCGCTGGCCCGCGCCATCCAGCTGGTCGATGAGGGCCGGCTCGACGACGCCGCGCGGGTCTGCCACCGCATCCTGGCCCAGGATCCCGGCAACGCCCCGGCGCTGCACCTGCTGGGTGCCGTCTGGCACAAGGGCGGCCGGCCGCTGCTCGGCATCGAGATGCTGAAGAAGGCGGTCGCCCACGATCCGAGCCTGGCGCTGGCGCATCGCAACCTGTGCGAGATGTACCGGCTGGAGCACCGGCTCGACGAGGCGGTCGAGGCCGGGGAGCGGACCCTGGCGCTGACCCCCAATGACGGGCACGCGCACTATTTCCTCAGCATGGTGCATTACGAGCGCGGCGACGCCGAGCGGGCGATCGCGCACGCCCGCCGCTCGGTCGCGCTGCTGCCGAACTTCCCGGGCGCCCATTTCGAGCTGGCCGAGGCGCTGCTGGTCAGCGGCCGGCTGCGCGAGGGCTTCGTCGAGTACGAGTGGCGCCACCAGCTGAAGAGCGTGCCGCCGCTGCTCTCGCCGCGGCCGCTGCAGCCGCTGTGGGACGGCCGCCCGCTCGGCGAGGGCGAGCTGCTGCTGGTCGCCGACCAGGGCTTCGGCGACGTCATCCAGTTCTGCCGCTACATCCCGACCGTGGCCGAGCGCGCCAAGGGCTTCGTGATCGCCTGCAATCCCGAGGTCAGGCCGATCCTCGAGCAGCAGCCCGGGGTGGGGCGGGTCATCGTCGCGCCGCAGGGCCTGCCGGCCTTCGGCTACTGGACGCCGCTCTCCACGCTGCCGATGATCCTCGGCACCGAGCTCGACACCATCCCCGGCGGGATCCCCTACATCCGGACCGAGCCGGAGAAGGTGGCCCAGTGGGGCGCGCGGATCGCCGCCGCGGTGCCCGCCGGCCATCTCAAGGTCGGCATCGTCTGGGCCGGCCGGCCGACCCACGGCAACGACCGCAACCGCTCGACCCAGCTGCGCAGCTTCGCGCCGCTGGCGGCGCTCGAGGGGGTGGCGCTGCTGTCGCTGCAGATGGGGCCGCCGCAGCTACAGATCGAATCCTATGACGGCCGGGCGCCGCTGGTCGATCTCGGGCGCGACATCCGCACCTTCGCCGACAGTGCCGGGATCCTGGCCAATCTCGACCTGACGATCGCCGTCGACACCTCGATCGTGCATCTCGCCGGCGCCATGGGGCGGCCGGTCTGGACCCTGCTGGCCCAGCCGCCGGACTGGCGCTGGCTGCTCGGCCGCGCCGACACGCCGTGGTATCCGAGCATGCGGCTGTTCCGGCAGCCGGCCCCCGGCGCCTGGCGGCCGGTCATGGAGGAGGTGGCGGCGGCGCTGGCCGCGCGGCGCGCCGCCGCTTGACAGCGGGCGGGGCGGTGGCGTCAATGCGCGCCGCTCCGGGCCATCGGCTCCGGGCCATCGGCATTCCCACGGCATCCCGGGCGCCCGGGCGCCGCCACAGGGGGGTCCTCCTTGTCCACCGCATTCGTCTTCCCCGGCCAGGGCTCGCAGGCCGTCGGCATGGGCCGGGCGCTCGCCGAGGCCTTCCCGGTCGCCCGCGAGACCTTCGAGGAGGTCGACGACGCGCTGAGCCAGCGCCTGACGCGGCTGATGTTCGAGGGTCCGGAATCCGACCTCATCCTGACCGAGAACGCCCAGCCGGCGCTGATGGCGGTCAGCCTGGCGGTGCTGCGGGTGCTGGCCCGCGAGGGCAACGTCACGCTCGCCGACAAGGTCGCCTTCGTCGCCGGCCACTCGCTCGGCGAGTACTCGGCGCTGGCCGCGGCCGGCGCACTGCAGCTCGCCGACGCGGCGCGGCTGCTGAAGCGCCGCGGCCAGGCGATGCAGGCGGCGGTGCCGGTCGGCGAGGGCGCCATGGCGGCGCTGCTCGGCGCCGACCTGCCGGCGGCCACCGAGATCGCCGCGGCGGCGACCGAGGGCGATTCGCTGTGCAGCCCGGCCAACGACAACGCCCCCGGCCAGGTGGTGGTCAGCGGCCACAAGGCCGCGGTCGAGCGCGCCATGGCGCTGGCCGCCGAGCGCGGCTTCCGCCGCTCGGTGCTGCTGCCGGTGAGCGCCCCCTTCCACTGCCCGCTGATGCAGCCGGCGGCCGACGCCATGCGCGACGCGCTGGCCGCGATCGCCATGGCGCCCCCGGCGGTGCCGCTCGTCGCCAACGTCACCGCCCGGCCGGTGGAGAGCCCGGAGAACATCCGCCGGCTGCTGGTCGAGCAGGTCACCGGCCTGGTGCGCTGGCGCGAGAGCGTGATGGCGATGAAGGAGGCCGGGGTGCACCAGCTGATCGAGCTCGGCGCCGGCAAGGTGCTGACCGGCCTGGCCCGGCGCATCGACCGCGAGCTGGAGGCCGCCTCGGCCGGCGAGCCGGCGGACATCGAGGCCGTGCTGAAGCGGCTCTAGGCACCTGACACGGGCGGGAGGATCCATGTTCGATCTCGGCGGCAGGACGGCGCTCGTCACCGGCGCCTCGGGCGGCATCGGCGGGGCGATCGCGCGGGCGCTGCACGGCCAGGGGGCGGTGGTCGCGCTGGCCGGCACCCGGGTCGAGGCGCTGCAGCAGCTGGCGGGCTCGCTCGGCGAGCGCGCCCATGTGGTGAGCGGCAACCTGGCCGACGCCGAGGCCGCCAACCAGCTGGTCAAGGATGCCGAGGCGGCGATGGGCCGGGTCGACATCCTGGTCAACAATGCCGGGCTGACCCGCGACATGCTGGCGATGCGGATGAAGGACGAGGACTGGCAGACGGTGCTCGACGTCAACCTGACCGCCGCCTTCCGCCTGTCGCGCGCCTGCCTGCGCGGCATGATGCGCCAGCGCTGGGGCCGGATCGTCGGCATCACCTCGATCGTCGGCGTCACCGGCAACCCCGGCCAGGCCAACTACGCCGCCTCCAAGGCCGGTATGATCGGCATGTCGAAGGCGATGGCCGGGGAGGTCGCCTCCCGCGGGATCACCGTGAATTGCGTGGCGCCGGGCTTCATCGCCACGGCGATGACCGAGGCGCTGACCGAGGAGCAGCGGACCAGGCTGCTGGGCGCGGTCCCGGCCGGGCGGCTGGGCGACCCCGCCGACGTCGCCGCCGCGGTGGTCTATCTGGCCAGCGCCGAGGCCGCCTACGTCACCGGCCAGACCTTGCACGTCAACGGCGGAATGGCGATGATCTGAGCCGCGCCGGGCGTGCTCGAACGGTGCTCGGGAGGCGCTGGCCAAGGGTGGCCTTTCATGTTAACAGACGGCCGGCTTTTCCGCCCGGAGAGGGCGAAGTCGTCCGGATTGCCGACCGTCGGCGGTCAGCCGGCGCCGGCGCTCAAACCGACCTGCGCAGCTCATAGGGATCAGAGCAATGAGTGACATCGCCGACCGGGTGAAGAAGATCGTCGTCGAGCACCTCGGTGTCGACGAATCGAAGGTGACGGAGGGGGCCAGCTTCATCGACGATCTCGGCGCCGACAGCCTGGACACGGTCGAGCTGGTGATGGCCTTCGAGGAGGAGTTCGGCTGCGAGATCCCGGACGACGCCGCCGAGAAGATCCTGACGGTGAAGGACGCCATCACATTCATCGAGGAGAACGCCTGAGGTCCTCATCTTGGGATCGATTGCTGGCGCCGGGATGCGGCGCGTCGTCGTCACCGGCCTGGGGTTGGTCACGCCGCTCGGAATCGGTGTCGAGCCGGTCTGGAAGCGGCTGCTGAACGCCGAATCGGGGATTCGCGGGGTGCAGTCCTGCGACGTCTCCGACCTGCCCTGCAAGATCGCCGGCGAGGTTCCGCGCGGCGAGCGCAGCAGCGGCAAGTTCAATGCGGACGAGTACATCCTGCCCAAGGACCAGCGCAAGATGGGTACGTTCATCCATTTTGCGATCGGCGCCGCCGAGGAGGCGATGACGGACGCGGGCTGGAAGCCGCAGGAGCAGGAGGACCGCGAGCGCACCGGGGTGATGATCGGCTCCGGCATCGGCGGGCTGGAGGACATCTACGACGCCTCGGTCCTGCTGAAGGAGCGCGGGCCCCGGCGGGTCACGCCGTTCTTCATTCCCTCGGCGCTGATCAACCTCGCTTCCGGCCAGGTCTCGATCAAGTACGGGCTGCAGGGCCCGAACCACGCGGTGGTCACCGCCTGCTCGACCGGCGCCCATGCGCTGGGCGACGCGGCGCGGCTGATCGCGCTGGGCGACGCCGACGTGATGGTGGCGGGCGGCGCCGAGGCGTCGATCTGCCGGATCGGCATCGCCGGGTTCGCCGCCGCCCGGGCGCTCTCGACCAGCTTCAACGACACGCCCGAACGGGGCTCGCGGCCCTGGGACGTCGATCGCGACGGCTTCGTCATGGGCGAGGGCGCCGGGGTCGTCGTGCTCGAGGAGCTCGAGCATGCGCGGGCCCGGGGCGCCAGGATCTACGGCGAGATCATCGGCTACGGCCTGTCCGGCGACGCCTACCACATGACCGCGCCGTCCGAGGACGGGCGGGGCGCCTTCCGCGCCATGCGCGCCGCCCTGCAGCGCGCCGGGCTGGAGCCGTCCGACATCGACTACATCAACGCCCACGGCACCTCGACGCCGCTCGGCGACGAGATCGAGCTGGGGGCGGTGAAGCGGCTGTTCGGCGACGCCGCCTACACGCTGTCGATGTCCTCGACCAAGTCGGCGATCGGCCATCTGCTCGGGGCGGCCGGCAGCGTCGAGGCGATCTTCTCGATCCTGGCGATCCGCGACGGGGTGGTGCCGCCGACGCTCAATCTCGACAACCCGTCGCCCGGCTGCGACATCGACCTGGTCCCGAAGCAGGCGAAGCAGCGGCGGGTGCGCTACGCGCTGTCCAACTCCTTCGGCTTCGGCGGGACCAACGCCAGCCTGATCTTCGCCGGCCCGCCCTGAGCGGAGGTCGACAGGCCGGGCGCCGCCGCCGGCGCGGCCGCTGACACCCCATGCTGCGCTACCTCGCCTGGCTGTTCGGCACCTTCTGCCTGCTCGTCCTGCTGATCGCGGGCGCGCTGTATTACGGCTATTCGCAGTTCATCGGTCCCGGCCCGTCGACCGCCGAGACCACCGTGGTGGTGCCGCGCGGCTCCAAGCTCGGCGACATCGGGGCGCTGCTGGAGAAGGCGGGGGTGATCCGCAACGCGCAGCTCTTCGAGCTCGGCGCCCGGATCTACGCGGTCGGCCACGGGCTGCAGGCGGGCGAGTACGACTTTCCCGCCGCCGCCAGCCAGCAGCAGGTCGTCGACATGATGGCGGCCGGGCGCACCGTGGTGCGGCGGCTGACCGTGCCCGAGGGCCTGACCGTGCCCGAGATCCTCGAGCTGGTGCGCGGCGCCCCCGGGCTGGACGGCGACCCGCCGGACCCCGAGGCGGTGGCCGAGGGCACGCTGATGCCGGAAACCTACTTCTACAGCTGGGGCGACGGCCGCAAGGCGATGGTCGAGCGCATGGGCGCGGCGATGCGCAAGGAGATGGCCGAGCTGTGGGCCGGCCGCGCCGCCAAGCTCGGCGTCGACACGCCCAAGGCGGCGGTCGTCCTCGCCTCCATCGTCGAGAAGGAGACGGCGGTGCCGGCGGAGCGGCCGCGCATCGCCGCGGTGTTCTACAACCGTCTGGCGCGCGGCATGAAGCTGCAGTCCGATCCGACGGTGATCTACGCGCTGACCGACGGCAAGGGCCCGCTCGGCCGGCCGCTGACCCATGCCGACCTGGACACTGCCAGCCCGTACAACACCTACCTCAACGCCGGGCTGCCGCCGGCGCCGATCGGCAATCCGGGACGCGCCTCGCTCGAGGCGGTGCTGCACCCGGCGGACACCAGGGAGCTCTACTTCGTGGCCGACGGCACCGGCGGCCACGCCTTCGCCGCCACGCTGGAGGAGCACAACCGCAACGTCGCCCGGTGGCGCAAGCTCGCCCCGGCGGCCGGCGCGACCGCGCCGGCGGCGGGGGCTCCCGCGGCGGCGACCTCGCCCTGACGGTCGGGCCGGCGCCGGCGTCCTGCCGGGCGCCATGCCTTGTTGCTGTCCGGCGCGGCGTATAGAGTGCGCGCCACGCCGCCGGGGCGGCGGAATCTTCGGGGGAGTGAGCGCGCTTGCCAGCCGAGACGGCGATCGCCAGCATGACCGGCTTCGCCCGGATCGAATCGCGCGACGGGCCGTTCCGCGACGTCTGGGAGATCCGCAGCGTCAACGGCCGCAACCTCGACATGCGCTGCCGCCTGCCGCCCGGGCTGGAGGCGCTCGACCCGCTGGTGCGGGCGGCCGTGCCGCGCTTCTGCCGGCGCGGCTCGGTGAGCGTCACGCTCACCGTCGACCGCACCGGCGCGGCACCGCGGGTGCGCATCAACCGCGAGCTGCTCGACCAGCTGCTGGCGCTGGCCGGCGAGCTGCAGGCGACCGGCGTCGCCGCGCCGCCGCGGGTCGACGGGCTGCTGGCCGTGCGCGGCGTCATCGAGGCGGCCGAGACGGAGGACGATCCCGCCGCCGAGCAGGAGCGCATCGCCCGGCTCGCCGCCGGGCTGGAGCAGGCGCTGGGACAGCTCCAGGCGATGCGGCTGGCCGAGGGGGCGTGGCTGGCGGCGCTGCTCGGCGAGCAGCTCGACGCCATCGCCCGGCTGACCGCCGAGGCCGCCGCCACCGCGGCGGCCCAGCCGGCGCGGCTGCGCGAGCGGCTGCGCCAGCAGCTGGCGGCCCTGCTCGAGAGCCTGCCGCAGCTCGGCGAGGAGCGGCTGGCCCAGGAGGCGGCGCTGCTGGTCGCCAAGGGCGACATCCGCGAGGAGCTCGACCGGCTAACGGCGCATGTCCATGGCGCGCGCGAGCTGCTCGCCGCCGGCGGCGCGGTCGGCCGCAAGCTCGACTTCCTCTGCCAGGAGTTCAACCGCGAGGCCAACACGCTCTGCAGCAAGGCGGCCGACATCGAGCTGACGCGCTGCGGCCTGGCGCTGAAGTCGGCGGTCGAGCAGCTGCGCGAGCAGGTGCAGAACATCGAATGAGCGCGCCGGAGCCGATCCGCCGCCGCGGCCTGATGCTGGTGCTGTCCTCGCCCTCGGGCGCCGGCAAGACGACCATCTCGCGGCGCATGCTGGAACGCGATCCGGCGCTCGCCATGTCGGTCTCGGTGACCACCCGGCCGCGGCGGCCGGGCGAGGTGCCCGGCGTCGACTACCACTTCATCGACGCCGCCGCCTTCGATGGCATGGTCGAGCGGCGCGAGTTGCTGGAGTGGGCCGAGGTGTTCGGCAACTTCTACGGCACGCCGCGCGCCCCGGTGGAGGCGGCGCTGGCCGGCGGGCGCGACGTGCTGTTCGACATCGACTGGCAGGGCACCCAGCAGCTGCGCGAGGCGGCGCGCGCCGACCTCGTCAGCATCTTCGTGCTGCCGCCCTCGATCGCGGCGCTGGAGCGCCGGCTGCGCAGCCGCGCCCAGGACAGCGACGAGGAGGTGGCGCGGCGCATGGCCAAGGCGGCCGACGAGATGAGCCACTGGCCGGAATACGACTACATCGTGGTCAACCACGAGATCGAAGGCAGCGTCGCGCAGGTCGCCGCCATCCTCGGCGCCGAGCGGTTGCGCCGCGAGCGCCAGGTCGGGCTGCACGACTTCGTCAGCCGGCTGCGCGCCGGCGCCTGAGCCGGCCCCGCCCGGCTCAGCGCTCGCAGCCGCTGTCGGTCGGCGTGCCGCCGGCGAGCGCCCGGGCGAGGCGGCAGAACTGCTCCACCGTGAGCTCCTCGGCCCGCGCCGTCTCAGGCAGCCCGGCGGCGGCCAGCAATGCGGCGGGGTTCGGGGTGGCGGCGCGCAGGCTCTGCCGCAGCATCTTGCGGCGCTGCCCGAAGGCGGCGGCGGTGACCCGCTCGAGCAGGGCCCGGTCGGCCGGGTGGAGCGGCGCCGGGCGCGGCTTCAGCTCGACCACGCTCGAGGTCACCTTGGGCGGCGGGGTGAAGGCGCTGGCCGGGATGTCGAACAGGCGCCGGGGCTGGGCCAGCCACTGGGTCAGCACCGAGAGCCGGCCGTAATCGGCGCTCCGCGGCGCCGCCGCTAGGCGCAGCGCCACCTCCTTCTGGAACATCAGCACCAGCCGCTCGAAGGCGTCGATCCGGCCGAGCCAGCCGATCAGCAGCGGGGTGGCGACGTTGTAGGGCAGGTTGGCGACGATGCGGCGGGGCGCCTCGCCCAGCGTCGCGGCGTCGATCTCCAGCGCGTCGCCCATCACCACCTCGAGGCGGCCGGGCCAGGCGGCGGCGATCTCGGCCAGAGCCGCGGCGCAGCGCGGGTCGCGCTCGATCGCGATCACCCGCCGCGCCCCGGCGGCGAGCAGGGCCCGGGTGAGCCCGCCGGGACCCGGGCCGATCTCGATCACGGTGCCCTGGGAGAGATCGCCGGCGGCCCGCGCGATGCGGCCGGTCAGGTTGAGGTCGAGCAGGACATGCTGGCCGAGCGCGCGCCGGGCGCCCAGCCCGTGGCGTGCGATCACCTGGCGGAGCGGCGGCAGCGGGTCCGCGGGCGGCCCCGCCGGCCGGTCGCTCACCCCGCCGGCCCCCCGGCCTGCCCCGGCGACGTCAGCTGTTGGTCCTGATCTCGATATAGGCGGAGCGGCGGAGGTCGCGCAGATAGCCGCGCGCCAGCACCTCCAGCCGCTCGCGCAGCAGGCGCTGGCCGATCTGCTCGCGGCTCGGCAGCCCGCCTTCGGCGATGTCGCGGCTGCAGACCATGTAGACGCCGATCCCGGTGGCCAGCGGCAGCGCCTTGCTCGGGGTCTGCAGCGGCTGCTCGAGCGCGATCGGCTTCAGCGGCCCCGGCAGGTCGCCGTAGTCGACATTGGCGAGGTCGACATTGGCCTTGGCGTCGATCTCGTGCGCCATCCGGGTCATGTCGTCGCAGCTCTTGGCCTGGTCGATCACCGCCTGGGCCTGCTGCTCGGCCTTCTGGCGCTGCTCCTGGGTGGCCTTGGCGGGCAGCGGGATGAAGACCTGCTTCATCGATACCTTGCCCTCGGGGGCGCCGACCCCGCCGCGGCGCTCGTCGCGCAGATAGATGATCTGGAAGCCGCCATTGGTGCGGATCGGATCGCTGATCTGCCCCTTGGGCAGGTTCGGCAGCGCCGTGTCGACGGCGCGGTCGAGCTGGCCGATGCGGACCCAGCCGAGGTCGCCGCCGGTGGCGGCGGTCGAGGACTGGGAGAACTGGCGGGCGATCGCGGCGAAGCCGGCGCCGCCGCGGATCTGCTCGATCAGCCGCTCGGCGGTCTGCCTGACCTCGTCCTCCTGGGCCGGCTGGTCGACCGCGAGGAAGATCTCGGAGACCAGGAACTCCGGCTGGTTGGCGTTGTCCCTCAGCTCGGAGAGCGCTTCGTCGATCTGCTCGTCGCTGATCTGGACGTTGCTGCGCAGCCGGCGCTGCACCGTCTTGATCCAGCCGATCTCGGCCCGCACCTGGTCGCGCAGCGAATCGATCATCACGCCGCTCTGCCGCAGCGCCGCGGCGAACTGGTCGAGGGACATCTTGTTGTCGCTGGCGATCTGGCCGAGCTGCTGGTTGACGTCCTCGTCGCTCACCTTGACCCCGACGCGCTTGGCCTCCTGCAGCTTCAGCCGCTCGTCGATCAGGCCGCGCAGCACCTGGCGGGCGAGCTTGGCGCGGATCTCCGGCGAATCCTGCAGATGCGAGCCGAGGATCGCCATCCGCTCGCGCATCGCGAGATCGAGCGCCGAGATGACGTCCTCGTTGACGACCGCGACGATGGTCAGGCTGTCCTGCGCCGCCGCCGGCCGCAGCGTCGCCAGCAGCCCCAGAAGCGCGAGCGCCAGGATCTTCCTCACCGGTTCTTTCCTCTCGACAGTCTCGGCCGCCCGCAGCCGGCCAACCCATTGGCCGCTCAGCGAAATGACGGGGTTATAGCGAACCGCGGCGAGCCGGACAATGGCGCCCTCTGCGGCACCCCGCCGCCGGCTGTCGCCACCCGCGAGCCGGTTCGGCTAAATCATTGGGCAGCAACGACCTGCCGGCTAGAATGAAGTCCCGAAGGCGCCGAGATACTTGAAGCCGAAGCGGATCAGGAAGCTGGTTCCGGGCTTGTTCTCGTTGTCCTTGAAGTTGGAGCGCTCCGCCGTGGCGGCGAAGTCGAAGCACTCGTCGGAATAGACGATCCCGCCGCCATAGGAGAGCCAGTTGCCCTTGGACAGGTCGCGGCGGCCCGAGGCGAGCACGGCCCAGTAGTCGGTGATCTGCGAGCGGACGGTGCCGGCGACCTCCTCGCGATTGCCGAACTCCTCGCCGGTGGCGCCGCCCCGCAGATAGGCGTAGGTCAGCGAGACGTTGAACAGGCGGGGCCCGGCGGTGAGCGTGGCCTCGTTGCGGTCGAGCTTGCCGGCGAACGGGTCGACGCGCCAGCGCCAGAGCAGGTCGAGATACTGGTTCGGCGAGATCTCGACCTTGCCGACGATGTCGGTGAGGTTGTTGCTGAGGCCGCTGCCGTTGCGGAACACGTCGGAGGCGCCGTGCTGGTAGGTCTGCCCGACGAAGATGCTGCCGAAGCCGCCGCTCTTGGTGAAGACGCTGTATTCCAGCCCGTAGTTGACCCGCTGGCCGCCGTCGATCACGTCGTAGCCGGCGAAGCGGTTGGCGTTGAACAGGTTGGTCTCGTCGAACTCGATGTCGAGGCTGTCCTCGTTGGGGATCTTCTTCGAGTTCATGCCGCCGGTGCCGACCGCGAAGCCGACGACCGGCTGCAGCACCTCGTCCCAGGTCTCGTGGTGGCGGGCGAAGGGGTAGCGCCATTCGCCGGTCAGCTGCGGGAAGATGCGCGCCTTCCAGCCGTCGAAGCTCGGGTCGGAGGGATTGACCGTGTTCGGATGGTTGGGATCCTGCCCGTTGATCGAGTAGAGGTCGCCGCGCAGCGAGGCGGTGAGGGTGTAGACGTCGCCGGCGGGCGAGGTGTAGGGCAGCGTCCAGCCGCCCTGCAGGCTGATCCGGCGGTCGTCCCGGCCGGAGATCCGGGTCAGCACCGCGGTGCTCGCGTCGAAGGTGAGATAGCTGCCGTAGCGCCCCGGCTCGCCGACATAGGAGTAGCTGAGCGCCGGCGCGACGATCGGGCTCTGCTTGTTGTTGTCCTGGTCCCGCGTGCCCTGGAACCACATGCTCTCGGCCAGCGCGTAGCTGCGGCCGTAGAAGCCTTCGGCGAACGCCCGTGTGGTCAGCGTCCGGGCCGAGGTGAAGTTGTAGAGCCGCAGATAGTCCTTGTCGCTGGCGAAGTTGACGTCGAGCCCGGAGCGCCAGTTCTCGTCGATGTCGTAGCGGCCGGCGGCGAAGAGGTGGCCGCGCATCACCTTCTCGCCGCCGCTGGCGTCGTCGTTGCGGCTGGTGTAGGTGGCGCTGCCGTCGGCCTGGAAATAGCCGTCGACGAATCGCTGCCGGTACTGGCCGTCGAACACCGCGCCCTTCTTGGTGGTGATGATCGGGCTCAGCGTGATGTCCGAGCTGTCGCTGGTGGCCCAGTAATAGACCGGCTGGACGACGAAGCCGAGCTGGGTGGAGCGGCCGAAGCTGGCCGGCAGGAAGCCGCTCTGGCGCTTGGCGCCGACGTCGGGATGCGAGAACACCGGCAGGTAGGCGATCGGCACGCCGTAGATCTCGAGCCAGGCATCCTCGTAGCTGATGCGCTGCGCCTCCTCGTCGCGAATCGCCTTGCGGGCGGTGATCTGCCACAGCGGCGGCCGCATCGGGTCCGTGGCGCAGAGCGCGCAGGGCGAGAAGACGCCGCGGGTGAACACCGTGTGGTTGCCGCTGGTCCGCACGGCGCTGTTGGCGGCGAGCCGCGAGCGGTCGGAGAGCAGCACCTTGATGTCGCGAATCACCCCTTCCTTGAGGTCGTCGGTCAGCTCCATGTAGTCGGCGAAGGCGACGTTGCCGCTGGGGTCGAGCAGGCTGACATGGCCGGAGGCGGTGACCACCTTGGTCTTCTGGTTGTAGCCGAGGTTGTCGGCGTGCAGCACCTGGTCGCCCTGGGCGACCTCGACGTTGCCCGAGGCGACGACGATGCCGAGCTGCTGGTCGTAGGTGATCTGGTCGGCGTTGATCAGCACCGGCGCGTCGCGCTTGCCCGGCAGCTGCTGCAGCCCGCCCGTGGGCTGCGCCGGCGCGGCCGGCTGCTGCGCCGGCGTCGCCGCCCGGGCGCCTGCCGCCGGCACGAGTGCCGCCGCCGCCAGCGCCGCCGCCAGCACCGCCCCTCTAAGCCAGCGCCCCCTCATCCCCCTCAACCGTCCTCCCCTCAGCCGTCCTCGAGGTACAGCAGGAAGGTGATGCCAACCAACGCCGTCATTCCTGCCGGCGTCCATCCGGCAAGCACCGGCGGGATGCTGTCATTCCGCCCCAAACGGATGATCAGATCCGAGATGAAATAGAGCAGGAAACCGGTCGTCACGCCAGCGCCGACACGGGCCATCGTGCCGCCGAGCCGTTGCGGCCGCAGCGAGAAGGCGGCGCCGACCAGGATCATCGCCGCAAACAGCAGCGGCATGGAGAGCAGGCGCTGCCATTGCAGGCGGTGGAACACCGAGGACAAGCCGGTCGCATCGAGCAGCTCGATGTAGCGCGGCAGCCGCCAGAAGGAGACCGTGGTCGGCGGCGCCAGGCTGCCGACCACCTGGTCGAGCGAGAGGTGCGTCGGAAGCCGGTAGTCGGGGTTCAGCGCCGCGCCGCGATTCGGCACCACCACCCAGGCCTGCGGCAGATGCCAGTAGCCGCCGCCCAGCGTCGCCGCCGCCGCATCGACCCGGCGGGTCAGGGTGTCGTCGGGCGCGAAGCTCATGATCGACACGCTGTGGAAGGTCTGATCCTCGAGCGAGAGGCGGGCGGCGTGGATGATGGCCTGCCCGTTCCGGTCGAACTGGCGCAGCCAGAGGCCGTTGCTCGAGGCGGTGATGACGCCGCCGGTGTCGTCGATATAGAGGTCCGCGAGCTGCTGGAAGCGGGCGGAGAGCGCGGTGGTGAAGGGATCGAGCACGGTGATTCGCAGCACGCCGATGAGCACGGCCAGCAGGGCGGCGGGGAGCAGGAATTGCCAGACCGAGATGCCGCTGGCCCGGGCGACCATCAGCTCGCTGGTGCGGTTGAGGTGCCAGTAGGTCAGCATCACGGCGATGAGCAGGGTGAAGGGCATGACCTCCTGGACGGTGCCCGGCGTCTTGAGCAGCGCCATGCCGAACAGGCGGCCGAGCCCGAGGCCTCTCTCGGCGCCGCGGCGCAGCAGCTCGATCGATTCGGCGAGGACGACGATGCCGCTGACGCAGGCCAGCACCAGGGCGAACCACATCAGGAAGCGCCGCCCGAGATAGAGGCAGAGCGTCGCGGACAGGCGGCGCCCGCCGCTTCTCATGTGCGCACCGGCACGGGCAGCGGGTGCATCGCGGGCCGCGGCCGCCGGCCACGCCACGGCCGCACCAGGAGGAGCCCGCCCAGGACCAGCGGCAGCAGCGGCCCGAGATACATCAGCGGCACCAGCATCGGCCGTCCGAAGGCTGCGTTGCGCAGCGCCAGGTTGGCGAACTGCAGGGCGGCCATGCCGATCCAGGCGAGCGTCAGCGCGGTGCGTTGCTGGCTGCGGTCGGGTGCCGCGGTCATCAGCAGCGCCAGCCCCAGCACCGCCAGCGCCGGGATGTAGAGCGGGTAGAGCAGCCGTTGGTGCGCCTCGACCCGGAACATCCCCCGGTCGGGCGAGTCGGGCGGCAGGTCGACCGGGTTCAGGAGCTCGGGCAGGTAGCGCTCGAAGGAGCTGAGCTGGCGCGCGCCGGAGCGGCCGCTGTCCCGGGCCATGGCGATGGCGACCCGGTCGAAGTAGAGGATCGAGGTGCGGCGGGTCTGCTGGTCGGTCTCCTGGTAGCTGCCCTCCTCCATGGTCAGGCTCGGGCCGTTCGGGCCGCTGCTGACGACGCCGCGCTTGGCGGTGTAGGTCACCACG
This sequence comes from Dongiaceae bacterium, assembly GCA_046349435.1. Classification (GTDB taxonomy): domain Bacteria; phylum Pseudomonadota; class Alphaproteobacteria; order Dongiales; family Dongiaceae; genus JAXMCI01. The sequence goes on along the minus strand of JAXMCI010000044.1, from coordinate 10,086 downwards.
TGGGCGGGGTCGCGGCCGTCATAGACCATCAGCCCGAGCAGCACCCCGTCGCCCTCGCGCTTGCGCGCGTAGATCGTCATGTCGTCGGTGACGTTGCTGAACACGCCCTCGGGCAGCAGGATCTCGCCGAAGTCGTTGTGAATGCGTTCCTCGAAGCTGGAGAAGGCGCGGTAGGAGGCGGGCAGCATGTAGAGGGTCAGCGCGTAGCCGAGCGCGGTGGCGGCGATGGACACGATCAGCGCCGGCCGGGCGATCCGCAGCGGGCTGACCCCGGCGGTCTGCAGCGCCACCAGCTCGCGGTCGTTCGTCATCTTCCAGTAGACGAAGACCACGGCGACGAAGACGCTGGTCGGCAGGATGATGGTGACCAGGCTCGGCAGCAGCAGGGCGAGGAACTTCAGGGTGAGGAGCAGGGGCAGGCCGCTGTTCACGATGGTGTCGATGAACCGCATCGTCTGGCTCAGCCACACCGCCAGCGTCAGGGCGACCGTGATGAACACGATCGCAAGGGCGATTTGCTTGCCGATATAGCGGGTTATCCCCCTCATCCCGGCATGATAGGCGGGGCGGCGGCGGCTGCAAAGCGCAACCTCGCCGCGCGCCGGCCGCGCTCTCTTTATCGCCCGGGTCGGCTGTGCTAGAGGTCGCCGGCCCGATACGTTGGCCGGCCTGATGCGTTTGCCGGCCCGCCCTTCCACCGCCCGAGGATCGCCAGGGATGAAGATCTCGTTCGCCAAGCCGGAACTGCCCAATGCCGGCGCGCTCGTGGTCGGCGTGCTCGACGAGCGCCGGCTGACCAGCACCGCCGCGGCGCTCGACCGCGACACGGAAGGGGCGGTCGGCCGGGCGCTCGCCGCCTCCAGCCGCTTCAAGGGGCGGGGCGAGGACCTGCTGACCGTGCTGGCGCCCTCCGGCGTGGGGGTGTCGCGGCTGCTGCTCGCCGGGCTCGGCAAGCCGGAGGCCTGCGACGCCCTGGCCGCCCAGGCGCTCGGCGGCCGGATCGTCGCCGCCCTCAACGAGGCCGGCGAGGCCCATGCCGCGGTGGCCGTCGACGAGCTGGCCGGCGGCAAGCTCGGCACCGCCGAGCTGGCGGCCAACATCGCCTATGGCGCCAGGCTGCGCGCCTACCGCTTCGACAAGTACCGCACCACCGAGAAGGCGGAGAAGAAGCCGACCCTGAAGCGGCTGACCGTGATGGTCGCCGACGCCGGCGCCGCCAGGCGGCTCTACGAGCCGCTGGAGCGGGTCGCCGAGTCGGTCGCCTTCACCCGCGACCTGGTCTCCGAGCCGGCCAACGTGCTCTACCCCGAGACCCTGGCCGAGCAGGCGCGCAGCCTGTCCGCGCTCGGCGTCGACGTCGAGGTGCTGGGCGTCAAGCAGATGCGCAAGCTCGGCATGAACGCGCTGCTCGGCGTCGGCCAGGGCAGCGCCCACGATTCGGCCCTGGTGGTGATGCAGTGGAACGGCGCGCCCGGCGCCAAGGACCAGTCGCCGGTGGCCTTCATCGGCAAGGGCGTCACCTTCGACACCGGCGGCATCTCGATCAAGCCGGCGCAGGGCATGGAGGAGATGAAGTGGGACATGGCCGGCGCCGGCGTGGTGATCGGCCTGCTCCGCGCGCTCGCCGCCCGCAAGGCCAAGGTCAACGCCGTCGGCGTGGTCGGGCTGGTCGAGAACATGCCGTCGGGCAGCGCGCAGCGGCCCGGCGACATCGTCAAGTCGATGTCCGGCCAGACCATCGAGGTGCTGAACACCGACGCCGAGGGCCGGCTGGTGCTGGCCGACGCGCTCTGGTACACGCGCGACCGCTTCAAGCCGAAGATCATGGTCGACCTGGCGACCCTGACCGGCGCCATCATGGTCGCGCTCGGCAAGATCCACGCCGGCCTGTTCTCCAACGACGACGAGCTTGCCGACCGGCTGCTCGCCGCCGGCAAGTCGACGGGGGAGCTGCTCTGGCGCATGCCGCTGGCCGAGGCCTACGACAGGCAGATCGATTCCGACGCCGCCGACGTGAAGAATATCGGCGGCGACCGCTGGGGCGGCAGCATCACCGCCGCGCAGTTCATCCAGCGCTTCGTCAAGGATACGCCCTGGGCGCATCTCGACATCGCCGGAACGGCCTGGGCCGACAAGGACCGGCCGACCTGCCCGAAGGGCGCCACCGCCTTCGGCCTGCGGCTGCTCGACCGGCTGGTCGCCGAGGTCTACGAGGGCAAGTAGGGGCCGCCGGCACGCCATGAGCGAGGTGCGCTTCTACCATCTGCAGCGCACCAGCCTCGAGGCGGCGCTGCCGCAGATGCTGGAGCGGGCGCTCGCCCGCGGCCAGCGGGCGGTGGTCATGGCCGGCTCGGCCGAGCGGGTCGAGGCGCTGGCGCACTGGCTGTGGACCTATGACGATCGCGGCTTCCTGCCGCACGGCACCGCCCGCGACGGCTCGCCGGAGCTGCAGCCGATCTGGCTGACGCACGCCGACGAGAACCCGAACGAGGCCTCGGTGCTGTTCCTGACCGACGGCGCGGCCAGCGCCGCGGTCGACCGCTACCCCCTCTGCGTCGAGCTGTTCGACGGCAACGACGCCGCGGCGGTGGCCGCTGCCCGCGCCCGCTGGAAGGACTACAAGGCCGCCGGCCACGAGCTCTCCTATTACCAGCAGGATGGCGGCGGGCGCTGGGAGAAGCGGGCCTAGCGGCGCCCGGCGATGGACCGGTGACGCCGTCCGGTCGGGCCTCGCCCTGGCCCGGGGCCGGGCGTATCCTGACGCCTCGAGGCCAACTCACGGGGAGGATCCGATGCTGCGCAGCAAGATGTTGAGCCGGGTCGCGGCGGCGGCGCTGCTGGCCGCACTGGTCGCCGGCGGCGCGTCGCGCGCCCATGCCGACGACCAGGAGGCGACGGCGAGCGTCGCCGAGCTGCAGGACCGCATGGACCAGATGGAGCAGATGATGCGGTCGATGCAGGCCATGATGGGCCCGATGCAGCAGATGATGGGCCAGATGCAGCAGATGATGGGCACCATGCAGCAGATGATGGGGCGCGGCATGGGCGCCGGCGCGGCCGGCGGCATGAGCCCGGGCGCGGCGGCCCGCGGCGGGGCCGACCTCGACATCGAGGGCAACAGCATCACCATGCGGCGGCGGCACTGGGGCGGCATGGGCGCGGGCCCGATGGGCGGCCCCGACGACGACGCGACCCGGGCGCTGCGCCGCTCCATCATGGCGATGCACCGGGAGATGCCGCGGCGGCTCTCCGGCGATCCCGACCGCGACTTCGCGGCCGTCATGATCCCGCACCACCAGGGCGCCGTCGACATGGCCCGGCTCGAGCTGCAATACGGCAAGGACGAGGATCTCAAGAAGCTGGCCGAGGCGGTGATCAAGGCGCAGACCGACGAGATCGCCCTGCTCAAGGCGTGGCTGGCGAAGAACCCTGGCAAGTAGGTAACGGGCGGCGCGCCCGGGGGCGGGGGCGCGCAGCCGAGGAGGAGGTCAGGCCATGGCGGGCGACAACCCGACGCTGGGGACGTCGGCTCCGATCTTCGTGCCGTCGGCGGTGCCGGCGGAGCCGGTCCGCGTCGGCGCCGACTATTTCGCCGTCCGCATCTGCGGGGCGCAGGTGGCGTTCGTCGGGTCGATCTGGAGCAAGGTCAGGTCGGTGCTCGTCTCGACCCAGGTCGACCTGCACCACGCCCTGCTCGGCGAGCGCGGCCTGCGCTCGCTGCAGCAGACGCGTGCCGTGCGGCAGCGCGTCGACGAGCAGCTCGGGCTCGCCGTCAACCTGGTGGACCTGACCCCGGCCGTCATGCCGCAGGTGACGCTGTCGATCGAGTTCTACCTCGACAAGGAGAACCGCATCGCGCAGCTCGGGTCGCTGGTCAACAAGGAGAGCTTCTCGGCGGCCCTGTCGCTGGCGCCGGGGGGCATCGCCATCGCCAAGACGGTCAGCGCGCTCGCCAACGACATCATCCAGACCTTCATCCCGGCGGAGGAGCAGGAGCCGGTGCTGCAGTTCACCGGCGACTTCAACCTGGCGACCGGCGACCTCGCCGCGGGCTACTACGCGATCCTCGGATCGCGCGACGCCGAGAACCCGATCCCCTCGCCGCTGCCCGCCCTCGAGGTCAGGGATCATCGCCTGCTGGCCGGCGGCCGGCCGCTCTCCGGGCTGTCCTACGTCATCATCGAGGTGCGCAAGACGCCGGTGCGCTCGCGCGACCTGGGGACCGGCACGCCCTGGGACGAGCGCCTGCGCGAGGCCGAGGACGTCGCCCAGAGCCTGATCGACGACCCGCTGGTCGACGATGCGGCGCGGCAGGGCGCCTGGACCAAGTGCCGGGCGCTGATCAAGGAGGCGCAGACCTTCCTGCGCGCCGAGCCCAACTACCTGCGGGCCGAGGCGGAGCTGATCGTCAAGGCCTGCTATCTGCGCTGCAGCGAGCTGGTCAAGGAGCCGGTGCGCGAACGTCACGCCGCGCTCGCCCCGGCGGCCCGGGAGGCCGCCTGGCTGCCGGACGAGCGGGCCGATCGGGAGCTGCTCGGGATCGGCGCCGGCGAGAGCCTGGAAGGGGAGGCGCTCGCCTATGCCGACGACGTCGTGAAGGCGCGCGACCTGCTGGGGGACTGGCTGCCCAATGGCTGAGGGGCGGCTGCCCCCGCACGATCTCTCGGCCGGGCTGCCGCCGTTCGCCCGCTGCCCCGCCTGCCGCGCCGACTGGGCGCCGACGATGTGGATCGTCGTCGACACGCGCCATCGCCCGGACCTCGCGGCGGCGATCCGCGACGGCAGCCTCTGCACCTTCCGCTGCGCCTCCTGCGCCCGGAGCATCGATGTCAACGCGCCGTTCCTGGCCGTGCGCGAGCGCCAGCCGCGGCTGCTGTTCTCGCCCTCGCCCGGCACCACCAGCCTCGACGACCACAACCAGCTGGTCCACGCGCTGGGCACGCTCAAGGCGGGGCTGGCCGGGCTTTGGGACGACGCCCTGGTCGAGGAGATCGCCGTCGTCGCGCGCCCGCTGATGCCGGCCGAGCTGGCCGATCCCGCGGCGCCGCCGGCGCCGGCCGACCTGGTGGAGGCGCTGTGCCGGGCGGGTTCTGGATGGCAGCAGCAATATCTGCTCGGCCGCCATCCCGGGCTCCTGGAGCCGGAGGCCGCGGCGCTGCTCGATGAGAGGATCGCGGCGGCGCGGCAGGCCGGCGACGGCGCGAAGATCGCCCGGCTGCGCGCGCTGGGCGGCATGCTCGCCGGCTGCCGCCGCGCCGGCGCATCCGCCATCCCTGCGCTTCTCCCCCCGGCTCGGGTCTATCTGCCGACGGCGCCGCTGAACGACCTGCTGGGGGCGACGGCCCACGCCATGCGCTCGGGGCTGCGCGACGCGGCGACCGTCGGGCTGCTCGAGGCGACGCGCCGGCTGACGCGCGCCGAGAACCCGCTGCTCTGGGCCGAGCTGCAGGCGACCCTGGCGGCGGTCGACGCCGCGGCGGAGGACGGCGCCGGCCTGCTGGCGCGGCCGGCCTGGGAGGCGGTGGCGACGGCGGGCTTCGCCTGCGGGCCGTGGCTCGCGCTCTCGGCCGACAGCCGGGCCCGGCTCGCCGCCTGGTGCTGGGAGCATCGCCGCTCCGCGGCCGACGAGGAGGAAGCCATCGCCCACTACGAGGCGGCCGCGGCGGCCTACGAGGCGCTCGGGGACGGCCATGGCCGGCTGGCGATCTGCGACGCGCTCGGCTTCCTGCACTATCAGCGCCGGGAGGGCGACCGGGCGCAGCATCTCGAGGCTGCGCTGCGCTGCTTCCAGGCGGGCGCCGGGCTGGTCGAGCGCGAGGACCAGCCGGGCAACTGGGCCGCCATGCAGTTCAACGTCGGGAACGCCTTCCTCGAGCGCCGGATCGGCGATCCGCTGGACAACCTCGACCAGGCGATCGCCCATCTCGAGCGGGCCGTGGCGGCGCAGGCGAAGCTGGGCGAGCGGGAGCGCCTGCAGGAGACGGCCGCGCGGCTGCGGCAGGCCGCGCAGCAGCGCGCCCTGGTGCTGCAGTCGCGCGACCCGCGGGGGCCCGATCTGCGCCAGGCGCTGGCGGCGCTGGGCAGCCGCGACTGGGAGGGTGCGCTCGCCGCCTACCGCTCGGTGATCGCCAGGACCGAGGCGATGCTCGCATCGACCTGGGTCGAGGAGCAGCGGCGGGAGGTCTTCGGCGATTTCGGCACCGCCTATTCGGCGGCGGCCTATGCCTGCTTCCGCCTCGAGCGGTTCGAGGAGGGGATCGGGCTGCTCGAGGCCGGGCGGAGCCGGCTGCTCTCGGAGGAGCTGGAGGCGTCCGACATCCGGGAGGAGCGGCTGCCCGAGCCGCTGCGCGAGGAGCTGCGGCGGGCGCGGCAGGGGGTTCGCACTCTGCGCACGACCAAGCTGGTGCCGACCCGTCGCGACAGCCGCGAGCAGGTGGCGACCCTGCTCGAGGCGATGAGCCGGTCCGCCTGGCAGGCCTGGCTCGAGGTCCTGGAGCGGATCAGGACGGACGCGCCGGAGGCGCTGCCCCAGGCGATCGGCGCGCGCGAGCTCGCCGGGCTCGCGCCGCCAGGGGGCGCGCTGGTGCTGCCGGTCTTCAGCATCGTCGGCTGCTGCGTCCTGGTCGTGCCGCATGGCCGGGGCGCGCCGGCGCCGGACGACCTGCTGTGGCTCGACGCCTTCACCGACAACGACCTGATCGCGCTGCTGGCCGAATGGGCCGCCGCGCAGTCCGCCGCCGACCGCGCCCAGCGCCGCCGCGCCGTGACGACGGCCTGCGAGCGGCTGTGGCGGCTCTTCGCCGGCCCCGTCGCCGCCCGGCTGCAGGCCCTGGGGCTGGCGGACGGCGCCCCGGTGGCGATCCTGCCGCAGGGCGGGCTCGGCATGCTGCCGCTGCACGCGGCGGCGCCGAAGCCGGGACAGGCCGGCGGCCTGCTCGACGCCTATGCGGTGTCGTACGCGCCGAGCGCCTACCTGCTGTCGCTGATGCAGCGCCGTGCCGCCGCTGCGAGGGCCGCAGACAGCCTGCTCGGCGCCGTCGATCCGCTGGGCGATCTCGCCTATGGCCGCGCGGAGGGCGCCTTGGTGGCGGGCCTGTTCGCCGCGCCGCAGGCCCGGCTGATCGAGGGGCCGGCGGCGAGCGGCGGCGCGCTGAAGGCCGCGGTGCCCGGCAAGGCCTATCTGCATCTCAGCTGCCATGCCTACTACACGACGGCCGGCGGCAACTATGCGGGGCTGCACCTGGCGCACGACCAGGCGACGCTCGACAGCGAGGAGATCATGGCCGTCGCGGAGGGGCGACGCCCGCTGCAGGACTTCTTCCTCGCCGGCCACCGCTGGATCGTGCTCAATCTCGACCTCGCCGAGTGCCGGCTGGTGACGCTGTCGGCCTGCGAGAGCGGCCGGACGGACATGGCGCGGCCGGACGAGTTCCTCGGCCTGCCGGCCGCCTTCCTGCGGGCCGGCGCGGCGGCGGTCGCCTGCACCCTGTGGCGGGTCGACGACGCCGCCGCCATGCTGCTCGCCCGCCGGCTCTACGAGGGGCTGGTCGGCGAGCGCCGGACCCCGGCGGACGCGCTCCGCCAGGCCCAGCGCTGGCTGCGCGACGCGACCAACCGGTCGCTGCACCGCTTCTACAAGGCGCTGCGCGACGGCGGCGCCGCGCCGCTCGCCGCACCGCAGCTGGAGCGCGAGCTGCGCCGCCATGCGCTCGCCGCGCCGAACGAGCGGCCGTACGCCGACCCGTACTACTGGGCCGCGTTCGTGGTGTTCGGGAGCGGGTAGGGGGCGGTCGCAGGCGGCTTGGAGCGGCCGCTTCTAGCCAAGCGTACCGATCTGTTGCCAGGGCCCGGGATTGAGCACCAGACGGATGGCACCGGATTCGTCGGCCTGGAAGCGGATCTCGTCGAGAAACGCCTTGCCGACGCTGAAGCCGTTTGCCCGGCGGCCCGTTGCCTTCAGCTCGGTTCCCGGGGGCAGGCCGAAGATGTCGCGATCGGCCGCGATCCTGAGAGCCAGCCCGGCCGGGTCGGCTCGCACCTCGAGCCCCACGCCCGGCGCGAAGGTGAACCGGCCGGGCAGCCGCTCGGCAGGAAGCGGGGGCGCATCGTCGGCGGGCACGACGATCTCCGGGACGCTCGCCAGCACCGCCGACCACATCACCTCGGAGGCGACGGTGGCGAGGTCGGTGGGATGCAGGGCCGGGTTGTCGATCTCCGCGGTCGAGACGGCGAACAGGATGTCCCCATCGTTCACTGTGCCGAGAGGCTGGATGCAGCGGCCCATCGAGGTGTGCACCTGGATGGCCAGGCGCTGCAGCTGCGCGAAATTCAGCTTCTGATTCGTCACCACCAGGGAGATCGTGGTGTTGGCGGGATTCATCTCGGTCCGCACGCCCATGATGCTGCCCGTCTGGGTCCTCACCTTGTCGGGAACCAGGGCGATGAGGTCGGCGACGCGCCGCTCGGCGGCCGCCATCCGCTGGGTGCCGCAGGCGACGTTGCCGTCATGGTCGGCAACCACCCCGACGGCATTGACCACGCTGAAGCAGGCGATGCGGGTCGGCCCCAGGCTGCGGCACGCGCCGCCCTGGCCGGAATGCAGCCAGAGCCCGAAATAGGAGCCCTGCATCGTGTGCCGGCCGGCGCCCCGCGCGCCGAGCGGGAAGGCACCCGGCGCCGCCGCCTCGAGGGCGGCGCGGCCGAGCCGGTCGTCGGGGTGGTACGGGGTGAGACGGCGGGTTCCGTAGTCGTAGATGATGGCCCCCGCGACGTTGGCGAGGTTGGCCCAGTGGCCGCTGCGGTGGCCCCGGTCCTTCAACGCGGCGGCCACTCCGGCCGAGGCGCCGAGCCCGTACCAGGAGCCGCCGGCGATGGTGATGGCGTCGAGGTTGGGGAAATCATAGCCGAGCCGCAGCCAGTCGAGGTTGTAGGCACCCGGCGCGCCGCCGCGCACGTCCACCGCGCCGATCGCGCGGTCCGGAAACCAGAATACGGTGGCGCCGGTAGGCCCCTCGTCATACTCGGCGACGCCGATGTGAAGCGAGGGGAAGTCGAGCGCGAGCGAGCGCCCGTCCCGCCGGGTCCGCGGCACGAGATCCTGCTGACCGATCATCGAAGGCTTCTCCTCCTAGGGGTTCGATCCATTGGCGAGCTCCGCGGCGCGATGGCAGGCGACGCGGCCGGCATCGGCGGCCGGCGGCACCGGCCGCTCCCGCGCGCACCGCTCGACGGCGAGGGGGCAGCGGGGATGCAGCGGGCAGCAATCGCCGGCGGCTGCTCCGAACGGGCCCGCAAGGCGATAGGCGGGAGCATCGATCAGGCCGCTCGCCTGCTGCAGGCAGCGCGTGTAGGGGTGTGCCGCCGGCCGGTAGAGACCCGCGCTCTCGGCCAGCTCCATCAGCCGGCCGGCATAGAGCACGGTGACCCGCCGCGCCACGTAGCGCACGGCAGCGAGATCGTGCGAGATGAAGAGCGCGGCGAAGCCCGCCTGCTGCTGCAGGGCGAGGACCAGGTTCAGGATCTGCGCCTGCACCGATACGTCGAGTGCGCTGGTCGCCTCGTCGAACACGATGAAGCGCGGGTGCGTGATCAGCGCGCGGGCGATCGACGCGCGCTGGCGCTGACCGCCGGACAGCTCGTGGGGATAGCGGGGCAGGAGGGCCGCGTCGAGCCCGACCAGGCCCATCATCTCGGCGACCCGGCGCTGTCGCTCCGGGCGGGCGCAGCCGCCCAGCACGGTCAGCGGCTCGGCGATCGAGCTGCCGATCGACAGCCGCGGGTTCAGCGACCATTGCGGATGCTGCAGCACAGCGGCGACGCTGCCGCGCGGGTAGCCGGCGCGGCTCTCGACCGGCTTGCCACCGAACCGGACCCGACCGGCCGTCGGACGCAGCAGGCCGAGCGCGAGGCGGCCGAGGGTCGTCTTGCCCGAGCCCGACTCGCCAACCACGCCGAGGGTCTCCCCGGCGGCGATCTCGAGGCTGAGGCCGGCCAGCGCATCGGTGTGCCGCCGTGCCCAGGCCGGCCCGCTGACAAAGCGTACCGAGACATCCTCGAACGCCATCACCGGCGTCACGCGGGTCCTCC
>JAXMCI010000043.1:0-68035 GCA_046349435.1 Dongiaceae bacterium | reverse complement strand
GCAGGTCGCTCCGCCCGGCGATCACCAGCGCCGCAATGCCCTCGCGCGCCATCGCCTCGCGCAGCGCGCCCAGCCGGCGCGCCCGCTCGGCATCGGAGGTGAACCGCACCTTGCCGCTCGGCTCGATCTCGAACATGGTTGCTCGGCGTCCTCTGTTCCGGGATTCGCAGTGCCTTGCGGGGAGGCCGGCCGGCCTCCCCGCAAGCCGATGCCGTTCTACTTCGCCGCCATGCCCGCGGCGACCCACGCGTCGAAGGTCGACTGGTTCTTGGCGATCCAGTCGGCGGCATGCTTCAGCACGTCGGCTTCCTTGTCCTCGCCGTTGCGCATCAGGACGTTCTCGGCGCTGAGATCGCCGATCGGGATCTTGACGGCCTCGAGGAACGCCTTGGCCGCCGGGTTCTTGGCCAGGAACTCCTTGTTGGCGACGATCGAGATGTCGTTCACCGGGAAGCCGGTCTTCGACGCGCCGCAAGGCTGCTCGGGGACGCAGTACTTGGCGTCCACCTCGAGCCAGACGGTGTCGACGCCGGGCTTCAGCTCGCCGAGCAGCCAGTGCGGCGTCCAGGTGTAGAAGAACACCGGCTCGCCGCGGCGAAAGCGGGCGATCACGTCGGCCATCATCGCCGTGTACTCGCCCTGGTCATGGTCGATGGTGTCGCGCAGCCCGATCGCGTCGAGCTCGTAGTTGATCACCTTCTCGGCGCCCCAGCCCGGGTTGGTGCAGCAGAGATTGGCCTTGCCGTTGCCGTTGGTGTCGAACAGCTTGGCGATCTTCGGGTCCTTGAACTGCTCGAGCTTGGTGATGCCGTTCTGGTCGGCGGTCTTCTTGTCGATCAGGTAGCCCTGCGCGGCGCCGGACACGGTCGGCCCGATGACCACCGCATCGTCCTTGATCTTCTCCATGAAGGAATCGTGCAGCGGCACCCAGTGGTCGAAGGAGTAGGTGCAGTCGCCCGTCGCGGTCGCCTGGTGCTCCGCCGGGACGGTCAGGGTGCGCGGCATGTTGACGGTGTAGCCCAGCTTCTCGAGGCCGCGCATCACGATGACCTCCTTGAACAGCCCCTCGATCGAGGTCGAGGTGCAGGGCGTCACCGTGACCCCCTTGCCGGGCAGATCGGCCGCGCTGGCCTGCCCCGCCGTCGTCGCCACGGCGGCGACGGCGATCGCCGCCGCGCCGAGGCGTAGCCCCCATCCGGCCAGCCTCGCGCCGAGGCCGCCCCTGTGCAGGCTCTTCGTCTTGATCATCATTGTGACCTCCTCTGCTTTGGCGTTGCTGCTTAGTCTTCGCGCTTACCCGGCCCACGGCCGGCGGCGATCGCCTGGGTGATGCGGTCCAGGCTGATCGCCACCAGCACGATGGCGAGGCCGGCGACGCCGGCCAGGCCGACATCGAGCCGGTTGATTCCCTGATAGACGACCAGGCCGAGCCCGCCGGCGCCGATCAGCGCGGCGACCACGACCATGCTGAGCGACAGCATCAGGGATTGGTTGAGCCCGGCCATGATCGACGGCAGGGCAAGGGGGATCTGGACCTCGAGCAGGACCTGGCGCGGCGTGCAGCCGAAGGCGTAGCCCGCCTCGACCAGCTCGGCGCGCACCTGGCGGATGCCGAGGTCGGTGAGGCGCACCATGGGCGGCAGGGCGACGATGATCGTGGCGATGACCGCCGGCACGTTGCCGATGCCGAACAGCATGACGATCGGCACGAGGTAGACGAAGGTCGGCGTCGTCTGCATGGCGTCGAGCACGGGCCGCAGCACGCGCGACACCCACTCGCTGCGCGCCGCCAGGATGCCGACCGGGATCCCGACCAGCACGCAGAACAGCACCGAGGTGGTGACCATCGCCACCGTGGTCATCGCCACCGCCCACAGGCCGAGGAAGCCGATCAGCAGGAAGCTGAGGCCGGCGGCGATGGCGACGCGCCAGCCGGCGGTCCGCCACGCGCCCAGCATCAGCGCCAGCAGGACGACCCACACCGGCAGGTGCTGCAGGAAGGAATCCAGCCCGTCCAGGGTGCGGGCGACCGGCCAGCGCACCGCCAGGAAGAACGGCCGCAGATTGTGGACCAGCCAGTCGACGGCGGCCTGGATCCAGCCGTCGAGCGGCAGGCGGTGGCTCTTGAACAGGCTGTCGAGGTCAGGCATCGCGGCCTCCCTGCGGCGCGCTCGGCTCGACGCCGCCCGGCCCTCGCATTATCCTGCGAAGCTCCGGAGCGCGCCGCGCTCCCCGGAGGCCGCCGCGGCGATGCACAAGTTTACCATCCGCCAGCTGGAATACTTCGTGGCCGCGGGCAAGTGCGGCAACCTGACCGAAGCGGCGCGCCTGATGCACGTCACCCAGCCGGCGATCACCAACGCCATCGCCCATCTCGAGGAGGCCTTCGGGCAGCCGCTGTTCCAGCGCCGCCACGGCGAGGGCGTGACGCTCACCGCCGCCGGCCGCCAGGCGATCCAGGAGGCGCGCAACATCCTGGCGCTGGTCGAGGACTTCCCCTCGGCGCTGCGCACCCGGGTGGAGGGCCCGCGCGGCATCGTCCATCTCGGCTGCTTCGAGCCGCTGGCCTGCTTCCATCTTCCGGGGCTGCTCAGCTTCCTCGCCCGCCGCCTGCCCGACATCGCCGTCGAGTTCTCGCTGGCCAGCCAGAGCAAGCTGCACGCCGCGCTGCAGATCGGCCAGATCGAGCTGGCGCTGTCCTACGACAGCGGCTTCTGGGAGGATCTCGACAAGGTCATCCTGTCGCACGTCGTGCCGTTCGCCATCCTGCCGTTCGACCATCCGCTGGCGGCGGCGGAGCGCGTGTCGCTGCGCGAGCTCTGCGCCGAGCCCTTCATCCTGATCGACCTGCCGGAGAGCCGCGAATACCAGCTCTCGGTGATGCGCAGCTTCGGCGCCGAGCCGCGCGTGCGCTACTACTGCTCCAACCTCGAGGTGCTGCGCGGGCTGGTGGCGCACGGCCTCGGCGTCTCCCTCTCGGTGACCCGCCCGGTCGGCGACCGCGCCTATGACGGCCATGCCATCGCCTGCCGGCCGCTGCTGGAGGACGTGCCGCGCCAGGCGGTCGTGCTGGCGCACGCGCGCAACGTGCGGCTCACCCAGGCGGCGCAGGCGGTCAGCCACGAGATCGAGCGCTATTTCGCGCCGCCCGGGCCCGCAGCGCTGCCTGGGGGCGTCGGCGAGCGGCCGGCGTTGAAGCGGATCGGCTGAGCGTCTCGCCCGCCGCGGCGGCGTCGGGCGGATGGTGGGCGATCCAGTGGCGGGCGATGTCGACGCGCCGCGCCACCCAGACGCGGTCGTGGCTGAGGATGTAGTCGAGGAAGCGGGCCAGCGACTGCACCCGACCGGGCCGGCCGATGATGCGGGTGTGCAGCGCCACCGACATCATCTTCGGCGCCGTCTCGCCCTCGGCGTAGAGGCAGTCGAAGCTGTCCTTCAGGTAGTTGAAGAACTGGTCGCCGCAGCTGAAGCTGCCGGTCGTGGTCTGGAACTTCATGTCGTTGGCGTCGGAGGTGTAGGGCACCACGAGGTGCGGCCGGCCATATTCCAGGCACCAGTAGGGCAGGTCGTCGGCATAGGAGTCGGCGTCGTAGAGGAAGCCGCCCTCCTCGACGCAGAGCCGCCGCGAATTGACGCTGCAGCGGCCCTGGTAGAAGCCGAGGGGGCGCTCGCCGAGCACCGCCTCATGGATGGCCACGGTGCGCCGGATGTGCTCGCGCTCGACCTCCGGCGGCAGGTGCTGGTAGTCGATCCAGCGATAGCCGTGGGTGGCGACCTCGTGCCCCGCCTCGACCATGGCGCGGGCGGCATCCGGCGTGCGCTCGATCGCCATGCCGATGGCAAAGGCGGTGAAGTGCAGCCGGCGCTCCGCGAAGAGGCGCATCAGCCGCCAGAACCCGGCGCGGCTGCCATATTCGAAGAAGGATTCGATGATCAGGTTGCGCTGGCCCATCAGCGGCTGGGTCGGCGTCTCGGAGAGGTGCGACTCGGAATGGCTGTCGCCATGCAGGATGCAGTGCTCGCCGCCCTCCTCGACGTTGATGACGAAATTGACCGCGACGCGGGCGCCGCCCGGCCAGCGCGGATCCGGCGGCTGCGCGCCGTAGCCGACGAGATCGCGCGGATAGCTCCCGATCACTGGTCCCTCCTGGCCGCCGGGGCGGGGCAGCGTGCCGCCGGATCCGCCATGACCCAGGCGAGATAGCCGGCGAGCTGCCGCTCGAGCGGGCGCGGCCGCCAGCCGAGCGTGCCGATCCGGTCGATGGCATAGGCGTTGTAGCGGGCCAGCCGGTTCGCCGGATCGAAGTCGATCTCGGCCTCGTCCTGCGGCACCACCGCGTGGCGGAAGGATGGCGCCACCGCGGCGAAGGCGCCGAGAAGCTCGGGCAGGGGCCGCCACCGGCCGGCCGCGATGTTGAACAGGTCGAAGGGCGGCCGGTCGGCGCGCAGCAGCAGGAGCAGCGCGTCCGCGACGTCCTCGGCGCTGAGATAGTCGCCGCCGGCCTGCATGCTGCGCGCGCTGACGCGCAGCGGCCGGTCCTCGATCAGGGCGCGCATCATATGAAAGGGCAGCGACATCGAGCGGCGGGCGCCGGTCGGCCGCTCCATCGGCCCGAAGACGTCGGCGAAGCGCACCCGGCAGGCCGGGATCCCGAACAGCCCGGCATAGCGCCGCACCACCAGCTCGGCGGCGTATTTCGACACGGCATAGAGCTCGGGCGGATCGAACGGGCCGTCCTCGGGCTGCGGCGCCTCGGGCGTGCCCGGCTGCGGGTTGCCGTAGACGCCGCCGGTGCTGACATGCAGCAGGCGCGTCGCGCCGCCGCGCCCGCGCAGCCATTCCAGGAGCTGCACGGTGCCGCCGAGATTGACGCCGAGATAGCGCGTCGGGTCGCGCCGCTCGGCGGCGGCATCGTGGGTGACGGTGGCGCCGTGCACGACATGGGTGATCTCGATGCCCTCGGCGGCCGCGCGCAGCGCCGCCGGATCGCGCACGTCGCCGGCGACCAGCCGCAGGCGCCGGCCCGGCGGGCCGAGGAAAGCGGCGGCGAGGGCGTCCTCCGCGGCGAGGTCGAGCACGACGATCCCGGCCTCGGGCCAGCGCTCGAGCAGGCGCCGCACCAGGTTGCTCAGCACGAACCCGGTGCCGCCGGTGACCAGGATGCCGGTCATCGCCCGCGCCGCCCTACCTCGGCCTCGGCGCGCCGCACCCAGCCCTGCATGCCGCGCTGGCGGAAGGTGGCGAGCGCGGATGCGATCAGGGCGCCCCGCCGGTCGTCCGCGCCTGCCGACAGCAGCCGCAGCGCGACCGCCTCGTCGTGGTCGATGATGGCGCGCCGCGGGTCGTGAGCCTTGCGTCCCAGCCGCTGCCGGGCGCCTCGGAAGTAATCCTCGGCCTCGGCGCGACGGCCGAGCAGCGCCGCCATGCGCGCCACCGTCAGCTCGAGCGAGGTGTTGGTCCAGTCGCCGACGCCGGCGCCGAGCAGCGACAGGGCGAGCTTGCGATAGGCCGCCGCGTAGCCGGTGCCGGCGAGGTCCCAGATGGCGTGCGAGGCGCGGCCGATCGCCCCGTTGAGGGCCCAGTCGCGCGGCTTCAGCCGCTGCAGCACCGGGGTCAGCGCGTCGAGGTAGCGCCGGGCCTCGGCGAAGCGGTCGAGCCGGGCGAAGGCCTGGGCGGCCATGGCGGCCTCGACGATGTGAACCGGGCTGCCGCCTGGCTCCTCGAGGGCGATCGCCTTGACCCAGTGCTCGGCGACGGCCTCCCAGTTGCCCTCGAGATACCAGGCGAAGTTCGACTCCATGGAGATCTCGGGGTAGAGGTCGCCGCCGCGGCGCGTGCCGGCATGCTCGTAGATCAGGTAGCCCGGCCCGAGCCGCGCGCCCATGTCGCGGGCCCGCGTCCGGGTCGCCACCGCCGCCTCCAGCTCGCCGGCGGCGAGCTGCGCCATGGTGAGCCGGACCAGCGACTTCGCCTGCTCGACGATCGAGCCGCGCGCCTCGTGCAGGGCGAGCTGCTGCAGCAGCAGGCGGCAGGCGCGATCGAACGCCCCGTGGCGATACATCAGCGTCTCGGCAGCGACCGACAGCGCGCGCGCCCGCGCCAGCGGCTCGCGCCAGGCGCGGGCCCGCTGCAGCAGCGCGTCGACGTCGGCGACGCTCAGCCACTCATAGACGAGCAGCGTGCGGCAGTAGTCGAGCTCGTCGCCCCTGGCCCGCGCCACCGCCATCGCCGCGGGATCGAGCCCGAGCCAGCGTCCGACCTGCAGCGGCGGGCCGGCCACCTTGCGCATGCGGCCCGGCTCGAGCAGCCGCAGGCGCGCCCAGCGGATGTCATGCCGCTTGCCGAGGCGGGCCAGGGCGGCCTTCTGCAGCGGGCGCCACACCGCGTCCTCCGCGCCGGCGTCGTGCAGCGCGAGGGCGGCCGCCGTCAGGTGGTCGGCCAGTCGCTGCCGGTGGCGCGGCTGCGCCTCGATCAGGGCGGCCGCGCTCCAGGCGGCGGCCGCGGCCGTCGCGGCATCGCCCGCCTCGGCGGCGGCACTGGCGAGCTCCTGGAGCAGGAGGATGCGATCGGCCGGGGCGGCGAGATCGGCGGCCATGCGCAGCGCTGCGGCGCGAGACTCCGGCGCCGAATCGGCGTCGGCCTGGTGCGCGGCGGCGCGGCAGGCGGCGACACCTGCCTCGGCGCCGGGCAGGGCGCGGCTGCGGTGGTACCACAGCGCGCGCTGCCAGCCGGTGGCGCCCCGGGCCCGCTCGGCGGCCTGCCGCTCGAGCGTCATGCGCTCGACCGGGTCGCCGATGGCGAGCAGGACCTGACGCACCAGGCGATGGCGGAACGTGCCGTCGGCCGCCAGCAGGCCCGCCGCGACGGCCGGGGCCAGCGCCGGTGCCTGGTCGCGCATTCCGGCGACCGCGGCGGCCGATGCCGGCGCCGGGCGGTCGCCGAGGATGGCCGCCGCATGCAGCAGCCGGCGCGTCTCGGCCGGCAGCCGCGCGGCGATCGTGGCGACGGCCCGCTCCGGGCTGCGGGGCGGGATGGCCGACGCGGCATCGCCGGTCGCCGGCCCTGCGGCGAGCCGAGCCAGCAGCTCGAGATGGAGCGGGTTCCCCGCAGCGACCTCGTGCCATCGCCGGCAGATCGCGGCATCGGGTGCGGGCAGGCCGTGCTGCCGCAACAGGTCTGCGACCAGGCTCGCCGGCAGGCCGGGCAGGGCAAGGCGGTCGAAGCGAAGCGACGGCGGCAGGGCGAGCTCGCCGATCCGGCTCTCCGCCGGCCACCGGTCGTCGCAGGCGACGGCCGCCAGCACCGGCATCTCCTCCAGGAACGGCAGGAGGTGGCGCAGCAGGCGGACCGAAGGCTCGTCCATGCTCTCGGCATCGTCGAGCAGCAGCAGGACGGGCGCGCGCTGCGTCAGCGCGACGAGGCGCTCGCGCACGGCATCGTAGAGCCGGTAGCGCGTCTGCTCCGTAGGCAATGGCGGGGGCACGGCGCGCCCGCCGCAGAGCCGGTCGAGGGCCTGCCGATAGGCGGCCGTGGACCGCAGCGGAGCGCCTGCCGCCGCGCGCAGCGCCGGGCGCCAGGCGGCGTACGGCTCGCTGCCGGCGTCGGCGCCGCCGGCCAGCACGGTCATGCCCCGCGACCGGCAGCCTGCCGCGAAGGCCTGCAGCAGGCTGGTCTTGCCGATGCCGGCCGGCCCCTCCACGGCGATCAGGGCACCCTTGCCGCGGGACAGCGGCGCCAGGCGCGCGAGCAGCCAGGCCAGCTCGCGGTCGCGGCCGAGCAGGGATCCGGATTCGTTCTTCGATCGTCCGTCGCGGCGCGCCGGCCGGGTGCTTCGCACCATCGCAGTCCCGCCTCCCAGGATTGTCGTCCGGTGTGATCGTCGTCCGGTCGGGGAGCCAACCCCAGGCTCCGCGAGCGAAGTATGGGAGGGGGCCTAAGGCCCAGCAAATTCGAATTGGTCATGCATGGCATCAGTTTGGCTGATCCAGCCGCCGACGCGCCCGCTTGCGCCGCGCCGCGAACGGTGGATTGATCGCGGCAGCGGCGCTGGCGCAGGAGGGATGCGATGTCGTTCGATCACTGGCTGGGATTCACCGCGGCGGCGGCCGTGCTGCTCGCCATTCCCGGGCCGACCGTGCTGCTGGTGATCTCCTACGCGCTCGGGCACGGGCGGCGCTCGGCCTATGCCACGGTGGCCGGCGTGGCGCTCGGCGACTTCACCGCGATGACCGCCTCGATGCTCGGTCTGGGCGCCCTGCTCGCCGCCTCGGCGGCGCTGTTCACCGCCCTGAAGTGGGTCGGCGCCGCCTATCTCATCTATCTCGGGATCAAGCTGTGGCGGGCGCCGGTGGCGGCCGGGGGCGCGGGCGAGGCGCCGGCGGCGACGCGGCCCGGGCGCATCTTCCTGCACGCCTATGCGGTGACCGCGCTCAACCCGAAGAGCATCGTCTTCTTCGTCGCCTTCCTGCCGCAGTTCCTCGACGTCCATGCGCCGCTGGCGCCGCAGCTGGCGATCTTCGAGGCGACCTTCCTGCCGCTCGCCGCGCTCAACGCGCTCGGCTACGCGCTGCTCGCCAGCGCCGCCCGCCGCACCATCCGCAGGCCGGCGGTGCAGCGGGCGGTCAACCGCACCGGCGGCTCGATCCTGGTCGGCGCCGGGCTGTTCACGCTGCTCTGGCGCCGCGCGGCCGCGTGAGGCGGCCGCGCGGCGCCGCCGAGGCCCTCAGGCTGCGGTGTTGACCGCGATGGTGTAGCGGACGTGCGACAGCGGCCGCGAGGCCACCGACCGCTCGCGCCAGACGCGCAGCGCCTGGTCGTAGTCGGGGAACGGGCCGACCGCGTCGGCGGCGCCGTCGCACAGCTCGCGGAAGCTGGTGTCGCGGTACTCGCCGCCGACCACCCAGTATTGCCGGTTGCTCATCGTTTCCTCCTCGCTCAGGCGGCCGCCGCCTTGTCGTGGGCGGCGGCATTGAACTGCGCGGCCTCGGTCGAGCCGGCCATCGCCGTCGTGCTGCTGGCGCCGCCGGAGAGCGCCAGCGTCACCGCGTCGAAATAGCCGGTGCCGACCTCGCGCTGGTGGCGCACCGCGCTGTAGCCCTGGCGCTCGGCGGCGAACTCCGCCTCCTGCAGCACGCTGTAGGCCGCCATGCCGCGGCCGCGATAGTCGCGGGCCAGCTCGAACATCGACAGGTTGAGGCTGTGGAAGCCGGCCAGCGTGACGAACTGGAACCGGTAGCCGAGGCGGCCCAGCTCGTCCTGGAAGGCGGCGATCTCGGCCGGCTGCAGCTTGGCGCGCCAGTTGAACGAGGGCGAGCAGTTGTAGGCGAGCAGCTTGCCGGGGAACTCGGCATGGATCGCCGCGGCGAACTCGCGGGCCTCCTCCAGGTTCGGCTCCGAGGTCTCCCACCACAGCAGGTCGGCGTAGGGCGCGAAGGCGAGGCCGCGGGCGATCGCGTGCCGGACGCCGACCCCGTCCTCCTGGCGCAGGCGGAAGAAGCCCTCGGGCGTCCGCTCGCCGGTCAGGAACGCGTGGTCGCGCGGGTCGACGTCGGCGGTGATGAGCTGCGCCGAATGGGCGTCGGTGCGGGCGACCAGCAGGGTCGGCACGCCCATCACGTCGGCGGCGAGCCGGGCCGCCGAGAGCGTGCGGATGAACTGCTGGGTCGGCACCAGCACCTTGCCGCCGAGATGGCCGCACTTCTTCTCCGAGGCGAGCTGGTCCTCGAAATGGACGCCGGCGGCGCCGGCCTCGATCATCGCCTTCATCAGCTCGAAGGCGTTGAGCGGGCCGCCGAACCCGGCCTCGGCATCGGCGACGATGGGCGCGAACCAGTGGGTGCCGCGGCGGCCCTCCATATGGTCGATCTGGTCGGCGCGCTGCAGGGTCTTGTTGATGCGCCGGACCAGCTCGGGGACGCTGGAGGCGGGATAGAGGCTCTGGTCGGGATACATCTCGCCGGCGTTGTTGGCGTCGGCCGCCACCTGCCAGCCGCTGACATAGATCGCCTGCAGCCCGGCGCGGACCATCTGCATGGCCTGGTTGCCGGTCAGCGCGCCCAGCGCCTTGACGTGCGGCGTCTCGTGCAGCAGGCGCCACAGCCGCTGCGCCCCGAGCTCGGCCAGGGTGTGGCGCTGCCGGACCGTCCCGGCCAGCCGCTCGACCTCGGCGGGGCCGTAGTCGCGGCGGATCCCGGCAAAGCGGTCGGGCAGGGTGGAGGCGATCGGCTGGGTCATCGGAGGTACCTGTCGGTCAGGGAGCGGTGCCCCAAGAACAGCCGAGCGCGGCCGGACGGGCAATCACTCGTTGCTGCGCTGCGATAAAGCTGGAAATCGCCACTGATTTACAATTTACTCAAGGTCAGTCTGTAACGAATTTACCGGAGGATGCGTGGCCGAGATGCGTCTCGGCGGCCGGCTGCGCCGGCTGCGGCAGGAGCGGCGCCTGACCCAGGTGCAGATGGCCGAGCAGCTCGGCATCAGCGCCAGCTACCTCAACCTGCTGGAGCACAACCAGCGGCCGCTGACCGTGCCGATCCTGCTCAAGCTGGCGCAGCGCTTCGCCATCGAGCTGCAGCAGCTCTCGACCGACGACGACGAGCGGCTGCTCGCCGACCTGATGGAGGCCTTCTCCGACCCGATCTTCGACGGCCACGCCATCAAGGCGGGCGAGCTGCGCGAGCTGGTCGGGTCCTCGCCCAATCTCGGCCGCGGCCTGCTCACGCTCTACCGCGCCTATCGCGGCAGCCGGGCGAGCTCGCGCCCGCCGGCCGACCCCGCCGATCCCGCCGGCGAGGCAGTGGAGGAGCAGCCCGCCGGCATGCCGTCGGAGGAGGTCTCGGATTTCATCCAGCAGAAGCAGAACCACTTCCCCGAGCTCGAGGCCGCCGCCGAATCGCTGTGGCGCGACCACGGGCTGGCGCTGGACGGGCTGCAGGCCGGCCTGGTCGAGCTGCTCGCCCGACGCTTCGCCGTCGATGTGTCGGTGCTGCCCGACGCGGCGATGGGCGGCGCGCTGCGCAGCTACAACCCGGTGTCGCGGCGATTGTCGCTGTCCGAGATGCTGCCGCCCGGCAGCCGCGCCTTCCAGCTGGCGCACCAGATCGCGCTGCTCGGCTGGCGCGGCGCCATCGACCGGCTGTGCTCGGGCAGCAAGTTCACCACCGTCGAGGCCGACGCGCTGGCCCGCGTCTCGCTCGCCAACTACTTCGCCGGCGCCGTGCTGATGCCCTACGAGGTGGTGCTGGAGGCGGCGCGGGCGACCCGCTACGACGTCGCCGTGCTGCAGCACCGCTTCGGCGTCAGCTTCGAGCAGCTCTGCCACCGCCTCACCACCCTGCGCCGGCCGGGGGCCGAGGGGGTGCCCTTCCACCTGCTGCGGGTCGACGTCGCCGGCAACATCTCGAAGCGGTTCAGCGCCTCGGGCATCCGCATCGCCCGGTTCGGCGCGGCCTGCCCGCGCTGGAACGTCTACGACGCCTTCGCCAGCCCGGGGACGATCCGCGTGCAGCTGTCGCGCATGCCGGACGGCGCCACCTTCTTCTGCCTCGCCCGCACGCTCGATCCGATCGCCCGGCCGGGGGCGCGCGGCGCGCTCGGGCCGCGCGCGGTGCGGCTGGCGATCGGGCTGGGATGCCCGGCCAGCCACGCCCGCGAGATCGTCTATGCCGACGGGCTGGCGCTCGACGATCCCCGGGCGGTGACGCCGATCGGGGTCAGCTGCCGGGTCTGCGAGCGCACCGACTGCGACGACCGCGCGCTGCCCTCGCTGCACCACCGGCTGGAGGTCGACGAGAACCGCCGCGGCCAGTCGCTCTACGCCCGGCCGTCGGCCGGCGAGGGCGAACCGCGGCCTGCGGCTAGACCACCTTCAGGGCAGGCTCCTGGCCATGCCGGGGGCGCGTGGCCTCGTCCCCGAGATCGTAGGTCGACAGCAGATGGTCGACCAGGCCGCCGGCCGCGCCCCAGTCGAAGGTCCGATAGCTGTGGCCCGTCGTCACGAACCGGGCGCCGGCATAGAACATCTCGTACTGGGTATGCCGCGACCCGAACTCCGAGCCGATCGCGTCCCAGGCTGCCTTGAGCAGCTTGACCTTCCTCTCGGGACCGCAGCTTGCCGAGCGCTGAGTCTTCTCGATGATCGGCGCCAGCTCGGGGTTCGACCAGTCGCGGAAGGACGACGGCAGCATGATGAGCGCGCCGCCGGCGAGATCCCGGATCATGGTGACGAGACGCGGGTAGAGGTCCTGCGTCACCACCTGCGCCGCGTAGAGATGATGGCGGTTCGGCAGGTAGAACTCGCCGCGCCGGCTTCCGGCCGCCTCCATCCCGGCGAGCATGGCGTCGACCAGCCCGGCCTGCGCCGCCAGCGTGCCCAGCTGCTCGCGCACCTGCGGCATGCCGGTAGTGCCGATCATCTCCGTGATCCGGTGGGCGAGCCCGACCAGGAACTTCAGCTTCACGGACAGCCGGATCTGGGCCTGGTAGTTCTGCAGCACATGGCAGGGCGTGTCATGAAATTGCGCGCGGCACATGTCCACGTCGCGGTGCACGAAGACGCGGTCCCAGGGCACCTTCACGTCGTCGAAATAGAGAATCGCGTCGTTCTCGTCGAAGCGCGAGGAGAGCGGGTTGTCATAGACGGAGACGGCATGCGCCTCGTAGCTTTTGCGCGAGAGCACGCGGAGCCCCGGGGCGTTCAAGGGCAAGGCGCAGGAGAACGCCAGGTCCTCCTCGCCCGCCTTGAGCGGCTGAAGATTCGCGACCAGCACCTCGTTTGCCATGATCGCGCTCGTGCCGAGCATCTTGGCGCCCCGGATGGTCAGGCCGGCCGGGTCCTCGTCGACGATCCGGGCGACCAGATCCTCGGCCTGCTCGCCCCAGGACCTCGATCGATCAGCCTGGGGGTTGACGATCACATAGGTCAGGAAGAGATCGTTCCGGGCTGCGTAGTCGGCATAGTCCGACAGCGCCTTGGCGCGGGCGGCGCCATGGCGGGCGAAGATCTCGAGACCCATGCGCTGGCCGACGATGGTGGACGCGACATGGTCCGGCGAGCGCCCCATGAAGCCGTAGCTCAGCTCCGCCCAGGCCTGCAGGGCCTGGCGCCGGGCGACCAGCTCGTCATAGCTGCGCGGCGCCTGCCAGCAACGGCCCACCCGCCGTGTCGCCCCGGCCGGCAGGAAGGTCATCCGCTCGACATTGTCGGGTTGAGCCTGGAAGTCGTACAGCCGCGCCGAGGAGGCGGCCGCGTTGCGGAAGGCCGGGTGCGTGGTTACGTCCCGCACGAGCGCGCCGTCGACATAGACGGCGCGGCCGTCCTGCAGCGATCGGAGGTGCTCGGCCCCTGTCTTGCAAATCATGGCGTTCCTCCCCGATGGGTCGTTGATAGCCTGGCTTGGACGCCACTCTACGCCCGAAGCGGGGCCCGCGCGTGGGGCCGGGCGGGATTGCAGCGTTGAGTCGATCGGGAAATGTGCGATATCTCGTAGCGATTCAGCGTGCCGCGTGGGGCTAAGGCATGACGCAGCCCGGGGGACCATGCCCGCTTCAGTCGAGCTGAAGCTCCTCGGAGCGTTCGAGGGCCGTCTGGCCGGCGGCCCGTCGATCGATCTTCCCGGCCAGAAGGACCGCGCGCTGCTGGCGCTGCTGGCACTGGCGCCGGTTGCGTCGCAGCCCCGCGAGAAGCTCGCAAGCCTGCTCTGGAGCGACCGCGGCGAGGAGCAGGCCCGCGACAGCCTGAAGCATTCGCTGACGCGCCTTCGCCACTTCCTGCGGGCCGCAAATCCCTCGCCGATCGTCGCCGACCGCCTCTCGGTGAGGCTGGACCCTGCCGACCTGGCCATCGACGTCGCGCGGTTCGAGCAGCTCGTGCGGACCGGCACGCCGGAAACCCTGGCCGAAGCCGCCGCGCTCTACCGCGGCGACCTGCTCGACGGCATCGGCGTGCGGGACCCGGCATTCGAGGCCTGGCTCAGGGTCGAACGCGAGCGGCTGCGGCAGATTGCCGAGGATGCCCTGACGCGGCTGCTGCAGCAGGCCATGGCCGGCGGGGAGGAGGGGCAGGCGGCCAGCGCCGCCAGACGGCTGCTCGTGCTCGACCCGCTGTCCGAGGTCGCCGCCCGCGCGCTCATGGAGCTGCATGCCGCGCGTGACCAGACCGCCCAGGCCGCGAAGGTCTACGAGGCGCTGCGCGATCGGCTGCAGCACGAGCTCGGCGTCAAGCCGGCGGCGGAAACCACCCGTCTCTACGAGGCGATCCGGGTCGCGCGCGCCGGGACGGCCAGGCAGGGGCTCGATCCCGCCGGACCCATGCTCCCCTCGAAGCCGTCGATCGCCGTGCTGCCGTTCCAGAACCTCGGCGGCGACCCGGAGCAGGAGTACTTCGCCGACGGGATCGTGGAGGAGATCATCACCGAGCTGTCGCGCTTCCGCAGCCTGTTCGTCATCGCCCGCAACTCCAGCTTCGCCTACAAGGACCGGGCTGCGGACCCCAAGGAGATCAGCCGTGCGCTGGGCGTGCGCTACCTGCTGCAGGGCAGCGTGCGCAAGGCGGGCGGACGGGTGCGCATCACCGGGCAGCTCGTCGAGGGTGCCAGCGGCGTCCACCTCTGGGCCGAGCGCTTCGAAGGGGGGCCCGAGGACATCTTCCACCTCCAGGACCAGGTGACCGCGGCGGTGATCGCGGCGATTGCGCCGAAGCTGGAGCAGGCCGAGATCGAGCGGGCGAAGCGCAAATCGACCGAGAGCCTTGATGCCTACGAATGCTTCCTGCGAGGCATGGCCGGCGTTCATCGCTGGAGCCGGCACGAGAACGCGGCGGCTCTCGCGTCGTTCTACCGCGCCATGGAGCTCGACCCGGACTTCGCCTCGGCCTACGGCATGGCGACCCGGTGCTATCTGCAGCGCAAGGCCAGCGGCTGGGTCGACGACCGGGCGAAGGAGACGGGGGAGACGGAGCGGCTGGCACGCCGGGCGGCCGAGCTCGGCAAGGACGACGCCGTAGCCCTCACGGCCGCCGGCATGGCGCTGTCCTATGTCGTGGGGCGCCACGACGAAGGAGGGGCACTGATCGAGCGCGGCCTGCGGCTCAATCCCAATCTCGCCTGGGCCTGGCTGTTCAGCGGATGGGTCAGGGTCTGGAGCGGGGAGCCCGACGAGGCGATCCGGCGGCTGGCCAGGGCGATGCGCCTCAGCCCCAACGATTCGCAGATCTTCAGCATGCAGACGGCCATGGCGGCCGCGCACTTCTTCGCCGGACGGTACGCCGAGTCGTTTTCCTGGGCGCAGAGGGCCCGGGGAGAAAACCCCGATTTCCTGCTGGCCACCGCGACGGCCGCCGCAAGCGGTGCCCTGGCCGGTGAGCTGGAGGAGGCGGCGAGCGCGCTGCAGCGCCTGCGGCAGGGCGAGCCGGCTCTGCGACTCTCGAACCTCCGCGAGTTCTACCCCATCCGCAAGAACGAGGATCTTGCGAGATGGGCGGAGGGCATGCGGAGGGCCGGCTTGACGTGACGATGCATCCAATCCGACCCGCCGGCAGCGCGGCTACGCGAAGCGAGATCGGATCGCCCTGGCGGACGATGCCCTCGAGCAGCATCGCGGCATAGACGCCGGCGCTGCCGCCGCGGGCGTGGCTGACGTGCGACAGCAGGCCGGGGAGCGGCTCGCCTGAATCGGGGTCGAGCGTGATCATCTTGCAGCGGGGATCGCGCTCGGTGACCGCGATGCGCAGCCGGTCGACGATCTGCAGGCTGCGCCTCACCAGCTCGTCCTCGCGATGGGGCCGGTCGTCGTCCCAGTCGGCGTAGCGGCCGGGGCCGCGCCCGGGGCCGCCGCCGGGGCCGTCGCGCGGAGGCGTCGGCCGGGGCGCCGCAGCGTTGCGGCGCCCCGGCGAGGGAAGGACGGCCTCGGCTACTGCTGGTTGGTGGTGTTGCCGTTGCCGGTGCCGCCGCCGGCGCCGCCGGTCTGGTTCGAGGTGTTGCCGACCGGCTGGCCGTTGACGATGCAGGCGCCGGTCTGCGACTTCGCTTCCTTGTTGGCGCAGGCCGCGCTGTTGGCCGGGTTCATCCCGCCGGTGGTCACGCCGTTGTTGGTCCCGGTGGCGTTGTCGCCCGAGGAGCCGCTCATGTTCTGCTCCGGCACGCCGCCGGCGCCGCCGGTCTGGTTCGAGGTGTTGCCGACGTTCTGGCCGTTGATGATGCAGTCGCCGGTCTGCGACTTGGCCGACTTGCTGGCGCAGGTCGGATCCATCGACTGGGTCTTGCCGTTGCTGGCGGCGTCGTCCGCGAAGGCCGGAGCCGCGAACAGCAGGGCCGCGACGGCCAGGCTCGTCATCATGCGCATGGCTGGTGATCCTTCCAGGTTGTCTGACGATGTGCCGGAGCAACGCGGTGCGCCGCCGGACGTTCCCGGGAACCCGGCGATCGGTGGCATTTCGGACTATTATCCGCGACGGCCGGGTCGCGGCACCGAGTACGGGCGGGCCGCCGGTCGCGGTGCGGGCGGGCCCGCCTCACCGCCTCGACCGGCCGCCTTGCGCCCGTGGGTCCGTCTCTCGCCGCGGGCCGGCCTGCGGCGACCAGGCCGGCGCCGACCGCCGTTCGGCGCTGCCGCAGCCTGCGCGTGGCCGTGCCGAATGCCGCGGGCTCGGGCATAATGGCCGCAGGAATCGGCCAGGGCCGGCGGCGGCGCCGCGCCCGGCGAGGGGGAGATCCGATGGTGATGCGGCTTGCGGCCATGCTGCTCGGGCTGGCGATGCTGGGCGGAGCGGCCATGGCCGCTCCGGCGCCGCCCTCGCTCTATCTCGAGGACCTCACCTGGACCGAGCTGCGCGACGCCGTCGCGCAAGGCCACACCACGATCATCCTGCCGGTCGGCGGCACCGAGCAGAGCGGCCCCGACATGGCGCTCGGCAAGCACAATGTGCGGGTCCGGGCGCTGGCCGGCCGCATCGCCGCCGAGCTCGGCAACGCCCTGGTCGCGCCGGTGCTGGCCTATGTGCCGGAGGGCGGCTACGACCCGCCGACCCAGCATATGCGCTTCCCCGGCACGATCAGCGTGCCGGCCGACGCCTTCCGCGGGATCCTCGAGGGCGCCGCCCGCAGCTTCCGCCTGGCCGGCTTCCGCGACATCGTGCTGATCGGCGACCATGGCGGCTACCAGAAGGAGCTCGAGACGGTGGCCGCGCGGCTCGACCGCGAGTGGCGCAAGACGCCGGTGCGGGTCCACGCCGTGACCGCCTACTACCGGGCGAGCGAAGCCGCCTATGTCGAGGCGCTGAAGGCGCAGGGCTTCACCGCGGCCGAGATCGGCACCCATGCCGGGGTCGCCGACACCTCGCTGATGCTGGCGGTCGACCCGCGGCTCGTGCGCCTGGAGCGTCTGCGCACCGACACGGCCGGGGCCGCGGCGGGCGTCTATGGCGACCCGCGGCGCTCCAGCGCCGAGGCCGGCAAGCCGGGCGTCGACGCCATGGTCGCCGCCGCCGTCGCCGCCATCCGCCAGGACACCGCCCGCTAGCCGGCGGGCCGCACCCGTCGTTCAACCAGGGGAGCCAACCAAGTGAGGATCGCCGTCCGCTCATCCGCCGCAGCGCTGGGCGCCGCCGCCGCGCTCGCCGCCGCCCTTGCCGCCGCGCCCCTGGCCGGCGCCGCCCGGGCCGCCGGACCCGTCCAGACCGTGCCGGGCATGCCGCCGGTGGTCGACCCGGCGAACCTCTACGGCGAGGCCGGCGCCGGCAAGATCGGCCCGGTGGCGATCCAGGCGCTGCCGCGCATCTACGTGCCCAACCTGCGCTCCAACGACGTCTACGTGATCGACCCGGCGACCGACAAGGTGGTCGACCGCTTCCCGGTCGGCGCCAACCCGCAGCACATCGTGCCCGCCTGGGACCTCAAGACGCTGTGGGTCACCAACAACGCCGAGCACAAGACCACGGGCTCGCTGACGCCGATCGACCCGCTGACCGGCAAGCCGGGAGCGCCGATCCCGGTCGACGATCCCTACAACATGTACTTCACCCCCGACGGCAACGCGGCGATCGTCGTCGCCGAGGCGCTGAAGCGGCTCGACTTCCGCGATCCGCACAGCATGACGCTGCTCTACTCGATCGCCACCCCGAGCTGCCGCGGCATCAACCATGCCGACTTCGCGATCGACGGCACCTACGCGATCTTCACCTGCGAGTTCGACGGCATGCTGGCCAAGATCGACCTGGTCGGCCGGCAGGTCGCCGGCTACCTCAACCTGTCGCGCAAGGGCATGCCGCAGGACATCCGCATCTCGCCCGACGGCAAGCACTTCTACGTCGCCGACATGATGGCCGACGGGGTCTTCGTGATCGACGGCAACGCCTTCAAGGAGGTCGGGTTCATCAAGACCGGCGTCGGCACCCACGGCCTCTATCCCAGCCGCGACGGCCGCTTCCTCTACGTCGCCAACCGCGGCTCCAACAAGGTGCACGGGACCCCGAAGGGCAAGGGCAGCGTCTCGGTCATCGAGTTCGCCACCGAGAAGGTGGTGGCGAACTGGCCGATCCCGGGTGGCGGCAGCCCTGACATGGGCAATGTCAGCGCCGACGGGCGGCGTCTGTTCCTCTCCGGCCGCTTCGACGACGTCGTCTACGACATCGACACCACGACCGGCGCGGTGAAGAAGATCAAGGTCGGCGCCGAGCCGCACGGCCTGACCGTGTGGCCGCAGCCGGGGCGCTACTCGCTCGGCCATACCGGCAACATGCGCTAGCCCTGCCAGGCGGGCGTCCCGGCCGGATTTCGGCGACACGCGCACCGGGCGCCCGCATGGCCAGGATCGTCATCCTCGAGCACCGCTTCCAGGCGAGCCTCAAGCGCCGCTACCTCGCGCACTCCCTGGCCCGGTTCTGGAGGGAGCGCGGCCACCAGGCCGTCGTGCATGGCGGCCGCGAGAACCTGCCCGACGCAGATCTGGCACTGCTCCATCTCGACCTGACGGTGGTGCCGCGGGCCTATCGCCGGCTGCTCGACCGGTACCCGCGGGTGCTCAACGGCGCGGTCCTCGACCTCTCCAAGCGACGGATCTCCTGCCAGCTCGTGGCCGGGCCGGACGATCCCTGGGTCGGGCCGGTGCTGGTCAAGACCGACGCCAACTATGGCGGCCTGCCCGAGCGTCATCTGCGCCGGATGGCCCTCCAGGCCGGCCTGCGCACCGCCATCCCCCGGGCGGTCGTGCTCGAGGCCTATCCGGTCTTTCCCAGCCCCCGCGCCGTGCCGCCGCGGGTCTGGTCGATGCCGGAGCTGCTGGTCGAGCGATTCCTGCCCGAGCGGGACGACCGGGGCTACTACATGCGGCACTGGACCTTCCTCGGCGACCGCGAGCGCAGCAACCGCTATCGCGCGGCAGTGCCGATCATCAAGTCGTCGGACATCATCGACGGCGAGCCCGTGCCGGTTCCGGACGAGATCCGCGCCTGGCGCGCGAGGCTCGGGTTCGACTTCGGCAAGTTCGACTACGTGATCCACGAAGGCCGGTGCGTGCTGCTCGACGTCAACCGGACGCCGGGCTCGCCGGACGGCCTGATTGCGGCGGAGCCCGCCAGCTTCCGGTCGCTGGCCGACGGGATCGAGGCCTTTCTCCGATAGGGTGCGCCCGGTCCCCGTCAACGGGCGCGCAGCAGCAGGCGGGGAAAGCACATCGCCGGCTGGTACCCGGGCAACTGACGCTCGAGGAGCTCGAACCCCGGCTCGACCAGCGCCGCGAGCTCGGCGCGGCTCGGGAAGCAGAAGCGCACGCCGGCATTCTCCCAGAAGCGCAGATTGGCCAGGGCGTCGGTCGTCCAGCCCATCCGGCTGCGCAGCGCCGCCACGTCCGGCACGCGCGCGGTCCAGGTCCGCCATACAGAATCGAGCTCGACCCCGGCGGGGCCGTCGCCCTGCACCGCCATGGCCAGCAGCCAGCGGAAGAGGTCGAGATTGATGAAGCGCCCGGACTGCAGATCCTCGAGCAGCGCCTCGACGGACGGCAACGGCTCCAGACGGCAGAAGTAGCGCATCGCATGGAGGCCGTCCCGGCGCAGCACCCGCCGGATCTCGCGATGGGCGCGCGCCGCCTCGGCAAGATGGCCAAAGGTGGAATAGCAGCCGTCTCCGAGCACGAGGTCGAACCCGGCATCGATCAGCGGCAAGGCGCGCCAGTCGCCGCGCACCCTGGCCGAGGTGGCGGGCGTGCCCTGGCGCGGCCAGACCCGGCGAAGCATGCCCTCCGCCCAATCGACCGCGACCAGCTCGGTGCCGGGCGGCCAGCCCATGGCGGCAATCGCCGGGGTGACCCCGAGCAGCAGCGCCCGCGGCGCCCGCCCGATCTCGGCTGCCGCGCGTCGCGCCACGGCCTCGAACCAGGCGACGTCCTCGGCGGCGGGCGACAGGGGCGGCACGATGCGCCAGGCATCGGCCCGCGCCTCCCAATAAGGCAGGGCGCCGCGGCCGCCCTCCGATACACTGTCCCCGAGCCTGCGACGCGGCTCGCCCATCGCGATGCTCCTGGCTCGCCCACAACCGCGGGCGCGGCTGAACGCCCGGCGACGAGGCTATAGCCCAACGCCGGCGGAGCCAACCCGCCTCCCGCCAGTCGGCCTCCCGCCATTCGGCCTCCCGGCAATCTGCCGCTCCTGGGCGCCGTCGCCGGCATGCGGTAGAAAAAGCCGAACGGGCGAGCCCGTGCAGGGATCTCCGCATGGCCAGCATCGTCATCCTCGAGCACCGTTTCCAGGACCGGCTGAAGCGCCGCTATCTCGCCCATCTCTGGGCCGAGCGCTGGCGGCGGCAGGGGCACCGGGTCGTCGTCCAGCGCGGCCCCGACGACCCGCCGGCGGCCGATCTCGCGCTGCTCAACCTCGACCTCACGGTGGTGCCGGAGCCCTATCGCCGGCTGGCGGCGCGCTACGAGCGGGTGCTGAACGGCGCGGTTCTCGACGTCTCGAAGCGGCGGATCAGCCGCCAGCTGCTGGCCGGTCCCGACGATCCCTGGGACGGGCCGGTGCTGGTCAAGACCGACGCGAACTATGGCGGCCTGCCGGAGATGATGCTGCGCCACCAGGCCGAGCAGGCGGGACGCCGCAGCGCCATCCCGCCGGTCGTCGCGCTCGAGGGCTACAGCCTCTTCCCGAACCCCCGCGCCGTGCCGCCCGCCGTCTGGACGACGCCTTCGCTGGTGGTCGAGCGCTTCCTGCCGGAGCGCGAGGGCGAGGCGTACTGCATGCGGGTCTGGACCTTTCTCGGCACGCGCGAGCGCAGCACGCGCTACCGGGCCGCGGTGCCGGTCATCAAGTCGAGCGACGTGCGCGGCGCCGAGCCGGTGCCGGTGCCCGACGAGATCCGCGAGGCGCGCCGGGCGCTGGGCTTCGACTACGGCAAGCTCGACTATGTCCGGCATGACGGCCGCTGGGTGCTGCTCGACGCCAACCGCACGCCGGGGGCGCCGGACAACCTGCTCGCCGACCCGGCGCTGGCGGCCAGCCTGGAAGGCCTCGCGGACGGTCTCGCCGACTATCTGGGGTGAGGGCTCAGCCGGCCTGCAGCAGCAGGCGGGGAAAGCAGGCGGCCGGCTGGTAGTCCGGCAGCTCCCAGGAAAGCCGCGCGAATCCCGGCGCGGCCAGCCGCTCCAGCAGGGCCCGGTCCGGGAAGAGATAGCGTGCCGCCGAGCCGGCCCAGCCCTCGATGATGGCGAGGGACTCCGGGCGCCAGCCGAAGCGCTGCGCCAGCGCCGCCGCGTCGGGGAGCTGCGCCCGCCAGATCCGCCACACCGCATCCAGCACGACGCCGTCGGGGTCGTCGCCCTGCACCGCCATCAGCAGGAACCAGCGGAACAGGTCGAGATTGACGATCCGGCCGGCGCGCAGCTCGGCGAAGAGCGGCTCGAGCGCGGGCGCCGGGTCGGGGCGGGCGAAGCAGCGCAGCCCGTAGAGCCCGCCGGGCCGCAGCACGCGCCGCACCTCGCGGTTGACCTCGGCGGCCGCGGCCGCGGTGCCGACGGCGGACAGGCAGCCATCGCCCAGCACCAGGTCGAAGCTGCCCGCCGGGAAGGGCAAGGCCCGCCAGTCGGCCTGCAGCCGCGCCGCGCCGGGCGGCGTGCCGGCGGCCGGCCAGATCCGCCGCAGCATCGCTTCCGACCAGTCGGCGGCGAGCAGCCGGGTCCCGTCCGGCCAGGCCATGGCGGCGATCAGCGGCGTCACGCCGAGCAGCAGGGCCCGGAGCGGCCGGCCCGCGGCCCCGGCGGCCCGCCGCGCCACCGCCTCGTACCAGGCGGCATCGGGGGCGCTCGGCGAGACCGGTGGCGCGACACGCCAGCTCTCGGCCCGCCGGTCCCAGTAGGCGCGCAGCGCGCGATCGGCGGCAGACCCCGCTCCTGGCCCCACGCCGGCCGACATCAGGCCGCGGGCAGGTCGGCGAAGCGGCGGCCGCTCGCCGCCAGCTCCTCGAGCAGGCGGGCGGGGCGGAGCTGGGCGGCCCCGGCGGCGGCGAGCGCCGCCAGCCGGTCGCGGATCGCCGGCAGCCCGACCGCGTCGGCATGGTGCATCGGGCCGCCGCGCCAGGCCGGGAAGCCGTAGCCGTTGATCCAGATGGTGTCGATGTCGCCGGGGCGCAGCGCGATGCCCTCCTCGAGCAGCCGGGCGCCCTCGTTGATCATGGCGTAGAGGCAGCGCTCGAGGATCTCCGGCTCGCCGACCGGGCGGCGGACCAGGCCGCGCTCGGCGGCGACCTGCTCGATCAGCGCCAGGGTCTCCGGGTCGGGCTGGCGGCTGCGGTCGGCGCCGTAGCGGTACCAGCCGCGGCCCGATTTCTGGCCGTAGCGCTGCAGCGCGCAGAGCCGGTCGGCGACCGCGTATTCCGGCAGCCGCGGCTGGCCCCGGGCGATGCGCTGCTCGCGCACCCGCCAGCCGACGTCGAGCCCGGCGAGGTCGCCGACCGCGAACGGCCCCATGGCGAAGCCGAAGCCCTCGATCGCCGCGTCGACCTGCTGCGGCGTCGCGCCCTCGAGCAGCAGCGCGTTGGCCTGGCGCTGGTAGGCGTGCAGCATGCGGTTGCCGACGAAGCCGTCGCAGACGCCGACCACCACCGCGACCTTGCCGATCCGCTTCACCGCCGCCAGCGCGCGCGCCAGAACCGCCGGGTCGACGGCCGGCGGCCGCACCACCTCGACCAGCCGCATGATGTTGGCCGGGCTGAAGAAATGCAGCCCGAGCACGCGCTCCGGCCGGGCCGCCGCGGCGGCAATGGCGCCGACGTCCAGCGAGGAGGTGTTGGTCGCCAGCATGGCGTCCGGGCGGCAGATCCGGCCGAGCTCGGCGAACAGCGCCCGCTTCAGGTCGAGGTCCTCGAACACCGCCTCGACCACGAGGTCGGCGCCGGCCGCGGCGGCGAGCTCCGTGGAGCCCGCGATGCGGCCGCGCCGCGCCGCCGCCTCGGCTTCGGTCAGGCGGCCGCGCTCGACGGCCTGGCGGTAGGCGCGGTCGAGCCCGGCGAGCCCGGCGGCCAGCCGGTCCGGCTCGCTCTCGATCACCGTCACCGGCAGCCCGGCATTGGCGAAGCTCTGGGCGATGCCGGCGCCCATCGTGCCGCAGCCGATCACCGCGACGCTGCCGACCGGCGCCGCCGGCCCGTCGGGCAGGCCGGGCACCTTGGCGGCGGCGCGCTCGGCGAGGAAGACGTGGCGCAGCGCCCGGCTCTGGTCGGAGGCGACGCAGTCCTGGAAGATCGCCCGCTCGGCCGCCAGCCCCTCGGCCAGCGGCAGGGCGAGCGCGCCGGCGATGGCGTCGAGCGCGCGCAACGGCGCGGTGGCGCCGCGCGCCTTGGCCGCCACCCGGGCCCGGGCCTGCGCGATCGGGTCCGGCGCGGCGCGGTCGGCGGCGAGCCTGCCCTCGAGCGCGCCGGTGCGCCGCGGCGCACCGCCGGCCTCCGCCAGCCGGCGCGCCTCGGCCAGCGCCGCCACCACGACGTCGGCCTCGACCACCCGGTCGACCAGGCCGAGCGCCGCGGCGCGGGCCGCCGGCACCAGCTCGCCGGTGGTGATCAGCTCGATCGCCGGCGCCAGCCCGATCAGCCGCGGCAGGCGCTGCGTGCCGCCGGCGCCCGGGATCAGGCCGAGCTTGACCTCGGGCAGGCCGAGCCGGGCGCTGGCCAGCGCCACCCGGGCGTGACAGCCGAGCGCCAGCTCGAGGCCGCCGCCGGCGCAGGTGCCGTTGATCGCCGCCACCACCGGCTTGTCCAGCCCTTCGATCGCCTGGATCACCTCGGGCAGGATCGGCAGGCCGGGCGGCACCGGCTTGCCGAACTCGCGGATGTCGGCGCCGGCGACGAAGCTGCCGCCGGCGCCGGTGATCACCAGCGCGGCCACCGCCGGATCGGCCGCCGCCGCCCGCACCTGCTCGAGCAGCCGGCCGCGCAGCGCCGCGGACATCGCGTTCACCGGCGGGTTGTCGACGGTCAGCAGCGCCACGCCGTCGCGCCGCTCGCCATGCACCTCGGTCATTGCCGCTCCCGGCCAGGGCCAGGCGACGCGGTTTGACCGCGCCGCCGATCCGGGACAGGCTATAGCCGATGGCCGGCGGGACGCCAACCGGGCGGCGCCGGCCGGTCCGGCACCGGAAAGGACGAGCGATGAACCTGGCGACCCCGAGGGCGACTCCGGCAGCGGCCCACGACGAGGCGCTGCGCGCCCGCGCGCGGCGGGTGATCCCCGGCGGCATGTGGGGCCACATGGACGCGGCCCGCCTGCCGCCCGGCTATCCGCAGTTCTTCGCCCGCGCCGAGGGCGGCCGGATCTGGGACGTCGACGGCCGCGGCTATCTCGACTTCCTCGGCGGCTGGGGCCCGGTGGTGCTCGGCCACAAGGATCCCGACGTCGACGCGGCGGCGCGCGAGCAGGCGGCCCGCGGCGACTGCATGAACGGCCCGTCGGAGCGGCTGGTCGAGCTCGCCGAGCTGCTGTCGCAGACCATCCCGCACTGCGACTGGGCGATGCTCGCCAAGAACGGCACCGACGCCACCACCATCTGCGTCACCGTCGCCCGCGCCGCCACCGGCCGGCGCAAGGTGCTGGTGGCGCGCGGCGCCTATCACGGCGCGGCGCCCTGGTGCACGCCGCGGCCGGCCGGCGTCACCGCCGAGGACCGCGTCCATCTCGTGCATTACGAGTTCAACGACACCGCCTCGCTGGAGCAGGCCGCCGCCGCCGCCGAAGGCGACCTCGCGGCGGTCATCGTCTCCGCCTTCCGCCACGATCTCGGCCGCGACCACGAGCTGCCGAGCGCGGACTTCGCCCGGGCGGCGCGCGCGCTGTGCGACGAGACCGGCGCGGCGCTGGTGATCGACGACGTGCGGGCCGGCTTCCGCCTCGATCTCGGCGGCAGCTGGGAGCTGGTCGGCGTCCGCCCCGACCTCGCCGCCTGGAGCAAGGCGATCGCCAACGGCTACCCGCTGGCCGCGGTGACCGGCGTCGACCGCTTCCGCGAGGCGGCCAGCCTGATCTTCACGACCGGCTCCTTCTGGTTCGCCGCCGTGCCGATGGCCGCGGCGATCGCCACCATCCGCAAGCTGCACGCCATCGACGGCCCGGCCCGCATGCGCCGCAGCGGGATGCGGCTGCGCGAGGGCATCGCCGCCCAGGCCGCGCGGCACGGCGTCGGGGTGCGGCAGAGCGGCCCGCCGCAGATGCCGCTGATCCTGTTCGAGGCGGATCCCGAGGTCGCCAAGGGCAAGCTGTTCTGCGTCGAGGCGCTGCAGCGCGGCGTCTATCTCCACCCCACCCACACCATGTTCGTCTCCTGCGCCCATGGCGACGCCGAGATCGACGAGGCGCTGGCGGCGACCGACGCCGCGATGGCGGCCGTGGCGGCGCGCTTCGGGTAGAGCCGGCGACTCCCGCGCAGCGGAGAGGCTGAATGGCTCACGCAAAGCCGCGAAAGGGGAGGATCTTCTTTTCGCGCCTTCGCGCCTTCGCGTGAGCCAATCCTCTCTCGCCGCCGCTCAGGCGGCGAGGAGAGGACTACTTGTCTCGAGCCGCGTCGCGCACCGCGCGCCGCCGCGTCGCGCAGCGAGGGCGGCGATATCGTCGTCGGCGAGGCCGAGCACCTCGCGCAGCAGCTCGGCGGTGTGCTCGCCGAGCAGCGGCAGGTAGGTGGACTCGGCAGCCCGCTCTCGGAGAAGCGCAGCGGCGAGCGCAGCAGGCGGACGGTGCCCAGCGTCGGGTCGGCACCTCGGCCGCGCTCGCCGCGGCGGGCGTCTCCGGCGCGAAGGCCTCGGTCAGCGTGCACCCGGCCGGCCGGCGTCGGCGGCGACGGCGCGGGCCAGCCAGTACGCGGTGTCGCGGGCGGCGAACAGGCGGGCCAGCTCGCCGAACAGCACCGGCGATGCTCCGCCCGGAGCTTGTTGCGCTGGCGTAGTCGGGGTGCCCGGCGAGGTCGGGCCGGCCGAGCACGTCCGCCGGCGCAGCCGCCTGAACTGTCATCGTTGCCGACGGCCAGCGCCAGCAACCCGTCCGACGTGCCGAAGGTCTGGTAGGGCACGATCGAGCCGTGCGCGTTGCCGAAGCGGCGCGGCTCGACCCCGGTATTGATGAAGCCGCTGCCGATGTTGGCGAGCAGCTGCAGGCCGCTGCGGTAGAGCGAGACGTCGATGCTTTGGCCGCGCCCGGTGCGCATCCGCTCGTAGAGTGCCGCGACGATCGCCTGCACCGCGTTCATGCCGGAGACGAGGTCGGTGATGGCGACGCCGAAGCGCAGCGGCCCGCTCTCCTCGCTGCCGGTGATCGCCATCAGGCCGCACTCGGCCTGCATCACGAAGTCGTAGCCCGGGCGGTCGGCGAGATCGCCGTCGCGGCCATAGCCGGAGATCGAGCAATGCACCAGCCGCGGGTTGAGCGCGGCCAGCGATTCGTAGTCGAGGCCGAGGCGCTTCAGCGAGCGCGGCAGGAAGTTCTCGACCAGCACGTCGGCGCGGCCGGCGAGCGCGCGGATCAGCTCGCGGCCGCGCTCGCTCGCCAGGTCGATGGCGACCGAGCGCTTGTTGCGGTTCACCGCGAGATAGTAGGTGGCGATGCCGCCGACGCCGGGCGGCGACCATTTGCGCGTCTCGTCGCCGCCGGCCGGCGCCTCGACCTTCCAGATCTCGGCGCCGAGATCGGCCAGCGTCATGGTGCACCAGGGGCCGGCGAGGACGCGCGTCAGATCGAGAACCTTGATGCCGTCGAGCGGCCCCGGCATGCGCTGTCTACCTCCCTGGCCGGCTCGCGGCTCCGGGCGCGAGCATAGCAGCACGCGGCCGCCGATCAAGGAAGCGGGGGCCGCGCCGGGACCTGCAGAAATGCTTGACGACGGCCCGAGAATTTCTCGTTTGAGCCGGCGGCCGCGCGGCGGCTCAATGGGGGCCTCCTGAACGTGATACTGCCTCCTTGAACTGGCCCCGCCCCGCAAGGGCGGGGCCTTTCTTTTCCGCCGCCGGCTAGCGGTCGGGGCGGGGCGGGATGAGGCGGCGCGTCGGCTTGCGCTCGACCACCACGCGCTGCGCCATGCCGGCGCGGCGGGTGACCACCGTGTGGTGCTCGACGCGGCGCAGCGCGGCCCGCTCCAGCACCTGGGAGCGGACCTCGTCGGGCGCCAGGCCGGTCAGGCTCGCGGTGATCTCGATCTGGGCGGCGATCTCGTCGCTCAGGCCCTGGGCGGCGAAGATCGCCTCGTCCAGGGTCGGCGGCTCGTGGCGGGTTCGATAGCGCCGCTTGGGCGGCTTGCTCTTCGAGGGCTTGCGCGGGCGCATGTCGGCGATCGCTCCTGGAGCTGCGGGGAGGCGCGCGGCGGCGCCAGCAGGTCAAACAGCCGCCACGGTCCAGCGTTGCAGGATTCTTCGTGCCGGTGGCGAAATCGAAAGAAGGATCGAATTCCTGGCGACGATGCGGCGGGTCAGGCGCGCGGCAGGACGCTGCCGCCCGGCTGATGCAGCGGGCGGAGGCGGTGGAGCAGCAGGGCGACGCGGACTGCCTTGTCCACAGGCGCGGCCGTGACCGAGGGGCCGAGTAGCCGGCGCGTGGCGTCGAGGTCGACCGCCAGCCGCTGCAAGGCCTCGGAGATCAC
This sequence comes from Dongiaceae bacterium, assembly GCA_046349435.1. Taxonomy (GTDB): domain Bacteria; phylum Pseudomonadota; class Alphaproteobacteria; order Dongiales; family Dongiaceae; genus JAXMCI01. Next base: position 39,941 of record JAXMCI010000043.1, on the reverse strand, counting down.
GTCGGCATCCGCTGCGTCGAGCTCGATGTTCATATCCCGGACCCGCTGCCCGCCACGCCTGATCGACCGGCCGGCTGCAAATCGAAAATCCTGGCCCAAACTGGTTAACGGGCAGTTAGGTTCGTCCTGGCGGTGGCCGGACATGCATTTGCCCCGCGCTCTGCTTGCGGCTGCCGGCATGGCCGCGCGACGCGCTTGGCGGCAGGCGGCCGCTCGGCCAGGATGGCGCGGCCCAGCCCCGCTTCGCACCAGGATCCCCGCATGGACGTACAGGATTTCATCGTCGTCGGCGCCGGCATGGCCGGCACCTCTGCGGCGGCCGAGCTTGCCGCCTTCGGCCGCGTGCTGCTGCTCGAGCGCGAGAGCCAGCCCGCCTACCACTCGACCGGGCGGTCGGCCGCCCTCTTCACCGAGACCTACGGCAATCGCGTCGTCCGGGCGCTGACCACCGCCAGCCGCGGCCATTTCCGGACGCCGCCCGCCGGCTTTGCCGAGCACCCGCTGCTGCGGCCGCGCGGCGTGCTGCTGGTCGCGCGCCCCGACCAGCTGGAGCGCCTCGAGGCGGCGAGCGAGGAGCTCGGCGGGGGCCCAGCGCGCGTCTCCCGCCGCAGCGCCGCCGAGATCGAGGCGGCGGTGCCGGCGCTGCGCCGCGGCCGGCTCGCCGCCGCGCTGTTCGACGAGGAGGCCGCCGACATCGAGGTGCACGGGCTCCATGGCGGCTATCTGCGGCTGCTGCGGGCGCGCGGCGGCCGGCTGCTCACCGGCGCCGAGGTCACCGCGGCGGTGCGCCAGGACGGGCTCTGGCGGGTGCAGGCCGGCGGCGAGACCCATCGCGGCCGCGTCCTGGTCGACGCCGCCGGGGCCTGGGCCGACGAGCTGGCGGCGCTCGCCGGGGCCCGGCCGCTCGGGCTGGTGCCGAAGCGGCGCACGGCGCTGCTGCTGCGGCCGCCGGTGGACGGCCCGATCGACGGCTGGCCGATGGTGATCGACATCGACGAGCAGTTCTACTTCAAGCCCGACGCGGGCAAGCTGCTCGCCTCGCCCGCCGACGAGACGCCGATGCCGCCCTGCGACGTCCAGCCCGACGAGCTCGACATCGCCATCCTGATCGACCGGCTGCAGGCGGTGCTGGAGCTGCCGCAGCCGCGCATCGAGCATCGCTGGGCGGGGCTGCGCACCTTCGCCGCCGACAAGACCCTGGTGGCGGGGTTCGACCGCGACCTGGAGGGCTTCTTCTGGGTCGCCGGGCAGGGCGGCTACGGCATCCAGACCGCGCCGGCCATGGCCCGCCTCACCGCGGCGCTGGCCACCGGCCGGGCGCTGCCCGCCGACATCGCCGATCTCGGGATCGCCGCCGCCGACCTGTCGCCGGCCCGCTTCGCCTGACCCGGCGCCGGGCCGCCGCCGCCATGCTTGACATTGTCCATTGTCGCGACGGAACATCGTCCTGAGAGCGACGGCGGGCCGGACAGCGGGACGCCGGACGGGGAGCATAGGCGGCCGCCGCGGCCGCGGGCAGGAGCCCGTTGGGGAACGGAGCGTCCGATGACCAGCAAGCCGGCGGCCCAGGCCGCCGCGAACGGCCGGCGCCGTCCGGTACCGCGCACCGCCGACATCTCGACCGTCGACCTCGACATCCTGGGCGACCTGCTGAGCTTCTACATCCGGGTGCTCAACCTGGTGGTCAGCCGCGACCTCGACGCGGCGATGCGCGGCACGCCGGTGGCGCGCGGCACCGGCAAGATCTCGACCCTGCTGCTGGTGGCGGCCAATCCCGGCATCCGGCCCTCGGTGATCGCCCATTTCAACATGAAGGACCGCTCGGCGATGATGCGCATCCTCGCCGATCTGCGCCGCGCCGGGCTGATCGAGCAGCGGGTCTCCGACCGCGAGCGGCGGGCCCACGAGCTCTATCTCACCGCCAAGGGAGGACAGGTCGTCGAGCGGGTGCGCCGCATCGCGCTCGCCCAGTCCGACTCCTTCTTCGGCGTGCTGAGCCAGGCGGAGCGCGACAAGCTGCGGGCCCTGCTGGCCAAGGTCTATCGCAGCGTCACCGCAGGCCCGGCCTGACCCGCCGGCGGGGGAGCCTCCCATGAACGATGCCGAGCAGCGCGTGGCCCTGGTCAGCGGCGGCAGCCGCGGCATCGGCGCGGCGATCGCCGCGACCCTGCTCGAGCGCGGCTGGCGGCTCAGCCTCGGGGTGCGCCGGCCGGACGGCTTCGTCCTGCCGGGCGCGCCCGGCCAGGCCGCCGCCTTCCCCTACGAGGCGCGCCGGCGCGACAGCGAGGCGGCCTGGGTGGCGGCCACGGCGGAGCGCTTCGGCCGGATCGACGCGATCGTCGCCAGCGCCGGCATCATGACGCCGCGCACCGTGGTCGAGGCGACCGACGCCGAGCTCGACGAGATCCTCGAGGTCAACGTCAAGTCGCCGCTGCGGCTGGTCCGCGCCGCCTGGCCCTGGCTCTCGGGCTGCGGCCGCGGCCGGGTTCTGATGGTCGTCTCGCTCTCCGGCAAGCGCGTGAAGATGGCCCGCGCCGGGCTCTATTCGGTCAGCAAGTTCGCGGCGCTCGCCTTCACCCACGCGGTGCGCCATGCCGGCTGGGAGGCGGGGGTGCGGGCGACCGCGATCTGCCCCGGCTTCGTCGCCACCGACATGGCGGCAGGCCTCAGCGACTATCCGCTCGCGAGCATGACCCAGCCGGCCGACATCGCGGCGCTGGCGGCGCTGCTGCTCGACCTGCCGAACACGGCGAGCATCGCCGAGGTCCCGATAAACTGCCAGCTCGAGGAGGCCTATTGAGCGGCCCGGCGGGAGACGAGGCATCCCGCCCGGCAAGGGCAGGCAGCAGACCGCCTCGAACCGGAAGGCTTGGACAAACCTAGGGAGAGAGGAGACCGATGATGAGGAACGGCAAGGGGCGGCTGCCGCTGGGCGCACCCGCCATCCTGCGCCCGAGCCGGCGCGACATGCTGAAGCTCGGGCTGGCGGCCGGCGCCGCCGGCCTGGTCGGGATGCCGGCCGGGCGGCTGCGTGCCGCCGGCCCGCCGGCCAAGCCGACTGGCCAGGCGGTGATCGGGTTCTCGCAGGAGCCCACGGTGTTCAACCCCCACATGCTGCATATCGAGGTCGACGAGGGGGTGCACTGGAACCTGTTCAGCCCGCTCTGGGGCGTCTCGCCCGAGGGCACGTTCATCCCCTACCTCGCCACCGAGGTGCCGACGGTCGAGAATGGCGGCGTCAGCGAGGACGGGCTCAGCTGGCACGTCAAGCTGCGCGGCGACGTCAAGTGGCATGACGGCAAGCCCTTCACCGCCGAGGACGTCAAGTACACACTCGACCTGATCGTCGACCCCAACTTCAAGACGGCGCGCAAGCTCGGCCACGACCTGGTGCGCGAGATCAAGGTGATCTCGCCGACCGAGATCTCCTGGAAGATGGAGAAGGCCTACGCGCCCTACCACTCGATCATGGCCTGGACCTTCATGGTGCCCAAGCACGTGCTCGGCGCCGCCAAGGATCCCAACACGGCGCCGTTCAACAACGCGCCGGTCGGCACCGGGCCGTTCAAGTGGAGCGAGCGGGTGGCGGGCGACCACATCACGCTGGTCGCCAACGAGGATTATTTCGGCGACGGGCCCTATCTCGAGCGGATCATCTTCAAGTACATCCCCGACCTCACCGTCCTGTTCACCCAGTTCAAGACCGGCGACATCGACTATATCGGCATCCAGGGCATCACCGCCGACCACTATGCCGAGGCCAAGGACCTGCCCGACCGCGTGGTGACGCCGGTGCCGGCCGGCTTCATCGAGACGCTGTCGCTCAATCTCGGCGTCAAGGCGCTCTCCGACAAGACGGTGCGGCAGGCGCTCTATCTCGGCATGGACAAGAAGAGCATCATCGACGCGATCTACTACGGGCTGCCGAGCGAGACCGAATCGTACATGCCGAACCAGTCCTTCTTCATCGACAAGGACCTGCCGAAGCACGAATACAGCCCGGAGAAGGCGAAGAAGCTGCTGGACGAGGCCGGCTGGGCGCCGGGTTCCGACGGCGTGCGCGCCAAGGACGGCGTGCGGCTGGAATTCGTCCACGCGACGACCGCCGGCAACCACGTCCGCGAGCAGGCGCAGCAGTTCCTGCAGCAGAGCTGGAAGGACATCGGCGTCGCCATCAACATCAACAACCTGCCACCGGCCGTGATGTGGGGCGACTACTGGATGCAGTCGAAGTTCGAGAGCGCCTTCGCCGGCATCGCCTTCCTCACCGGCCCCGACCCGGACGCCTCCGACTACTTCAGCAGCAAGGCGATCAACGCCAAGGGCGGCGCCGGGCAGAATACCTTCCAGTACGCCAACCCGAAGCTGGACGAGCTGCTGGCCAAGGGCGCCACGACGCTGCGCCTGGACGAGCGGCAGAAGATCTACCGGGAGATCCAGTCGATCATCCGCGACGACCTGCCCTACCTGCCGATCTTCCAGTACGCGCAAGTCGAGGGCACCAAGAAGGGGCTGATGGGCTTCAAGCCCAGCGTCAACGTGCGCTGCAACACCTGGAACGTGAACGAGTGGTACTGGGCCACGTGAGGTCGGCTGCCATTCCCTCTCCCGCGCCAGCGGGAGAGGGATGTGCCCGGCGCGTCAGCGCCGGGAGGGCGAGGGTGCCGCCGGCACGACCCTCACCCCGACCCTCTCCCGCAAGCGGGAGAGGGAGCATCTGATGCTCCGCTACCTCTGCCAGCGGCTGGCGCAGAGCGCGGTGCTGCTGGTGCTGGTCTCGATGATCGGCTTCGCCGTGCTCTATTTGGCGCCCGGCGGGCCGCTCTCGCAGTTCGCGCTGACGCCGGGCATGTCGCAGGCCGACCTGCAGCGCATCGCCCACCAGATGGGGCTCGACCGGCCGCTGCCGGTGCAATACTGGGAGTGGTTCACCCGGCTGCTGCTGGGCGACTGGGGCACCTCGTTCCGCGACAACCGGCCGGTGCTCCAGGTGATCGGCGACCACGTCTTCGCCACCCTGCTGCTGATGGGCAGCTCGACCCTGATCGCCATCCTGCTCGGCACCTGGATCGGCATCAAGGGCGCCATCGCCCGCTACTCGGTCTTCGACTACCTCGCCACCATCGGGGCGATGATCGCGCTCTCCATCCCGACCTTCTGGTTCGGGCTGGTCACCATCTACGTCTTCTCGGTCAAGCTGCGCTGGCTGCCGGCGGGCAACCTCTACACCATCGGCAACGGCTCGCTGCTCGACTACCTGCATCACCTGATCGCGCCCTCGCTGGTGCTGGCGCTGGTCACCGTGGCGATCTGGAGCCGCTACATGCGCAGCGCCACGCTCGACGTGGCCAGCCAGGACTATGTCCGCACCGCGCGCGCCAAGGGACTGCCGGAGCGCGTCGTGCTGGTGCACCACGTCATCCGCAACGCGCTGCTGCCGATGATCACGCTCGCCGGGCTGCAGCTGCCGACCCTGCTCGGCGGCGCGCTGGTCACCGAGACGGTGTTCACCTGGCCCGGCATGGGCCGGCTGTTCCTCGATTCCCTGTCCTACCGCGACTACCCGGTGGTGATGGGGCTGCTGATGTTCTCGGCGATCCTGGTGCTGGTCGGCAACCTGGTGGCCGACCTGCTCTGCGCGGCGGCCGATCCGCGCATCCGGCTGGGCTGACCGACGATGGCCGAGACCGTCGCGATCGAGGGCGGCGCGGCCGGCACCACGGCGGCCGGCGCCTCGGCCGGGGCGCGCGCCTTCCGCCGCTTCTGCCGCCACCGGCTGGCGCTGTTCGGCGTCGCCGCCATCCTGCTGCTGGTGGTGGCCTCGGTCGCCGGCCCCTGGCTGGTGCCGTTCGACGACCTCTTCATCGACCTGCGCGGCCGCTTCGCCCCGCCGCTCTCCGGCGGCCACCTGCTCGGCACCGACCCGCTCGGCCGCGACCTGCTGGCCCGGCTGCTGATGGCCGGCCGCATCTCGCTCGCGGTGGGCTTCGCGGCGATGCTGCTCAGCACCGCGGTCGGCGCGGTGGTCGGCGTCGTCGCCGGCTATTACGGCCGCTCGATCGGCGTCGTGCTGATGCGCTTCGTCGACGCCGTGCTCTGCTTCCCGACGGTGTTCCTGCTGCTGGCGCTGGCCGCCTTCATCCGGCCCAACGCGGTGATGATCACGGTGATCATCGCCGCCACCAGCTGGATGGAGGTGGCCCGGCTCGTCGACGCCGAGATCCGCTCGCTGCGCGAGCGCGACTTCGCGGTGGCGGCGGAGATGATGGGCGCGTCGGACGGCTGGATCATGTTCCGCGAGCTGATCCCCAACGCGATCGGCCCGATCATCGTCGCCGCGACGCTGACCGTGGCGCGCGCCATCCTGCTGGAATCCTACATCAGCTTCCTCGGCTACGGCATCCAGCCGCCGGTGCCGAGCTGGGGCAACCTGCTGAACAACGCCCAGCAATATCTCGGATCGGCGCCCTGGCTGGCGATCTTCCCCGGGCTCGCCATCACGCTCGCGGTGACCAGCTTCAACTTCGTCGGCGACGGGCTGCGCGACGCGCTCGACGCCCGCATGGACCTGTCGTGAGCGCCGGCGGCGACATCCAGCTCGCGGTGGACGACCTGCGCGTCACCTTCCGCACCGACCGCGGCACCGTGCCGGCGGTGCAGGGCGTCTCCTTCGCGGTGCGGCGCGGCGAGACGCTGGCGCTGGTCGGCGAGTCGGGCTGCGGCAAGAGCGTCACCAGCCTGGCGGCGATGCGCCTGACGCCGGCGCCGCCGCGCGCCACGGTGGAAGGCTCGGTCGCCCTGCGCGGCCGCGACGGCGGAATGCGCGAGCTGCTGGCGCTGCCCGAGGCCGAGATGCGCCAGGTGCGCGGCAACGAGATCGCGATGATCTTCCAGGAGCCGCTGACCTCGCTCAACCCGGTGCACAATGTCGGCCGCCAGATCGCCGAGTCGCTGCGCCACCATCGCGGCCTCGGCCGCCGCGCGGCGCTCGACCGCGCCGCGTCGCGGCTCGAGCTGGTCGGCATCCCTGAGCCGCGCCGCCGGCTCGACAGCTATCCGCACCAGCTCTCCGGCGGCATGCGCCAGCGGGTGATGATCGCCATCGCGCTGGCCTGCGACCCGGCGGTGCTGATCGCCGACGAGCCGACCACCGCGCTCGACGTCACCGTGCAGCTGCAGATCCTCGAGCTGCTGCGCGACCTGCAGGCGCGCACCGGCATGTCGGTGATCTTCATCACCCACAATCTCGGCGTCGTCGCCGAGATCGCCGACCGGGTGATGGTGATGTATGCCGGCCGCATCGTCGAGGAGGGCGCGGTGGTGCCGACCCTGACCCGGCCGCTGATGCCTTACACCCAGGGGCTGCTGCGCTCGGTGCCGCGGCTCGACCGGGCGGCGGGCGAGCGCACGCCGCTCGAGATGATCGGCGGCAGCGTGCCGGATCCCGCCCACCTGCCGCCGGGCTGCTCCTTCGGCCCGCGCTGCCGCCACCGCCGGGCCGGGACGTGCGATGCCGGGCTGCCCGACCTCGCCGAGGCCGAGGCCGGCCATCGCGTGCGCTGCCTGCGCTGGCGCGAGATCCGCGAGGGCGCCGCCTGATGGACGCCGCGCCGCTGCTCGAGGTCAGCGACCTGACCAAGCATTTCCGCCTCGACCGCGGCTGGCTCGGGCGCGGCGCCGAGCTGGTGCGCGCGGTCGACGGGGTCAGCTTCGCGATCGCGCCGGGCGAGGTGCTCGGGCTGGTCGGCGAATCGGGCTCGGGCAAGAGCACGATCGGCCGCACCATCCTGCGCCTGCTCGATCCGACCGGCGGCCGCATCGCCTTCGAGGGGCGCGACGTGACGCGGCTCGGCCGGCGCGCGCTGAAGCCGCTGCGCCGCCGCATGCAGCTCGTCTTCCAGGACCCGTTCGGCTCGCTCAATCCCCGCATGACGGTGGAATCGATCCTCGCCGCCCCCTTGCGCATCCACGAGCCCGCCATGGCGGCGGCCGAGCGGCGCGAGCGCATCCAGCACGCGCTGGTCCGGGTCGGGCTGGCGCCGCACCACGCGGCGCGCTATCCGCACGAGTTCTCCGGCGGCCAGCGCCAGCGCATCGGCATCGCCCGCTCGCTGATGGTGCATCCCGTGTTCCTGGTGGCCGACGAGCCGGTCTCGGCGCTCGACGTCTCGATCCAGGCGCAGATCGTCAACCTGCTGCTCGGCATCAAGGACGAGCTCGGCCTCACCATCCTGTTCATCAGCCACGACCTCGCCGTGGTGGCGCACAGCTCCGACCGCATCGCCGTGCTCTATCTCGGCCGCATCGTCGAGCTGGCGCCGGCCCGCACCCTGTTCCGCACGCCGCGCCATCCCTATACCGAGGCGCTGCTCTCGGCGGCGCCGATCCCCGACCCGACCTTGCGCCGCCAGCGCATCGTGCTGAAGGGCGACCTGCCGAGCCCGATCAACCCGCCCTCGGGCTGCGCCTTCCGCACCCGCTGCCGCTATGCGCTGCCCGCCTGCGCCGAGGCGGTGCCGCCGCTCGCCGCGGTGGCGGCCGGCCATCTCAGCGCCTGCATCCGCGACGATCTCGACCTGGCCGCCGCCGGCCGGGCCTGAATGACTTCCCAGCAGAGGAGACCGACCATGATCCGCCAGCCGCTGGAACCCTCGCTCTGGTACGCCAGCGCCGCGCCGGCGCCGGACCTCGGTCCGCTCGAGGAGGAGCAGGAGGCCGACGTCTGCATCGTCGGCGCCGGCTATACCGGGCTGTCGACCGCCATCCACCTCGCCGACAAGGGCGTGCGGGTGGTGGTGCTGGAGGCGCAGCAATCGGGCTATGGCTGCTCCGGCAGGAATGCCGGGCACTGCACGCCGACCTTCCATTTCTATTCCATCCCCAAGGTGCGGGAGATGCTCGGCGAGCCCTATGCCGAGCGGCTGATCCAGCGCCAGACCAACGGCGCCAACCTGGTCGCCAGCCTGGTCGAGCGCTTCGACATCGACTGCGAGTGGCAGCAGAACGGCTACATCGCCGCCGCCCACACGCCGAGCGCGCTGGCCAAGATCGAGAAGCACAACGCGACCTACCGCGCGGTCGGCAAGGACACCCGCGTGCTGAGCCGCGAGGAGACCGCGGCGATGATGGGCTCCGACCGCTTCTTCGGCGCCTGGTTCCATCCCGAGGGCGGCCACCTCAACCCGCTCGGCTATGCCCGCGGCCTGGCGCGGGCCTGCGTCAAGCTTGGCGTGCGCGTCTATGTCGGCTCGCGCGTCACCGGCATCGAGCCGGCCGGGCAGCGCTGGGCGGTGCGCACGGCGCGGAGCCGCGTGGTCGCCGACAAGGTGGTGTGCGGCACCGGCGCCTACACCGACGGCTTCTGGCCGGGGCTGGAGCAGACCTTCACGCTGATGCCGGTGTTCGTCGCCGCCACCCAGCCGCTCTCCGACAACATCCGCAAGAGCGTGCTGCCCGGCAACCACACCGCGCTCGACGGGCGCGGCGACATCTACTGCTACAAGTACGACAAGGACGGCCGCATCGTCGCCTCGATGTTCCCGATGGGCCGGCGCGGCCCCGACCTCGACTACACCCGCCAGGTGATGAGCGACCGGCTGCGCTGGATCCACCCGCAGATCGGCGACGTCGAGTGGCAGTATTTCTGGTGGGGCGACCTCGACATGCAGCCGCGCACCATCCCGCGCCTGTTCCAGCTGGCGCCCGGCGTCGTCGCCTCGCTCGGCTATTCCGGCCGCGGCGTGCCGACCGGCACGATGATGGGCACGGTGCTGGCCGACTGGGCGCTCGGCGTGCCGGAGCAGGACATGGCGCTGAAGACCGAGCCGCTCGCCCGCTCGCCGGCCTACATGAAGGTCGCGCCGCAGCTGATGCTCCGCTACTTCCGCTGGCGCGACAACCGCGCCGCGCGGCGCGACGGCACACCGCTGCCGCCGCATCATTGAGCGGTGGCGGCACCGCCGTGCCGACCTCGCCCTTCGACAAGCTCAGGACGAGGTTCTGAGGGGCGGGCGCGATCTGAAGAGCCTCATCCTGAGCTTGTCGAAGGATGAGGCCGGCACGCTGGCCGGGCCGCACGGGCGGCGCGCGTCGGCGATGCGTCGCACATGGAACAGCGGAGCCCGCGACGGCGCGGTAGACAGGCGGGCATGGCCAAGACATCCCACGCCGCCCCCGTGAAGTTCCTCGACGTCGCCCGCCCGGCCTTCGGCACGGCGGAGGCCGAGCGCGTCGCCGCCGAGCTCTACGGGCTCGATGGCACGGCGCACGAGCTGCATTCCGAGCGCGACCGGGTCTTCCGCCTCGCCACCGGCGCCGGCGACTTCACGCTCAAGGTCGTCCATGCCGACGAGGACGACGCCACGGTCGATTTCCAGATCGCGGCGCTGAGCTGGATCGCGCGGCAGGATCCCCGCCTGCCGGTGCCGCGGGTGCGGCCCGCCCGCAGCGGCGCGCCGCTGGCGCATGCGACCGGGCCGTCCGGCCGGGTCCATGCCGTCTGGATGCTGGATTTCCTGCCCGGCCGGCCGATGGTCGAGGTCGGCCAGACGCCGGCGATGCTGCGCCAGCTCGGCGGGCTGGCGGGATCGATCGACCGCGCGCTCGCCGGGTTCTTCCATCCCGCGGCCGGGCGCGAGATCGTCTGGGACGTCCGCCATGCGCTGCGCCTCCGGCCGTGCCTGGCGGCGCTCGAGGACCCCGTGCTGCGCGGGCTGTCCGAGCGCGTGCTGGACCGCTTCGCCGCCGACTGCCTGCCGTGCCTCGACGGCTTCCGCGCCCAGGTCCTGCACCACGACCTGCACCCGCACAACGTGCTGGTCGACGAGGCCGAGCCGGAGCGCATCACCGGCCTGATCGACTATGGCGACATGGTGCACGGGCCGATCGTCCTGGAGCTGGCGGCCGCCGGGGCGGACCTCGTGCTCGATGTCGAGGGCCAGCTGGAGGCGTTCGCGGCGGTGGTGGCCGGCTACCATGCGGTGGTGCCGCTGGATGATGCCGAGGTGGCGCAGCTCTTCGACCTGCTGCAGGCGCGGCGGGTGGCGAGCCTGGCGATCCTCGCCAGCCGCCGCAGCCAGCCCGGCTACGATCCGAGCTATCTCGAGAGCGGCGTCGAGCCGACGGCGCAGGCGCTGGCGGCGCTGGAGGCGATCGGCCGCGAGCGGGCCACCGCGGCGCTGCGCCGGGCGCTCGCCCCGGCGCCGCTGCCGGTCCCGCGCATCGCGCCCTCGGAGGTCGATGCCGACCGCGCCCGCATGCTCGCGCGGCGCCGGCGGGTGATGGGCCCGCAGGCCTACATGTTCTACGACCGGCCGCTGCACATGGTGCGGGGCGAGGGCGCCTGGCTCACCGACGTCACCGGCCGGCGCTATCTCGACGTCTACAACAACGTGCCGCATGTCGGGCACTGCCATCCGCACGTCGTCGCCGCGATCGCCCGGCAGGCCGCGACCCTCAACACCAACACCCGCTATCTCTTCGACGAGGTGCTGGACTTTGCCGAGCGCCTCGCCGCGACCATGCCGGCCGAGAGCGGCCTCACCGCCTGCATGTTCGTCAACTCCGGCAGCGAGGCCGTCGATCTCGCATGGCGCCTCGCCCGGGCCTGTACCGGCCAGCGCGGCGCGGTCGTGATGGAGTACGCCTATCACGGCTGGACCGACGCGGTCGCCGCCCTGTCGCCGGAATTCGCCCCGGCCGACCGGCTGGCGCCGCATGTCCGCACCATCCTCGGCCCGGACGATTTCCGCGGCCCCTGGCGCGGCGGCGCGCCCGATCTCGCGGCGCGCTATGCCGCCGACGCCGACCGGGCGATCGCTTCGCTGGCCGAGGCCGGGCTTCGGCCGGCCCTCTTCGTCGCTGACGCCGGGCTGCTGACCAACGGCGTGCTCGACGCCCCGCCGGGCTGGCTCGCCGGGGTTTACGAGCGGGTCCGCCGGGCCGGCGGGCTGTGCGTCGCCGACGAGGTGCAGAGCGGCTTCGGCCGCCAGGGCGAGGCGCTGTGGGGCTTCGAGCTGCACGGCGTGACCCCCGACATCGTCTGCATGGGCAAGCCGATCGGCAACGGCCACCCGCTGGGCGCGGTGGTGACGCGGCCCGAGATCGTCCAGGCGCTGGTCGACGAGACCAACTTCTTCTCGACCTTCGGCGGCAACAACGTCTCCTGCGCCGCCGGCCTGGCGGTGCTCGAGGTGCTCGAGCGCGAGGGGCTGCAGGAGAACGCGCGCGTGGTGGGCGCGCACTTCAGGAGCGGCCTCAGGCGCCTCGCCGAGCGGCACGCCCTGATCGGCGACGTCCGCGGCAGCGGCCTGCTGGTCGGCGTCGAGCTGGTGCGCGACCGCGCCACCCTGGAGCCCGCCGCGGCCGAGGCCAAGCGGGTGGTCAACCGCATGCGCGACCTCGGCGTGCTGACCGCGACCGAGGGGCCGCACGGCAACGTGCTGAAGCTGCGCCCGCCGATCTGCTTCAGCCGCGAGCAGGCGGATCTCGCCGTCGCGGCGTTGGACCAGGCGCTGGCGGAGGCCGGCGGCTGAGGCGCGGTCCGAGGTCGCAGAAGATACTATCCAGCATATAGTAGATAATTCTATTCTGCGTATCCGTGATGCGATTCGGCACTACATTCAAGGAGGCCGAAGATGGATCGCGAGCAGGTGATGCGTCGCCGGCGTCGAGAGATGTTCCGCGATAAGATTCGTATGCATGTCGTGTTATTTGCGGTTTTCGCAGGCATCAGCGCCATTCCGGCCGCGCTTGCCGCGCGAGCGGTCGCGCCGGCATCGGGCTTTATCTTCGCTGCGGTTTTCCTTCTCGCCCTGCTTTCCGGCATCTTCCTGATCAGGCTCTTGCTGCATTACTTCATCGATTTCATGTGGTATCGATACCCCGAAATGATGTACGACGGGTTCATTGACTCGAATCCCAAGCCGCCGCCCTCGTTCGGTGCCGCGTTTCGCACCGCCGTCGACTTCATGCTCCTGAGGCACCTGTTCGATCTGTAAGCCGGCAGGCTCGATTGGACCATGCGCCCGCCGGCGGGACGCCTCACGCCGCCGGCGCGACCGCCGCGCCGCCGTACTGGCTCCAGAACTCCGGCACGTCGGAGCGGTAGCGGCGCATCACCAGGTTGGCGATCAGGCCGGTCCAGCCGGTCTGGTGGGCGGCGCCGAGGCCCTGGCCGGTGTCGGCGTGGAAGTACTCGTAGAACAGCAGCAGGTCGCGCCAGTGCGGGTCGCGGGCGAAGGCCGGCTGGCGGGCCAGCGCCGGCCGCACCCCGTCCGGGTTGCGGCGATAGAGGTCGACCACCCGGTCGGCGATCAGGTTGGCGATCCCCTTGAGCGTCAGCGGCTGGTCGCCGGCGCAGGGCACCGGCACCCGGTAGGCGTCGCCGAGGAAGCGGTGGAACTTCTCCAGCGCCTGGACCAGCGCGTAGTTGACCGGCAGCCAGATCGGCCCGCGCCAGTTGGAGTTGCCGCCGAACAGCCCGGAGTCGGATTCGCCGGGAACGTAGTCGATCAGCGCCCGGCCGATCCCCGGCAGCTCGCCGAGGTCGCGCCGCTCGGCATGGATGCGGCTGACGCTGCGCACGCCGTAGCGCGACAGGAACTCGCGCTCGTCGGTCATCCGCCGCAGGATCGGCGGCAGCATCTCGTGGTCGACCAGGGCCAGCAGGTGCTCGCCGCGATCGTTCTCCCAGTCGGGACAGGCGCAGATCGTGCTGCCCTGGAACAGGCCGCCCTTGTGCTCGCGCAGGATCTCGCGGAAGCGCGGCGCGGCGGCGAGCAGCCGGCGGTCGACCACCTCGGTGGCGAGCAGCGGGATCAGCCCGACCATCGAGTAGATGTCGACCCGCCGGACCTGGCCGGCCGGGTCGACGATGAGGTCCTTGAAGAAGCCGTCGGCCGGGTCCCAGAGCGGCAGGCCGCCGCCGGCCTCGCTGCAGATCGCCTTGGCGATCGAGAGGAACTGCCGGTAGGTCTGGATCGCGATGTCCTGGTAGTCCGGCTCCTCGACCGCGAGCTCGAGCGCGATCATCGTCATGTTGAGGGCGAACATCGCCATCCAGCCGGTGGCGTCGGCCTGCTTCAGGCTGTAGCCGCCGGGCAGCGGCCGCGAGCGGTCGACCACCGAGATGTTGTCGAGGCCGAGGAAGCCGCCCTCGAAGACGTTGTTGCCGTCGCCGTCCTTGCGGTTGATCCACCAGGCATAGTGCAGCAGCAGCTTGTTGAAGACGCGGACCAGGAAGGCGCGGTCGCCGGCGCCGGTCTGCACCCGCTCGGCCCGGTAGAGCTTGAGCGCGGCGGCGGCATGGACCGGCGGGTTGGCGTCGCCGAAGGCCCATTCATAGGCCGGGATCTGGCCGTTCGGGTGCAGGTAGGTCTCGCGCAGCAGGACCTCGATCTGCTCCTTGGCGAAGTCCATGTCGATGAGCGCCAGCGCGCCGCAATGGAAGGCGAGGTCCCAGGCGGCGAACCAGGGATACTCCCAGCAATCCGGCACCGACAGGATGTCGGCGGCCTTGAGGTGCTTCCATTGGCGGTTGCGCCCCTTCAGCCGCTGCGGCGGCGCCGGCACGCTGTCGCCGCCGAGCCAGCGCTCGACGTCGTAGTGGAAGAACTGCTTGCACCAGATCATCCCGGCCAGCGCCTGGCGCAGGATCTGCAAGTCCTCCGGCTGGGCCTGGGGCTGCAGGTCGTGGAAGAAGATGTCGGCCTCGGAGCGGCGGCGCGACAGCATCGCCTCGACGCCCTCGAACGGCCGCTCGCGCGCCGCGTCGGTCAGCACCAGGTCGAGATGCCCCGTCTCGCCGGGGCCGAGATGCAGCTTGTGCCAGGCGGCGGCCTTGGTGCCGCGCCGCTCCGGATTGACCGCGGCGGGGTCGTTGCCGACGACGCGGCGATGGAAGGCGTCCTTGACGTAGGGCGACGGGTTGGGCTGGCCCCATAGCGCCGCCAGGTTGCTGTCGTTCTCGGTGAACAGCAGCTCGGCCGGCTGGCGGCCGAGCAGCCGGTAGCGCCCGAGCCCCTCGGCCTGCGCCTCGACCGCCCAGGAGGCGCCGGCGGGCGGCGCCAGGTGGCGAAGCGCCGGCCGCGCCGCCGCCGGATCCCAGCTCCAGCTGTTGCGGAACCACAGGGTCGGCAGCAGGTGCAGCACGGTCTCCTCCGGCCCGCGATTGGCCGCGGTGATGCGCACCAGGATGTCGGTCGGGCCGGCCTTGGCGTAGCTGACCTCGACGTCCCAGTAGCGGTCCTCGGCGAACACCCCGGTGTCCTCGAGGTTGAAGCCCGGCTGGTGGCGGTCGCGCCGGCGGTTCTCCGCGACCAGCGCGTCATAGGGGAAGGCGGCGTGCGGATACTTGTAGAGATAGCGCAGCCAGGCATGGCTCGGCGTCGCGTCGAGATAGAAGTAGCTCTCCTTGACGTCCTCGCCGTGATTGCCCTGCGGGCCGGTGAGGCCGAAGGCGCGCTCCTTGAGGAAGGGGTCGCGGCCGTTCCACAAGGCCAGCGCGAAGCAGAGGATCTGCTGCCGGTCGCAGAGGCCGCCGAGCCCGTCCTCGCTCCAGCGATAGGCGCGCGAGCGCGCCTGGTCGTGGCTGAAATGCTCCCACGCATCGCCCTGCGGGCTGTAGTCCTCGCGCACCGTGCCCCAGGCGCGCTCGGCGAGATACGGTCCCCACAGCCGCCAGTCCTCGCGCCCCTGGCGCTGCGCCTGCAGCCGCTCCTGCTCGGCGTTCCTCGCCACCTCGTCCCTCCCTCACGCAATCCGCGCGGCAGCCTAGCAAGCCGCCGGGCCAGCGTCACGCGACGGCCAAGCCACGATACGCGCCTCAGCCGGCGGCGAAGGGGTCGGCGACGCGCGGCCAGTAGGGTCGGGTGAGCTTGGTGTAGGGAATGGCCGCGAAGTCGGTGCGCAGCGTGCCGGGCGGGTCGGCGTAGAGCACGGCCTTGGCGATCGGCGCGAAGCCGGCGTGGAAATGCTGCGTCGACTTGACGATCACCAGCTTGCGCTGCGCCGGGTCGAGCCCGACCTTGGTCATGCCCTCGGGATGGAAGGCCTGGGTGCGCATCGTCGCCAGCACGAAGTCGAGCCCGGCGCCCTCGACCCAGGCGACGGTGCCGAGCGCGACCGGCGCCGTGCCGAAGC
The DNA here is from genome assembly GCA_046349435.1 of Dongiaceae bacterium. Classification (GTDB taxonomy): domain Bacteria; phylum Pseudomonadota; class Alphaproteobacteria; order Dongiales; family Dongiaceae; genus JAXMCI01. Next base: position 23,801 of record JAXMCI010000043.1, on the reverse strand, counting down.
GCTGGGTGACGTCGTGCGCCAGGCCGCGCACGGTGACGTGGAGGTCGAGCGGGTCGCCCGAGGCCGCGCCGCACTTGCCGCCGAAGCGCAGGTCGAAGCTGGCGCCGACCCCGGCCTCCTGGCAGAAGCGCACGGCGATCGGGTCCCAGAAATAGCCGAGCGCCGCGCCGGTGACGCCGCGCTCGATCAGCCGGCGGGCGAAGAAGGTGGCGTCGCCCGGCGCGCCGCCGCCGGAATTGTCGGAGACGTCGGCGATCACCACCGGCCCGCCCTCGATCGCCAGCGCCTGGTCGAGCGCCTCGTCCATGGTGAGGAAGCGCGGCCGCGTCGCCTCGCGCAGGGCGAAGAATTCCTCGCCGAGCGCGCGGGCCAGCCGCGCCGCCTTGGCGGCGTCGCCGTCGGTCACCACCAGCGTCTTGGCGCCGACCTCGGCGACGTCGCCCCAGGGGAAGCTGTGGCTGAGCGAGACGGAGAGCACGCCGTCCCGGCCCTCCATCGCCGCCATCCGGTCGACGAAGCCGCGCATCGGCTGCTCGGTGGTGCGGAAGGTGCCGATCATCCGGCAGTCCCACGCGGCCATCGCCGGGCGGGTGCGGCCGGTGGCGGCGTCGGCGACCAGCGTGAACAGCTCGTCGGCCCGCTCGTCGATGTCGACATGCGGGTATTCCTTGTAGGCGACCAGCACGGTCGCCTCGCGCACCATCGCCTCGGTGATGTGGCAGTGCAGGTCGAGCTCGGCGCCGACCGGCACCGCGGGCCCGACGATCGCCCGGATGCGGCCGAGCAGGTCGCCCTCGCAATCGTCGGTGCCGACCGCCGCCATGGCGCCGTGCAGCGCCAGGATCACCGCGTCGACCGGCATGGCGCGCTCGAGGCCGGCGAGGATCTCGTCGCGCAGCCGCTCATAGGCCGGCCGGACGATCCGCCCGCCCGGCTCGGCGAAGGTGCAGAGCCCCTCGGCGACCTGCCAGCCCAGCGCCTCGGCGCGCCGCCGCCAGACGATCAGCTGGCCGGAGCAGTAGTTGGGCGGCCGGCGGGTCGCGTCGCCATGCGCCAGGAAGTTGCCCTCGAAGCTCTCATAGCCGGTCGGGATCGGCGCGAAGGTGTTGGTCTCGGTGTCGAAGCCGGCGATGAAGATCTTCATGGGGGCGGTCCGGGCTCTCGGGCGGGACGGGCAGTCTTCGGGACGGCCGCCGGCCAGTCAAGCAGCCCGGCTCAGTCCGGCATCACCGCGTCCTGGTAGGCGAAGAGCGCCGGCACGCCGCCGGTATGGACGAACACCACGGTCTGCCCGGCGCCGAAGCGGCCCTGCCGGATCAGGTCGATCAGGCCGGCCATCGCCTTGCCGGTATAGACCGGGTCGAGCAGCAGCCCCTCGAGCCGGGCGCAGAGCTCGAGCGCCTCCAGCATCCCCGGCGTCGGCATGCCGTAGCCCGCCCCGACATAGGCGTCGAGCACCTCGACCTCGTCGCGGGGAAAGGTGCCGCGGCGGCCGAGCTTCGCCAGGGTCTGGTCGGCGAGCTCCAGCACCTGCCCGGTCAGCGTCGCGCGGGCGCGCCCGCTGCTGACGCCGATCACCGGCACGCCGCTGCCCTGCAGCCCGACCAGCAGCCCGGCCTGGGCGCCGCCGCTGCCCGAGCAATGCACCACCGCGTCGATCGGCCGGCCGGCCGCCTCGGCCTGCTGCAGGATCTCCTGGCCGCAGGCGACGTAGCCGAGCGCGCCGGTCGGGGTCGAGCCGCCGACCGGCACGATGTGGGGCCGGCCGCCGCGCCGCCGCACCTGCTCCGCCACCGCCTCGAGCTCGACGGCCCAGTCGATGTCGGCGCCGACATAGTTGAGGCGGGCGCCGAACAGCCGGTCGAGCAGCACGTTGCCGCTGCGCGGATAGGCGGGATCGTTGGAGGGGACGCTGCGCGACAGCACCAGCTCGCAGGCGAGCCCGTGCCGGGCCGCGGCGGCGGCGGTCTGCCGGCAGTGGTTCGACTGCACGCCGCCGGCGGTGACCAGCGTGTCGGCGCCGGCGGCGAGCGCCTCGGCCAGGATGAACTCCAGCTTGCGGTTCTTGTTGCCGCCGAGCGCCAGGCCGGTGCAGTCGTCGCGCTTGGCCAGCAGGGTCGGCCCGCCGAGATGGCGCGACAGCGCCGGCAGCTCCTCCAGCGGGGTCGGCAGGTGGCAGAAGCGGCGGCGCGGGAAGCGGGCGAGCATCGGTGTCCCCAGGGCTGAGACGGCGGCTGCGTTGTAGACCCGCGGCGGGCCGGCGTCACGCCGCAGCCGCAGGGCCGCCTTTCGGGATTTGCAGCGCTCTGCCGCAAGCTGCCGCGCTATCCTCGGCCCGTCCGCCCTCGGAGGATCGCATGACCGAGCTCTACACCCCGGGCCATGGCGCGACCGCGCTCTCGCTGATGGCGCGGCGACGGGCCGCCAGCCACGCCGCCTTCTTCACGCCCGAGCTGGGGCCGGGCATGGCGCTGCTCGATTGCGGCTGCGGCCCCGGGACGATCACGCTCGACCTCGCCCGGCTGGTGGCGCCGGGCCCGGTGACCGGCCTCGATGCCGCCGGCGGCCAGTTCGCGGCGGCCGCGGCCGAGGCCGCGGCGGCGGGGCTGGCGGTCCGCTTCGTCAGCGGCAGCATCTATGCGCTGCCCTTCCCCGACGCCTCCTTCGACGCCGTGTTCTCGCACGCGCTGCTCGAGCACCTGGCGCGGCCGGCCGACGCGCTGGCCGAGCTCAGGCGGGTGCTGCGGCCGGGCGGGGTGATCGGGCTGCGCAGCCCCGACTGGGGCGGCTTCCTGATCCATCCGCTGCCGCCGCTGGTGCGCGAGGCGATCCGCTTCTACCAGGCGCTCCAGTCCGGCAATGGCGGCGACGCCGAGGCCGGCCGCAAGCTGGCGGCCTGGCTGCGCGCCGCCGGCTTCGCCGGGATCCGCGCCGGCGCGAGCTACGAGATCTACGAGAGCCCGCCGATGATCGCCGAGTACCTCGCCGAGCGGCTCGACCGCGTCGAGGGCGCGGACGACGTGCCGCGCCGGCTCGCCGCCGCGTTGCGCGACTGGGGCTGGCACCCCGACGCGCTGTTCGCCCAGGCCTGGGGCGAGGCGCTGGCGGTCCGGCTCAGCGCCACCCCTTACGGGTGGTTTCAGGTCGGGCCAGCGGCTCGCATCGGCAATTCACGCACCCGAACAGCCGGGGCTGGGTGACGGCACCCCAACCACACCATGTCGGGGACGGTCCGGCGCGTCCTCCGGCAAGCGGGAATAGCCCCCCTCGCTGAGGGGCGGCCAAGGAGGGCCAAATTGGAGTTCGATGATGCTGGCGCAAGCGCGCGAACGCGTCCCGCAATGTGGAAGCGGGAAGCCCTGCCGAACGATACGGGCGCCTCTATCAAACCGATAACTTCTCGGCATTTCCGATCGCGCCGCGAAAGCATCACGCCTCTCGCCCGGCCCCGTTTGGCCGTCCACTCACGACAGGAGCAATCAATGTCTGCCTTCACAACGATCCGGCCGGTACGTCGAAGCGTCGCCTTCGCCGGTGCTCTTGGCGCGCTCGCCTTCAACGCGCCTCGCCGGCGAATGCCCGGCCGGCAAGCGGCTTGAATCTCATTCCACCCGGAACGAATGTGCCGAAGGGCGTCGCCGACAAGCTCATCGGCTCGATCGACCTGGCAATGAGGAAGGTCAAGCTGGCTGGCTACCAGTTGCGACCAGCGCCTACTTCACCGTCGCGCCCGGCGGCGAGGTGCCTTGGCACAGCCACGCCGATCGGCCTGCGCTGATCTACATCCTGCAAGGCACGATCACCGAATTCACCAGCACTTGCGCCGATCCAATCGTGCACAAGGCCGGCGATCTCGCGGTCGAGAACCACGAGGTCTCGCACTGGTGGAAGAACACGGGCAAGGAGACGGCACCCTAGTCTCGTTCGACCTCTTCCACAACCCCGACGATGTACATGATGTGATTCAGCGTCGATCTGGCCGTCGGCGTTCAAAAGGTCCCCCCTCCCGGGACCTTGGCCGGATGACCCTCGGGGGGCAAGGCTGTGCTGACAGGGCGTTCGCGCAGGGGCAACCGCCGGCGGCTGCCGCGAGATCGACGGCTGCAGCCTCGAGCAGATAGTCTTGATGGTGGCCGGCGAAGCGGAAGCGGGCTCTGCTGGGAGCAACCCGCCGAGGAATAGCCGGCTGAAGGCCTATACCGACGGATCCGGGAGCCCGCTGCGGCTGGCTCCCGAATCTACGCTTCCCCAATGCCTTGGAAACCCATGCCTGCGGCGGCGGGGTGCCGGGAGCTTGGGCGGCGGCGTCTCAGGCGCGGTTCTTGAAGCGCCAGACCGGCACGTAGCCCGGGGTGGTAGATCGTCTGGTCGCGGCCGAAGCGGCGGGCATGCTCGGCGACGACCTCGCCGCTCTTGCAGATCACCACCTCGGTCGGCATAGGCGCGGATCTCGACCGGGCGGCCGACCGCCTTGGCCATCACCGAGTACTTGTTGGTGTCGAAGCGCACCAGGCAGGTCTTCGACACCGCAGCCGTGCTGGCGTGGAAGCCGTCGAAGCGCCCGGCATAGGGCACCAGCAGCGGCCGCTCGGCCTCGAACACCGACCGCACGGTAGCCCTGGCGATTTCCGGATGGCGCTGCGCCTGGCATGGGCGACGCAGCGGTCGGCCAGCCAGCCGTTGAGCTCCTCGTAGCTTGCCGCCCCGAGCCGCGGGGTGAAGAACCGCTCGCGCAGCGCGCCGACCCCGCCGCCATGGGGCAGGCTCTGGCTCTCGACCTGGCCCTTCTTCCAGCCGGCGCCCGGCGTGCAGGCTACCGGCTCGACCAGGTAGTGCGCGCATCCGGGCGAAGCGCCGGTTGAAGGCGCGCTCCTTGCCGACGAACACCGCGTCGACCCCTGTCCTCATGTTGTCGTAGATCCCCCGCCGGCCTGGGCCGCGGCACCGCCCGCTCGTAGCGGAACTCCGTCGCACCGTCGCGCAGCACCTTGCGCACGACCTTGCGCGAGATCCCCAGCTTCGGCGCGATCGCCTTGATCGACTTCCAGCACCCCGTGCGCGCGCCGAACCCTCGCGATCGTCTCCACGCTCAGCATCCCCGCTCTTGGCCGGCTGTTGATCCAGCCAACCAGTCTCACTCAACCGCAGGGAGGGGTCCCTTTTCGACGCCGATCATCTCGAAACGGCTGGACCCGCCGGTCCGGCGGGCCGATGATCCGGATCATGGTCCTGCGCCCCGGCTCTTGTGCGTCGCGCTCGCGGCGCTCACCGCCGTCGTGGCGGCGCCGGCCCGGGCCGATCACCATCGACGGCGACTGGTGCCAGGCGGACGGGCAGCAGCATTTCTCGATCCACGGGGTGGCGATCGTCACGCCGGCGGGCCGCCCGACGATCGGCGACTACCGCCGGCACTTCTTCTCCTATGTCGTGCCGGCCGGTGAGCCTGGCGCCGGCGGCACCATCTCCATGCGGCTGCTCGACGAGAACACGGTCGATCTGCGCCGCGGCCCGGACCAGGATCCGGGCGAGATCTGGCATCGCTGCACGCCGGCGGTGAGCCGGCTCGACGCCCGCGATCCCTCGCAAGACAAGCCCGCCCGGCTGTGAAATTATGTTGCCGCGCCGGCCAGGCCGGCGCGTCCTGCAACATCCCATGAATCCGAGGGGGAGCGATGTCCGTTGAGCGTATCCAGGCCGGCCCGCGCATGAGCCAGGCCGTCAAGCACGGCAACATGGTCTATCTCGCCGGCCAGGTGGCCGCCAATCCGGTGCCGTCCGTCGCCAAGCAGACCAAGCAGATCCTGTCGCAGATCGACAAGCTGCTGAAGGCCGCCGGCACCAGCAAGAAGAACCTGGTCACCACCAACATCTGGCTCTCCGACATCCGCGCCTTCGCCGAGATGAACGAGGTGTGGGACGCCTGGGTGTCGCCCGGCAACACCCCGGCGCGGGCCACCGTGCAGGCCTCGCTCGCCCGGCCGGACCTGCTGGTCGAGATCGCGGTCACCGCGGCGCTCGACTGAGGCGCCGCCCATGCGGATCGTGGTCGTCGGCGGCACCGGCACCATCGGCAGCGCGGTGGCCGCCGCGCTCGGCGACCGGCACGAGATCGTGACGGCCGCGCGGCGCAGCGGCCAGCACCGGGTCGACATCACCGACAGCGGCTCGATCCGGGCGCTGTTCGAGACGGTCGGCCGCTTCGACGCGCTGGTCTCGGCCGCCGGCAAGGTCCATTTCGGCGACCTCGCCGCGATGACCGAGACCGAGATGGCGGTCGGCCTGAAGGACAAGCTGATGGGCCAGGTCAACCTGGTGCTGATCGGCCGCGACTACGCCAATGACGGCGGCTCCTTCACGCTGACCAGCGGCGTGCTCAGCCACGACCCGATCCGCTACGGCGCCTCCGCCAGCATGGTGAACGGGGCGCTCGACTGCTTCGCGCGCGCCGCCGCCATCGAGCTGCCGCGCGGCCTGCGCATCAACGTCGTCAGCCCCGGCGTCATCGTCGAGTCGATGGGGCTGTTCGGCGAGTACTTCCACGGCCACGAGCCGGTCCCGGTGGCCCGCGTCTCGCTCGCCTACGTCAAGTCGGTCGAGGGCCGGCAGACCGGTCAGGTCTATCACGTGATCTGAGCCGGCCACGTGATCTGACGGCTCGGGCGAGCTGCCCCGCTGCGGCGGCGGCGACCAGCGCCGCCGCCGGCGTCACGATTCAGGCGCGGACGGAAGGGCGGCCCCCGGCACCAGCGGCAGGCCGCCCGACCGCCCGGGCTCAGCGCGCCCCGGCTCAGCGCGCCAGGGCGCGGGCCAGCTGCGCCTTGCTCATCCGCGAGCGGCCGGGAATATTGCGCCGGCTGGCCTGCGCGTAGAGCTCGGCGCGGGTCTTCTCGCCGGCCCCGCCGCGGCCGCGCGCCGGCGCCTTGCGTCGGCTGGCTGCCGCCGGCTTGCGCGCCGTCGTCTTGCGGCTCGCCGTCTTGCGGCCGGCGGTCTTGCGGGCGGCGGTCTTGGGGCCGGCCGTCTTGCGGCTGGCCGTCGCCTTCCTGCCTGCCGTCGCCGTCCGGCTCGCCGTCGCCTTGCCGCCTGCCGTCTTGCGGCGCCCCGCGGCCGCCGGGCGGCGGCTCTTGCGGCCCTCGGCCTCGTCGCGCGCCGTCTCGCCGCGCCGTTCCTTGGCCTTGGTGCGCCGCAGATTGGCCTCGTTCTTCCTGCGGCTCTCGGATCTCGAGGCGCCCGCCTCGTGCAGCGCGATGGCGATCGCCTGCTTGCGGCTCTTCACCTTGCGCTTGCCCCGGGCGGTCTTCAGCTCGCCGTGCTTGAACTCGTGCATGACCCGCCCGACCGTCTGCTTCTGGCCCCTGCTCGGTTGCCGCGGCATGGTCTTTCTCCTGGCTCGATCCGGGGGCTGTCGCCGCCCGCTCCTGCGGGATCAACCATGGACAAGCCTGCCGGTTCACGCCGGCGGCAGCACCGCCTCGAGGCTGGCGCCGAAGGCGGCCAGGGCGAGATGCCCGTCCAGGCGCAGATAGTGGCCGCCCGCCAGCCGGACCACGGCGAAGCGCAGATGGCCGTCCGCGCCCGGCACCGACCAGGAATCGAAGCAGGCCGAGGGCGGGCTGCGGCGCCCCTCCGGCCAGCACCGGCGCAGCCGGTCGAGCTCCTCGGCGCTCAAGCCCTCCGCTCGCCGCAGCATCCCGTTCATATCGGGCAAACAGGGCCGTGCCGGCGGGGATCCCGCGGCTGCGGTTCCGCCGCCGGCCGTGGCCCGCCGCGCCGACCCGCGCCGGCGCTCAGGGCGCCTGGCGGACCGCGCCGCGGCGCAGCGCGACCTCGACGCGCTGGGTGAGCAGCGCCAGGGCGAGGTAGCTGCGCGGCCGGATCCGCATCGTCGCCAGCAGCCAGTTGGCCAGCCGCTTGGGCGAGCGGCGCTTGGTGCGCCAGCTGAGATAGAGCATCCGGCGGGCCAGCCGGGGCCGGTCGAGCTGCATCAGGATCTCGCCCATCATGGCGAGGAACATGCCGGGGTCGGCGAGCCCGGCGCGGAAGCCCTGCCGGAGGTGGCGCCGGTACATGTACCAGTAGCCGCGCAGGCGCGCCTTGCCGCTGGTGCTGATGCGGCCGTCGGTGGCGACGTAGAGCACGGCCAGCGGGTCGGGGACGCAGGCGAACCGGGTGCGCTCCGCCAGCCGCAGCCAGAGGTCCCAGTCCTGGCAGGCGCTCAGCCCCGGGGTGAAGCCGCCGACCGCCAGCAGCGCGTCGCGGCGGGCCAGCATCGTCGAGGTCGAGCCGATCACGTTGTACTGCAGCAGCGCCCGGCGGAGATCGCCTTCGCCGGTCGGCCGCATGGCGTAGGTGAGGTGGCCGTCCTCGGCGAGGCAGCGGCTGCCGCTGTAGCAGGCGCCGTAGGCCTCGCCGCATTCGCCCAGCCGGGCGAGCTGGCGGGCGATCTTGTCGGACCGCCACTCGTCGTCGCTGTCGAGGAAGGCGACGAAGGCGCCGCGGGCGGCGGCGAGCCCGGCGTTGCGCGCCTCGGGCGCGCCGCGATTGTCCGGCTGCTCGATGACGCGCACCGGCCGGCTGCAGCCCATCGACCGCACGAAATCGGCCGTGCCGTCCGACGAATGGTCGTCGACGACGATGATCTCGAGCGCCGCATGGCTCTGCGCCGCCGCGCTCGCGATGGCACGCTCGATCGTGCGCCGCCGATTGAAGGCAGGGATGACTACCGAGACAAGGCAGTCAGCGGCGCTCAGTCCCCCGCCGGCCGACGCCGGCTCGCTCCGTCGCTTGTCCATTGCCTCGGCATCGCTGCAACCCCCGACGACCGAACAACATCGGTCTTACGGCACCAGTTGCTCGCTTGGCCGTGTGAATGATGTGGCCGCACGGCTCGGCGCGGCGGATCGCCCGACATGTTAACGGCGGATTACCCGGCCTGGTTCCCTGGGGAGGTGTGCTGCCGCGGCCTTTACAGCATGGCGAGCGGCGTCGGGCCGCGCGGCGGCGGGAACGCCGCGTCGAGCTCGGCGCGGTCCGCCGCGCTCAGCGCCAGCCCGGCGGCGGCGCGGTTCTCCCGGACATGCTCGGGCCGCCCGGCCTTCGGGATGACCAGCACGCCCGGCCGGCCGAGCAGCCAGGCGAGCGCGACCTGCGCCGGGCTCGCGCCGTGCCGCCCGGCGACCCGGGCCAGCGCCTTGTTGGCGAGCAGCCGGCCCTGCTCGACCGGCGAATAGGCCATGACCGGGATGCCGCGCGCCTCGCACCAGGGCAGCAGGTCGTGCTCGATGCCGCGGCGCGTCAGGTTGTAGAGGACCTGGTTGGCGGCGACGCCCTGGCCGCCGGCCAGCCCGGCCAGCTCGGCCATGTCGCCGGCGTCGAAGTTGCTCACCCCCCAGTGGCGGATCTTGCCGTCCCGGGCCAGGGCGGCGAAGCCGGCCAGCGTCTCGGCGAGCGGCTGGCCGCCCCGCCAATGCAGCAGATAGAGGTCGATGCGGTCGGTGCCGAGCCGGCGCAGGCTGCGCTCGCAGGCGGCGACCGTGCCGGCCCGGCTGGCATTCTGCGGCAGCACCTTGCTGACCAGGAACACCTCGTCGCGCCGGCCGGCGATGGCGTCGGCCACCACCAGCTCGGCGCCGCCGTCGCCGTACATCTCGGCGGTGTCGATCAGGGTCATGCCGAGATCGAGCCCGAGCCGCAGCGCCGCCGCCTCGGCCGGCCGCTGCGCCCCATTCTCGCCCATCCGCCAGGTGCCCTGCCCGAGCGCCGGAACGCGCTCGCCGCCGGGCAGCGCCAAGGTGGGGATCGCCGCGCTCATGCCGTTCCTCCGAGGTCAGGTTGCCGGCGGCGCCGGCTCGCCGGCGGCGAGCCGCGCGATGCCGTCGGCCTCCAGCCGGTAGGGCCGCCAGTTCTGGCGCTCGCCCATCCCCAGCGAATCGTAGAAGCGCCGCGCCGGGTTCCAGTCGAGCACGCAGAGATCGAGCCGGGGATAGCCGCGCTCCAGCGCCAGCCGGGCGATCGCCGCCAGCAGCCGGCGGCCGAGCCCGCGGCCGCGCGCCGTCTCGCGCACGAAGAGGTCCTCGAGATAGAGGCCGGGCCGTCCTTCCCAGGTCGACCAGCTGGTGAAGAACAGCGCGAACCCGACCACCGTGCCGCCGAGCTCGGCGACCAGCAGCTCGAAGCGCGGCGTCGCGCCGAAGCCGTCGCGCAGCAGGTCGGCCTCGCTCACCCTGACGCTGCTCGCCGGCTCGCGCTCATAGGCGGCGAGCTCGCGGATCAGCTGCACCACGATGGCGGCATCGCCGGGTCGGGCATGGCGGATCCGGGCGGCCTGCTCCACCCTCACCCCCCGGTGGCCGCCGCGCAACCGCCGGCAACTGGCCCCTCGCTCTCCCGCGCCTCGCCGGAGAGCGGAGCCGCCGGCTGGCCCGCCGGCGCCTTGTCGACGGCGCGGGCCAGCGCCGCCTGCAGCTCGACGAGATGGATCGGCTTGGCGACGTAGTCGGTCATCCCGGCGGCGAGGTACTGCTCGCGCTGCCCGGACATCGCGTTGGCGGTAGCCGCCGTCGATCGGCACGGCCCCGCGGGCGCGGCCAGGCGGCGGATGGCGGTCGCCTCGAGCCCGTCCATGTCCGGCATCTGCACGTCCATCAGCACGAGGTCGTAGGGCACCCGCTGGACGGCGGCGACCGCCTCGGCGCCGTCGCCGACGACGTCGGCCTGGTGGCCGAGCTTGCCGAGCATGGCGGTGACCACCAGCTGGTTGATCGGTTGTCCTCGGCGACCAGGACGCGGAGCGTGCGGCCGAGCGGCGGCGGCGGCGGGGCCGGCGCGGCGGCGAGCGCCTCGCCCGGCTCGCAGCGCACGGTGAACCAGAAGCGGCTGCCGCGGCCGGGCTCGCTGGCGAAGCCGATGCGGCCCTGCACGCTCGGCCAGCTGCTTGCAGATGGCGAGCCTGAGGCCGGTGCTGCCATAGCGCCGCGAGGTCGAGCTGTCGGCCTGGGTGAAGCGGGCGAAGAGGCCGGGCTGGGCCTCGGGCGGGATGCCGTTGATGCCGGTGTCGGCGACCTCGAGGCGGAGCTCGACGCCGCGCCCGCCGAGCGGCCGGTGCGCGATGGCGATGGCGACCTCGCCCTGGTGGGTGAACTTGACGGCGTTGGCCACCAGGTTGAACAGCACCTGGCGGATGCGGCCGGGATCGCCCTTGAGGTAGGCGGCAGCCCGGGCGGGACGTTGCCGACCAGCGCGATGCTCCCGGCGGCGGCGCGCGGGCCGAACAGCGACAGCGCGCTCTCGACCAGCGCGGCGGGCGTGAAGTCGAGCGCCTCGAGCTCGAGGCGGCCGGCCTCGAGCTTGGAGAAGTCGAGGATGTCGTTGATCAGGGTGAGCAGCGACTGCATGATCTGCGCACCGTCTGGGCGCGCCGGCGCTGCTCGCCCGAGAGCTCGCCGTCGAGCAGCAGCCCGATCATGCCGAGCACGGCGTTCATCGGCGTGCGGATCTCGTGGCTGACCGTCGCCAGGAACTCCGACTTGCTGCGGTTGGCGGCCTCGGCCTGGTCGCGGGCCAGCTCCAGCGCCAGCTCCTGCTGCTTCTTGTCCTCGATGTCGGACATCGTGCCGACCATGCGGTAGGCGATGCCGCGATGGTCGAGCAGGCGCTTGCCGCGGACCTCGACCCAGATGTAGCGGCCGTCCTTGTGGCGGATGCGGTAGGCGATCTGCAGCGCCGCGCTGCGCCCCTCGACGTGGTCGTCCACCGCCTGGCGGACCCGGGCGCGGTCGTCGGGATGCACCAGCGCGTACCAGTGCGGCACGGTCGGCTGCATCTCGTCGACGCCGAAGCCCAGGATCCGCAGCCAGACCGGCGAGACGTAGATCTCCTCGTGGTCGATCAGCCAGTCCCAGATGCCGTCATTGGCGCCCGACACCGCCAGGTCGAAGCGCTCGCGGGCATGCAGCAGCTTCTCGCTGCGAGCGCGAGCGGCCGAGGTCGCGCGCCAGCTCGGCCATCCGGTCGCGCGCCGCCTCGGCGCCTGGCCTGCCGGCGGCGGTCCTCGGTGACGTCCTGGACGGTGCCGACGGCGCGGGTCGGCCGGCCCTCGGCATCGGGCACGAACTCGCCGATCTCGCGCACCGTGCGGGTGTCGCCCTGCTCGGTGCGGATGCGGTACTCGACGTCGTAGGCGCGGCCGGCGTCGCGAGCCCCGCCTGGTAGCTCGCCTCGTAGCGGGCGACGTCGTCGGGATGGATGCGGGCGCGGAACGCCGAGCCCGGCCCTGCGTCGCCAGGTAGTCGGCGGCCCCGGCGAAGCCGTGGATGCGGCCGACCTCGTCGGAGCAGAACAGGCAGCGGTCGCCGACCGTGTCCCACACCCAGTGGCCGAGCCGTGCCCGAGGCGTGGCCGAGCAGCGCGTCGCGCTCGGCCAGCTCGCGCTCGCGCGCCTTGCGGTCGGTGATGTCGCGCAGGCGACATCGGCGAGGCCGCCCGGCAGCGGCACGATCTGGCGGTGGTACCAGGCGCTGCCGTCGTCGGGCAGGTGGCGGGCCAGCTTGTCCTCCTGGGTGCAAAAAAAAAAAAAAAAGCGGGCGCCCGGCGGCGGCCGCGGCGCGGAACGCCGGCTCCATCGCGGCGACGATCCAGCCGGGGCTGCCGGCGAGCGGCCGCCCGACCAGGCCTCGCGCGGCCGGCCGATCAGCGCCGCCGCCTTGGCGTTGAGGTAGTGCAGGAAGAAACCGGCGACCCGCTCCGCCGCGCCGGGCACCGATTCGAGCAGCAGGAAGGCGTCGGGCGCGCTCGACGGCGGCGCGCAGCCGGCTCTCGCTGCGCTCCCGGCCGCGCCGCTCCTCCGCCTCGGCGCCGAACAGCAGGGGCGGAGAGCGTGACCACCAGCAGGAAGACCTGCAGCGGCGTCGAATCGGGCACCGCCAGCGCGAACGGGCCGAGCTGGGCGAAGGTCCCGAGGGTGGCGGTGACGGTGGCGACCAGGGCGGCGAGGACGGCGGCGCCGACCCCGGCTCATCGCCGCCCAGGCGACCAGCGGCAGCACGACGAAGCCATGGCCGGTCGCCGTGCCCGGGACATGCGCCCGGGCGAAGGCCCAGGAGGCCGCCGCCACCAGCAGGACCGAGAGGATTCCCGCCCGACGGCGCGCGCCAGCGCGGCAGCGGCGCCGGCCGTTGCCAGGCGAGGCGCAGGATCAGCGGGGTGATCAGCGTCAGCGGCGACGGCGTCGCCCAGCCACCAGATGCGCGCCGTTGCTCCAGAACGCCGCGCCGGGCTGCAGCGCGCCCAGCAGCAGCGCCAGGCTGCCGGCCAGCGCGGCCAGCGCCATGCCGAAGCTGGCGCCGGCCAGCAGCAGCACGTCGCGGCGGCGCCGGATGCCGCGATCGAAGCCGCAGCGCCGCAGCAGCAGCGCCGTGCCGACGCCCTGGCGGCGATGCCGGCGGCGGCGAGCGACACCGGCAGCGAGTGCCAGTGCAGCAGGCTCCACCGTGTTTGTCGACGAAGAGCGCCGGCGCCAGCCGCAGCCCGCCGCGCAGCAGCAGCCCGAGGGCGACGCCGCTGGCCGGCCAGATCGGCGAGGCCCCGGTCGCGTCGGTCAGGCTGGTGCCGATCCAGGCCGAGACGAGAAAGGCGATCGCCGCGCCGGCCGATCTGGCCAGAATGCGCAGGTGGGAATGGCGCGGCATCGCTCGGCGGGACCGGTCCTGTCTGGACGAGGGGCCGAGCTTAGTCCCCTCTTGGCCCCGCCGGATAGCGCCGCCGTAGAAGCCCCTGTCAGGCGAGGTGACACGCCACCCGGTGCTCGCCGCCGGGCCCGAGCCGCCGGCCGGCGCCCGCTGCGGCAGGCCGCCTCGGCCTGCGGGCAGCGCGGGTGGAACGGGCAGCCGGGCGGCGGCTCCTCCGGGTTCGGCATGTCGCCGGCCAGCACGATGCGGGCCTGGCGGCGGGCCGGGTCGGGCTGCGCACCGCCGAGAGCAGCGCCCGGGTGTAGGGGCGGGCGCGGCGCGCGGTACAGCGTCTCGGCGTCGGCCAGCTCGACCACCTGCCCGGAGATACATCACGCGACGCGGTCGCTGACATGCTCGACCACCGACAGGTCGTGCGAGATGAAGAGATAGGAGAGGCCGAGCCGCGCCTTGAGCTCCAGCAGGTTGACGATCTGCGCCTGGATCGAGACGTCGAGCGCCGAGACCGGCTCGTCGGCGATGACCAGCCGCGGCTCGAGCGCGATCGCCCGGGCGATGCCGATGCGCTGGCGCTGCCCGCCGGAGAACTCGTGCGGATAGCGGGCCGCCGCCTCGGGCGGCAGCCCGACCAGCGCCAGCAGCTCGGCCACCCGGCGCCGCCGCGCGGCGCGGTCGCCGACCCCGTGGATGACCAGCGGCTCGGCGATCAGCCGGCCGACGCTGAGCCGCGGGTCGAGCGAGGCGTAGGGATCCTGGAAGACGATCTGCATGTCGCGGCGGCGCGCCCGGAGCGCCGCCGGCGACAGCGCCAGCAGGTCCTCGCCGGCGAAGCGCACGGCGCCGCCGGACGGCTCGATCAGCCGCAGCGCCAGCCGCGCCAGGGTCGACTTGCCGCAGCCCGATTCGCCGACGATGCCGAGCGTCTCGCCCGGCCGCAGCTCGAGGCTGACCCGGTCGACCGCGCGCACCGTGCCGTGCCCGTCGCGGCTGGGATAGTGCTTGCTGACCTCGGCCAGCTCGAGCAGCGGCGCGCTCACGGCGCCGGGCCCTCGGGCGGGTTCCAGCAGGCCGTCTCGTGTCCCGCCGCGACGGCGGCCAGCGCCGGCCGCTCGGCCCGGCAGCGCGGCAGGACGCGCGCGCAGCGCTCGGCGAAGGCGCACCCGGCGCCGCGCCGGCCGGGCGGCGGCACCATGCCGGGAATGGTCGGCAGCAGGCCGCCGCGCCGGGCCAGCCGCGGCGTCGAGGCGAGCAGGCCGGCGGTGTAGGGATGGCGCGGCCGGGCGAACAGGGCGGGCGCCGCGGCGCGCTCGACGATGCGCCCGGCATACATCACCGCGACCTCGTCGCAGAACTCGGCGACCACGCCGAGATCGTGGGTGATCAGCAGGATCGCCATGCCGAGCTCGCGCTGCAGCCGCTTCAGCAGCTCGAGGATCTGCGCCTGGATGGTGACGTCGAGCGCGGTGGTCGGCTCGTCGGCGATCAGCAGGTCGGGGCGGCAGACCAGCGCCATGGCGATCATCGCCCGCTGGCGCAGCCCGCCGGAGAGCTGGTGCGGATACTGCGCGAAGCGCCGCTCCGGTGCGCCCATGCCGACCAGCCGCAGCATCTCGAGCGTCGCCGCGCGCGCCGCGGCCGCGCCGGCGCCGCGATGGATGCGCAGCACCTCGGCGATCTGCCGCCCGACCGTCAGCGTCGGGTTGAGGCTGGTCATCGGCTCCTGGAAGATCATGCCGATGCGGTCGCCGCGGCGCTGCCGCATCGCCCGCTCGGGCAGCGCCAGCAGGTCCTCGCCCTCGAAGCGGATGCGGCCGCCGGCGATGCGGGCCGGCGGCTGCGGCAGCAGCCGCATGATCGCCATGGCGGTGACGCTCTTGCCGCAGCCCGACTCCCCGACCAGGCCGAGGGTGCGGCCGGGGGCGACGGCCAGGGACAGGTCCTCGACGACCGGCACCTCGCCGGCTTCGCCGCGGAAGGCGACCGAGAGGCTCTCGACGGCGAGCAGCGGCGCCGCGGCTGGCGCCGCGGCGGCCTCCCTCATGCGAAGACGGCGCGCGGGAAGTAGAACGAGACCACCCAGTTGGGCATGTCGACGATCTCGCTGATCCTGAGGTCGCCGGCGACACTGCACAGCATGTAGGCCTCGACCGGCGCCATGTCGTAGCGGCCGGAGAGCAGGTCGACCATGGCCGACACCGCGGCCCGGGCGCCGGCCATCAGGTCGGGGCCGATGCCGGTGGTGACCTCGTAGCCGGCGCCGTCGATATGGCGGGTGACCGGCCCCGGCGTGGTGTAGCGCGGGAAGGCGAGCCGGGCGTCCTTGACCAGGTCGAACTGCAGGGCGACGCTGAACGGGCTCTCGATCGCCGTGCCGCAGACCTCGCCGTCGCCCTGGGCGGCATGGGTGTCGCCGACCGAGAACAGCCCGCCCGCGACCTCGACCGGCAGATAGAGCTCGGTGCCGGCCGCCATGTCGCGGATGTCCATGTTGCCGCCGACCCGGCGCGGCGGCACCACGCTGTGCTGCCCGGGCTCGGCCGGGGCGAGGCCGATGGTGCCGCAGAACGGCCGGAGCGGCACCCGGCCGCCCGGCCCGAAGAGCGCCGGGGTCATGCCGGCCGCGTCGTACTTCCAGGTGTAGAGCGCCGGCTCCTTGAACTGCTCGGCGAGCAGCCCGAAGCCGGGGATGTTGGCGGTCCAGCCCCAGCCGCCCGCCGGGGCGAGGCCGAGCACCGTCACCTTGATGGCGTCGCCCGGCTCGGCGCCGTCGATCGAGACCGGCCCGGTGACCGGGTTGACCCGGCCGAAATCGAGGCCCGGCACGTCGGCCACGGTCGAGGCCGGCGAGAGCTGGCCGCCCGAGGCGTCGACGGTGCGGAACTCGACCCGCTCGCCCGGCGCCACGATCAGCCGCGGCGGCAGCGCGTTGTTCCAGCCGTAATGGTGCTGGGTGCGGTGGATCGTATGGCTGCAGCCATGCGGGTCGGTCGCCATCGCCGCCTCACTTCCCGTCCTTGACGAAGACGTAGTCGTAGTTGACCGGGATGTGGATCGGGTCGACGAACAGCGCGTCCTCGCCGCCGAGCCGCGGCGAATGCATGGTGAAGCGCTCCTCGTTGAAGACCGGCGCCCAGGGGGCGTCGTCCATCACCGCGGCGAACACCTCCTGCCACAGCGCCAGCCGCTCGGCGTTCTTCGCCGGGTCGACGATGGCGTTGGCCTTGTCGGCCTTCTCGTCGAGCGCCTTGTTGCAGTACCACGCCCAGTTCCAGCCGCCCTTGACCGCGCCGCCGCAGCCGAGCACGCCGCCGTAGAAGTTGGACGGGTCGGGGAAGTCGGCGATCCAGGCCATGCCGCCCGACCAGATCATCGGCGCGGTGCCGTCGCCGCCCGCCGCGATCACCGCCGCCTGGTCGAGCGCCTTGATCTCGGCCTTGATGCCGACGGCGGCCAGGTCCTGCTGGATCGCCTGGGCGATGCGCGGGTTGGGGTCGGCGTTCATGGCGTAGAGCTCGGTCGCGAAGCCCTCGGGATATCCGGCCTGCTTCAGCAGGTCCTTGGCCTTGGCCTGGTCGTAGGGATAGCCCTTGAAGCCCTTGTCGTAGCCCGGCATCAGCGGCGGCAGCACCTGGTTGGCCGGCACCGCGCGGTTGTTGATGATGCGCACGATGCGGCCCTTGTTGATCGCCATGTTGACCGCCTGGCGCACCAGCTTGCTGTCGAACGGCTTGATGTTGACGTTCATCGTCACGTAGCCGGTCTGCAGCTGGCTGCCTTCGACGATCAGCCCCTTGTTCTTGGGGTCGGCCATCACCTGGTTGAAGCTCGCCGCCGGGATCGGGTCGCCCAGGATGTCGACCTCGCCCTTCTGCAGCCGCAGCAGCGCCACCGAGGGCTCCTGCCCGAACTCGAAGGTGATCTTGTCGAGGTAGGGGATGCCCTTGCGGTAGTAGAGCGGGTTCTTCTCCAGCACCAGGCGCTGGCCCAGCGTCCACTCGCCGACCTTGAAGGCGCCGGTGCCGACCGGGTGCTTGCCGAAGTCGGCGCCGTACTTCTCGACCTCCTCCTTCGGCACGGCGTAGCCGAAGTTGATCGCCATGATGTGCAGGAAGGTGGCGTCGGGCTGCTTCAGCTCGAAGCGCACCGTGGCCGGGTCGGGCGTGGTGATGCCGGCGACGTCGCCGGTCTTGCCGGCGGCCGCCTCGTCATAGCCCTTGATCATGCCGAAGTAGCTCTGGCCCGGGCTCTGCGTCTTCGGGTTGATCGCCCGCTCGATCGAGTACTTGATGTCGGCCGAGGTCAGCGCCCGGCCGTTCTGGAACTTGATCCCGGGGCGCAGCTTGAAGGTGTAGACGGTGCCGTCGGGGGAGATGGTGAAGCTCTCGGCGAGGTCGGGCACCAGCTCGCTGGTGCCCGGCTTGTAGTCCATCAGCCCGTCGAAGATGCTCTTGATGACCGACCAGTTCTGCCAGTCGTAGCCGACGGCGGGGTCGAGCGTCGGCAGGTCGTCCTTGTAGGTGATGACGATGCTGCCGCCGGCCTTCGGTGCGTCGGCGCGGGCTGTCGGCGCAAGCGCCAGCGCGGCGGCGACCGCCGCAGCCGCAAGGAGCCTCTTCATGGCGTGACCGTCCCTGTCATGGGAGAAAGCGGCCGCCATATCACCGCAGTCGGCCGCGCCGGTCAATGCGGCCCGACCGCCCCGCCCGGCGCCACGCCGCCGCCGCCGCCCTGCCGCCGCCGCCCGCCGCCGCCCCTAGCGCAGCCGGATGCGCGGGTCGATCAGCGGCGTCAGCAGGTCGGCCAGCAGGTTGCCGAGCACGATGAAGGCGGCGGCCGTCAGGGTCACCCCCATGATGATCGGCACGTCGCGCTTCTGCACCGCATCCCAGGCGAGCTGGCCGATGCCGGGCCAGCCATAGACCGACTCGACCACCACCGCGCCGCTCATGAAGATGCCGATGTCGAGCCCGATCATGGCGATGATCGGCAGCACCGCGTTGCGCAGCGCGTGGCCGAGGATCACCCGCGTCTCGGCCAGCCCCTTGGCCCGCGCCGTGCGGATGTAGTCGAGCCGCAGCACCTCGACCATGCTGGAGCGCATCATGCGCGAGTACCAGCCGCCGCCGGCGATGCCGAGCGTCAGCGCCGGCAGCACGAGGTGCGACAGCCCGCCGAAGCCGCCCAGCGGGAACCAGCCGAGCAGATAGGCGAAGAGGTAGAGCAGCACCAGCCCGACGACGAACTGCGGCGCCGAGACGCCGACGAAGGACAGCACCATGATGCCGCGGTCGAGCGGCCGGCCGCGCCGCGTCGCCGCGACGATGCCGGCCGGGATGCCGATCAGCAGCTCGAAGAAGATCGCGCCGGCCATCAGCAGCAGCGTCGCCGGCAGCCGGCTGGCGATCAGCGCGCCGACGCTGGTGCCCTGCATGATCGAGCGGCCGAGCTCGCCGGTCAGGATGCCGCCGAGATAGCGCGCATACTGCACCGGCAGCGGCCGGTCGAGGCCGAGCTCGTGGCGCAGCGAGGCGAGGCTCTCCGGCGTCGCGGCGCGGCCGAGCTTGATCTGCGCGGGGTCGGCCGGCAGCAGGTGGGCGAGCAGGAACGTCACCACCGTGACGCCGAGCAGGATGGCGAGCGAGGCGCCGATCCGGCGGGCGAGCCAGCGCCCCATCAGCGCCCCCGCTCGGTCGGGTCGAGCACGTCGCGCAGCGCGTCGCCGACCAGGTTGAAGGCGAGCGCCGCGGCGATGATCGCCGCGCCGGGGAAGAAGACGAGCCAGGGCGCGGTCAGGAAGTAGGACTGGTTGTCGAAGATCATGCCGCCCCAGGACGGCGTCGGCGGCCGGACGCCGACCCCGAGATAGGAGAGCGTCGCCTCGAGCAGCACGGTGGTGGCGATGCCGAGCGTGCCGTAGACCAGGATGGTCGGCACCAGGTGCGGCAGCAGGTGGACGAGCAGCAGCCGCGGCCAGGCGGCGCCCAGCGCGCGCGTCGCCTCGACGAACTCGCGCTCGGCCAGGGCCACGGTCTGGGTGTAGAGCACGCGGGCGATCTGCACCCAGTTGACCAGCGCGATGACCAGCGCGACGATCCACAGCGAGGGCGCGAAGATGGCGGCCAGCGCGATCGCCAGCAGCAGCGCCGGGAAGGCCATCATCAGGTCGGTGAAGCGCATCAGCGCCGCGCCGGCCCAGCCCTGGAGATAGCCCGCGATCAGCCCGACCAGCGTGCCGAGCAGCACCGCCGCGCCGTTCGCCACCACCCCGATCAGCAGCGAGGTGCGGGCGCCGTAGAGCAGGCGGGACAGCAGGTCGCGGCCGAGCAGGTCGGTGCCGAGCGGGTACTTGGCGCAGGCCTCCATGTCCTGCGGCGGCGGCGCCCCCCAGAGATGCCCGGGGCAGGGCGGCAGCGGCGACCCCTCGAGCGTCAGCCCGTCGAAGAACTGCTCCGCCGGGTCGCCGGGAACGGCCACGGCGCCCCCAGCGCCGCCACGACAGCAGCACGATCGCCGCCGCGCCGAGCAGGGCGGGCCAGTCGCGCTTGAGCGTTTCCAGGCGTAGGACATCCGGGTGGCGGCGAAGCTGGCGGGGACGGGCGCGGGGAGATCCTGGCCGGTGCGCCGTACAAGCGAAGTCCCCGCGGCCCGCCGGGCTGCCCGCCATGCGCGAGCTGTGATTCTGATGGCGAGGGCGGCTCGGCTGGATGATGCTGGCAGCGTGAATGGCGACGATTTGAAGTGGCTGATCCGGTGGTATCTCTCCCGGTGCAACGGCGACTGGGAGGCACTTCTACGGCGTGAAGACCGAGACGCTCGACAATCCCGGCCTGGTCGCTCAGGATCCGGTTGATCGATGCGCCACTCGAAGGGCGGACCTTTGATCGCGTCACCCATGGTCAGCCGAACGGCAATCTGGAAGAGTGGCAGCGCACCGGAAGCTGGTGGATTGCCGCGGTCAAGAGCGATATCTTCGAGGCCCACTGCGGGCCGCTCGACCTGCCCACGGTCATCGACATCTTCCGCCTGTGGGCCGAACCGGCCAAGTGGGCGTCACCTGCTGGCCGTCCGAATCGTGGCGAACGGCCAGCTTCAAATGGGAGACCGCCCGCAGTGTGGGCCTGGTCGCGTGTCAAGGTGCGGGACAGCAATGGTGCGGCAGGGCTCGCGAGCACGGGGTGTCCACGATCCGAGCCCGTCGGCATGCGGCCTGGAGCCCGCTGCGCTGCGTGGCTTGATCAGACTCTCGTCATGGTTGAAGATTATTGGTAGTGAGACGCGGTTCAGGCGTGTGTTCGGCGATCTCAAGATACGAGAGGGAATGATAGCGTGGTTCCGATCGATCGATCTTGTTCAGGCGGTTAGCTCGCGACGACGCATCCTGACAGCCTTGGCAATCTCCATTGCAGTCGGCAGGATCAGGTCCATTCAGCGCAAGCGAATGAAGCATGGGTTCCGGATGAGAAGGCTGCCGTAGCGATCGCCGAGGCGGTCTTGGCGTCGTTCCTTCAGGACCGTGATCGCCCGCTTGCTGCCGAATTGATCGGTGGACGTTGGATTGTTGAACCAAACATAAGCTGGGCGTTGTCAGGAAAATCCCCTCCTCGGCGGCGGAGTTTCGTCTGACGATCGATCAGAAGACGGGTGCTATCATCTCGTTGGGGCATTGCCGTAGCCGGCCGTCGTCCCCGTGCTGGCCGGCAGCCTCGGATAGTAGGAGCCGCGCCGGGCGCACCGAGCGGTCTGGCGAGCTTCTCCTGTGGCCCGACATGCCAGGGTGCCGGCTGCGCGCTTGTTAGGTTGTTGTGTCTCGCCGGGCATGGGGTGCATCGCTCGGATCGGCCGTTTTCGCGCCGCCCCGCGGCGCGTGACAGCGCGGCGCCGGCTGCGCGATAATCCTGACCAAACGATCAGCTTGCCACCAGGAGGCATGAGATGAGCCTGCTCATTCGCGGCGGCACCGTGGTCACGGCCGACGAGACCAAGCGCGCCGACGTCCTTTGCGAGGGCGGCCGCATCGCCGCGGTCGGGCCCGGCCTGGAGGCGCCGTCGGGCGCCCGGGTGATCGATGCCGGCGGCCAGCTGGTGATGCCGGGCGGCATCGACCCGCACACCCACATGGAGCTGCCCTTCATGGGCACGGTGGCGAGCGAGGATTTCTACAGCGGCACGGCCGCCGCCATGGCCGGCGGCACGACGATGATCATCGACTTCGTCATCCCCAATCCCGGCACCTCGCTGCTCGAGGCCTTCGACCAGTGGCGCGGCTGGTCGGCCAAGGCGGCGAGCGACTACTCCTTCCACGTCGCCATCACCTGGTGGAGCGACCAGGTGCGCGAGGAGATGGGGGTTCTGACGCGCGAGCGCGGCGTCAACAGCTTCAAGCACTTCATGGCCTACAAGGGGGCCATCATGGTGAGCGACGAGCAGCTGCTGCAGAGCTTCCAGCGCTGCCAGGAGCTGGGCGCCGTCGCCACCGTCCATGCCGAGAACGGCGAGATCGTCTGGCACCTGCAGCAGGAGCTGAAGCGCCAGGGCATCACCGGGCCGGAGGGCCATCCGCTGTCCCGCCCGCCCGAGGTCGAGGGCGAGGCGGCCAACCGGGTGATCAAGATCGCCCAGGTGATCAACACGCCGCTCTACGTCGTGCACAACAGCTGCATCGAGTCGCTGGAGGCGATCACCCGAGCCCGGCTCGCCGGCCAGCGGGTGTTCGGCGAGGTGCTGGCCGGCCACCTGCTGGTCGACGATTCCGTCTACCGCCATCCCGACTGGGGCTATGCCGCGGCGCACGTCATGAGCCCGCCCTTCCGCCCGAAGGAGCACCAGGAGGCGCTGTGGCGCGGCCTGCAGTCCGGCAATTTGCAGACCACCGCGACCGACCATTGCTGCTTCTGCGCCGACCAGAAGGCGATGGGCCGCGACGACTTCACCCGCATCCCGAACGGCACCGGCGGGGTCGAGGACCGCATGGCGGTGCTCTGGCACCACGGCGTCGGCAGCGGCCGGCTGACCGCCAACGAGTTCGTCCGCATCACCTCGGCCAACGCGGCGCAGATCTTCAACCTCTACCCGCGCAAAGGCTCGGTCTCGGTCGGCGCCGACGCCGACCTGGTGGTCTGGGACCCCGAGGCGACGCGCACCATCTCGGCGAAGACGCACCACCAGAAGATCGACTTCAACATCTTCGAGGGCATGACCGTGAAGGGCGTGCCGAGCCACACGGTGAGCCAGGGCAAGGTGGTGTGGGCGAACGGGCAGCTCGACGCGGTCAAGGGCGCCGGGCGCTACATCGACCGGCCGACCTTCGCGCCTTTCTTCGACGCGGTGCAGCGGCAGAACCAGCTGCGCCAGCGCCGGCCGGTGGTGCGCCGGGCGGCCGAGTAGCGGCGCGGTGGCGGCCATGCGCGAGGTGGACGCGATCGCCGACTGCCACGCGCACGTCTACTACGACCCCGGCAGCCGCGGCCATGCCGAGGCGCTGCGCGACGCGCTGGCGCAGCGCTTCGCCGTCCGGCTCGGGCGCTGGCACGACCGCCCGGTCGGGCCGCATCCGCAATCGATGTACCAGGTCGCCTTCGCGCCGGCCGATTTCGGCACCATCGTGCCCTGGCTGGCGCTCAATCGCGGCACGCTGCCCATTCTTGTCCATCCGCTGACCGGCGACGACGTCGCCGACCACAGCGCGCACGCCATGTGGCTCGGCGACCCGCTGCCGCTCGACCTGGAGGCGCTGCGGCCGCCGCAGCGTTAGGCGCGATGGCGCACCGGGTGCGCCGGCGCTGCCGCATCGCCCCCTCTCCCGCGGGCGCGGGAGAGGGCATTCCTTGATCCCCGCATCCACCGCCCGCGACTCCGAGCCGCGCTGGCGGCGGTGGGCCGGGTGGGCGGCGGTCGGGCTGCTGGCGGCGGCGGCGCTGCTCGCCAACGTCCGTGCCGGCTATCTCCAGCGGATCGGCGGCATCACCGCCGACACGCTGTGGTCCTACGCAGCGGTGCGGGACGTGGTGTCCGAGGGCGGGCGGGTCGCCGACTGGGACTTCGGGCCGCACAGCGATTTCTTTCCCGACCGCCCGATGCTCCTGGCCGCCTACGCGATCGACCCGCGGCCGGCCGGGTTCC
>JAXMCI010000042.1:0-69778 GCA_046349435.1 Dongiaceae bacterium | reverse complement strand
CCCACCTCATCAACATGTTCCTGACGCCGATGTCGAACGCCGTGCAGGTCCATGGCGGGACCGTCGACAAGTACATCGGCGACTGCGTCATGGCGTTCTGGAACGCGCCGCTCGACGATCCCGACCATGCCGTCCATGCGCTGCGCGCCGCGCTGCAGATGCGCGCCGAGCTGGTCAAGCTCAACGAGACGCTGGCCGCCCAGGCGGCGGCGAGCGGGCAGGAGCCGGTCAGGCTCGCCATCGGCATCGGCCTCAACACCGGCAGCGCGGTGGTCGGCAACATGGGCTCCGACCAGCGCTTCAACTACTCGGCGCTGGGCGACGCGGTGAACCTCGCCTCGCGGCTGGAGGGCCAGTCGAAGACCTACGGCGTCGACCTCGTGGTCGGCGAGGACACCATGGAGGCGGCGCCGGGCTTCGACTATGTCGAGCTCGACCAGATCCAGGTGAAGGGGCGCAAGCAGCCGCTGCGCATCTTCACCGCGCTGGGCGAGCGCGCGCCGGTGCCGGACCTCGCCCGCGAGCACGAGGCGATGATCTCGGCCTACCGCCGGCAGGACTGGTCGGCGGCGGCCGCCGCGCTCGCCGCCTGCCGCAGGCTGGCCCCGGCGCTCGCCTCCCTCTACCAGGAATATGAGCGGCGGATCGCCGACTACCGGGACAACCCCCCGCCGCCCGACTGGGACGGGGTCTATGTCGCGCTCACCAAGTAGCCGCAGCTTTTGGCTGCGCGCCGGGGGCAAAAACCTGCTATGATGTTGCAATCACTTGGACGATTCGCCGGCTTGCAGCGATTGCGCATGGGCGCCGCCCGGCCGGCCACCGACAGGGGGTTGCGATGACCATGAGGAGATTGCTGCTGGCCACCGCCGCACTCGCCGGGCTGGCGATCCCGGCGCTGGCCGCCGACAGCCAGGTCGGCAGCGTCTTCGAGAAGGAGTTCTACGGCGCCCAGGGCGTCCGGGTCGGCGGCGAGACCGATGATCTCTACTTCCGCGACGACGTCTACTCGGACGAGAAGGTGACGACCGGCGCGACGGGCCGGACGGCGCTGCTCTTCCTCGACAATACGCGGATCCAGGTCGGCGCCAACTCGAGCATCGTGCTCGACAAGTACATCTACGACCCGAGCAAGCAGGTCGGCGAGATCGGCGTCAATTTCGGCAAGGGCATCTTCCGGTTCGTCACCGGCAGCATGAAGAACAAGGAAGGCTACGACCTGAGGACGCCGACCGCCACCATGGCGGTGCGCGGCACCCAGGTCATCGTCTACGTCGACGCCGAGGGCAAGTCGGAGTTCACCTTCCTCGAGGGCGCCGGCACGATCATCCCCTGCGGCGGCAAGTCGCGGGACGGGGAGATCGGCCAGACCCTGATCGTCACGCCGAAATGCGACGGCGTCTCGGTCGGCGCCCGCACCGGCTATGACGACGCCGTGGAGACGGCGCTCGACGTCAATTCCACGCCGGGCACGGTCGGCAATCCCGACGGCACGCCCAAGGGCCAATCCAGCAACGCGAGCGGCGGCGGGAGCGACGGCGGCGGCGGGGGTGGCGGCGGCGGCGGGGACGGTGGCGGCGGCCGCGGCAGCAACAGCGGCGGCCAGGGCGGTGGCCGCGGCGGCTCCGGCGG
Organism: Dongiaceae bacterium; assembly: GCA_046349435.1. GTDB lineage: Bacteria > Pseudomonadota > Alphaproteobacteria > Dongiales > Dongiaceae > JAXMCI01. The sequence goes on along the minus strand of JAXMCI010000042.1, from coordinate 68,146 downwards.
ATGATGCCGCGCACGCGGCGCGGGCTGCGGCGGCCGGCCGGTACCGGCCACGGGATCCTGGGGGCGAGGCCGATCCAGGCAAGGGTGGGCCGGACGCAGGCGATCGAGTCGAGACTGGGCGGGGTGACCGGTCGATCGGCCGCGCCCTAGGAGACCGCCGCCATGCATGAGGTGGTGGTCACCGTCTTCGGGGTGACCGGTCTCCTGGCCCTGGTCAGCCTGCTGCCGCCGCTGGCGAGCCGGCTCAACCTGCCCTACACGGTGCTGCTGGCGGTGGTCGGCTGCCTGCTCGGCGCGGTGGTCGCCGCCGGCGCGCCGCATGTCGGCGGCGGCGAGATGGGGCCGCTCGGCGACTTCCTCGGCGCCCTGCACGGCTTCGGCATCTCCTCCGAGGCCCTGCTCTTCATCTTCCTGCCCACGCTGCTCTTCGAATCCGGCCTGTCGATCGACGTGCGCCGGCTGATGGACGATGGCGGGCCGATCCTGCTGCTTGCCGTGGTCGCGGTGCTGGTCTGCACCTTCGTGGTCGGCTACGCGCTCTCGGCCGTCGCCGAGGTCGGGCTAGCCGCCTGCCTGCTGCTCGGCTCGATCGTCGCCACCACCGATCCGGCGGCGGTGGTCGGGATCTTCCGCGACATCGGCGCGCCGCGGCGGCTCAGCATCCTGGTCGAGGGCGAGAGCCTGTTCAACGACGCCGCCGCGATCGCCCTCTTCACGGTGCTGGCCGGGCTGCTGGTGGGCGGCCACCAGGAAGGGGTTGGCGGCACGATCCTGCACTTCCTGCGCTCCTTCGCCGGCGGCGCCGCGGCCGGCTTCGTCGCGGCGCGGGCGGCCTGCGCGCTGATCTCGCTGATCAATGGCTGGCGGCTCGCCGAGATCACGCTGACCGTCAGCCTCGCCTATCTCGTCTTCGTGGTGGCCGACGTCTATCTCGAGGTCTCCGGCGTGGTCGCCGTGGTGGTGGCGGCGCTGGTGATGGGCTCCTACGGCCGCACCCGGGTGACCCCGTCCACCTGGGACAGCCTGATCGAGACCTGGGAGCAGCTGGGATTCTGGGCCAACTCGCTGATCTTCCTGATGGCCGCGCTGCTGGTGCCGCAGATGCTCGGGCATGTCGGGCCCGAGGACATCGTGCCGCTGGTGGTGCTGGTGGTGGCCACCCTGGTGGCGCGGGCCACCGTCGTCTTCGGGCTGATGCCGGCGCTCTCCGGCCTCAGGCTCTCCGGCCGGATCAGCGGGCCCTACAAGGTGGTCATCCTGTGGGGCGGGCTGCGCGGCGCGGTGTCGCTGGCGCTGGCCATCGCGGTCACCGAGAACGCGGCCATGCCGGAGGAGGTCCGCCACTTCGTCGCGGTGATGACCATCGGCTTCGTGCTCTTCACCCTGTTCGTCAACGGCATCACGCTCCGGCCGCTGATCCGCGTGCTCGGGCTCGACCGGCTGTCGCCGACCGAGCAGGCGGTGCGCGACCGCGCCGTCGCGCTGGCGCTCGGCGAGATCAAGCAGCGCATCGAGACGATCGCCCGCGAGGACGAGTTCGAGCCGCCGATCGCCGCCGGCGCGGTCGACGAGATCGCGGCCCGCATCGGCACCATCACCGACCGGCGCGATGGCCATGCGCTGACCGAGGACGACCTCATCCATATCGGCCTGGCGACGCTCGCCTCGCACGAGCAGGAGCTCTGCTTCGTCGGCTTCAAGGGCCGCACCATCGGCCGCACCATCGTCCATGCCGCGCTGGCCCATGCCGGCCGGCTGCTGGACGGCGCCAAGACCGGCGGGCGGGCCGGCTACGAGACGGCGATGTGGGGCGCGCTCGCCTTCCCGCGCGGCTTCCGGCTGGCGCTCTGGATGCAGCACCAGCTCGGGCACGAGCGCTGGCTGGCCAAGGCGCTCAGCACCCGCTTCGAGCAGCTGCTGATCGGCGAGATGCTGGTGCGCAAGCTGATCGAGTTCAACCGGCACAATATCGGCGCGCTGCTCGGCGAGGCGACGGCCCGCACCTTGGGCGAGATCCTGCAGGCGCGGCTGGCCGCCACCCAGCAGGCGCTGCTCGCCCTCAAGCTGCAATATCCCGACTATGCCCGCGACCTGCAGGCCCGCTACCTCGCCCGGGTGACCTGGCGGCTCGAGGCCGAGCGCTACCGCACCATGCTGAGCGAGTCGGTGATCAGCCAGGAGGTCTACAACGACCTGACGCGCCGGCTGGGGCTGCGCTGGAAGGCGATCGACCAGCGGCCGCATCTCGACGTCTCGCTGCAGCGCGAGGCGATGATCGCCCGCGTGCCGATCTTCGCCGGGCTGGAGGAGAGCCGGCTGCGCCACATCGCGACGCTGATGCGGCCGCGGCTGGCGCTGCCGGGCGAGCGCGTCGTCACCGCCGGCGAGCGCGGCGACGCCATGTACTTCATCGCCTCCGGTGCCGTCGAGGTGCGGCTCTCGCCGCAGCCGATCCGGCTCGGCAGCGGCGACTTCTTCGGCGAGATCGCGCTGCTCGCCCACCGGCCGCGCACCGCCGACGTGGTCACCCTGGGGTTCTGCCGGCTGCTCGTCCTCTACGCCCGCGACGTCGATGCGCTGCTCGGCACCGACCCGGCGCTGCGCCAGCAGATCGACGAGGTGGCGCGCCGCCGGCTGGCCGCCGCCACCGCCGCGAAGTAGCGGGTCCCGGGCCCGAGGAGGGCGCCGCCCGCACTACGGCCAAGCTCGGGTTGTGACGCCGGCCGTCCTCTGTTAAGCGAAGCGCCGATCAGGGAGACGGCCGGGTCGCCGGGCGCCGCTCGCGCGGGGCGGCGCGGCAGCGTGCGTCCCAGGTGATCAGGACCCGGGCAGGGCGGGATAGGGCGGATGCGGTGGTGGGACAGTCTGCGCGTTCGGCTGGCCGTCATCGTGGTGGCCACCGTGCTGCCCATCGCCATCGCGGACATCGTCGAGGACCGGGCCAGCCAGGCCGAGGCGCAGCAATGGGCCCGCGAGGACGCCAGGCGGCTGGCCGATGCGACGAGCTTCGCGCTGCGCACCGCGATGCGTACCGCGCTCTCGGTGCTGACCGTGCTGTCGGACCATCCCGCCGTGCGCGGGCTGGAGCCGGCGGCATGCGGCGAGCTGCTGGCGCGGGTGATGCGCGGCGATCCGCGCTTCGCCCTGCTGACCGCCTACGACCGCAGCGGCCGGCCGGTCTGCAGCGGCGCGCCGCTCGAGGGCCAGGCCGCCGCCGCCGCCCAGCCCTGGTTCGCGGCGGCGCTGCAGGCGGCCGCCGCGCCGCCCGCGGGCGACGACGCCGCGGCTGCGCCGGCGACCTTCCAGCCGGCCCTGCCGCTGGCCGGCGCCGACGGCCGGCCGGTCGGGGTGATCGGCGCCACCCTGTCGCTGCGCTGGTTCGCCGAGCGGGTCGGCAAGCTGCCGATGCCGGCCGGGGTGGAGCTGGCCGCCGCGGCTCCCGACGGCACCGTCCTGGCGAGCTATCCCGCGGCTCCGGCCGAGGGCAGCCGGGCGCGGATGCAGGCGATCCAGGCGGCGCTGCGCGGCCGGCTGCCCGGCGAGCCGGTGACGGCGGCGGGGCTCGACGGGGTCGAGCGCAACTTCTTCCAGCTCGACATCCCGCTGGCGCCGGGGAGCGCGGCGGTCGAGGCCGTCATCGGCTGGCCGGTGGCGCCGCTCGACGCGGCCGAGCAGAGCAGGATGCTCCGCCACCTGCTGTCGATCGGCGGCATCACCGCGCTCATGCTGGCGCTCGGCTTCGCCGGCGGCGAGCGGCTGATCTCCCGCCGCTGCGCGACCTGGTGCGGCGCAACCAGGATGCGACGCGTGCTCTCCCGGGCGCGGCGGACGCCCCGGCGCCCTCCGGCGACATCGGCGCGCTCGCGGCCATCCTCGAGGCGCGGGCCAGCACGGTGGCCGAGCAGCAGGCCAGGCTCACCGACACCGAGGCGCTGCTGCGCACCGTGGTCGACGGCGTTCCCGCGGTCGTCGACGTCAAGGATCCGGCGGGCCGCTACCTGCTGGTCAATGCCGGGCTGGCCCGGCTGCTCGGGCGGCCGGTCGGCTGGTTCGTCGGCAAGCGCCCGGCCGATCTCTATCCCGCGGCCTTCGCCCGGCGGGTCGAGGAGGCCTTCGCCCGGGCGCTCGAGACGGGCCGCGCCAGCGGCATCCGGGAATCCGTCTTCGTCGACGACGCCGGCAGCGCGAGCACCTGGCTCGACAACACGGTGCCGATCCGCGACGGGTCGGGCCAGGTGAAGGCGGTCGTCACCATCGCCGTCGACGTCAGCGAGCTGAAGCGCTCGCAGCAGGCGCTCGCCGACAGCGAGCGCCTGCTGCGCAGCATCGTCGACCACGTCCCCGCCACCGTCGTGCTGAAGCGTCTCGACGGGCACTATCTGCTGATCAACAGGATGTTCACCCAGCGCTACGGGATCCCGGTCGAGGATCCGGCGCGCCACACCGTCTTCGACCTGCTGCCCCCGCCGGTCGCCGACAGCGTCGCCGGCCAGGACCACCGGGTCGCCGAGACGCTCGCGGCGAGCGAGGTCGAGACCGACGTGGTGCTCGCCGACGGCCGCCGCCGGCGGGTCTCGCGGGTCGCCTTCCCGGTGTTCGACGGCGCCGGCAGCCTGGCCGCCATCGGCAGCATCGGGCTCGACGTCACCGAGCAGCGCGCCACCGAGGAGCGGCTGCGCCGGGCCGAGGCGATGCAGGCGATCGGCCGGCTGACCGGCGGCGTGGCGCACGAGTTCAACAACCTGCTGGCGATCATCCTCGGCCGCGCCGAGCTGATGACCGAGCGGCCGGCCACCGGGCGGGACATCGACGCGATCATCCGCGCCGCGACGCGGGCCGCCGACCTGACGCGGCGCCTGCGCTCCTTCTCGCGCCGGCAGGCGCCGAGCCCGCGTCCGGTCGATCTGCGCCGGCTGGTCGCCGGCATGGAGGTGGCGCTGCGCCGCATCCTGGGCGACGCGATCGAGCTCAGGATCGAAGCCGGGCCCGAGCCGTGGCGGGCGATGGCCGATCCGGTGCGCGTCGAGGACGCCCTGCTGAACCTCGTCGACAATGCCCGCGACGCCATGGCCCAGGGCGGCGTGCTGACCATCGCGATCGGCAATGGCGCGGCGGCCGATGGCGGCGCCTCCGCCGCGGCGCGGCCGGGCGCGTTCGTCACCCTGTCGGTTTCCGACACCGGGGTCGGCATGCCGCCGGACGTGCTGGCGCGCGCCTTCCAGCCCTTCTTCACGACCAAGCCGGAGGGCAAGGGCAACGGCCTGGGGCTGGCCACCATCCACGGCTTCGTCGAGCAGTCCGGCGGCTGGGTGACGATCGACAGCGTCGAGGGCCGCGGCACCACGGTGCGGCTCCATCTGCCGCGCGCCGCCGAGCCGGCGGATGCGGCGGCCCCGGCGCGGCCGGTGCCGGCCCCGGCCCAGCCGCCGCTGATCCTGCTGGTCGATGACGAGGCCGATGTCCGCGACCTCGCGGCCCAGATGCTGATCGACCTCGGCTACCGCGTGCTGACGGCGGCCGACGGCCGCCAGGCGCTGACGCTGGTCGAGCGGACGCCCGACATCGACCTGCTGCTGAGCGACGTGCTCCTCGGCGACGGCCTCGACGGGGTGGGGCTGGCCAGCCGGGTGCAGCAGCTGCGGCCCGGCCTGCCCGTCCTCTTCATGTCGGGCTACACCGGCGCCGCGCAGGCGGCCGCGCTGGAGGAGGGCGTCAACCTGATCGGCAAGCCGTTCCACAAGGCCGAGCTCAACCGCATGGTCGGGCAGCGGCTGGCCGGCGTCCGGCGCCGCGGCTGACCTCAGACCGGCCCGAGCCGCTTCTCGAAGACCACCTTGCCGTCGCCCGGGGCGTAGAAGTCCGGGATGCTGGCCGCCTCGCGATAGCCGCAGGCGAGATAGAAGGCGCGGGTCGGCAGGTAGAGCGGGCGCGACGAGGTCTCGGCATAGAGGGCCCGGCCGCCGGCCGTCGCCACCGCCGCCTCGCTCGCCCGCAGCAGCTGCCGGCCGAGGCCCTGGCCGCGCCGCGCCGGCGCCACGGCGATCCAGTAGAGGTCCCAGCTGGCCTGGGTCAGCGCGATGTGGCCGTAGCAGCTGTAGCCGGCGAGGCCGTCGGCGCCGTCGGCGAGCAGGAACTCGTAGCCGCTGGCGGCGCCGCGGGCGAGCCGCTCCTCGACCAGCTCGCCCGCCACCGCGACCTCCTCCTCGGAGAAGAAGCCGGTGGCGGCGACGAGGCCGCGCACGGCGTCGATGTCGGCCGGGCGCGGCGCCGTGCGGAAACCGGGGCCGCCGCTCATCGCGGCCGCGGCGCGGCGGCCTCCGCCTGGGCCGGCCGCGCCGGCGCTTCCTCGCGCCGCGGCGGGCCCTGCCGGCCGCCGACCCGGTCGGCGATGATCCGGCGCAGCACGGCGGCGCCGTCCAGCCCGGCCGCCGCGGCGGCGGCGGCGAAGCCGGCATCGGGCGACAGGCAGGGGTTGGCGTTGACCTCGAGCACCTGCGGCGTGCCCGCCGCGTCCACCCGGACGTCGACCCGGGCATAGCCGTGCAGGTCGAACAGGCGCGCGCAGGCCAGCGCCGCCGCCTCGAGCCGGGCGAGCAGCGCCGCGTCCTCCGGCGGGAAGTCGTAGCGCCGCAGCGTGTTGTGGTACTCGAAGGAGCTGTCGTCCCACTTGGCGGCGTAGTCGACGATGCGCGGCTTGCCGTCGGGATAGTCGCGGAAGACGCACTCGGCGGGCGGCAGCAGGACCATGCCCTCCGGCCCGGCGAGCAGGGCCAGGTTGAACTCGCGGCCGGGGATGTAGCGCTCGGCGAACCAGTCGCCGCCGTGGCGGCGCTGGCGGCGGCGCAGCAGCGCCGGCACCTTCTGCGGGTCGGCGACGATCGAGCTCGCGTCGATGCCGATCGAGGCGTGCTCCCAGACCGACTTGACGATGTAGGGGCCGCCGAAGCCGGGCGCCGCCTCGCCCTCGATCCAGGGCGGGGTGGGGATCCCGGCCGCCGCCATCATCCGCTTGGCGACCAGCTTGTTGGAGGTCAGGAAGATCGCCTCGGTGCCCGAGCCGGTATAGGCGAGGCCGAGCGAATCGAGCAGCGCCGGCCCGAGATGGATGAGGCGGCCCTGGCCGTCGATCGACTCGACGATGTTGACGACGAAGGCCGGCCGGATCGCGCCGAGTTGCGCCCGGGCGGCGCCGAGATCGAGCGACAGCGGCACCGGCACCGGGGCGAAGCCCAGGCCGCGCAGGGTCTCGGCCAGCCAGGCGACCTGGACCAGCGTGTCCTGCTCGTCGGGGCCGGCGTCGGGCGCCACCGCGCCGTGCAGGATGGCGACGCGGCCGCGGCGGCGCTGCAGGGAAACCAGCACCGCCGGCTACTCCGCCGCCGCCCGACGGCCGAGGCCGGCGCGGGCGAGCGCCGATTCGACGATGCGGCCGATCAGGTCCTGGTAGGCGATGCCGGCCAGCCCGCACATGATCGGCAGGTCGGAATGCTCGGGATGCAGCCCGGCCAGCGGGTTGACCTCGAGGAAATGCGGCCGGCCCGCGGCGTCGGAGCGGATGTCGACCCGGCCGCCGTCGCGGCAGCCGAGCGCCCGCCAGGCGGCCAGCGCGACCTCGGCCGCGGCGCGCGCCTCGGCGTCGTCGGCCAGGCTGTAGTCGACCCGCGTCTCGCTCTCTTCCTTGTTCACGTAGGAATAGACGCCGGCCTCGGCGCGCTCGCCCAGCACCACCTCCATGACCCCGACGGCGGCGGCGGCGGGGCCGCTGCCGGTGATCCCGACGGTGAACTCGCGGCCGGGCAGGAAGGTCTCGACCAGCACCGGCTGGCGGAACCGCTCGAGCAGCTCGCCGGTCACCCGGCGCAGCGCCGCGGCGTCGGCCACCCGCGAGGCGGGGGTCACCCCCTTGCCGGTGCCCTCGGCCACCGGCTTGGCGAACAGCGGGTAGGGCAGGTCGAGCCCGGCGAGGTCGGCCCGGCTCTCGATCACCGCGAAGGCGGCGGTCGGGATGCCGCGGTCGCGGACCACGTGCTTGGCCATGCCCTTGTGCAGGGTCAGCCCCATCACCATCGGGTCGGAGAAGGTGTAGGGGATCTCCCAGGCGTCGAGCAGCGCCGGCACCTGCGCCTCGCGGCCGATGCCGCGCAGCCCCTCGGCGATGTTGAAGACGAGGTCCCAGCGGTCGCCGGCGACCAGCCGGGCGGCGAGCTGGCGCACCGAGCCGATGCGGTCGGTCGCGTAGCCCAGGCCCCGGAGCGCGCCCTCGAGGCCGGCGATCGTCTCCGGCCGGTCGAACTCGGCCGTCTCTTCCAGGCCGTAGCCCTGGGCGAGGTAGTCCTCGCGCAGGTCGTAGGTGAGGCCGATGCGCGTCATTCCGCCGCCTCCCGCCCGACCGCCGGGCGTGCCGGCCGGTCGGCGCCGAGCCGCCCCTCCGGGTCCGGGTAGCGGTAGGTGTTGCCCTCGAAGTTGGTGAGCAGCAGGTCGCCCGCCTCGCGGCCGGCGACGTAGTCGGGGATCAGCGGGATCTTGCCGCCGCCGCCCGGCGCGTCGATGACGTAGGTCGGCACCGCGTAGCCGGTGGTGTGGCCGCGCAGCCCGCGGATGATCTCCAGCCCCTTCTCGACCGGGGTGCGGAAGTGGGCGGAGCCGGAGATCGGGTCGCACTGGTAGAGGTAGTAGGGCTTGACCCGGGCCATCAGCAGCCCGTGCATCAGCTGCTTCATGGTGGCGAGCTCGTCGTTGACGCCCTTCAGCAGCACCGTCTGGCTGCCGAGCGGGATGCCCGCGTCGGCCAGCCGGGCGCAGGCCTCCTTGGTCTCGACCGTCAGCTCGTCGGGATGGGTGAAGTGGATGCTCATCCACAGCGGGTGGAAGCGGCGCAGCATCTGGGTCAGGCTGCGGGTGACGCGCTGCGGCACCACCACCGGCACCTTGGTGCCGATGCGCAGGAACTCGACGTGGCGGATGGCGCGCAGCCGGCCGAGCAGCCATTCCAGCTTCTCGTCGGCCAGCGTCAGCGGGTCGCCGCCCGACAGCAGCACGTCGCGGATCTCGGTATGCGCCTCGATATAGGCGATCGCCCGCTCCCATTGCGGCATGCTGAAGCTGTACTCGCCGCCGGCCTCGCCGACCATGCGCGAGCGCGTGCAGTAGCGGCAGTAGGTCGAGCAGAACCCGGTGGTGAGGAACAGCACGCGGTCGGGGTAGCGGTGCACCAGGCCCGGCACCGCGGCGTCGTGGTCCTCGCCGAGCGGGTCGTCGGCCTCGCCGGGCACGCGCAGATACTCCTCGCCGACCGGGATGTGGGTGCGGCGCAGGCCCTGGGCGGGATCCTCGCGGTCGAGCAGGGTCAGGTAATAGGGGGTGATGCCGACCGGCAGCGAGCCGGTGTGGCGGCGGATCGCGCTCTCCTCGTCGGGCGAGAGGCGGATGATTCGCGCCAGGCTGTTGAGGTCCTTGACCCGGTGGCGGATCTGCCAGCGCCAGTCGCTCCACTCCGCGGCGGTGGCCTGCGGGAAGAAGGTCTTGCGGAAGAGCTGGCTGCGGGGGCTTACCGGGAACCGCTCGCGGGCGGCGGGGCGTTTGACGATAGGCGCAAAAAAAGGCGGCTGGGCCGCCGGTTGATCGATCGTGCTGAGAGAAGCAAGGTCGGTCGGACGTCGCAGTCCATGTCGCAACCTACTTGGAGGCTCGGCGTCTTCGACCACAAGGCGATTGGGCATCAGGGAGCTTCCTCGGGTTCCTGCGGCCGCGGGTTTCGCTGCTTGCGGGACGGTGGCCCACGGCTGCCGTCTCGTCCCGGCACGGGTTCGCAGATAATGCCATTCGCCCGGCTTGTCCAGTACTGTCCGCAAAATCTGCTGGCGGGGGCCGGGGCGGCTATTTGCCGCCGCAGAATTCGCGGCCGCCATCCCTTGAACAACGCGGTCCGGGCCAAGTCGCCGAGGCTCCCGAACCCTGATTCGACCGTCGCCGGCCGCAGCTCGCCTCAGGAAGTCGCGGGGCCGCCGGCCGGCCCGCGACAGGCCTGGCGCCGGCCCGCCGCCGTGCCCGGCAGGACTGGAGCGTAATGATGCGGAGAGTGCGGCGGCGCCGGGATTTCTCGTGCGCCGATTCGGTTTCGCCTTTGCTGCAGCGCCGGCGATTATTGGTGTGGCGCGCTTCCCCGGCCCGCCGCTCTTGCGGTCGCGATTCTTTTCTCTGCCGCAACGGGCGGAGCAGCGACTGTCGAATACTTGGTGGCGAAAAAGGACGGGGCCCGTCGCCGGGCCCCGTCGCCGCCGGCCGATCGGGCCGGGGTCAGCCGTGGAAGATCCAGTTGGCGAGCAGCACGACGGCGAGCCCGGCGACCAGGGTGAGGTAGGGCAGGATCCCCGCCCGCCGCTCGCCCGTCGTCCCCTGGGCGACGCCGATATCCTCCAGCATCGCCGCCGGGAACCGGCCGCCGTCCTGGACGTAGTGCCGGAAGCAGAAGACCGGGATGATGAGCGCGGCGGCGATCAGCCCGGCCCACAGCGCGATCGGGTTCCACACCTTGGCGCCGGCGCCCATGAAGGCGGCGTTGACGAAGGCGAGCACGGCGCCCGCCGCCAGCACGATGCCGGGCGCCTTCCAGGGCCGCCGGATGTGGCCGCTGTCGATGCGGTGGATCCAGCCGGCGTTGAGGTTGAGGAAGTTGAAGATGATGTAGCCGCAGTTCGAGATCGCCAGGATCAGGTAGTAGGCGGTGGCGTCCGACGAGGCGAAGCTGAGCAGGATCAGGTTGAAGACGAGATCGGTCCACATGGCGCGGGTCGGCGCGCCGTGCGAGTTGACGTGCGAGAGGTAGCGCGGCAGCCAGCCGTCGACCGAGCCCTGGTAGAGGGTGCGCGACGAGCCGGCCATCGCCGTCATGATCGACAGCAGCAGGGCCAGGATCATCAGCATCACCAGGATGCCCTGGATGAAGGCGCCGCCGCCGACCATCCCGGCCATCGCCCGGGCGACGCCCGAGCCGTCGACGATCGAGGAATCGAGCATGCCGGTCAGGCCGAGCACGCCCTGGAAGGTGAAGGGCACCAGGATGAACAGCAGCAGGCAGAGCAGGCCGGAGGAGAAGATCGCCTTGAAGGTGTCGCGGTCGGGATTGCGGAACTCGCGCGTGTAGCAGACCGCCGTCTCGAAGGCGTAGGTCGACCAGGCGGCGATGAACATGCCGGCCATCACCAGGGTCCAGCCGGGGATGTTCCAGCTGCCGGGGTCGGGCTTGTAGGCCTCGGCCAGCGGCACGAAGGGGGAGAAGTTGGCGCCGGCCACCTTGCCGGTGAGCAGCGGCACGACGCCGACGATCAGCATCGGGACGATGACGAACAGCCCGACCACCAGCTGCACGCGGGCGGTGCCGAGGATGCCGCGATGCTGGATGGCGAAGACGATCAGCATCAGCACCGCGCCGATGAAGAACACCGGGTTGATCGAGACGTCGACCACGCCGAAGAGGTTGAAGCTGAGCAGCGACCAGCCGCGGATCGCCGGGGTCAGGGCGGCGACCGCCTGGTCGGCGGTGCTGCCGGCGTGCGCGGCGAGGTACTGCTGCACCTCGGCCGAGTCGGCGCCCGGGATCGGCGCCACCGCGTTCAGGATGTAGCTGGCGGCGATCGAGCAGCCGAGCGACAGCACCGGGGTCCAGGCCAGCCAGTTGCACCACACCGAGAGCGGCGCGATGAACTTGCTGTATTTCAGCCAGGCGGCGGCGCCGTAGACCGAGGCCCCGCCCGACTTGTTCGGGAACAGGCCGGCGATCTCGGCGTAGGTGAAGGACTGGACGAAGCCGAACAGCATCGACACCGCCCAGACCGCGAAGGCGGGGATGCCGACCGTGCCGGCGATGCCGCCGATCGAGAACAGGACCAGCGCCGGGACGCCGCTGGCCACCCAGAACGCCCCCTTCCAGTCGAGCGTGCGGTGCAGCTGGCCGTCGGCCGACGTGTCCAGCGCGGTATTGCTCACGGATGCCATGGCTCGGATAACCCCCTTGCTGTGAAGTCCCTTGGTTCTTCTGCGGGCTATTCTTCGGTCGGCTGATCCGCCGCCGGCGGGCCTGCTGCCGCCGCCTCGCGCTTGCGCCGGAAGAACTCCCAGCGATAGCGCGCCCAGCGATAGGCATCGAGGACGGAGACGGCGTAGACGAACAAGCCGCCGGCATAGCGGCCGGCCCAGGAGTGCTCGGGCGTGGTCAGGTGCCAGCTGACGAATCCCAGCGTCAGCGTCGAGAAGGCCATCATCAGGCCGCGCGCGGGGGCGTTGTTCGCCACCTGGCCCATGCCGGGCAGCAGGATGGCGATCAGCAGCACCCAGTAGGGGTGCGGCGGCCGGTAGCCGGCCGGGTCACCCGCCGGGCTGCGGCTCGCCGGCGGCGCCTGCCGGGCCTTCACCATCGCCGGCCCCCAGATCCTTGGCTCCCAGATCCTTGGCCCCCAGATCCTTGGCCCCCGGATCCTTGGCCCCCAGGTCCTGCAGCAGGGCGAGCGCCGCCTCGAGCAGCGCGCGCGCCAGGTCGGCCGGCATCGGCGCCTCGGCGAAGCGCGCCTGGCGCAGCACCAGGTAGGTGCCGCGCTCGGCCTGATCCAGCAGGTAGACGAGCCGCACGCCCTTCGGCGTCACCAGCAGCTCCTTCATCGCCGGGTCGGCGAACAGCCGGACGTGGCGCTCGAGCAGGTGCTGCGGCGGCATCGCCGCGGGGTCGTCGGTGCGCAGGCTGGCCTCCGGCGGCCAGCCGGCGGGCAGCGTCACGGCGTGGTCGAAGCCCGCCGCCGGCGACCAGAACTCGGTGTTCTGCGCCCGCATCAGCAGGTCGAAGCTGCCGCGCCAGGGCACCGCGCCGAAGACGGTGACCAGCAGCCAGAGCGAGGGCAGCTTGCGGAAGGTGAGCTGGTCGACCACCGGCTCCAGCCGGATGCGGCGGCCGCGATAGCGGCCCTCCAGTACCGGATGGGCGACGGCGTCCTGGGTGATGCGGTAGCTGTCGAGCAGCGGCAGCACCGGGTCGAACAGCCGGCGGCGCGCCGCCTTCAGCCCGGCCCGATGCCGGCGGTGCAGGACGGCCAGGGCCAGCAGCCCGGCCGCGATCAGGGCGGCGACCGCCGGGGTCATGCCGGGTGGCCCGGCCGGCCGGCACCGCCGCCGCGCGCGGCTGCGGCGGCCGGCCGCTCAGGGCGCCGCTCCGCGGCGGGCGTCGCGGCGCCGCCCCGCTCAATAGCCCCGCGGCCGCGGCCAGGCCATGGTGAACTGGTCGCCGCGGCGGACGAACTTGTAGCGGTAGTAGGCGAACCAGGCCGACGCGATGATGTAGAAGAGGGTCATCGTCAGCAGCTGCCGTCCATAGCCGAGATAGACGGCGAAGAAGGTGGTGATGCACAGCACCAGCAGGACGATCGCCGGCACCGGGTGGAAGGGGTGGACGTAGCCGCGGCGGATCGAGCCGAGCGGCCATTTCGCCCGGAACATGAACATGTTGAGCGGCATGAAGGTGTAGTTGAGCAGGCCCGACAGGATCGAGAAGGTGATGATCTGGGCCAGCGGGATCTCCAGCGCGAAGATCGCCGCGATCGGGATCAGGAAGATGATCGAGCGGAACGGCGTGCGGTAGCGCGGATGCACCGTGCCGAACCAGGCCGGCAGGTAGCGGTCGCGGCCCATCGAGAACCAGGCGCGCGCCGCGTCGTTGATGCAGCCATTGGCCGACGCGATCGCCGAGAACAGCGTGCCGACGAACAGGACGACGGTGAGGAAGGCGCTGCCCGAGGCCTTGGCGGCGTCGTAGAGCGGCGCCAGCTCGAGGTCCCAGCCGATATACTCCCAGGGCAGCATGCCGCAGACGATGTACCAGGTGAGCGCCGCGGCGATCAGCAGGGTGATCATCCCGGTCATGGTGCCGAGCGGCAGCGCGCGGCCGGGCGAGCGGACCTCCTCGGCGGCCTGGCAGGTGCCCTCGATGCCGAGATAGTACCAGATGCCGAAATGCAGCGCCGCGATCACCCCCAGCCAGCCATAGGGCAGGTCGGTCAGCAGCTGCTCGTGCTTCAGGAACTCGCCCGGGTTCCACGGCTTCAGGCCGATGAACAGGATGACGATCGAGGCGAAGGCGGCGGCGGTGATGACGAAGTTCACCGTCAGCGTCATGAAGACGCCGCGGTAGTTGAGCAGCGCCAGGATGGCGAGGCTGAGCACGGTGAAGGCCTGCCAGTTGACCGAGTCGCCGGCGCCGCCGGCGTCGCCGACCCCGATCTGGATCAGCTGGCCGGCGACCTGGATGTCGGCCGCCTCCAGCATGGTGTAGGCGAGCACCAGGTAGAGGCCGACATTGAAGGCCATCAGCGGCCCGATGGTGTGCTTGGCCTGGGCGTACTGGCCGCCGGCCGCCGCGACCGTCGAGGTGATCTCGGAATCGATCATCGCGACGCAGGTATAGAGCAGGCCGATCACCCAGCAGGCGATCAGCGCGCCGTAGGCGCCGCCCTTGCCGACCGCGTAGTTCCAGCCCATGAACTCGCCGACCAGCACGATGCCGACCCCGAGCGCCCAGACATGGACGGGCCCGAGGACCTTCAGCAGGTCGATGCGCTTGGGCGATCCGGCGCCCGCCGCCTCGACGCTCACGGCCGCACCCGGTCGCCATGCTCCAGCAGCTCGTCGACGCCCTCGCGCGAGCTCTGCAGCAGGTCCTCGTCATACTCCCGGCCGACCTTGATGGCGTCCCAGAGCATCCACAGGAAGATCAGCGCCGACACGATCCAGGCGGCGTAGCTGGCAATGGTCCAGAACCCCATGATGGTCCCCCCGCCCGGCTCAGTCGAACTTCTCGGCGATCACCTGGCGGTACTCCTTGGCGGAGACGCGCAGCATGAACACGAAGTAGCCGAGGATGACGAGGCCGGTGATGATGATGCCGACATAGTCGATGGTGTAGTCGAAGGGCTGGGTGATCGGATCGGCCGCCTTCTCCAGGGTCCAGCCGACCGCCTGCCACTGCTTCTGCATCGTCTCGTTCTGCCCCAGCGCCTGCCAGCTGAGGCCGGTCCAGGTCTTGGTCCCGTCTGCGGCGGCGGTGTAGCTCACCCCGTCGGGCAGCTTCTCGACGCGGGACGGCACGGCGATCTTCAGCCACAGCGGCACGAAGAGCGCGAGGAAGACCAGCACCAGCAGGAAGATGACGTCGATGATCTGCCCGGCGATGCTCTGCCGGGGCGGGTTGTAGCGCTGCGCCATGGCGGGGCTCCCTAGCGGCCGGCGTCGAGATGCCGGATGTCGAGGCCGTAGATGTGCTGCTTGTCGTGCGCGTAGTGCCGCACCATCGCGGCGATCGACGCGGTGTTGAACAGCAGCAGGATGAGCGCCGAGATCCAGCAGACGGCGCGGATGCCGCTCGACGTGATGTACGGGTTGACCTCGAGCAGCACGAGCCCGATGACGAACCACAGCGCGACGACGAAGCCGAAGGCCCAGATCCGGTCGCGCCGGAACATGGCCTCGATGCGCGGCGTCAGGTCGCCGCGCGCAGATCCTGCTTCCATAGGGTCGGTCCCCCTGTCCCCGTGTGCATCCCCGGCCGGACCCCGATCCCTGCCGGCCTGCCGGGCGACGGCGGCTAAGCGCCTGTTTTCCGCGCATAACCTTCCGTCGCCTGATGAAACGGTGCGGCCTCCCGTGGGTCGTGTCCATGCCCCAGTCGGCTGCTTGCTCTCCCCGAATGGGGGATGTCTTCACCCGAATGGGTAGGCTCAGGCCGGGCGCGGCGGCTCGCTCTCGGCCGGGCGCCAGCCGCATTCGCGGGCGGCGATCGCCGCCTGGGTGCGGTTCGATGCCTTGAGCCGGCCGAAGATCGCCTTGAGGTGGGCCTTCACCGTGCTCTCCAGCAGCCCGAGGTTGCGGGCGATCTCCTTGTTCGACTGGCCGGCGATCATCAGCCCGAGCACCTCGAGCTGGCGCGCGCTGAGGCCGGCCAGCGGGCTGTCGGGCGCGAAGCCGTTGGCGGCGCGCTGCGGCGTGCGCCAGCGCCGGCGCTCGTCGAGGAAGGCCTCGGGCGGCAGGTAGGTCTCGCCGGCCAGCACCAGCGACAGCGCCCAGCCCAGCGTGTCGACGCTGGCCGCCTTGCCGATATAGCCCTGCACGCCGAGCTCGATCGCCGCCACCACCGGCTCCGGCTCGACGGTCTGGGACAGCACCACCAGCGGGGTGGCCGGCGGCAGCAGCGCCTTCAGCGCGCGCAATTCGGCCAGCCGGTCCGGGCCGGCCGGCTCGCACAGCACCAGCCGGTAGGGCGCGCCCGCCGCCAGCCGGGACCGCGCCTCGGCCAGCCCGGCCGCCTCGTCGATCTCGGCGTCGCGATAGAGCCGGGCCAGCACCAGCGCCAGCCCGCGGCGCACCAGCGTCAGCGGCTCGATGATCAGGATGCGCAAGGCCCGGCCGCCTCCCCGGGGAAACGATAGAGCAGCGGCAAAATCCGGCGCAAGCCCGGCCGGCCGCAGAGCGTCAGGACGCCGCGAAGCGGCCGCTGCGGGCGAAGCCCTCCAGCCGGGCGAGCCAGGGCGCGATGTCGAGGCCCTCGGCGGCGAGCCAGCCATCGTCGTAGTAGCTGCCGAGATAGCGCTCGCCGGGGTCGCAGATCATCGTCACGACGCTGCCCGGCTCGCCGCGCTCCTGCATCTCGGCGATGAGCTGCAGCGCGCCGTAGAGGTTGGTCCCGGTCGAGCCGCCGCAGCGCCGGCCGAGCAGGCCGGCGAGCCAGCGGATTGCGGCGATGCTGGCGGCGTCGGGGATGCGCATCATGCGGTCGATCACCGCGGGCAGGAAGGACGGCTCGACGCGCGGCCGGCCGATGCCCTCGATGCGCGAGCCGCGCGCCAGGGTGAGGCCGGCATCGCCGCTGCGGAAATAGTCGAGGAAGACCGAGTTCTCGGGATCGACGACGCAGAGCCGGGTGCCGCGCAGGAAGTCGCGGTGGTAGCGGATGTAGCGCCCGATGGTCGAGGAGGTGCCGCCGGTGCCGGCGCTGACCACCACCCAGCGCGGCTGCGGGAAGCGCTCCTTGGCGAGCTGGCCGAACATGCTCTCGGCGATGTTGTTGTTGCCGCGCCAGTCGGTCGCCCGCTCGGCATAGGTGAACTGGTCGAGATAGTGGCCGCCGAGCCGCTCGGCCAGCGTGCGGGCCGCCTCGTAGATCTCGCCCGGCTCGACCCGCCGGCACTCGCCGCCGTGGAACTCGATCTGGTCGACCTTCTGCTGCGCGGTGCGGCGCGGCACGACGGCGATGAAGGGCAGCCCGAGCAGCCGGGCGAAGTAGGCCTCCGAGATGGCGGTGCTGCCGGAGGAGGATTCGATCAGCGGCCGGCCCTTGCGGATCCAGCCGTTGCACAGCCCGTAGAGGATCAGCGAGCGGGCCAGCCGGTGCTTCAGGCTGCCCGAGGGATGGGTCGATTCGTCCTTGAGGTAGAGGTCGACCTGCTCCAGGCAGGGCAGCTCGAGCTTGATCAGGTGGGTGTCCGCGGAGCGGTGGAAGTCGGCCTCGATCTTGCCGATCGCCTCGAAGGCCCAGTCGCGGTCGGCCGGGCCGAGCTCGGCGTCGAGGGATTCCAGGCGCACGGGTGGTCAAGGACGGATCCTCCTCTGCAGGCCGCCGAGCCTCGACCGGCGGGGCGAGGAGGTCCAGCCCGCTTGCGCTCGGCCCTTGGCCGAAGGGAACGCCGGGGCGGCTATTTTCGCGGCGATCTTCGTTTCGCGGGCGGTGCCATGGACGACCTCAACCTCCGCCGACAGGCGATCCTGGGCGTGGCCCGGGCCCAGGGGCGGGTCACCGTCGACGAGCTCGCCGGCCGCTTCGAGGTCACCCCGCAGACCATCCGCAAGGACCTCAACGAGCTGTGCGACCAGAAGCTGCTGTCGCGCATCCATGGCGGGGCGGTGGTGGCGTCGGGCGTCGAGAACGTCGGCTACGAGGCCCGCCGCTTCATCGCCCAGGAGGAGAAGCGCGCGATCGGGCTGGCGGCCGCCCGGCTGATCCCGAACAACTCGTCGCTCTTCATCAACATCGGCACCACCACCGAGGAGGTCGCCCGCGCGCTGGTCGACCACGAGGGGCTGCTGGTGATCACCAACAACATCAACGTCGCCACCATCCTCTACCGCCACCCGCGCATCGAGCTGATCATCGCCGGCGGCCCGGTGCGGCGCGCCGATGGCGGCATCATCGGCGCGCCGGCGGTCGACTTCATCAGCCAGTTCAAGGTCGACCACGCGGTGATCGGCACCTCGGCGATCGACGAGCAGGGCGCCCTGCTCGACTACGACTACCGCGAGGTCCGCGTCAGCCAGGCGATCATCGGCAATGCGCGGCAGGTCATCCTGGTCTCCGACCGGCTGAAGTTCGAGCGCTCGGCGCCGGTGCGCATCGGCCACATCTCGCAGATCGGCATCTTCGTGACCGACCGCCTGACCTCGGACCCGGTGGCCGAGCTCTGCCGCACCCACGGCGTGCGTGTCGTCGAGGCGATGGCGCCCCCCGCCGCAGCCGACGCCTGAGCCGGGATTCATCGGCCCGGAGACATCTCGCCGGCTGCCCCCTCTGTCATGCCCGGGCTTGACCCGGGCATCCATCTCGCGGCGTCCCTGTTTCGTTCACCCGGCAGCGGGTTTCACAAATCGTTTCGCGATCGGGGTGTTGCCGGCTGTTTCATTTTCATCTAGCCTTCCACCCGAAAATAAAGTGAACCGGCGATCCTCGAAGGTCGTCTGCAGAACCGGTTGGGAGTGAATCGCTCTTGTCGGAGCCCGTCTTCGACCTCGGGATCATCGGCGGCGGCATCAACGGCTGCGGCATCGCGCGCGACGCCGCGGGGCGCGGCCTGTCGGTGTTCCTCTGCGAGCAGGGCGACCTCGCCGGCGCCACCTCCTCGGCCTCGACCAAGCTGATCCACGGCGGGCTGCGCTACCTCGAGTTCTACGAGTTCCGGCTGGTCCGCGAGGCGCTGATCGAGCGCGAGGTGCTGCTCGCCATGGCGCCGCACATCATCTGGCCGCTGCGCTTCGTGCTGCCGCACCATCGCGGCCTGCGGCCACGCTGGCTGCTGCGGCTCGGCCTGTTCGTCTACGACCATCTCGGCGGCCGCCGGGTGCTGCCGCCGACCCGCAGCCTCGACCTGCGCAGCGATCCGGCAGGCCGGCCGCTGAAGCCGGAGTTCCGCCGTGCCTTCGAGTACTCCGACTGCTGGGTCGACGATGCGCGCATGGTCGTGCTCAACGCCGTCGACGCGCGCGAGCGCGGCGCCAGCATCAACCCGCGCACCCGCTGCCGCGCCGCGGCCCGCTCCGGCGACCGCTGGATCCTGACGGTCGACGGGCCGGATGGCCCGCGCAGCGTCGCGGTGCGCGCGCTGGTCAATGCCGCCGGGCCGTGGGTGGCGGAGACCGTGCAGCAGGTGGTGCGCGCCAACTCGCCGAGCCGCGTCCGGCTGGTGCGCGGCAGCCACATCGTGGTGCCGCGGCTGTTCGACCACGACCGCGCCTACATCCTGCAGAACGCCGACAACCGCATCGTCTTCGCGATTCCCTACGAGGGCGACTTCACGCTGATCGGCACCACCGACGAGGAGCATCGCGGCGACCCCGCGGCGGCGGTCGCCGAGGAGGGCGAGATCGCCTATCTCTGCGCCGCGGCGAGCGAGTACTTCCGCACCCCGGTGAGCCGCGACAGCGTGGTGTGGACCTATTCGGGCGTGCGGCCGCTGCACGACGACGGCGCCTCGAGCGCGCGCCAGGTGACCCGCGACTACGTGCTGGAGCTCGACGCGCCGGGCGGGGCGGCGCCGCTGCTCAACATCTTCGGCGGCAAGATCACCACCTATCGCCGGCTGGCCGAGCATGCGCTGGAGCGGCTGTCGCCGCATCTGCCGGCGGGGCGGCCCTGGACGGCGGGCTCGACCCTGCCTGGCGGCGACCTGCCGGCCGGCGGCAGCGCCGGCCTTGCGGCGGCGCTCCGGGCCGAGCATCCCTTCCTCAGCGAGCCGCATGCCCGCCGCCTGGCGCGCAGCTACGGCACGCGGGCCGCCCGGATCCTCAGGGGCACCCGGCGCGCCGAGGATCTCGGCCGCACGCTGGGCGCCGACCTGACCGAGGCCGAGGTGGCCTGGCTCGCCGCCGAGGAGTGGGCGGCGAGCGCCGCCGACGTGCTGTGGCGGCGCAGCAAGCTGGGGCTGCGGATCGGCCGCGAGGCCGTGCCGGCGATCGAGGCGGCGCTCGCCGCCGCCCGGCCCGCGGCGCGCGGCCGCGCGGGGAGGCGGCCGGTGACCGGCCGGCGGAGAGATTCCGGGAGGCGGGCGCCGCAGCCCGCCCCCGGTCGGGGATACGGTGCGACGAGGGTGCGCCTCGCGCCGAGGGATCACGTTGGAAGTGCGCACAAGGCAAGGAGGAAGCCCATGAAGTCGATACGATGGTCCGTATCGGTAGCAGCGCTGCTGATCGGGCTCGGGATCGCGCCGGCCTTCGCGGACGAGGCCGCCGCGAAGAAGTGGATCGATTCCGAGTTCCAGCCTTCGACGCTGTCGAAGGACGATCAGATGAAGGAGATGCAGTGGTTCATCAAGGCCGCTGAACCCTTCAAGGGAATGGAGATCAACGTGCTGTCGGAAGACATCCCGACGCACGAGTACGAGTCCGGCACGCTGGCCAAGGCCTTCTTCGAGATCACCGGCATCAAGGTCAACCATCAGTATCTCGGCGAGGGCGAGGTCGTTCAGGCCGTCCAGACCCAGATGCAGACCAACCGGAACCTCTATGACGGCTACATCAACGATTCCGACCTGATCGGCACCCATTCGCGCCTGCAGAGCGCGGTGAACCTGACCGACTGGATGGCCGGCGAGGGCAAGGACGTCACCAATCCGATGCTCGACGTCGACGACTTCATGGGCAAGTCGTTCACCACGGGCCCGGACGGCAAGCTGTGGCAGCTGCCCGACCAGCAGTTCGCCAATCTCTACTGGTTCCGCAAGGACTGGTTCGACAAGCCGGAGATCAAGGCCGCCTTCAAGAAGAAGTACGGCTACGAGCTCGGCGTGCCGGTGAACTGGTCGGCCTATGAGGACATCGCCGAGTTCTTCACCAACGACGTGAAGGAGATCGACGGCGTCCGCGTCTACGGCCACATGGACTACGGCAAGCGCGCGCCCGACCTCGGCTGGCGCATGACCGACGCCTGGCTGTCGATGGCCGGCGAGGCCGATGTCGGCATCCCCAACGGCCGCCCCGTCGACGAGTGGGGCATCCGGATGGAGAAGGGCTCCTGCAATCCGGTCGGCGCCTCGGTGTCGCGCGGCGGCGGCGCCAACAGCCCCGCGGCCGTCTACGCCGTCGCCAAGTGGGACGAGTGGCTGCGCAAGTACGCCCCGCCGGGCGCCGCCGACCTCGACTTCTACCAGTCGCTGCCGGCGCTCTCGCAGGGCAACGTCGCCCAGCAGATCTTCTGGTACTCGGCCTTCACCTCCTCGATGGTCGCGCCGAAGGACAAGGGCAACAACACCGTCGACGACAAGGGCACGCCGCTGTGGCGGATGGCGCCCTCGCCGCACGGCCCGTACTGGAAGGAAGGCGCGCAGCGCGGCTACCAGGACGTCGGCTCGTGGACGCTGTTCAACTCGACGCCGGTCGACCGGCGCAAGGCGGCCTGGCTCTACGCCCAGTTCGTCGTCTCCAAGACGGTCGACGTGAAGAAGAGCCATGTCGGGCTGACCTTCATCCGCGACAGCACGGTGCGGGACAAGTCCTTCACCGAGCGGGCTCCCAAGCTCGGCGGCCTGATCGAGTTCTACCGCTCGCCCGACCGCGTCGCGTGGACGGCGACGGGCATCAACGTGCCCGACTATCCGAAGCTCGCCCAGCTGTTCTGGGAGAACATCGGCGACGTCAACTCGGGCACCTTCACGCCGCAGCAGGCGCTCGACCGCCTCGCCGAGCAGATGGACCAGGTGATGGCCCGCATGCAGGCGGTGGACGAGAAGAGCAACGTCTACCATGGCTGCGGACCGCGTCTGAACCCGGTCAGCGATCCGTCGAAGTGGCTCAGCACCGAGCACGCCCCCTGGGCGAAGCTCGCCAACGAGAAGCCGCAGGGCGAGACCGTCGACTATGACCAGCTGATCAAGCGCTGGACGGAGCATCAGTAGGCTCCGCCTCCGACGCAAGGCTTCCGGGGCGTGCGCCAGCCGCACGCCCCGGAAGAGCTCTCCCCAAGAAACGAGCCCTCCGGCAAACCCCGAATCAGCACCCGAAGCAGGCCGATGTCACTCGAGCTGAAAGGCATCACCAAGCGGGTCGGCGCCGAGACGACGATCCACGAGACCGACCTCGTGCTCGAGGCCGGCTCGTTCAACACGCTGCTCGGGCCGACCCTGGCCGGCAAGACGACGCTGATGCAGCTGATGGCCGGCCTCGAGCGGCCGAGCTCGGGCGAGATCCGCTTCCGCGGCCGGAACGTCACGGGCGTTCCGGTGCAGCAGCGGAACATCTCCATGGTCTACCAGCAGTTCATCAACTACCCGAATTTCACGGTCTACGAGAACATCGCCTCGCCGCTGCGCGTGGCGCGCCTGGGCGCGAGCGAGATCGAGCGCCGCGTCGGCAGGGCGGCGGAGCTGCTGCGCCTGACCCCGATGCTGCGGCGGCGTCCGGCCGAGCTCTCCGGCGGCCAGCAGCAGCGCACCGCGATCGCGCGGGCCATCGTCAAGGACTCCGACATCGTCCTGCTCGACGAGCCGCTCGCCAACCTCGACTACAAGCTGCGCGAGGAGCTGCGCGACGAGCTGCCGAAGTTCTTCGCCGACCGCGACTGCATCGTCGTCTATGCGACGACCGAGCCGACCGAGGCGCTGCTCTTCGGCGGCAACACGGCGACGCTGAGCGCCGGCCGCATCACCCAGTTCGGGCCGACCGCGGAGGTCTATCGCCGCCCGGTCGACCTGGTCAGCGCCCGGACCTTCTCGGACCCGCCGATCAACACCGCCGCCGTCCACAAGCGCGGCGCCGAGCTGGTGGTGGGGGAGACCATCAGGCTGCCCGTCCCGGCGGCGGCGCGCGCCATCCCGGACGGCGCCTACACCATCGGCATCCGGCCGCACCACATCACGCCCGAGGCGCGCAAGCCGGGCGCGGTCGCCATCGAGGGCACCATCCTGATCGCCGAGCTGAGCGGCTCGGAGAGCGCCGTGCACTTCGATCTCGACGGCCAGACCTGGGTGTCGCAATCGCCCGGCATCCACCCCTTCGAGGTGGGATCGCGCGCCCGGCTCTACATCGACATGGACCACACCTTCTTCTTCGATGTCGAGCAGCGCCGCGTCGAGGGAGGCGAATAGTGGCCAACATCCTCCTCAGCGACCTCAGGCACAGCTACGCGCCGGCGCCGAAGTCGGACGCCGACTGGGCGCTGAAGCGGCTCACCCTCGACTGCGCCGACGGCGGCGCCTATGCCCTGCTCGGGCCGTCGGGCTGCGGCAAGACCACGCTGCTCAACCTCATCTCGGGGCTGCTGGTGCCGACCGAGGGCCGCATCCTGTTCGACGGACGGGACGTGACCAAGGCCTCGCCGGAGGCGCGCAACATCGCGCAGGTGTTCCAGTTCCCGGTCATCTACGACACCATGACGGTGTACGACAACCTCGCCTTCCCCTTGCGCAACCGGCGCACCGCGGAGCGCGAGGTCGACCAGCGCGTGCGCGAGGTCGCGGCCATGCTGGAGCTCGACTCCATGCTGATGCGCCGCGCCGCCGGCCTGACCGCCGACGGCAAGCAGAAGATCTCGCTCGGCCGCGGGCTGGTGCGCTCCGACGTCAACGTCATCATGTTCGACGAGCCGCTGACCGTCATCGACCCGCACCTCAAATGGGTGCTGCGCTCCAAGCTCAAGGAGATGCACCAGCGCATCCGCCGCACGATGATCTACGTGACGCACGACCAGACCGAGGCGCTGACCTTCGCCGACCGGGTGGTGGTGATGAAGGACGGCGAGATCGTCCAGGTCGGCACGCCGGTCGAGCTCTTCGAGCGGCCGGCGCACACCTTCGTCGGGCACTTCATCGGCTCGCCCGGCATGAACGTGCTGCCCTGCGAGCTGCGCGAGGGCCGCGCCTTCTTCGCCGGCATCGCCATCGAGACGGCGAACGGCGTGCGCGACGCGGGGCGCGGCGCCGGCGGCAAGGGCGGGACGGAGCTCGGCGTCCGGCCCGAGTTCGTCTCCTTCGCCGCCTCGGGGGTGCCGGTCGAGATCGTCAAGGTGCTCGATACCGGGCGCAACCGCATCGTCGAGACGGTGCATGCCGGGCAGCGGATCAAGCTGCTGGTGCCGGAGGGCGAGCCGATCCCGCAGGGCGGCGCGCATCTGCGCTTCGCGCCGGAGCGGACGCGCATCTACGAGAACGGATGGGTGGCGACGTGAGGCGGCCTCGATGAGCAAGACCGTCAACCAGAAGGCCTGGCTGTTCGTCCTGCCGGTCGTGCTGCTGGTGGCGTTCAACGCCCTCATCCCGCTGATGACGGTGGTGAACTACTCCGTCCAGGAGTCGTTCGGCGAGAACGAGTTCTTCTGGTCGGGCGTGCGCTGGTTCCAGGAGGTGCTGCACGCCCAGCGCTTCCACGGCGCGCTGCTGCGCCAGATGCTGTTCAGCGCCATCATCCTCGCCATCGAGATCCCGCTGGGGCTGGCGATCGCGCTCGCCATGCCGCGCAAGGGGCCGTGGGTCTCCGTCTGCCTGGTGCTGATGGCCCTGCCGCTGCTCATCCCGTGGAACGTCGTCGGCGCCATGTGGAACATCCTGGCGCTGCCCGACATCGGCCTGCTCGGGCGCGGCCTGAACGCGATCGGCATCGCCTACAACTATACCCGCCAGCCGCTGGCCGCCTGGTTCACCATCGTCCTGATGGATGTCTGGCACTGGACCTCGCTGGTGGTGCTGCTGTCCTACGCCGGGCTGGTCTCGATCCCCGAGGCCTACTACCAGGCCGCCAAGATCGACGGCGCGCGGCGCTGGGCGGTGTTCCGCCACATCCAGCTGCCGAAGCTGAAATACGTGCTGACCATCGCCATCCTGCTCCGCTTCATGGATTCCTTCATGGTCTACACCGAGGTCGTGGTGCTGACCGGCGGCGGCCCGGGCACCTCGACGACCTTCCTGTCGATCGATCTCGTCAAGACCGCGCTCGGCCAGTTCGACCTCGGCCCGGCCGCGGCGATGTCGCTGATCTACTTCCTGATCGTGCTGCTGCTCAGCTGGCTGTTCTACACGCTGATGATGCGCAACGAGGCGAGGTGACGATGCGCGCGCGCTTCCTGGTCCCGACGCTCTACATCGTCTTCCTGCTGCTGCCGATCTACTGGCTCCTGAACATGTCGTTCAAGACGACCAACGAGATCCTCGGCGGCCTGACCCTGTGGCCGCACAACTTCACCTTCGAGAACTACCGCACGATCCTGACCGAGCCGACCTGGTACAACGGCTACATCGCGTCGATCGAGTACGTCGTCATCAACACGGTGCTGTCGGTGGCGGTCGCGCTGCCCGCCGCCTACGCCTTCTCCCGCTACCGCTTCCTCGGCGACAAGCACCTGTTCTTCTGGTTGCTGACCAACCGGATGGCGCCGCCGGCGGTGTTCGCGCTGCCCTTCTACCAGCTCTACTCCGCCGTCGGGCTGTTCGACACGCCCTGGGCGGTGGCGCTCGCCCACACGCTGTTCAACATCCCGCTCGCCGTGTGGATCCTCGAGGGCTTCATGTCGGGCGTGCCCAAGGAGCTCGACGAGACCGCCTATGTCGACGGCTATTCCTTCTGGCGGTTCTTCATCCGCATCTTCATGCCGACCATCGCTGCCGGCATCGGCGTCGCCTGCTTCTTCTGCTTCATGTTCTCCTGGGTCGAGCTGCTGCTGGCCAAGACCCTGACCTCGGTCGCGGCCAAGCCGATCGCGGCGCTGATGACCAAGACGGCGAGCACGTCGGGCTACCAGCTCGGCCTGCTCGCCGCCGCCGGCTCGCTCACGCTCATTCCCGGCGCGATCGTCATCTACTTCGTGCGCAACTACATCGCCAAGGGCTTCGCCCTCGGCCGGGTGTGAGGAGGCGGGGCCATGCAGAACACCGACCTGCTCTCCTGGATGGCCTGGACCTGGCCGACCGCGGCCTTCTTCGTCTTCATCCTCGCCTGCCTGATCGTCATGACGCTGTGGGAGCGCGCCCGCCCCGGCGGCGGCGAGCGCCGCGGCATCCTCGGCCTCGACACCACGCGGGGCGACCGGCTGTTCATCTCGCTGCTCGGCTCGGCCTTCGTCTTCCTCGCCTGGCTCGGGCTGGTCGGCATGCCGCTCTGGGCGCCGCTCGGCATCGCGCTGGCCGGCTGGTTCGTCGTCTTCCGCTGGGTCTGAACCGGCCGCCTTGACGCGGGCGCCTTGACGCAGCCCGGCGCCGGCCCGGATCATCGCCGGCAGGCAGCAGCGGGAGGGAGCGGAGGCGATGGCGGCGAGCAGCATCCTGGCGATCGACCAGGGGACGACCAGCACGCGGGCGATCCTGTTCGACGCCGAGGGCCGGCCGCTCGCCACGGCGCAGCAGGAGCTGCCGCAGATCTACCCGGCCGACGGCTGGGTCGAGCACGACCCCGAGGAGATCTGGCGGGCGACGCTGGCGGTCTGCCGCGGCGCGCTCGCCCGGGCCGGGCTCCGGGCCGCCGACGTCGCTGCGCTAGGCATCACCAACCAGCGCGAGACCACGGTGCTGTGGGAGCGCGCCACCGGCCGGCCGCTCTACAACGCCATCGTCTGGCAGGATCGCCGCGGCGCGCCGCTCTGCCGCCGGCTGGAGGCCGACGGGCTCGGGCCGCTGGTGCAGGCCCGCACCGGGCTGCTGATCGACTCCTACTTCTCCGCCACCAAGATCGCCTGGATCCTGGAGAACGTCGCCGGCGCGCGCGAGGCGGCAGGGCGCGGCGAGATCTGCTTCGGCACCATCGACAGCTTCCTGCTGTGGCGGCTGACCGGCGGCCGGGTGCACGCGACCGACGCGACCAACGCGTCGCGCACCATGCTCTACGACATCGTCCGCGGGCAGTGGGACGGCGAGCTGCTGGCCGCGCTCGGCATCCCGGAATCGGTGCTGCCGGCGGTGCGCGACAATGCCGGCGCGTTCGGCGTCGCCGACGCCGCCCATCTCGGCGCGGCGCTGCCGGTCACCGGCATGGCCGGCGACCAGCAGGCGGCGCTGGTCGGCCAGGCCTGCTTCTCGCCCGGGATGATCAAGAGCACCTACGGCACCGGCTGCTTCGTGCTGCTCAACACCGGCGAGCGGCCGGTCGCCTCGCGCAACCGGCTGGTCTCGACCATCGGCTACCGGCTCGGCGGCCGCACCACCTACGCGCTGGAGGGCAGCATCTTCGTCGCCGGCGCCGGCATCCAGTGGCTGCGCGACGGGCTGAAGCTGATCGCCCGCGCCGGCGAGAGCGAGAATCTCGCCGCCGGACTCGCCGGCAATGCCGGCGTCTACCTGGTGCCGGCCTTCACCGGGCTCGGCGCGCCCTACTGGGATCCCGACGCGCGCGGCGCCATCTTCGGCCTCACCCGCGACGTCGGCATCGCCGAGATCGTGCGCGCCGCGCTCGAGGCGGTCTGCTACCAGACCCGCGACCTGATGCAGGCGATGGGCGAGGACGGCGCGGCGCGGCCGACCGCGCTGCGCGTCGACGGCGGCATGGCGGCCAACGACTGGACCATGCAGTTCCTCGCCGACATCCTCGACCTGCCGGTCGAGCGCCCGACGGTGATCGAGACCACGGCGCTCGGCGCCGCCTATCTTGCAGGACTCGGCTGCGGCCTGTTCGCCTCGCCGGCCGACATCGCCGGGCGCTGGCAGCGCGAGCGCGGCTTCGCGCCGCGCTTCGACGCGGCCGAGCGCGAGCGGCTCTATGCCGGCTGGCAGGGCGCGGTGGCGCGGGTGCGCAGCGCCGCCGCCTGATCCCTCAGCGGGGCGGCGCCGCGGCGACGGCCGGCAGCGCGACGGTGACGCGGGTGCCCCGGCCGACCGCGCTCTCCAGCGTCAGCACGCCGCCCATCGCCTCGACGAAGCGGCGGGCCAGCGGCAGGCCGAGCCCGGCGCCCTCGTAGCGCCGCGACAGCGCGGAATCGACCTGCCCGAACGGCTCCAGCGCGGTCGGGATGTCCCGCTCGGCGATGCCGATCCCGGTGTCGTGGACCGAGACCAGGACGTGGCCCCGCGCCGGCTCGAAGGCGGTCGCCACGGTCACCCGGCCGCCCGGCGCGGTGAACTTGATGGCGTTGCCCAGCAGGTTGAGCAGCGCCTGGCGCAGCCGCACCAGGTCGGCCTGCACCGGCGGCACGGCGGCGGCGGCCTCGAGCTGCAGCGCGAGGTCGCGCCGGGCCGCCTCGGCGCGCATCATGTGGCAGAGCTCCTGGGCCATGGCGGCGGCGTCGACCGGCTCGATCTGCAGCTCGATCCGCTCGGCCTCGATGCGCGCCAGGTCGAGCACGTCGCTCACCACCTGCAGCAGGTGCTGGCCGGCGGCATGGATGTCGCCGGCGAACTCCTTGTAGGCCGGCTGCCCGATCGGCCCCATGGTCTCGCCGGCGATGATCTCGGAGAAGCCCAGCACCGCGGTCAGCGGCGTGCGCAGCTCGTGGCTCATATTGGCGAGGAAGGCCGACTTGGCGCGGTTGGCCGCCTCCGCCCGGTCGAGCGCCTCGCGCATCTCCGCCTCGCGCCGCTTCAGCTCGGTGATGTCGATGCGGATGCCGACGCTGCCGCCCTCGGCGGTGCGGCGCTCGTGCGACAGGATCCAGCGGCCGTCGGCGAGCTGCTGCTCGCTCTCGCTGCCCTTGGCGGCATGCTGCGCCAGCCGCTCGGCGATCCAGGCTTCGAGTGCCAGGCCGGGCGGCAGGCGGTAGTTGCCCCGCGCCGCGCCCTGCCGGACCATCTCCTCGAAGGAGCGGCCGCGGATCGTCGTTCCGGCGGCGATCCCGTAGATCTCCTCGTAGCGGCGGTTCCACAGCAGGGCGCGGTCCTGCGCGTCGAACAGCACGAACCCCTCGGGGATCGACTCGATGGCGTCGTGCAGGCGGGCATTGGCGATCGCCAGCGCCTGCCGGGCGGCATCGGCGGCGGCGGCCGACCGGCGCGCCTGGCCCAGGTTCTCGCGGGCCCGCCGCACGAAGAACCAGACCGCCAGGATGCCGGACAGGGCGACCGCGATCGGCAGCTCCTCGAGGTCGATCGTCGCGTCGTGGAAATCGCTCACCCAGCCGGTGAAGCGCTCGTTGAGGTCGGTGACGTCCGCCAGCACGAAGATGCAGGCGGCCACCGCGACGACGACCAGCAGGTCGCGCCGCGCCGCGCCGCTCCACCAGCCGGCGGCCGGGCGCGCCGGCCAGGCAGGCGTGGTGCGGCCGGGGCGCGATTCGGGCGCTTCGCTGCGGCTTGCCAATGCAGTCAATTCCGGGCCTCGTCCCCCGAACGTCGCTCAGGACCCGCAATGATCGAGGGGCATTGCGGATCGCCGGACCCTGACGACGCTCTATAGGCCGATCGAGCCGGCTCCGGAAAGCGAAGAATCATTGGCGAAGCGACAAAGATCGCCACTCTTCATTATGCATCGCGAAATGCAAACCTCTGTGGCTCGGCAACAACAGTGACCTTCGAGAATTGCTGTTGCGCCACTTCATTGGACGGATGCGCTCTTTGTGGATAGAATGCCCGAAGTGGGTGGCCGGACCGTCCTGGGGGGATTGCGGGTGCCGGGCAGAGCATCATTGCCGCTCGATCTGCTCGCCGTCGACCGGACGTCCCGCGAGCCCCTGCATCGTCAGCTCTACGTCGCCATCCGCGAGCTCATTCGCGCCGGCCGCCTCTCCGCCGGCCACGGCCTGCCGGCGACCCGCAGCCTGGCCGACGAGCTCGGCATCGGCCGCAACACCGTCATCGCCGCCTACGACCAGCTCCTGGCCGAGGGTTATCTCGAGGCGCGGCCCGGCTCCGGCACGCGGGTGGCGGCGCTGCCCCGCCCGGCGGCGCCGGCGGCCGGCGCGGCCGGGCAGCCCTCGCCGGGCCGGCTGTCGCGGCGCGGCGCGCTGATCGCCGGGCTGCCGCAGCCGGCGAGCCGGCCGGGCAAGATCAACATGCAGCCGGGCTCGCCCGAGGTCGCCGCCTTCCCGACCGCGACCTGGGTGCGGCTGCTGGCGCGCAACGCGCAGAAGCGCTCGCTCGACGCGCTGCGCTACCACCAGTTCGCCGGCCATCCGCGGCTGCGCCAGGCCGTCGCCGAGTATGTCGGCGTGGCGCGCGGCGTCGCCTGCAGCGCGGAGCGGGTGATCGTCGTCACCGGCGCGCAGGCGGCGCTCGACCTCGCCGCCCGCATCCTGCTCGACGACGGCGACGTCGCCTGGCTGGAGGAGCCGGGCTATCTCGGGGCGCGCACCGCGCTGCTCGGCGGCGGCGCCCGCCTCTGGCCGCTGCGCGTCGGCGAGCAGGGCTGGTCGCTCCCCGGCGACGACGCGCCGCCGCCGCGGCTGATCTGCGTCACCCCGGCCTGCCACTGGCCGACCGGCATCACCATGCGCGCCGAGGAGCGGCTCAACCTGCTGGCGCTGGCCGAGCGCCACGACGCCTGGATCGTCGAGGACGACTATGACGGCGAGTACCGCTTCCGCGGCCACCCGGTGCCGGCCCTCCAAGGGCTGGATGGCGGGCGCCGGACGATCTATGTCGGCACCTTCGGCAAGACCCTGTTCTCGGCGCTGCGGCTGGGCTTCCTCGTGGTGCCGGATTCGCTGGTCGACGCCTTCAACGGCGCGGTCAGCGTCACCGGCCAGTTCGCGCCGCTGCTGCTGCAGCTGACCGTGGCCGACTTCATCGCCGAGGGCCACTTCGCCACCCACCTGAAGCGCATGCGCCGACTCTACGCCCGCCGCCAGGCCGAGTTCGCGGCGCTCTGCCGCGAGCATCTCGACCCCTGGATCGAGGTGGTGGAGCGCGATTCCGGCATGCAGCTGCTGGCCCGGCTGCGCGGGCCGCTCGACGACCGCGCGGTGTGCGAGGCGGCGCTCGCCCGCGGCGTCGACATCCAGCCGGTCTCGATCAGCTACCACCGGGACGCCCCGACGCACGGCCTGCTGCTCGGCTATGCCGGGCTCGACTCGCGCCAGATGGGCGCCGCCGTGCGCGGCCTGCGCGCGGCGCTGAAGGGGCTGGCGGACCCGGAGGCGCCGGCGGCGTAGGGCCCGGCCGGGGAGGATTGGTTCCTCCTGATCGGGCGGCAATGGTTCTGCCGGCGCCGCCTCGGACGACGTAAGCAGCCTCTGATGCCGACGGGCGCCCCGGCCAGGGGCCCTCTCGGGCCATGCCGTCCGCCCCGCGCGACGGCGACCGCCTGGACGCGCGGGGCGTCCGGGCGGCGCGAGCGGCCCTTGCATCGTCCCGATCGGCGGTTCGGCCAGAGGGCGTCGGCCGCGTGCCTGCCTGCGATGCGCCCACCGGGCGAGCCCGAGCCGGGCGTGCGGCGAAGATTGGTTCCATGGAATTCGTTCCCAGCGGATCTGGGTGACCTGGCCCGATGGGCGTAGAAGACCGCCGCGATCGACGGCGCCGCCGCGTGCGGCGCGCTGCAGATCACCAGAACGCGAGATCGCCGGGTGCGGAACCGGCCGGCCCGGACGCCGGCCTGCGCCCACCCGAAGCGCAAACCGACCAAAGGGAGAAAGACATGACCAAGAAGACGCTTCGCATCCTGCTCGCGACCACCGCGCTGGCGGCGGTCGCGCTGACCTTCACCCTGCAGCCGGCCCAGCGGGCGCAGGCGAGCGGCCCGCTGGGCACCGGCGGCATCAACGGCGTGAGCCTGGATGGCGTTGCGCCGGCCTCGGGCTGCGACGCCCGGGCGGCGGCGACGGGATCGGTCGTGGTTGCCGGAGTCATTGGATCGACCGGCACCAACGGCACCAGCCTCGACGGCGTCGATGCCGCGGCGGTCCCGCCCGCTGCCCGCTGATCGTGTGCGGGAGACGGGGGCGGCCGGCAGTGCCGCCCCCGATCACGCCGCCGGCGCGGTCGACCCGGTGTCTGTCTCGCCTGCCGCGTCCTCACGTCCGGACCAGCAGCACCAGCTTGAGGTCGGGCCGGTCGGCCAGCGTGGCGGTGACCTGGGTCAGGCAGAGCGCCCCGTCCTCCGGGTGGGTGAAGCGGCGCTCGCCGCCCTGTCGCGGGACGACCGCCTGCTCCTCCCAGGCCCGCGCGAAGACGGGCGAGGCGGCCCGCAGCCCCTCGGTCAGCGCGACCAGAGCGGGGTCGCCAGGATGGCGGCCGGCATCGGCGCGGAACTCGGCCAGCACGCGGCGCGCCCGCCGCGGCCAGTCCGGCAGCAGCCGGCGCGCCGCCGGCGACAGGAAGATGTAGCGCAACAGGTTGCGGTCGGGCCCGTCGAGCCAACCGACGAAGAGGCGCCGGGCGGCGGGGTTCCAGGCCTGCGCCGTCCACAGCCGGTCGAGCAGGTAGGCGGGCCCCGGGAAGGCGAGAATGGCCGCCGTCGTCCCGTCCGGGATGCTGCTTGCGGCGTCGTACGCCGGGCCTGCCGGGTCGCGCCGCGCCGCCAGCTCGAAGAGATAGGCACGCTCGGCCGCCGTCAGCCGCAGAGCGTCGGACAGCCGGGCCAGCGCGGCGGCCGAGACGGCGATGTCGCGCCCCTGCTCGATCCAGCTGATCCAGGTGGGGCTGAGGCCGCCCGCCTGCGCCAGCTCCTCGCGGCGCAGGCCCGGCGTGCGGCGGCGGGCGCCCGCCGGCAGGCCGAGGGCGGCCGGCGAGAGCCGCTCGCGGTGGGCGCGCAGGAAGGCGCCGAGCGCGCGGCGCCGGGCGGCATCGCTGTCCATGTTACCGGCTATACCAGGATAAGATCGGTCCTGGTACCAGTGTGGGCCGGGCTGATACGACCGCGCGCACTGACCGTCGAGGAGAGTCGGAGCCATGACCGCACAGTCGCAGGAGCGCCTGGTCGAGGCGCAGTTCGGGCCGCGCGCCGCCGCCTATGTGGCGAGCCCGGTGCACGCCCAGGGCGAGGACCTGAAGCAGCTCGCCGCCGTCGCCGCGGCGCGGCCGGGCGGCGCCGGGTGCTCGACCTCGGCTGCGCGCGGCGGCCATGTCGCCTTCAACGTCGCGCCGCCGCCGGCGAGGTCGCCTACGATCTCTCCGACGAGATGCTGGCCGCGGTGGCGCAGGAGGCGGCCGCCCGCGGCATTGCCAACCTGCGCACCGCGCAAGGGCCTGCCGAGCGCCTGCCCTTTCCCGACGGCGCCTTCGACGTCGTGCTCAGCCGCTTCAGCGCGCATCACTGGCGCGACGTCGATGCCGGCCTGCGCGAGGCCCGCCGCGTCCTGGCGCCGGGCGGCCGCGCCGCCTTCGCCGACGCGGTGGCGCCCGAGGCGCCGCTGCTCGACACCTTCCTGCAGGCGATCGAGCTGCTGCGCGACCCCAGCCACGTCCGCGACTACCGGGTGAGCGAGTGGCAGCACAAGCTGACCGCCGCCGGCTTCGTCCCCGGCGCGGTGACGCGGCGCCGGCTGCGCCTCGACTTCGCCTCCTGGATCGAGCGCATGCGCACCCCGGCGCTGCAGGCCGACGCCATCCGGGCGCTGGCAGCGCAGATGTCGGCCGAGGTCACCGGCCATTTCGCGATCGAGGCCGATGGCAGCTTCCTGCTCGACACCATGGTGATCGAGGCGCTGCCGGGCTGAGGCTCGGCCCGCCCAGTCCTCGGCGCGCCCCGTCTTCAGCGCGTCCAGTCCTCAGCCCACCAGGTCGCGCACCGTGGCGAGCGCGCCGCGGCGGAGCAGCGCGCCGAGGTGGCCGGCGACGGCGGCGCGGAACGGGGCGTTGCGCGGCAGGTCGTCGCCGAACACCGGGGCGACCTGCAGCAGCCCGTCGACCAGGGCCTCCGGCGCATCCCCGGCCGCCGCGCAGATCCGCCGCAGCCGCTCGGCGAGCGGATCCCTGACGTCGATCGGGCGGCCCTGCTCGTCCACGCCCATGACGTAGCGCATCCACGCCGCCACCCCGAGCGTCGCGCGGGCGACCGGCAGGCCGCGGGCCAGCCGGTCGCGGATGGTGCCGAGCAGCCGCTGCGGCAGCTTCTGGCTGCCGTCCATGGCGATCTGCCAGGTGCGGTGGCGCAGCGCCGGATTGGCGAAACGCTGGAGGAGCGCCTCGCGATAGGCGGCGAGGTCGCCGAGCCCCGCGGGCAGGGTCGGCATTGCCTCCTCGGTCATGAAATCGTGGATGAAGCGGCGGAGATGCGGGTCGGCGATCGCCTCGCTGACATGCTCATGGCCGGCGAGATAGCCGAGATAGGCGAGCATCGAGTGGCTGCCGTTCAGCATGCGGAGCTTCATCAGCTCGTACGGCCGCACGTCGGCGACGAGCTGCGCCCCGGCCCGCTCGAAGTGAGGCCGGCCCGCGGGAAACCGGTCCTCGATCACCCACTGGCTGAAGGGCTCGGTCATCACCGGCCAGGCATCGGCCAGGCCGGTCGCCTCGCGCACCATGGCGCGGTCGGCCTCGGTGGTGGCGGGCACGATGCGGTCGACCATGGTCGAGGGGAAGGCGACGTTGCCGGAGATCCAGGCGGCCAGCGCCGCGTCGTCGAGCGCGGCGAAGCCGGCCACGACGCGCGCCGTCGTCTCGCCATTGGCCGGCAGGTTGTCGCAGCAGAGCACGGTGAAGGGGGCCGCCCCCGCCGCCCTGCGCAGCGCCAGCGCGCGGACGATCAGGCCGGGCGCGCTGACCGGCGCTCCGGGGTTTGCCAGGTCGTGCAGCACGTCGGGATGGGCCGGGTCGAGCGCTCCGGTCGCCGGATCGTGGCAATAGCCCTTCTCGGTGACGGTCAGCGAGACCAGCCGGATGCGCGGATCCGCCATCGCGGCGAGCAGCGCGTCGCGCTGCGTCGCGGCGTCGAGCACGTCGAGCAGCGCGCCGACCACGCGCAGCGCGGTGCCGCCGCCGCTGCGCACCGCCAGGGTGTAGAGGAAGTCCTGCGGCGCCAGCGCCTGGCGCGTATCGGGCCGCCGCAGCGAGGCGCCGATGATTCCCCAGGACGGATCGCCGGCGAGAAGATCGTCGACATAGGCCGCCATGTGCGCCCGGTGGAAGGCGCCGATGCCGAGATGGACGACGCCGGGCGTGACCGACGCGCGGTCGTAGGGGAGCCGGTTCCCGACGGTTGCCGCCGAAAGACGCGGCCCGCTGTCCGGCTCAGCCAATTTCGACGAGCGCCTTGATCAGGCCGGATTTCTCCTGCGCCCAGCGCGGGATGTCGTGCACCGCGCCGCCGAGCGTGGTGCGGTGGGTGATCAGCCGGTCGAGCGGCACCGCGCCGCCGCGGATCGCCGCGATCACCCGCTCGAAATCCTCCGCGGTGGCGTTGCGGCTGCCGTAGAGGGTCATCTCGCGGCGATGGAAGTCCGGATCGGAGAAGGTGATCGGGCCCTTGACCACGCTGACCAGGACGTAGCGCCCGCCATGGGCGACGAAGCCGAAGCCCTTCTCCATGGACGCCTGGCTGCCGGTCGCGTCGAAGACGATGTCGAAGGATTCGCCGAGGGCCGCCGCCTCGGCGCCGTCGGCCGGCAGCGCCGCGACGCCGAGGATGGCGCGCGCCGCCTCGGCGCGCTCGGCCGCACGGTCGAGCACCACGACCTCGGCCCCGGCGAGCTTCGCGAACAGGGCGACGCCGAGCCCGATCGGGCCGGCGCCGGCGATCAGCACCCGGTCGCGGCCGGTCACCGCGCCGCGGCGCACCGCATGGGCGCCGATCGACAGGAACTCGGCGGCGGCGCACTGGTCTGCGGTCAGTCCCGGCGCGCGGATCAGGCTGCCGGCCGGCACCGCCAGCAGCCCGGCCAGGCCGCCATCCTGGTGCACGCCCAGCACCGAGATCGCCGCGCAGCAATTGGGCTTGCCGGCCCGGCAGGCGACGCAGCCGCCGCAGGCCAGATAGGGGTTGACGACGCAGAGCTCGCCGGCGGCGAGGGCCGAGCCCTCCGGCGCCTCGACGACCTCGACGGCGAGCTCGTGGCCCGGCACCCGGGGGTACTTCAGGAAGGGGTGCTTGCCCTCGTAGATGTGATAGTCGGTGCCGCAGATGCCGACCCGGCGCGGCCGGACCAGCGCCTGCCCGGCCGCCGGCCGCGCCACGCTGCGCTGCTCGATCCGCAGCCGGCCCGGCTCGGCGCAGACCAGGGCTTCGATACGGTGTTCGATCTGCACGTCGCGACCTGCCGATCCGTGGAGGGTGCCCGGAGGCCGGCGGCGCCGGCCCCCGGGCTGCTGCTCAGAACTTATCCATGTTTTCCCTGGTGACCAAGGCGGCGCCCGAGTCGATCAGCGACTCGACCGCCTCGCCGCGCAGCGACTTGACCAGCGCATCGACGCCGAGCTCCGCCATCTTGGCGGGGAACTGGGCCACCGACGCGTCCTCGATGCCGGCCGCGATGGCCTCCTTCTCGCCGCAGCAGAAGTCGAACCCGACCAGGACGATGCGGTCGCCGGCGATGTGGGCGTTCTTGATCGCCTGGGCGGCGCCGGCGGCAGGCGGGCCGCAGGCGGCGTAGATCGCCTTCAGCTCAGGGTTCTTGGTCAGCAGGTCCTCGGCGACGTTGATGCCGAGCTCCTCGGTGCAGTTGGTGGCGCCGCGGCCGACGATCGTGACCTCGACGCCCTGCAGCCCCTCGAGCATGCCCTTGACCCGGTCGTCGAGCGACGGCACGCCGGGCACGCCCTCGAGGATGCCGAGCGTGTCGCCGTTCTTCAGCACGGTCCTGAGATACTGCCCGGCGATCTTGCCGGCATTGTAGTTGTTGGTCGTCGCCAGCGCCGTGCGCCCCTTCCAGTCGGGAATGTTGTTGTCGAGCAGCACGACCTTGACCCCGGCCGCGATCGCCTTGTCGAGCGCCGGGGCGACGGTCGGGTCGACCGGCGTCACCGCGATGCCCTTCACCCCCTTGGTGACCATCGATTCGATGAGCGCGATCTGCCCC
Organism: Dongiaceae bacterium; assembly: GCA_046349435.1. Taxonomy (GTDB): domain Bacteria; phylum Pseudomonadota; class Alphaproteobacteria; order Dongiales; family Dongiaceae; genus JAXMCI01. The sequence goes on along the minus strand of JAXMCI010000042.1, from coordinate 31,053 downwards.
TCGATGTCGGTGGCCGAGGTACCCTGGCCGAAGATGATCTCGACGCCGGGATGCGCCGCGGCATAGGCCTTGGCGGCGTTCTCCATGGTGGCGAAGAACGGCACCGGGAACTTGGTGATGAAGCCGATCTTGACGCTGTCGTCGGCCTGCGCGGCCCCGGCGGCCGCGGCTGCCAACGCCAGCCCGGCCAGCAATCGTCGCAATGTCATCCGTTTCCTCCCTCCGTCGATCGCCTCGGCACGAGGCGATCCCTTGTCATCGCCGCCCTTCCCGGCGGCGAATTCCGCTATGCCTCGGCGCCGACGATCAGCGAGACCAGCTCCTGCCGGCTGGCCCGGTCCGGCACCAGCTCGCCGACCTTGCGGCCCTGGCGGAGCACCACCGCCCGATCGGCGAGCTCGACGACATGCTCCATGTTGTGGGTGATCAGGATCACCGCGTTGCCCTCGGCGCGGAGCCGGGCGATCAGGTCGAGGACCTTGCGCGACTCGCGCAGCCCCAGCGCCGCGGTCGGCTCGTCCAGCATCACCACCCGGCCGGCGAAGACCGTGGCCCGCGCCACCGCGATCGCCTGCCGCTGGCCGCCCGACATCAGCGCGACCGGCGCGTCCTGCCGCGGCAGGCGAACCTTGAGCCGGTCGATCACCGCCGCCGCCTCGCGCTCCATGGCGCCGGCGCGCAGCAGGCGCAGGCCGCGCGGCAGCCAGGCGGGAAAGGCGATCTCGCGGCCGCAATAGAAGTTCTGCGCCGGGGTCAGGTTGTCGAACAGCGCGAGGTCCTGGTAGACCGTCTCGATGCCGGCGCGCCGCGCCGCCGCCGGCGAGTGCAGCCGGACCGCCGCGCCGTCGAGCAGGATCTCGCCGGCATCGAGCGCGTGCACGCCGCTGATGCACTTGACCAGGGTCGACTTGCCGGCGCCGTTGTCGCCGAGCAGCGCCAGCACCTCGCCGCCGCGCGCCTCGAGGCTGACGTCCTGCAGCGCGTGCACCGCGCCGAAGCGCTTCTCGGCGTGGCGCACGGCCAGCACGGGAGTCGAAGCCGCGCTCATTGCGCGCGCGCCGCCTGCATCGTCCGCGCGCGGGCCTCGAGCCGGCCGCGCAGCACGTCGCCCTCGACCGCCACCAGGATGATCAGGCCGATGGCGATCATCTGGAAGAAGACGTCGACACCGAGCAGGTTGAGGGCGTTGCGGATGACGCCGATCATCACCGCGCCGATCAGCGCATGGCCGAGATGGCCGCGCCCGCCGAGGAAGCTGGCGCCGCCGATGATCACCGCGGCGATGCTGTCGAGCTCCAGCAGGTTGCCGTAGAGCGGCGAGCCCGCCTCGGTGCGGCCGGCCAGCACCACCGCGCCGACGCCGGCGCACAGGCCGGAGATCACGTAGGTCGAGACCAGAACGCCGCGGACCGGGATGCCCATCTCGACCGCCGCCTGCGGGTTGCCGCCGACGGCGTAGATCCAGCGCCCCCAGACCATCGCCCTGGCCATCAGCAGCACCAGCCCGCCGACCCCGAGCACGACGAAAAAGCAGGCCGGCACGCCGAGCACGGACGTGCCGCCGAGGGCCGCGATCGCGTCGGGCATGCCGCGCATCGTGGTGTGGCCGACGGCCAGCTCGAGGGCCAGGCCGCGGCAGATGATCAGGGTGGCGAGCGTGATGATGAAGGGATGCGGCAGTCGCCCCAGCACGTAGCCGAGACCGTTGACGGCGCCGACCAGGGCACCCGACGCCAGCATCGCAGGGATGACGAGGGGCGCGGAATCGACCTGGCGGAAGACCAGCCCGCCGATCACCGTTGCCAGCGCCAGGTTGGCGCCGACCGAGAGGTCGATGCCCCGGGTCAGGATGACGAGGTGCTGGCCGACCGCGACGATGGCGATCACCGCGGTCTGCGCCACGATGTTGGCGATGTTGCCGGGCGTCAGGAAGCTCGGCGTGACCAGGGCGATCACCGCCACCAGCAGGGCGAGGATGAGCAGCGGCCCGATGCCGAGGAGCCGAAGGCCGACTCCCACCGCGGAGACCGACCCGGAGGATTCCCGGCCGGCCTCGTCCGCACGCGGTTCCGGCTGCTCCCGCATCACGTCCGTCAAGCGTTCCACCCTGATTTCTGCTTCTTATAGGCAAAAGCCAGATGTGAGGTCTGGTCAACTCGTTTTTTATCGATTAAAAGTCGCCGGAGATCTGTCTGGAAATGGCCCAATGAAACCGGACACGGTGTTCAAGCGCGCCTTCAACGAGGCGCTCGATCTCGTCGCCCAGCTGCCCGAGGGCGGGCCGCTGCCCTCCGAGAGCAGCCTCAGCCGGCGCCTGCGGGTCAGCCGCACCACGCTGCGCAAGATCCTCGCCAGCCTGGGCGAGCGCGGGGTGGTGGCCGGCAGCGGGCGGCAGCGCATCGTGCGCCGGCCGCAGGCTTCGGTGCCGCGCTTCCCGGAGGCGGAGACCGTGTCGCTCTCCGCCCAGGTCGAGAAACGCTTCATGGAGTGGATGCTGCGCGACGATACGAGTCCCGGCACCAGCATCAACGAGCTCGAGCTGGCCCGTCAGTTCGGCGTGGCGACCACCGGCATCCGCGAGTTCCTCAACCGCTTCCAGCGCTTCGGGCTGATCGAGAGGCGACCCAGCGCCGGCTGGGTGTTCAAGGGCTTCACGCCGGGCTTCGCGCTCGAGCTCTTCGAGATCCGCGAGATGTTCGAGGTGCGCTCGGCGCTCGCCTTCGCCGCGTTGCCGGAGAGCTCGCCGCTATGGGCCCGGCTCGACGCGCTGCGCCAGGACCATGTCGCGCTGCTGCGCGAGATCGACAGCCGCTACCACGATTTCTCCGCCCTCGACAGCCGCTTCCACAGCCTGGTCAACGCGGCGGCGCCGAACCGCTTCATCGAGGATTTCTACGACGTCATCACGCTGATCTTCCACTACCACTATCAGTGGAACAAGCGCGACGAGCGGCAGCGCAACGAGGTCGCGATCCGCGAGCACCTGACCTATATCGACGCGCTGCTCGGCCGCAACCGCGCCATCGTCGAGCTTGCCTGCCGCGCCCACCTCGCCTCCGCCAAGGAGACCCTGATGCGCTCGACGGCGCGGCCGGCGCCGGCCGCGCCGACTGCGGCACCGCGCCGCCGGACGGCGGTCGACGCCTGAGCAGCGGCCGCGACCTCGATCTTTCCCGCGGCGGGCTGCGGCACAAGGCGGCGCGCCTCTCAGGCAAGCTGCGCCACAATCGCGCACCGGCCGGCGGGGCCACTGCAAGAGTGACCCGCGGCGCCGAATCGGCTATAAGAATCAGCAGCGTACAAACCCCGAAGGGCTCCAGGATGGACCATGCGGCGGGTGAATCGCTACCGACTGGCCGAACGGCGGCGCATGCCAGCCGAGCAAGAGCGACGCGGCCCGCTCGGATCCCCCTGCAGCCTCCGCCTGCGATCCCTCCCCTCGAACGATGCCGGCGCTCGTCGCGATCCGGCCGGGCAACTCGCCGCCGCCCCGCTGCATTGAAGTTGCGGTTGTGGGTGTGTCGCGGGTCTCCGGCGGCCGGACGGCACCGGACACCCAGGAGAGCGCAGGATGGCTGAGCAGACGAATCTCTTCGCAGAGCTCATCGGCCGCGATCACGCAAGCCGTCGCCAGCAGCACTGGCAGGGTAATTTTCTGGGCTATCTCGAGAAGGTGCGCGAGAACCCGGGTCTCTACAAGCTGGCCCACGCGCACCTCTACGACATCATCATGAAGGCCGGCCAGTCGCAGCCCGACGAGGCCGACGCGGCGCGGGCCGCCAAGCTCTGGGGCGGCGAGCCGCCCAAGACCTACGAGTTCTTCAGGAACGACTTCTTCGGCATCGAGGACGTGCTGGAGAAGGTCGTCCACTACCTCCATGCCGCCGCGCTCAAGGGCGAGGAGAGCCGCCAGGTGCTCTACCTCATGGGCCCGGTCGGCTCCGGCAAGAGCTCGCTGGCCGAGCGGCTCAAGGAGGGGCTGGAGGAGGCCGAGCCGATCTACGTCATCGACGGCTGCCCGATCCGCGAGGAGCCGCTGCACCTGATCCCGCGCCACCTCCGGCGCGAGTTCAACAAGATGCTCGACATCCAGATCGAGGGCGAGCTCTGCCCGGTCTGCCGCTGGCGGCTGGAGAACGAGTTCGGCGGGCGCTACGAGGAGATGCCGGTCACCACCATGACCTTCTCGCGCACCGCGCGGCGCGGCATCGCCGTGGTGCCGCCGGTCGATCCCAACAACCAGGACACCTCGGTGCTGATCGGCTCGGAGGACATCTCCAAGCTCGACCGCTATTCCGAGGGGGACCCGCGCGCGCTCGACCTCAACGGCGCCTTCAACGCCGGCAATCGCGGCGTCACCGAGTTCATCGAGGTCTTCAAGAACGAGACCGAGTACCTGCACGCCATCATCACCGCGACGCAGGAGAAGTTCGTCCCGGCCCCCGGCCGCCACGGCACCATCTACGTCGACACGGTGATCGTCGCCCACTCCAACGAGGCGGAGTGGCGCAAGTTCAAGGCGGACCACACCAACGAGGCGATCATGGATCGCATCGTGGCGATCCGCGTGCCCTACAACCTCAGGCTCTGCGAGGAGGCGAAGATCTACCACAAGATCTTCGGCCGCTCCGGCTTCCGCACCCACATCGCGCCGCACTCGATCGAGGTGGCGGCGATGTTCGCCATCCTCACCCGCCTGCAGCCGACCGCCAAGTGCGACCCGCTGACCAAGCTCAAGCTCTATAACGGCGAGGAGGTGGTCGAGAAGGGCCACGCCAAGAAGATCGACCTCGACGAGCTGCGCGAGGACGCCAAGTCCGAGGGCATGAGCGGCATCTCGCCGCGCTTCATCATGAAGGCGCTCGATTCCGCCCTGTCGCGCCATCCGGAAGGGATCACCCCGATCCACATCCGCGAGGTGCTGATCAAGATGGTGAAGGAGGCCGACCTTCCCGACGACACGCGCAAGCGCTACCTCGAGTTCCTCCAGGACACCATCCACAAGGCCTATCTCGAGATCCTCGAGCGCGAGATCACCAAGGCCTTCGTCTACGCCTACGAGGAGCAGGCCGAGACCCTGTTCCAGAACTACCTCGACCATGCCGAGGCCTACGCCAACAAGACCAAGGTCAAGGACCGCAACACCCGCGAGGAGCTCAACCCCGACCTCGGCTTCCTCAAGTCGATCGAGGAGCAGATCGCCATCATCGGCAGCTCGGCCGACGGCTTCCGCCAGGAGGTGATCGCCTATCTCTGGGCCGCCGGCCGCCGCGGCGAGCGCGTCGCCTATGCCAGCTACGAGCCGCTCAAGGAGGCGATCGAGAAGAAGCTGATGGGCTCGGTGCGCGACATCAGCCGGATCATCACCAAGAACCGGACGCGCGACGAGGACCAGAAGAAGAAGTACGAGGCGCTGCTGCAGAGCATGATGCGCAGCGGCTACAACGAGCATTCGGCCGAGGTGGTCCTGAAGTACGCCGCCAACCATCTGTGGAAGGACTGACGGCAAGGGGGACCCGCCGATGGCCGTGTTCCGGCCCTACTCCTCGACCGACGCGCTGCAGTCCGACCGCAGCTCGGGCGACCGGCAGCGCCACCGCGAGAAGGTGCGCGAGGCGATCCGCGACAACATCGCCGACATCCTGGCCGAGCAGTCGATCATCGGGCGCAGCGGCGACCAGATCATCAAGGTGCCGCTGCGCGGCATCAAGGAGTACCGCTTCGTCTACGGCGACAACACGCCGCGCGTCGGCCAGGGCAACGGCGACAGCAAGCCGGGCCAGCAGATGGGCCAGGGCAAGCCGGGCCAGGGCCAGCAGCCCGGCCAGCCCGGCGAGCGCCCGGGGGTCGACTACTACGAGACCGACATCACGCTCGAGGAGCTGGTCGACCTGATGTTCGAGGACCTGGCGCTGCCCGACCTCGAGCGCAAGGCGCTGCGCGAGACGATCAGCCAGAGCACCACCAAGCGCTTCGGCTACCGCAAGGTCGGCATCCGGGTGCAGCTCGACAAGCGCCGCACGGCGCGCGCCCGGCTGCGGCGCAAGCTGGCGCATGGGCTGCCGTTCGGCGCGGCGCTGGAGGGCGAGCCCGAGCCGCAGGACGAGCGCGCGACGCTCGCCCTGCAGGGCCCGCCGGCGGGGCCGCGCCGCTTCCCCTTCCACCAGAGCGACATGCGCTTCCGCCGGCGCACCGAGGACGTCGACGAGGAATCCAACGCCGTGGTGCTCTGCATCATGGACACCTCGGGCTCGATGGACACCATGAAGAAGTATCTGGCCCGCAGCTTCTTCTTCCTGCTCTACCAGTTCGTGCGCACCCGCTACGAGCATGTCGAGCTGGTGTTCATCGCGCACGACGCCGTCGCCCGCGAGGTCAGCGAGGAGGACTTCTTCCACAAGGGCGAGTCGGGCGGCACGCTGATCTCCTCGGGCTATGCCAAGGCGCTGGAGATCATCGAGCAGCGCTACCACCCGGCGCTGTGGAACGTCTATGCCTTCCACTGCTCGGACGGCGACAACATGCCGGGCGACCAGCCGGCGACGCTCAAGCTCGCGGGCGAGCTGTGCAAGGCCTGCACCCTGTTCGGCTATGGCGAGATCCGGCCGAGCAGCGGCTATCGCGGCGGCGATTCCATGCTCGGCATCTTCCACGGCCTCGCCGCCGCCAACTTCCAGGCGCTGCGCATCACCGACAAGTCCGACGTCTGGCGCAGCTTCAAGACCTTCCTGTCGCGCGACCGCGCGGCGGCGGCATGACGGCCGCACCCGATGACGTGGGGGCGCTCCCATCTTGTCATCGCCGGGCTTGACCCGGCGATCCACGCGAAGGGCACCGGCCCATCCCGTCACGCTGATCCCGAACGGAGAGCCGCCGGCATGGATCGCCGGGTCAAGCCCGGCGATGACATCGATAGGTTGCGTCCGATCGGAATCCCCTCGGGCGATGACTTCAAGGCCTCGTCTTGAGCCTGTCGAAGGACGAGGGAAACTGGATGGTGGGATAGGCATGACGAGCTGGACCATCCGCGACCTCGAATACTGGGACGGCCGGATCCGCGAGAAGGTCGAGGAATTCGGCCTCAGCTGCTACCCGCAGGAGTTCGAGCTCTGCGACCACACGCAGATGCTCGGGCTGATGGCCTATTCCGGCATGCCGGCGCGCTATCCGCACTGGTCCTGGGGCAAGTCCTTCGAGCGGCAGAAGACGCTCTACGACCACGGCGTCGCCGGCCTGCCCTACGAGATGGTGATCAACAGCGACCCCTGCCTCGCCTACCTGATGCGGCAGAACTCGCTGGCCCTGCAGATCCTCACCATCGCCCATGTCTACGGCCACAACGACTTCTTCGCCCGCAACTTTACCTTCGGCCATCTGCGCGCCGACCTCGCCGTCGATTCCTTCAAGAACCATGCGCGCCGGGCCCGCGCCTATGCCGCCGACCCCTCGATCGGCCAGGCCAAGGTCGAGACCGTGCTCGACGCCGCCCACGCCTTGTCGCTGAACGCGCCGCGCAACCCGGCGATCCGCCGGCGCAACCCGGTGGAGCAGCGCGAGGCCGCGCTGGCCGCCGCCGCGCCGCCCGCCGATCCCTTCCGCGCCGTGCATCGCCGGCCCGACTACCGCGAGCCGGACCTGCACCGCACCCCGCTCGAGCCGGAGGAGGACCTGCTGCTCTTCATCCGCGATCACGCGCCGCGGCTGGCCGAGTGGCAGAAGGACCTGATCACCATCGTCCATGACGAGGCGCAGTACTTCCTGCCGCAGATCGAGACCAAGATCATGAACGAGGGGTGGGCGACCTACTGGCACCGCACCATCCTCAACAGCCTGGAGCTGCCCCCCGACCTGCAGATCGAGTTCCTGGTGCGCCACAACCAGGTGGTGCGGCCGATCCCGGGCGACATCAATCCCTACCATCTCGGCCTCAGGCTCTGGGACGACATCGTGCGCCGCCACGACGCGCCCACGGCCGAGGAGATCGAGGCCGGCGGGCCGCCCGGCCGCTCCGGCCGCGCGGCGATCTTCGAGGTCCGCGAGGTCGACCGCGACGTCTCCTTCCTGCGCCGCTTCCTGACCCAGCCGCTGATGCGCGAGATGGACATGGTCGAGCTGGAGCCGGCCGACGGCGCGATGACGGTGACCAAGGTCGCCGACGAGGCCGACTGGCGCGCCGTCAAGCAGACCCTGCTCGCCTCGGTCGGCATGGGCGGCGTGCCGCTGATCCGCGTCGTCGACGCCGACCATGGCGGCGACCGCAGCCTGCTGCTGCGGCACGAGTTCGAGGGCCGCGAGCTGCAGATGGACTATGCCGAGAAGACGCTGCGCTTCGTCCAGCAGCTCTGGGGCAGCGACGTCGTGCTCGAGACCCAGCTCGGCGGCCGGTCGGTCGCGCTCTGCTGGAACGGCAGCGAGCTGCGGCGGCGCTGAGCCGTCAGAACAGCAGCCCGAGCAGCAGCGGCGCCAGCACCGTGGTGGCGACGCCGTTCAGCGCCATGGCCAGCGCCGCGAAGGTGCCGGCCAGCTCGTGCTCCTGGAAGGCCCGCGCGGTGGCGATGCCGTGGCTGGTCAGCCCCATGGCGAAGCCGCGCGCCGGCCAGTCGCGCACCCCCACCAGGCGGCAGACGGTCGAGCCCAGCACCGCGCCGAGGATGCCGGTGGCGATGGTCAGCACGGCGGTCAGCGGCGCGGCGCCGCCGAGCCGCTCGGCCACCGCCATGGCGATCGGCGCGGTCGCCGATTTCGGCGCCATCGAGACGAACAGCTCGCGCCCGGCGCCGAGCCAGCGCGCCACCAGCGCGCCCGACAGGATGGCCGTCGCCGAGCCCGCCAGCAGCGCGCCCGCGACCGCCGGCGCCTGGCGGCGGATCAGGGCGAGGTGGCGATGCAGCGGCACGGCCAGCGCCACCACCGCCGGACCGAGCAGGAAGTTGACGAACTGGGCGCCCTCGAAATAGCGGCGATAGGGCGTGCCGGTCGCCGCCAGCAGCAGCACGATCGCAGCGATCGACAGCAGCACCGGGTTGAGCAGCGGCGTCTTGCCGAGCCGCCGCGCGAGCGCGCTGGCGGCGATGAACACGCCCAGCGTGATGCTGAGCCAGAGCAGCGGCGAGGCCAGCAGGTACTCGGCATGGGCGAGGCCCATCCCTGCGCCCTCAGCCCTGGCGGCCGGGCAGGCGCCGCGACAGCGCCGACATGACCAGCGCGGTGACCGCCAGGCTGGCCACCACCGAGACCAGCAGGCCGACGGCGATCGGCAGCCAGGCGCCCTCGATCAGCGGCAGCCAGGCGATCACCCCGACGCCTGCCGGCACGAACAGCAGCCCGAGATTGTCGTGCAGGAAGCCCGCCGTGCGGCCGAGCTCCTCCGAGCGCCGCCGCGGGCGCAGAGCAGGACGAAGAGCAGCACCAGCCCGATCACCGCGCCCGGGATCGGCAGCCCGGCGACCGAGGCGATCGCCTCGCCGACCAGCTGCAGGACGATCAGCAGGAAGATCGTGGTCATCGGGCAGGCGCCTCCTCGGCGATCAATCGGGTTGCCGGGTCAGCCGCCCGGTCACGACCAGCTCGGGCCGGCCCGGGGCCAGCCGGCTGAAGCGCAGCGCCATGGCATCGCCCTCGAGCGTGCGCTCGTAGGTCTGCAGCTCCCAGCCGCCCGCCGCGTCGATCGCCAGCACCTGCACGGTCAGGCGGTTGCCGGCCAGCACCGCCCAGGCGCCGGGGCGGCCGGTGAAGGGCTCGGCCGCGGCGGCGGTGCGCCAGGTCCGGGGTGACGGGCCGGGGATGAAATGCAGCTCGCTGCGGCGCAGGCGCTGGCCGGCCGCATCCTCGGCGTCCCGGATCAGCGTGCTCCAGGCGAGGCGGAAGCCGTCGCCCTCGCGCCGCAGCTCGACCCGGACGTCGCGGTAGCTGCTGACGAAGAAGCGGTCGGCCGCCTCGCCCTGCGCCTGCCCCTGGAAGAGGCCGACGAAGCGGTCGAGCCCGTCATCGGCCGCGGCCGGCGCGGCCGCACCGTCAGCGCGAGCAGCAGGACCAGCAGCTCACCAGCCCCTTGCCCGCCTCATGGCGGTCCCCTGCCCCACGACGACGGCGCGCGCCCCATGCTTGCGCTCGCGGGCGCGAAACCAAGAGGCGGCATGGATAGCGGCGACGGAGGCGAAGCCGGCGTCAGGCGCCGCCCTCCTCGGCCACGGCTGGCTGCGAAGCGGATGCCCTCGACGATCCGGCGCTCGAGCTCGCGGATCGGCCGCGCCTGGCCGCGCGGCTGCGGCCTCGGCCACCGGGCGTCAGCAGCGCCGGGATCCAGGCCGGGATGCTCTCCTCGAATGCAGCCGCACCGCCAGGCTGGCGCCGAGCCCGGGCACGCCGACGACTGGCGATCGACAACCGCACTCGAGATGGCGGCCTTGACCCGATGGCGGCGTCGCACGCGAAGGCGAAGCCTTCGCGGACGCGCCGCCGCAGCCGCTCGCCCTGGGCGGTGAGCCGCACCCGGCATTGACGCCGGCGGTCGAACGCTCGGTTCCCCAGGCCCTCGCAGATCGCGCGCCTGGCGGCGCGAGCCGCGCCGTGCCGGACGCGCGCCGCCTTCGCCGCCTTGGCCTGGCGAAGGTGCCGCCGCGGCCTCGAAGGCCGCCCGCTCCGCCCACGGACGCCCTCGAAACGCTGGAAACCAGAAACCCGGCGCGCAGGAATAGAACCGAAACAGGGCGGTCCCAGGATCTGCGGGTCGGCAGGCCTGCCGACCGGCGCCGCGCAAGAGCCGGCGCCGCAACCCGAGACGGAGTTCCCGCCATGCTGAAGCCCGCCTTCACCCTCGCCTTCGCCCTGCTCCTCGCGGCCGGTCTCGCCACCACCGCCGAGGCCCGCGGCAAGCGCCATGTCCCGCACGGCACCACGGCCGGCCACGCCGCCGCTGCCGGTGCCGCGTCGAGCGCCATGGCCGAGGGCACCATCGTCGTCGCGCGCCGGATCGGCAAGCGATAGCCAGGCCATGCCGGAGCCCGATGCGCCGGTCCTGCCTCCTCCCGGGGACCGGCGCATCGCGGGCTCGTCCCGTCACCGCCCGCGCGGCTTGGCCCGCGCGGTCGGCATTGCCTGCAGCGGGTCGTCCGGCCAGGGGTGGCGCGGATACTGGCCGCGCATCTCCGCCCTGACCTGCCGGTAGGGTGACGCCCAGAAGCTCGCCAGGTCGTCGGTCACCGCCAGCGGGCGGCGGGCCGGCGAGAGCAGGTGCAGCAGCAGCTTCACCCGGCCGCCGGCCACCGTCGGCGTCTCCGCCAGCCCGAGCATCTCCTGCAGCCGCACCGCCAGCACCGGCCGCGCCCCGGCATAGTCGATCGGCAGGCGATTGCCGGTCGGCACGGCGACATGGGTCGGCGCCAGCCGGTCGAGCGTCCGCGACTGTGCGTGCGTCAGCCGCGCGGCCAGCGCGGCCGCCAGATCGACCCGCGCGAGATGGGCGCGCCTTGCGCAGCCGGCGAGGAACGGCGCCAGCCAGTCCTCCAGCGTCGCCGACAGCGCGGCGTCGGTGAGGTCGGGCCAGCCCGCCTCCGGCTCGAGCCGGGCGGCGAAGGCGACGCGCTCCCGCCAGGCGCGGAGCGCGTCGGTCCAGGGCAGGCAGCCGAGCCCGAGCTCGCGGATCCCGGCGATGAGCGCGGCGGCGACCGCCGCCGGGTCGGGCCGGGCAGCGGCCGGTCGTCGAGGGTCAGCGCCCCCAGCCGCCGGCGGCGCCGCGCCAGCACCGCCTCCTCGCGCGAATCCCAGCGCACCAGATCCTCGGCGACGATGCGGTCGGCGAGATGGGCCTCGAGCTCGGCCCGCTCCACCGGCGCGGCGAGGAAGATGCGCGCCTCGCGGCGCTCGCCGTCGAGCTCGGGCACCACCAGGAACTCGGCGGCGGCGAGCGGCTCCGGCCCGGCCAGGAAGGCGCCGCCGCCATTGGCCAGCGCGTAGCGCGGCTCCGGCCCCGGCCGGCGGCGGGCGATGCGGTCGGGCCAGGCGAAGGCGAGCAGCAGGCCCGCCGGTCCGGTGGCGAGCGCGGCGCCGCGCCGGCCCGGCGGGATGCCGAGCCGGCGCTCCAGGTCGCGCGCGCTCTCCAGCACGCGCTGCGCCGCCGCGCGGTCGACCGCCAGGCCGTGCGAGGCGGCGGCATGGCCCAGCGCCCCCAGCAGCTCCAGCCGCGGCCGCAGGTCGGACTCGGCCGCCGCGCCCGGCCGGCGCCGCAGGATGTCGCGCTCGCCGAGCAGGGCCGCCAGCCGGCAGGCCAGCGTGCCGAGGCCGAGCGCCTGGCCGCGCAGCACCATGTGGGCCAGCCGCGGATGCAGCGGCAGCGCCAGCAGCGCCCGGCCGTGCGCGGTGATCCGGCCGGCCGGGTCGAGGGCGCCCAGCGCCTGCAGCAGGTCGTGCGCCTGGGCCAGCGCCGCCGCCGGCGGCGGGTCGAGCCAGGCGAGCGCGCCGGCCGCCGCGCCCCAGGCGGCGAGCTCGAGGGCGAGCGGCGCGAGGTCGGCCTCGAGGATCTCCGGCCGGCCCTGCGGGGCCAGCGCCCGATCGGCCTCCGCCGTCCACAGCCGCCAGCAGGTCCCCGGCGCCTGGCGGCCGGCGCGGCCGCGGCGCTGGTCGGCGGCGGCGCGGCTGACGCGGACCGTGGCGAGCCGGGTCATGCCGCGCGCCGGATCGAATCGCGGCACCCGCGACAGGCCGCCGTCGATCACCCCGCGCACCCCGTCGATGGTCAGGCTGGTCTCGGCGATGGCGGTGGCCAGCACCACCTTGCGCTGCCCGGGCGGCGCGGCCTGGATGGCGGCGTCCTGCGCGGCGGCCGGCAGGCTGCCGTAGAGCGGATGCAGCGCGACGTCGTCGCCGACGCGCTCCTGCAGCAGCGCGAGCGTGCGGCGGATCTCCGCCTCGCCGGGCAGGAAGACCAGCAGGTCGCCCGCTCTCGGCCAGCCCCCGGCGGACCGCGGCGGCGACCTCCTCCTCCAGCCGCCCGGCGGGCTCGCGGGCGAGGAAGCGGGTCTCCACCGGGAAGGCGCGGCCCTCGCTGCGCAGCACCGGGGCGCCGAGCAGGGCCGCCAGGCGCTCGCCTTCGAGCGTCGCGCTCATCGCCACCAGCCTGAGGTCGGGGCGCAGCGCGGCGCGCGCCTCGAGGCAGAGCGCCAGGCCGAGATCGCCCTGCAGCGAGCGCTCATGCACCTCGTCGAAGATCACCGCCGCGACCCCGGCGAGGCCGGGATCCTCCTGCAGCAGCCGGGTCAGGATGCCCTCGGTCAGCACCTCGATGCGGGTGCGCGGGCCGATGCGGCTGTCGAGCCGGATGCGGTAGCCGACCGTCTCGCCCACCGCCTCGCCGCGCAGCGCCGCCATCCGCCGGGCGGCGGCGCGCGCCGCCAGCCGCCGCGGCTCCAGCATCAGGATGCGCCGCCCGGCGACCCAGGGCTCGTCGAGCAGGGCCGGCGGCACGGCGGTGGTCTTGCCGGCGCCGGGCGGCGCCTGCAGCACCAGCCCGGTCCCGGCGGCGAGGATGCGCCGGAGCTCCGGCAGCACGGCTTCGATCGGCAGCGCCATGCCGGGGGTCTAGCACAGCTGCCGCCCGCGGCACCGCCCTCCGCCGCGCCGGGGCGGCAGAGGGCGGCCGAAGCGGTCCCGCTCAGGCGGCTTCGGGCATGGCGTCGATGAAGCCGGTGATCGACTGCAGCCGGCGTCGCCGGCGACCACCCCGACATCGAGCCCGGCGGCCAGCGCCGGGCCGTCCTGCGGCCCGAGCGACCAGCCGAAGCGGATGCGGTCGTTATGGGCGTCGAGCGCGCCGGTGCTGCGGAACCGGTGGCCGGGGAAGCGCTGCTGCACCGCCGCGATCATCGCGTCGATGCCGGCCTGTCCCTCGCCCCGCATCAGCGGGTCGAGGTAGAGCGCGTCCTCGGTCCAGGTGGCGGCGATCAGGGCGCGGCGCCGCGCCGGGTCGGTCTCGTTCCAGGTCGCGATGTAGCGCTCGACGAGCGCGGTGCGATCGATGCTCATCTCATCCTCCTCGTGGGTGGCTTTCCACGGGGCGGAGCATCGCCGGGCGGGCCTGGCCGGTCGATTATCCCGGAGGTCATGTCGCGAGCGGGCCGGGCCCTCGCCGGGCCCGGCCCGCCGCGACAGGCGAGGCGCGCCGCGCTACCTGGCGGCGTTGCGCCCCTGATGCACCCCGGTCGGCAGCGCGACGAAGGCCTCGAACACCCGGCCAAAGCGCGGCCGGTCGCGCCCGCCCTGGTAGGCCGCGTGGATGATCGCGGCGTTGTGCGCGAAGCCGGCGCCGAAGCGCGGCCGGTGGTGGTTGCCTCCGGTCAGGTGGATGCCGTCCCCCGAGCCGGTATGGCCGATGCCGCCGCCGCCGCCGACGCTGCAGGCGGCATGGGCCGGCCGCGCCGACAGCTTCAGGACGATGCCGGTTCCGGCGACGGCGAGCAGGCCCGCTGCCGCCACCGCCACGACTCTCGCAAGCATGGAAACACTCCCCTCTCCGGCCGGCAGGGCCGGCCGGGCTCGTACGCAGGTACTTACGTCGCGGTCGAACAGCCCCGCTTGCCGAAGGGTTCCGCTCGCCTGGGTCGGAACGACGCAGCCGCCGCCCGGCGGCCGCCCTTGATGCCGGCCGGGCGCCGCCCAGATCCAGATGCGGCCGGCAACTCCGGAGACAGCCGCATGCCGAAGGTTCGCTCGATCCGCGCCGGGCTGGCGCTGCTTCTCCTGCTGCCGCTGGCCGGCTGCGCCACGGCGGAGGAGATCCGCCAGCAGGATGCCCGGCAATGCGCCGGCTACGGCTTCAAGCCGGGCAGCGACGCCTTCTCGGCCTGCCTGCAGCGGGAGAACCTGGCGCGCCGCCTCTACTGGGCGCCCGATCCCTGGTACTACAATCCCGGCCCGGCCGTCTGGTAGCGGCGCCCCTTACCTCCGAGGTCATTGGAGGGCGGCGGGCGCGCCGCTATCGTCGCGCCATGGGCACCTCCGTTCCGGTCGGCACGCTGCTGCGGCAATGGCGGCAGCGCCGCCGCATGAGCCAGCTCGAGCTCGCGCTCGAGGCCGACATCTCCACCCGCCATCTCAGCTTCCTCGAAACCGGCCGGGCGCGTCCCAGCCGCGCGATGGTGCTGCACCTCGCCGAGCAGCTCGGCCTGCCGCTGCGCGAGCGCAACCTGCTGCTCACCGCCGCCGGCTTCGCCGCCGCCTATCCGGAGCGGCCGCTCGGCGACCCGGCGCTGGCGGCGGCCCGGCGCGCCGTCGAGCTGGTGCTGAAGGGGCACGAGCCCTGTCCCGCGCTCGCCGTCGACCGCCACTGGACGCTGCTCTCGGCCAATGCCGCGGTGGCGCCGCTGCTCGGCGGCGTCGCGCCCGGCTGCTGGCGCCGCCGGTCAACGTGCTGCGGCTCAGCCTGCATCCCGAGGGCCTCGCCCCGGCGATCCTCAACCCGGCGGAGTGGCGCGGCCACCTGCTGGAGCGGCTGCGCCGGCAGGTCGAGGCCACCGCCGACCCGGTGCTGGTCGAGCTGCTGGCCGAGCTCCGGGCCTACCCGGCGCCGCCCTCGCCGCTGCGCCCGCCCGCGCCGGCGGCCGATCCCGGCATCGTCGTGCCGCTCCGCCTGCGCAGCCCGGCCGGGCCGCTCGCCCTGCTCGGCACCACGACGGTGTTCGGCACGCCGATCGACGTCACCCTGGCGGAGCTGGCGCTCGAGGCCTTCTATCCCGCCGACGCGGCCACCGCCGAGGCGCTGCGCCGGCTCGCCGCGTCCGCCGCCGCCTCGGCGGCGTGACAGGGGCAGGGCCTGATTCCTCGGCGCCTCGCCTCGCCGCCGCTCTCGACGGCCGCGGCCGCGGTCCGCTAGCATCGGCGGGCGATCGATCGCTCCTGCCGCCGGGCGCGGCAATCACCGGTTCGCGACATGTCGCATGTCGCGCGCCCGCGGGGCATGGGGTCGATCGCCCGGATTCGATCCTGCGCCGCGGGGCGAAGCCGACGCGAGCCAGGTAGGTCGTGGGTGGGCCTTGCTGCCGGAAGAACTCGAGCACTTCATCCGCACCACCATCAGGTCCGTCTGGGCGCTCGAGCTGCTGCTGCTGCTGGCCGGCGAGCCGGACCGAGCCTGGACCGAGGACGAGGCCAACCGCGCGCTGCGCGGCAGCACCGGCCTGGTGCGCAGCACGCTGGCCGCGCTGGTGCAGGCCGGCCTGCTGGCCCTTGAGGGCGACGCCTATCGCTTCCGGCCGGCCACGCCGGAGCTGCGCCGGTCGGTCGAGCAGCTCGCCGAAGCCCATGCCGCCCGGCCGCTGGCCGTGGTCCGCGCCATCCTCGATGCGCCGAACGAGCGCATCCGCAGCTTTGCCGACGCCTTCAGGGTGAGGAAGGACGGGGAACCGTGAACGACGCGCTGCCCTCGATCGTCTACCTGCTCTGCCTCGGCACGAGCCTCGCCTGCTTCCTGCTGCTGCTGCGCAGCTGGCGCCGCGGTCGCACCCGGCTGCTGCTGTGGAGCGCGCTGTGCTTCGCCGGGCTGGCCGTGACCAACCTGATCCTCTTCATCGACCTGATCCTGTTGCCGGAGGTCGACCTGCAGATCCTGCGCTTGCTGGTCACGCTCGCCGCGCTGGCGGTGCTGCTCTACGGCTTCGTCTGGGAAACCGACTAGGGTGCGACGGTGGGCGGCATGATCGGCATCGCCTTCCTCTCCGGCGCGGTGACCATGGGGTACCTGGTCGCCGCCCTCTTCTTCCTGCGCTTCTGGACCCGAAGCCGCGACGCGCTGTTCCTGACCTTCGCCGGCGCCTTCGCGCTGCTCGCCCTCAACCAGGCGCTGGTCGTGCTCTCCGGCACGCCGCGCGAGGAGCAGGGCTGGATCTACCTGATCCGGCTGCTGGGCTACCTGCTGATCATCGCCGCCATCGTGCGCAAGAACCTGCGCCGGGGGTGAGCGGGCCGGAGGTGGCTATGCGGCGTCGACCACCGACCAGTCGACCATGACCAGCAGATAGCCGCTGAGCTCGCCCCGGCACCGGATGGTGCGTCCGACCAGCGTGTCGAGCAGCGGGTCGCGAAACGGGTTGCCGCCCTGACGGCGCAGCACGAAGACGCCGTCCGACGTCTCCAGGCAGACGGCGCGGTGCTCGCTCTTGCTGCCCCGTGCGAAGGGCTGCTCGGTCACCTTGCCCGTGAACTCGCGTAGTCCCGACAACCCGCCGCGATCCTCCAGGTCCCGCGTCACCGGCTGTGGATCTGCTCCACCGACACCAGCCTGCCGTCGACTTCCTTGCCCACCAGCAGCACGACCCTCGGCACCCCGCTGGCCGGCTCGCCGATGGCGGCCTCGCGGGCGCGGCCCGGGCGCGGTGCGCGAAGAGGACATGATAGGCGCTGGTGATCTGCTCGTCGCGGGCCATCGCCTCGGGCATGCGCCGGCGCACCGGGCGATGCCGGACGTCGAAGGACAGGGCCTGGCCGGGCTCGAGCCCGAGCTCGCGGGCCTGGGCTTCCAGCGGCCGCAGCAGCGGCGCCGGCGGCGGGGCGCGCCGGCGCGACAGCTTCGGCTCGCTGCCGGCCAGTGCCAGGCCGCGGCTGAACAGGGCGCGCCGCCGATCCTGCCGGCCCGCCCGCCCGGCATCGTCCTTCGGCCGCGCGACCACCGGCGAGGCGGGCGTCACCGGGGTGATCGAGGGATCGCCGAGGAGGCTGAACTGGGCCAGGGTCTTGAGCTCGGACGGGTCGAGCGGCGAGGCCGCCTGCACGAAGCGCTGGCGGGCCTCGAGCGTGGCGCGTCCCAGCGAGCTGCCGGCCAGCACGCGACCGAGGAAATACTGGCAGATGAGGTCGGCCTGGCCGTTGCCGGAGGCGGGACCGTAGGCGATCGTCGAGCTGCCGAGGAAGCCGTAGGCCTTGTTCTCCAGATAGCTGTTGCAGATCCCCATCTGCCGGCGCGTCGCCGACAGCCCGTACAGCTCCGCGCCGTAGCAGCATTCGGCGGCCGCGACCGTTCCTCGCCGATCCGGCCGGCGAGATCGGCCGAATCGAGAGCCACCGGATATTGCGCAGCGCCGCTCGCCGGCTGGCCGAAGAACTGCGGCGAGCCCTTGGCGCCGTGACAGTTGAAGAAGTGTACCGGCGCCCGCAGCCGGGCGGCCGGCCAGGGCCGGCCCTTCGGCGGCACGCTCTGCAGGTCCCGGGCGCTGCCGAAGATGTTCGCGGTCGATTGGCGGCTCGACGCCTGCCAGACCTGGGCGGTGACGGCGAAATAGCCGGCGATCGCGCTGCGGTCGCGCCCCGTCCATCCGGCGCAGGTCTCGAGCACGCCCAGCAGGTAGGCGGGGTCGGTGGCGCCGGTCACGTCGGGCAGCCGCCCGACCACCCGGGTCGGCCCGAGAAAGCTGGTGATCGCCTGGCTGTAGGCCGCTTCGCAGGCATAGGGCAGATCGCCCAGGGCGAGCGGATCGACGTCGTCCTCCGGCCCGGTGCCGCCGGTGTAGAGCGGGTTCTTCAGGTCCTGGTGCGGGATCACGTCGACGGCCCCGAGCAGCATCAGGTAGTCCGGCGCCAGCCCGCGATAGACGGCGTCGATCGCCGTCTTGTTCTGCCGGGCGTCGGCCGGATCGGTCACCGGAGTCGCGGACAGCCGGCCCATGTCGGTCTTGTCGTCCAGGCCCACCAGCTGCGTGACCAGGCCGCGTCCGCGATCGGCGGCGACCAGGGCATTCACCGCCTTCTGCAGCCGGGCGAGGCCGGCGGCGCCGTACTTGGCGCGCAGCGCCGCGAGGTTCGTGACGATCACCTTGTCGATCTTGGTGGCCATGGAGATCCCCCGTCGATATAAATTCTACAGTACAATATGAGGCGTCTCTGCAGCGACGCAGTGTGCAGATTCATCATATATACTATTCAAAGATTGAAAACAATGATTGGAAGAATGTGGCCGGCGCCGGCGGGCCCGGCGGGCTTTCTTCCGAGCCGGCGCAGTCAGCCGCAGGCGCGGGCCGGCGCCGTCCCAGGGGACCCGTCGAACAGGCGGCGGAGCAACTGCGGGTCGAGCGGCTTGGCGAGGACCGGCACGCCGGCATAGCGCCGCTCGACCGTGGCGCCGTCATAGCCGGTGATGAACGCGAAGGGGATGCCGCGGGCGGCCAGCAGGTCGGCGGCGGGATAGGCGAGCTCGCCGCCGAGATTGAGGTCGAGCACGGCGACGTCGGGCTGCTGCTCCAGGATGAGGGTCAGCGCCGCGGCGACGCTGGCCGCCGGGCCGAGCACGCTGTAGCCGAGCGCCGCCAGCTGCTCGCGCAGCATGGTGGCGACCAGCGCCTCGTCCTCGACCACCAGCACGCGGCCGCCGCGCACCGCGATCGGTCCGGTCGCCGGCTCCGCCGGCCGGCCGCCGCCCCGCTCGTCGCGCGCCGGGCGGCCCGATTCGATGTGGCGCTGCGGCACCGACAGCCGGCAGCGCAGACCGTCGCCGTGCCAGTCGAGCTCGGCGGCGCCGCCGAGCTGCTGCTCGATGCTGGCGCCGATCACCTTGGTGCCGAAGCCCTTGCGGGTCGGCGGCGTCACCGGCGGTCCGCCGCTCTCGGTCCAGCGCAGCACCAGGCGGCCGTCCTCGACCGTCCAGGTCAGGGTCAGACCGCCCTCCGGCACCGACAGCGCGCCGTACTTCGCGGCATTGGTCGCCAGCTCGTGCAGCGCCAGCGCCAGCGACTGCGCGCTGCCCGGCCGCAGCGAGATCACCGGCCCGAGCGCCTCGATCTGCCGGCCGGGGCGGCGGAACGGCGCCAGCTCCTCGCCGACCAGGCGGCCGAGCTCGACGCCGCGCCAGCGCGATTCCGAGAGCAGCGCATGGGTGCGCGACAACGCCTTGATGCGGCCCTCGACGGCGGCGACGAACTCTGCCGTCGTGGCGGCGCGCGTCAGGTGCAGCACCGACTGCACGACGGCGAGCAGGTTCTTGGCGCGATGGTCGAGCTCGCCGACCAGCACCTGCTGGCGTTCCTCGACCTCCTTGCGCTCGGTGATGTCGAGGTCGACGCCGGCGAAGTGCAGCGGCGTGCCGTCGGCCTCGCGGGTCAGGTGGCCGGCCGCCAGCGACCAGCGCACCGAGCCGTCCGGCCGGATGAAGCGCAGCTCGCAGGTGCCGCTCTCGCCGCCCGGCGGCGGCTCGACCAGCGCGCGGAAGCGCTCGCGGTCCTCGGGATGGACGTGGCCGAGGAAGCCCGCGAAGCCGCCGCCGAAATCCTCCGGCGCGAAGCCCATGATGCGCACCAGGCTCGGCGACCAGCGCAGCGCGCCGCTGGCGAAGTCGTAGTCCCACCAGCCCATCTGCGCCGCCTCGAAGGCGAGGCGCAGGCGCTCCTCGCTGCGCCGCAGCTCCCGGGTCGAGGCCTCGAGCGCGGCGGTGCGCTCGGCGACCCGCCGCTCCAGGTCGCGGTTGAGCCGCTCGAGCTGCTGGGTCTTGCGGTAGAGCTCGGCGAAGACCCGGACCTTGGCGCGCAGCACCTCGGGGATCACCGGCACCGAGACGTAGTCGACGGCGCCGACCTCGTAGCCGCGCAGGAAGTCGAGGTCGGTGAGCAGCACGCCGGAGATGAAGATGATGGCGGTGCGCTGGAAGCGCGGATGCTCGCGGATCATGCGGGCGAGCTCGAAGCCGTCGAGGTCGGGCATGTAGACGTCGACCAGGACGACCGCGACGTCGTTCTGCAGCAGGTGCTGGAAGGCCTCCTGGGCGGAGCCCGCCTTGAGCAGGATCTCGCCCAGCTCCGAGAGGATGACCTCGTAGCTCAGCAGCTTCGCCGGCTGGTCGTCGACCAGCAGGATCTTCACCGGCTCGGCGGCGGACATGATCGTGTTCCCTTCGGCGCGCCCTAGCGGTGCAGCCACATGCGCAGCGCCGACAGCAGCTGCTCGGTGTTGACCGGCTTGGCGAGGTAGTCCGACGCGCCGGCCTCCAGGCACTTCTCGCGGTCGCCCTTCATCGCCTTGGCGGTCAGCGCGATGATCGGCAGCCGGCGGAAGGCCGCATTGGCGCGGATGAACTGCATGGTCTGGTAGCCGTCCATCTCCGGCATCATGATGTCCATCAGCACGATGGCGATGCCGGGCGTGCCCTCGATCAGCGACAGCGCCTCCTTGCCGGTGGTCGCGGTCAGCACCTGCATGCCGCGCCGCTCCAGCACGCTCGACAGGGCGAAGATGTTGCGGGCGTCGTCGTCGACCAGCAGCACGGTGCGGCCGACCAGGTCCTCGTCGGAGCTGTGCAGCCGCTCGAGCATGCGCTGCTTGTCGGGCGGCAGGTCGCCGACCACGCGATGCAGGAACAGCGCCGTCTCGTCGAGCAGCCGCTCCGGCGATTCGACGCCCTTGACCACGACGCTGCGCGCCATGGTGTGGAGCTGCGCGTCCTCCTCGGGCGACAGCTCGCGGCCGGTGAACACCACCACCGGGATGTCGGGCGTGCCGTCGTCGTCGCGCATCGCCTGGAGCAGCTCGAAGCCGGACATGTCGGGCAGCCTGAGGTCGAGCACGATGCAGTCGGGCGGCTCGCGGCGGAGCAGGGCCAGCGCCTCGCCGCCCGAGCCGGCGGCGACGATGTCGATGTCGTCGTGGCCGAGCAGCTCGGCGATGCCCAGCCGCTCGGCGTCGTTGTCCTCGACCACCAGCAGCCGCTTGCGGCGGGGCCGGACGTAGTCCTTGATCCGGGTCAGCGCGGCGCCGAGGTCGGACGGCGTCTTCGGCTTGCTGAGGAAGGAGAAGGCGCCGCGCGCCAGCCCGTGCTGGCGGTCCTCGTCGAGCGTGACGATCTGCACCGGGATGTGGCGCGTCGCCGGGTCCTGCTTCAGCTGGCTCAGCACCGTCCAGCCGAGCATGTCGGGCAGGAAGACGTCGAGCGAGACGGCGGTCGGCCCGTACTGCCGGGCGAGCGCCACCGCGTCGCCGCCGCGCATCGCCACCAGCACCTTGAAGCCGTTGTCGTGGGCGAGGTCGACCATGATGCGGGCATAGTGCGGATCGTCCTCGACGATCAGCAGCACGCTGTCGCCCTCGGCCAGCGCGTGGCGGTCGTCGGGGATCGGCTCGAGCGGCCGGTCGCCATGGCGGATCGCCGCCAGGCCGGGCGGCGCGGCCGCCGGGCCCGGCGCCGGGCTGCGGGTCGGCTGGGCCGAGCCGGCATAGCGCAGCGGCAGGTAGAGCGTGAAGGTGCTGCCGATGCCGGGCGCGCTGCGCAGCTGGATCTCGCCGCCCAGCAGGCTGGCGAGCTCGCGGCTGATCGCCAGCCCCAGGCCGGTGCCGCCATAGCGGCGGCTGGTGCTGGCATCGGCCTGCTGGAAGGCCTCGAAGATGATCCTCTGCTTCTCCAGCGGGATGCCGATGCCGGTGTCGGAGACCTCGAAGGCGACCACCGTGCCGGCCTGCTTCAGCGTCGGGTGCGAGCCGCTCCAGCCGCTCGGCGCCGCCGAGACGGTCAGCCGCACGCCGCCATGCTCGGTGAACTTGAAGGCGTTCGACAGCAGGTTCTTCAGCACCTGCTGCAGGCGCTTGGAGTCGGTGACGATGCTGCGCCCGACATGCGGGTCGAC
Organism: Dongiaceae bacterium; assembly: GCA_046349435.1. Lineage (GTDB taxonomy): Bacteria > Pseudomonadota > Alphaproteobacteria > Dongiales > Dongiaceae > JAXMCI01. Next base: position 8,467 of record JAXMCI010000042.1, on the reverse strand, counting down.
CTGCACGTCGAAGGAGAGGCGCCGGCTCTCCGCCTCGTGGCGGAAGGGGCGGGCCACCATGTCGAGCAGGTTGGCGAAGAAGATCTCCTCGGCGTCGATGCTGACCGTGCCGGACTCGATCTTGGAGAGGTCGAGGATGTCGCTGATCAGGTTGAGCAGGTCGGTGCCGGCGCCGTGGATGGTGCGGGCGAACTCGACCTGCTTGGGCGACAGGTTGCCCTCCGGGTTCTCGCCGAGCTGCTGGCCCAGGATCAGGATGCTGTTCAAGGGCGTGCGCAGCTCGTGCGACATGTTGGCGAGGAACTCGGACTTGTACTTCGAGGTCAGCGCCAGCTCGGTCGCCTTCTCCTCCAGCGCGCGTCGCGCCTGCTCGATCTCCTGGTTCTTGCGCTCGACCTCGACGTTGCGCTCGGCGAGCTGCTGCGCCTTCTGCTCGAGCTGCTCGTTGGTCTGCTGCAGCTCCTTCTGCTGGGTCTGCAGCTCGGTGGCGAGCTGCTGCGACTGCTTCAGCAGCCCCTCGGTCTGCATCGTCGCCTCGATGCTGTTCAGCACGATGCCGATGCTGGTGGTGAGCTGCTCCAGGAAGGACATCTGCAGGGTGGTGAAGACGGCCACCGAGGCGAGCTCGATGACCGCCTTGACCTGGCCCTCGAACAGCACCGGCAGGACGATGACGTTGCGCGGCACCGCCTTGAACAGGCCGGAGCCGATCGGCACCACGTCGCCCGGCATCTCGGTGATCAGCAGCCGGCGGCGGTCGGCGGCGCACTGGCCGATCAGCCCCTGGCCGAGCCGCAGCCGCTCGGGATGGCCGCCCGCCGCGTCGTCGGCATAGGCCGAGAGCAGGGAGAGGTAGGGCGGCTCGGCGGCCTCCAGCTGGTAGATCACGCCCTGCTGCGCGTCGACCAGCGGCGACAGCTCGGAGAGCAGCAGCCGGCCGACCGTGGCGAGGTCGCGCTGGCCCTGCAGCATGTTGGTGAAGCGGGCGAGGTTGGTCTTCAGCCAGTCCTGCTCGGTGTTGCGCTCCGTCGTCAGGCGGAGGTTGTCGATCATCGTGTTGATGTTGTCCTTGAGCTCGGCGACCTCGCCGCGCGCCTCGACCTGGATCGACCGGGTGAGGTCGCCCTTGGTCACCGCCGTCGCCACCTCGGCGATGGCGCGGACCTGGGTGGTGAGGTTGGCGGCCAGCAGGTTGACGTTGCCGGTCAGGTCCTTCCAGGTGCCGGCGGCGCCCGGCACGTTGGCCTGGCCGCCGAGCCGGCCCTCGACGCCGACCTCGCGCGCCACCGTCGTCACCTGGTCGGCGAAGGTCGCCAGCGTGTCGGTCATGTTGTTGATCGTCTCGGCCAGCGCGGCCACCTCGCCCTTCGACTTGACGGTGAGGTTCTGCTTGAGGTCGCCGTCGGCGACCGCGGTGACCACCTTGACGATGCCGCGCACCTGCTCGGTCAGGTTGGCGGCCATCACGTTGACCGTGTCGGTGAGGTCCTTCCAGGTGCCGGCGACGCCCGGCACCTGCGCCTGGCCGCCGAGCCGCCCCTCGGTGCCGACCTCGCGCGCCACGCGGGTGACCTCGGAGGCGAAGCCGTTGAGCTGGTCGACCATCGTGTTGATGGTGTTCTTCAGCTCGAGGATCTCGCCCTGCACGTCGACGGTGATCTTGCGGCTGAGGTCGCCGCGCGCCACCGCGGTGGTGACCTCGGCGATGTTGCGCACCTGGGTGGTCAGGTTGGCGGCCAGCAGGTTGACGTTGTCGGTGAGGTCCTTCCAGGTGCCGCCGACGCCGGGCACCACCGCCTGGCCGCCCAGCCGGCCGTCGGTGCCGACCTCGCGGGCCACGCGCGTCACCTCGGCGGCGAAGGAGCGCAGCTGCTCGACCATGGTGTTGAGCGTGTCCTTGAGCAGCAGCATCTCGCCGCGGACGTCGACGGTGATCTTCTTCGACAGGTCGCCGCCGGCGATCGCGGTCGCCACCTCGGCGATGTTGCGGACCTGGGCCGTCAGGTTGCCGGCCATGAAGTTGACGTTGTCGGTGAGGTCCTTCCAGGTGCCGGCGACGCCCGGCACCTGCGCCTGGCCGCCGAGCCGCCCCTCGGTGCCGACCTCGCGGGCGACGCGCGTCACCTCGGAGGCGAAGGCGTTGAGCTGGTCGACCATCGTGTTGATGGTGTTCTTCAGCTCGAGGATCTCGCCCTTGACGTCGACGGTGATCTTGCGGCTGAGGTCGCCGCGCGCCACCGCGGTGGTCACCTCGGCGATGTTGCGGACCTGGGCGGTGAGGTTGCCGGCCATCGAGTTGACCGAGTCCGTCAGGTCCTTCCAGGTGCCGGCGACGCCCGGCACCTGCGCCTGGCCGCCGAGCCGCCCTTCCGTGCCGACCTCGCGCGCCACGCGCGTCACCTCGCCCGCGAAGCGGTTGAGCTGGTCGACCATGGTGTTGAGCGTTTCCTTGAGCTGCAGGATCTCGCCCTTGACGTCGACGGTGATCTTGCGGCTGAGGTCGCCGCCGGCGATCGCGGTGGCGACCTCGGCGATGTTGCGGACCTGGGCGGTGAGGTTGCCGGCCATCGAGTTGACCGAGTCGGTGAGATCCTTCCAGGTGCCGGCGACGCCCGGCACCGCCGCCTGGCCGCCCAGCTTGCCGTCGGTGCCGACCTCGCGCGCGACGCGCGTCACCTCGGCGGCGAAGGCGTTGAGCTGGTCGACCATGGTGTTGAGCGTGTCCTTCAGCAGCAGGATCTCGCCGCTGACGTTCACCGTGATCTTCTTCGAGAGGTCGCCGCGCGCCACCGCGGTCGCCACCTCGGCGATGTTGCGCACCTGGCCGGTCAGGTTGCTGGCCATCGAGTTGACCGAGTCGGTGAGGTCCTTCCAGGTGCCGGCGACGCCGCGCACCACGGCCTGGCCGCCGAGCTTGCCCTCGGTGCCGACCTCGCGGGCGACGCGCGTCACCTCGGAGGCGAAGGCGTTGAGCTGGTCGACCGTGGTGTTGATCGTCTCCTTGAGCTGCAGGATCTCGCCGCGCACGTCGACGGTGATCTTCTTCGAGAGATCGCCGCTGGCCATCGCCGTCGACACCTCGGCGATGTTGCGGACCTGGGCGGTCAGGTTGCTGGCCATCGAGTTGACGCTGTCGGTGAGGTCCTTCCAGGTGCCGGCGACGCCGAGCACGTTGGCCTGGCCGCCCAGCCGCCCCTCGGTGCCGACCTCGCGGGCGACGCGCGTCACCTCGGAGGCGAAGGCGTTGAGCTGGTCGACCATCGTGTTGACGGTCTCCTTCAGCTGCAGGATCTCGCCCGAGACGTTGACGGTGATCTTCTTCGACAGGTCGCCGCCGGCGATCGCGGTGGCGACCTCGGCGATGTTGCGGACCTGGGCGGTCAGGTTGCCGGCCATGAAATTGACGTTGTCGGTGAGGTCCTTCCAGGTGCCGGCGACGCCCGGCACCTGCGCCTGGCCGCCCAGCGCCCCTCGGTGCCGACCTCGCGGCGACGCGCGTCACCTCGGAGGCGAAGGCGTTGAGCTGGTCGACCATCGTGTTGATGGTGTCCTTCAGCTCGAGGATCTCGCCGCGCACGTCGACGGTGATCTTGCGGCTGAGGTCGCCGCGCGCCACCGCCGTGGTGACCTGGGCGATGTTGCGCACCTGGTCGGTCAGGTTGCCGCACATCGCGTTGACCGGTGAGGTCCTTCCAGGTGCCGGCGACGCCGGGCACGATCGCCTGGCCGCCGAGCTTGCCGTCGGTGCCGACCTCGCGGCGACGCGCGTCACCTCGGAGGCGAAGGAGCGCAGCTGGTCGACCATCGTGTTGATGGCCTCCTTGAGCTGCAGGATCTCGCCGCGCACGTCGACGGTGATCTTCTTCGAGAGGTCGCCGTTGGCGACCGCGATGGTGACCTCGGCGATGTTGCGGACCTGGGCGGTCAGGTTGCTCGCCATCGAGTTGACGCTCTCGGTCAGGTCCTTCCAGACCCCCGTCACCTCGCGCACCTGCGCCTGGCCGCCGAGCTTGCCGTCGGTGCCGACCTCGCGGGCGACGCGCGTCACCTCGGAGGTGAAGACGCCGAGCTGCTTGATCATCGTGTTGACGATGTTGGCCGAGCGCAGGAACTCGCCCTTGAGCGGCCGGCCGTCGACGTCGAGCCGCACCGTCTGCAGCAGGTCGCCCTGGGCCACCGCGGCGATCGCGCGCGTCACCTCGGTGGTCGGCCAGAGCAGGTCGTCGATCAGGGTGTTGACCGAGGCCTCCATCTCGGCCCAGGCGCCGCTCAGGCCGGCGAGCCGCACGCGCTGCCGCGTCTTGCCCTCGCGGCCGACCGACTGGCCGACCTTCTCGAGCTGCTGCGCCATGCGCTGGTTGGCGGCGACGATGTCGTTGAAGGTGTCGGCGATCTTGCCGACCAGCCCGACGCGGTGGCCGGGCAGCCGCACCGAGAAGTCGCCGACGCGGACCGCCTGCAGCGCATGCAGCAGCTCGCGCAGCTCCTCGGCCTCGGCCGGGCCGGCGCCGTTGCGCGGCGGAACCATGGTCGGCGAGGGCGCATTGAGGGCGGTGAGGCCGTCGGCGTCAGGCTGCATGCATTCCTCCCAGAGATGGGCAGGCCGTCACGCCGACCCGCCGCAGCGCAGCGTGGCACCGCTCGGCGCCGACCCGCACGACACCGATCGCCCGCTGGCGGGGCGACCTGCGCGACAGCCGAGCCAAGTCATCGACGGATCACACATCGGCGGATGGAGCAGCCGTCGAACCTGCAAACCCGAAGACGGCTCCGCAGTTCCCGCGAAGCTTCTAAAAAATGTCAGCCATGGCCGGTTCGGGCGTTCCGCTCTATATCTCTAGCCCGTGCATGCTTGGCCATCCCGGCGGATTGCCCGATGACGCTGGCGCAGCGGCTATTCATGCTGGTCGCCATCGCGCTGCTGCCGGCCATCGTGATCCAGGGCTACAACGAGCTCGACCTGCGCCGCAGCCGCGAGGCGGAGGTGCGCGGGCTGGCGCTCGACCAGGCCCGGCTGGCCGCCTCGGAGCTCGATCGCATCCTCGAGGGCGTGCGCAGCCTGCTGGTCACGGTGGCCGCGGTGCCGGCGGTCCGGGCGCTCGACACGCCGGCCTGCAACGCCTTCCTCGCCGCCCTGCAGCCGCAGGTACCCTACCTGCTCGGTCGCGGTGCTCGACCCGGCCGGCTACATACGCTGCCGCGACCGCGACGCGGCGACGCAGCTCAGCTACGCCGACCGGTCCTATTTCAAGGAGGCGATGACGACCGCCGGGTTCGTCGTCGGGCGCTATACCGACGGGCGGCTGATCCACCGTCCCTGCTGCCCCTCGCCCTGCCGCTCCGCGAGGGCGAGGACGGCAAGCCGGCCGGTGGTGGTCGCCGCGCTCGATCTCGACTGGCTGACCGATCGCATGCATGAGCGGGGAATGAGCGAGGGCGGCTCGATCACGCTCGCCGACCGCGACGGCGTCATCATCGCCCGCGACCCCTACCGCGACCGCTTCATCGGCACCCGCATTCCCGAGGCCTATCTGCCGCTGGTCACCGCGGCGGCGCCCGGGACGCTCGAGCTGACCAGCCAGGACGGCACGCGGCGGATGCTCGGCTACGTGCCGGCGACGCTCACTGCCCGCAACATCTATGTCAGCGCCGGCCTGTCCTCGGAGGTCGCCTTCGCGGCGGTCGACCGCGCCACCCGGCGCGGCGTCGCGCTGATCGCCGCCGGCGCCGCGCTGGCGCTGCTCGGCGCCTGGCTGGCCGGCCGCTACTTCCTGCGGCGGCCGGTCCGCCGGCTGCTCACCGCCGCCGAGGCCTGGCGCCGCGGCGATTACCGGGTGCGTACCGGCCTCCGGGCCGCGCAGGGCGAGTTCGGCGCGCTCGGCGAATCCTTCGACCGAATGGTCGACGCCATCACGCTGCGCGGCGAGGAGCAGCTGCGCGCCACCGCGGCGCTGCGCGAGCGCGAGGAGCGGCTGCGCATCACCTACGAGAACGCGCCGGTCGGCATCGACGAGACCGACCTCGAGGGCCGCTTCGTCGCCGCCAATGCCCGCTACTGCGAGATCACCGGCTATGCCCGCGAGGAGCTGATCGGACGCCACTTCTCGTTCGTCACCCACCCCGACGACGTCGGCGCCGACGTCGAGCAGTACCGCCGCCTGCTGGCCGGCGAGATCGCCGCCTACCAGATGCGCAAGCGCTACCTGCGCAAGGACGGGCACGTCGTGTGGATCGACCTGGTGAGCACGCTGGTGCGCGACGACCGCGGCCGCCCGAGCCGCGGCATCGCCATCGCGCTCGACGTCACGGACCGGGTCGAGGCGGAAGCCAGCCTGCGCGAGAGCGAGGCGCGGCTGCGCGTCGCCATCGAGGCCGGCCGCATGGGCAGCTGGGACTTCGACATCGCCGCCGACCGCGCCACCTGGACCGCGCCGGTCGCTGCCATGCTGGGCCTGCCGGCCGAGGACACGACCTCGAGCTTCGAGGACTGGCTGGCGCGCATCCTTCCCGAGGATCGCGCCCCCGCCCAGGCCGCGTTCTTCGCCGCCGTGGCCGGGGCCGGCAGCGAGTACGAGACCAGCTACCGCGTCGCGCTGCCCGGCGGCGAGGAGCGCTGGCTGGCCTGCCAGGCACGCATCATCCGCAACGACCAGGGCACCGCGGTGCGGGTGGTCGGCGTCGCCCAGGACGTCACCCAGCGGCGGATCGCCGATGCGCACCAGAAGATGCTGCTCGACGAGCTCAATCACCGGGTCAAGAACACGCTCGCCTCGGTGCAGTCGATCGCCCATCAGAGCCGCAGCACCGCCGGCTCGCCGGACGGCTTCTACGCCGCCTTCAACGACCGCCTGCTGTCGCTGTCGCGCGCCCACGACCTGCTGAGCCGGGGTGCCTGGCGCGGCGCTTGGCTGGGTGAGCTGGTCGCCGACACGCTGGCGCCCTATCGCGGCGAGGGCGAGGGCCGCATCCGCCTCGACGGCCCGGCGCTGCGCATCCGGCCCAACGCCGCGGTGGCGCTCGGCATGAGCCTGCACGAGCTGGCGACCAATGCCGCGAAGTACGGCGCGCTGTCGCGCCCGGGCGGCAGCGTCGCCGTGACCTGGCGGCAGGAGCAGGCCGGCGACGGCACGATGATCGCCATCGAATGGCGGGAGAGCGGCGGCCCGCCGGTGGTGCCGCCGACACGCCGCGGCTTCGGCTCGCGGCTGATCGAGCGCGGGCTGCCGCGCGAGCTCGGCGGCAGCGTCGAGCTCGTCTTCCGGCCGGAAGGCGTGCTCTGCAGCATCCGCGTCCCCGCCGCGCGGTCGCTCAGCGCCGCCTGAGCCGCCCGGGCCGGCAACCGACGCCGTCCCGGCGCCATTGCCTTCCTCGATGACCGCGCTCCCTGATCCTGCCCTGCCCGACCTCGCCGTCCCGCTCGACCTGCCGCCGATGGAATCGGAACCCGTGGCCGACCTGCCGGCTGGGCGCGGCTGGCAGTTCGAGCCGAAATGGGACGGCTTCCGCGCGCTCGCCTTCCGCGACCGCGCCGCCGTGGCGCTGCAGTCGCGCCACCAGCGGCCGCTCGGGCGCTACTTCCCGGAGCTGCTCGAGCATCTCGCCGGGCTGCCGGTCGAGCGCTTCGTGCTCGACGGCGAGATCGTCGTCGAGGGCGGCGGCCCGGACGGCTTCGCCGCGCTGCAGCTGCGGCTGCATCCGGCGGCGAGCCGCGTCGCCCGGCTGGCCGCCGGTCAGCCCGCCACCTTCGTCGCCTTCGACCTGCTGGTCGACGGCAGCGGCCGCCCGCTGCTCGACGCGCCGCTGGCCGAGCGCCGCGCCGCGCTCGAGGCCTTCGTCGCCGCGATCGGCGGCGACGGGCCGCGGCTGCGGCTGTCGCCGGCGGTGGCCTCGGCGGCGGCGGCCCGGCGCTGGCTCGACCGGCTCGGCCCGGGCATCGACGGCATCGTCGCCAAGCGCCGCGACCTGCCCTATCAGCCGGGCGAGCGGGCGATGCTGAAATGGAAGCCGAAGCGCACCGTCGACTGCGTCGTCGCCGGCATCTACCGCAAGGACGATGCCGGCCGGCTCGAGTCGCTGCTGCTCGGCCTCTACGACCCGGCCGGCCTGCTGCACTATGTCGGCCGGGTGCCGGTCGGGCGGGCCGACCCCGCCCTCGAGGCACGGCTGGCGCCGCTCGTCGGGGGTGCCGGCGCCGGCTTCACCGGCCGGGCGCCCGGCGGCCCCAGCCGCTGGTCGGCGCGCCGGCGCAGGCCGGTGCCGCTGCGTCCCGTCCTGGTCGCCGAGGTCGCCGCCGACCAGGTCACCGGGGAGCGTTTCCGCCACCCCGCCCGGCTGCTGCGCTGGCGCGACGACAAGCCGCCTTCGGCCTGCTCCCTCGACCAGCTGCGGCGGCCGCGTAAAGCCGACTAAACAGGGATTCATTGGCCCGGATACATCTCGCGGGCCGCCCCCCCTTTGTCATGCCCGG
>JAXMCI010000041.1:0-69966 GCA_046349435.1 Dongiaceae bacterium | reverse complement strand
GATCGTCACCGCCTCGAATAAAGGCCGCCAGGAGCACCTGGTGCCGATCCGGCACGGCCGCATGCTGCAGTCGCCCTTCGCCTTCTATCGCGGCACCGCCGCGCTGATGGCGTCGGATCTCGCCGGCACCCCGGTCTCCGGGCTGCGGGTGCAGGCCTGCGGCGACGCCCACCTGATGAACTTCGGCGGCTTCGCCACGCCGGAGCGCGGCATCATCTTCGACATCAACGACCTCGACGAGACCCTCCCTGCCCCCTGGGAGTGGGACGTCAAGCGCCTCGTCACGAGCGTCATGCTGGCCGGCCGCCATCTCGGCCTGCGCGAGGGCGAGTCGATGCGCGCCGCCCACGCGACGGCCCATTCCTACCGCGAGCACATGGCCGAGTACTCGGTGATGCGCGTGCTCGAGATCTGGTACGACCGCATCAGCATCGACCGCTTCCTTGCCCAGGTCTCGGACGAGGAGCGCCGGCAGCGCATCCAGCGCCGGGTCGAGAAGATGCGGGTCCGCACCACCTTCGAGCACGATTTCCCCAAGCTGGCGGAGGAGAGCGGCACGACGCCGCGGATCCGGGACAACCCGCCGCTCATCTTCCACCCGACCGATCTCGCCGCCAAGGAGCTGAAGCAGCGGGTCGCGGCCGGGCTCGCCCGCTATCGCAGCTCGCTGCCGGAGCATATCCGCACCCTGTTCGACCGATTCCACTACTGCGACACGGCGGTCAAGGTGGTGGGCGTCGGCAGCGTCGGCACGCTGTGCCTGGTGATGCTCTTCACCTCGCGCGACGACGATCCGCTGTTCCTGCAGGTCAAGCAGGCCAGCGCCTCGGTGCTCGAGCCCTATGCCGGCAAGAGCCTGCATGAGAACCACGGCGAGCGCGTCGTCGCCGGCCAGCGCCTGCTGCAGGCCGCCAGCGACATCTTCCTCGGCTGGTCGACCGGCGAAGGCGGGCTGCGCCACTTCTACGTCCGCCAGCTGCGCGACATGAAGCTGTCGCCGATCATCGAGGACTTCGACGCGGCTGACCTGGAGGATTTCGGCAAGCTCTGCGCCTGGGCGCTGGCGCGCGGCCATGCGCGGTCGGGCGACCCGGCGATGATCTCCGGCTATGTCGGATCGAGCGAGGCCTTCGACGAGGCGCTCTGCGAGTTCGCCGTCGACTATGCCGACCAGGTGCAGGAGGACTACAAGCGGTTCAGCCGCGCCGCGCGCGACGGCCGCATCCCCGTCACCGTCGAGACGCCATAGGCGGCGACCCGCGCGAGGTCGCAGGCCGGTTCGGCATGAGACGCATCCTGGCCCTGCTCATGCTGGCTGCCGTGGCGGCCGGCGGCGGCTGGTGGTACTGGCAGCACCGGACCGCACCGGCGCGCAGCGCTACGCTCGACCTCTACGGCAACGTCGAGATCCGGCAGGTCGACCTGTCGTTCGGGGTCGAGGGGCCGATCGCGCAGGTGCTGGTCGACGAGGGCGATGTCGTCGCCGCCGACCAGGTCCTCGCCACCCTCGACCAGGACGCCTTCCGCTTCGCCGCGGCCAACGCCGAGGCGTCGCTGCAAGGGGCCGAGCAGCGGCTCGCCGAGCTGGTGGCCGGACCGCGGGCGCAGGAGATCGACCGGGCGAGGGCCAGCGTCGCGGCCGCCGAGGCGGGACTGGAGAACAGCGTCGCCAATCTCAGCCGCGCGGTCGAGCTGGTGCGCCACAACAACGCCTCGCAGCAGGCGCTCGACAGCGCGCGCATGGCGCAGCGCACCGCCGGTGCGGCCCTCGACGTGGCCCGGGCCGAGCTCGCGCTGCTGCTCGAAGGTACGCGCAAGGAGCAGATCGCGCAGGCGCGCGCCGAGGTCGAGGCGCGCCGCGCCGACCTCGATCTCGCGCGCTACCGCCTGCGGCGCTCGACGCTGCGCGCGCCCAACGCCGGCATCGTGCTGACCCGCGTTCGCGAGCCGGGGGCCGTCGTCACTCCCAACTCCCCGGTCCTCACCGTGTCGGTGATCGATCCGGTCTGGGTCCGCACCTATGTCGACGAGCCCAATCTCGGGTTGATGGTGCCCGGCACCGCCGTCGCCGTCACCACCGATGCCACGCCCGGCGCAACCTATGTCGGCCATGTCGGCTACGTCTCGCCCACCGCCGAGTTCACGCCCAAGTCGGTGGAGACGCCAGGATTGCGCACCGCGCTGGTCTATCGCGTGCGCATCATCGTCGACAATCCGGACCGGGCGCTGCGCCAGGGGATGCCGGCGACTGTCATCCTGCAGAAGCCGGCCGCCGCGCCGTGAGCGACCCCGTCGTCGTCCTTGCGGAGGTCGTCAAGCGGGCCGCCGGCGGGGTGCCGATCGACAGCCTCTCGGCGACCATCGCCGGGGGCGGCCCGGTGGCCCTGGTGGGGCCGAGCGGCGCCGGTACCACCACCCTCCTGCGCCTGATCGCCGGGCTGTCGCGGCCGGATTCCGGACGCATCACCGTGCTCGGCCATGACGCGGTCCGAACGCCCGACGCGGTCCAGGCGGCGATCGGCTACCTGCCGCAGCATGCCGGGCTGCACGACGCGCTGCGGGTGCGCGAGGAACTGCGGCTCCACGCCGCGCTGCGCAATCTGGACGGCCGCGCCGCCGCCGAGCGGAGCGCCGTGCTGCTCGACCGCATCGGCCTCGCCGGGCGCGCCGATGCGCGCATCGGCGCGCTCCCGGCACGGGAGCGCGACAGGCTCGGGCTGGCCTGCGCCCTGGTTGCCGGCCCCCGGCTGCTGCTGCTCGACAAGCCCGGCCACGACCTCGACCCGGCGGGACGCCATGCCCTGCTCGCGCTCGCGGCGCAGATGGCCCCGGCCGGCTGCACCCTGATCTTCACCACCGAGAGCTTCAGCGATGCCGAGCGCTGCCGGCAGGTGCTGCTGCTCGACGGCGGGCGGCTGCTCGCCCACGGCTCGCCGGACGAGCTGAGCGGACGGCTCGCGGGTCGCGCCTGGCGGGTCGCCGCCGCCGGAGCGGAGCGTCGCGCCGTCGCGTCCCGGCTGCGGGCACTGCCGCTGGTCCAGGAGGTCTCGATCGAGGCCGCCGGCGTGCGCCTCCTGACGACCGCGCCGCCCGGCGCGGCGGAGCTCGCGCGCCTCGCCGAGCTCGGCCCGGCGATGCCGGCCGCAGCAACCCTGGAGGATTGCTTCGCGGCTGTGAGCGGCGCCGGGCGCGCGGTGGTGCCGGGACTGCGCCCGGCGCCGATCGAGCACGGCGGCGACGACGCCGTCGCCGCGCAGGGCCTGGCCCGCCGGCCACGACTGCAGCCCTGCGACCTCGCGCTTCGGCACGGCGAGATTCTCGGCCTGGTCGGCGCGCCCGGATCCGGCAAGACGACGATCCTGCGCCTGCTCTGCGGGCTGGAGCGGCCGAGCGAAGGCCGCGTCACGGTAGCCGGCCTGACGCCACGGCCGGCCTCCGCACCGCTCAGCCGCCGCGTCGGCTACATGCCGGGCACGGCGGCGCTCTATGATGCACTCAGCGTGCGGCAGAATCTGCGCATCTTCGCCGGCGCCTGCCGGCTCGGGTGGCGCCGACGGGTCGGCCGGATCGGCACCCTGCTCGCCGAGCTCGGCCTCGAGCCGGTCGCCGACCGCAGCGCGGCGGGGTTGTCGCCGGGTCAGCGCCAGCTGCTGTCCCTCGCCGTCGCCTTGCTGCATGAGCCCGGGATCCTGCTGCTCGACGAGCCGACCCGGAGCGCCGATCCGGTCACCCGGCGTGCCATATGGCGCAACCTCGGGGCACTCGCGGCTGCGGGAGCGGCGATCGTCGTCGCGACCGTCGATCCGGCCGAGGCGGCGGCGTGCGACCGGCTGCTGGTGCTGCAGCGCGGGCGGGTCGTCGCCGCCGGCCCCCCCGACGCCATCCCCGCGATCGAGCCGCTGCTCGCAGCCGGCGACGGGACCGACGCAGCGGGGCGGGCCGCATGAGGGCGGGGCTGCGCCGCGTCGCCGCCCTCACCCTCAACGAATGGCGCGAGGTGGTGCGCGCCCCCTTCGCCGTGCTGGTCGCCATGGGCGGGCCGGCCTTCCTGCTGGTGCTGTTCGTCTATGGCGTCAGCCTCGACACCGAGCGGGTGTCGGTCGCGATCGTCATCGAGCAGTCGAGCCCCGAGGCCCGCGACCTGGCGGGCGCCTTCTACAATGCCCGCTATTTCCGGCCGGTCTTCTTCCAGGGTCGCGACCGCGCCGAGCGGGCGCTGGCCGACGGCCGGGTGAGCGGCGTGGTGGTCCTGGCCGGCGACTTTGCCCGCGCTGCGCTGGGCGAGGGCGAGGCGCCGGTGCAGATCCTGGTCGACGGGTCCGACGGCCGCACCGGCCGGACGGTCGCGAGCTACGTCGACGGCGCGGTCGCTCGCTGGCTGGCGCAGCGGGTGCTGACCCGACAGTCGCCCGGGGTGCCGGTGGCGCAGCCGCAGACCCGCATCTGGTTCAACCCAGGGATCGACAGCCACTACTTCACCGCCCCCGGCATGGTGGCGCTGATCATGACCGTGACCGGGGCCCTGCTCGCCGCCCTCGTCGTCGGGCGCGAGTGGGAGCGCGGCACCATGGAGGCGCTGCTCGCCACCCGGGCCCGGCCGATCGAGCTGATGCTCGCCAAGACCATCTGCTACACCGGGCTCGGCGTCGCCGGAACGGCGATCGCGCTGCTCCTCACCGTGCTGATCGTCGAGGTGCCCTTCCGCGGCTCCGTGCTGGTGCTGCTGGCCTGCGCCACGGTGTTCATGCTGTGCGCGCTGGCCCTGGGGTTCCTGGTATCCAGCGCCACCCGCAACCGCGCCTCCGCGGCGCGCCTGGTGCTGACCACCGGCTATCTCCCGACCGTGATGCTGTCCGGCCTGCTGTTCGACCTGAACAACGCGCCGGCGCCGATCCAGTGGATCAGCCACCTGGTGGCGGCCCGATACTTCGTCTCGATTCTCCACACGCTGTTCCTGGCCGGCAACGTCTGGGCGATCATCCTGCCCAATCTCGGCGCCATGGCGCTGATCGCGGCCGGCCTGCTGCTGCTCGTCGCGCGTATCAACCGGCGGCGACTCGGCTGAGCCGCGGCGATGGCGATCCAGCTCTGGGCCCTGCTGACCAAGGAGTTCCTGCTGCTGCTGCGCGGGCGCCGGGGCCTGCTCGCGCTGATCGTGCCGCCGGTGCTGCAGCTGATGCTGTTCGGCTACGCAGCGACCTTCGACGTCACCGCCGCGCCGATCGCCATCCTCAACGAGGATCTCGGCAGCCGCGGCCGGGAACTGGCGGCGCGCTTCGCAGCCTCGCCGCTCTTCCGGCTGGCTGCCCTGCCGACCACGGAGGCGGAGCTGAGACGGCTGGTCGACGAGGGCGAGGCTGTGCTGGCGCTGCGCATCGGCCAGCGCTTCTCGGCCGAGCTCGGCCAAGGCACCGCCTCCGACCTGCAGATCATCATCGACGGCCGGCCCCTCAACACCGCCCTGCTGGTGCAGAACTACGCGCAGTCGATCGTCGCCGGCTTCAACCGCGACCACATCGCTCTCAACGGCCTGCCGCGACCGCTCGCCGCGACGGTGATGCGGGCCTGGTACAACCCCAACCTGCTGAGCCACTGGTACGTCATCCCCGGGCTGGTCGCCAAGATCCTGCTGATCGTCACGCTGACCAGCGCGACGCTGGCGATCGTCGCCGAGCGCGAGCTCGGAACGCTGGAGCGGCTGGGCGCCAGCGCCGTGTCGCCGCTGCTGCTGCTGCTCGGCAAGACCATCCCGGCGCTGGCCGTCGGCTTCGGCCAGGGCATGCTGATGGCGGCGCTGACCGCCTGGTGGTTCGGGGTCCCGTTCCGCGGCAGCCTGCCGCTGCTTGCCCTCTCGCTCATCGTCATGCTGCTGGCCGCCATCGGCATCGGCCTGCTGATCTCCGCGGCGACGCGCAGCCAGGCCAAGGCCATCGTCGTCATGGTCCTCTGCATGGTGCCGGCGATCATGCTGTCCGGCTTCGCCACGCCGATCGCCAGCATGCCCGACGCGATCAAGATGCTGACCGCCATCAATCCGCTGCGCTGGTTCATCGCCATCATGCGCGGCCTCTATCTGCGCAGCAGCGGCTGGGACCAGGTCTGGCCGCTGCTCCAGCCGATCCTGGCGATCGCCGCCCTCAGCCTCGCGGGAACATGGCTCCTGCTGGCCCGCCGGCATCCCTGGGGACGGCCGGACTCTGGCATGAAGTGACAAGCGGACCCAGGCGCCGCGGCCGGACAGTCGACATCGGCCGGTGCGGCCGGGGGAGGACGGGATGCCCAACGCGCTGCCGGGGCGAGACCAGGACGTGAGCCCTGCCCCGTCCTCGAGCGCGCCGCTCGGCGCCACGCCGCGCGACGGCGGCGTCAATTTCAGCGTCTATGCGCGAGACGCCGCGGCGATCGAGCTCCTGCTCTTCGACCGGGTCGACGATCCCCGGCCGGCCCGCACGCTCCACCTCGACCCGGCGGCCGACCGGGACTACCACTACTGGCACTGCTTCGTCCCCGGGATCGGGCCAGGCCAGCTCTATGGCTGGCGCGCGGACGGCCCGGCCGACCCGGCCCGCGGCTTCCGGTTCGATCCGGCCAAGCTGCTGCTCGACCCCTATGGCCGCGGCGTCGCGGTGCCGCCGGGCTACAGCCGGTCGGCGGCGATCCTGCCGGGGGACAACAGCGCCGTCGCGATGAAGAGCATCGTCGTCGATCCCCGCGCCTACGACTGGGAAGGCGACCGGCCGCTGCGGCGCTCCTCGGCGCGGACCATCATCTACGAGACGCATGTCCGCGGCTTCACCCGGCATCCCAGCTCCGGCGTCGCCGAGGCGCGGCGCGGCACCTATGCCGGGCTGATCGACAAGATCCCCTACCTGCAGCAGCTCGGCATCACCGCGGTCGAGCTGCTGCCGGTCTTCCAGTTCGACGCCGAGGCGGCGCCGCCCGGCCACGTGAACTACTGGGGCTACCAGCCGGTCTCCTTCTTCGCGCCGCACCGGGCCTACAGCGCGCGCCAGGACCCGCTCGGGCCGGTCGACGAGTTCCGCGACATGGTGAAGGCGCTGCACCGCGCCGGCATCGAGGTGATCCTCGATGTCGTCTACAACCACACCGCCGAGGGCGGCGCCGGCGGGCCGGTGCTCTGCTTCCGCGGCCTCGACAATCCCGCCTACTACATCCTGCAGCCCGACCGCTCCCGCTATGCCGACTTCAGCGGCTGCGGCAACACCCTCAACGCCAACCACCCGGTCGTCCGCCGGATGATCGTCGACAGCCTGCGCTACTGGGTCGAGGAAATGCACGTCGACGGCTTCCGCTTCGATCTCGCAGCGATCCTGTCGCGCGATCCGTCGGGCGAGCCGGTACCCAGCCCGCCGGTGATCTGGGACATCGAGTCGGAGCCGGTCCTGGCCGGCACCAAGCTGATCGCCGAGGCCTGGGACGCCGCCGGCCTCTACCAGGTCGGCAGCTTCATCGGCGACAGCTGGAAGGAATGGAACGGGCGCTTCCGCGACGACGTCCGCGCCTTCTTCCGCGCCGAGCCCGGCTCGGTGTCGCGGATCGCCGACCGGCTGCTCGGCAGTCCCGAGATCTATGGCCACGAGAACCGCGAGGTGGAGCAGAGCGTGAACTTCGTCACCTGCCACGACGGCTACACGCTCAACGACCTGGTCAGCTACGAGCGCAAGCACAACGAGGCCAATGGCGAGGAGAACCGCGACGGCGCCGACGACAACCGGAGCTGGAACTGCGGGGTCGAGGGGCCGAGCGACGACCCGGCGATCGAGGCGCTGCGCAACCGGCAGGCCAGGAACCTGCTGACCGTGACGCTGCTGGCGCTCGGCGTACCGATGTTCGTCATGGGCGACGAGATGCGGCGCAGCCAGGGCGGCAACAACAACGCCTACTGCCAGGACAACGAGACCAGCTGGCTCGACTGGACGCTGCTCGAGCGCCATGCCGACCTGCACCGCTTCGTCAGCCTGCTGAACGCACGGCGGCTGCTGCGCGACGAGGCGCACGAGCGACGCCGCATGCCGCTCGTCGAGATGATCCGGGAGGCCCGCAAGAGCTGGCACGGGGTCGTGCCCGGCCGGCCGGACTGGGGGCCGGGGTCGCACAGCCTGGCGTTCGAGGCGGCGCTGCCGGGCGAGGGCCTGCGCGTCTATCTCGTGCTCAACGCCTATTGGGAGCCACTGGCGTTCGAGCTGCCGGAGGGCCGGTGGCGCCGCTGGATCGACACGGCACGGCCCTCCCCCGAGGACATCGTCCCCTGGCAGGCCGCACCCGCCGTGCCGGAAGCGCGCTACCGCGTCGAGCCGCGCTCCGTCGTCGTGCTGTTCGAGCCGGCCGACCCCGCGCCGTGACGCCACGACCGCCGCTGGCACGATCTGACAAGCAGCCGCCGGCCGATCGCGCGATGCTGCGCCGTAAGCTGGCCGTCAGCCCGGTGGGCGGCGGCCGGCGCCGCCGGCCGGCCGGGATGCCCGGCTCGGCAATGCGTTCGGGAGGCGCGGGGGTGGGCTTTCTTGTCGTGAACGTATGGAAAACGCGATGACGCCGCTGGTCGCCGGCGTGCTCGGCTGCTCGCTGATCACCATCCTGCTCTCGGGTGCGGCGCTGGTGGCCGTCAACGTCCCGCGCGCCCCCAGCGCGGTTCCGGTCGACAACCGGGCGCGCGCGATCCGGCGCGTCCTGGCGCTCGCCGGCGTCTTCCTGATCGCCACCCTGCTGCTCAGCCTCGGGCTGATCGCCTGGTCGGCGCTGCGCCTGCTCTAGCCCGGCCGCAGCGCCAACCAGCGGCCTACCACATCAGGAACAGGCCGATCTTGCCCAGCATGCCGCCGGGATAGTCGAGCACCCGGGCCTGCACCTTGAAGCCGAGCGGCTTCAGCTCGCGATCGTAGTAGTCGTAGGCAATCCTGGCGAAACCCTCGAGCGAGTCCGGCCAGTCGGGCTCGGCGTTGTTGATCCGCCGGCCGGCGTCGTTGCAGTAGCTCGCCGGGAAGCTGATCACCAGCAGCTCCTTCTCGCCGGCGCGCGCGGCGCGGGACACGGCGGCGTTGACGCGCTCCTTGACCTGCGGGTGGATCTCCCGGTTCATGAAGGTCTCGTGCAGCTCGCGCTGCTCGTCCTCCTTGCGCTTCATCGCCTCGAGCGCCTTGTTCGCCTTGGCGAGCTCCTCCTCGTGGGCGAGCTTCTCGAGTTCCTTGGGATTGAGCAGGTTGGTCATGACGATCCTCCGGTGACGGGGCGCCGGCCCCGGCGCATTCTTCTCACCCGGACCGTCGCACTCTTGTCATTCGACGCCAAGCGGCCGCCGGGCCGGAGCGCGGCAGCAATGCTTGGCTGGACGGTCAGGCTAGGCTACACCGGCCCGCAGGGGACGGGGATCGGGCGCCGGCTCAGCCGGCCGCGGCGCCTCCGGACCTCGGGCTGAGGAGGTGTCACGTGCAGATTGCCCATTCCGACGCGATCGCGCCCCGTTCGCGGCCCCGTGCCGCGGGGTGCCTGGCCGCAGCCGCGCTGCTGGCCGCCACCCTGATCCCGCCGGATCGCGCCGGGGCGGCCGACGACGTCAAGATCGGCATCCTGATCGGCCAGACCGGCCCGGTGGCCGCCTTCGCGCCGCCGATCCTCGATGCGATCCGGCTCGCCGTCGACGAGGTCAATGCCGGCGGCGGCATCCTGGACGGCCGCAAGCTGCAGGCCGTGGTGGTCGACAGCAAGGGCACGGCCGACGGCGGCATCGCGGCGGCCCGCACCCTCATCGAGAAGGACGGCGTCGTCGCGCTGGTCGGCGACATCACCACCAGCTCGACGCTGGCTGCCGCCGAGAAGGTCGCGGTCCCGGCCGGCGTCCTGCAGATCTCGCCGAGCGCCACCTCGCCGGTGCTGACGCGGCTCGACGACCACGACCTCCTCTTCCGCCTGGTGCCGAGCGACGAGTACCAGGCGATGGTGCTGGCGAAGCTCACCTTCAACCAGGGCTACGACCGGATCGCGCTGACCTATGCCGAGAACGTCTATGGCCGCATCGTCAGGCTGTTCCGGGACGCCTATACGAAGCTCGGCGGCACCATCACCGCCGACGTGCCGCACCACCCGGGCGACGACTATGCGGCCGTGGCGAAGAAGCTCGCCGGCGACGATGCCAAGGCGCTGGTGGTGATCGCCTTTCCGGACACCGGCATCCCGATCATCAAGCAGGCGCTCGACGGCGGCGCCTTCGAGACGGTGATCGGCACCGACAAGCTGCTCGATCCGCGGCTGATCGAGGAGGTCGGCGGCGACAAGCTGCGCGACTCCTTCTTCACCGCCCCGGCCGAGACCGCCGGCAATGCCGCCGCCGGCAAGTTCGAGCGGGTCTTCGGCGAGGCCTACGGGTCCACCGCCGGCAAGTTCTTCGTCGCCCAGGCGTACGATTCGGTAATGCTGACGGCACTCGCGATCGAGAAGGCGGGGTCAGCCGACCGCGCCAAGGTAGCCGCCGCGCTGCGCCGCGTCTGCTGCGGCCCGGGCCGCCTCGTCGAGCCCGGCGAATGGTCCCGCGCCAAGGCGCTGGTCGATGGCGGCAGCAAGATCGACTACAACGGCGCCTCCGGGCCGGTGGAGTTCGACGCCAAGGGCGACATCGAGGGCGTGATCGGCTGGTTCGTCGTCGAGAACGGCGCCTTCAAGCAGGTCGGGCTGATCGCCCGCTGAGTCACGCCGGCTCCGGCACGGCGGGCGGCGGCGGTGCCGCCGCCGTCGCGCCGGCATCGCGGCGCGGATCCTTGATGCGGAACCAGGCGACGTAGAGAGCGGGCAGGAACAGCATGGTGAGCAGGGTGGCGCCGGCCAGCCCGCCGACGATGGCATAGGCCATCGGCCCCCAGAACACGTCGTGCATGATCGGGATCATGCCGAGGATCGCCGCCGCCGCGGTCAGCAGGATCGGCCGCAGCCGGTGGTCGGCCGCCTCGACCACCGCATCCCAGGGGTGCTTGCCGGCCGCCCGGTAATGCTCGATCTGGTCGATCAGGATCACCGAGTTGCGCACGATCATGCCGATCAGCGCGATGATGCCGAGGATCGACACGAAGCCCATCGGCGTGCCGGTCACGAGCATCGCCACGACCACCCCGATCAGGCCGAGCGGCGCCACGCTCAGCACCAGGAAGAGCCGCTGGAAGCTCTGCAGCTGGATCATCAGCACGATCAGCATCAGCATGACCATCAGCGGCATCTGGGCGGCGATCGAGGCGTTCGCCTGGATGCTCTTCTCGACCGCGCCGCCCTCGACGATCCGCGCTCCGGGCGGCAGCTTGGCGATCAGCGCCTGGATCGCCGGCCGGTTCCGCACGTAGGCAGTCGGCGCCTGGATGCCGGGCGGCACGTCGGCCTGCACGGTGATCGTCGGCAGCCGGTCCCGCCGCCAGATGTAGGACTCGTCGAGCGTGTAGTCGATGGCGGCGATCTGCCCGAGGGGCACGGCGCGGCCGGAGGGCAGGCTGATCTGCGTCTCACGCAGCGCCTGCAGCGACAGCCGCTCTTCCTCCGGCGCGCGGGCCACCACGTCGATCAGATAGATCGAGTCGCGGATCTGCGTCACCACCTGGCCGGACAAGATCATGTTGAGGGTCTGCGCCACCGCGGCCGAGCTCAGGCCGGCCTGCCGGACCTTGTCCTGGTTGACCTCGATGCGGACGGTCTTGGTCTTCTCGCCCCAGTCGAAATTGACCAGCAGGGTATCGGGCGAGGCGCGCAGCACCTGGGCCACCTGCTCGGCGGCACTGCGGACCTGCGCGGTGCTCTCGGCGCTGACGCGGTACTGCACCGGCCAGCCGACCGGCGGTCCGAGCTCGAGCTTGGAAACGCGCGAGTTGACGTCGGGGAAGGCCTCGCCCAGCTGCTTGTCGAGCTTGGCCTGCAGCGCGTCGCGCGACTCCAGATCCTTCGCTACGATGACGAACTGCGCCAGGAAGCTGTTGTCCAGCTGGACGTCGAGTGGCAGGTAGAAGCGTATCGCGCCGCCGCCGACATAGGCGGAGTAGTGGTCGACCCCCGCGTCGTCGTCGAGAATGGCCTGCACCCGGTCGACGACGTCGCGCGTGGCGAAGATCGAGGCGTTCTTGTTCAGCGTGAGCGTCACCAGCAGCTCCGGCCGATCCGAGGCCGGGAAGAACTGCTGCTGCACCTTGCCGAGCCCGACCACGGACAGCGCGAACAGCCCCACCGTCACCGCGATGGTGAGATAGCGAAACCGCATGCAGGTCAGGATCGCGGCCTGGAAGGCGCGGCCGATCACCCCGCTCGGCGCACCGCCATGGCCTGGCTTGGCCTTGATCTTGGCCGGCAGCACCCAGACGCCGATCACCGGCGAGAAGATCACCGCGACGACCCACGAGATCAGCAGCGCGATCAGGATCACCGTGAAGAGCGAGAAGCAGTACTGCCCGGTGTTGCTCCGGGCAAAGCCGATCGGCAGGAAGCCAAGGGCGGTGACCAGCGTTCCGGTCAGCATTGGAAAGGCCGTGCTGGTATAGGCGAAGGTGCCGGCCTTGGCCTTCTCGAATCCCTCCTCGATCTTCGACACCATCATCTCGACGGTGATCATGGCGTCGTCGACCAGCAGCCCGAGCGCGATGATCAGCGCGCCGAGCGAGATGCGCTGCAGGCTGGTGTCCATCATGCTCATGCCGAGGAACACCATCGCCAGCACCAGCGGGATACTGGTCGCGACCACCAGCCCGGCGCGCACGCCGAGGCTGAGGAAGCTGACCCCGAGCACGATCACCACCGCCTCGAACAGCGCCTTGGTGAAGCCGTGGATCGAGTGCTCGACCACGGTCGGCTGGTCCGAGACCTGCTTCAGCTCGATGCCGATCGGGAAGCGATCGCGCAGGCCATCGGCGATCTTCTTCAACTCCTCGCCCATGCGCAGCACGTTGCCGCCCGGGCGCATCGAGATGCCGACGCCGATCGCCGGCTTGCCGTCGACCCGGAACATCTTCTGCGGCGGGTCGACATAGCCGTGCTCGATCGAGGCAAGCTCGGCCAGGCGAAAGAAGCGGCCGTTCAGGTAGAGGTTGATCTTGCGCAGGCTGTCGGCGGTGACCAGCGCGCCGGTGACCTCGATCAGGATGTTCTCCGACTTGGTCGCGATGATGCCGGCCGGGGTGACCGCGTTCTGCTCGGCCACCGCCGAAAGCACCTCCTGCAGGTTGAGGCCGAGCGAGGCCAGCTTCTTGGCCGAGATGGTCAGGTAGTACTTCTCGTCCTGGGTGCCGAACAGCGTGACCTTGCCGACGTCGGGTTCCGACAGGAAGGCGGTGCGGGCGATCTCCGCGTAGTCGCGCGCCTCCCGGTAGGTGAAGCCGTCGAAGGTGATGCCGTAGATGACGCCGTAGACGTCGCCGAACTCGTCGTTGAAGAACGGCCCCAGCACGCCTTGCGGCAGGGTATGGCGGATGTCCGCGACCTTCTTGCGGACCTGGTACCAGATCTCGTTGAAATCCCTGGGCGGGGTCGATTCCAGGATGTTGACGTAGACGACCGACTCGCCGGGCTTGGTGTAGCTCTTCAGGTAGTCGAGGCGCGGCGTCTCCTCGAGCTTCTTCTCAATGCGGTCGGTCACCTGCTCCATGGTCTGCAGCGTCGTGGCGCCGGGCCACAGCGTGCGCACGATCATGGTGTTGACCGCGAAGGCGGGATCCTCCTCGCGACCGAGCGAGCGGTAGGAGAGGATGCCGGCGGCGCCGCAGACGATGATGAAGAAGACGATCAGCGCCTGGTGCTTGATCGCCCATTCCGAGAGGTTGACGCCCTTCACTGCGAGGCTTCCTGCGGCAGCCTCACCTTCTCGCCCTCGGCCAGCGAGTTGATTCCGGCGGTGACGATGATGTCGCCCTCCTTGAGGCCCTCGCCGACCGTCACGGTCTCGGCGTCGAAGCGCAGCACCTTGACCGGCCGGCGATGCACCGTCCCGTTCGCGGTGTCAACGACCCAGACGGCGGCCTGCTCGCCGGTCTGCAGCAGGGCGCCGGTCGGGATGACCGCCACCAGGTCGCCCTTGAGGTCGAGGGTCCCGGTCACCACCGCTCCGAGCCGCATCGCCTCCGGCGCGTCCGGCAGCGCCACCTTGAGCTGGTAGGTCCGGGTCACCGGATCGGCGTTGGGCGAGATTTCCCGCACCGCGCCGTCGACGGCGATGGTCGGATCGGACTGCAGCGCGACGCGGATGATCATGCCCGGCTTGAGATAGGAGATCGCCTTCTCCGACACGGAGAAGACGCCCTCGCGGGCGTCGAGCCGGGACACCTGCACGATCATCTGGCCGGCATTGACCACCTGGCCGGGGTCGGCACCCACCGCGGTCACCGCGCCGTCCATGTCGGAGATCAGCGTCGTGTAGGCGACCTGGTCGCTGGCCAGCCGCAAATTGGCCTGTGCCTCGTCGACCCGGGCCTTGGCGGTGCTCAGGTTGCGCATGGCGCGGTCGTACTCGACCTGGGTGGTGTAGCCCTTCTTCAGCAGCGTGCGCAGACGCTCCTCCTGCGGCGCCGCCTGGGCGACCTCGCCCTCGGCAGCCCGCAGCTGCGACTGTGCTGCGGCCAGCTTGTTCTTGAAGTCGGTGGCGTCGAGCTGGGCCAGCATGTCGCCGTCCTTGACCACGGCGCCGATGTCGACCTTGCGCTCGACCAGCCGCCCGCCGACCAGGAAGCCAAGCTGCGCGTTGTAGCGGGAATCGATGACGCCGCTCGCCTGGCCGCCCAGGCTGGCGGCCGTGAGATGCACGGTCGCCACCCGCGCCATGCGCGGCGCCGGCGGTGGCGGCGGCTTCTCCTCCGAGCAGCCCTGCAGCCCGGCGCCGAGCAGCGCCGCCGCGAGCAGGATGCGGAGCGGGACCGGCCGTCGCATCGCCATCAGTACCTCTCCTCGACGTAGTGGTACTGATAGTCCGGCTCGACATAGCCGCCGGGCTTCTGCCGCTTCGGCAGCTTGATCTTGTGGCGCGGCACGTCCTCGTAGGGGATATGGCCGAGGAGGTGGGCGATGCAGTTGAGGCGGGCCCGCCTCTTGTCGTCGGCCCGGACCACGTGCCAGGGCGCAAAGGCGTTGTCGGTCGCGGCGAACATCGCATCCCGGGCGCGCGAGAAGTCGTACCAGCGCCGGTGCGACTCGAGATCCATCGGGCTCAGCTTCCAGATCTTGCGCGGATCCTCGATCCGCTGCTCGAAGCGGCGCGTCTGCTCCTCCTGGCTGACCTCGAACCAGTACTTGATCAGCTTGATCCCGGAATCGACGATCAGGCGCTCGAACACCGGTACGATGCGCAAGAAGCTTTCGCTCGTCTGCTCGCTGCAGAAGCCCATGACGCGCTCGACGCCCGCGCGATTGTACCAGCTCCGGTCGAACAGAACGACCTCGCCGCCGGCCGGCAGCTGCTCGATGTAGCGCTGACCGTAGAGCTGCGTCTTCTGCCGATCCGATGGAGATGGCAGGGCGACGACGCGGAAGACGCGCGGGCTGGTGCGCTCGGCGATCCGCTTGATCACGCCGCCCTTGCCCGCCGCATCGCGGCCCTCGAAGAGCACCACGACGCGGGCGCCGGTGTGCTTGACCCAGAGCTGCAGCCTGACCAGCTCGCCCTGAAGGCGCGCCAGCTCGGCATTGTAGAACTTGGAGGTCAGCGGCTCCCGGCCACCGCCCGTGGGCGTCTCGGTCGGCGCAGCGACGGCGGCGGCCGCCGCCGCGGCCTCCCGTTCCTTCCGCTTCTTCTTCTTGTCGGCCACGGCAGCTCTCCCCGAAGGTTCTCGTGCAGCCTTGCCAAATCGCGCCGGGGCTACTTGTCAGTTCGCGCCAGCCGGCCGCCCTATCCCCGCCTGAGGCCGCCGATCGCCTGAGCGATGTCGCGGCTCAGCAGCTCGAGATCCTGGCTCATCGCGGCCACCACCGCGTCATAGGGGCGGGCGCCGCCGCCGCCGGTCAGCGCGCCGGCCGCCGGCTCGCCCGCCTTGGTGGCGTAGCTCGACCGGCGCATCACCGCCACCGCGCCGGTCTTGGCGTCGATCACGCTCCAGAAGACGCTCAGCACCGCATTGCCCTCGGCATCGTCCTCGAAGGCGGCGATGTCGAGCGTCACCTGGAAGTCGACCGGCGCCGATTCCTTCCAGGGATAGAGCGAAACCCGGTCGGTGCCGAGCAGGGTCGCGAGGTTGGCGGCGAGCGTCCGCGTGACGTTGTCGTCGAGCGCGCCGCCCCACTGGTCGAACTCGCTGACGGTGAGCTGGTTGGTCGAGCTGCGGGTGACGATCTGCGGCCGGTTGAGATATTGCGGCAGGGTGATCGGCCCGACGCCGACGGCGACACCCTGTCCCGGCGCCGGCACCGGCTGCTCCGGCACGCTGCTCAGCAGGTAGAAGTGCGTCGGCGAGGTCGAGCCGCAACCGGCGAGGACGGCCGGGGCGAGCAGCCCGAGCAGGAGGACGGCGAAGGGCGTGCGCATGGTTCGAGCCTATCTCTTGCCGGTCAGCAGGGCATTGGGATTGCGCTGCAGGAAGGCGGCGAAGACGCGGATCTCCGTCGCCGCCAGCGCGATCTGGCGCAGCGTGTCGTTGAGCTGGAAGTAGAGGGCCGAGTTGGGGGAGATGGTGCCCTGGACCGAGTTGAGCGCCTTGGTCGCGGCGGCCAGCGCGGTGTCGGCGCCGCGCATCACCTGCATGCCCTGCGCCAGCACCGGGCCGATCCCGCGATCGACATTGTTGATGAGCCGGCGGCCGTCGGCCAGGGTCTCGTTGAGGCTCTGCAGGGGCTCGCCGGGCTTCAGCTCAAGCCGGGCACGGGCCTCGCCCAGCGTGCCCTGCACGCTGTCGGAGAGCGGGCCGACCTGGGCGTTCAGGCTGGCGACCAGCTGGTCGAGGCCCTTCATCGTCTCCTCGGCCTTGTCGAGGATCGGCTTGATGTCGCCGCGGCTGTCGGCGATCAGCCCGTTGGCGCCCTGCATCGTGGTGTTCGTGGTGTCGACCAGCTCGAGGATGCGGTCCGCGATCTGGTCGAGCGGCATCTTGGCGATCTTGTTCAGCACGTCCGAGACGCTGGCCTGGAGCTGGTCCAGGCTCGAGGCGATGGTCGGCAGCTCGGGGATGCCCTTGGTGCCGCCGACCAGACGGATCGGCGCGTCGGGATGGAAGTCGAGCTCGATGCTGGCCTGGCCGGTGACCAGCGACTGCACCACCAGCTGGGCGCGCAGGCCGCGGCGCACCAGCGTGGCGATGTTGCGCTCGTTGCGCTGCCCGGAGGTGATCTGGATGCGGTCCGGCTCGATCTCGATGAAGACCGGGATGTGCACCTCCTGCTTGGTGACGTCGTACTGGATCTGCATGCTGGTGACGCTGCCGATCTTGACGCCGCGGAAATTGACCGGAGCACCCGGGGCAAGCCCACCCAGCGAGCCCTCGAAATAGAGCACCGCGGGCGTCTTGGTGACCAGGAACTGGCCGCCGCCGAACACCAGGATGCCGGCCACCGCGATGGCCAGCGCCACCAGGACGAAGCCGCCGATCAGCTTCGGGTTCGATTTCTTGGCCATTCAGCGGGCCCCTTGCCGGCTCATGAGTGATGCTCCGCCGCCAGCTCGCCGCGCAGCAGGAAGTTGCGCACCTTGGGGTCGGGGCAATGGTCGCGCAGCTCCTTGGGGTCGCCCTGCGCGATCATCGTCTTGGTGTCGGCGTCGAGGAACACCGAGTTGTTGCCGATGGTGAAGATGCTGGCGAGCTCGTGGGTGACCACGGCGATGGTGGCGCCGAGGCTGTCGCGCAGCTCGAGGATCAGGTCGTCGAGCATGCGCGAGCTGATCGGGTCGAGGCCGGCCGAGGGCTCGTCGAAGAACAGGATCTCCGGGTCGAGCGCCATGGCGCGCGCCAGGCCGGCGCGCTTGCGCATGCCGCCGCTGATCTCCGACGGGTAGAAATCCTCGAAGCCGGCCAGCCCGACCAGCGCCAGCTTCAGCGAGGCGACGCGGCGGATCTCGGCCGGGTTGAGATCGGTGAACTCGCCGAGCGGCAGCGCGACGTTCTCGGCCAGCGTCATCGAGCTCCAGAGCGCACCGCTCTGGTAGAGGATGCCGAAGCGGCGCATCATCCGCTGCTGCTGCTCGGGATCGGCCGCCCACAGGCTCTGGTCGCCGAACAGCACCTCGCCGCGGGCCGGCGCCTTGAGGCCGACCAGATGCTTCAGCAGCGTGCTCTTGCCGCAGCCGCTGCCGCCCATGATGATGAAGATGTCGCCGCGCCGGATGGTGAAGTTTAGGTCGTGCTGGATGACGAAGCTGCCATAGGCCATGTCGAGGTTGCGCACGGTGATATGCGCCTCGGCCACGCGCTCAGACCCTTCCACCGGCGGACCCCTCAGATCCCGATCGCGTTGGTGATGACCGCGAACAGCCCGTCGGTCACGATGATGAAGACGATGCCGGTGACCACCGCCGAGGTCGCCGCCAGCCCGACCGCCGAGGCGCTGCGGCCGCACTGCATGCCGCGCAGGCAGCCGGCGACGGCGACCAGCACGCCGAACACCGCGCTCTTGAAGATGCCGACCGCGAAGTCGGCGAGGCCGATGCCGTGGATCGTCTCGTTGACGTACTCGGTGACCGACAGCTTCAGCATCCCGATGCCGACCAGGGCTCCTCCCAGGATGCCCATCAGGTCGGCGAAGATGCAGAGCAGCGGCATCATCAGGATCAGCGCCAGCATCCGCGGCAGGACGAGGAACTCCATCGAGGACAGGCCGAAGGTGCTGAGCGCGTCGATCTCCTCGTTCACCTGCATGGTGCCGAGCTGGGCGGCGAAGGCGGCCCCGGTGCGGCCGGACATGATGATCGCCGTCATGATGGCGCCCATCTCGCGCGCCATGGCGATGCCGACCAGGTCGGCGACGTAGATCTGCGCCCCGAACTGCTGCAGCTGGATGGCGCCGACGAAGGCCAGGATCAGCCCGACGAGGAAGGAGATCAACGCCACGATCGGCAGCGCCGCGGCGCCGCTCTCCTGGATCACCTCGACCAGGTCGACCCGGCGGTAGCGGGCGCGGCCGATCAGCAGCCGGCCGAAGCTCTGCATCGTCGCGCCGAGGAACTCGATCATCTCGCCCATCGAGGTCCACAGCGCGATCGCCTCGGTCCCGACCATCGTCAGGAAATCGACGCGCTTGTCGCCGCGCCGCGCCCCCTGGCGCTCCGGCACCGCAGTCGCCAGCTTGAGCAGCCGCTGCGCGCCCTCGGGCAGGCCGGACGGATCGAGCGCCAGGCCGCGGCTGGCGCAGGTCGCCTGCACGCCGGCAAGAAAGGTCAGCAGGCCGCTGTCCCAGGCGCCGAGCCGCTCGGTGTCGAAGGCCAGCCGCACCGCGCCCGCCGCCGGCAGCTGCCGCTCGAGCTCCGCCGGGCCAGGCAGCCCACCCGCCAGCCGCCAGTCGCCAGCCAGCGCCACCAGCACCGCGCCGGCATCCTGCCGGATCGACAGCTCCGGGCCTGGTCGCCCGCCGCCCGCGGTGGACGCTTTCGTCCTCACTCGATCGACCCCGTCATTCCCTCGCCGCGGCTGAAGCCCGGCTTCCTGCCAGCCGCCCGACGAGCCAGATCCCCACTAGCACCGGCTGCCCCCGCGGAATTGTCATTTCGTACCAGCAGCCCCGCGTGGCGGCCATGGCACGATATGACAAGAAGTGGGCAGCGGTGGCAAGCGACGCTCAGCGGATGGTCGCAGGGGAGCCCCTCGCACCAGACCCAGAGGACCCGAGATGAGCACCCGTCTGCTGCTTTTCCTGTGCGTGCTGCTTGCGAGTGCACCGGCGTCGGCCCAGACCGGCGACGCAGCGCCGGCTTCGGCCGCCGCTCCGGCTGCAGATGCCCCCCCAGCCGAGGAGCCGGCGCGCCTCAGTGCCGAGGAGCTGCAACAGCTGCTCGGGCCGGTCGCGCTCTACCCCGACGCATTGCTGGCCCAGGTGCTGATCGCCTCGGCCTACCCGCTCGAGGTGGTGCAGGCCGCCCGCTGGGCGGAGAAGAACAAGGCGCTGAAGCCGGAGCAGCTGCAGGCCGCGCTCGAGAAGCAGGCCTGGGACCCGAGCGTCAAGGTCGTGGCGCAGTTCCCCACCGTGCTCGCCCAGATGGACAAGAACCTCGACTGGACCTCGGCCCTCGGCAACGCCTTCGTGAGCCAGCAGGAGGACGTGCTGGCGGCGATCCAGGAGCTGCGCGCCCAGGCGCAGGCGGCCGGCAACCTGGCGAGCGGCGAGCAGCAGACGGTGAACGTCACCAGCACCAACAACATCACCATCGATCCGACCGACCCGGAGAAGGTCTACGTCCCGCAATACGCGCCCACCGTCTACGAGTCGGCGCCCGCCCCTGCCCCGGCGTCCGCCGCCGCGGGCGAGACGGTGGTGGCGCCGGCGGGGTCGACCGTGGTCACCGGCGGCGAGACCACCGTCGTCACGCAGCCCCCGGCCTATGCCGAGCCCTATCCGGCCCCGTACTACGGCGCTTACCCCGCGCCCTATACCGGCTCCGACATGGCGGTCGCCGGCCTCGTCGGCTTCGGCACCGGGATGCTGGTCGGCGGCCTGATCTGGGGCGACGACGACATCGATTGGGACGACGACCACGTCTACCATCACGGGGACTGGGACGATGGCTGGGGCGGCGGCAATTGCGGCCGCTGCAACAACAACGTCGACATCGGCGAGATCAACATCAACAACGGCAATATCGGGTCGGGCAACCGGGTCGCCGGCGACCGGCCGGCCACCAAGCGGCAGCCCTGGCAGCCCAATGCCCAGCGCCGGCAGGCCTCGGCCTCCGGCGGCGGGCTGGGCGCCGCGCGTCCGGCCGCGGCCAC
Source organism: Dongiaceae bacterium (assembly GCA_046349435.1). GTDB lineage: Bacteria > Pseudomonadota > Alphaproteobacteria > Dongiales > Dongiaceae > JAXMCI01. The sequence continues at coordinate 49,096 of JAXMCI010000041.1, read as the reverse complement.
CACCCGGCGCGCAGGCCAGCAGCTACCCAATGCGAACCAGCTGCAAAACAGCCTGGCGCGCGGCAATGGCGGGGCCTTCGCCCCGGAAAGCGCCGCCAGCGCCAAGCGCAACGCCAGCCGCGGGGCACAGAGCCGGAGCAAGGCGAAGCCGGCGACCCTGCAGGGATCGCCCGGGCAGGGCGGCCAGGCCCTGCAGAAGAAGCAGCGGCCGGCCAATCAGCAGGCCCGGCAGAACAAGCCGGCGCTGCAGCAGAACAAGCCCGCCCTGGGCCAGAACAAGCCGGCGCTGCAGCAGAAGAAGCCGGTCGCGCGGCAGAACCGGCCGGCCTCCCAGGGCGGCCAGGCCCTCGGCAATCAGGGCTACGGCAACCAGGGCGCCTTCGGCGTCCAGAACGGCAGCAGGACGCGGCAGGCGAGCCAGCGCGGTCAGGCGAGCCGCTCGCGCCAAGTGGGCGGATCGCGCGGCGGCGGCGGCGCTCCGCGGCAGCGCAGCGGCGGCCGGGGCCGATGAGTCAGCACGGGTCAACGAAGCCAAGGAAGCGGAAGATGAGCTGGATCAACGGAATCGGAACGGCCCGGCGGATTGCCGCGGCCGTCGCGATCATGGCCGCCCTCGGCGCGGCCTCCCTGGCGGCCGCCGACGAGGCGCAGAAGGTCTTCGCCACCCCGGAGGAGGCCGCCAAGGCGCTGCTCGAGGCCGCCCGGGCCGACGACTACAAGGCCGCCCTGCTCGCGGTGCTCGGGCCGCAGGCCGACGAGATCGTCTCGTCGGGCGACGAGGTCGCCGACAAGCAGGCGCTGGAGGATTTCGTCGCCTCGGCCGACAAGGCCACACGGCTCGAGAAGGACGGCGCCGACAAGGTGACGCTGATCTTCGGCCGCGAGGACTGGCCCTTCCCGATCCCGCTGGTCCACGATCCGGCGGGCTGGCGCTTCGACACTGCCGCCGGCGAGGAGGAGATCCTCGACCGCCGCATCGGCCGCAACGAGCTCGGCGCCATTGACGTCGTCCGCGCCTATGTCCGCGCCCAGAAGGAGTATGCGGGGGCCGACCGCGACGGCAGCGGCGTGCTGAAGTACGCCCAGCGCCTCGGCAGCACGCCGGGCAAGCATGACGGGCTGTACTGGCCGGCCGTCGAAGGCCAGCCGCTCAGCCCCTTCGGCCCGCTGGTCGCCAACGCAGTCGCCGAAGGCTATACCAAGAAGTCGTCGGACAAGCCGACCCCGTATCACGGGTATCTCTATCGCGTGCTGACCGCCCAGGGCCCGCACGCCCCCGGCGGGGCCTACAGCTACCTGGTCAACGGCAACATGATCGGCGGCTTCGCCCTGGTCGCCTACCCGGTCGACTACGGCAATTCCGGCGTGATGACCTTCATCGTCAACCAGCAGGGAATCGTCTACGAGAAGGACCTCGGCGACGACACCGACGCGATCGCCGGCAAGATGACCAGCTACGACCCGGATTCGAGCTGGGACAAGGTCGAGTAGCCCCGCCCTACGGTTTCGGTCGCGACAGGCATGGCGCGATGTGACAAGAATGGCGACCGCCGACAGGCCAAGGTAGGGATGCGCCGCGGCCGCGCCAACCAGCTGAGATAGGCTCCAGATGCTGTTCCGTTCCGAGCCGAGGAGCCGGGTCGTGAAGATCCGTCTCCTGCTCTCCCTCTGCCTTCTCGCCGGCACGCCCGCCGCATGGGCGCAGGACGCCGACGGCACGGGCGCGCCGGCGACGGCGGCGCCCGGGGCGGTCGCGGAGGCCCCGCCGGACGAGGCGCCGCCGCCCGAAGGCGAGCTGCTCGACGACGAGGCGCTGCGCCAGCTGCTCGGGCCGGTGGCGCTCTATCCCGACGCGCTGCTGTCGCAGGTGCTGATCGCCTCGGTCTATCCGCTCGACGTGGTGCAGGCCGCCCGCTGGCTCGAGGCCAACAAGACGGTGAAGCCCGATCAGGTCGAGAAGGCGGTCGAGGGCAAGGCGTGGGATCCCAGCGTCAAGGTGCTGGTGCAGTTCCCCTCCGTGCTCGGCCAGCTCGACAAGAATCTCGACTGGACGACGGCGCTCGGCAACGCCTTCGTCAACCAGCAGGCCGATGTCCTGGCCGCTGTCCAAGAGCTCCGCGAGCAGGCCCAGGCAGCCGGCCATCTCGAGAGCAGCGAGCAGCAGACGGTCAACGTCACCAACAACAACATCATCACCATCGAGCCGACCAGCCCGGAGAAGATCTACGTCCCGCAATACGGACCTGCGGTGTACGAGTCGGCACCCGCCGCCCCGCCCCCGGCGGCTGCGCCGGCACCCGCCACCACCACGGTGGTGGCCCCCGCGGGCTCGACGGTGGTCACCGGCAGCGGCGGCACCACGGTGGTGACGCCTGCGCCGGCCCCGGTCTACCCGCCGCCCGCGAGCTACGACTACGGCTCGCCCTACTATGGGGCCTACCCGGCGCCGACCTACACCGGCGCCGACATGGCGCTGACCGGCCTGCTCAGCTTCGGCGCCGGCGTCCTGGTCGGCAACCTGATCTGGAACAACGACGTCGACTGGCACAACCACCACGTCTACTACAACAACGGGTGGAACAACGGCTGGGGCGGCGGCTGCAACGGCCGCTGCGGCAACAACGTCTCGGGCAACGATATCAACATCGGCGAGATCAACATCAACAACGGCAATATCGGCTCCGGCAATCGCGGCGGCGCCAACCGGCCGGTGGCGACGCCCTATCGCCAGCCCTGGGCGCCGAACAGCCAGCGCCGGGCGGTGCAGACCGGCGCCGGCCCGGCCGGTGCCGTGACCCGGCCGGCCGCCGCCAACCGCCCCGCCGCGGGCAGCCGGCCGGCGGCGGGCAGCGGCTACGGCGCCAACAACGTGCCGAGCGCCGCCTCCCTGCAGTCCAGCCTGGCGCGCGGCGGATCGGGCGCCCTCGCCCCGGAGAGCGCCGCCCAGGTGCAGCGCAACGGGCAGCGCGGCAAGCAGAGCCTGCAGCAGGCGCGCCCCGCGACCCAGCAGGCTCAGCCCGGTCAGGGCGGCCAGGCGGCGCTGCAGAACATGCAGAACAAGCCGAAGCCGGCGAACCAGCAGAACCTCCAGCAGAACCTCCAGCAGAAGCCGGCCCTGCAGCAGAAGCCGGCCCAGCAACAGAAGCCGGCCGTCCAGCAGAACAAGCCGGCGGTCGCCCAGAACAAGCCGGCCGTCCAGCAGAAGCCCGCCCTGCAGCAGAAGCCAGCGGCGCAGCAGAAGAAGCCGGCGTCGCAGGGCGGCCAGGCGTTTGGCCAGGGTGGCGGTCAGGGCGGCGGCGGCCAAGGGGCCTTCGCCGTCAACAACGGCAGTCGCGAGCGTCAGGCGAGCCAGCGTGGCAATTCCAGCTTGTCCCGGCAGCAGCAGAATCGCGGCGGCGGCGCCGGCGGGCAGCCGCGGCGGCGGCAGCAGGGCGGAGGCTGAGCCGATGACCGCGGCACCGAGGATGCGCAGCCCAGCGAAGGCAATGGAGCGGACGATGAGCGGGAAGACGGGATGCGGAGCGGCGCGACGGCTGGTCGCGGCGATCGCCTTGGTGATCGCGCTGGGCGTGGCGCCCCTCTGGGCGGCCGAGGACGGCCAGAAGGTCTTCGCCAGCCCTGAGGAGGCGGCCAAGGCGCTGCTCGACGCCGCCAGGTCCGACGACTACAAGGCGGCCCTGCTCGCCGTGCTCGGTCCCCGGGCCGGCGACATCGTCTCGTCGGGCGACGAGGTGGCGGACAAGCAGGCGCTCGAGCACTTCGTCGCCTCGGCGACCGCGATGACGCGGATCGAGAAGGACGGCGACGACAAGGCGTCCCTCATTCTCGGCCGCGAGGACTGGCCGTTCCCGATCCCGCTGGTGCACGGCGCTTCGGGCTGGACCTTCGACGCCGCCGCGGGCGAGGAGGAGATCCTGGCCCGCCGGATCGGACGCAACGAGCTCGGCGCAATCGATGTCTGCCGCGCCTTCGTCCGGGCCCAGCGCGACTATGCCAGCGAGGATCGCGACGGCAGCGGCGTGCTGAAATATGCGCAGCGCATCGCCAGCAGCAGCGGCAAGCGCGACGGGCTCTACTGGCCGCCGGTCGAGGGCGAGCCGCTCAGCCCGTTCGGGCCGCTGATCGCCGCGGCCGTGGCCGAGGGCTACAAGAAGAGTTCCGACAAGCCGACCCCCTATCACGGCTATCTCTACCGGGTGCTCAAGGAGCAGGGCCCGCACGCTCCCGGCGGCGCCTACGGCTACGTGATCAACGGCAACATGATCGGCGGCTTCGCGCTGGTCGCCTACCCCGTCGACTACGGCAATTCGGGGGTGATGACCTTCATCGTCAACCAGCAGGGCGTCGTCTACCAGAAGGATCTCGGCGAGGACACCGACGAGATCGCCGGCAAGATGACGCGCTACGATCCGGACTCGAGCTGGGACAAGGTCGAGTAGCCGCGGGCCCTCAGCCGGCGCCGAGCATCGTCCCCGGCGCCGGCCCGGCCGCCGTCTCGCTATCGGCGATCCTCATGCCGGCCCGCCTCAGGCCGGTGACCAGCAGATCGGCCCGGGCCGGGCAGATGTTGCGCTTCGCCAGCCAGGTCCGGACCTGCGCCGGGAAGCCCGGGTCGAGCGCGACGATCTCGGCGGCCGAGGCCGCCGCTTCCCCGGCCCGGCCGAGGCAGGAATAGACCAGCGCCATCATCAGGTGATAGGGCACGAGGTCTGGGAAGTGGATCCTCTCCGCCTCCTGCAGCGCCTCGGCGTAGCGGCCCTGCATGCAGTGGTCGAAGACCAGCGCGATGCGATAGTGCGACGCTTGGCCGGGATTGCGCTCGTAGGACGTCGTGACCAGCGCGACGCCCCGCTCCCACTGCCCGGTGAAGGCCAGGCGCATGCCGAGGTCGGCCATGACGTCGGTGTTGTTCGGATTGAGCCGGAGCGCCCGCTCGGCGGCGTCCAGGCTGGCCGCGACCTCTCCCCTGAACCACAGCGCATGATGCAGGGCGCGGTACCCGGCACTGCCGAGCGGCGCCAGCTCGACCGCGCGACGGGCCAGCTCGAAGCTTCGCTCCAGCAGGTCGACCTCGCGCGCGTGCGGGAAGTTGAAGCGGTAGGCGTCGGCGTAGACGGACGCCAGGGCTGCCAATGCCTCGGCATAGCGCGGCTCCGCCGCCACCGTCTTCTCGAGGCGGCTGCGCACCACCTCGAACAGCTCCGGCGTGCACTTCTTCCAGTACTCGTAGTAGAGCAGGACGCTCTCATATGAGGTGAAGCTCTCGGGCGGCCTGCCCTGCATCTCGCGCACCTGATCGGCGAAGACCACGCCATAGGGGTTGGCGAGCGTCTCGGCGACCCGGTCGGCGACCTCGTCCCGGATGGCATGGAACTCCCTCGGCTCGAGCGGCGCCTGGAACCTGTCCGACCAGATGTAGCGCAGGCTGCGGGCCGCGAGCAGCGAGGCCGTCACCTGGATCCCGCCGCCGCTCCGGCCGACGCCGCCGCTCAGGACGTAGTCGACGTCCGCCGGCATGGCGGCGACGTCCGGGTGCCCACCGCCGCCGATCAGCGGCCCGAACACCCGCAGCCCCTCGAACCGGGTCAGGCGGCTGATGATCTCCCGCGTGAGCCCGCGCGCCAGGCTGGGCGCAGGCGCGAAGTCGTCGTCGTCCTCGAACGGCATGACGAACAGCGCCGGGCCCCGCGCGCCGAGCGGCTCGGGACCGGCGGGGTCGCCATCCCGGGACGGCTCCCGCGGGTGGCCATCGGCGATCGGCACCGTCGGCAGGCCGGCGACCGAGACCAGCGGCACGTAGCTGCCCCGCGGGATCGAGATCACGATCCGGTCGGACCGGCCGCCGGTCAGGTAATAGTGCTCCAGAGAGCGCCTGAGGCGCCGCGCCTCGATGCGCACGATCGGATCGTTCTGCGGATCGAACCCGTCGTCGCGACCGAACACCCGGGTGCCGATCGTGTAGGCCTTGATCTGATCGGCGCGCCCCTCCAGCGCCGCCTCGACAACGAAGGAGAGGAAGCGCCGGTTGCGATCCGACGCATCGAAGTCGCGACTGGCGAGCACGCGCTCGAGCTGGGCCCTGATGGCCGCATGGTCCGGGCCGCCTTGCGCCATAGTGATCACCGCTCCCTCGACGAACGTCGCGCCCCCGGAGCCATCCAGGATCGCGGCTTGACCTATCTCAAAATGATAGGGCAGCGGGCTGCTACATTTGAACCTGCTTCTTAACCCAATGCCAGTATTAACCTTCTTAGGTCACTCGCAAGGTTAACACCTGCGCCGTAGCACGATCTGGTTACCGTAACGTACTCACCGCGCTGCCAAGCCCGGACTAGACGGTAGCGGGTGCAGGCTGCGATCCCGGTCTGGACAGTCCCGGCACGAGGCCGACCGCGATGACAAGGAATGACATCAGACCGCGGGTCCTGATCGAGCGCGTCGTCGAGCGGTTCCCGGAACGCTGCCACGAGATCCTCCACCGTGTGCTGGCGGACGACGCGTTCCGGGCGCTCTGCGAGGACTACGAGCTGGCTGCCGACACGCTGCGGCGGCTGGAGACGGTGGGCCGCTCCCAGGTCGAGAGCCGCATCGTCGAGTACCGCGACCTCCTCGATGCGCTCGGCAGCGAGATCGCCCTGGAATTGGGTCGCCTCGACGAAGGCGGGCAGTCGTGACGTGGCCAGGGAGGCCGGCCGACCGTCGGCAGGTCATGCCCACGGTCAGAGTGCGTCGTCGACCGGCCCGTTCAAGGCGGAGAACCAACCGATGAGCCTGCAGTTCAAGATCGCTGACGCGGCATGCGGTACCGCGGGGCATCCCGACCTGGTCGGTGAGCGTCCCGGCACCGGCGAGCTCGCGCCCATCGCCCTGACCTGGACGACTGCGCTGATACCGCTTCCACGGATGCTGCAGGCGGGGGGCGCCACAGCGCGCGAACTGCTGGAGCAGACCGGCCTGCCCGAGATCGCGATCGATCATGGGCGCGACCTGGTCCCGATCGCCGCCGCCTGCGCGCTGCTCGAGCTGGCGGCGCGCCGCCTGGGCATGACGGAGATCGGACCCGCGCTGATTCCCGAGGGCGGACTCGCGTCACTGGGCATGCTCGGCGCGCATGTCGGGTGTGCCGAGCATCTCCTCGAGGCGATCGACCGCCTGGGGCGGCATGCGGGGCCGCACCTGCTGGGCGTCGAGATGAAGCTCCAGGTCATCGGCCGATCCGCCATCTGGTCCTGCAGCCCGTCGCCGGCGGCGGATGCCGGCCGGCATCACAGCGCGATGCTTGCGCTCGGCTGGATGAGGCAAGTGGTGCGGTCGGCGGCGGGTCCGGACTGGCGCGCGGACGAGGTGCGGATCCCGCGGCCGGGCCGCGATCTGGAACGGGCGCGGCAGGCCCTGGGCGAGCACGTCCTTCCCGGGATGGCCTACGCCCTGCTGTTCCCGCGCGCGCTGTTGCGCCGCCCGATGCCGCCCGTGCCCCGGCGCGGCGATCTCGCCGGCGCGTCGGCACTGGCGCGGCAGCAGGCGGCCCTGCCGGCCGACTTCATCGGCTCGGTCCGATTGCTCCTGCGCACCTTCCTGCACGCGGGCTATCCCCACCTGCCGACCTTCGCCCGCGCCTGCGGGCTCTCGATCCGGATGCTGCAGCGCCGGTTCGCCGCCTCGGGAACCACCTACTCGAAGCTGGTCGAGCAGATCCGCCGCGAGGAGGCCATGGCGATGCTGGCCGACGGCCGCATCACGGTGACCGAGGTCGGGCTGGAGCTCGGCTATCACGAATCGGCGAGCTTCACCCGCGCCTTCCGGCGCTGGCAGGGCCTGGCGCCGCGGGAATACCGGCTGATCGCCTGCGAGGGCGACGGGGCGACGCAGCAGGTGAGCGGCACCAACTGACAAGTCCGCCGGCTGCACCGGGCTTTCGATCACTGGGAAAGAGCAGCGGCGCAAGGCTGCGCAGGGCGCGATCGGGGGAAGCACTGGGGGGCGAGACATGACTTGTCGACGATTACGCCGGGCGTTGCTGGCGACCAGCGCCCTGGTCGCCTGCGCGACGACGGCAGGAACGGCCGGGGCGGCCGATCCGATCCGCCTGACGCTCGGCGGCTACTACGCGGCCGCCGCGGGCTTCACCAACACCGGCAATCACGACGGGCCGGGCGAGCCCAATCACGATGTCCAGGCCGGCGCCTTCAAGCAGAACGTCGAGGTCTACTTCAACGGCGACACGACACTCGACAACGGCATGACCGTCGGCGCCCATATCGAGCTGGAAGGCAACAACGACGCGGGTCACACGGTCGACGTGGTCTACACCTATTTCAAGGGCGGCTTCGGGCAGGTGCGGTTCGGCGACACCTATGGCCCGCTGTCCCAGGCCTGCGTTCTCGATCCCGGCTACATCACGAACAATTTCGGTCTGATCAGCCCCAACAACTCCTTCACCAACGTCGGGCGCCACGCCGCGGTCGGCCTTGGCAGCATCGGCACCTGCGAGGACGCAGGCCAGAAGGGCACCAAGGTCGGCTACGTCACGCCGAAATTCGACGGCTTCCAGGCCGCCATCTCCTACGGCTGGAACGGCAACAGGTCGGCGGGACCGACGACGGGCACCGCCTCGAACGCGGACACGACCCACAACCTGATCGAGCTCTACGGCATCTACCAGCACGAGTTCGACGGCTGGTCGCTGACCGCCGGCGCCGGCGCCGAATGGGCCCTGCACGGGCCTGGCGGCGGGCATCCCCCCGCCTTCTACCAGGCGGGATTCCAGGTCGGCCTGGGCCGCTTGACGATCGGCGCCTCCGGCGAGTTCTGGCAGAGATACGTCAATGCCGGCCTGGCCGACACGGGAGCCAACAACCCCATCTCGCAGAACTCGAACGCCTGGGTCGCCTCAGTCGGCGCGTCCTACAAGATCGACGCCTGGACGGTCGGCCTCGAGGCGATCCACGGCGCCTTCGAGATCGCCGACAGCCACGATGTCGACACCTACAACGCAGTATCCCTGCAGGGCACCTATGCGCTCGGCCCCGGGATCGTGCTCGAGGGCGAGGTCGCCTACTTCTGGTACATGGAGGATCACCAGCTGCCGAGCCCGGGTCCGCGCGCGACGGCGAACTCGGCATCGATCGGGCTGGGGAGCTACATCGAGTTCTGAGAGCCTGGCCGCAGGCAGCTCATGCCTTGAGCGCGCCCGCCATGCTCGTCTTCGGCGTCGAAACCCGGCCGGTCTTGTGGGGGGTAGGCATGAAACATGTCCTGGCAGCGGCGATGCTGGCGATGCTCGCTGGCTGCACTGCGGTGCAGAACCAGAGGTCCGAGCAGGGCGCGGCCAGCGATGCTCAGTGCATCGAGTCGGGATCCCAGACACAAGCAAGTACTTTCGCCTGCCGCATGGCGCATGGGAACCGATCCGGTCACTGAAGACGGCTCGGCCCACAGCGCAGCCGGAAGGCGCTACCGCTACCGCAGCCGCCCGGGTCAGCTCCCATGAGCTCCCTCGCTGTCCTCGGCGTTCGTTGAGCCGCTGGCCGGTGGCAGCTCGAATGCCCTGTCCCAATCCTCGAAATTGCGCGGCGCCTTTTCCCAGGGATAGCCTTTGGCGGCCTGCTCGTACCCGAACCGGTACAGCGCGTTCATGTAGGCCGTCTCGAACGGCTCATTGAGCTCCTGGGTGAAGGACCGCGGGATATACGCCAGGTTGAAGTCGATGTTGTCCCGCCGGCTGATCAGGTAGATCCGGTAGAGATCGCCGAGGCCCTGGGTCTGGATCAGCGACGCGATGGCGCGACTGGCGATGGTGAGCGTGCGCCGGTCCACCTGCGCCCATTCCGGATCGAGCCGGGCGTTGCGCAACACGTAGAGGTGCCGCGCACGCTCCGTTCCGGCCCGCTCGTCGACGGCGCGCACGCTGAGCGACGGAGGATAGATGAACACCTGTGCGCTGGCGCCGCCATCGACATGCATTTCCTGGTAGTGCTTCCCGTTCACCTCGACGTCGATCATCATCGGCGGGAAGAGGCCGGGTATCGCCGCCGACGCCACAAGGATGTCCTGCACGAGCTTGAGCCCGCCGGGCGTGCCGCGCGACGCGATCTCGCCGATGTTCCAGATGACGGGCCGGTGCGCATCGAGATTGGTCGTACCGATCAGCAGAAGGCGGCCCTTCCGGTACTCGGCAGCGATGGCATCCATCATCGGCTGGTCGAAGTACCTGGCGACCGTCCGCCGCAACGGTGCGCTGTCGGCCATCCCATCCTGCAGGACGCCGGTGACGAGACCGCGCTTCTCGAAGATGTCCGCCCTGCTGATCTGGGTGTAGACCTCCGTCAGCCTGTCGTCGTAGGAGGGTCCGAGGAAGGCGAACGGTGCGGTGAGAGCGCCAGTGCTGATCCCCGTGACGACCTTGAAGCTCGGCCGGGTCCCTGCCTTCGTCCAGCCGACCAGCAGCCCGGCTCCGTAGGCGCCATTCTCGCCGCCACCGGAGATGGCGAGGAAATTGGCAGCCGGCAAAGGGCCCTCGTGGCCGCTCGCGACCCAGGCTGCTTGCTCATTGGCCATGGCGACCTTCGCCACAGCCACCAGGGCCGTCGGCTCGCTGTCTGCGAAATATCGGATCCCGCCCCTGCCCGGCACCGTCGCCTGCTCCTCCAGGTAGACCGGGACGGCGTCGGCGCGGGGCAGCATGCCGCATCCCGCGAGCAGGCAAAGAAGCAAGGACGCGAGCGCCAGCCGGCACCTCGCGGACACTGAGGATTGCGGCATTCCAGGTCTCTTGCCAGAGGCGTGCCGGAACCGCTGCAGATTCATGCCATCCCCCAAAGAGCGTAGGACTGCGGCAAGGCGGCCGGCTTGGCTAGAGTCTGCCGATCCTGGCGGTGGGCGCCCCGTCCAACGTATGCCCCGCCGACGGGTGCCGCGTCGTCGGCCCGGTCGGCCGGTGACTAGACTAGGGGCGATCGTCAGCCTGGCCCGGCTCCGACCGCAGCACCCGCAACCCGGCAACGCTGAATAGCACGGTGAGGATCGGGTTCAACAGGTTGAAGAAGCAGAAGGCGGCGTAGCCGACCGTCGCCACGCCGAGGGCGGCGGCCATGTACGCCCCGCAGCTGTTCCAGGGCACCAGCGGCGAGGTCACCGTCGCGGAATCGCCGAGCACCCGCGACAGCAGCACCGGCTGCAGACCTCGCTTGAGGAAGATGGGCCGGAACAGCCGGCCCGGCAGCACCACCGCGATATACTGGTCCGAGGTCACGATGTTGGCGCCGACGCAGGTGACCACCAGCGCGGCGACCAGCCCGCCGACGCTGCGCACGTGCCGCACCACCGGATCGATGAGGCGGCTGAGGAAGCCGGCATGCTCGACCACGGCGCCGAACGCCAGCGCGGTCATGATCAGCCAGATGGTCACCATCATGCTGGACATGCCGCCGCGGGTCATCAGCTGGTCGAGCGCCGCGTCGCCGGTCGCCGTCCGGTAGCCTGTGGCGAGCGCCGCCCACACCCCCTTGGCGAGCGCCAGCGGCGTCGCCAGATTTGCGTCGGCGGCGAAGGCGATCACCCGGCCGGGCTCGTGCAGCACCGCCAGCAGGCCGCCGGCGAGGGCACCGGCGAAGATGGTGGCCACGGGGGAGACGCGCAGCACCGCCAGCGCGAGCACCAGGACGAGGGGTGCGAAGTTCCAGGGCGAGACATCGACATGGGCGCGGATCGCCGCCAGCATGGCGCTCGCGTCGAACTCGCCGGGGCTGCCGAGCAGCCAGAAGCCGACGACCGCCAGCAGCAGGGCCGGCACCGAGGTCCACAGGGACTCCCGGATGTGGTTGAAGATGTCCGAGCCCGCAGCCGCGGCGGCGAGGTTGGCGGTGTCCGAGAGCGGCGAGGCCTTGTCGCCGAAATAGGCGCCCGAGATGATGGCGCCGGCGGTGATCTCGAGCGACAGATTCATGCTGCCGGCGATGCCCATCAGGCCAATGCCGATGGTGCCGGCCACCGTCCAGGAGCTGCCGATGCTGAGCGCCACCGCCGCGCAGATGATTGCCGTGGTGGCATAGAAGTAGTGCGGGCTGAGGATCTTCAGCCCGTAATAGACCATCGCCGTGATGGTGCCGCCGAGCGCCCATGTGCCGATCAGCGCACCCACCGCCAGCAGGATGCCGATGGCACCGATGCCCGTGCCGACACCATCAATCGCCGCCTGGCGGATGCCGGCCCAGGGCTGGCCGCGATACCAGGCGAGCCCGCCCGCGACCAGCGCGCAGGCCAGCAGCGCGACCTGGTTCGGCCCCTGGGAGGCGGTGTCGCCGAACAGCAGATAGGAGAGCGACAGCAGCCCGACGAGCAGGATGAGCGGCACGAGCGACAGGCTGACCGGCGGCGGGCCTGCCCCTGCATCGCGCATCGAGGTCACTCCCCTCTCGCCCGCTCAGCCGGCGCGGCGCGGCTCCGCCCAGACGATGTTCGAGGCTTCGCCGGCGATCGTCGTGCCGGCCTCCCCGCGCAGCATCGCGCCGAGGTCCTTCAGCGCCCCGATCGCCGCCGCCTTCCCCGTGGCCTCGGCGAAGCGGCAGGCCGCGTCGACCTTCGGCCCCATCGAGCCGGCCGGGAACGAAAGCGCGCGCATCGCCGCGGGCGACGCCCGGCGGATGGCGCGCGCGTCAGGCTTGCCCCAGTCGACGAACACCGCCTCGACGTCCGTCGCCATGATGAAGAGGTCCGCCTCGAGCTCGCGCGCCAGCAGCTCCGAGCAGAGGTCCTTGTCGATCACCGCCTCGATGCCGCGCAGCACCCGTCCCGGCTCGTAGACCGTCGGGATGCCGCCGCCGCCGGCGGCGATCACCACCGTACCCTTCTCGAGCAGCCAGCGGATCGGCCGCATCTCGAAGATCCGCTTCGGCATCGGTGAAGCGACCACGCGGCGCCACTTCTCGCCGTCCTGCCGCATCGCCCAGCCCTTCTCGGCCTTCAGCCGCTCCGCCTCCGGCGGCTCGTAGACCGGCCCGATGAACTTGGTCGGGTTGGCGAATCCCGGATCGTCGGGGTCGACCTCCACCATGGTCAGGATGGTGGCGAACGGCACCTCGAAGGGCAGCAGGTTGCCGAGCTCCTGCTCGATCATGTAGCCGATCATGCCCTCGGTCTCGGCACCGAGGACATCGAGCGGGTAGAGCTCGCCCGGATCGTAGGCGGCACCCTGCAGCGCCAGCAGGCCGACCTGCGGCCCGTTGCCGTGGGTGACCAGCAGCTGGTTGCCGGGATGGATGGCGGCGAGCGCCGCCGCCGCCGTGCGGACGTTCTCGCGCTGCGCCTCGGCCGTCATCGGCTGGCCGCGCCGCAGCAGGGCGTTGCCGCCCAGCGCCACCACGATGCGCATCGCCGGCTACTCCCCCAGGGTCGCGACCAGCAGCGCCTTGATCGTGTGCATGCGGTTCTCCGCCTGCTCGAAGGCGATGTTCATCTCGGACTCGAACACCTCCTCGGTCACCTCCATCGCGGTGATCCCGAACTGCTCGTGGATGTCGCGGCCCACCTTGGTCTCGAGATTGTGGAACGCGGGCAGGCAGTGCATGAACTTGACGCGCGGATTGCCCGCCTTGCGCATCAGCTCGGCATTCACCTGGTAGGGCTTCAGCAGCTTGATCCGCTCGGCCCAGACATCCTTCGCCTCGCCCATCGACACCCAGACGTCGGTGTGGACGAAATCGACGCCCTTCACCGCCGCGTCGAGGTCGTCGGTGATCGTCAACCGACCACCGTACTTCTGCTCGAGGTTGCGGGCGATGGCGACGTAGTCCTCCGACGGCCAGACCGGCTTCGGGCCGCAGATCCGCACGTCCATGCCCATCAGGCAGCCGACGATCATCAGCGAATGCCCCATGTTGGAGCGGCAATCGCCGACATAGGCGTACTTGATCTCGTGCACCGGGCGGTCGCTGTGCTCGCGCATCGTCATCACGTCGGCGAGCATCTGGGTCGGGTGGTACTCGTCGGTCAGGCCGTTATAGACCGGCACGCCGGCATGCTTGGCCAGCTCCTCGACCGCCTCCTGGGCGAAGCCGCGGAACTCGATGGCGTCGTACATGCGGCCGAGCACGCGGGCGGTGTCCTTCACCGACTCCTTGTGCCCGATCTGCGAGCCGGCCGGGTCGAGGTAGGTGACGTGCGCGCCCTGGTCGTGGCAGGCGACCTCGAAGGCGCAGCGCGTGCGGGTCGAGGTCTTCTCGAAGATCAGCACGATCTCCTTGCCCTTGAGGTGCTCCTGCTCGGTCCGGGCGTATTTCGCCCGCTTCAGGTCGCGGGCGAGGTCGAGCATGTACTGGAACTCGCGCTGCGTGTAGTCCTGGACCTTGAGCAGCGAGCGATTGCGCAGGTTGAAGCTCATCCGGAGTGTCTCCTCAATAGGCCGGCTCGCGCCAGATCGGGCAGGTCATGCAATGGCCGCCGCCGCGGCCGCGGCCGAGCTCGGCGCCGCGGATCGTGACGACCTCGATCCCCGCCTTGCGCAGCAGCGTGTTGGTATGGATGTTGCGGTCGTAGCCGACGACCACGCCGGGGGCGAGCGCGACGACGTTGTTGCCGTCGTCCCACTGCTCGCGCTCCATCTCCCAGTCGTCGCCGCCGGTCTGGATGACCCTGAGCTCGCTGAGGTCCAGCGCCTGCCTGACCACCTCGAGGAGCGGCGCGCCGTCGCGGCGCACCTCCATGCCGTCCGCCTTGTCGGACGGGTAGAGGCTGTAGCACTGGATCTGGTCGACCACGTCCCGGAAGACGGTGACGACGTCGCGGTCACAGAAGGTGAAGACCGTGTCGAGATGCATCGCGGCCCGGCTCTTCGGCATGTTGCAGGCGACGATCCGCGTCGCCGCGCCCTGGGCGAAGAGCTGGCGCGCGACCTGGGTGACGGCCTGCCGGGTCGAGCGCTCGCCGAGCCCGATCAGCACGATGCCCTTGCCGATCGGCATGACGTCGCCGCCCTCCATGGTGGCAGCCCCGAACTCCTCGTCGGAATCGCCGAACCAGAAGCGGAACTTGCCGCCCTTGAAGATCGGATGGAACTTGTAGACCGCGCGCTGCAGCAGCGTCTCCGGCCGGCGCGCCGGCCAGTACATCGGATTGCAGGTGACCCCCTGGTAGATCCAGCAGGAGGGGTCGCGCTGGAAGAGCGTGTTGGGAATCGGCGGGATCAGGAAGCTCGTCCCCCCCATCGCCTCGGCCAGCATCGCCGACATCTCCGACTTCGGCACCTCCTGGATGGCGAGACCGCCGATCATGATCTCGGCCAGCTCGGCGCCCCTCATGGCGTCGAGCCAGGGGCGCAGCGCGCGCGCCGTGCCCAGCCCGACCGTGTTCGCCGTCACGCGCCGGTCGAGCACGAAGGCGCGGGCATCCCGGTCCTCGAGCGCCTCGCCGAGCAGGGTCGGGAACTCGAGCACCTCGACCCCGCGCTCGCGCATCTTGAGGACGAAGTCGTAGTGGTCCTTGCGTGCCTCGTGCACCCACAGCACGTCATCGAACAGCAGGTCGCGGCAATTGCCGGGAGTCAGGCGCTCATGAGCCCGGCCGGGCGGGCAGACCATCACCGTCCGCAGGGTGCCGACTTCCGAATGCACGCCGAAGGTCCGATCCATCGTCTTCCTCCTCGCCGCCGTCGCGGCCGTCAGATCGTGATGCCGCCAATGGCGAGCTCGTAGACCGCCACGAGCGCCGCGAGCGTGAGCAGGCCGGCGAGCACCGCCTCGGCGGTGGTGAACAGGGCCTTGCCCTGCTCCCGCCGCGCCATCGCGTAGAGAATCGTCGCCGGGGCGAACAGGATCGTCGCCAGCAGCAGGTAGGCCAGGTCGGCCGCGTAGCAGAGCCAGACGCCGTAGAGCGTCGCCACCGCGCCGATGAGGATGTCGCGGTTCCGTGCCCGGTCTCCGGCCTGGTAGCTCTCGCCGCTGAGCGCCAGCTTGAGGGCATAGCCGCCGGAGAAGACGTAGGGCGGCAGGATCGCCACCGAGGCTATCGAGTAGAGGAACTGGTAGGTCGAGCTGGCGAACAGGGTCAGGATCAGGAAGAGCTGGATGAGGCAGTTGGTGATCCACAGCGAGTTGACCGGCGAGCCCGCCGCGTTCTCGGCCGCGAACCAGCGGGGGAAGCTGCCGTCCTTGGCCGCGGCGAAAGGGATCTCGGCGCACAGCATGGTCCAGGAGAGAAACGCGCCGCCGACGCTGATCACCAGCCCGATGCTGATGAGGCCGGCGCCCCAGCTGCCGACCAGCGACTGCAGCACCCCGCCCATCGACGGCACGGCGAGGCCGGCCAGTTCCTTCTGGGTCAGGATCCCGGTGGAGAGCAGCGACACCAGGACGTAGAGCACCAGCGCGCCGACGAACCCCGCGATGGTGGCGCGGCCGACGTCCGAGCGGCGGGCCGCTCGCGAGCTGTAGACGGAGGCACCCTCGATGCCGATGAACACCCAGAGCGTCACCAGCATCGTCGACTTGACCTGGCCGACCACGCTGCCCAGCCCCTCCCCGCTGCCCCAGAGGTCGAGGGTGAACTTGTCGTAGTTGAAGGCGAGGACGGCGACGACGATGAACAGCAGCAGTGGCACGATCTTGGCGCAGGTGGTGACGGCGTTGACGAAGGCCGCCTGCTTGACGCCCTTCAGCACCAGGGCGTGGATCAGCCAGAGCGCGATCGAGGCGCCGATCACCGACTGGATGTTGTTGCCCTTGCCGAACAACGGAAAGAAGAACGAGAGCGAGCTGAAGATCGCGACCGCGTAGGAGACGTTGCCGAGCCAGGCGCTGATCCAGTAGCCCCAGGCTGCCTGGAAGCCGATATAGGGACCGAATCCGGCCCGGGCATAGGCGTAGGGACCGCTGTTGAGCGCCGGCTTGCGCACCGCCAGGCCCTGATAGACGAAGGCCAGCGTCAGCATGCCGAGGCCGGTGATCGCCCAGCCGATGATGATCGCTCCCGGCGCGGCATGGGCCGACATGTCGCTCGGCAGATTGAAGACGCCGCCGCCGATCATCGATCCGATGACCAGCGCGATCAGCGGCATCAGGCTCAGCTTGCCATCGGTCCGCGGCTCGTCGGTCGCCACGGCCCGGTCGGCCGTCGAAGCAGTCGCCACCGCCTCCTCCCTCGTTTCGCCCGCCGCCTGGAACCATCGGCCCGCCTTCCGGCGCGGCACTTGTCATCCCGTGCCAACCGCGGTTCGCGGTCGGCGACGAGTCAGCCTCCGGCCACGGGCGGCGTGAGAGGCCGGCCGGCGCGGAAGGCCGCGACCGCGTCCTCGATCGAGTGGAACAGCATCGCCGGGCCGATCATCGCGGCGAGGCCGCTGCGCTCGAGGATCGCCCGCGGGCGCCCATGCAGCTCGGCGATGCCGAAGCCGATCCCCCGCTGCTGCAGCGTCGTCACCACGTCGCGCAGGCTCTCGACGGCGCTGCTGTCGAGGTGCGAGACGGCGCCGGCGTCTAGGATCAGCCAGCTTCCGTCTCCCAGGCCCTGCTCCTCGGCGAGATCGAGCAGCCGCGACTTGATGTAGTCGGCGTTGAAGAAGACCAGCGGCCCCTGCGGCAGGTAGAGCGCGAGGCCGGGGATCGGCGCCGCCTCGGGATAGTGGTGCAGCTTGAAGATGCCGTGCCGGCCCGGGATCAGCCCGAGCCGCGCGTCGCGCGGCCGGCTGGTGAGCCAGAGCAGGTGCACCAGGCTGGCGATGACGGCCAGCGCTACGCCGCGCAGCACACCGAAGATCACCACGCCGAGCAGCGTGGCCATGGCGATCGAGAACTCGATCCGGTCGATCCGCCACAGGGCCGCCAGCCGCGGCACGTCGATCAGGTCGATCGCCGCCGAGGCCAGCACCGCGCCGAGCGCCGCCACCGGCAGGCTGGCGAAGGCGCCGCCGGCGAGCAGCGCGGCGGCGAGCAGCGCCCCGGCGGCGACCAGGCCGGCGATCTGCGTGCGACCGCCGACGATGAAGTTGACCGCGGTGCGGGAGTCCGAGCTGGTCACGGGGAAGCCCCCGAACAGCCCGGCCGCGAGGTTGGCGGCGCCGAAGCCCACCAGCTCGCGATCGGCATCGACCTCGGCCCCGTAGCGCGCGCCGAAGCTGCGCGCCGTGATGATGCCGCTGCCGAAGCTGACCAGCAGGATGCTGAGGGCCGCCAGGACGAGGTCCTCCGGCGCGACATCGTAGGGAACCGGCAGGGCGAGGCGCGGCAGCGCCCCGGGGATGGCACCGACCATGCGCACGCCGAGCCCGGCGAGATCGAGCGTCGCGCCGAGGACGAGCGCCAGCAGGATGGCGATCAGCGGCCCCGGCGCGCGCGGCACCCAGCGCCGCAGGATACGCAGCAGCACGAAGAGCCCGAGCCCGACCGCGAGCGTGGCGGGGTGGACGCTGTCGAGCTTGCCGAGGAACTCCAGGATCGGCCGCAGCAGGCCCTTGGACGAGACGGCGACGCCGCTGAGGCGGCCGAGCTGGCCGATGATCAGGTCGACGGCAATGCCGGCGAGGAATCCGGTCAGCACGGGGCGCGACAGGAAGTCGGCGATGAAGCCGAGGCGCAGCGCCCGGGCGAGCAGGCAGAGCAGCCCGGTCAGCACCGCCAGCGCGGCGGCCAGGACGACGCGGTCCTCGGCGCCGCCGGCGCCGAGATAGACCATCGTGCTGGCGAGAACCAGGCAGGTGGCGCTGTCCGGCCCGACCATAAGCCGGCGCGACGGCCCGAGCAGGGCGTAGGCGACGGTCGGGATGGTGGCGGCGTAGATGCCGGTCACCGGCGGCAGCCCGACGATCGCCGGGTAGGCGATCGCGGTCGGCAGCGCGACGGCGGCGACGGAGAGGCCGGCGACGACATCGTCGCGCAGCCACGCCGGCCGGTAGCCGCGCAGCTGGGCGACCAGCGGGGGCGCCCATCCCCTGCCCCGCCGCTTCGTGCCCTCCGACGTCTCCTCGCTCATTCCCGTCGCCCCGGCGGCCGCTGTCCCGAAGCCGGCGAGGATACCGGTCCGCCGGCCGGCCGCATTGTCATCCGGTGCCAGCGGCGGCGGACCGGGGCGGTCAGCCGGACGGCGGCCGGCTTTCCTCTGCCGCCAGCACGCGGTCGAGCGTCGTCAGCAGCTGCTCCGCGTTGCCCGCGTCGAACACCATCGGCGGCCGGATCTTGATCATGCCGGCACCCGGCCCGGTGAGGCCGACCAGCACGCCCTCCCGGCCGAGCGCGTTCAGCACCCGCCGCGCCGCCGCAGTCGCCGGCTGCCGCGTGGCGCGATCGACCAGCAGCTCGACCCCGAGGAACAGCCCGCCGCCGCGGATCTCGCCGACCAGCGGATGGCGGCGGGCCAGCGCCTCCAGCGCGCCCTTCAGCTCGGCGCCGACCCGCCGCGCGTTGGCCTGCAGCGCCTCCTCCTCGAGCACGTCGAGCACGGCCATCCCCACCGCGGCCGACACCGGGTTGCCGCCGAAGGTGTTGAAATAGCGCTGGCGGCGGAAGAAGGCGTCGACCACGTCGCGGCGGGCCACGACAACCCCGATCGGGTGGCCGTTGCCCATCGGCTTGCCCATGGTGACGATGTCGGGCACCACGCCGAGCGCCTGGAAGCCCCAGAGGTGGGTCCCGATCCGTCCGAGCCCGGGCTGCACCTCGTCGGCGATCGCCAGCCCGCCCGCCGCGCGCAGCCGCGCGAGGCCGTCATCGAGGAACCCCGGCGGCGGCACGAACAGCCCGTCGGTGGCGAACAGGCTGCAGAAGTAGAAGGCGGCCGGGCGGTGGCCGCGCTGCCGCAGCGTCTCGATGGCGCCGTCCATGGCGCCGGCCCAGGCGGCACCGGTCGCCTCCCCCTGGCCCCAGGCGCCGGCCACGGGGTAGCGCGGCGCCGGCAGCTTGGCGACCCAGGGGCCGCTGACCTCGGGCGGCGAGGCGCCGTCGAGCGCGATGATCGCCGTGGAGTTGCCGTGATAGGCGTACTCGGCGGCGAGCGCGCCGGTGCCGCCGGTGGCCGCGGTGGCGAGCCGCCAGGCGAGATCGTTGGCCTCGCTGCCGGTACAGGTGAAGAGGCAGGTGTCGAGCCCCGGCGGCATGGTGGCGACCAGCCGCTCGGCATAGGCGACGATGCCCTCGTGCAGGTAGCGGGTGTTGGTGTTGACCAGCGCCGCCTGGCGGGCCAGCGCCTCGACCACCCGCGGATGGCAGTGGCCGACATGCGGCACGTTGTTGTAGGCGTCGAGATAGGCCCGTCCCGCCGCGTCGTAGAGCCAGACGCCCGCCCCGCGCACGGGATGGAAGGGGAACTCGTAGAACTGCTTGAGGCCCGAGCCCAGCACGCGCCCGCGGCGCTCGGCCAGCGCCAGGTCGTCGGGCAAGTCGGCGGCTGATGTCATGGGCAGGCCTCCTGCAGGCGGCGGGCGACGGCGGCGGAGCCGAGCGCGGCCAGCCGCTCCATCGTGCTCCACGCCATCTCGTTGATCGCCGGGTCGTAGCGCGAGCCCTCGGGGAAGGCGGCGATGCGCCAGGCGGAAATGGCGATGCGGGTGGCGTAGCGGGTGGCGACCAGGTCGGGCAGCAGCGCCAGCTCGTCGGGCAGCAGCGGCCGCTCGGCATGGTAGGCGCCGACCAGCTCCGCCGCCGCGGCGACGGGATCGGCCTGGTCGTAGATCTGGTAGGCGACCGCCACGGCGAGCTCGGCGACCAGCGGCGCGCGCGCCATGTCGCCGAAATCGATGATGCCGGTGATCTCGGCCGGGCGGGCCGGATCGACGATGATGTTGTTGGTATTGAAATCGTGGTGGATCACCTGGCTGCGCAGGCGCAGCAGGCGCGGCCCGATCTCCGCCGTGAAGCGATCGAAATGGGCCGAGATCCAGCGTCGCCACGCCGGATCGGGGATCGCCGCGCAGAGCGGCCGCAGCGCGCCGGCGTGCTTCATGTGCCAGATCAGCGCATGGTCATCGGCCGGATGCGCGAAGCCGGCCAGCGCCCGGTCGAGCCGGCCGGCCATGGCGCCGATCGCCCGCCGCAGGGCCGGGCTGCGTGCCTGGCCGCTGGCCGCGACCCCGGGCAGGAAGCTCAGCAGGCGCACCAGATGGGTGCCGTCGGCCGAGCGCACGACGCCGATCGCCTCGCCCGACCGGCCGAGGCAGACGCGCGGCACCGGCAGCCCGGGATCGGCCGCGGCGACCGCCTGCAGGGCCGCGGTCTGGAAGGCCACCACATCATGGGTCTCCAGCAGGTTGGCGATCTTCAGCACCAGCCGGCGGCCGTCGCCGGTCGACAGCCGGAAGTTCTGGTCGCGCTCGCTCACCAGGGGCACGAGCTCGCCCTCGACGCCGAACTGCTCGCGGGCGATGGCGGCAGCCTCCGCCGCGGCGAAGGCGGGCGGGGCCTGCTGCAGGATGCGGCGCAGCCGCTCGCTGATCGAGGCGGAGGGGTCGGCCAAGGCGCTACCGGGTCACGCGCGGCATGTGCCGTTCGTAGACCGCGGCGGCGCTCCGATCAATGCCCGGCCGCGTCCCCCCGCGCCGCGCGCGCCGCCAGCTGGTGGCGCGCGCTGAGCGGCATGATGTCCGTCCAGACCTCCTCGACATAGGCCAGGCACTGCGCCCTGCTGCCGCGCGGCCCGACCTGCCGCCATCCCGCCGGGATCTCCCGGTGGCTCAGCCACAGCGAATACTGCTCCTCGTCATTGACCAGCACGAGGTGGGTCGGGCGCTCGTCGTTCATCGTCGTCCTCCTCGCGGCCCTTGCCGCGTCGGGCATCCTCCTCCTCGATTGCTTCAGCAGTCTTTCTCGCGCGGCCCGATCGTGTTTCGATCGTTTCTGGCGGCCGCCTCCGATCGCGCGAGGACGGCCGTCCCCCAGAGCGGGAGGATCCCATGTGCCGGAGCATCAGGACGCTTCACAACTTCGCGCCGCCGGCCACCGAGGCCGAGATCCGCGCGGCCTGCGTGCAGTTCGTGCGCAAGCTGAGCGGCTTCACCCGCCCGTCCCGGGCCAACGAGCCGGCCTTCAACGAGGCGGTCGACCGGATGGCCGACGCCGCCCATGCGCTGCTCGACCGGCTGGTGACCAGCGCACCGCCCCGCGACCGCGAGACGGAGGCCGCCCGCGCCCGTGCGCGCGCCGCCGAGCGCGGGCGGCCGGTGCGCGCAGCGCCATCCTCGTAGCCGGGCGTCACGGCCCGGCGGCCGGCATGGGCGTCAGGCGGAGCGGGTCCCTCTGGCCAGCGCCTCGATCTTCCGGCGGTGCGCGACGGCCGCCGCGGCGCCGGTCGTCCTGGTGAGAAGATCGAGCGTCCCGGGCTCGTCCTCTCCCTCCGGCATCAGCGCCCGATCCGTGTAGACGGCCGCGTCGCCGCTGCGGGCGACGCGCAGCGCCAGCAGCCCCAGCCGCGCCAGCGCCGCGACCAGCAGCGCTTGCGTGCGTGCGCTCTGCCAGGCGAAGCGCGGCCAGAAGATCCACGGGCTCTCGCGCGGCAGGCCCGGCCGGCGTTCCGAGGGATGCTTCTGGCGGAAGATGCCGAACTGCAGCGGATGCACCTGCTCCAGCCGGGTGGTGGTCGAGAAGATCAGCAGCACCTTGAGCAGGCGGAACAGCGGCAGGCCGGTCCGCGCCGCCCGGCGGAGCAGCGTGTGCATGTGCTCCGGCGTGTAGTAGAGCGACCAGGCCTCCCGGTAGATCGCCTCCCACTCGGCCCGGCTCATCCGCGGGTGGTCGGTGCAGACATGCTCGACGTCGTAGCGGTTGAGGTCGGGATCCAGCGCCGCGCCGCTGCGCCACAGCGTGCGATGGTCCTCCGAGCCGGGCAGCGGCGTCAGGCAGAAGAACTCCACGAGGTCGACCGGCAGCTCCCGCTTGATGATCTCGATGTCGCGGCGGATCGTCTCCGGCGTGTCGGCGGGAAATCCCAGGATGTAGCCGGCGAGCGTCATGATGCCCCGGGACTTCCAGGCCTGCAGCATCGCCCGGTACTCGGTGATCCGGTTCTGGCGCTTGCGTACCGCCGCGAGATTCTCGGGGTTGACGTTCTCCAGCCCGATGAAGACCCGCGTCACCCCGGCCCGCCTGGCCTTCTCGATGAAGCCGGGGATCCGATGGCAGAGCGTATCGACCTGGATCATCAGGCCGAGCGGGATTCCCTCGTTCTCCCGCAGCGCGATGAGACGGTCGAGGATCGCCTCCCAGTTCCGGTTCCGTGCGAAATCGTCGTCGGTGATGAAGAAGCGAGAGATGCCCTGCGCCCAGTTGAGCCGCACCAGCTGCTCGACGTCGTCGGCCGACCGGAAGCGCGACTGGCGGCCCTGCACGTTGATGATGGTGCAGAATGAGCATTGATAGGGGCAGCCGCGGCCGGCATCGAAGCTGCTGCTGAGGCCCAGCGTCCGCGTCACGTAGCGCTTGGGCAGCAGCGGCACCGGCGTGCCCTCCATCCCGGGCAGGTCGCCGACGAAGTCGTAGAGCGGCGCGAGCCGCCCCGCGGCCGCGTCGCGCAGCAGGGCATGCAGCCGCCCCTCCGCCTCGCCCGCGAAGATCGCGATGCCCAGTTGCCGGCAGGCCTCGAGCCCGACGGCATCGCCGTCCAGCATCGACAGGCAGCCGGAGACGTGGAAGCCGCCGATGGCGACGGGCACGCCGGCGGCGCGGAACGGACCGGCGATGTCGAGGGCACGCGGGTACTGGTTGGTCTGCACGCCGACCAGCGCCAGCAGGCCGAACCCGCCGTGGCGCGGAACCGCGCCAGCAGCCGGGGCACGTCGACCCGGCTGCTGGTCTCGTCGATCACCTCGATGTCGATCGCGACCTCCGGCCCGAGCAGCCCGCGCTCGGCGCAGTCGACGGCGATCCCGTGCATGGCGGCGAGCGAGTTCGACGGGATCATCGCCCGCCACCAGCGGATCACGTAGCCGTCGTCGTCGTAGTGCGAGGGCTTGACCAGGATGAGCTGGAAACGGCGCGGCGCGCCGCCGGGTACGAGATCACCCGTCCGGCTCACCACGGTCGACGCGATCCGGCGTCAGGCACGGCCCCACCCCCCGCTCACGGGCCGGCTGGATCCTGGGACCCGACTGCCTCTCTGCCCCGCAGCTCCGACCGGCCAGCATCCCCAGGACGCCGGCCGGATCGTCAGACTACGGCAAGCGCAGCCTTATTGCCATCGGGCGGCGCACGGGCGCGGTCCGGCCTCAGCTACCCGCCCCCTTGGGCAGGGCCTTGAAGGCGAGATAGGCGCCGTGGCTCAGGACCAGCAGCGAGAGGAAGGTCGCATCGACCGGAGGCATGCTGGCGAAGGGGTGGTCAGCGACGGCGGCGCGTGGACGAGGTCGAGCGCGCTCAGGATCAGCCCGCCGTCGATGTTGCCGAGATAGGAGGCGAGCAGCAGGAAATACTGGAACAGCAGCATGCCGGTGATCGCCAGATGCTGCAGCCGGCTGATGTCGACGGTGCCGACATCGGCCTCGGTCTCGCCGGTGAAGAGGTCGGCGAGACTCGCCTGGTTCGGCGAGGCGCGGGTATGCAGGGGATCGGGCTTGACCGTCCTCGGCGCGGCGAGGTCGACCGCCTGTGTCGCCGCCTTGCGATCCAGGATGACGGCGCTGAGCCAGGGGCTGGCCACCACCGAGATGCCGAGGGCAGCCCACAGCGCCCCGTCCATCGACGGGAAGAAGCGGATGGTGTCGGGGATCGGGTTGCCCTTCGCCGCGAAGTCGCGCAAGGCCGCCGCCAGCAGCCCGCCATTGAAGACGGACAGCACGGCGATGCCGCCCAGCAACAGGACCAGCCAGCAGACCTGCTGGGCTCGCGACAGGCTCATGCGGTTGCGCTCGTCGATCAGCACCCCGAACCAGAAGCCGTTCTTGGCGCAGCCGCCGGCCAGCGCCAGCAGCAGCAGCGCCGCCATCATGGCCAGCAGCGGCACGTTGAGCGAAATCTGCCCGTTGGTCGCCGGCTGCGACCACCCCCAGAACAGGCTGCGGATCTGGCCCCACACGCCCTTCGCGTCCTTAGGTTGCTGGCGCATCCACAGCTCGCGCCATTTCGCGCCGCACTCGCGCGTCCACCGCGCCGGCCCGGGCTGCGCCTCGCCCGGCAGGCAGCTCGCCGCCACCGGTTGCGCGCCGCTTGCGGCCGGTACCGCCGGCGGCGGTGTCGTGCCTGCCGCCGCCGTCTGCGTGGTGCCGCCTGCGGCCAGCGGCGGAGTCGCGGCCGGCGACGGCGCGGCTTGCCCCTGCGCCTCCGCGACGAAGCTGACGGCGGTGCCGCGGGCGAAATCCGTGATCGCCCAGATCCACAGCGCGGTGCCGATGCCGATGACGATCGCGGCGACGAACAGCGCCCACGCCCAGACCAGCTGGCCCTTTGCCTGTCCCGCGGCGGGGGCGGGCTTGCGGGCCTGGCGCGGCCACAATCCGG
The DNA here is from genome assembly GCA_046349435.1 of Dongiaceae bacterium. Taxonomy (GTDB): domain Bacteria; phylum Pseudomonadota; class Alphaproteobacteria; order Dongiales; family Dongiaceae; genus JAXMCI01. Next base: position 23,693 of record JAXMCI010000041.1, on the reverse strand, counting down.
GCCGCGCATCGCCGTCTTCCTTCAGCGCCGCCACCGTATCGATCGTGGCGTAGAAGTAGAGGCATCGGATCGCGCCGGCATCGTCCCTGAACGGGCCGTAGACCTTGCAGACCTTCGCCGCGGGGGCGAACGGCCATCTCAGGCCGGGGTCCGGAGCCCGGCTCGGCTGGTCCGGCTTGTCCGGGTCGGCCGACCAGAGCAAGGCATGGCTGCCATCGGGCGCGGCCGGAGCCGGGCCGCTGCCCCGCGCCTGGAGTGCCGCCTCGACGCAGTCCGGCCACGCGCTGTCCCCGGTCTCCGCCGCCCGGTCGGCGGCCGGCTCGGGGAAGCCCGCACCGTCGACGGCGAAGTAGAGACGCGCCAGCGCCTCCCGCGTGGCGCTGAGGGTGCTGGGCTGCGCCTCCGACGCCGCCTGCCAGCGTCCCGTCAGTGCCCAGAGTGCCGCCGCGCAATCGGCGAGCCGGTCGTTGCTGGCCATGACCTGTCCCCCTCATGATCGAAGAGCCGCGCTGCCTCGTGCGGCCCCGGTCCGCCCGACGTTCGATCACCCGCCCCTGTGCGAACCGGCCGGCCCGGCCGGTCGCAACCGCTGAGGGCACGATACAGGAATCCGCTCTGCCGGTCGAATGCCGGGTCGGGCGGCTCGCCGCCCTGCGTCGCCCTCGCCGGCGGGATCGGCGAAACCGGGAGGACTTCTGTCTCCCGGCGTCGGCCCGGCGAACCGCTTGCGGCAGATCCGAGGCGTGCCTACGGTGCCGACCAGGCGCCCGCGCCCGAAGAGGAACGCTGCACATGCCTCGGTGGATGGTTCTCGGACTGGTGGCGATCCTGGCCGCGCTGCTTCCGGCGGTGACGGCCACGGCCGGCGAGGGCGATGCCGTCGAGGCCTTCGCGCGCGGCGACTATGTCGCGGCGCGGCGCGGGCTGGCGCCGCTCGGCCAGGCCGGCGACCGCGACTCGCAGTTCTATCTCGGGCTGATGTTCCGGGACGGGCGCGGCGTGCCGGCCGATTCCGACACCGCCGACCTGTGGTTCCGCCTGGCGGCCAGCCGCGGCCACCTGCCCTCGATGGTCGCCCTCGGCGAGCTCGGGCTGCGCGGCGTCACCAGCGAGGCACAGGCGGACCCGGCGCTGGCGCTCGTCGACGCCGCGGTGTGGCTGACGCTGGCCGTGCCGCTGCTGCCTGCCGGGCCCGATCGCGACCGGGTCGCCGGGGAGCTCCAGGGCCTGCGCCCGCGACTTGCTGCGGCGCAGGCCATCGAGGTCGGCCGGCGGACGGCGGCGTTCCGCGAAGCGGTGCCGCCGAGCGACCGGCCGACGCCGCCGCTGGAGCTGGCACGGCCCTTCGAGTGCCGGATGATCGCCTGCGACTGCGACCATCCGAGGACCGCGACGGCCACGGCCGCCGACCAGCGGCGCTGCCGCGCGACGGAGCAGAGCCTGATCCGCGACTGCGCGGTCGCCGGCGGTCTCGTCCGCGGCAGCTGCGACCCGCTCGCCTCCGGCGCCAACGCGGTGCCGACGGCACCCTGACCGCGAGCCGGCCGGCCTACTGGTTCGGGATGGCGTAGACCTTGCCCTTGTAGGGTGCGGCCGACTTGTCGTCGACCGCCATCACGTAGATGGTCTTGCCGTCCGGCGAGAAGGTGAAGTTGGGCGACGCCGCCGAGGGCACGGTGAAGACCTTCAGGACCTTGCCGGCATCGTCGAGCTCGAGGATGCGGCCGGCGCTGTACTCACCGACATAGAGGTGCCCGTCGGGCCCGAACTTCAGGCCGTCGGGATAGACGTCGGGGGCCTCGCCCGCCTGGTAGAGGCGGACGAACAGGCGTCGATCGGAGAGCGAGCCGTCGGCCTCGACCTTGAAGGAGATGACGCGGCCGGCCTCGGACTCGTTGACGAACAGGCGGGCGCCGTCGGGCGACAGCGCGATGCCGTTGGCATAGTGCAGGTCGTTCGCCACCTCGCGGATCCTGCCGTCTGCGCTCATATGCAGGACGCGCCCGACGATGGGACCGGCTTCCCAGGGCCCGGAGGTCGTGAAGTAGATGCCGCCCTTGCCGTCCGGGGTGCCGTCGTTCGGGCCGACCAGCGGCTGCCCCGCATCGTCCTTGGCGAATGCGGCGACGGTCTTGCCCTGCCGCGAGATCTGCACCATCTGGCCGGAATCGTAGCAGGTGATGGCGAACCCGTCGCCGAGCGGCACGATCGCCGACGGCCCGCAGCCGTCCTGCTTCCAGAACTCGACGTTGGACTTGCCGTCCCAGATGTCGACCCGATGGGCGCCGTACTCGACGTAGAAGAGCTTGCCGTCGCTGATCACCGGCCCCTCGGGAAAGGCGACGTCGCCATTGATCACCGTCGGCTCGGCGGCCAGGCTGGTCCCGGCGATCAGGGCCAGTCCGACACCCCAGATCAGCGTGCGCATGCGCTCCTCCCTCGTCGTGCGGTGCCGGCGGTGAGCGCCGGTCCGGCCGGTCTTGCCCGGCACGGGCGATGGTACCGGGGCGCGCGGCGGACTTCCAGCGGCCCCGACCCCGGGCCACCCCAGGCCCCGCCGGCTCAGTAGCCGCGCTGCCGGTCGAACAGGTTGGCGAGCTGCCGTCCGTCGAGATAGCGCCGGAGGTTCTCCAGGAAGATGTCGACGATCCGGCGGTTCTCGTCGGCCACGGTGCTCGCCGAGTGGTGGGCGATCAGCACGTTGTCGAGGTCCCAGAGCGGGCTGTCGGCCGGCAGCGGCTCGGTATAGGTGACGTCGAGCGCCGCCCCGCCAAGGCGGCCGGACCGCAGCGCGTCGAGCAGCGCGGGCTCCTCGACGACGACCCCGCGGGCGATGTTGACGATCACCGCATGGGCGGGCAGCCGGGCGATTTCCGCGGCGCCGATCAGGTGATGCGTCTCGTCGGTGCTCGGGCAGGCAAGGACCAGCGCATCGACCTGGCCCAGCGCATCGCGCCAGGAGGCCGGGTCGAGATAGCGGGCGAGCCCCGGCACGGCCTGCCGCGGCGCGGTCCTGCTGGTCCCCCAGACCTCCATCCCGATGCCGGCGCAAGCGGCTACGGCGGCCGATCCGATCGAGCCGAGCCCGACGACCAGCACGCGGCGGCCGGCCAGGGAGCGGCTGGTGAAGCGCTGCCAGCGATGCTCCGCCTTGAGCGCCAGCAGCATCGGCACGTCGCGCACGAAGTAGAGCAGCCCGAGCAGCACGAACTCCGCCAGGGGCTGCGCATGCACCCCGGAGGCGGTGGTGAAGGCGATCGGGGTGGCCACCAGGCCGGTGCGCCGCAGCAGCTGGCCGATGCCGGCGCTGGTGCCCTGCACCCAGCGCAGCCTGGGCGCCGTGCGCGGCAGCGCGGCCGGGTCGAGCCAGTCGAAGTCGAACATGATGTCGGCCGCGCCCAGCAGCTCCAGCCAGCGGCGGCGCTGGCCGTCGTCGAGCGCCGGCGGGGTGCCGCTGTGATCGGCGACGTAGCGCGGCACCGGCAGCAGCTCGGGCGCGTAGAGGACCTCGATACGGCCGGGGGCGCAGGCGCGGATCCGCTCGACCTGCTCGGCCTCCAGCCAGGAGGCGATCAGGACGCGCAACCGGCCGTCCCCGGACGGCTTCGCGACGGCGGATTCGAGGCTCTCAGGCATGCTTGCAGGCTCGTCTCTAGGCGGTCGGGGTCAGGCCGCGCCGGTGCAGCACCCGGCTGAGGAACTGCCGGGTGCGCTCGTTCTGCGGCTGGGTCAGCACCTGCTCGGACGGCCCGATCTCGGCGATCAGGCCGGCGTGGAAGAAGGCCGTGCGGTGGCTGACATGCTGGGCGAAGCCCATCTCGTGGGTGACCACCAGCATGGTCATGCCCTGCTCGGCGAGCGCGGTCATCAGGTCCAGCACCTCGCCGACCAGCTCCGGATCGAGCGCCGAGGTCACCTCGTCGAAGAGCATGATCTTCGGCTTCATCGCCAGCGCGCGGATGATCGCCACGCGCTGCTGCTGCCCGCCCGACAGCCGGCTCGGATACTCGTTGCGCTTCTCGGCCAGCCCGATGCCGGCGAGCAGCGACTCGGCCTCGGCGGTCGCCTCGCGCCGGCCGAGCCGGCGCACCATCATCGGCGCCTCGATGACGTTCTCCAGCACCGTCTTGTGCGGCCAGAGATTGTAGCTCTGGAACACCATCCCGACCGAGGCCCGCAGGGCGCGCAGCGCGCCGGCGCGGCGCCAGGCCGGGCCGCCGAGATAGCGGATCTCGCGCCCCTCGAACCGGATCTCGCCGGCGCTCGGCACCTCGAGCAGGTTGACGCAGCGCAACAGCGTGCTCTTGCCAGAGCCGCTGGCCCCGATGATCGCCAGCACCTCGCCCCGCCGGACCGACAGCGAGATGCCGGACAGCACCTCGAGCGGGCCGAACGACTTGCGGATGTCGACCAGCCGGAGGATCTCGCCGCCGTCCGGATCGCCCTGCCCCGCCTGGTCCGCCATCGCGCGCCGCCTCATCGCCCCGGCAGCGAGCATCGGCGCGCGGCGGTCGCGCCGCAAGCCCGCCGCGTCGCCGCCGGTCGCCTCATGCGATCCCTCCCGGGCGGTATCGGTCGATCCGGAACGGCTCGATCGGGACCGCCGGCGCGCGCCCGTCGACGAGGTCGGCGACGACGTCGGCGCTGCCGCAGGACAGCGTCCAGCCGAGCGGCCCGTGGCCGGTGTTGACGAGCAGGTTGTCGAAGGGCGTCCGGCCGATGATCGGCGGCCCGTCCGGCGTCATCGGCCGCAGCCCGCTCCACTCCATCGCCGGGCGGCCGAGCGGCGCACCGGGGAAGATCTCGGCGGTGGCGCGGCGCAGCGCGTCGACGTCACGGCGGTCGATGCCGAGGTCGCCGCCGTTGAGGATGGCCATGCCGGCGACCCGCAGCCGCCCGCCCATCGGGGTCGTCGCCACCCGCCGCAGCGGGTCGCGCACCGGCATGGTGGGCGGCTGCACCCAGCCGGGCACGTCGAAGGTCAGCGACACGCCCTGCACGGGATAGATCGGCAGCCGCAGCCCGAGCTGGCGCGCCAGGCTGGCGCTGCCGGTGCCGAGCGCCAGCACATAGGCGTCGGCGGTCAGCGTCTCGCCGCCCGCCACCACGCCGGCGAGCCGGCCTGAGCGCGGCACCAGCCGCTCCACCGCAACGCCGGTCCGGAAGACCACGCCGCGCCGGGCGGCGGCCTCGGCCAGCCCGGTGACCAGCTTGTAGATGTCGCCGCTGGCATCCTCCGGCGTGTGCAGGCCGCCGGCCACGACACGCTCGATCGGCGCCAGCGCCGGCTCGAGGGCGAGGCAGCCCGCGCGGTCGAGCAGGCTGCAGGCGATGCCGAGCCCCTGCAGCTTGGCGGCATTCCTCTCGATCGAGCCGCGGCTGGCCTGGTCGCGCGCGATGGTCAGGATGCCGCGATCGGTGCGGTCGTAGGCGATGCCGGTCGCCGCGGCGATGCGGTCGAGCTCCTGCCGGCTGTGGCGGGCCAGGGCCAGGATCGCCCGGGCGTGGGCCTCGTGCAGCCGCGGGCGCGAATGGCGGGCGAAGCCGAGCAGCCAGCGCCACAGGGCAGGCTCGGCGCGCGGATGGATGCGCAGCGCGCCGTCCGGCTCGCGCAGCCAGCCCAGCGCCTGGCGCGGCACGCCCGGCTCGTTCCAGGGCGGCGCCTGGCTGGGCGTGACCAGGCCCGCATTGGCGCGGCTGGTGCCCTCGCCCGGCCCCGGCCGCTGCTCCAGCACGGTGACGCGATGCCCGCGCTCGGCCAGCCGCCACGCCGTGGTGACGCCGATCACGCCGGCCCCGAGGATCAGGATGTCCAAGCCGCCCCGCCCGCCTTGCCTGCCATCGTTTCCCTGCTTTACAGGCCCGCCGGCCATGCTACGCTGGCAGCCATATACGAAAAATATATGTCAGCCAAGATGAGATCCGCCCGGCACCCGTCGTCCCGGTGCCTGCCCCCATCCGACGCCGCGGGATCGCCCGCATGAGCCTGGTCGGCCGCCGGCTGGCGGCGATCCGGCCGTCCGCCACGGTGGCGCTCGCCGAGATCGCCCGCGCGCGCATCGGCCGCGGCGAGGAGGTCATCGACCTCGCCGAAGGCGAGCCCGATTTCGACACCCCCGCGCACATCGTGGAGGCCGCCTGCGCCGCGCTGCGCGGCGGGCAGACGCGCTACACCTCGGTGGCCGGCACGCCGGCGCTGCGCCAGGCGGTCTGCGACAAGCTCGCGCGCGAGAACGGCATCGCGGTGCGGCCGGAGCAGGTCATCGTCTCGACCGGCGCCAAGCAGGTCATCTTCAACGCGCTGATGTGCGGTGTCGACCCCGGCGACGAGGTGCTGATCCCGAGCCCCTTCTGGGTCTCCTACCCCGACATGGTCCGCATCGCCGGCGGCAGCCCGGTCATCGTGCCCTGCCCGGCCGAGGCCGGCTTCCGATTGACGCCCCCGGCCCTGGCGCAGGCGATCACGCCGCGCTCGCGCTGGCTCATCCTCAACTCCCCCGGCAACCCGACCGGTGCCGTATATCGCAGCGCCGAGCTCGCGGCGCTGCTCGCCGTCGTCGCCCGCCACCCCCGGCTGGCGGTGCTGAGCGACGAGGTCTACGAGCATACCAGCTTCGTCCCCGGCGGCTTCGCCGCCGCGGCGGCGGCCGCACCGGAGCTGGCGGACCGCATCCTCACGGTCAACGGCGTCTCCAAGGCCTACGCCATGACCGGCTGGCGGATCGGCTACGGCGCCGGCCCGGCCGAGCTGATCGCGGCGATGACCGTGCTGCAGGGGCAGAGCACGACCAACCCCTCCTCGGTCGGGCAGGCGGCGGCGCTGGCCGCGCTGACCGGCCCGCAGGAGATGCTGGCCGAGCGGCGCGCCATCCTGCAGCGCCGCCGCGACCTGCTGCTGCGGGCCGTCACCGCGATCCCCGGGCTGCGCTGCACGCCGCCGGAAGGCGGGCTCTATCTCTTCGTCGATGCGCGCGGGCTGCTCGGCGGCGGCGCGGTCCCGACCGACCTGGCGCTGGCCGAGCATCTGCTCGCCGCCGCCGGCATCGCCGCGGTGCCGGGCTCCGCCTTCGGCTGCCCGGGCCATCTGCGCCTCTGCTTCGCCCGGCCGGAGCCGGTGCTGGAGGAGGTCGGCCGCCGCCTCGCGCGGGCCTGCGCCGACCTTGCCCGGCCGGCGGCCGCGCTGTCGTGATCACCGTCTCGAAACCGTCGCCCTGAGGAGCGCCCGATGCTGCTCGACCTGCCCACCGCCGCCCGCTACAACGCCTGGGCGAACCGCCGCATCTACGATGCCTGCGCCACGCTGTCGGCCGACGACCTGGCGCTCGACCGGCGCGGCTTCTTCAAGTCGATCCTCGGCACCCTCAACCACATCCTGCTCGCCGACGTGCTCTACCGCCAGCGGCTGGAGAAGCAGCCGACCCACTTCACCCGGCTGGACGAGATCCTGCATCGCGACTTCGCCGCCCTGCGCGCCGCGCAGGAGGAGCAGGACCGCTGGTACGTCGGCTTCGCCGACACGCTGCCGCCGGCGGCGCTCGACGGCACGCTGTCCTTCGACACGGTCGAGACGGGCGAGCATTTCAGCCTGCCGCTGCGCCGCTGCCTGACCAACCTCTTCGAGCACCAGATTCACCATCGCGGCCAGACCCACCACATGCTGTCCCACGCCGGGGTCTCGCCGCCGCCGCTCGACTTCATCAAGTTCAGCGCCGGCGAGGCCTGACGGCCGGCGCCGCCGATGATCGCGCGGCACGACGTGGTGGTGGTCGGCGCGGGCCAGGCCGGGCTCGCCGCCAGCTGGTTCCTCACCGCCCGCGGCATCGAGCACGTCGTGCTCGAGCGCGGCGCCGTCGCCGAGGCCTGGCGATCGCAGCGCTGGGACTCCTTCTGCCTGGTGACGCCGAACTGGACGATCACCCTGCCCGGCGCGACCTATGAGGGTCCGGACCCCGGCGGATTCCTCGACCGCGATGTCTTCGTCGCGCATCTCGAGCGCTGGGCGCGGTCCTTCGCCGCCCCGATCCGCAACGGCGTGGACGTCCGGCGGATCGGCGGCGAGCCGGGCGACTTCCGCCTGGAGACGAGCGCCGGCCCGCTGCGCGCCCGCGCCGTGGTGGTGGCGACCGCCACCTTCCAGGGACCGCGCCGGCCGGCGCAGGCGCACGGACTTTCCCCGCGCCTGCACCAGCTCGATGCCGCCGGCTACCGCAACCCGCGCGCCTTGCCGCCCGGCGGCGTGCTGGTGGTGGGCTCCGGCCAGTCCGGCTGCCAGATCGCCGAGGAGCTGTGCGAGGCCGGCCGGCCGGTCGTGCTCGCCGTCGGCAAGGCCGGACGGCTGCCGCGCCGCTATCGCGGCCGCGACTGCATCGAGTGGCAGCGCTCGATGGGCTGGCTGGACCGCACGCCCGACATGCTGGAGGACCCGGCGCACCGCTTCCGCGGCGACCCGCACCTCAGCGGCCGCGGCGGCGGCCGTACCCTCAGCCTGCACCGGCTCCGCGAGTCCGGCATCACGCTCGCAGGCAGCCTCGCCACGGCCGAGGGCGAGGCGCTCCGCTTCCGTGACGACCTGCTCGCCAATCTCGAGCGGGCCGACGCCTATGCCGCGTCCTTCTACCGACAGGTCGACGAGCACATCGCCGCCGCCGGGATCGAGGCGCCGGCGCCGACCGCGGCGGAGCTCGCCGGCGGCCCGTCGGCGGCGCCGATGCCCGGCCCGGCCGGTCTCGACTTGGCCACGAGCGGCATCGGCACGGTGATCTGGGCGACCGGCTTCGCCTACGATTTCGGCTGGATCGACTTCCCCGTGCGCGACGCCGCCGGCTACCCGGCGACGCGACGCGGGGAGACCGAGGTGCCCGGGCTCTGCTTCCTCGGGCTCAACTGGCTCTACAAGCGCAAGTCCGGAATCATCTACGGCGTCGGGGAGGATGCCGCCCATGTCGCAGGGCGGATCGCGGCTCATCTCGGCGCCCGCGGTGCCGGCTAGGAGGAAAGCGTGGCATCTCCCGACATCGTGGTGGTGGGCGCCGGCATCATCGGCGCCAGCACGGCCTGGCATCTGCGGCGCGCCGGCGCCGCGGTGCTGCTGCTCGAGCGCGACCGCCCGGCCAGCGGCGGCACCGGGCGCAGCGCCGCCGCGGTGCGGCAGAACTACTCGAGCACGCTGATGGCGCGGCTGGCGCTGCGCAGCATCGAGGCGTTCCGGCGCATGGCCGAGGAGCTCGGCGCCGATGGCGGCTACGTCGCCGCCGGCTATCACATGCTGGTGCCGGCCGAGATGGTGCCCGGCCTGGAAGCGAACCTCGCCGTGCAGCGCTCGGTCGGCGTCAGGACCGGATTCATGAGCGAGGCGGAGATCGCCGCGCGGCTGCCCTGGCTGAACCGCGAGGGCATCGCCGCGGTCACCTGGGAGCCGGATGGCGGCTATGCCGACCCGGTGCGCTCGACCGAGGCCTATGTCGGGGCCTTCGAGCGCCACGGCGGCACCTTCCGCGGCCGCACGCCGGTGCGCGCCCTGCTCCGCGAGGGCAGCCGGGTCACCGGGGTGGTGACCGACGAGGGCCCGATCGCCTGCGGCGACGTGGTCAACGCCGCCGGGCCGTGGGCGCCCTTCCTGGCGGCGAGCGCCGGCATCGACCTGCCGATGCGCAGCGTTCGCGAGCAGGACAGCGTCTGGGAGGCGCGTCCCAACCGGCCGCTGCCGGAGGCGACGCTGGCGCTGGCGATCGACGGCGTCTATGTCCGGCCGCTGGGCGAGCGCCGCTACGTCGTCGGCCGCGGGTTCCCCAAGGAGTACCTCGACTGCGACCCCTACAACTTCAAGCAGACCGCCGACCCGGCCTTCCTCGCCGAGGTCAGCGAGCGGCTGGAGCGTCGCATCCCGGCCTTCGCCGGCAGCCGGCTGGTCGATTCCTACGCCTCGCTCTACGACGTCACGCCCGACTGGCATCCCTTCATCGGGCCGCGCCGCGAGGTGGCCGGCTACTGGGACGCCAATGGCGGCAGCGGCCACGGCTTCAAGTTCGGCCCCGCCTTCGGCGAGAGCCTCGCGCGCTGGATGCTGGCCGGCGAGGTCGAAGCCGATTTCAGCCGGCTGAGCCACGACCGGCTGGCCGACGGCCGCTCCTTCACCCAGACCTTCGGCGGCAACCGCGGCTGAAAGCGGAACGGCCCCGCCCGGGTTGCCGGGCGGGGCCGTCGATGCTCGCCGTGGGCGGGTCCTGGACCCGGACCGGCTCAGAGCTGGCTGCGGATCGGGTCCTTCGGGAAGGCGTTGTAGCCGATCAGCGGCTTGGTCAGCTTCTCGTAGGTGCCGTCGGCGACGATCGCCGCCATCGTCTTGTTGATCGCGGTCACCAGGTTGGGCTTGCCCTGCTTGACCGGCCAGCCATCCTGCGCCTTGTCGAGATAGTCGTCGGTCATGCGCAGCGGCAGGTTGTTCTGGGTGATCATGTAGGCGGCGGCGATCGAGTCGGTGATCACCGCGTCGATGTTGCCGTTCATCAGGTCCTGGATCGCGTCGGGGTCCGACTTGTAGGTCTTGACCTCCGAGCCCAGCCCCTCGGCCAGCTTGACGTAGGTCGAGCCGACGATGACGCCGACCCGCTTGCCCTTGGCGTCGGCGTTGGTCTTGATCGCCGAGTCCTTGGTGACGATCAGCCGGGCGCCGGATTCGATCCAGGCGTCGCAGAAGGTCACCTTCTTCTGCCGCTCGGCGGTGATCGCCATGGCGTTGCTCGACATGTCGTACTCGCCGGCGAGCAGGCCGATCAGGATCGACTCCCACTTGATGATGACCGGCTTGTAGGTCAGGCCGAGCCGCTTGGTGATCTCCTGCATCATCCGCATCTCGAGGCCGTCGAGGTCGCCGTTGGGCTTGCGGATGCTGAAGGGCGGAAAGGTCCCCTCGGTGGCAGCGCTGAGCTCGCCCGACTTGATCAGCTCGAGGTCGCCTGCCCAGGCGGGCAGCCGCTTGACGAACACCAGGCCGATCCCCGCCGCGGTGGCGCCGATGCCGGCGCGCAATACGTCCCGTCTCCTCATCGTCATTCTCCCCGTCGCAGTGCACCGTCCTCCCGTTCCGGACGAGAGGCTTTCATATATATAATGTATACCGCTTCTCCAGCCAGCGCGCAATCCGGGTGAGCAGCGTGGTCATCACCAGATAGAGGGCGGCGGTCAGCCCGTAGAACTCGAAGGGGCGGAAGGTCTGGGCGATGATCATCTGGGTGTGCAGCGTCAGCTCGACCACGGTGATGGTCGAGAGCAGCGAGGTGTTCTTCAGCGTGGTGATCGCCTCGTTGGTCAGCGCCGGCAGGGTGATCCGGATCACCTGCGGGATGATGATGCGGCGCAGGCTCTGGAACGAGCTCATGCCGAGGGCCACCGCCGACTCGCGCTGCCCGCGCGGGATGGCGCCGAGGCCGGAGCGGACGATCTCGGCGATGTAGGCGCCTTCGTTGAGGGCCAGCGCCACCACCCCGGCCAGGAACGGCGGCAGCCGCAGCCCGAGCTGCGGCAGGCCGAAATAGATCATGAAGATCTGGATCAGGGTCGGCGTGCCGCGCACGAACCAGATGTAGAATTCCGCCGGCAGCCGGATCAGGCGATAGGGCGCGCTCTTGGCGAGCGCGGCGATCAGCCCGAAGACCCAGCTCAGCACGATGGTGAGCAGGGTGACCTCGATGACGATCTCGCAGGCCAGCAGGAACCCGGGCAGGTAGTCGAGATTGGCCTCGATGTAGGCCCTGATGTCGGCGACCAGCTCCATCCTTCCCGGCTCCTGCCGGCGGCAGCCGGCGCAGAATATGCATTAAATATATTGACAGCGAGGGGCGCCGGGCGCAATGCCTTGACCATCGAGACCCGGCCCGCGCCAGCCGCGAGCGCCGGCAGCATCAGGCGAGGAACAGCGCGATGGCGTCGCCCAGCATCGAGGAACGCTTCCGGACGGCATTGCAGCGGGCGGCGCAGCGCTCAGTCAAGTCCGGCGCCAAGCTGCGCTCGCTGCCGGTGCTGCTGCATGACGACGTGCCGACCTTCATGGAGGCGCCGCACTACCGCGACGTCGAGACCAGCGACGTGGTGGTGGTCGGCGTGCCCTATGAGAGCATCCGGGCGCAGGATCCGCGCAACTTCGTGCTCGCCGGCTATCCCCTCAAGGAGTCGATCTACGCCAAGGAGGGCGCCTTCGAGGCGCCCGACGCGATCCGCCGCCATTCCATCCACTACTCCCTGGCGCACGGCCCGGGCGCCTACTACCCGGAGCGCGACCGCGAGTTCCACATCGGCGAGGCGGTCAGCATCTGCGACGCCGGCAACGTCCCGATCGACATGAGCCGCCCGGCCCGGGAGATCCTGCTCGGCGCCTCGGACCGCATCCTCGAGCTGATCACGCCCGACCGCGTGCCGATCATCCTCGGCGGCGAGGACATCGTTCCCTATGTCGGGGTGCGGGCGGTGGCGCGACAGCGCAAGGCGAAGATCTCGGTGATCAAGTTCGACCAGCATTTCGATCTCTGCTGGGAGCCGCGCTACTGGGCGGGCTCGGCCTGGGCGCGCTGCATGGAGGACGGCTATCTCGAGCCGGCCAATCTCGGCATCATCGGCATCCGCGGCCTGCGCAACCCGACCTTCTTCCACGAGGTCGCGCGCGAGCTCGGCGTGCCCTTCTGGACGCTGACCGACATCGACCGGCGCGGCATCGCCGCCTGCATGGCCGAGGCGATCGAGCAGGTCACCAAGGGCACCGACTACGTCTACATCTCGTTCGACACCGACGTGATGGACACCGCCTGCATGCCGGCCCAGAAGTACCCGGAGCCGGCCGGCATGACGGCGCGCGAGATTCTGCAGGCGCTGCGCATGATCATCGACCACGGCCCGCCGCTCTGCGGCTTCGACATCGACTGCCTGGCGCCGCGCTACGACGTCAACGGCATCGGCACCCATCTCGCGGCCCGCTGCGTTCTCGAGGTGATCGCCAGCCACGGCTACCGGCGGCAGCAGGCCGGCGGCAGCTGAGCCGGCGGCGCGAGGGACGCCCCGCAGCGGGCCGGCGCCGCATTACCCAGAACAGAGGCAGCGAGCGTTCATGGAGCTTCATATCGGGATCGATGTCGGGGGAACCTTCACCGATCTCGCGGTCAGCGTGCCCGGCGAAGGCCGGCTGATCCTGCACAAGGTCCCGAGCACCCCCGACGAGCCGGACCGGGCGATCGTCGAGGGCATCGCCGAGGTGCTGGCGCGCCACGATCTGGCGCCGGGCTCCGTCGTGCGGCTGTCGCACGGCACCACGGTCGGCACCAACGCGCTGATCCAGCGCCGCTGCGGCACCGTCGCGGTGGTCACCACCGAGGGCTTCCGCGACCTGCTGGAGATCGGCCGGCAGACCCGGCCCAAGGTCTACAACATCCACCTCGACCACCCGCCGCCGCTGGTGCCGCGCCAGCTCCGCTTCGAGGTGGCCGAGCGCATGCGGGCCGACGGCTCGGTCCACCGCCCGCTCGACGAGGAGGGCGTGCGCCGCGTCGGCCGGCAGCTGCGCGACGCCGGCGTCGACTGCGTCGTGGTCTGCTTCCTGCACGCCTACCGCTTCCCGGCGCACGAGCGGCGCGCGCTCGCGCTGCTGCAGGAGATCCTGCCCGAGCGCGTGCACCTGCTGACCTCGTCCGGCGTCTATCCCGAGTTCCGCGAGTACGAGCGCTTCTCGACCGCCGTGCTGAACGGCGCGCTGCTCACCGTGATGAACGCCTATCTCAACCGCTTCACCCGCAACGTCGCGGCGCTCGGCGTGCGGGTCGAGCCGAAGATCAGCCAGAGCGTCGGCGGGCTGATGTCGGTCGAGCGCGCCCGCACCCTGCCGATCGCCGCCTCGCTCTCCGGCCCGGCCGCCGGCGCGCTCGGCGCCGCCCGGGTGGCCGAGGCCGCCGGGCTCGGCAACATCATCACGCTGGACGTCGGCGGCACCAGCGCCGACGTCAGCCTGCTGAAGGACGGCCGCCCCACCGAGGTGCATGAGCGCATGCTGGCCGGCTTCCCGCTGCGGCTGCCGGCGCTCGACGTCAACGCGGTCGGCGCCGGCGGCGGCTCGATCGCCTGGATCGACCGCGACGGGCTGCTCAAGGTCGGGCCGCACAGCGCCGGCGCCCGGCCGGGGCCGGCCTGCTACGGCTTCGGCGGCGCCGAGGCAACCGTGACCGACGCCAACGTCGTGCTCGGGCGGCTCAACCGCGAGGCGCTGCTCGACGGCCGCATGCCGATCCGCCGCGAGCTCGCCGAGGCGGCGATCGGGCGGCTGGCGCCGCGCATCGGGCTCCCGCAGATCGAGACGGCGCGCGGCATCGTCCGGGTCGCCTGCTCGACGATCGTCAAGGCGATCCGCTCGGTCTCGCTGGAGCGCGGCCACAACCCCGCCGAGTTCGCGCTCTTCGCCTTCGGCGGCGCCGGGCCGCTGCTCGCCACCGAGATCGCCCGCGACCTGGAGATCGGCACGGTGGTGATCCCGGCCGACCCGGGCATCCTCTGCGCCGAGGGGCTGCTGAGCTCGGACCTCGTCGCCGACTTCGTGCGCACCCTGCTGCTGCCGCTCGGTCCCGACGCGGCGGCGGTGCTCGAGGCGGCGCGCGCCGGGCTGGCGGTCGAGGCCGGCGCCTGGCTGGAGGCGGAAGGCATCCCGCCCGCGGACCGCCGGCTCGCCTGGTCGGCCGAGCTGCGCTATCGCGGGCAGAACTACGAGATCTCGCTGCCCCTGCCCGACCGGCCGTTCGACGACGCCGCCTGCCGGGACATCCTCGACCGCTTCCACCCCGCGCACGAGCAGGCCTACGGCTTCGCCTCGCCCGACCAGCAGGTCGAGTTCGTCAACCTCAAGGTCAAGGCGCGGGGCGTGCTGGAGAAGCCGCCGGCGACGCGGCTGCCGGAAGGGCCGCCGGCCCGCCCCGTCGGCACCCGCGACACCATCTTCGACAGCGACGCCGCCGAGGCGACGCCGATCTACCGCCGCGCCGACCTCGCCCCCGGCCAGGAGCTCGCGGGGCCGGCCATCGTCGAGCAGCTCGACACCACCGTCGTGGTCTTCCCCGGCGACCGCTGCCGGGTCGATCCCTGGGGCAACCTGCTGATCACCCTGTCGCAAGGGCCGCGCCCATGAGCCTCAGCGCCATCGACGTCGAGCTGCTCCGCAACGCCCTCACCGGCATCGCCGACGAGGTCTATACCGCGCTGATGAAGAGCGCCTACTCGACCAACATCAAGGAGCGCCGCGACCACAGCGCGGCGATCTTCGACCCGGCCGGCCGGGTGATCGTGCAGGGCGAGAGCATGCCGCTCCACCTCGCCTCGATGCTGGGGCTGGTCGAGATGGTGCTGGCGCGCTACCCGCGCGCCGAGATCCGGCCCGGCGACATGTACATCTCGAACGACCCGTTCGTCGGCCGCGGTTCGCACCTGCCGGACGTGGCGCTCGCCATGCCGGTGTTCCACGAGGGCGAGCTGGTGCTGTTCCTCGCCAACATCGCGCACCACGCCGACATCGGCGGCATGGCCCCGGGCAGCATGGCCGGCGGCATGACCGAGATCTACCAGGAGGGGCTGCGCATCCCGCCGATCCGGCTGGTGCGCGAGGGCACCATCGTGCCCGACGTCTTCGACCTCATCCTGCTCAACGTCCGGGTGCCGGAGGAGCGGCGCGGCGACTACGTCGCGCAGATCGCCGCCAACCGGCTGGGCGAGCGGCGCTGCCAGCAGCTCTTCCAGCGCTGGCCGATTCCGCGCCTGCGCGAGGGCGCCGACCGCATCATCGCCGCCGCCGCCCGGCGCATGCGCGCCGCCGTCGCCGAGCTGCCCGACGGCGAGTACCGCTTCTCCGACGTGATCGACGACGACGGCATGGGCACCACCGACATCCGGCTGCATGTCCGCATCGAGATCAAGGGCGACGAGATCCTGTTCGACTTCGCCGGCTCGGCGCCACAGGTCCGGGGCAACATCAACGTCAGCTGGGCCGGCCTGCAGGCGAGCGTGCTCTACGGGCTCAAGGTGCTGGTCGATCCGGACGGGCCGCAGAACCACGGCATGCTCGACCCGGTGACCATCCGGGCGCCCGAGGGCAGCATCGTCAATGCCGCCTTCCCGGCCGCCACCGCCGCCCGTGCCCAGACCGGCCAGCGCATCGCCGACCTGATCATCGGGGCGCTGGCGCAGGCCCTGCCCGACCGGATCATCGCGGCCAGCAACGGCGCCAACACGACGGCCGCCTTCTCCGGCCGCGGCCCCGGCGGGGCCTACTACGTCTACATGGAGACGATCGGCGGCGGCGGCGGCGCCCGGTCCTACAAGGACGGCGCGGACGGCGTCCAGGTGCACATGACGAACACCTCGAACCTGCCGATCGAATCGCTGGAGAACGAGTACCCGCTGCTGATCGAGCGCTACGAGCTGGTGCCCGATTCCGGCGGCGCCGGGCGCTGGCGCGGCGGGCTCGGGCTGCGGCGGGCCTACCGCCCGCTCGGCCACGCCACGACCTTCAGCGGCCAGGGCGAGCGCTTCGTCAACCCGCCCTGGGGCATCTTCGGCGGCGAGCCGGGCGCGGTTGGCAGGTTCTTCATCGAGCACGACGACGGCCGCATCGAGCCCCTGCCCGGCAAGCCGGCCTCGCTCTCCGTACCGAGCACGGCCACCCTGGTGGTGACGACGCCGGGCGCCGGCGGCTACGGCCCGCCCGCGGAACGCGACCGGGCGCTGCTGGCGCTCGACCGGGAAAGCGGCAAGTTCACCGCGGGCTGGCTGGCGGCCCATCACGGGAGGAACGAGGATGGCCCGTCCGAGACGGAGTCCTGAGCGCACGCCGGAGCCGATCGCGGCACGGTCCCTCACCGAGCTGGCCGTCGAGACGATCCGCAACCGGATCCTCGACCTGACGCTGCGGCCCGGCATGCGGATCGACGAGAAGCTGCTGATGGAGCGCTTCCAGCTGAGCCGCACCCCCGCCCGCGAGGCGCTCAACCGCCTGGTCGCCGAGGGGCTGGTCGAGATGCAGGCGAACAAGGGCACCTTCGTGCGCCCGCTCGACGTCGGCCAGGTCGCCCAGTTCTTCGACGCCTACCATGTCGCCGAGAAGATGATCGGCTTCTTCTGCCGGTTCACCGACGTCGAGCTCGGCGACGACCTCCGCCACCTGCAGTCCGAGCACGAGCAGGCGGTGCGCCGTCGGCGCTACCTCGACATCACCCGGCTCAACGCCCAGTTCCACGGCCGCATCGCCCGGGCCTCGCGCAACGAGTATGTCGAGGCGTTCAGCGGCCGGCTGCACAACCACGCCCGGCGGCTGTCCTATTTCGTCTACCACATGGAGGCGGCCGATACCGGCACGCTCGGCGAGCAGCAGGTGATGGTCGCCGGCGAGCACAACACCATCATCGACTGCATCGGCAATGCCGATCGCCGCGGCCTGATCAGCGTGCTCGGCCAGCATTCCGCCCGCTTCCAGGACCGCATCATGCGCTTCGTCAACAGCCGGCGCGGGCTCGAATTTCCGCTCTGATCCCGCAGCCTGCCTGGCCGCCTCACATGACGGTCTCAAGAGTCAGAATAGACTCTATTAACTTACAAAATTGGACATTATCAGTCACCGCCGGCCTTCACATAGTTGAAATGCCTTCAAAGCAGCATCGCCCAGGTCTCGATCGGAGACGCGCCCAATTTGAATCGTATGATGCGCGAGAAGAAGATGCCCGCCACCTTTGAGCTGGCGATAAGGCCCGATTGAAACGCTACCATCTTTTTCATCAATACTGATCATAGTCAACCCCTTGCCTAGCGATCTATTGGACGTGACACCAAATAACTCACGAACTCGCACCATGAAATCATGGTTCAGAGGTGGCGCCGGAATAAGAGTCCGCCCACCAGCGAGAGCCGTTCGAATCCTTCTGCCGATCAGCTCATGATCCACAGAGTCGACCAGAAACATCGGCTCATCAGGAATGGAATATCCCGCCATCGTAGACGTAGACGCATGTATGACAATCTGACCATTTCTCAGGTAGGCTATCGCTGTCTTTTTTAGCACGCGCCTGCCCGGCCAAATCAGAGAGAAGATCGACGCCATTTTCCATCGCATTGTCGACAGCGTTCTCAAAATGCCACTCGTTGCGCCCAGCCGGCTCATGCAGATTCCCGACCTTGCGTTCGATCGCGACGGGACAGCTTGCCCGAACTCAATCCAGGTGGAAGACCTCCTGCATCGACGCCCACCATTCGCCCGCGGCCCGGGTCTCGAGCGGACGCTGCAGCGGGCCGCAGAGCCTCCACCATTCCTGGGTCTTCGGGTCGGCCGCCATCTTCGCCATGTCGGCCGCGAAGTCGGTTCCATGATACTCGAAATAGGAGAACATCACGTTCTCCGGCTCGCGCAGGAAGATCGAGTAGTTCCTGATGTTGCATGCCTCGATCACCCTCAGCACCTCCGGCCAGACCGCGGCGTGCAGGCGCACATAGTCCGCCTTCCCCGCCGGATCCAGGCCGATCATCATGCCGTAGCGCTTCATCGGTACCCTCAAGCCGCACGGTTGCTGTGGATGAAGCCCATGATCGCCCGCGAGATCCGCGCGTAGTTGCGGTCGTTCTCAACCTCGCCCTCGATGCCGAAGCCGGACATGACCAGGATGTGATCGGCGACATCGACCATCTCCGGCATGTCGGAGGTGATCAGCAGGATCGCCGTCCCCTGCTCCGCCAGCTCGTGGATCAGCTCGTGCAGATAGGCCTTGGTCTTGATGTCGATGCCGACGGTCGGCTCGTCCAGGATCAGCAGCTTCACGCCCGCGGCGATCCACTTCGCCACGGAGACCTTCTGCTGATTGCCGCCGGAGAGGTTGCCGATGGTCTGATAGAGCGACGGCGTCCTGACCTCGAGGCGACGCAGCACCGGATTGATCGCGGCCACGATCGCCCGGTCGCGCAGGAAGCCCAGGGCGTTCGCCAGCTTCCGCCAGACCGTGATCCCGGCATTGCCCAGCACCGAATGCAGCAGGATCAAGCCTTCCTGCTTGCGATCCTCGCTGACATAGCCGATGCCGTATCTCTGCAGCGCATCCGCCGGCGAGGCGATGCGCGCCGCCTGGCCGGCGATCAGGACCTCGCCGCCGGTGCGGCGGATCAGGCCGAGAACGGCCTTGGCGAGCTCGCTGCGCCCGGCGCCCACCAGGCCATAGAGGCCGATGATCTCGCCGGGCCGCACCACCAGCGACACGTCGCGGTGCCCGGCGGCGGAGGCGAAGCTCCTCAGCTCCAGATAGGGCGGCGTCGTCGCGCGGGAGCGCGGCGCCCGCCTGGCGATCCGTTCGGCACGGCCGATCATCATCGTGACCACGTCCTGGACGTCGAGGTCCCGGAGCGGCGCAGCGGCGCAGGCATTGCGGCCGTCGCGCAGCACCGTGACGGTATCGCAGAGGTCGAACACCTCCTCGAGCTTGTGACTGACGAAGACGATGGCGACGCCATCGTCGCGCAGCCGGCGCAGGATGCGGAACAGAACCTGCGATTCGCTCGGCGTCAGCGACGCCGTCGGCTCGTCGAGCAGCAGCACGCGGGTCTGCAGCGCCAGTGCCTTGCCGATCTCCACCAGCTGCATCTGCGCGGCCGAGAGGCGCGAGACCGGCGTCCGGGGATCGACGTCGAGATCCAGCAGCTTCAGCCATCGCGCCGCCTCGGCGTGGACCTGCCGATAGTCGACCACCGAGAGGGAGTGCCTGCCGAGGCGCTCCAGCATGATGTTCTCGCCCGTCGAGAACCGGGTGACCAGGTTGCGCTCCTGATGGACGACGCCGATCCCGCCGGCCACCGCCTGCCGCGGATTGGCGAAATGCACGACCTGGCCGTCGACCTTGATCTCGCCCTGGTCCGGCCGATGCAGGCCCGTGACGATCTTGATCAGCGTGGACTTGCCGGCGCCGTTCTCGCCGAGCAGGGCGTGGATCGAGCCCGGCAGCAGCGACAGCGACACGTCCTGCAGCGCCCGCACGCCCGGAAAGGACTTCGAGACATGCGAGACCTCGAGGACGACCGCCACGTCAGGCCCTCGCCCGTGCGACGCGCAGCTCGCGCAGCCGGTTGATCCCGACCGCCCAGAGGATCAGGGCGCCCAGCACGATCTGCACCACGAAGGGATCGATGGCGAACATCACCAGGGCCTGGGTGATGATGGCGATGATGACGACGCCGAAGAAGGTGCCGGGGACGCTGACCTGGCCGCCGGAGAGCACGGCGCCGCCGATCACCGGCGCCGCGAACGAGGAGATCAGCCAATCCTCGCCGATGGCGGGATGGCCGATCTGGAGGCGGGCCACCAGCATCATGCCGGCGATGGCGGCGAGCCCGCCGGAGATCGCATGCGCCCAGATCACGGTGCGGCCGATGTCGATGCCGGAGAGCTCGGCAGCGCTTCGGTTGCCGCCGATCGCCAGGATGAAGCGGCCGATGCGCAGGCGATTGAGCAGCGCCCACATGCCGACGGACGCCAAGAGCACCGGCACGATCAACCAGGGCAGCGGCCCCAGCATGGGGACATTGCCGAAATCCTTCACCGATTGCGGCACGCCGTAGAAGGGCTGGGCCTCGGTGATGCCGAGATTGATGCCCTTGAAGATCTGCAGTCCCGCGAGGGTGATGATGAAGGCCGAGATCCCGGTTCGGGCGATGACGAAGCCGCCCGCCGCGCCCGCCGCGGTGCCGATCGCCAGGCCGCCCAGCATCGCGATCGGGGGCGGCAGGTGCCAGACCTGCATCATGCCCGCGAAGCTGATCGCCACCAGCCCGCCGATCGAGCCGATGGCAAGGTTCATCTGCCCGATGCCGATGATCACCAGCTGCCCGAGCGCGATCACCATGTTGACCGCGATGGCCGACAGCAGGACGAGGATGTTGAAGGAGGAGAGGAAGCTCGGCTGGAAGATGGAGATCGCGACGACGGCGATCAGGCTGACCAGGGCCGGACCGATCCAGTCGTTGTCGAAGAACGCGGTCATCAGACCACCCCTCGCCGGCGCAGCAGGACATGCCGTCCGCGATCCGCGAGCACCGCGGCGAGCAGCATCAGCCCGAGAAAGGCCTGGATCCAGAACTCGCCGACCCGGAGCTGCAGCAGCCCGGCCGTGATGATGTCGGCGAAGGCGGCACCGAGCAGCGTGCCGATCACCGCCACGCGCCCGCCGGACAGCAGGGTGCCGCCCAGCACCGGCGCCAGGAACGCCGGCAGCAGCCAGTCCTGGCCGAGCTGGCCCGCCAGGCTCGGCACCGCGGCGCCGACGCGGGCCGTCACCATCAGGCCCGCCGCGGCGGCGAGCGCGCCGGTCAGCATGTGGCAGGCGGTGATGGTCCGCCCCGTCCGCACGCCGGAGACCTCGGCCGCCCGCCGGTTGGCCCCGACGGCCAGCATGCGACGACCGAGCGCGGTGAACCGATAGAGCATGGAGAGCGCAGCACAGGCCGCCAGCGACACCAGCAGCAGGCTGGAGACCCGGCCGAGCTTCAGCCGACCGAAGGCTGCGACGTCCGGCGGCAGGCCGCGAAAGGCCTCGGCGCGGGTCAGGAAGATCATCACGCCAAAGAAGATGCTCATGCTGGCGAGCGTGATGATGAAGCTGTGCACGCCCGACCGGACCACGGCGGTGCCGTTGATCCAGCCGAGCGCCGCACCGAACAGCACCGCGCCGGGCACCGCCGCCGCGAGCGGCAGGCCGAGCCGCTCGACCAGCCAGCCGAACGTCATCGCGGAGCAGACGCCGATGGCCCCGACCGAGAGGTCGAGGCCGCCGGTCGCGATGACCGCCATCATCGCCAGCCCGATCATCGTGTCGATGCCGATCTGCCGGCCGACGGTGAACATGCTGAAGGGCGAGGTGAAGCCGGGCAGCACGCTCGCGAAGGCCGCAAACGCCACGATGATCAGCACCAGCAGCCCGAACTCGTTGCTGAAGAGGCTGCGCTGGACGATGGACGGCCGCCGCTCGGAGATGGCGTCGGCGGCGGTCACGGACGATCCCGCCCGATCGGAAACGTGCGATCGCGGCTGCGGACGACCGGCCGCCGGGCCGACCTCATGCGCCTACTTGCACTCCAGGAAGTCCTTGTCGAAATCGGCCTTCAGCGTCTTGGTGATGCCGCGCATGGCATCGACATAGGTGTCGACCTGGGCGACATCGACGAAAACGGTGCCGGAATCGACGAACTTCTTGGTCAGCGCATTCTCCTTCCAGGGCGCGGTGGCCTTGAGCTGGCAGCCCGAGCGCAGCTTGTCGAGCACATAGGCGCCGACATAGCCCTGGCCGTACGGGTTCTGCAGCATCGTGCCGTTGACGAACCCGTCCTTGATCGCCTTCAGCACCACCTCGTCATGGTCGATGCCGACCATCTTGATCCGCTTGTCGCCGATCTTGCGCAGCGCATTGGCCGCGGTGACGGCCGGCACCCAGGCGGTGGTGACGATGCCGTCGACCTCGGCGGCATGGGCGGCGAGATAGGCGCTGATCTTCTCCTCGGCCGGCTGCGGCGCGTCGATGTCGGCGATCACCTGCACGACCTTGACCGCGCCGTTGGTCTCGTCGGCGGCCTTCTGCACGGCATCGATGCGGAGCTGGGTGTTGGGATCGACCAGGAAGCCGGTGAAATGCGCGATCCTGCCCTTGCCGCCGATCGCCTTGATGAGCTCCTTGGTGCCCAGATAGGCCGAGCGCGCGACGTCGGTCCCCATGCAGAATAGAGCCGGATTCGGATCCTTCAGGCATCCGGCCAGGGCCAGCGCCTGGCCGCCATTGTCGACGATCTCCTGCACCACCGGCGTCGTGCCGACGGCATCGCCCGGGAAGATCAGGAAGGAATTGTAGCCCTGGCTCAACAGGCTCTCGAGCAGCTGGCTCTGGGTCGCGAGCTCCCATTTCTGCGGCACGCGATAATCCGCGGCGCCGAGGCCAAAATCCTTCACCGCGTCCTTGCCGGCCTGCTCCCAGGCGGCGAAGTAGGGATGCGGCCCGCCGGGAACGAGCGCCACCTTGGTGCCGGAATCGGCGGAGGCCGCGGTCGCCAGCGCGGCAGCGGCGATCGATGACAGGGCGAGTCTCAGCAGTGCGTGTTTCACGGTGTCCTCCCGGGAGCTGTCGGCGGCGCTTCGAAGCCGCACCCCTGCAATGGGACGCCAGCATACAAGATCGGCGACGGGATCGGCCACAGCACCGCCGCGCCCGCTGGAGGCGAGCAACATCCCGTCGGCAGGCCCGGCCGGGGTCGCCATGACGCGGCGGTCGTCTGCGGGACGGGGCGTCTTTCAGCGGCTTCTCAATGAGCCGCAAGGGGTGCAATAGTTTCCGCCTGTCGATTCGGGACGTGCCATGGCCTGGGACTTCATCGTGATCGGGGCGGGCTCGGCGGGAGCGGTCATCGCCACCAGGCTCTCCCAGTCGGGGCGAGACAAGGTGCTGCTGCTCGAGGCCGGCCCGGTGGACAGCTCGCTGTCGATCCGGGTTCCCGCCGGCGAGATGAGGGCCATCGCCAATCCGCAGCTCAACTGGCAGTACAAGTCGGATCCGGACCCGACGGTGGGCAACCGGCCGGTGATCTGGCCCGCCGGCAAGGTGCTCGGCGGCTCGAGCTCGATCAACGGCATGGTTTATATCCGCGGCCAGCGGGAGGATTAC
>JAXMCI010000040.1:0-70349 GCA_046349435.1 Dongiaceae bacterium | reverse complement strand
CCGGTCGGCGCCTTCTTCGAGGCCCATATCGAGCAGGGCCCGATCCTCGAGGCCGAAGGCAAGACGATCGGCGTGGTCGAGGGCGTGCAGGGCATCCGCTGGTACGAGGTCACCGTCACCGGCCAGGAGGCCCATGCCGGCCCGACCCCGATGAAGCGGCGCAAGGACGCGCTGGTCGGCGTCGCCCGCATGGTCGAGGAGGTCAACCGCATCGGGCTCGCCAACCTGCCCAATGCCTGCGCCACCGTCGGCATGCTCCAGGTCAGCCCGAACTCGCGCAACGTCATCCCGGGCAAGGTCTTCTTCACCGTCGATTTCCGCCACCCCGACGCGCAGGTGCTGGAGGGGATGGGGGTCGAGCTGAAGAGCCGCTGCCAGATGATCGCCGAGACCGCCGGGCTCGCCCTCGACTTCAAGGAGATCTGGTACTCGCCGCCGGTGCGCTTCGCCGACGACTGCGTCGGCGCGGTGCGCCGCGCCTCGGAGGAGCTGGGGCTGCCGGCCCGCGGCATCATCAGCGGCGCCGGCCACGACGCCGTCTACATGTCGCGGGTGGCGCCCACCGGCATGGTCTTCGTGCCCTGCGAGAACGGCATCAGCCACAACGAGATCGAGAACGCGACGAAGGGCGACCTCGCCGCCGGCTGCGACGTGCTGCTGCGCGCCATGGTCGAGCGGGCCAACGCCGCCTGACGCGCGCGGCGGCGGCGCCATGGCCAGGGTCAGCCTGAAGGTGGTCGGCGAGGCGCCGGCCGAGAGCGTCATCGACATCCGCAAGCTGTCGCTCGTCTTCCAGGCGGCCGACACGCCGGTCTTCGCGCTCTCCGACATCGACCTCGCGGTGCGGCGGGGCGAGTTCGTCTCCTTCATCGGCCCGTCCGGCTGCGGCAAGACGACGCTGCTGCGGGTGATCGCCGACCTCGCCCAGCCGAGCGACGGGGCGATCACCGTCAACGGCCAGAGCCCGCAGCAGGCGCGCGAGGCGCGCGCCTACGGCTACGTCTTCCAGGCGCCGGCGCTCTATCCCTGGCGCACCGTGCTGCGCAACGTGACCCTGCCGCTGGAGATCGCCGGCATGCGGCGGGCCGAGCGCGAGGCCCGCGCCGTGCGCTATCTCGACATGGTCGGGCTCAACGGCTTCGAGCGGAAGTTCCCCTGGCAGCTCTCCGGCGGCATGCAGCAGCGCGTCTCGATCGCCCGCGCGCTCAGCTTCGAGCCGCCGCTGCTGCTGATGGACGAGCCGTTCGGCGCGCTCGACGAGATCACCCGCGACCATCTCAACGAGCAGCTGCTGCGGCTCTGGGAGCAGACCCGCAAGACGATCATCTTCGTCACCCACTCGATCGCCGAGGCGGTGTTCCTCTCCAGCCGCATCGTGGTGATGAGCCCGCGGCCCGGCCGCATCCTGGAGATCATCGAGAGCCGCCTGCCGCCCGAGCGCACCCTCGACGCCCGCGAGACGCCGGAGTTCCTCGAGACCGCCCGGCTGGTGCGCCAGGCGCTGAAGGCCGGCCACTCCTATGACTGACATGCGCGGCGCGGTGACGGTTTTGCACGCGAAGCCGCGAAGGCGCGAAGGCGATGCCGGGCGGCATCGCGGCGCCGCCGAAGGGTTTTCTCACGCGGAGCCGCGGAGGACGCGGAGGGCGCCCCTTTTCCAATTGTCATCGCCGGGCTTGACCCGGCGATCCATGCCGCCCCGAGCTCCGGTGCGCGGGCCCTGGATTGCCGGGTCAAGCCCGGCAATGACAACGTATGATTGTCTCGCGCCTCCTCTTCGCGTCTTCGCGCCTTCGCGTGAACCCTTCCTTGCCTGCCACGCGCGCGCCCGTCTCCGTCGTCGCACGACCCTCGGCGGCCTCGGCGCCTCGGCGTGCCATCCTCATGGCTGACACCGCCGCGGTCGCACCGACGCCGCGCCGGCGCCCGGCGGCGCCCATCGTCGGCGGGCGGGTGCTGCCGGTGGCGGCGGTCGGGCTCGCCATCCTGGTGCTGTGGTACATCGGCGCGGTCTGGCTCAACGCGCCGCAGGTGATCGACCGGCTGTCCGGCGGCGACACGCCCTGGACCACGGCCGACCTGATCGCCGGCACGTTCTCCATGCAGCGGCCGGTGCTGCCGACGCCCGACCAGGTCGCCGTCGAGCTCTGGAAGTCGACCGCCGAGCAGCCGCCGACCAGCAAGCGCAGCCTGCTGCTGCATGCCTGGGTGACGGCGGTGCCGACGCTGATCGGCTTCCTGCTCGGGGCGCTGCTCGGCATCGCGCTCGCCGTCGGCATCGTCCACGTCGCGACGCTCGACCGCAGCCTGATGCCCTGGGTGATCGCCTCGCAGACCATCCCGATCCTGGCGATCGCGCCGATGATCATCGTCGTGCTCGGCAATATCGGGATCACCGGGCTGATCCCGAAGTCGCTGATCTCGATGTATCTCTGCTTCTTCCCGGTGACCATCGGCATGGTCAAGGGGCTGCGCTCGCCGGAGCCGCTGCAGCTCGACCTGATGCGCACCTACAACGCCTCGCAGGCGCAGCTCTTCGCCAAGCTGCGCTGGCCGTCGGCGATGCCCTTCCTCTTCGCCAGCCTCAAGGTGGCGGTCGCCATCAGCCTGGTCGGCGCCATCGTCGGCGAGCTGCCGACCGGCGCCACCGCCGGGCTCGGCGCCCGGCTGCTCAGCGGCTCCTACTATGGCCAGACCGTGCAGATCTGGTCGGCCCTGGTGGTGGCGGCGCTGCTCGGCACCCTGCTGGTGGCGGCGGTCGGCGCGGTCGAGGCGCTGACCCTGCGCCGCATGGGCACGCCGCCGGAGCCGCGCTCATGAGCGCCGGCTGGGGCCGGCCGGCCGCCGCGATCCTCGCCGCGCTGCTGATGGCCGCCGCCCTGCTGCTGCCGGCCGGTGCCGGTCCGGACGGCCCGCTGCTCTGGCGCGACGACGCGATGACCCTGCTCGGCGTGCTGCTCTCGGCGGCCGGCTGCCTGATCGTCGCGGCGAGCCGGCGCCGGCCGCTGGTCACCGGCGTCGCCGGGCTCGCCGGCCTGCTTGCCGGCGCGGTGGCGCCGCTCGCCGCGCTCGGCTCCGGGGCGGAGCTCGGCCTCGCCGCCGCCGCGCTCTGGCTGCAGCTGGCCGGGCTCTGGCTGCTCGCCTGGCTGGTGCTGGAGGATTTGTCGCGCGCCGCCCGCACCCTGCCGCCGCTGGGCTGGCTGGTGCCGGCGCTGTTCGGCGCCTGGCTGCTCTTCGCCTGGGAGGTCGTCGTGCGCGGCTTCGGCGTGCCGCCGGTGCTGCTGCCGGCGCCCAGCCGGATCGCCGTCCAGCTCGCCGCGCAGGCGCCGACCCTGCTCGGCGACTTCCGCCAGACCTTCCTCAAGTCGGTGCTGGCCGGCTGGGCGATGGGCAGCGCCGCCGGCTTCGTCGTCGCCTTGCTGATCGACCGCGTCCCCTTCCTGCAGCGCGGGCTGCTGCCCTACGGCAACCTGGTGAGCGCCGTGCCGATCGTCGGCATCGCGCCGATCATGGTGATGTGGTTCGGCTTCGACTGGCAGTCGAAGGCGGCGGTCATCGTGGTGATGACCTTCTTCCCGATGCTGATCAACACGCTGGCCGGATTCGCCGCGGCCGACGGCATGAGCCGCGACCTGATGCGCTCCTACGGCGCCGGCTACGGCCAGACCTTCCTCAAGCTCCGGTTGCCCGCCGCCTTGCCGTTCATCTTCAATGCCCTCAAGATCAACTCGACCCTGGCGCTGATCGGCGCCATCGTCAGCGAGTTCTTCGGCTCGCCGATCGCGGGCCTCGGCTTCCGCATCAGCGTCGAGATCGGACGGATGAACGTCGACGTGGTGTGGGCGACCATCGCGGTGGCGGCGGTCGCCGGCTCGATCTTCTACGGGGTGCTGGCCCTGCTCGAAAGGCTGCTCACCTTCTGGCACCCTTCCTATCGGCGGTGAGCGGCGGACAAGGGAGACTGACGGATGAGGACATTCTGGGGTGCGGTGGCGGTGGCCGGCGCGGTGGCGCTCGGGGCCGCTTCGGCGCAGGCGGCGGACAAGCTCACGCTGCAGCTGAAGTGGGTGACGCAGGCGCAGTTCGCCGGCTACTTCGTGGCCAAGGACAAGGGCTTCTACGACAAGGTCGGGCTCGACGTGACGATCAAGCCGGGCGGCCCCGACATCAACCCCAGCCAGGTGATCGCCGGCGGCGGCGCCGACGTGGTGCTCGACTGGATGCCCTCGGCGATGGCGACGCGCGAGAAGGGCGTGCCGCTGGTCAACATCGCCCAGGTCTTCCAGCGCTCCGGCCTGGAGCTGACCTGCCGCAAGGACAGCGGCGTCAAGACCCCGGCCGACTTCAAGGGCAAGACGCTGGGCGTCTGGTTCGGCGGCAACGAGTACCCCTTCCTCAACTGGATGGCCAAGCTGAAGCTGCCGACCACCGGCGGCGCCGACGGCGTCACCGTGCTGAAGCAGGGCTTCAACGTCGACCCGCTGCTGCAGAAGCAGGCGGCCTGCATCTCGACGATGACCTACAACGAGTACGGCCAGGTGCTCGACGCCGGCATCAAGCCGGACCAGCTGGTCGTCTTCAAGTACGACGACGAGGGTGTTGCGACCCTCGAGGACGGCGTCTACACGCTGGAGAAGAGCCTCAAGGACCCGGCGATGGTCGACAAGCTCGCCCGCTTCGTCAAGGCCTCGATGGAGGGCTGGGACTACGCCGTCGCGCATCCCGACGAGGCGGCCGAGATCGTCCTCAAGAACGACGAGACCGGCGCCCAGACCGAGGCGCACCAGAAGTTCATGATGGGCGAGGTCGCCAAGCTGGTCGGCAGCAACCCGAAGGGCACGGGCTGGCTCGACCCGGCCGCCTACGACCGCACCATCGAGGTGCTGCTGTCCGGCGGCTCCGACCCGGTGATATCGAAGAAGCCGGAGGGCGCCTGGACCCACGACGTCTTCGAGAAGGCCCAGGCGATCAAGTAGCGCCGAGGCGCGATCGACGCGAGCAGCAGGGGGCGGCCCGGTCCGGCCGCCCCTTTTCGCGTCAGTCCCACCAGAAGTGCCACCACGTCTCCCCGAGCAACGACTGGGCGAGCTTCTCGACGGTGCCGAAGCCCTGGTCGACGAGATCGCAGCAATAGAGCCGCTGCTCCTCGGCCAGCGCCAGGGCCTCGGCCATCGTCTGCGGCGGCGCGCGCCTCGCCCTTCAGCCGGGTCCAGGTCGCCACCGCGTCCGCCCCTGCCGCCTCGATGCGCTCGAGCGGCAGCGCGGCGATGATCTCCCGGCAGTAGCCGTCATCCATCGGCGCCTCTGTATACATTCAGCCGGCAACCCTTGACGGCTCTCGGCCGCCGCGACCACTATGCCGCCATCCGCCCCGCGGGGCGCAAGACACCGGACGACCCCATGGCACATGGCCTGCTGACCGACCTGGTATGCGTGGTGACCGGCGCGGGCCAGGGGCTCGGCCGCGCCATCGCGCTGGAGATGGCGCAGGAGGGCGCCCGGCTGGTGCTGCTCGAGCGCAATGCCGAGACGCTGCACGGCGTCGCGGCGGAGATCGCGAAGCTCGGCGGCACGGCGCTCGCCTTTCCGCTCGACCTCACCGACTACGGCGCCTATGGCCGGGCGGTGCAGGAGGCGGTCGACAGGCTCGGACGCATCGACGTGCTGGTCAACAACGCGGCGATCAACCCGCCGACCCGCACCATCCTCAACGACACGCTGGAGGACTGGCGCCGCACCATCGGCGTCAACCTCGAGGCGGTCTACATGGGCTCCAAGCTGGTCGCCCCGCACATGGCGGCGCGGCGCAGCGGCCGAATCGTCTCGATCGCCTCGATCCAGGGCTTCGCGTCGTCGGGCGAGTGCGGCTCCTACAACGCCGCCAAGGGCGGGGTGATCACGCTGACCAAGTCGATGGCGGTCGAGCTCGGGCCGTTCGGCATCCTGGTCAACGCGGTGGCGCCGGGCTTCATGCGCACGCCGATGTCGGTGGTCAACGGCGTCGACGAGACGGAGACCCCCGACTTCATCGAGTGGTACGTCAACAAGGGCAAGGTGCCGCTGCGCCGCACCGGCTATCCGGAGGACGTCTCCGGCGCGGTAATCTTCCTCGCCTCGCCCTATTGCCGCTACATGACCGGCCAGCTGCTGGTGGTCGATGGCGGGTTGATGAGCACTTTTTAACTGGCGCCGGCCGTCGCCCGGTGCGGTCATCCCGGGCGAGGCCGGGATCCGCCGGGCGCAGCCGCGCCGCCGCACGAAGCGATCCCGGCGCTCGCCGGACGAGAACGGACAAGGACAGGAGGCAACAGGCATGGCTGAGAACGACAGCGGCAAGGGTCTTTCCCGCCGCGACTTCGTGGTGCTCTCGGCGGGGCTCGGCGCCGCCGCCGCGGCGCGCGGCATGCTGCCGCGCGGTGCGGCCGCCGACACGCCGACCCTCAACATGTGGTGGTGGGGCGAGCAGGAGCTGCCCGGGCTGCAGAAGTTCGTCGACGACTCGGTCGCCAAGTACAAGGCGGCGACGGTCAAGACCATGCTGCAGGACACCGCGGTGGTGATGTCGCAGTTCCAGACGGCGGCGGCCGCCGGCAAGGCGCCGGACATCCAGTATTTCTGGAACGGCATCTACCACATGGAGAGCGTCTGGCTCGGCTACATGAAGCCGCTCGACGGGCTGATCGACGCGACCACGCTGAAGAACTCGCAGCCGACCCTGCTCAGCCACTATGACGGCCACATCTGGCGGATGGGCTGGTACCCCCTGCCGATGATCTGGCTGTACAACAAGGACCTCTTCGACAAGGCCGGCCTCAACGCCGACGTCCCGCCGAAGACCTGGGAGGAGTTCCTCACCGCCTGCGAGAAGCTGAAGTCGAAGGACATCCACCCGGTCGGCGGCGGCATCCAGGACGGCTACTGGGGCGAGTGGTACTTCGGCCACGCGCTGGCGCAGAACATCGACAGCACCGGCGAGGCGGTCGACCTCTTCACCGGCAAGCGCGACTTCCGCGACCCCAAGTACCACGAGCACTGGGTCAAGCTGGAGGAGCTGCGCAAGGCGGGCTTCCTCAATCCCGACATGTCCTCGCTCGAGCTCTATCCCGGCATCGACCTGGTCGTCGCCGGCAAGCTCGCCATGGGCCTCTCGATCGGCGCCCGCGTGCCGGCCGACAGCAAGGCGACCAAGGGCCGCGTCGGCGTCATGGTCATGCCGGTCTACGGCAAGGGGAAGATGGCGGGCATCCCGATCCTCGACACCCAGGGGCTCGGCATCTCCAAGGATGCCAAGGATCCCAAGGCGGCCGCCGCCTTCCTCGAGTACCTGCAGACGCCCGAGCGGCTGAAGGCGCAATGGGAGATGACCAGCTGGATCCCGGCCAACACCGCCTTCGACACCAGCGTCATCCAGGACCCGGTGGTGAAGGGGATGTGGCAGCAGTTCGGCCAGTCCGCCAACATCCCCTACATCTCCAACCTGACGCCGAAGCAGTTCTACGACCAGGCGCTGCTGCCGGCCGCCCAGCAGGTGGTGTCGGGCAAGATGACCGGCGCGCAGGCGGGCGACCTCGCCGCCGACGTCGCCAAGCAGTGGCGGGACTTCAACCCCGACATGCTGGAGAGCTTCCAGAAGTGGGCGGCCGATCTCGGCTGACGATCGAGCCCTCTCCCGCGCCAGCGGGAGAGGGAGGGACCCGTCGCGCCAGCGACGGGAGGGTGAGGGTGGTGCGGTCGCGGCACCCTCACCCCGGCCCTCTCCCGCCGGCGGGAGAGGGAGGGATCTGAAGCACCAGGACCGCCCGGCGATGCCGCAGCAATCCACCAGGCTGACGCCCTATCTCTACGTCCTGCCGCTGGTGCTGCTGCTCGCCTTCGTCTTCGGCTATCCGCTGGTCCGCATCTTCGAGTTCAGCTTCAAGATGGTCCGCGGCATCGACGGGCCGTGGATCGGCTGGCGCAACTACCGCCTGGTCCTCAACCAGCCGCTCTTCTGGGAGACCGTCGGCCACAATCTCTATTTGCTGCTCGCCGTGCCGGCGATGGTCGTCTGGTCGCTGGTCGTCTCGATCGTGCTCTACGAGCGGATCCGCGGCTGGAAGGCCTACCGCGTGCTGCTCTTCGTCCCCTACATCCTGGCGATCCCGATCATCGCCGCGGTGATGAAGCGGATGTTCCCGTTCAGCGGGCCGGTCAACGAGTTCCTGCGCTGGATCGGCGCCGACTTCCTGGCGCTCGACTGGATCGGCTCGTCGGACGTCACGCTCACCACCGTGATGATGATGATCATCTGGCGCGAATCGGCGCTCGGCATCATCCTCTTCCTCGCCCGGCTGCTGGCGCTCGACGAGTCGCTGCTCGAGGCGGCGCGGATCGAGGGCGCCAACTGGTGGCAGCGCGCCCGCTACGTCATCATCCCGCAGATGAAGGTGGTGATCGAGTTCTACGTGGTGGTCAGCATCATCACCATGCTGTCCTCGGTCTTCGCCTACATCTACATCATCGGCGGCGCCCGCGGCGGCCCCGGCAACTCGACCATGGTGCTGGAGCTCTACATCTTCGGCCAGATCAGCCTGCCCGGGATCGCCTCGGCCGTGTCGGTCATGCTGTTCCTCGTCTCGCTGCTGCTCATCGTGCCGCTCTTCGCCGTGCGCCGGCGCGCCAACGAGGAGGCGATGGAATAGCCATGGCCCGCGCCCGCACCCGGCCGCCGCTCGAGCTCGGCGACGTCGTCAAGCACGTCGTGCTCTGCCTCGCCGTGTTCCTGGCGCTGGTGCCGACCATCTACATGCTGCTGACCTCGCTGAAGGGGCTCGACGAGTACACCTTCAACAAGCTGGGCCTGCCGCAGAACCCGACCCTGGTCCACTACGGCACGGTGCTGTTCGACAGCCCGTTCTTCCTCTGGATGGCGAACAGCGCCATCCTGGTGGCCGGCGCGGTGCTCCTCAGCACGGTCGTCTCGGCGCTCGGCGCCTTCGCCATCGCGCGCATGCGCTTTCGCGGCCGTGGCCTGCTCTTCTCCGTCACCACGGCGCTGATGGCGGTGCCGCCGGTCGTGATGATCGTGCCGCTCTTCGTGCTCTACACCCAGCTCGACCTGATCAGCACCTACCATGGCGCCATCCTGATCTATGCCGGGCTGATCACGCCCTTCTCGGTCTACCTGCTCACCACCTTCTTCCGCACCCTGCCCAAGGAGCTGTTCGACTCCGCGCGCATCGACGGGGCCGGCGACCTGCTGATCCTGTGGAAGATCGTGCTGCCGCTGTCGATGGCGCCGCTGCTGACGCTGTTGGTGGTCAACGCGCTCTATGTCTGGAACGACCTGCTGATCGCCATCATCTTCCTGCAGGACGACGCCAAGCGCACGCTGATGGCCGGCATCAGCGTCTTCCAGGGGCGCTACGAGCAGCAGATCCCGCTCACCATGGCGGGGATGGTCTTCGCCAGCGCGCCGATGATGATCCTCTACATCGTGTTCCAGCGGCACTTCATCCAGGGCCTGATGGCGGGAGCGGTGAAATGAGCGACCCGGTGCTGCTGCAGAGCGGCGCGCTCAGCGTCACCGTGACGCCGCGCGTCGGCGGCGCCATCACCGGGATCCGGCACCGGCCGAGCGGCCTCTCGGTGCTCGGCACCGTCCCCTGGGACCCGCTGCCCGATCCGCTCGGCACCGCCGGCGCGGCCGACGAGATCGCCTGGCTGACCCGCTACACCGGCGGCTGGCCGGTGCTGTTCCCCAATGGCGGCGACGCCTGTCGCCACGAGGGCGCCTTCCACGGCTTCCACGGCGAGGCCTCGGTGGTGCCGTGGGCGGCCGAGCAGCACGGCAACCGGCTCCACCTGCGCCGCCGGCTCTACACCCTGCCGATCGAGATGCAGCGCGAGATCGCCGTCGAGGACGACCTCGTCACGGTGCGCGAGAGCGTGCGGCTGCTCGGCGAGCGGCCGGTCGAGGTGATGTGGGGCCACCACCCGACCTTCGGCTCCGACCTGATCGCCGCGCCCTGGGAGATCGCCGCGCCGCCCTGCAAGGTCGCCGTCGAGGACACCTACGACCCGCCGGCCAACCCGCTGCGGCGCGGCGCCACCGGCACCTGGCCGCTCGTGCCCGGCCGCGACGGGCCCTACGACCTCAGCCGCCCGGGCGACCGCATCGCCGCCTGCGTCTACCTGCACGAGATGGAGAGCGCCTGGCTCGCCATCCGCCGCCTCGACGGCGCCGTCGGCGTCGCGCTCTCCTGGGACCAGGCGACCTTCCCCTGCGCCTGGCTCTGGCTCGAGCTCGCCGGCACGGCCGAGCCGCCCTGGCACGGCATCACCCGCCTCGTCGGGCTGGAGCCCAACGCCACCTGGCCGGGCGTCGGCATCGCCGAGACCGCCCGCCGCGGCGTGAAGCTGCTGACGCTCGAGCCCGGGGTCGAGCGCACCGCCTGGGTCCGGCTGCAGGTGCTGCAGCCGCAGGGCGCCATCACCGGCGTCGACGGAGATGGACGGGCGATCGCAACCACGGGTTGACGGTGCCGCCCGGCTCGACTATAGAGCGCGCCCGAGTTCCGGGAATCGCGGCAGCTCCAGGCGTCCAGACGATGTCGACCATGTCCAGCATAGCCGGCCCGCACCACGCGGCCGCAGCCGCGGCGCCACTATGACCGTGCGGCCGCGTCCAGCCTGATCCCGGATCCCACGCCCGACCTCCGCCCTCCGCGGTGATCGGCCCGGGTTCTCCGGGCGAGATCGAGAGGAGGGTGTCATGTCACGCAATCACGACGAGCTCGGCCTCGAGCCGATGAGCAAGCGCCGGAGGGGCTTTCCACTCCGAGCGGCAGGTCAAGCGCGGCCTGCGGATTGTCCACGGCGACAAGGAGCTGATCGAGAAGCTCGGGCGCCGCGACCCCTGCCCCTGCGGCTCCGGCCGCCGGTTTCAAGGCCTGCTGCCTGACCTCGGACCGGTTTCGTCGACCGCCAGCACTACCGGCGTTGATCGCCCGCCTTTCGGGGAATCACCTGCGATGATCATCTACCAGAAGCGCATCCTGCGTGAGGACCTGCGCGCCAACCCGAGCGTGCTCTACGCCTTCGGCGACAATGACGAGCGCCGCGGCCAGGGTGGGCAGGCGGGCGAGATGCGGGGCGAGCCGAACGCGATCGGGGTTCGCACGAAGAAGCGGCCGAGCCGCGAGGACGCGGCGTACTGGTCGGACGCGGACTACGCGGCGAACTGCGCCAGCCTGGACGAGGATCTGGCGCCGGTCGTGACGCGGCTGGGCCAGGGCGGTCCCGTCGTGCTGCCGCTCGACGGGCTGGGCACGGGCATGTCCGACATGCCGAACCGCTGCCCCCGCACCTTCGCCTACCTGCAGCGCCGGCTCGCCGAGCTGGCGGCCATCAAGTGAAAGCGGCCATCGGAACGCACCCATGCTTCTCACCCTGACCACCACCCACCAGCCGGCGACCGACCTGGGCTTCCTGCTGCACAAGCATCCCCAGCGGCACCAGTCGGTCGAGCTGCCCTTCGGGGCGGCGCACGTCTTCTATCCCGAGGCCGACGCCGCTCGTTGCACGGCGGCGCTGCTGCTCGACGTCGACCCGGTGGCGCTGGTGCGCGGGCGGCCGGGCGGGGCCGGCGGCATGCTCGACCAGTACGTCAACGACCGGCCCTACGCCGCCTCCTCGCTGCTCAGCGTCGCGCTGCGCCGGGCCTACGGCACGGCGCTGGCGGGCAACTGCGAGCAGCGGCCGGGGCTGGCCGAGGCGGCGATCCCGCTGCGGGCCCGGCTGATGCCGCTGCGCTGCCGCGGCGGCCTGGCGCTGGCGCAGGCCCTGTTCGAGCCGCTCGGCTACGCCCTCGAGGCGACGCGCATCGGCGACGGCGCATATTGGGACGTGACGCTGGCGGCCGAGACGGTCCTCTCGCGGCTGCTCACCCATCTCTACGTGCTGATCCCGGTGCTCGACGACGAGAAGCACTACTGGGTCGGCGAGGACGAGATCGAGAAGCTGCTGCGCCACGGCGAGGGCTGGCTGCCGCGGCATCCCGCGCGCGAGCTGATCGCGCGGCGCTATCTCAAGCACCAGGGCCGGCTGGCCCGGGCGGCGCTGGCGCGGCTCGAGGTTGCCGAGGAAGCGCCGGCCGAGCCGGAAGGTGCGGCGGAGCCCGCCGGAGCGCCGGCCCGCCGGCTCAACGACGAGCGGCTGGAGCGCGTCGCCGCCGCGCTCAAGGCGTCGGGCGCCCGCTCGGTGCTCGATCTCCGCTGCGGCAGCGGCAGGCTGCTGGCCCTGCTGCTGCGCGACCGGCAGTTCGAGCGCATCGTCGGCGTCGACATCGCCAGCCGCGAGCTGGCGATCGCCGCCGACCGGCTGCATCTCGGGGAGATGAGCGAGGCGCAGCGCCGGCGCATCGAGCTGCGCCATGGCGCGCTCACCTATCGCGACCGCCGGCTGGCCGGCTTCGACGCCGCCGCGCTGGTCGAGGTCGTCGAGCATGTCGACCCGGCCCGGCTCGGCGCGCTCGCCGACGCCGTCTTCGGCGTGGCGCGCCCGCGGGTGGTGGTACTGACCACGCCCAATGCCGAGCACAATGCGCGCTACCCCGATCTCGCCGCCGGCGGGCTGCGCCACGAGGACCACCGCTTCGAATGGACGCGCGACCAGTTCCGCGCCTGGGCCGGGCGGGTCGCCGCGCAGTTCGGCTACGCGGTCGCCTTCGAGGGCATCGGCGAGGCCGACCCCGAGCTCGGGCCGCCGACCCAGATGGGGCTCTTCACATGCAGCTGACCGTCCCCGACTTCTCGCTGGTCGTGCTGGTCGGCGCCACCGGCTCGGGCAAGTCGACCTTCGCGGCGCGCCATTTCCTGCCGACCGAGATCGTCTCCTCCGATCGCTGCCGCGCGCTGGTCAGCGACGACGAGACCGACCAGAGCGCCACCGCCGACGCCTTCGCCCTGGTCGAGGCGATCGCGGCGAAGCGTCTGGCGCGGCGCCGCCTGACGGTGATCGACGCGACCAGCGTGCGCGCCGAGGATCGCCGCAGGCTGGTCGAGCTGGCGCGCCGCCATCACGCGCTGCCGACGGCGATCGTCTTCGACCTGCCCGAGGAGGTCTGCCTGGCGCGCAACCGGGCGCGGCCCGACCGCCGCATCGCCGCCCGGGTGGTCGGCGACCAGGTGCGCCGCCTGCGCGGCTCGCTGCGCGGCCTGCAGCGCGAGGGCTTCCGCCGCGTCGACATCCTGCGCGGGGTCGAGGCGGTCGACGCCGCCACGGTCGTGCGCGAGCCGCTCTGGTGCGACCGCCGCGGCGAGCGCGGGCCGTTCGACATCATCGGCGACGTCCATGGCTGCCGCGCCGAGCTCGAGGCGCTGCTCGACCGGCTCGGCTACGCCGCGGGCGCGGACGGGACGCCCGTCCACCCCGAGGGCCGGCGCGCGATCTTCCTCGGCGACCTGGTCGATCGCGGGCCCGACTCCCCTGGCGTGCTGCGGCTGGTAATGGCGATGGCGGCGGCGGGCAGCGCGCTCGCCGTGCCCGGCAACCACGACCTCAAGCTGGTGCGCAAGCTGGCCGGCAAGGAGGTCAAGGTGGCGCATGGCCTCGCCGAGACGCTGGCCCAGCTCGAGGCCCTGCCCGAGGACGAGCGCGGCGCCCTCTGCGCCCAGGCGAGCCGCTTCCTCGACGGGCTCACCAGCCACCTCTGGCTCGACGAGGGCCGGCTGGTGGTCGCCCATGCCGGCATGAAGGAGGAGATGCAGGGCCGCGGCTCGGGCGCGGTGCGCGCCTTCGCGCTCTATGGCGAGACCACCGGGGAGATCGACGATTTCGGCCTGCCGGTGCGGCTCGACTGGGCGGCCGCCTATCGCGGCCGCGCGATGGTCGTCTACGGCCACACCCCGACGCCGGCGGCGGAGTGGGTCAACAACACCATCTGCATCGACACCGGCTGCGTCTTCGGCGGCAAGCTGACCGCGCTGCGCTATCCCGAGCGCGCGCTGGTCGAGGTCGCAGCGGCGCGCATCTACATGGCGCCGGCCCGGCCCTGGGGGCGGCGGAGGCCGGCGGCAGCGGCCAGCAGGTGGCCGACGCGATGCTCGACATCGCCGAGTTCGAGGGCAAGCGGACGGTCTCGACGCGGCTGCTCGGCACCGTGCGCATCGAGGCGGAGAACGCCGCCGCCGCGCTCGAGGCGATGGGCCGCTTCGCCATCGACCCGCGCTGGCTCGTCTACCTGCCGCCCACCATGTCGCCGCCTGAGACGACCGCCCGGCCCGGCCTGCTCGAGCATCCCGACGAGGCCTTCGGCTACTTCGCCGCGGCCGGCGTCGCGCGGGTGGTAGCCGAGGAGAAGCACATGGGCAGCCGTGCCGTGCTGGTGGTGGCGCGCGACGCCGCCGCGGCCCGCCGGCGCTTCGGGGTCGAGGACGGCAAGGCCGGGATCGTCCACAGCCGCACCGGCCGGCCCTTCTTCGCCGAGGACGCGCTCGAGGCGGGGCTGATCGCCCGCGTCGCCGCCGCGGCCGAGGCGAGCGGCTTGTGGGCGACGCTCGACAGCGACTGGCTGGTGCTCGACGCCGAGCTGATGCCCTGGTCCGCCAAGGCCCAGGGGCTGATCGACGCGCAGTATCGCCCGGTCGGCGAGGCCGCGGTCGCCGCCACCGCCGCGGCGGTCGGGCTGGCGGATGCGGCGGCGGCCCGCGGCGTGGCGATGGGCGATCTTCCCGCCCGGCTGGCGCTGCGGGCGGACAACGCAGCCGCCTATGACCGCGCCTGGCGGGGCTATGCCCGGCCGGTCGACGGCATCGCCGACCTGCGGCTGGCCCCCTTCCACCTGCTGGCCAGCGAGGGCGCCGTCCATGCCGACCGGCCGCATGACTGGCATCTCGCGCAGCTCGCCGCCCTGGCCGCGGCCGATCCGGCGCTGCTGCTCGCCACGCCGCACCGGCTGGTCGATCTCGGCGATCCCGGCGCGGTCGCTTCTGCCACCGCCTGGTGGGAGGCGCTGACCGCGGCCGGCGGCGAGGGCATGGTGGTCAAGCCGCTCGACTTCCTGGCGCGCGGCCGCAAGGGCCTGCTGCAGCCCGCCGTGAAGTGCCGCGGCCGGGAGTATCTGCGCATCATCTACGGCCCGGACTACACGCTGCCGGAGCATCTCGAGCGGCTGCGCCGGCGCAGCCTCGGGGCCAAGCGCGGCCTGGCGCTGCGCGAGCTCGCCCTCGGTCTGGAGGGGCTCGAGCGCTTCGTCCGGCGCGAGCCGCTGCGCCGGGTCCATGAGTGCGTGCTGGCCGTGCTGGCGCTGGAGAGCGAGCCGGTCGACCCGCTGCTGTGAGGGGGGCGGCTGCGGCGCTACGCGGCGGCTACGCGGCCGCCGGCCGCAGCGCCAGCGCCAGCCAGCCGACGCCGTGCAGCACGAGATCGACGCCGATCAGGAAGCCGATCACCCAGAGCCCGGTCACCGGCCATCCCGAGAGGATGACGAGGCCGGCGACGATCCCGAAGATCCCGGAGACCAGCAGCAGCCAGCCGAATTCCGCCAGGCGGCGGAAGCCGATCACCGTGCGGACGATGCCCGAGGTCAGGATGACGACGCCCAGCACCCAGGTCAGGAAGGCCGCGCCGGATGCCGGCTGGCTGACCAGGACGATGCCGCCGGCGACGTAGAGCAGCCCGAGCAGGATGTGGACGACGAGCCCGCCCCATCCCTTCGTCCAGAAGGCGTGAAGCAGCTCGAACAGGCCGCCGGCGATGGCGCAGAGGCCGATCAGCATGGCGCTGAGCAGCGTCGCCCCCACGACGTCGCCGAGAACGACGATCCCGACCACGATGAACACCAGGCCGAGCAGCAGGCAGAGCCACATCGGCTGCGTGCGCCCGGCGGTCGATCCGGCGAATTCTGCTGTCATTGTCGTCCCTGCCTCCCGGTCGTCGGCGCGGCGGAGCCCCCCGCTCGCACGCATCCCGCGGCAACGCCCCGCCGAATTCCGGCAGGTTGCTACCGGAATTCGCGACCGTCAATGTCACGGCTGCGCCGGAATCCCGGCCGTCGCCTTTCCCCCGTCCCGCGCAGACCGGCCATGCCGCACCTGCGAGAGGCTTTCGCTTGAGCCTTTGCCGGGATTCGGCTAGAGCCTGCCGGTTGTCCCGATTGCGGCCCGCCGCCATATCAGTCAGGCCGGTTGCTGCAGTGCGAAGAACCGGCTCCGGACCATGACAGACCTGCATCTCGCCCACGGCCTCGACCTCGCCGACCTCTATCGCGCCGACGGCCTCGCCCGGCTCGACGCGCTGTTCCTCGCCGAGCTCGAGGGCGCCGATGCGTCCCTGAAGGCGGCGCTGCTGGCCGGCCGGGCCGATCCCGCCGCGCTGCCCGCCAAGGCGGAATCCGAGCTGCTGCTCGCCGTCGCCCCGCATCTCGAGGCGTTCGTCGGCCGCCTGTTCGGCATCGAGCGCGAGATCGCCGAGCTGGCGGGGCGGCACAGCGAGCTGGCGCCGCTCTATGCCTGCAAGCGGCTCTTCGTGCAGCGCCGCGCCGCCCGCGCCCACCGGCCGGAGGAGGCCGAGACCTTCGATCCCGAGGCGCTGGCGGCCGCGCTGTCGCTGCGCTTCGGCGCGCCCTTCTCCGAGCTCGCCTTCGCCCGCGCGGTGATGGGCTGGATGGACGACGAGGCGGCGCATGGCGAGGACCTCGCGCTGGCCGCCCGCTACGCCGCCTGGGCGCTCCTGACCGAGGCCGGGCGCCACCATCACGCCGCCGGCGTGCTGTTCAAGGCGCCGCGCAAGGTCGACCCGATGAACCTGGTGCCGGCGGCGGTCGCCGTCGCGCTGCACGGCACCAGGGCGGTCGAGCTGCCGCTCGATCATCGCCGGCACCGCGAGGGCTTCGGCCTGACCGATCCCGGCACCGACCTCAACGGCGCCCTCGACCAGGCGAACTACTGCATCTGGTGCCACGAGCAGGGCAAGGATTCCTGCTCCAAGGGCCTCAAGGAGAAGGACGGGCGCTTCCGCAAGAGCCCGTTCGGGGTGACGCTCGCCGGCTGCCCGCTCGAGGAGAAAATCTCCGAGTTCCACAAGCTGAAGGCCGAGGCGGTGCCGGTTGGCGCGCTCGCCATGATCGCCGTCGACAACCCGATGGCGGCGGGCACCGGCCACCGCATCTGCAACGACTGCATGAAGTCCTGCATCTACCAGAAGCAGGAGCCGGTCGACATCCCGCAGGCCGAGACGCGCACCCTCAAGGACGTGCTGGCGCTGCCCTGGGGCTTCGAGATCTACGGCCTCCTGACCCGCTGGAACCCGCTCAACCTGCGGCGGCCGCTGCCGCTGCCGGAGAGCGGCCGCAAGGTGCTGGTGGTCGGGCTCGGCCCGGCCGGCTTCACGCTCGCCCACTACCTGCTCAATGACGGCCACGCCGTGGTCGCGGTCGACGGCCTCAAGATCGAGCCGCTGCCGGCCGAGCTCTCCGGCGTCACGCCGACCGGCGAGCGGGTGCCGTTCCGCGCCATCCGCGACGTCGAGGCGCTGCGCGAGGGCCTCGACGACCGGGTGATGGCGGGCTTCGGCGGCGTCGCCGAGTACGGCATCACCGTGCGCTGGGACAAGAACTTCCTCAAGATGATCCGGCTGCTGCTCGAGCGCCGCGCCGCCTTCGCCATGTTCGGCGGCGTCCGGCTCGGCGGCACGCTGACCCTGGAGCAGGCCTTCGCCCAGGGCTTCGACCATGTCGCGCTGGCGCTCGGCGCGGGCAAGCCGACCTTCCTGTCGCTGCCCAACGCGCTGGCGCCGGGCGTGCGCATGGCGTCCGACTTCCTGATGGCCCTCCAGCTCACCGGCGCCGCCAAGGCCGAGTCGGTGGCCAACCTGCAGCTCCGCCTGCCGGCCGTGGTGATCGGCGGCGGGCTGACCGCGATCGACACCGCCACCGAGGCGATGGCCTACTATCCCGTGCAGGTCGAGAAGTTCCTCGCCCGCTTCGAGACGCTGGCCGCCGAGCAGGGCGAGGCGGCGCTGCGCCGGCGCTGGAGCCCGGCCGAGGCGGCCATCGCCGAGGAGTTCCTCGCCCATGGCCGCGCCATCCGCGCCGAGCGCCAGGCGGCGTCCCGCGAGGGCCGCGCGCCCCGGCTGCAGCAGCTGCTCGACGGCTGGGGCGGCGTCACCATCGCCTATCGCCGCCGGCTGATCGACGCGCCGAGCTACACGCTCAACCACGAGGAGGTCGAGAAGGCGCTGCAGGAGGGCATCCGCTTCGCCGAGAACCTGACCCCGGTGGCGATCGAGGTCGACGGCGTCGGCCATGCCGCCGCCATCCGGCTGGAGCATGCCGACCGCACCGCGGTCACCCTGCCGGCCCGCGCCGTGCTGGTCGCCGCCGGCACGCGGCCCAACACCGTGCTGGCCCGCGAGGACCCCGAGCATGTGCTGCTCGACGGCCAGTATTTCCGCGCCGTCGACGAGGACGGCAACCCGGCCGCCCCCGAGAAGCTCGCCAAGCCGTCCGCGGTGCGGGTGCTTCAGAGCATCCGCGGCGACGGCCGGGCGGTCAGCTTCTTCGGCGACCTGCACCCCTCCTTCGCCGGCAACGTCGTCAAGGCGATGGGCAGCGCCAAGCAGGGCTGGCCGGTGCTCTCGCGCATGCTGGCCCGCCTGCCGGCCCCGGCCTCGGCCGAGCCGGCGGCCGCCTTCCTCGCCCGCTTCAACGACCTGCTGCGGCCGACCGTGCACGCCGTCAACCGGCTGACCCCGACCATCGTCGAGGTGGTGGTGCGCGCGCCGCTGGCCGCGGCCGCCTTCCAGCCCGGCGAGTTCTACCGGCTGCAGAACTTCGAGACGCTGGCGCCGCGCATCGACGGCACCCGGCTCGCCATGGAGGGCCTGGCGCTGACCGGCGCCTGGACCGACCTGGAGCGTGGGCTGGTCGGCACCATCGTGCTGGAGATGGGCGGCTCCTCCGACCTCTGCGTCCTGCTGCGGCCGGGCGAGCCGGTGATCCTGATGGGTCCGACCGGCAGCCCGACCGAGACGCCGGCGGGGGAGACCGTGCTGCTGGCCGGCGGCGGGCTCGGCAACGCCGTGCTGTTCTCGATCGGCCGGGCGCTGCGCGCCGCCGGCTCGAAGGTGCTCTACTTCGCCGGCTACAAGCGGCTGCAGGACCGCTACAAGGTGCCGGAGATCGAGGCCGCGGCCGACGTCGTGGTCTGGGCCAGCGACGAGGCGCCGGGCTTCGCCCCTGGCCGGCCGCAGGACAGCAGCTTCGTCGGCAACATCGTCGAGGCGATGGTCGCCTACCAGGAGGGCCGGCTCGGGCCGCACCCGATCGACCTCGCCGAGGTCGACCGCATCATCGCGATCGGCTCGGACGGCATGATGGCGGCGGTGGGCGCCGCCCGGCACGGCGTGCTGGCGCAATGGCTGAAGCCGCAGCACCATGCCGTCGGCTCGATCAACTCGCCGATGCAGTGCATGATGAAGGAGGTCTGCGCCCAGTGCCTGCAGACCCACCGCGACCCGGTCACCGGCGTCGAGACGGTGGTCTTCTCCTGCTTCAACCAGGACCAGCCGCTCGACAACGTCGATTTCCGGGTGCTGCGCGGCCGGCTCGGCCAGAACGGCGCGCAGGAGAAGCTGACCGCCGCCTGGATCGACCGCTGCCTGACCCGGCTCGACCAGCGCCGCGCGGC
Source organism: Dongiaceae bacterium (assembly GCA_046349435.1). Classification (GTDB taxonomy): domain Bacteria; phylum Pseudomonadota; class Alphaproteobacteria; order Dongiales; family Dongiaceae; genus JAXMCI01. Next base: position 50,682 of record JAXMCI010000040.1, on the reverse strand, counting down.
GGAGTAGGCGCCGCGTCGGACGGCACGGCGGCACTACGCCCTCGGGTTGTCACGACAACGCTTGCCTTTACCCAGGGCTGTCGCCCAGTATGGCTGCGGGGCGAACGCCATGGCCCCGGTCGGCTGCCCAGCCCGTGGCCGATCGGGTCATGACGGCAGCGCCCGACGGGGAGCGGAACCATGCACAGGTCGATCGTCAGGCGCATACCCTGCCTGACGGCGATCCTGGCGATGCTGGCGGGGGCGGCGATGGCGGGCGGGTTTTCCGAGGACCCGGATATTCGCAGGATCGCCGAGGCCTATGCGCTCGACGCGGTCGATGTCGCGAGACAGAACTTCGGCGAGAAGCTGGACTGGAGCGAGGGGAGCATCGCGAAGGTCGAGGCGATGCTCGCCATCCTTCACGACTCCTACGTGACCGCGGCGCAAAAGCCTGGCGACGAGACGGTCCAGACGTTTGCGAAGATGTTCGGCAGCTATGTCGGCGAGGTCTACCGCCGTCATCACGGCGGAACATGGGGCATGGTCACGATCGATGGAGCGAGGATTCCGGGCATCGAGGACACGTCGGGAGGCGCGTTCTGGCCATGGGGCAAGGTAGCGAACCGGATACGGAACGGCCCGGACGACAACGTGCTGCTCTACTACAAGCTGCTCGTCAGGGACGCGGCGAAGGCGCCGGGCTCTCCCCCACCTGATTGAGAGGCCTCGCCTGGCGCGACGCGACGCTGGCGGCCCGCGCGCTATTTGGCTCACCCGCCTCGGCTGTGGCGCGCGGCCGAACAGCGGGTGCGATCTCCAGCCAAGCTCCACGTCTGTAATGACAAGAACATTACGCCATGGTACATGGCCCGAAGAGGATGATCTCATGGCTATTGCACCGCCGACCCGCCGCGAGGCCCTGAACCTCCGCATCAAGCCTGAGGATCGCGGGCTGATCGATCGTGCCGCTGCGCTTACCGGCAGGACGCGCACGGATTTCGTGCTCGAGGCCGCTCGGCACGCAGCCGAGGAAGCGCTGCTCGACCGCACGATCTTTGCCGTCAGCCCGCAAGCCTTTGCACAGTTTCTGGCGCGTCTCGACGAGCCGCCGGAGCCGAACGAGCGGCTGCGGCGCACCATGCGAGCCACACCGCCCTGGGAGTAGCCGGTGCCGCTCTCCCCGCCGGAGCCGTTGGCTGATGCACATGACCTCACTTCCTTTTCATCCGGCGTCGCCGTCCTTGATGAGTGGCTGAAACGCCGCGCTCGCACGAACCAAGTCAGCGGCGCATCACGCACTTTCGTCGTCGCCGATGCGGCTAGGGTGGTCGGGTACTACGCCATCGCATCCGGCGCGATCACCGCGTCCGAGGTCGTCGGGCGGTTCCGCCGGAACATGCCCGATCCGATCCCGGTGGCGGTGCTGGGCCGCCTCGCCGTGGACCAGTCACAGCAGGGCAGGGGCGTCGGGCGTGCTCTTTTCCGCGACTGCGCGCTGCGCGTCGCGCATGCGGCGAGCACGATCGGCATCCGCGGCATCGTCGTGCATGCGATTTCTGATCAGGCGAAGGCCTTCTACCTGGCCCTCGGATTCGATCCGTCTCCGGCGGAGCCGATGACGTTGATGGTAACATTGAGCGACGTCAGGGGCCTGCTCGAGTACCGGGGGGACTGACATGCCCGCTTGCCTCGCGTGACCGACGGCCATGCCGTCTGCTATGATGCAAATCCTGGGATGCGGCGCCTCGCCGGACGAAAACTCGCCTGAACGCGACACGGCTCGTGTCGCATCGTCGCCGGGCATGGGGTTGATCGCTCAGATTCGCCTCACGCCGCCGGAGGAGCGGGCCGGGTGACCTCGGCCCCGCCGCGCCCGTCTGCCGGGGCTGCGTGGGGCAGGGCTTGATGTCGATGGCGGGGACTTCGCCGGCGGGGCCGGAACGCGAGCGGATCGGCATCATCGGCGCCGGGCTGATGGGGCACGGCATCGCCCAGGTCTTCGCCGTCGCCGGGCATCAAGTGCGGCTGCACGACAGCCATGCCGAAACGCTGGCCGCGGCGCCGGAGCGGATCCGCGGCAACCTCGCGGCGCTCGGCCAGGACGCCGCGGCGGCCGACCGCGTGCGGCTGGCGGCGAGCGTCGCGGAAACCGTCGCCGACGCCGACTTCGTGGTCGAGGCGGTCGCCGAGGATCTCGCGGTCAAGCGGGCGGTCTTCGCCGCGGCCGAGGCGGCGGCGCCGGCCGGCTGCATCCTCGCCAGCAACACCTCGGTGATCCCGATCGGCGCCATCATGGCGGGGCTGGCCGACCGCAGCCGGACGCTCGGCACCCACTGGTTCAACCCGCCCTTCCTGGTGCCGCTGGTCGAGGTCATCGAGACGCCCGAGACGGCGCCGGAGACGGTGGCGCGGACGCTGGCGCTGCATCGCGCCGCCGGCAAGACGGCGGTGCATGTCCGGCGCGACCTGCCGGGCTTCATCGGCAACCGGCTGCAGCACGCGCTGTGGCGCGAGGCGGTCGCGCTGGTCGAGGCCGGGGTGTGCGACGCGGAGACCGTCGACACCGTGGTCAAGGCCGGCTTCGGCCGCCGGCTGGCCGTGCTCGGGCCGCTGGAGAACGCCGACCTGGTCGGCACCGACCTGACGCTCGCCATCCACCGCATCGTGCTGGCCGATCTCTGCCGCGCCACCGGCCCGTCGCCCTATCTCGAGCGGCTGGTGGCCGAGGGCCGTCTCGGCATGAAGACGGGCGAGGGCTTCCGCCGCTGGGACGCGGCGAGCGCGGCGGCGGTGCGCGACGGCCTGCGGCAGCACCTGCAGCGCGCGCTCGAGGCCGAGCGGGCGGCGGCGGCCGCCGCTGGCGCCTCGGCCGGGGACAGCACGGCGTGAGCCCGGCCCGGCCCGTCTCGCGGCGCCGGGTCCTCGCCGCCGGCGCCGGCCTCGCCGCGCCGCTGCTGCTGCGGCCGCGGCGGGCGCGGGCCGCCGACGGCGTCATCCGCATCGGCCATGTCAGCCCGCGCACCGGGCCGCTCGCCGCCTTCGCCGAGGCCGACGACTTCGTCCTCCGCCGCATCGAGGCGGTCCTGGCGCCGGGGCTGGCGATCGACGGCCGGCGCTACGAGGTCCGGCTGATCACCGCCGACAGCCAGTCGAGCCCGAGCCGCGCCGCCGAGGTGGCCTCCGAGCTGATCCTCGGCCAGCAGGTCGACATCATCACCGCGGCGAGCACGCCCGACACCACCAACCCGGTGGCCGACCAGGCCGAGGTCAACGAGGTCCCCTGCATCACCACCGACTGCCCCTGGCAGCCCTGGTTCTTCGGCCGCAAGGGCGACCCGGCGCAGGGCTTCCGCTGGACCTGGCACTTCTTCTGGGGCCTGGAGGACGTCGTCGCCGCCTTCCTCGCGCTGTGGGACGGCGTCGCCACCAACCGGGTGGTCGGCGGCCTGTTCCCCAACGACGCCGACGGCAATGCCTGGGGCGACCCGGCCTTCGGCTTCCCGCCGGCGCTCGCCCGGGCGCGCTTCGCCCTGGTCGATCCCGGGCGCTTCCAGCCGCACGGCAACGACTTCACCGCGCAGATCTCGGCCTTCAAGGCGGCCGGCGTCGAGATCGTCACCGGCAACCTGGTGCCGCCGGACTTCGCCACCTTCTGGGGCCAGGCCGCGCAGCAGGGCTTCCGCCCGAAGGTCGTCACCATCGGCAAGGCGCTGCTCTTCCCCTCGGCGATCGCCGCGCTCGGGGCCCGCGGCGACGGGCTGTCGACCGAGATCTGGTGGAGCCCGCGCCATCCCTTCCGCTCCGGCCTCACCGGCGAGAGCGCGGCCGAGCTCTGCGCCGCCTACAGCCGGGCGACCGGGCGCCCCTGGACCCAGCCGATCGGCTTCAAGCACGCGCTCTTCGAGGTGGTGGTCGACGTGCTGCGGCGCAGCCGCGATCCCGGCCGGCCGCAGGCGATCCGCGACGCCATCGCCGCCACCGACTACCGCTCGGTGGTCGGCCGCGTGCGCTGGGGCGGCGGGCCGGTGCCCAATGTCTGCCGGACGCCGCTGGTGGCCGGCCAGTGGCGGCTGGCATCGGGCACGCCCGAGCTGGTGATCGCCGAGAACGCCACCGCGCCCGAGATCCCGGTCGGCGGCACGCTCCGGCTGCTGTCCTGAGCGGCCGGCGGGCGTGGCGGGCACGACGATCCTCGAGCTGGCGCGCGTCGCCAAGCGCTACGGCGCCGTGGTGGTGGCCGACGGCCTCGACCTCGCGGTCGGCGAGGGCGAGGCGCTCGGCATCGTCGGGCCGAACGGCGCCGGCAAGACGACGCTGTTCGGCATCATCGCCGGCACCGTGCCGCTCGACGCCGGCCGCGTGCTGTTCCGCGGCACCGACGTCACCCGGCTGCCGCCGGCGCGGCGCTGCCGGCTCGGCATGGCGCGGTCCTTCCAGGTGCCGCAGCCCTTCGGCGGCATGAGCGTGCTGGAGAACCTGCTGGTCGCCGCCGCCTTCGGCGGCCGCGGCGGCCGCGAGGGGGCGATGACCGGCCGCTGCCTCGCCATCCTCGAGCGCTGCGGGCTGGCCGGCCAGGCCGACCGCCGCGCCGGCAGCCTGACCCTGCTCGACCGCAAGCGGCTGGAGCTCGCCCGCGCGCTCGCCACCGAGCCGCGGCTGCTGCTGCTCGACGAGGTGGCGGGCGGGCTGACCCAGCCGGAATGCGAGCAGCTGGTCGCGCTGATCCGCGAGGTGCTGGCGAGCGGCGTGGCGATCCTCTGGATCGAGCATGTGGTGCGCGCGCTGCTCGCCGTGGTCGGGCGGCTGGTCGTGCTGCATGGCGGCCGCTTCATCGCGGCGGGCGAGCCCGCGGCGGTGATGCGCAGCGCGGCGGTGACCGAGGTCTATACCGGGATCGCCGGGGATGGCTGAGCTGCCGCTGCTCGAGGTCGAGGGGCTCGACGCCTTCTACGGCGACTTCCGGGCGCTCTCCGGCGTCTCGCTCGCGGTCGAAGCCGGCGAGGTGCTGGCGGTGATCGGCGCCAACGGCGCCGGCAAGAGCACGCTGCTCAACAGCATCGCCGGGCTGCTGCCCTCGCCCGCCCGGGCGATCCGGCTGGCCGGCGAGCCGGTCGGCGACCGGCCGGCCTTCCAGCTGGTGGCGCGCGGCGTCGCCCTGGTGCCGGAGGGCCGCCGCCTCTTCCCCTCGCTCAGCGTCGAGGAGAACCTGCTGATCGGCGGCCAGGCCGGCCGCCCCGGGCCGTGGCGGCTGGAGCGCATCTACCAGCTCTTCCCGGTGCTGCGCGAGCGCCGCCGCCAGCGGAGCACGGTGCTGTCCGGCGGCCAGCAGCAGATGGCGGCGATCGGCCGCGCGCTGATGGCCAACCCGCGGCTGCTGCTGTGCGACGAGATCAGCCTCGGCCTGGCGCCGATCGTGGTGCGCGACATCTACGAGCGCCTGCCGGCGATCGCCGGCGAGGGCACCGCCATCGTCATCGTCGAGCAGGACATCGTCCGCGCGCTCGCCGCCGCCGCCCGCTTCGTCTGCCTGCAGGAGGGCCGCGTCGCGCTTGCCGGCGCCGCCGCCGCCACCACGCCCGCGGCGATTGCCGCGGCCTATTTCGGGATCTGAGCAGCATGTCGTTGGTCGTGCCACGCACCTGCTGCCGCCGCTCGTTTCCTGTCGTCATTGCCGGGCTTGACCCGGCAATCCAGGGTTGCCGTGAGCTGGATGCCCGGGTCAAGCCCGGGCATGACAAGAAGGGGAGCGGCCGGCGAGCCGTATCGCTGCCTGGGACGAAGCTCCTGCATCGCGCATCGCCCCGGCGCGGGCGGCCCTAGCGATGGGGTGGGTCAACGCCGTCGTGCAGGGGGTGCTGCTGGGCGGGCTCTACGCCATGTTCGCGGCCGGGCTGTCGCTGATCTTCGGGGTGATGCGGCTGGTCAACCTGGCGCATGGCGACCTGATCGTGCTCGCCGCCTATCTCGCGCTGGTGGCGACCCAGGCGGCCGGCATCGACCCGCTGCTCTCGCTGCTGCTGGTGATCCCGGCGATGGCTGTCATCGGCTACCTGCTGCAGCGGCTGCTGCTCAACCGCACGCTGGGCGAGGACCTGCTGCCGCCGCTGCTCGTCACCTTCGGGCTGTCGGTGATCCTGCAGAACGGGCTGCTCGCCCTCTTCACCGCCGACAGCCGCCGCCTCCAGGTCGGGCCGATCGAGGAGGCCAGCCTGCGGCTCGCCGAGGGGCTCGCGGTCGGCACCCTGCCGCTGCTGCAGTTCGGCCTCGCCGTGCTGGTGATCGGCCTGCTGCAGCTGCTGCTCTATCGCACCGCGCTCGGCCGCGCCTTCCGCGCCGCCTCGGACGACGCCCGCATCGTCCAGCTGATGGGCCTCGACAACCGCCACGTCTTCGCGCTCGCCATGGCGCTGTCGCTGGCCGTCGTCGCGGTCGCCGGCGTGCTGTTCGCGATCCGCACCAACTTCGACCCGGCGATCGGGCCGACCCGGCTGATCTTCGGCTTCGAGGCGGTGATCATCGGCGGGCTCGGCAATCTCTGGGGCACGCTCGCCGGCGGCGTGCTGCTCGGCGTCGCCCAGGCGGTGGGCGCGCGCATCGATCCCGGCTGGCAGCTGCTGGCCGGCCACCTCGCCTTCCTCGCCGTGCTGGCGGTGCGGCCGCAGGGCCTGTTCCCGAGGACCGCGGCGTGAGCGCGCCCGGCCGCCGCCTGCTCTGGCTGCTGCCGGCGGCGATCCTGCTGCTGCTGGCATCGGCGCCCGCCTGGGCCAGCCGCAACGGCCTCAGCCTGCTGACCCAGGCCTATGGCTATGTCGTGCTGGCCAGCCTGTGGAACCTGCTGGCCGGCTATGCCGGGCTGGTCTCGGCCGGGCAGCAGGCCTTCGTCGGGCTCGGCGGCTACGTCCTCTTCGCGCTCTGCATCTTCGCCGGCGTGCCGCCGCTGCTGGCGATCCCGCTGGCCGGGCTCGCCGCGGCGCTGGCGGCGCTGCCGGTGGCCGGGCTGGTGTTCCGGCTGCGCGGCGCCTACTTCGCCATCGGCACCTGGGTGGTGGCCGAGGTCTTCCGCCTCGGCGCGGCGCAGGTCTCGGCGCTCGGCGGCGGCTCCGGCATCAGCCTGCCGGCGGCCATCGTCACCGGCATGGCGGCCTCGCGGCAGGAGCGCGAATGGCTGATCTACGGCACCGCGCTGCTGCTGATGGTCGTGGTGCTGGGCGGCATCCTGCTGCTGCTGCGCTCGCGCTTCGGCCTCGCCCTGACGGCGATCCGCGACAACGAGCTGGCGGCGGCGAGCAGCGGCGTCTCGGTGCTCCGCCTCAAGCTCGCCGTCTACGTCCTGGCGGCGGCCGGCACCGGCATGGCGGGCGCGCTGATCTTCCTGCAGAAGCTGCGCATCTCGCCCGACGCCGGGATGAGCGTCAACGACTGGACCGCGGTGGTCATCTTCATCACGGTGATCGGCGGCATCGGCCGGGTCGAGGGGCCGATCGTCGGCACCATCCTCTACTTCCTGCTGCGCCAGAGCCTGGCCGATCTCGGCGGGCTCTACCTGATGCTGCTCGGCGCCGCCGCCATCGCCATCATGCTGGGCGCCCGGCAGGGGCTGTGGAGCCTGGTGGCCGACCGCTTCGGCTGGGAGCTGTTCCCGATCGCCCGCCGCGCGGCGGCCGGCGGGAGGAGAGCAGCGCCTAGGCCGAGAGCGCGGTGATCTCCGGCTCGGCGGCGCCGGCGGGCGGCGCCGCGAAGTCGGCCTCGAGCTCGCGTCTGGCCCGCAGCAGCCGCTCGGCGATCGCCTCCTCGCGGCCCTGGAAGCGCATCGTCGGCATCGGCACGGAGATCGCGACCGGGTGGCCGAAGCGGTCGCGCAGCGCCACGCCGACGGCGCAGATGCCGAGCGTGTGCTCCTCGCGGTCGACCGCGTAGCCCGCCCGCCGGACGCGCGCCAGCTCGGCGAGCAGCGCGGGCAGCGCGGTGATGGTGTGCGGCGTGCGCGCCTCGTAGCTGGTGCCGACCAGCTGCGCCACGCCCTCGTCGGTGAGCTGCGCGAGGTAGGCCTTGCCGTTGGCCGTGCAGCTGAGCGGGAACACCTCGCCCACCGCCGACACCGCGCGCAGCCGCTGCGAGCCGGCGATCTGGTCGATGAAGACCAGCCGGTCGCCGCGGATCGCGGCGTAGTCGACCGTCTCGCCGAGGTCGCGCGACAGCTCGACCAGCCGGGCGCGGGTCTGGTCCTGCTCCGGCGTCTGCCCGGCGAGGCACACCGCCACCATCTCGCGCACCTCGGACGGCACGAAGGGCTTCTCGATGCAGGGCCGCCGGCTCTCCTCGAGGAAGGTCTGCACCGAGGTGCTGAGCGTGTCGCCGGTGATCGCGACGAAGCGCTCCGCCAGCTCCGGCCGGATCTCGGCGAGCCGCCGGTAGAGGTCGATGCCGCTCATCCCCGGCATGCGCAGGTCGGACATGACCAGCGCGTAGTCTTGCGTGCGCACCGCCTCCAGCGCCGCCGCCCCGCCATCGACGATGTCGATGCGGAAGCCGGCGCCCTCCAGGATGTCGGCCAGCGCCTGGGCGACCTCCGGCTCGTCGTCGACGATCAGGATCTGGCCGTCGCCGCGCCGCGGCGTCGCCGCCCGCGGCGCCGGCGCCTCCGCCTCCTGGGCGGCGCCGATCGGCAGCCGGACGGTGAAGGCCGTGCCGCCGCCCGGCGCGTCGTCGACCGCGATGGTGCCGCCGTGCGAGGCAACGATGCCGTGGCACACGGACAGGCCGAGGCCGGTGCCGACGCCGACCGGCTTGGTGGTGAAGAAGGGCTCGAAGATGCGCGGCTTGATCGGGTCCGGCACGCCCGGGCCGCTGTCGATGGCCCGCAGCTCGACCATGCCGGCGGCCTCGTCGAGACGGGTGGCGAAGCTCAGCCGCCGCGGTCCCGTCCAGTCCGCCATCGCCTGCTGGGCGTTGACGATCAGGTTGGTCAGCACCTGGCCGATCTGGTCGGGATCGCCCCAGACCGGCGGCAGCTGCGGCGCCAGCGCGCGCTCGACCTCGATGCCGGCGGTGCGCAGCCCGTAGCCGAGCAGCTCGAGGGCGGCCTCGACGGCGGCGTTGACGTCGATGGCGGCGCGCGTCGGCGGCCGCTGGCGCGCCATGGCGAGGAAGGTCTTGACGATGCGCGAGCAGCGCTCGGCGGCGGCGCGCACCCGGGTGCCGCGCGCCGCCATGCCCGGATCGGTGGCCAGCTCCTCGAGCAGGGTCGCCTGGGCGACGACGACGGAGAGCGGGTTGTTGAGCTCGTGCGCGACGCCGGCCAGCAGCGAGCCGAGCGCGCCGAGCTTCTCGCGGTGATAGATCAGCTCGCGCTGGCGCTCGATCTCGGCCGCCGCGCTCTTCTTCTCCGTCAGGTCGAGGAGAACGAAGACGAGGCAGGGCGTTCCGTCATAGTCGAGCGCGCGAGCCGAGAGCTCGACCGGGACCTCGGCGCCGTCGCGGCGGTGCAGCTGCAGCTCGTGCCGCTCGGCATGGCCCTGGCGGCCGGCGGCGACGACCGGGTCCAGTGCGGCCTGCTCCGGGAAGAGGTCCTGCAGGCGCAGCCCGGCCGTGCCGCCCTCGGGCAGGGCCAGCAGCTCGATCGCCGCCGGGTTGACGTAGCGGATGGCGCCGTCGCGGTCGTCGGCGACCAGCACGGCGACCGGGTTGGCGCGGGCGATCGCCAGGAAGCGCCGGCCGGATTCGATCAGCGCCGCCTCCTCGCGCTCGCGCGCGGCGCGGGCCTGCTCCTGGCTGGCGCGCATCGCCTCGATCAGGCGGTGGCGGGCGCCGATCTCGAGCACCAGGAACGCCACCAGCACGATGCCGATGACCACCAGGGCGCCGATCAGGGCGGCGCCGAGCTGGAACTCGTCGCGCAGGCCCTGGACCTCGTCGATCGAGCCCTTGACCTCGAAATGCTCGTAGCCGATCGCGAGATCCTTCAGCGGCTGGCCGATCGCGCCGAGCGCGGCGCGCAGCGGCGCGTAGGCGGCCCGGTCGCCGGCCTTGAGCGCGGCCAGCCCGGGCTCGACCTCGGCCCAGCTCTTGCGCACCGTCGCCATGGCGGCGGCGGCGCCCGCGATCTGGTCGAGGCGGGTGCGCGCCAGCCCGCCGTCGAACACCGCCAGCCGGCTCGACATGACGTCGAGCCGCTCCTGGTAGGCATCGGCGTCGATCGTCCCGTCGCCCGTCGCCCAGCGGTCGGCCGCCTCGACCATGCGCCAGAACTCGGCCTCGAGCTGGGTGGCATGCCAGGTGGCGTATTCGTGGTTCCAGGCCTCGACCGAGCGCGCCGAGTCGATGGTGCGGACGAAGACGACGGCCAGTGCGCCGGCGAGGCCGATCAGCAGCGCGATCAGGACCCAGAACTTGATCTGCCAGCGGCGGTCCATCACTTCACGACGAGGGCCTTGAGCTGCCACACCCAGCGCAGGTCGATCTTGGGGTCGGCGAGCGCCGGATAGTCGTCGCGCGGATAGACGATCCAGACCGGCCCCTTGTCCTTGGCCGTCATCGCCGTGCCGTTCATCGTCAGGGCGAGCAGCACCGGATATTCGCTGAAGTCGGCGATCGGGATGTCGACGCTGTAGTCGTCGATCGCCGCCGCCGCCACGGTGGTGCCGCGGGCGCCGACCGCCTCCAGAACCTTGCGGGCGAGCACGCCCTCGAAGACCTGCTTGCCGTCCGTCCAGTTGGTCGTGGTGGTGATCTGCTGCAGCCCGAGCGCCTGCAGCATGGCGAGGTCGAACCGGGCCTTGCCGGGGGCGTTGGTCCGGTCGATCGCGCCGCTCACCGTCAGGATCACCTTGCCGGTCGGCTGGGGCAGCGCATCGGCGGCGCGGCTCGTCCCGCCGGCCAGCAGGATCGCGCCGAGCGCGGCGAGCACCGCCAGCCCGCGCAGGAAAGCCTTCGTCCGGTTCCGCATCATCCCTCCATCCGCCGCACCCCTGTCGTGCGGATCGCCGGGGGCAGGGGGACGGCTGCCCGGCCTGATGCGGACTGCTGGAACGCGCGCCGCCTCGGACAGTCGAGCCGGGTGCCTGGGCCTTCGGCCGCAGGCGGGCTCCGGGCCGGAACCCTGGCGCATCGCTACCCCACCCACACGAGACGCGAAGGTAAGGCTGCGCTGCGCAAGGCGGCAAGGCATCTATTGTAAAGATTGAGCGACAACACCGTCGCGCCTCCGCGCACCGGTGTGCGTGCGCCAGCCATGACCTGCGCGGCTCGTCGGGGCCGGCGCCGGCTGTCCTGGTGCCGCCATCGCCCGTCGCAAATCGGCCGACTGCCGTCGCGGCCGGCGCAGCCTTGATCGGGGGCGCCCCATACCGATATCGGCCATGATGACCGGCGCCGACAGCCCATCTCCTCCGGCCGCCCGCCGCGGCACGCTGCTGATCGGCTGCGGCGCGCTGGCGCGCGAGATGCTGGCGCTGATCGAGGCGCATGGCTGGCGCGACATGGAGGTCACCTGCCTGCCGGCGGGCTTCCACAACACGCCGCAGAAGATCCCGGCGGCGGTGCGCGACAAGATCCGGGCCAACCGCGACCGGTACGAGCGGCTCTACGTGCTCTACGGCGATTGCGGCACCGGCGGCCAGCTCGACGCGGTGCTGGCCGAGGAAGGCGTCGAGCGCATTCCCGGCCCGCATTGCTACCAGTTCTACATGGGCACCGCCGACTTCACCGCGCTGACCGACGCCGAGCCCGGCTGCTTCTTCCTGACCGACTACCTGGTCCGGCATTTCGAGCGGCTGATCATCGCCGGGCTCGGGCTCGACCGGCATCCCGAGCTGCGCGACGACTATTTCGGCAACTACAGCCGGCTCGTCTACCTCGCCCAGATCGAGGATGCCGGGCTGCGGACCGCGGCGCGCGCCGCCGCGGCGCGGCTCGGCCTCGCCTACGAGTACCGCTTCAGCGGCTATGGCGAGATGGCGGACTTCATGAGCGGGATTGCGGAGGAACGGCACTGATGGCCGATCTCGTCGTCGTCTACTGGCGGGACATCCCGGCCCAGGTGATCGTCAAGCGCGGCCGCACCGCCGCCAAGCGCCAGCTCGCCGAGCGCTTCGAGAAGGCGATCGACCGCGCCGCGATGCGCGCCAAGCTGCGCGACACCGACTCCTATCTCGCCGAATGGCGGCGCGCCGACCCGGTCCCCTGCGGCGACGATCTCGAGGCGGAGGCCACGGAAGCGGCCGCCCGGCTCGAGGCGGAGTGGCCGGACGACCGGCTCGACCGCGCCGTGGCGGCCGGCGGCCTCGACGCGAAGGATTCATGAGCGACCTCCATCCGCACCACCCGGGCCGGCTCGAGGCCGTGCTCCGGCGGGGCCAGTTCGCCCTCACCGCCGAGACCTCGCCGCCCGACGCCGCCGGCGCCGGGCCGCTGCTGGCCCGCGCCTCCTGCCTCGCCGGCCTGGCCGACGCGGTCAACGTCACCGACGGGGCCGGCGCCCGGGCCCATATGGGCGCGCTGCCGGCGGCCGCGCTGCTGCTGCAGGCCGGGATCGAGCCGGTGCTGCAGTTCACCATGCGCGACCGCAACCGGCTGGCCCTGCAGGGCGACCTGCTCGGCGCCGCCGCGCTCGGCATCTCCAACATCCTCTGCCTGCATGGCGACGACATCACCAAGGGCGACCAGCCCGAGGCCAAGGCGGTGCACGACATCGACGGCCGCGCCCTGATGGCCACGGCGCGCAAGCTGCGCGACGAGGGGATGCTGCCCTCGGGCCGCCCGGTCGAGCCGCGGCCCCGCCTCTTCATCGGCGCCGCCGACAGCCCGCTCGATCCGCCGGCCGGCTGGCAGCCGACCGGGCTCGCCGCCAAGCTCGCCGCCGGCGCCGACTTCGTGCAGACCCAGTTCTGCTTCGACATGGCCCTGCTGCGCCGCTACCTCGCGGCGCTCGGCGACCACGGGCTGCTGCCGCAGCTCAGGATGCTGGTCGGCATCGGGCCGATCGCCTCGGCCCGCTCGGCCCGCTGGATGCTCGCCAACCTGCCGGGCGTGCGCCTGCCGGAGAGCCTGATCGCCCGGCTCGAGGGTGCCGCCGACCAGCGCGCCGAGGGCACCCGCATCTGCGTCGAGCTGCTGCAGGAGCTGTCCGAGATCGAGGGCGTCGCCGGCGCCCACCTGATGTCGCCGCGCGGCGAGGCGGCGATCGCCGAGGCGATCGCCGGGTCCGGCCTGCTGGCCCGCCGCGCCGCCGCCTGATGTATTCCGTCCGCCTCTGGTCGGTGCGCCGCGCCCGGCTGATGGAGCGCCTCTATGACGGGCTCGAGGCGGGACTGGTGCGGCTCGCGCCGGTCCTGCGCCGGGTCGGCTGGCAGCGGCTGGAGCGGCCGGTGGCGGCGGTGGAGCGCGGCCTCAAGGGGCTGCTCTTCGACTGCCAGATGTGCGGCCGCTGCGCGCTGAGCGCGACCGGCATGTCCTGCCCGATGAACTGCCCGAAGAACCTGCGCAACGGGCCCTGCGGCGGGGTCCGCGCCAACGGGCATTGCGAGGTGAAGCCGGAGATGAAGTGCGTCTGGGTGCAGGCCTGGGAGGGCGCCCAGCGCATGGCGGACGGCATGACCATCCTGACCGTGCAGAAGCCGGTCGAGCGCAACCTCGAGGGCAGCTCGGCCTGGCTGCGCATGGTGCGCGAGAAGGCGCCCGATCCGGCGCCGCCCGCCGCCGGCAAGGCCAAGCCGGCCGCCGCGAAGGCGAAGTGAGCCGCGGCCGATGAGCGTGCCCCATGACTGACGGGCGCCTGGTCGATCCCGGCGATCCGCTGCCGCCGCTGCCCGGCCACAGCTCGCGCGGCCGGCTGGAGCGGGTGCTGCGCTCCGGCAAGTTCGCCGTCACCGCCGAGCTCAACCCGCCGGACTCGGCCGATCCGCGCGACGTCTACGAGCGCGCGCTGGTGCTCTCCGAGGTCTGCGACGCGATCAACGCGACCGACGCGTCGGGCGCCAACACCCACATGTCGAGCGTCGGCATCTGCAGCCTGCTGACCCGCGTCGGCTACGCGGTGATCATGCAGATCTCCTGCCGCGACCGGAACCGCATCGCCATCCAGGGCGACGTGCTGGGCGCCGCGGCGATGGGCGTCGCCAACATCCTCTGCCTCACCGGCGACGGCGTGCAGGCCGGCGACCAGCCCGGCGCCAAGCCGGTCTTCGACCTCGATTCGATCTCGCTGCTCGAGACCATCCGCACCATGCGCGACGAGCGGCGCTTCCTCTCCGGCCGCAAGATCACCCAGCCGCCGCAGGTCTTCATCGGCGCCGCCGCCAACCCCTTCGCGCCGCCCTACGACTACCGGGCGCTGCACATGGGCAAGAAGATCGCCGCCGGCGCCCAGTTCATCCAGACCCAGTACTGCTACGACCTGCCGCTGCTGCGCCGCTTCATGGACCAGGCGCGCGACCTCGGGCTGACCGACAAGGCCTTCGTCCTGGTCGGCGTCGGGCCGCTCGCCTCGGCCAAGACGGCGCGCTGGATGCGCAGCAACGTGCCCGGCGTGCACATCCCCGATCCCGTCATCGCCCGGCTGGAGGGCGCCCGGGACCAGAAGCGCGAGGGCAAGCAGCTCTGCGTCGAGCTGATCCAGGAGATCCGCGAGATCGACGGCGTGGCCGGCGTCCACGTCATGGCCTACCGCCAGGAAGAGTTCGTCTCGGAAATCATCACCGCATCCGGCATCATGCAGGACCGCCGCCCGCGCGCCCAGCGCCGCCCGGCCAAGGAGAAGATCGCACCATGACCGACACCGTCGTCAGCTCGGCCACCCGGGAGGTGGTGATCGGCTTCGAGCGGCCGTTCTGCATCATCGGCGAGCGGATCAACCCGACCGGGCGCAAGCTGCTCGCCGCCGAGATGGCGGCCGGCGACTACAGCCGGGTGCAGGCCGACACGCTGGCCCAGGTCGAGGCCGGCGCCCACATGCTCGACGTCAATGCCGGCATCCCGATGGCCGACGAGCCGCGCATCCTGGCCGAGACCATCCAGCTGGTGCAGTCGCTGACCGACCTGCCGCTCTCCATCGACAGCTCGATCGTGGCTGCGCTCGAGGCCGGGCTCGCCGTCTACAAGGGCAAGCCGCTGCTCAACTCGGTGACCGGCGAGGAGGAGCGGCTCGAGGTCGTGCTGCCGCTGGTCAAGAAGTACGGCTGCGCGGTGATCGCCATCTCCAACGACGAGACCGGCATCTCCGAGGATCCCGACGTCCGCTTCGAGGTCGCCAAGAAGATCGTGCAGCGCGCCGCCGACTACGGCATCCCCTATTCCGACGTGGTGGTCGACCCGCTGGTCATGCCGATCGGCGCGCTCGGCCAGGCCGGCCGCGCCGTCTTCCACCTGATCCGCCGGCTGCGCGAGGAGCTCAAGGTCAACACCAGCTGCGGCGCGTCGAACTTCAGCTTCGGCCTGCCCAACCGGCACGGCATGAACGCCGCGTTCCTCTCCATGGCGATCGGCGCCGGCATGACCTCGGCCATCACCAACCCGTTGCATGCCGAGGAGATGACGGCGATCATGGGCGCCGACGTGGCGATGGGCCACGATCCCAACTGCATGCGCTGGATCCAGAAGTTCCGCGAGCCCGCGGCCGCGGGCGACGAGGGCGCCGGCCGCCGCGGCGGCCGCGAGAACAGCTCCAGTCGATTCCGAGGCCATGCCAGACCTAACCTAGCGCCTATGGGGCTTGACCCGGGCATCCATCGTGCGGCCGCCCTGGATTGCCGGGTCAGGCCCGGCAATGACAATTGAAGGCTTCCCACCGGAGTTCCCATTGCCCGACGACATCAGACACCAGGATGCGCTGATCGTCTTCATGCCCTCGGGGCGGCGCGGCCGCTTCCCGCTCGGCACCCCGGTGCTGAGCGCGGCGCGCAGCCTCGGCGTCGACATCGACTCGGTGTGCGGCGGCCGCGGCATCTGCGGCCGCTGCCAGGTCGAGGTCAGCGAGGGCAGCTTCGCCAAGCTCGGCGTCACCTCCTCGCGCGACCATCTCTCGGCCTTCGGCGCGGTCGAGGCGCGCTATGCCGAGCGCCGCACCCTGCAGCCCGGGCGGCGGCTCAGCTGCTCCACCCTGCTGCAGGGCGACGTCGTCATCGACGTGCCGCCCGACAGCCAGGTGCACAAGCAGGTGGTGCGCAAGCGCGCCGAGATGCGCGCCATCGAGCTCGATCCGGTGGTCCGGCTGCACTATGTCGAGGTCGCCGAGCCCGACATGCACGACCCGACCGGCGACCTGCAGCGGCTGATCAAGGCGCTGCAGCAGCAATGGGGCCTGGGCGAGCTCGACTGCGACCTGCGCGTCATCCAGAAGCTGCAGCCCGCCCTGCGCAAGGCCGGCTGGACGGCCACCGTGGCGATCCATCTCGGGCGCCAGATCACCGCCGTCTGGCCGGGCTTCCACGAGAAGGCCTACGGGCTCGCCATCGACGTCGGCTCGACCACCATCGCCGCCCATCTCTGCGACCTCGCCTCGGGCGAGGTGGTCGCCTCGGCCGGGCTGATGAACCCGCAGATCCGCTTCGGCGAGGATCTGATGAGCCGCGTCTCCTACGTCATGATGAATCCCGGCGGCGACGCCGAGATGACCAAGGCGGTGCGCGACGCGGTCAACACGCTGGCCGCGCGCGTCGCGGTCGAGGCCGGCATCGAGGTCACCGACATCCTCGAGGTGACCTTCGTCGGCAACCCGATCATGCACCACCTGCTGCTCGGCATCAGCCCGCTGGAGCTCGGCGGCGCGCCCTTCGCGCTCGCCACCGACGGCGCCATCACCCTGTGGGCGACCGAGATCGACCTGCGCATCCACCCCAATGCGCGGATCTTCGTGCTGCCCTGCATCGCCGGCCATGTCGGCGCCGACACGGCGGGCGTCATCCTGTCGGAGGCGCCGCACCAGGTCGACGAGATGACGCTGATCGTCGATGTCGGCACCAATGCCGAGATCGTGCTCGGCAACCGCCACCGGCTGCTCGCGGCATCCTCGCCCACCGGCCCGGCCTTCGAGGGGGCGCAGATCTCCTGCGGCCAGCGCGCCGCGCCCGGCGCCATCGAGCGGGTCCGCATCGACCGCGCGACGCTGGAGCCGCGCTTCAAGGTGATCGGCTCCGACAAATGGTCGGACGAGCCGGGCTTCGCCGAGGAGACGAAGGACATCGGCGTCACCGGCATCTGCGGCTCCGGCATCATCGAGGCGCTGGCCGAGATGTACCTCGCCGGCATCCTGACGCAGGACGGGGTGATCGACGGCGGCATGGCGGCGGTGAGCCCGCGCATCCAGCCGGAGGGCCGCACCTTCTCCTACCTGCTGCGCGAGGGCGAGCCGGTGCTGCGCATCACCCAGAACGACGTCCGCGCCATCCAGCTCGCCAAGGCGGCGCTCTATGCCGGCGCCCGGCTGCTGATGGACCATATGGGCGTCGAGACGGTCGACCGCATCACGCTGGCCGGCGCCTTCGGCAGCCACATCGACGTCAAGTACGCGATGGTGCTCGGCATGATCCCCGACTGCGACCTCGCCAAGGTCACCTCGGCCGGCAACGCGGCGGGCACCGGCGCCCGCATCGCGCTGCTGAACCTCAAGGCGCGCGACGAGATCGCCCGCGTGGTGAAGCAGGTCGAGAAGGTCGAGACCGCGATCGAGCCGCGCTTCCAGGAGCATTTCGTGCAGGCCATGGCGCTGCCGCACAAGACCGCGCCGTACCCGAACTTGGCCAAGGCGGTGACGCTGCCCGCTCCGAAGGAGGCCACGGCCCCTGCCGAGGAGGGCCGCCGGCGCCGCCGGCGGGCCTGAGGGCACGGGGCCGCCGCGCGGACGGAGGGGGGCCGCGCATCCGAGCGGCATGGGCGGCGGAGTAGCCGCTGGCCGGACCAGCTTTTGTCAGGTCTTCGAAGCGGACATTCGCGGGTCGCACCGAGCCGTCGTCATTCTTCTAAATAGCTGATATCGTTTTCTTGTGACCGGCTCAGATGCGGACAGGAAAGCGGACACGCCGGCGGTTCCGGACCGCGGCGAGACCGTCGGGCTGATGGAGCCGATGCTGATCGGCGAGACCTCGCGTCATCGCGGCGCCCTCGCCGATCTGGCGATCGACCTCGCCGCCGCGTCGGCCGGATTCCGACGAAGCCTGCCCGACCGGGTCCATGCCGCTCTGGCGGACCTGGTCCGTGCAATGAACTGCTACTACAGCAACCTCATCGAGGGCCACGACACCCACCCGATCGACATCGAGCGCGCCCTGAGGGACGACTACAGCAGCGACCCCCGCAAGCGGGATCTGCAGCTTGAGGCCAGGGCGCACATCGCCGTGCAGCAATGGATCGATGCCGGCGGCCTGCGGGGTCGCGCCTCCGGGCGGGAGGGCCTGTGCGAGACGCACCGCCGCTTCGGCGCGTTGCTGCCGGACGACCTGCTCTGGGTGGCGGACCCCGACACGGGCGAGCGCATTCGCCTCGTGCCCGGTGCGCTTCGCACCCGGGATGTCGCGGTCGGGCGGCATGAGCCGGTCAGCCCCGGCGCCCTGCCCCGCTTCATGGAGCGGTTCGAGGCCGCCTATCGCGGTCTCGGCCGGGCGGACGCGATTCTGGCCGCTGCCGCGGCGCATCACCGGCTGCTCTGGATCCACCCGTTCCTGGATGGAAACGGCCGCGTTGCCCGCCTGATGTCGCACGCAATGCTCCTGGACCTGCTCGACAGCGGCGGCATCTGGTCGGTCGCCCGCGGCATGGCCCGCAACGTCGGAGCCTACAAAGGGCACCTCGCCGCCTGCGACCTGCCCCGCCGGAACGACCTCGATGGCCGCGGGCACTTGAGCGAGGAGGCGCTGGCGTCCTTCACCCGCTTCTTCCTCGAGACCTGCATCGACCAGGTCAGGTTCATGGAGAGCCTGGTCCAGCCCGATCGGCTCCGCGCGCGAATCCTGATGTGGGCAGAAGAGGAAACGCGCTTGCGCGCGCTGCCGCCGAAGGCCGGCGCCATCCTCGAGGCCGTCCTCTATCGCGGAGAGCTGCCGCGGGGCGAAGCCGGCGCTCTGCTGGGTACCACGGCGCGCCACGCCCGGCGCACCGTCTCGGCCCTCCTCGATCGGGGCGTGCTGGTATCGGACGGGCCCCGCGCATCGCTGCGCCTCGCCTTCCCGGCCGCGGTGGCGTCACGATGGATGCCCGGCCTCTTCCCCGACAAGGTCGGGTGAACCTCTCTGCTCCGGGACGGACAGCGGCGGCAGGAAGATCAGCCGCAGGGCGACGGTGAGCAGGCCGAGCAGCAGGATGCCGACCAGCAGCGCCACGCCCGGCCAGCCGTAGTCCGCCCAGAACAGCCCGCCGAGCCACCCCGCGGCCGAGCCGCCGAGATAGTAGGCGCAGAGATAGAGCGCTGAGGCCTGGGCGCGGGCCTGCCGGGCGCGGCGGCCGACCCAGCTGCTGGTGATGGTGTGGGCGCCGAAGAAGCCGACGGTGAAGAGGGCGATGCCGGCGGCGACCGGGACCAGGCTCTCGGCCAGGGTCAGGGCCAGCCCGAGCAGCATGACCAGCACCGTCGCCCACAGCACCTTGCGGCGGCCGAGCCGGCCGGAGAGCGAGCCGACCCAGGGCGAGGCCACCATGCCGAGGATGTAGACGGCGAAGATCGCGCCGGCGCCGGTCTGGCTGAGGGCGAAGGGCGGCGCCAGCAGGCGGAAGCCGCTGTAGTTGTAGAGGGTGACGAAGCTGCCCATCAGCAGGAAGCCGGCGGCGAACAGCCAGGGCAGGCCGCGATCGCCGACATGGCCGAACAGCGAGCCGGCGAGCGCGCCCAGCCGCAGCGGCCGCGGCCGGAACTGGCGCGAGGGCGGCAGCGCGCGGTGCAGCACCGCGGCGGCGACCAGGCCGGCGACCCCGACCAGGGCCACCGCCGGCGGCCAGCCGAGCTGGTCGGCGATGGCGGCGGTGCCGACGCGCCCGAGCATGCCGCCGACCGCCGAGCCGGCGATGAACAGGCCCATGGCGTAGCCGAGCGAGCGGGCCTCCATCTCCTCGGCGAGATAGGCCATCGACACGGCCGGCAGGCCGGAGAGCGTGAGGCCGATCAGCGCCCGGGCGGCGAGCAGCCAGCCCCAGCCCGGCGCCGCCGCCATGGCGAGCGTCAGCAGCGCGCTGAGCAGGATCGAGGCGGCCATCACCGGCTTGCGGCCCCAGGCCTCGGAGAGCGAGCTCGCCACCACCATGGCCGGGCCGAGCAGCAGCGTGGTCAGCGACAGGCAGAGGCTGCTCTCGGCCGGGCTGATGCGGTAGTGCTCGGCGAAGACCGGCAGCAGCGGCTGCACGCAATAGAGCAGCGCGTAGGTCGAGAAGCCGGCGGCGAACAGCGCCCGGTTGGCGCGGCGGAAGGCGGCGCTGCCGCGGACCAGCGGCCCGTCGCTCACTCCGAGAAGCGCCTGAGGCCCCGCTTCAGCGAGTCGAGCAGGACCGCCGCCAGCATCAGCCCGCCGCGGACCACCTGGAGGTATTGCGGCTCCAGCCCGATGATGTTGATGGCGGTGCTGATCGAGCTCAGCAGCAGGGCGCCGGCGAAGACGCCGGACAGCCGGCCGACGCCGCCCTGCAGGCTGACGCCGCCGATCACCACCGCGGCGAACACCTCGAACAGCATGCCCAGCCCGAGATTGGGCGTGGCCCCGTTGGTGCGCGCCGCCAGCAGCCAGCCGGCGAAGGCGGCGAGCACGCCCGACAGCACGAAGACCTGCACCACCAGCCGGTTCACCTTGATGCCGGCGCGGAACGGCGCCACCGGGTTGCCGCCGACGAGATAGACGTGGCGGCCGAAGCGGGTGCGGGTCAGCACGAAGTGGAAGAAGACGTAGACGACGATCAGGATCAGCACCAGCACCGGCAATCCCAGCAGGCCGGCGTTGGCCACCCAGCGCATCGAGGGCGGCAGCTCGAAGATCGAGCGGGCGCGGGTCAGGATCAGCGCCAGGCCGCGGATCGCGATGTACATCGCCAGCGTCACGATGAAGGCGTTGATCTTCAGCCGGACGACGAAGAACGCGTTGACCAGGCCGGTGATCGCGCCGAAGGCGAGCACCACGGCGAGCGAGACGAGGCCCGGCCAGGCGGTGCCGGCCGCCGCCGTCGAGAGGCCGGAGAGATAGGCCGCCAGCATCGCCGAGAAGGCCAGCACCGACTCGATGGAGAGGTCCATCTGGCCGGCGATGATGCAGAAGGAGAGGCCGACCGCGAGGATGCCGACGAAGGTCGCCTGGTAGGCGATGTTGAGGAAGATGCCGATCTGGAAGAAGCCGGGGATGCCGACCGAGCAGATCACCAGGATCGCCGCCAGGATGAACCAGACGAGGTTGTCCAGCATCCAGCGCACGGCCGGCGCCGCGCGGCTGAGCCGGCGGCCGGAGGCGGCGGAGTCGGTCATGATGGCTGGCGGATCATCGGCACGGTCCCTCGAGACTGCCCTCGCCCGCGATGGCGGGAGAGGGAGGGACCCGTCGCGTCAGCGACGGGAGGGTGAGGGTGGAGCCGGCGGCACCACCCTCACCCCGACCCTCGCCCACTCCGTGGGAGAGGGAGTCAGGGCACCGTCGGGACGGGGACGCCGGGGGGCTTCAAATTGCCCCAGAAGCGCTTGTCGTCGACGTTGTCCTTGGTGATGACGCCGCCGGGCACGCTGAGGTTGGGGCCCCAGGTCTCGAGGGTCAGCGTCGAGGGCAGGCCGACCACGTCGTAGGTGCCGGCCTTGATCGGCTCGCCCTTGATCACCTTGTCGAGGAACATGGCGAGCCCGTAGACCTGCCCGTAGAGCGGCTGCTCGACGATGGTCGAGACCCAGCCGTCGCGCAGCAGCTTCAGGCCGGCCGGCATGCCGGTGGCGTTGACGATGATGATGTCGCCCTTCTTCTTGCCCTTGCCCTCGAGCACCGAGACGATCGGCGGGGCGAGGTGGTCGGCATGGATGAAGATCAGGTCGATGTCGGAATTGACCAGCAGCTGGTCCTGCACCGTGTTGGCGGCGTTGGTCGGCTCCCAGTCCTTCGAGGGCTTGGCGATGATCTTCACGTCCGGGTACTTCGACAGCACCTCCTCGAAGCCCTTCTCGATGTCGAGCGTGTAGCTGTCGCCCGAATCGCCCATCACCGAGAGGATCTTGCCCTTGGGCGTGCCGCCGTACTTGGCGGCGAGCAGCTTGGCCGCCTGCTCGCCCGAGAGCCGGCCGATCTCGACGGTGCCGGCGACCGAGGTGAACTCGACCGGCCGGTTCTTGATCTGCCGGTCGTAGACCATGATCGGGATCTTGGCGGCGTGCGCCTTCTCGATGCCGGGCGAGATGGCGTCGAAATCGACCGCGGCCAGCACGATCGCCTTGGGCTTCTGCAGGATGGCGTCGTCCATCTGGCTGTTCTGCAGGTCGGCGCGCTGCTGCGCGTCGAGCGTCACCACCTTGTAGCCGAGCTCGCCGAACAGCAGCTCGATCATGTCCTTGGTCTCGGCCTGGAACTCGTCGAACAGGGTCGGCGCGAGATAGTAGATGGTGCCCTTCTCGCCGGCGGCGAAGCTCGGGCCTGCGACGGCGGTGGCGGCGAGAGCCGCCATCAGGCCGAGCACGGCACGCCTGTGCATGCGCATGGTGTCCTCCCTCAATTGTCGATCCTCACCCGTGAGCCCTTCATGCACCGGGCGGGGCAGCCGGCCTTGCCGGGGCACCCCGCCGCGGATCGATCCGCTCGCCGGTGATCAGCTCGACCACCTCGTCGGTGGTGGTCTCGGCGACGGCGCGCAGGCCGGCGATGCGGCCCTGGCGCAGCACGACGATGCGGTCGGCCACCTGGAAGGCATGCAGCATGTTGTGGGTGATGACGATCACCGCCACGCCGCGCGCCTTGACCTGCTCGATCAGCTCCAGCCCGCGATGGGTCTGGCGCACGCCGAGTGCCGCGAAGGGCTCGTCGAGCAGCACCAGCTTGCCGCCCCAATGGACGAAGCGGCAGAGCTCGACCGCCTGGCGCTGGCCGCCCGAGAGATGCTCGACGGCGGTCAGCACCGAGGGGATCCGGGTGCCGATCTCGCGCAGGCTGCGCTCCGTCTCCTCGCGCATCGCGCGCTCGCGCAGCACCTTGAGGCCGAGCAGGTTGCGGGTCAGCTCGCGGCCCATGAAGAAGTTGGCGACGACGTTCATGTTGGGGCACAGCGAGAGGTCCTGGTAGACCGTCTCGATGCCGATCGCCTTGGCGTCGCCCGGCCCGGTGAAGGCCACCGGGCGGCCCTCGAAGAGCAGCTGGCCCGTATCGGGCGCGATGCTGCCGGCGATGATCTTGACCAGGGTCGACTTGCCGGCGCCGTTGTCGCCGAGCAGCGCCACCACCTCGCCGGCCGAGATCGAGAAGCTGACCTCGCTCAGCGCCTCGACCGCGCCGAAGCGTTTTGACACCCGATCGACCGCCAGCACCGGCGCGCCGCCGGTCCGGGTCGTCGCGCCTGTCGACGATGACTCCATCCCGCCGGCGATGGTACACCCCCCGCCGGCGGTTGCAATCCCGGGCGGCGCGCCCGGGACCGTTGGTCGCCCTCCTCCCGCGACAGGCCGGGACGAGGGGGCGGCGGCGCGCCGGCTAGGCCAGCGCCAGCTCCCGGTCCGGCTCCGGCAGCGCGATGCCCCACATCTTCTCGAGATTGTAGAAGCTGCGGATCTCGGGCCGGAAGAGGTGGACGACGACGTCGCCGCCGTCGATCAGCACCCAGTCGCCGACCCGCGCGCCCTCGACCCCGACATCGGCGACGCCGGCGGCCTTGAGCTTCATGGCGAGATGGTCGGCCATCGCGCCGACCTGCCTGGACGAGCGGCCCGAGGCGATCACCATGTAGTCGGCGAAGCTGGATTTTCCGTGGAGATCGATGACGACGACGCTCTCGGCCTTGTCGTCGTCCAGGGACTTCTCGATGAGCTCGACGAGCTCTGCGCTGACCGGCTCTCGGCTCGGGTCGCGCCTGGTGGGATTGGCTATGGCAGTCATCCTCTGGCTGGTTTGACGGTCTCCTTCCATCAGCCGCCGCGGGGTCCGGGCGTGCCGCGCCGGGCGGCGCGGATCGCCGTGGCCGACGCAGGATTGAGCCGGCCATGGACGAACACCCAGGCGGGCGGACGGGTCGCCGGAAGCAGGCCGCCCTGGCTCTCCTTCAGCCGGGCCCCGGCGAAGCGCCGCGCCGCCTTGGCGGCCAACGCCTCAAAACAATAGGAAGGCCGCGCCCAGACCGCAACCGGAACGGTGTTAAAGATTTGCTGCCAGTCCTTCCAGCGATCGATCTGGAGCAGGTTATCGGCGCCCATCAGCCAGACGAAGCGATGGCCGGGGAAGCGGCGGCACAGCAGCCGCAGCGTGTCGGCGGTGTGGGTGGTGCCGAGCCGGGTCTCGATGTCGGTGACCGTGATGCGCGGGTGGCGGGCGACCCGCCGCGCCTCGGCCATGCGCTGGGCCAGCGGCGCCATGCCGGCGACCGGCTTCAGCGGGTTCTGCGGGCTGACCAGCCACCAGACGGCATCGAGCCTCAGCCGGGCCAGCGCCTCCAGGCTGATCTGGCGGTGGCCCTCATGGGCGGGGTTGAAGGACCCGCCGAGCAGGCCGACGCGCAGCCCCCGGCGCCGGTGCCGCCCCTTCGGTTCCTCCTCGCTCAGGGCCGGACCTGGCCGCTGCCGCGGACCACGTACTTGTAGATGGTGAGCTGCTCGGCCCCGACCGGGCCGCGGGCATGCAGCTTGCCGGTGGCGATGCCGATCTCCGCCCCCATGCCGAACTCGCCGCCGTCGGCGAACTGGGTCGAGGCGTTGTGCAGCACGATGCCGGCATCGACCGCGGCCAGGAAGCGCTCCGCCGCCGCCCGGTCCTCGGTGACGATCGCCTCGGTGTGGCGCGAGCCGTGCCGGGCGATGTGGGCGAGCGCGCCCTCGACGCCGTCGACCACCCGCACCGCCAGGATGGCGTCGAGATACTCGGTGTCCCAGTCGGCCTCGGTCGCCGCCCGGGCGCGCGGCTCGAGCGCCCGGGTCTCGGCGTCGCCGCGGATCTCGCAGCCGGCCTCGATCAGCCCGGCCAGGATGCCGGGCAGCAGGCCGAGGGCGGCGCGGTCGACCAGCAGCGTCTCGGTGGCGCCGCACACGCCGGTGCGGCGCATCTTGGCGTTGAGCACGATGGCGCGCGCCTTGGCCGGGTCGGCGGCGCCGTCGACATAGGTGTGGTTGAGGCCCTCGAGATGGGCCAGCACGGGCACCCGGCTCTCCTGCTGCACCCGCTCGATCAGGCCGCGGCCGCCGCGCGGCACGATCACGTCGACGCAGTCCGACAGGCGCAGCAGGGCGCCGACCGCGGCGCGGTCGCGGGTGCCGACCAGCTGGATCGCCGTCTCCGGCAGCCCGGCCTCGGCGAGGCCCTGCACCAGGCAGCGATGGATCGCCTGCGAGGAGGCGAAGCTCTCCGAGCCGCCGCGCAGGATCGCGGCGTTGCCGGCCTTGAGGCAGAGCGCGCCGGCATCCGCCGTCACGTTGGGGCGCGATTCGTAGATGATGCCGATCACCCCGATCGGCACCCGCACCCGGGCGATGTCGAGGCCGTTCGGCCGCGTCCAGCGGGCGAGCTCGGTGCCGACCGGATCGGGGAAGGCCGCGATCTCCTCGAGGCCGCCGGCCATCGCCGCGATCCGCCTGGGGTCGAGCAGCAGCCGGTCGACCATGGCGGCGGAGAGGCCGGCGCGGCGCGATGCGGCGACGTCCTCGGCGTTGGCGGCGAGCAGCGCCGGCTGGGCGGCGCGAAGCGCGGCGGCGGCGGCACGGAGCGCCGCGGCCTTGGCCTCGGCCGTGGCCAGCGCCAGCCGCGCGGCGGCCTCGCGCGCGGCCAGCCCGACGGCGCGGATCTCCGCCTCGATCGCAGCCTCCTGGACTGCCGGTCTAAGCGCGGTCGCCAATGGTCCCTCCCGCGGGCGTTGCCGCGCCGGCCGGCTCGGCCGCCCGCTGCGGGTCGCCCTGGTGCAGCACGAGATCGTCGCGATGGATCATCTCGTCGCGGCCACGATAGCCCAGCAGCCGCTCGATTTCATGGCTCTTGTGGCCGCGGATGGCGCGGGCGTCGGCGCTGGCATAGGCCGACAGGCCGCGGCCGAGCTCGCGCCCCTCGGGGTCGAGCACGCGCACCGAATCGCCGCGGTCGAACTCGCCCTCGACGGCGGTGACGCCGGCCGGCAGCAGGCTCTTGCCGGCGCGCAGCGCGGCGGCGGCGCCGGCGTCGATCTGCAGGCTGCCGAGCGGCTTCAGGCTGCCGGCGATCCAGGTCTTGCGCGCGGTGAGCGGCCCGGCCGAGGGCACGAACCAGCTGCAGGGCGCGCCGGACTCCAGCGCGGCCAGCGGGTTCATCCGGCGGCCGTCGGCGATCGCCATGCGGCAGCCGGCCGCGATGGCGATGCGGCCGGCGACCAGCTTGGTCACCATGCCGCCGCTGCTGTAGCCGGGCGGCGCCTCGCCGGCCATTGCCTCGATCTCGGCGGTCACCTCGCGCACCTCGGGGATCAGCCGGGCCGAGGAGTCGCGCCGCGGGTCGGCGGTGTAGAGCCCGTCGATGTCGGAGAGCAGCACGAGGGTGTCGGCGCTGACCATGGCGGCGACCCGCGCCGCCAGCC
This sequence comes from Dongiaceae bacterium, assembly GCA_046349435.1. Lineage (GTDB taxonomy): Bacteria > Pseudomonadota > Alphaproteobacteria > Dongiales > Dongiaceae > JAXMCI01. Next base: position 24,033 of record JAXMCI010000040.1, on the reverse strand, counting down.
GGTCGTTGTCGCCGAAGCGGATCTCGCTGGTCGCCACCGTGTCGTTCTCGTTGATCACCGGCACGGTGCCGAGCCTGAGCAGGGTGGTCAGCGTGCTGCGCGCGTTGAGGTGGCGGCGCCGCTGCTCGGTGTCGTCGAGCGTCAGCAGCACCTGCGCCACGGTGATGTCGTGGCGGGCCAGCGTCTCCTGGTAGGCGTGCGCCAGCATGATCTGGCCGGTGGCGGCGGCGGCCTGCTTCTCCTCAAGCCTGAGCGGTCCGGCCGGCAGCTGCAGGTGGCGCCGGCCGACCGCGATGGCGCCGGAGGAGACCAGGATGACCTCGCAGCCGCGCGCCAGGATGTCCGCGACGTCGTCGGCCAGCGCGTCGAGCCAGCGCCGCCGGATGGCGCCGTCGGGCTCCTCGACCAGCAGCGCCGAGCCGATCTTGACGACCAGGCGGCGGGCGGAGAGAAGCGCGCCGGTCACGGCTCGACGTCCTCGCCCAGCTCCTCCCTCTCCCACGCAGTGGGAGAAGATCGGGGTGAGGGTGGTGCCGCCTCGACGCCCTCGCCCTCCCGCCCCGACGGGCGGGCCCCTCCCTCTCCCGCTTCGCGGGCGAGGGACCCGCCTCTTCCTCCCGCGCGGCGCGGATCGCGGCGAAGGCGGCGCGCAGCAGCTCGCGCACGCCCTGGCCGGTGGCGCCGGAGAGGATGCGGACCTCGGCCTCCGGGCGGCCGGCCGCGTCCGCCAGCGCGGCGCGCTTCCCGGCGATCGCCTCCTCGTCGAGCGCGTCGCACTTGTTCAGCACCAGGAGCTCCGGCTTGCCGGCCAGCCCGCCGCCATAGGCGGCGAGCTCGCCGCGGATGGTGCGGTAGCAGGCGGCGACGTCCTCCTCGGTGCCGTCGACCAGGTGCAGCAGCACGCGGCAGCGCTCGACATGGCCGAGGAAGCGGTCGCCCAGCCCGGCGCCCTCGTGCGCGCCCTCGATCAGGCCGGGGATGTCGGCGAGCACGAACTCCTCCTCGTCGACATGGACGACGCCGAGCTGCGGGTGGAGCGTGGTGAAGGGATAGTCGGCGATCTTCGGCCGGGCCCGCGAGGTGGCGGCGAGCAGCGTCGACTTGCCGGCATTGGGCAGGCCGACCAGCCCGGCATCGGCGATCAGCTTGAGGCGCAGCCAGACCCAGCGCTCCTGGCCGGGCCAGCCGGGATCGGCGCGGCGCGGCGCCTGGTTGGTCGAGCTCTTGAAGGCGGCGTTGCCGCGGCCGCCGTCGCCGCCGCGGAGCAGCACCAGCCGCTGGTCCGGCCGGGTGATGTCGGCCAGCACCGTCTCCTTGTCCTCGTCGAGGATCTGGGTCCCGACGGGCACGCGCAGCACGATCGTGTTGCCGGCCGCGCCGCTGCGGTTGCGGCCCATGCCGTGATGGCCGCGCTGCGCCTTGAAATGCTGCTGGTAGCGGTAGTCGATCAGCGTGTTCAGGTTGGCCGCGGCCTCGATCACGATGTCGCCGCCGCGGCCGCCATCGCCGCCGTCCGGGCCGCCGAACTCGATGAACTTCTCGCGCCGGAAGCTGACCGCGCCGGCCCCGCCGTCGCCGCTCCTGAGGTAGATCTTGGCCTGGTCGAGGAACTTCATGGCATCGCTTCGGAGCTGGGCAGGATGGCGTCGGTAGCGGCACGCATCTGCGTCGGCGCTCGCTCTCTTCTTGTCATTGCCGGGCTTGACCCGGCAATCCAGGGCCGCTGCACGATGGATGCCCGGGTCAAGCCCGGGCATGACAAGGGGAGAAGTGGCCGCCGAACTGTAACCCTATCAACGAAAAAGGGGGAACGGCCCGGCCGTTCCCCCTGTCGCTTGGCCCCGAAGCCGGGCCGGCAGTCGGGCGCGCGGCCGTCAGGCGGCCGGGGCGGGCTCCGCTTGCGGCGGCTGCTTGACCGAGACCACGGTGCGCCCCATCGCGGTGCGCTTGAACAGCACCTCGCCCGCGATCGTGGCGAACAGGGTGTGGTCCTTGCCGATGCCGACATTGGCGCCGGGGTGGAACTTGGTGCCGCGCTGGCGGACCAGGATGTTGCCGGAGACGACCATCTCGCCGCCGAACTTCTTGACGCCGAGGCGGCGCCCGGCGGTATCGCGCCCGTTGCGCGAGCTGCCGCCTGCCTTCTTGTGTGCCATCGCTCGATGCTCCCTGCCGCCGCGCCCTAGCGCCCGGCGACGATCTCGGTGACGCGCAGCACCGACATCTCCTGCCGGTGGCCGCGCTTGCGGCGGTAGTTGTGGCGCCGCTTCTTCTTGAAGATCAGCACCTTGTCGCCCTTGATCTGGTCGATCACCGTGGCCGCGACGCTGGCGCCGGCGACCAGCGGGCTGCCGACCGTGGCGGCCTCGCCCTCGCCGCCGACCAGCAGGACCTCCTCGAAGCGCACCGTGTCGCCGGCGGCGCCCTGGACGCGCTCGATGGTGAAGACCTCGTCCGCGGCAACCTTGTACTGCTTGCCGCCGCTGCGAATGACTGCGTACATGAAAACCCAGCCCGAAAACGAAAAGCGGAGGACCCGAGGGGTCCCCGCGACGCGAAGCGCGGACTATACGAACCGCGCCGCCCGAGTCAACGGATTTCCCGCCGCCCGCCTGCATTCCGGGCCATGGCTCAGCGCGTCTTGAAGAGCGGCCCCGGCAGGTCGGCGAGGCAGGCGGCCCGGGGCTCCGCCCGCGGATCGGCGAGGAAGGCCGCCACCACCTTGTCGGCGCAGCTGTCGCTGGCGATCACCCCGTGGCCGATGCCGGGGAAGCGCACGAGATGGCCGTGCGCGAGGTGGCGCACCGTCGCCTCGGCCCAGTCGGGCGGGGTGGCGGGGTCGTAGTCGCCGGACAGCACCAGCACCGGCACGTCCGAGCCGACCGGCCGGGACTCGATCGCCCCGGCCTCGCCGGCGCCCCAGACCGGGCAGGCGGCCAGGATCTCGTCCTCGGCCCAGAGGTCGGCATAGCGCGGCCAGGCGCGCATCGCGGCCTCCAGCGGGGCGCCGCGCTCGAACGGATACTCCTCGCGGCATTCGACCGAGATCGCCATGCCGTCGGCCAGGTCGGGGTCGAGCAGGCTCTCGAAATAGTCGGCCGCGGCGGCCTCCAGCCCGTCGGTGCGCCCCCTGGCGGCCTGCGACAGCAGCAGCGGCAGGCCGGATATCGCCTCCCAGTCGTAGAACTCGTTGAGCAGGGTCTCGACCAGCCGGTCGCCGTCGAGCAGGAAGACGCGGCGGCGGTCGTCCTGGTCGGCCACCGGCACCTCGAGCGGCCGGCGGTCGAGGCTGGCGCGCAGGCCGGCGACGGTCGCGGCGAGATCCGGCGCCAGCGCCTTGCAGCCGGGCTGGCGGGCGCAGTCGGCCGCCAGCTTGCCGATCAGGCGCTCCACCACCTTGCCGTAGTCGAGGAAGCTCGGCGCCTCCGGCGGGAACACGGAGTCGAGGATGGCGCTGCGCACCCCCTCGGGATGGTCGCGCAGCACGTCGAGCGCCACCCGGGTGCCGTAGGAGACGGCCCACAGGTTCCACGACTTGATGTCGAGCGCGACGCGCAGGTCGGCGAGGTCGGCGGCGGTGGCGGCGCTGTCATAGGCGGAGAGGTCGATGCCGGCGGCCTGCAGCCGGTCGCGGCAGCGCTCGGCGCCGGCCTGGTAGGCGCCGCGCGCCGCCGCCGGGTCGCCCGGCCGGGCATAGATCGCCGCGGTCGCCGCCATCAGCTCCGGGCAGTCGAGCACCGGCTCGGCCTCGCCGGTGCCGCGCTGGTCGAACAGCACGAGGTCGCGGCCCGCCGCGACGCGGTTGGCGGCGAGGTCCTTGCGCCAGCGCTCGATGCCGTCGCCGTCGAGCCCGGTGGCGGCGCCCGGCCCGCCCTCGATATAGACCAGCGGGTCGTCGGCCCGCCTGTCGTCGCCGGCCGGCAGCACCACGACCGGCAGCGTCACGGTGCGGCGGCCGACCGGGCGGGCGCGGTTCTCCGGCACGTGGAAGCGGTAGCAGCGCGCCGCCGGCTTGCCGGTGTCGCTGAACCAGCAGGCGACCGGCTCCAGCCGCGGGGCGGCGCCGGCGGGATCGGCGGCCGCGGCCGGACGCAGGCCGGCGAGCGCGAGCGGCAGGGCGAGGAGGGCGAGGACGGGCAGCAGGCGGCGGGGCATCACGGCGGCCGAGCATGGGCCGCCGCCGGTCCGCCGGCAAGCGGCAGCCGTGCAGGCGCGGCTCAAGCCTTGCTCAGGCATCGGCGGTGCCGGTCAGGATGCGGCGGATCAGGTCGTTGACCGGCCCGGGCCGGTGGCCGGCGAGCGACAGGTGGCCGAGCCCGTCGAGCAGGTGGAAATGCCCGTCCGGGGCCAGGTCCGCGGCGGCGCGGCCCAGGCTGGGCGGCGCCTGCATGTCCTGCGAGAACCCGACGACGTGCAGCGGCACGCGGCATTGCGGCAGGCGGGCGGTGACGTCGAAGTCGATGCAGGCCTGCCACTGGGCGATCAGCAGCTCGCCCTCGCGCCCGCCATAGGAGCGCGCCACGAACGGCTTCAGCCGGCCCCACAGCGCGTCGTCGCCGAGCACCTCCGAGGGGTACATGAAGGCGCCGTAGTGATGCACGGCGAAGTCGGGGGACAGCCGGCCGCCGGCGCGGCGGAACTCGACCTCGGCCACCATCCAGTCGCGGCAGAAGCCGGTCGGCTTCGCGCAGGTCCCCATGGCGATGGCGCAGCCGATCAGCTCGGGGAAGTCGAGCGCCGCCTGCAGCGTGACCAGCGAGCCCATCGACAGCCCGACCAGCGCCACCGGCGGCCGGCAGACGGCGCGGATCAGCGCCGCCGCGTCGGCCGCCATCTCGGCGATCGACCAGGGCGGCGGCCGGCGGCTCTCGGTGCGGCCGGCGCCGCGCGGGTCGAAGGCGGTGCAGCGGAAGCCCGGGGCGAAGGCCGCGATCTGGTCGGCCCAGTCCTCGGCGACGTTGTCGCCGCCGGGGATCCAGACGATGTCGGGGCCGGACCCCTGCTGGATGTACCAGAGCCGTGCGTCGGCCAGCTCGAGATGGGCCATGCCCCGCCCCGCGGAAGGTTGCGTGCCGGCACGATAGGGGGCCGGCGCCGGTCGCGTCAAACCCTTGCTGACCGGACGATCAGCGTCCTGTTCGATAGAACAGCCTGCATCGCGAGGGCGCTTGCACTATCGTGGAATGGAGGGAGGGCCGATGCCGCGCTTCGACATCCGCGACTATCGCCGCAACGAGCTGATCGACGCCGCGATCGCCTCGATCGCCGCCCGCGGGCTGACCGACACCACGCTCGCCACCATCGCCAGCGAGGCCGGCGTGTCGCCCGCCCTGGTGAACCACTATTTCGAGGGCAAGGAGGCGCTGCTCGAAGCGACGCTGCGCCGGATCACCCGCGACCTCGCCCGCACCATCGCCGAGCTCACCCCGCCCGGCGCGACGCCGCGCCGGCGGCTCGAGGCGATCATCGACGGCTGCCTGATGCCGGAGCATCTCAGCGCCGGCCCGATGGCCGCCTGGCGCGCCTTCTGGACCGAGCTGCCGAGCCGGCCGCGGCTCGCCGCCCTGCAGCGGCTGGTCAACCGCCGCTTCCGCTCCAACATGCGCTGGGCGCTGCGCCGGCTGCTGCCCGAGGCCGAGGTCGAGCGCGCCTATCTCGGCCTCTTCGCCATGATCGACGGCTTCTGGGTGCGCCAGTTCATCGAGCCCGGCAGCTTCGAGATGGCGACGGCGCGGCAGGTCTGCCGCGACTATCTCGACCGCGTCGTCGGCCGGGCGGTCGACGAGGCCTAGGCGCGGTCCTCGGCCGCGCTGTTGCCGGCGATGAAGCCGAAGACCATGGCCGGGCCGACCGTGACGCCGCCGCCGAGGCAGGCGCCGCCGAAGACGTTGAGCCCGTCATTGCCGGCGGCCCGGAGGCCGGGGATCGGCCGGCCCGCCGCGTCGAGCACGCGGGCCTGGGCGTCGGTCGGCAGCCCGGCGAAGGTGCCGAAATCGCCGGCCCGCACCGCCACGGCGTAGAAGGGCGGCGTCTCGAGCGGCGCGAGGCAGCCGTTCGGCCGGTGCAGGTGGTCGCCCTGGAAGATGTTGTAGGCGGTGGCGCCGCGCCCGAAGGCGGGATCCTCGCCGCGGCGGGCATGCGCGTTGAAGTCGGCGACGGTGGCCTCCAGCCCGGCCGGGTCGACGCCGATCAGCCGTGCCAGCGCGGCCGGCGAGCCGGCGCGGCTGAGATAGCCGGAGCGCAGGTGCGGGCCGAGCGGCAGCGGCGCCGGCCGCGCCGCGCCGAGCCCGTAGCGCCGCACCGCCCGGTGGTCGGCGACGAAGAAGGCGCGGCGCGCCTCGCCGTCGATGCCGGCGGCGATCATCGCCTGCGCCACGTCGTGGTAGGACTCGGCCTCGTTGCAGAAGCGCTGGCCGGTTTCGTCGACCAGGATGATGCCGGGCTTGGCGCGGTCGATGAAGTGCGGGAACAGCGCCCCCTCCGGCCCCGGCAGCCGCGAGAACACCGCGGTGTAGGCGACCGAGCGCGGGCTCGCCTGCAGCCGGGCGCCGGCGGCCTCGGCCATGCGGATGCCGTCGCCGCTGTTCTCCGCCGGGGCGATCGAGCAGCGCAGCGCCGCCGGGTAGTGCGCCGCGCGGCGCGCCGCGTCGCGGGGGAAGCCGCCGGTCGCCAGCACCACGCCGCGGCCGGCCGTCACGGCGACCGGCTGCCCGGCGCGCCGCAGCCGGGCGCCGACCACCCGCCCTCCGGCGAGAAGGAGCGACTCGGCCGTCGTGTCGAGCCACAGCGCGACGCCGTTGTCGAGCGCGGCGCGGGCGAGGCGGGCGGCCAGCGCGTTGCCGTTGTAGAGCCGGATGCCGCGGCCGTAGCGCAGCCGCTGGACGCCGTATCCCAGCATCAGCCGCGCCACGATCGCAGCCGAGCGCGGCGAGCGGGTGACGTTGAGGAAGTGCTTGAGCAGCGCGCCCGAGCCGATCGACAGCCCGAGGAAGGTCTGCTGGCGCAGCGGCGGCCGCAGCCGGGCGAGATGGGGCCCGAGCCGGCGGCCGTCGAACGGCGCGGCGACCAGCGAGCGGCCGCCCCGGCGCCCGCCCGGCTGGTCCGGGTGGTAGTCGGAGAAGCTGTGGTCGGCGACGAAGCGGACCTCGGTCTCGCGCTCGAGGAACTCGAGCATGCGCGGCCCGGCCTCGAGATAGGCCCGCACCCGGGCGGCGTCGAAGCCGTCCCCCGTCTCGGCGCGGATGTAGGTCTCCGCCGCCTCGAGGCTGTCCTCGATGCCGTCGCGCCGCGCCGCGGGATTGCAGGGGATCCACACCCAGCCGCCCGACAGCGCCGTGCTGCCGCCGAACAGGGACGCCTTCTCGGCGACGATCACCGACAGGCCGCGCCGCGCCGCCGTCACCGCGGCGGTGAGCCCGCCGGCGCCGGAGCCGAGCACCAGCAGGTCGCAGTCGGTCCCGGCCGTCATCGCCGGTCCTGCTGCAGCCGCAGCCCGAGCGTCGCCAACACCGCCGACACCACCACGGTCAGCGTCGCCACCGCGCAGATCTCCGGCGTCACGCCCTGGCGCAGCATCGCCCAGATCTGCATCGGCAGGGTGTTCTCGGTGGCGGTCAGCATGAAGGTGATCGCCACCTCGTCGAAGCTGAGGGTGAAGACCAGCAGGCCGCTGCCGATCACCGCGCCGCGGATGTTGGGCAGCACGATGCGCGCGAAGGTGCGCAGCGGCCCGGCGCCGAGGTCGAGGCTCGCCTCCTCGATGCGGCGGTCGAGCCGGCGCAGCCGGGCGAAGACCTGGGTGACGACGATCGGCAGCCAGGCGACGGTATGGCCGAGCACCACGGCGCCGAGCGACAGGCCGAATCCCAGCCGCTTCAGCAGCAGCAGGACGGAGAGGCCGGTGATCAGGCCGGGGATCATCAGCGGCAGCTGCAGCACCGGCTCGGCGAGCCGCAGCGCGGGGTGGCGGAAGCGGGCCAGCGCATAGGCCGCGGGCACGCCGAGCAGCAGGGACAGCGGCACCGTGCCGGCGCCGACGATCAGGCTGTTGCCGATGGCGTGCAGCAGCTCGTCATTGCCGGCGAGCTTGGCGTACCAGGCCAAGGTCAGGCCCTGGATCGGCACCGTGAAGCTGCGGCCGACGCTGAAGGAATAGACGATGAGCGTCAGGATCGGCAGATAGAGGAAGGCAAGCACGCCGACGCCCAGCAGGGTGGCGGCGCGGCGCAGCCCGCCCGCCCAGCGGGCGAAGGCGTCAGGCATGGGCCCGCCGCTCCAGCCGGCCGACCAGCAGCACCGCGGCGCCGACCACCAGGATGGTGATGACCGCCAGCGCGCTGCCGAACGGCCAGTCGAAGGCGGCGCCGAACTGGTTGATGATGACGCTGGAGATCATCAGCCCGCTCGGGCCGCCGAGCAGCGTCGGCGCGACGAAGTCGCCGAAGCTGAGGCAGAAGGCGAAGACCGCGCCGGCGAGCAGCCCGGGCAGGCTGAGCGGCAGGATCACCCGGCGCAGCGTGCGCCACGGCCCGGCGCCGAGGTCGAGGCTGGCCTCGAGCAGCTCGGGCGGGATCTTCTCGATCGCGGCATGCACCGGCAGCACGACGAAGGGCACGAAGACGTAGGTCAGCGCGACGCAGACGCTGAAGCGGTTGAACAGCAGCATGCTGAGCGGCTGGTCGGTGAGGCCGAGGAAGCCGAGCGCCGAGTTGATCACCCCCTCGCGGCCGAGGATGATCCGCCAGATGAAGGCGCGCAGCAGGAAGCTGGTCCAGAGCGGGATCACCACCAGGAAGTAGAGCAGGCGGCGCGACCGCCCGGCGAAGCAGGCGACGAAGAGCGCCAGGGGATAGCCCAGCGCGACGGCCGCCGCCGTGACGATCGCCGCCACCTGGAAGGAGTTGCCGAGCACCTTGAGGTAGAGCGGGTTGGCGAAGACGCGCCCGTAATTGGCCAGCGTCAGGTCGGGCGCCACCGCGTAGTTCTCCACCCGCCAGACGCTGAACTGCAGCAGGTTGGCGTAGGGCAGCACCATGAAGACCAGCGCGTAGAGCGCGGCCGGCCCGAAGAACAGCGCGAGGCGCGCCAGCTCGCGGCGGCGGTGCCGGCGCGCCGCCGCCGCGGCGGCGGCGGCCGCGCTCATGCGCCGGCTCCGCCGTCCGGGAAGAGCAGCAGGTCCTCGGGCGCCACCCCGATGGTGACCGCGGCGCCGGGCGCGAGGCCCGCCGCGGCCCGGCCGGGCAGCTCGGCGACCAGCTCGGTGCCGGGCGCCAGCGTCAGGTGCAGCCGCTGCGCCGCGCCGGCATAGACGATGTCGCGCAGCGTCGCCGCGGCGGAGAGCGGGCCGGCGTCGCCGGGCGGGCGCAGCTCGACGCGCTGCGGGCGGATCGCCGCCACCAGGGCGCCGCCGCCGCTGCCCGGGACCAGGGCCGGGATGCGGGCCGGATCGACCCGCCACGCCACCCCGCCCGGCAGCAGCAGCCGGCCGCCGCCTTCGTGCCGCGCCGGCAGGAAGTTGCAGCCGCCGATGAAGTCGGCGACGAAGCGGCTGGCCGGGCGCTCGAAGATCTCGCGCGGCGTGCCGAGCTGGGCGATGCGGCCGTCCTGCATCACCGCGATGCGGTTGCTCATGACCAGGGCCTCCTCCTGGTCGTGGGTGACGCAGACGAAGGTCAGGCCGAGATCGAGATGCAGGCGGCGCAGCTCGAGCTGCATGGCCTGGCGCAGCCGGGCGTCGAGCGCGCCGAGCGGCTCGTCGAGCAGCAGGACGCGCGGCTCGTTGACCAGCGCGCGGGCCAGCGCGACGCGCTGCATCTGGCCGCCCGACAGCTCGCGCGGCAGGCGCCGCGCCTTGTCCGACAGGCCGACCCGCTCCAGCATCGCCGAGACGCGGGCGCGCAGCTCGGGCCTCGGCAGCCGCTTCAGGGTCAGGCCGTAGGCGACGTTGTCGAAGACGCTGAGATGCGGGAAGAGGGCGTAGCTCTGGAACACCGTGTTGACGTCGCGCCGGAAGGGCGGGACGTCGTTGACGACGCGGTCCTCCAGCCAGACCAGGCCGTCGTCCGGCACCTCGAGCCCGCTGATCAGCCGCAAGGTCGTGGTCTTGCCGCAGCCGCTCGGGCCGAGCAGCGTCAGGAACTCGCCGCGCTGGATCTCGAGGCTGACCTCGGCGACGGCGGTGACCGCGCCGAAGCGCTTGCGCACCGCCTCGAGGCGGACGACCGGGCGGTCGGCGCCGCCGTCCCCGCTCCGCCCGGCCGCCATCAGGCGGCCTTCACCTCGTTCAGCACCTCGAGGTACTTGGCGCGGCGCGGGATGTCCTCCCAGAACTTCATCTTGTCGATGGTGCCCTGGACGTCGTCGAGCCGCAGCTTCTGCCAGGTCTCCGGCTTCATGAACTGGCGCGACTGCGGGTTGGTCGGGGTATAGCCCGTGAGCTCGGCGATCGCGCCCTGGGCCTTGGCGCCGAGCACGTGGTCGATGAAGTTGAGGGCCAGCGCGCGGTTGGCGCTGCCCTTGACGATGAAGTGGGAATCGATGGCGCCGATCGGCGGCTTGCCCGGGAAGTCGCGCACCTTCAGGCCGCGCGACTGCAGCGTCGTGGTGATGTAGCTCCAGGAGTTGGAGGCGACGATCTCCTTGTTCATGAACAGGTCGATCGCCTCGCCGGCCTGCGACCAGTAGGTGCGCACCATCGGCTTCTGCTCGATCAGCTTGGCCTTCACCGCGGCGAGCTGCTCGTCGCTCATCGTCCAGATGTTGTCGATGCCCATCCAGTTGGCGGTGTCGCCGAGCGTCGAGACGTCGTCCCACATGGCGATCTTGCCGGCATTGGCCTTGTCGAACAGCACGCCGAAATCGCTGCCGGTGGGGATCGCCTCGGCATTGACCGTCACCGGCGAGATGGCGAGGAAGGTCGGCGCGCCATAGAGCTTGCCGTCCTTGGTCGCGAAGCCGGGGTCCTGCAGGCGCGTATAGAGCTGCTTCAGGTTGGGGATCGCGTCGCGGTCGAGCGCCTCGACGAACCCGGCATTGATCGCCCGCTGGGCGAGCGCGCTGACGATCACCACCAGGTCGTACTCGCCGCCGCCGGCGGCCAGCTTGGCCATGTACTCGTCGTTCGAGCCGACATAGGTCTTGGTGACGGTGGCGCCGTTGGCCTGCTCGAAGTCCTTGACCCAGGCATCCTCGGCATAGCCCTCCCAGGTCAGCAGCCGGAGCGGCCCGGCCGCCTCGGCCCGGCGCACCACCATCGGCGCCAGCGCGGCGCCCGCCGCGAGCGTGGCGGCGCCTTGCAGGAACGTGCGGCGCTTCATCGGTCCCCTCCCCTGTCTCGTCGTTGCCGTGGGTTCTATCAGATCGAGTCGTACATCGCCCGCACGGTCTCGACGGTGTAGGCGAAGGCGCTCGGCCGCTCGAAGCGCCAGGCGCGCCAGGGCTGGCCGGCCAGCCCCTTGGCCAGCTCGGCCGCCGTCGCGATGCTGCCGCCATAGAGCCAGTTGGCGAGGTCGAGGATCGCCGTCATGTGCATCAGGTCGGTGGCGGTGCCGCAGGCGTCCTTGACGATGGTCAGGCGGTAGTCGCGCCAGATGGCGTCCCAGACGGTGGTCTCGAAGCAGGCCTCGGTCCAGACGCCGAGCATGATCAGGTGGTCGATGTCGAGGCGGTTCAGCACCAGCTCGAGGTTGGTGCCGTAGAAGCCGCTCCAGCGCTGCTTGCGGATGACGATGTCGTCGGGGCCGGGCGCCACGGCCGGGTGGATCTCGGCCATCGGGTCGCCGGCCAGGCTGTGGGTCGGGCGGCCGTCGGGCAGCCGCGGCTCGTAGCGCAGCGCGTCGACGCCGCGCGGGTCGAGCCAGTGCTGGGTGTAGATCACCGGGATGCCGGCGGCCCGAGCGCCGGCGATCGCGGCGGCGGCGTTGGCCAGCAGCGCGTCGCGATTGTAGATCGGCCAGGCGCCCTCGGCCTCGATGCATTCCCGCTGCAGGTCGACGGCGACCAGCGCGGTGCGCGCCCACGGGGCAGCGGCGGTCATTCCCGGGTCCCTCCCAGCCTGCGGCACAGGAGCAGGGACCCTAGCGGAGGCGCATTTGAGCTGTCAAACAGACCGTTGTCCGGGCGAACAACCGCCCTGCGGCACCGGCTCGCGCAGCCAGGCGGCCGGGCTGCGCCGCGGCCCGCGCAAGCCCGAACCTTCGAGCTTGGCTGGCCGTGGGGCTGCGGCGTAAACCGTGTCATCATCGCTATCGGGCTCGCCCGCCGGCAGGTCCCATAGGATCCGAGTGAAAGGGAGCACGATGTCTCTACTGGCAGCCACCGCCGAGGGCGGCGACACGACGACGGCAGAGCATCCGCTGTCGCCCCTTTCGGAGGACGAGATCCGCCGGGCCGTCGCGATCCTGCGGGCCAGCGGCCGCCTCGGCCGACGCACGCGATTCATCTCCGTCGGGCTCAGGGAGCCGGCGAAGTCGAGCGTCCTCGCGTTCCGCCCCGGCATGGCGGTCGAGCGGGAGGCGATCGTCTGCCTGCTCGATCACGAGTCGGGCGTGACCTCCGAGGTCATCGTCGGGCTGACCGCCGGCGAGGTCCGGTCCTGGACGGACCTGCCGGGCGTCCAGCCCACCATCACGCCCGAGGAGTTCGTCGAGTGCGAGGCCGCCGTCAAGCGCAGCCCGGCATTCCTCGAAGCCTTGCGCAAGCGGGGCATCGCGGATGCCGGCCTGGTGATGGTCGATCCCTGGTCCGTCGGCTGGTATGGCGACGACAGGGAGGCGGGGCGCCGGCTGGCGCGGGGGTTCTGCTGGCTGCGGCGCAGCGCCCGCGACAACGGCTATGCGCGGCCGCTCGAGGGGCTGCATCCGCTGGTCGACCTCAACGCCATGGAGGTGATCGAGGTCGAGGATCACGGGGTCGTGCCGCTGCCGCCCGACGACGGCAACTACGGCGCCGAGTTCCAGGGCAGCTTCCGCACCGATCTCAAGCCGCTCGAGATCGTGCAGCCGGACGGGCCGAGCTTCACGGTGCGCGGCAATGCCGTGACCTGGCAGAAATGGCACTTCCGGATCGGGTTCACGGCGCGCGAGGGTCTCGTGCTCCACCGCATCGGCTATGAGGACCAGGGCCGCGTCCGGCCCCTCATCTACCGGGCCTCGCTCGCCGAGATGGTCGTTCCCTATGGCGACCCGAGCAAGCGGCACTACACCAAGAACGCGTTCGACGTCGGGGAATATGGCGTCGGCTCCATGGCGAACTCGCTCCGGCTCGGCTGCGACTGCCTGGGCGAGATCCACTATTTCGACGCGGTGGTCGCCGCCTCGACCGGCGAGCCGCTGCGCATCGGCAACGCCATCTGCATGCACGAGGAGGATTTCGGCGTGCTGTGGCGCCACCGGGACTGGCGCACCGGCGACACCGAGGTCCGCCGGTCGCGTCGCCTGGTCGTCTCCTTCTTCGCGACCGTCGGCAACTACGACTACGGCTTCTTCTGGTACTTCTACCAGGACGGCCGAATCCAGTTCGAGGTGAAGCTGACCGGCATCCTCAACACGGCGGCGGTCGAGCCGGGGACCAGGCCGGGATACGGGACGCTGGTCGCCCGCCAGCTCTATGCGCAGATCCATCAGCACATCTTCAACGTGCGGCTCGACATGGAGGTGGACGGGCCGCGCAACTCGGTGCTCGAGGTCAACACCAGGACCGTGCCGCGCGGCGCCGGCAATCCGCACGGCAACGCGTTCGTGGCCGAGGCGACCCTGCTCGCGACCGAGGCGGCGGCCCGCCGCCGGGTCGATCCTGCCGCCGGCCGCTACTGGCTGATCGCCAATCCCGGGTCGGTGAACGCCCTGGGCGAGCCGGTGGCCTACCGGCTGAAGCCGGGCGAGAACGGCGTGCTGCTCGTCGATCCGGAGGCGAGCGTGGCGCAGCGCGCCGGCTTCGCCGCCAATCACCTCTGGGTGACGCCCTATCACCCCGACGAGAACTTCCCGGCGGGCGACTACCCCAACCAGCGGGCCGGCGCCGACGGGCTGCCGGTGTGGACGCGGCAGGACCGGCCGGTCGCCGACACCGACATCGTCGTCTGGTACACGCTCGCCCACCTGCATGTGCCGCGGCCCGAGGACTGGCCGGTGATGCCGGTCGGCTATGTCGGATTCCTGCTCGAGCCGGCCGGATTCTTCGAGCGAAATCCGGCGCTGGACGTGCCGCCGCCGCGGCCCAAGACGTGCTGCCACTGAGGTACCCTCGGGGCGGCTGGCGGGCCGGACGTCCGGCGGGGCGGGCCGAGGCCCTCAGAGCACCGGCTCGTGCAGCCCGGCCGCCGGGCTGCGGCGCGGCCCGGCGCGGCCGAGGCGGGCGGTGACGGCGCGGCGCACCGGCTCCTCGACGAGGTGGAAGAGCAGGCTGGCGGCGAGCTGCGCGGCCGCCAGGACGGCCAGCACGACGAGCGGCGCCATGGCCTGCAGCGTCTCGAGCGGCGCCGCCTTCGCCAGCAGCCGGTAGCTCACCGACAGCACCAGCGCGTGCACCATGTAGAGCGAGTAGGAGACCTCGCCGAGATAGACCAGCGGCTTCCAGGCGAGCAGCCGGCCGAGCGGCCCGGCGGCGCGGTAGGTGAGCAGGATGACGAGCTGCGCCGCCAGCACCAGCGGCAGCCGGCCGACCCCGCTCGCCGCCAGCGCGACGAAGCCGGCGAGCGCCAGCGCCAGCAGCAGGTCGGGGCGCGGCAGCCGCACCCGGTCGCGCAGCTGCCAGAGAAAGATGCCGGCGAGGAACTCCGGGGCGATGCGCAGCAGGCTGCAATCGTAGGTGCGGTAGAGCGCGCCGAAGCCCAGCTGCAGCCCGACCAGCAGCGCCTGGGCGAGCAGCAGCCCGAGCCAGGGCCGGGCGCGGCCCAGCCGGTGCAGCAGCAGGCAGAGCGGCGGGAACAGCAGGTAGGCGAACCACTCGGCGCTGATCGACCAGGCCGGGTAGTTCCAGGTCAGCGAGCGGTCGAAGCCCCAGCCCTGGACCAGCAGCAGGTTGGTCAGGATGGCCGACGGCGCGTAGCGCTCCGGCGTGGCGATCGCCGCCCCGCCCAGCCGCCCGGCGGCGACATAGGCGATCCAGGCGAGCAGCATGACGAGGTGGGCGGGATAGATCCGCGCCAGCCGCCGCACCAGGAAGGCGCCCCAGGCCCGCCCGGTCAGGCGGGCGAAGCCGTCGTAGTAGACATGCGCCAGGATGAAGCCGCTCAGCACGAAGAAGAGGTCGACGGCCGTCTCGCCGTGGGTGATCAGGGGCCCGAGCCCGCGGAAGTCGGGGTGCAGGTAGCCCATGGTGTGGAACACCACCACCCACGCGGCCGCGAAGAAGCGGATCGCCGTCAGCCGGTCGACCTTGGCCGGCCCGCTCCGCCTCGCCGCCGATTCCGCCATGCCGCCGCTCCGCCCTCGATCCCGAGCCGCCCGGCAGAGGCCGGGCCGGCCGGAGAACCGCCCGGCCCGGCCTGCGTTCCCCGGCGGCGCCGTCGGGCTCCCGGGCGGCACGCGCCCAGGCTTGCGGCGCCGGGAGCGATCGGCTAGGGTCCGCGCCGCTCAATCGGCCGGCCCCGTCGGGGCCAAGGCGACCCAGCAAGCTGGGCTCCCGCGGAGGGGTGCCGGAGTGGTCGATCGGGGCGGTCTCGAAAACCGTTGTACCCGCGAGGGTACCGTGGGTTCGAATCCCACCCCCTCCGCCATTGCCGATCCCCATACAGAGCGGAGTCGCAAAGGGCTGCCGAGCCCCTCCGGGGCAAGGCTCAGCCAGCCTTGCGCGAGATCGTGAGGGGCAGATCCAGCTCCACGCGCTCGTGCATGACCCTCGGCGCGATCCGGCCCCGCTCGCCGCGTTCGAGGCGGACGAGGCCGTAGCCTTCGATGGTCCGCAGCGTGCGCGAGAGGTTCGACTTCGCCTTGCCGGTCAATCGGGCCAGCTCGTCCAGAGAGCCCGGCGCCTTCTCGGCGATGACGCGCAGCAGCTCCCGGTGATGGTGGCGATCGATGCCCTGCTGCCCGAGGCCGAGAGGCTGCAGCTCGCCAGAATCGCGCCGGCGCTGCTGGTGATCACGACCGCCGCCGCTGACGGAAGCGGGCAGCCGCCGCCGGAGCGGGGCAGCGCCCCGGACGGGCCATGACCCGCGGCGGTCCGAGGCCCGGCAGGGACGGTGCCGCCCGGCGATGGCGACGGTTGCGTGGCCGGGCCTTCCGCCGGCTTTGCGGGGGAGCGCGCATCCGCTATAGGAAGTGGCGGTGCCAGAGCGGCGGCGGGCCGAGGCACGGGGCTACGGAACGGCGATAGCGGAGGGCGTGCGCGATGCCGGCCGGCATGTCCGCCACATTTGTCGAGCCCCATCAATACCAGGATGGGATCAAGCCCTCCCGCACCCAGATCGTCCCGTCGCGGCGCGGCTCGTTCCAGGCCTCCCTGTCCAACCTGGCGCTGCGGCAGCTGACCGTGCAGCGGGGCTCGCAGTCGCTGCCGATCGCGGTGCGCACGGAGCTGCCGCTTGCCCGGTGCGTCCTGATGTTTCACGCCGGGCAGGACGGGGCTCCGTTCGCCGTCAATGGCATCGACCTGGACCCGGCCGTCCTCGTCATGTCGCGGCCGGCCGAGGAGCACTTCCTCCGGGTGCCGGCGGACTGCCGCTGGGCGACGATGACGCTGACCCCCGACGCGCTCGGCACGGCGTGGGCCGCCCTGACCGGCGAAGACCGCGGCCCGCGCATCACCGTCGGCGTCGTCCGTCCCGGCGCGGCCGACTTCGCCCGCCTGCGCGCGCGCCATCACAGCATCATGCGGCTGGTCGAGGGCCGCCTGGATCTGGCGCACCACCCCGAGGTGGCCAGGGCCGCCGACCAGGCGCTTCTGGCCGCGCTGACCGAGTGCCTGGCGGGCCATCCCGAAATGGTCGTGCCGGAAACCGGCGGCCGCGGCAGGACCGTCGTGCTGCGCCGGTTCTACGAGCTGCTCGAGGAGAGCGAGGGGCTGCCGCTCTACGTCACCGAGGCCTGCACCCGGCTGGGCGTCTCGGTCCGCACGCTGCACACCGCCTGCATGGAGCATACCGGGCTCAGCCCGCACCGCTTCATGTCGCTCCGCCGCATGCATCTCGCGCGCCGGGCCCTGACGGCAGCCGACCCCGCCAGGGCGACCGTCACCGGCATCGCCGCCGACCTCGGCTTCTGGGAGCTCGGCCGCTTCTCCGTCCGCTACCGGCGGCTGTTCGGCGAATCGCCTTCCGCGACGCTCGCCCGCCCGCCGGCCTGAGCCGCCGGACCGCCCCCTCCGCCGGCGCCCGTTTCCAGTTCTGCATAGTGCCGGCGCCGGCGCGCGTGCTACCGCCCTCGCCCGGCGGAGGCCTCTGCGCCTCCATGAAAGCGCCCGCCCCTGGGGGAGACACCGAAATGAGCATCTCGCGCCGTCATGTCACATTGGGTTCCCTCGGCCTGCTGGCCGGCGGCGTCCTGGCCGCTGCGGCCAGGGCCGACGACCATATGATGCCGGTCGATGGCCTGGACGACTTCTCGACCGCCGTCGACGCGTACATCTACGGCTACCCGCTGGTGACCATGGAGTTCACCCGGCGGGTGATGACCAACGTCGCGGCGCCGACCGGAAGCCACGCGCCCATGGGCCAGTTCGCCAGGCTGCGGACCTATCCGGACGCCTCGTTCAGGGACGTCACGGCACCGAACGCCGACACCCTCTACACGCTCGCCTGGATCGACGTGGAGAAGGAGCCGTGGGTGCTGAGCCTGCCGGACATGAAGGACCGCTACTACCTCTTCCCGATGCTGGACGGCTGGACGGACGTGTTCCAGGTGCCCGGCACGCGCACCACCGGCACCGGGGCGCAGACCTACGCCATCACCGGCCCGGGCTGGACCGGCACGCTGCCGGCCGGCGTCAAGGAATACAAGGCGCCCACCAGCATGGTCTGGCTGCTCGGGCGCATCTACTGCACCGGCGCGCCGGAGGACTACGCCGCCGTTCATGCGCTGCAGGACAAGATCAGCGCGGTGCCGCTCAGCGCCTACGGCAAGCCCTACACGCCGCCGGCCGGCACGGTCGATCCGTCCGTCGACACCAAGACCCCCGTGCGCGACCAGGTGAACGCGATGGACGCGGCGGCCTACTTCACCCTGCTGGCGCGCCTGATGAAGGCCAACCCGCCGGCCGCGGCCGATGCGCCGGCGCTGGCGCAGTTCGCCAGGATCGGGCTCGTCCCCGGGCAGGACTTCGATGCCGGCAAGCTGCCGGCGGACGTCGCCAAGCGGGTGCCGCAGGCCGCCTTCGACCGCATCATGCTGCAGTTCAAGTCGAACCCCAGCATCAAGGACATCAACGGCTGGAACTACATGACGAAGACCGGGATCTACGGCACGGACTATCCGGTCCGGGCGCTGGTCACGGCCATCGGGCTGGGCGCCAACCGGCCGCAGGATGCGATCTACCCGACCTCGCTGAAGGACGCCCACGGCCAGCCCTATGACGGCGCCCACAAGTACGTGATGCATTTCCCCAAGGGCGAGCTGCCGCCGACCGAGGGGTTCTGGTCGCTCACCATGTACGACGCGCAGTACTTCTTCGTGGCCAACCCGATCAACCGCTACTCGATCAGCGCGCGGCAGAGCCTGAAGCAGAACGCCGACGGCTCCGTCGACCTCTACGTGCAGCACGAATCGCCCGGCGCCGACAAGGAATCCAACTGGCTGCCGGCGCCGGCCGGCAAGTTCATCCTGATGCTGCGCATGTACTGGCCGCGGGAGACCGATCCGACCATCCTGGACGGCAGCTGGGTCATCCCGGCCGTGGCGAAGGCCGGTTCCTGACCCGCACGGACCGGCCGCAGCGGCCCTCGCCGTGAGGCGAGCCGCTGCGGTCAGGTCCCCGCCTCGGCGGGCGGCGCGACCGAGCGGCGCTCGCATCCCTTCCTTCCTGCCGTGCCGGGCTGCGGCTATGACCGGCGGATGGCCTCTACGAGGTCTTCCGGGGTTTGCGCCACGACCAGGGGGTGACAAAGTCCTCCGGCAAGTGCGGAATGACGGCCGGATCTGCAACCGCGCTGCCGCCGGGCCAATAGACCGTACCGTGGGCGAGCTGCATCAGTCTGAACAGTCCCCTCCAGCAGGACGGAATGTACGGCGGCCTGGCGAGCATCAGGCCATATATCTCGGGCGAATCTTCGGCGTACAACTCGCAATGCTCGCCATCGGGGAACCTGAGAGTCGCGGATCGCGTGTCATCTCTTTCGATTTTGCATCCTGCAAACGCTTCTAGTATGCAGGCGTACGGGAACCTTTGGGCGGTCCCGTGAGAAAATCGCGCGAACCACACTTCGAAGCTCATGGTCTCGATTCCCGGTCAGGCGAGTGGTGCAATCGCCGGGCGGCCGCGCCTGTGCCGGCGGGCGGCGCGACCGAGCGGCGCTCGGTGAGCTGCGCCGGCAGCTCGAGGTGCCGCGGCGGGGCGGCGTCGCCGCCGATGCGGGCGAGGATCAGCTCCGCGGCAGCCCGCCCCATCTCGTGCACCGGCTGCCGCGCCGCGGTGATGCCGGGGCCGACGAACTTCATCCAGTCGAGGTCGTCGAAGCCGATCAGCGACAGCCCGTCGGGGATGGCGATGCCGAGCGTGGTGATCGCCTCCAGCGCGCCGACCGACATGGTGCCGTCGGCGGTGAAGAGCGCGGTCGGCCGCGGCGCGCGGCCGAGCAGCTCGAGCGTCGCCGACCGCGCCGCCGCCACGGAATAGGCGCCGGTGCGGCCGATCAGCCGCGGCTCGACCGGCAGGCCGGCCTCGCGATGGGCGGCGAGGTAGCCGAGCAGCCGCTGCCAGCTCGGATAGAGCGCGTGCGGGTCGGGCGGCGCGCGCTCGGCGAGCGCCAGGAAGGAGGCGACGTCGCCGCGATAGCCGATCTCGAGCTCGGCGAGGAAGGCGATCGCGCGGTGGCCGGCCGCGACCAGCCGGGCGATGCACTGGCGGGCGCCGCCGACATTGTCGACGGTGACGGCGTCGGCGGCCAGCCCCGCGGCGACGCGGTCGATCTGCACCACCGCGCAGCCGGCGGCCACCGCGTCGAGCAGGTGCTGCGGCCGGTCGAGGTCGCAGGGCGAGACGATGATGCCGTCGACCCGCTTCTCCATCAGCAGCTCGACCGCCTCGCGCTCCAGCTCCGGCTGCTCGTCGCTGTTGGTCACGATGACGCCGAAGCCGGCGGCGCGCGCCACGTCGCCGATACTGCGGATGGCGCTGGAATAGAAGGCGCTCTCGATGTCGCCGGCGACGACCCCGATCGTCTGGGTCCGGCCGGTGATCAGGCCGCGCGCCAGGCGGTTCGGGCGGTAGCCCAGCGCCGTCGCCGCCGCGCGGACGCGCTCGCGGATGTCCGGGCTGGCATAGCCGTAGCCCCCGAGCGCGCGGCCGGCGGTCGCCGTGCTGACGCCGGCGCGGCGCGCCACCTCGACCAAAGAGACCCGGCCGCGCGGCTTGTCGGTCGGCTTGCTGGAGGGCTTGTCGGACAGGTCCAGCCTCCAAGACGCGCCCCGCAGCCGCTTGACCGCGGCCGCCGTCGCGCTATTGTGAGAACGTTCGCACACCGACCGCGGCCTGTCAAAGCGGCGCGGAGCGTCGCAACCGGGGCGCCACACAGGGGAGAGACAAGACATGCTCGGACGACAACATGCCGCGCCCGGCCGCAAGGGCCGGCTGCTGGTGCTCGCCGCCGCCATGCTGGCGGCAGGTCTGCTCGGCGCCCCGGGGGCGCGGGCCGGGTCGGGCGTCGACCAGGCCCTCCACGACGCGCTGCCCGAGCAGTTCCGCACCAACGGCGTCAAGGTGGCGGCGTTCAACGACTGGCCGCCGGACGAGTTCACCGAGAACGGCGAGCTCAAGGGCTGGAGCATCGACATGGCCAAGGCCATGGCGCAGCGCCTCGGCGTCGAGTTCCACATCACCGGCACCAGCTTCGAGCAGATCATCCCCGGCCTGGCGAGCGGCCGGTTCGACGCCGGCTTCTCCTCCTTCGGGGTGACCGCGGAGCGGCTGAAGGCGCTCGACTTCATCCCGCAGCGCATGGAGGGGACGGCCTATGCCTTCCTCAAGACCAAGCCGCTCACCATCCGCCAGGAATCGGATCTCTGCGGCCACAGCATCGCGGTGCTGACCGGCGCCTGGGACTTCCAGTTCCTCACCAAGGTCAGCAAGGAGACCTGCACCGACAAGGGGCTGAAGCCGATCGACCTGCAGCAGTTCACCACCCAGAACGCCGCCGAGCTGGCGGTCTCCTCGGGCCGCGTCGAGATGACCGCCGCGGGCTCGGCGAAGCTCGCCTACCTCGCCAAGCAGACGGGGACCTTCGCGATCTCCGAGCTGACCTCGAACGCGGTCTATAACGGCATCGGCGTGCCGCGCGGCAGCGCGCTCGGCCCGGCGCTGCAGAAGGTGCTGCAGGGGATGATCGACGACGGCAGCTACAAGGCCCTGATGGCCGAGTGGGGCGTCGACAAGCAGGGCATGCTGACCAAGGCGGTCCTGGTGACCGCGGAGAATCCCGATCCCAAATAGGGCCTTCGCACGGCGCCGCGGCGCCCGCCCCGGGCGGGCGCCGTGATGCGCCGCGGCGGCGGCGACCCGCCGCCGGCGATCGATCTCTCCGGGCCGGTCCCCCGCCCCATCCCGCTGCCGCATCCCTCCTGGTGGATCGGCGGCGGCGTGCTGGTGCTGCTCGCCCTGCTGTTCGTCTGGACGCTGCTGACGAACGGCAACATGCAGTGGGACGTGGCGCTGTCCTACTTCCTCAACGGCGAGATCGTCGCCGGGCTGGGGCGGACGCTGCTGCTGACCTTCCTCGCCATGGTCGTCGGGCTCGGCCTCGGCATCGTCGTCGCCATCATGCGGCTGTCGCGCAACCCGGTGTTCCAGGGCGTCGCCTGGGCCTGGGTCTGGTTCTTCCGCGGCGTGCCGCCGCTGGTCCAGCTGGTGTTCTGGTACAACCTCGCGCTGCTCTTCCCGCGCATCGGCCTGGGCCTGCCCTTCGCGCCGCCGCTCGTCTCCTGGGACACCAACGAGCTGATCACCCCGTTCAGCGCCGCCATCCTCGGCCTGTCGCTGACCGAGAGCGGCTATGCCGCCGAGATGATCCGCGCCGGCATCCTGGCGGTGAGCGGCGGCCAGACCGAGGCGGCGGCCTCGCTCGGCATGACGCGCGGCCAGGCGATGCGCCGCATCGTCATGCCCCAGGCGCTGCGCATCCTGATCCCGCCGATCGGCAACGACACCATCTCGATGCTGAAGTTCACCTCGCTGGTCAGCGTGCTGGCGCTGCCCGACCTGATGTACTCGGCGCAGATGATCTACTCGCGCACCTACCAGACCATCCCGCTGCTCCTCGTGGTCACCGTCTGGTACCTCGTGCTCGCCACCATCCTCACGGCGCTGGAGCATCTCGTGGAGCGGCGCTTCGCCATCCGCGGCCGGCCGGCCGGCGGCTGGCGGTCGCCCTGGCGGCGGGCGCGCGCCGCCGCGCCCGGGCCGGCGGCCCGGGCGTGAGCGCCGCCCCGCCCCTGCTGGTGATCGACCGCCTGAGCAAGAGCTTCGGCAGCCACCAGGTGCTGCGCTCGATCTCGCTGTCGGTGGCGAGCGGCGAGGTGACCTGCATCGTCGGCCCGTCGGGCTCGGGCAAGAGCACGCTGCTGCGCTGCCTCAACCACCTCGAGGTGCCGACCGAGGGCCTCGTCTATCTCGAGGGCCGGCCGGTCGGGGCGCGCTGGCGCAACGGCCGGCTCTACGAGATGCGGCCGGCCGAGCTCGCCGCCCAGCGGCAGAGCATGGGCATGGTGTTCCAGAGCTTCAACCTGTTCCCGCACAAGACGGCGCTGGAGAACGTCAGCGAGGGGCCGATCGTCGTGAAGCGGCAGGATCGCGCCGCGGCGGTCGCCGAGGCGCGCGCGCTGCTGCAGAAGGTCGGGCTGGCCGAGAAGGAAGGCGCCTACCCGCACCAGCTCTCGGGCGGCCAGCAGCAGCGGGTGGCGATCGCCCGCTCGCTCGCCATGCGGCCGAAGCTGATGCTGTTCGACGAGCCGACCTCGGCGCTCGACCCCGAGCTGGTCGGCGAGGTGCTGGGCGTCATGCGCCAGCTCGCCGAGGAGGGCATGACCATGCTGGTGGTGACCCACGAGATGCGCTTCGCGCGCGAGGTCTGCGACCGCGTCGTCTTCATGGACGAGGGCGCCATCGTCGAGCAGGGCCCGCCGGCCGAGGTGCTGGGACGCCCGCAGCAGCCGCGCACGCGCGCCTTACTGTCGCGCGTGCTGACGGCGGCCTGAGGGCGCTCAGCGCAGAGGCCGGGCCGCCGCCGCCGCGGGGTCGAGCGGCGTCAGCGCCCAGTGCTCGTAGAGATAGGGCGTGCGGCCGGCGAAGTACTGCCGGTAGGGCAGCCGCCAGTCGGGGTTGTTGAGGCCCCAGGCCGGCAGCGGCCCGGTCCGGAAATAGACCACGTCGGCCTGCTCGAGCGGCACGAAGGGGTAGGCGCCGAGCGGCGCGCCGCGCGCGTGCGGCACGAAGACCACTGCATGATGCAGGCCGGCTTGGGCCACCAGCCCCGGCAGGTGCTGGTAGACGGGATCCCACCAGCGCAGCGCGCCGACGAGCTGCGCGTGGGTGTGGAGGGTGTTCGCCAGCAGCAGCGATCCCGCCGCGCCGAGCAGCCAGCCGCGCGCCCGCCCCAGCCGGCGGGCGGATGTCTCGTAGAGGACGAGGATGCCGCGAGCGATCAGCGGGATCAGCCCGAACAGGGTCGCCTCGCTGTAGTAGCTGCAATGCACCGGGGTGCTGCCCCAGGTCCCGTGGTCGGAATACTGGAAGAACAGCGAGACGAGCGTCAGCAGGAAGACCAGCCCGCAGAACAGGTCGGCCGGCCGCCGCCAGCTGCGGCGGAAGGGCAGCAGGGCGAGGGCCAGCGGCAGGAGCAGCAGCGGGCCGAGCAGCGGGAAGCGGAAGTGCGGGTCCCGCGGGAACAGC